>JADFDM010000001.1 GCA_018262795.1 Sphingobacteriales bacterium | reverse complement strand
ATAGATAAATCTTGTCCGAAGTGTGACGCTCGTTAGCCGTGGAAGTCAATGCCGTGGCGGGATAGGAAGGATTGCCGGTAACGGCAGACTGTGAAAATACCTCCCTCCAAGTTATTCCAAAAAAAATTGAGGAAAAAGTACAATTTTTTCTTTTGCTGTTCGTCATCGAGGATATGGAATATATACAAGCACAGAACCGGCTTCAAATGCACTTTAGCTGTCTCGAAGAACAAATTGGAGATAGCAATTCGGTCCGAGTATTGGAGGCCTTTGTCAATAAACTCGATTTAGAACAACTGCAATTTACAGTGGCTTCGCTCAAGACAGAAGGCCGCCCGCCTTTTCACCCTACTCTGTTTTTAAAACTGTATCTCTATGGCTATCTCAACGTATTGGAGAAAGTAAACGGAGAGCACAGCCTGATTTGCTTGGTCTATAACCTCAAACGCAGCATCAACATCCTCGGCATCCCTGAGCTATTAGAAAAACTCCAAAACTGGCAACCCAACTACAAGAGGATTGCCCGGCTTTGCCAAAAACTGCTTCGTTTACAGCTCTTTTACGCTCTTCAAAATTTTGGGGGAAGAGTAGCTGCCTGAAAAACAGCAAGCTCAAATCGCTTTAAAGCGCTCTATACAAAAGCCTACCGCGGTTTTTTTGCCGGTAAAAACCAAAGAGGGGGTTATTTCACAGCCTGACGTTTCGCAGCTACCCGAAGGGCGGGATTTTTACCACTAAACTTGATTTGAAAAACTAAACTTCCATTAACCACAAAATTGTCTTTGGAACACGAAACCCCGCCTTTTGGGTAGGTGCTGTTAGCACTCGTTTTCATTCGCAGTCTTGTTTAGTTTCACTTGTCAAATAGTCAAGTTTAAAAATGTCTGGTATGTTTTTATTTAATTCAGTAATTAATTTTTCAATTTGTTTGTCGTAATAGTGATGAAGAGCAATTTTTTTATTAACTGTGTCAATAGTTGTTGAGATAAAATATTCATTTCCACTGGTCGCCATTATGCAGTTGTTAAAATAAAAGTCCTTTAAACTGTCAATGCGTATACTTTCTATTTGTTCTATGGAATTATCGTCTATTCTTTTTGAGAATAGTATTGTGTCCTTGTCTGAAAACATAAATGACCTGTTAATTTTCAAAGTGTCATTCTTTAGGTCATAGGTCGTTATACCATTAAACATTTGTTCTGCGTGATTGTATGTTGTTATTGAAAGTGAAAAGTTTGATTTATCCTTTATTGGTTCTTGCGATGCTGTATTTTGTCCACAAGAAAGCAGTCCGAAAGTTAGAATTAAGATTGTCAATATGTATGTCGTTGTTGTCGTCATAAAATGAGTGCTAACGTTTTACGGGTTAATGAAGTGGCGCATTAAAACGCGCTTTCTGTCCGCTAAACACAAACTAAAATAAGAAAGTAACACTTGCATAAAAGACTTCCCGCGCCATTTCATTTAACCCGATGTTAGCGGCTGGTTTGTCCGTCCACAAGACGGACAAACCTTGCAATGTTTGTGTTGCCATTATTTAATTGCTCTAATATATTTTTCGATTTCCTCGCTATTTTGAAAAACCACTGTCGGGTCGTTGAAGGGTGGACTGTCAGTATTTTGTGGGCTTAAAATTTCACCATTTTCTATTTCGTCTGCAAAGTTTGGAGTTGAACGGAACTCTCCTTTGCCTCTAAAGTTTAAAATGATTGCTTGCACACCACTCAACACACAAATTTGAAGTCGTGTTTCTTCGCTTTCAAAAAAATCCCAGTCGTTTAATCGCATCCGAACTTTTTTTCCTTTAAGCATACTCTCTGGACAGTAGCCGTTCCACATTTGAGAAATTATTTCTTTCTCTGCTTCAACCGTTTTTAACTTGTTACCGAACAGAAATAAAAACAGTTCAATGTTTTCTGGTTGCGTATGTAATTCTTTAGCGAGTTTGTTCGTTGTTTCTAAATACTCAAGATATTTTGTTGCTGCGTTGTCATAGGTAATTTGTCCAAACTGCGAGAAGTCGTAATACGAACTATTTGCAAAAACATCAATAATTCTTTGGTCTAAAATTAAACAAGGATTGCCGTTAAACTTGATGTCAAGGAAATGTAAAAGTTTGCTGTAAGTTGATAAGCCAAGTCCCGGAATACTTTTGAAAGTTTTTGTCAGGTCGTTAAAGTCGGTCGTGGTTAGGTTTTCCTTTCTTTTAATATTACTAAGAGTAGTTTCAAGTGTCTGAATTTTTTGTAAGATGTTTACGAAGTGATTACCTCTCATGTCACTTGGGTAGCCCCAATAAATTGTTTTCAAGATAAATTCCCGTATCGAACTTGTGGTGTCAATTATTTCTTGTCGGCTAAGGGTTAGTGTTACTTTATTGTCAAAAAGTTTGTTGTTGAAGTCGGGGAGCCAATCAATTTCACTTTCAGCTTTTCGCCAAGTGCTACGCTTTGTCGTTTCACTTTGTTGTCGAACAGGTAAATGTTGAATGAGTGTTGCGTAATTATGAATGTTCATTTTGTTGTGGCGGGCTTTGAAGATTAAGAATCAGAAGATTTTTTAGGTTTAATAAAATAGCCAATAGCAATTAAAATGCAACCGCTAATTGTTAGGATAGAACCAAATTGAATTTTTTGGTTAATCATTTGTTCAACCATACCACCAAGCAATGAGTCTTGAAGAGTTCTAAGTTGAGATATACCATAAAATTGACCAAGCCCACCGATTAAAACCAATCCTCCCAAAATGTAAAGTGTCGTTTTAGCTGCCATAATGTTTATTGTTTTTTGTGCCTACTCTAAATCAGTTTTCGGCTTCCCCGTTTTATCGTGAGCGGTGTCGTCAAAACTTGCCGCTAACTTGTTTATATGTGCCACTCTGTGGCACATATCCATCTGTTTTTAGATAGACATGTGCCATAAAATGGCTGTAACCAAATATCCCTATTTTTTTCACAAGGTATCAAAAGGGCTTGCTATTTTTTGAATATTCTTACTGCTTACGTGGGTGTATATCTCTGTGGTCTTGCTGCTTTTATGCCCTAATATTTCTTGTATATAGCGTAAATCTGTTCCCGCTTCAAGCAGATGAGTGGCATAACTGTGTCGCAGCCAATGCAGGGTTACCGGTTTGTTTATCTTTGTTTTTGCCAAAGCCTGTTTCAAAACATTCGACAAACTGCGTTCATCGTATTGCTCGTTTTCCAGTTGCCCTTCAAAAAGCCAGGTTTTTGGTTTATACGTTTTATAATACGAGCGAAGCATCAACAATACTTTTTCTGACAGGGGTACTATGCGGTCTTTTTTGCCCTTAGCTTGTTTTATCACAATTAAGTTCCGGTTTGAATTTATGTCGGCAGGTTTCAGGTTTAGCAGTTCGCTTCTTCGCAGTCCGCAACTATAAATTAGTGCCAGCATAGTTTTGTGTTTTATATTCTGCGGTGCTCCCAATAGTTGTTTTACTTCTTCTTTACTTAATACATTAGGCAATTGTTTAGCGCGTTTAGGCCGGTGTACCAAATCAACATTTATAGCACTGCTCTTTATTTTTTTAAAAAACAGTTTTATGGCGTTTACTATTTGGTTTTGGTACGAAGCCGACAGTTTGTTCTTTAAAATATAATCGTTGTTAAACGCGATTACATCATCGTTCGTGATTTCATTAACCGGTTTATGCGCATAATATTTTAAAAAACTAAGCAGTGCCTCGCTATATGTTTTTATGGTATTGTCGCTGTATCTGCGCGATCGTAGCCATCGTTTATACGTTTCTACTTGGGCAATTATTTCTTCTGCAATCAAAGGCGCAGATTGTCTTGTAGCTTGTATGACAATACTGTATTCGGGCAGTTTAAACTGTTCTCGGTAAGTGACATTATCCGGTACATGCCATACTTTCAATGTGCTGCTCCATTTAGCTCCGGCTAATTTTCGCACCCGCTCGTTTACTTCTTTACTGTAATCGAAATGCAGCGCAATGCGCGCTTGGTTGTTGTGAATAATGGGTTCGGCTTTCCAGTGCATATCTGTTTAGTTGTGCTATTCAAACTTATAAAACTTTGCTTAGTACTTAAAACACTTTTTATGCAACCGGCAGCGAATATATGCCTCTTCTTAGCCAACCCTCTGCCCTTTCCCTCACTGGCGCGAGCGCAATGCATTAAGTTAAGCGCATTTTGGCTTTAGCAGAAGAAGAACTGCTCATCCTTAACTTAATAACATTGGACGCAAGCCTCCGCTTGTGCCAATCAAGCATCTATAAAACACATTGCCATTGCGCGAGTCTTTCTAAAATAAAAGAAGCTAATGTCTAAGCCAGTGTCTGTGTCTCCACAGACATTTTCCAGCTATCAGGTACGCTTGTAAAGACATAGACCCTGGCGCAAAAAATAATTATTAACGCTGTCATTTATGGCGGAGAAAAGCCACCACAAACTACACGGCCTTAGCCATCACTTTTAAGGTAGGTAGGGCTAAAGCCCATGAGATAGATATTCTGTTGCCTCCAGTCTAAAGGCTGGAGTTAATACTCTGTCTTGTTTCTTGGGTCTTGTGACTTGTTCTTGTTTCCCGCTTCTTATCTCTCGCTTCTTACCATTGGCCATTTTGTCCTTCTGAACTGTCACCATTCCCTTCTCAACGTCCTCCGAAGGCTTCTGAAGCAGAAAATCGGAAACAGAAAACTGAAAATGACCCTTCCTCAAATAAGCGAAAGTTTTTCACCTTTGCTGCCCCATGATTTCAGCGAATAAAAGCGGACAGTTAATAGCGGAGACTTGTCATCTCAAAGGTATCCGCAAAGTAGTTTTTTCTCCCGGCTCGCGCTCTGCTCCTTTAGTCATTGCCTTCTCTCAGATTGCCGATATAGAATGTATTGTGGTTCCCGATGAGCGGTCAGCAGGGTATTATGCCTTGGGAATAGCGCAGCAATTGCAAGAAACGGTGGCGGTGGTTTGCACATCGGGCACCGCCACCCTCAATTTGTTGCCGGCCTGCTGCGAAGCCTATTACCAAGAGGTGCCGCTGTTATTTCTAACGGCCGACCGCCCCGAAGGCGCTGTAATGGAGGGAGAAAATCAGTCTATTTATCAGGTAGGATTATTCGGCAACTTTGCCTTCGACATGGAGTTAGAGGCCGACAAAGAACCCGCTGCCGAAATTGTGCGCAAGGTAGAAAAAGCAATATTTAAGGTGCATGAAAACAACTTCCCTTCCAGATTAAATATTCACTTCAAAGAGCCATTGTATGAAATCGCAGAAAGCGCTTCTACCAAGCTTCCTAAAAATATTTTTAAGCCGGAAGCAGTTGGCAACAGCACAAAACTTCGCATTGCATCGCAGCAACTGATGGCGGAAGAATTAGCGAAGTCGAGTTGCAAATTAATCATTGTTGGGCTGCACCGTCCCGACAAGAATTTCACCGATCAGATAAAGACCTTGGCCATGCGGAAGGATGTGGTGGTGCTGGCCGAATCTGTTTCTAACTGCTCTTCAGTAGGGGCTATTCTCGATTATGATTCCTGCCTTGCTGCCTTCGAAAATACAGAAGACGTTCGCTTCTTTCCCGACATTGTAATCACCTTAGGCAATCAGATTATTTCAAAGCGCATCCGCCAATTTTTGCGCACATTCCAGCCGGCCTATCATTGGGATATAGCGTCATCGGGCGAAATACGAGGTCGGAATTATTTCCATTTATCTCCCACCCCTTCCCCCATCATGCGCGAAGAAGAAGCCTTAGAGTGCTTGCTTGAAATGCGCGAAAAGGAGAATACTGACTTCAAAACTTCCTGGCATAATTTATCGGCCAAAGTGGAGCAACAGAAAAGCGATTACCTGCAAGAGGCTCCCTATTCAGACTTCACCGTTCTTCAAAAACTCGTTTCCTCTTTTCCGCAAGGCAGTCATATTCAATACGGCAACTCCACTCCTGTTCGCTATTCCAATTTCTTCCCACACGATATTTCATTAACGGTAAATGCCAATCGGGGAACCAGTGGAATTGACGGCTGTGTGAGCACAGCAGCCGGAGCCGCTCACGTAACTAAAGAAATGACCATTTGCGTGGTGGGCGATGTGAGTTTTCTGTACGATTCAAATGCCCTTTGGAACAACCACCTTTCGCCTAATTTCCGCATCATCATTATCAATAATTCCGGAGGTAATATTTTCCGCTTGATGGATGGCCCGGCTGAGATGCCTGACTTTGAGAAATTTTTTGAGACCAAACATACCCTCACTGCCAAACATCTCGCTACCATGTTTGACATCCCTTATTATTTTTGTGACCAACCGGAACACTTGGACGAAGCACTGGCCGATTTCTATCTGCCAAAGAAAGGAAGGCCGGCCATTCTCGAAATAAAAACGAACAATGTAATCAGCGCTGCTGTTTTTAAACAATATTTTAAAACCATTAGACCCCAACTATGAGCAAAAGAAACTGGACCCCGATTAAGGAATACAAGGAAATCAAATTTGAACTGTTTGAAGGCATCGCTAAAATAACCATGAACCGCCCCCGGTACTACAACGCCTTTACTCCGCTCACGGTAAAGGAGATGATTGATGCCATGTTCATTTGCCGCGACAATCCCGATATTCAGTGCATTGTGTTTACCGGCCAGGGCGATAAGGCTTTCTGTAGCGGGGGCGATCAGAACGTGCGCGGGCACGGGGGCTATGTGGGCACCGATGAAGTGCCTCGCCTAAACGTGCTGGACTTGCAGAAACAAATTCGCTCTATCCCCAAAGCGGTGATTGCTATGGTGAACGGATTTGCGATCGGAGGAGGGCATGTGCTACATGTTGTATGCGACTTAACTATTGCCAGCGAGAATGCCACGTTTGGACAAACCGGCCCTAAGGTGGGCAGCTTTGATGGCGGCTTTGGCGCCAGCTATTTGGCTCGCTGCGTAGGCCAGAAAAAAGCTCGAGAAATTTGGTTCTTGTGCGATCAGTACAGTGCCCAAGATGCCTTAGATATGGGCATGGTAAACAAGGTGGTGCCGCGCGAAATGCTGGAAGATGTAACCGTGGAATGGTGTAAAAAGATACAGGAGAAATCCCCTCTTTCCATTCGCATGTTAAAAGCTTCGTTCAATGCTGAATTGGATGGGCAGGCAGGCATACAAGAACTGGCCGGCAATGCCACTTTGCTTTATTACCTGAGTGAAGAAGCCAAAGAAGGCAAGAATGCTTTCCTCGAAAAGCGCAAGCCCGACTGGAGCAAGTTCCCTAAGTTTCCATAGGCTGGCAAGTGCTTCTCTCCTTTTGAAAAGCAACCACGATTCTTCCGAACATGCATCTTTACCTTTTTCTACTTTATGAATTTCGAGACAGAGAAGAGAAAGCTATACACTTTACTCCCTTCGGGGATTAATTTAGAGCAGCAAGCGCCCATCGTGGAGCAATAGCGTTTATATTTGTCGGTATAAATCTCAATACTTATTTTCGGTATCGTATGAGTTCCCCATTAGACAATTGGAATCCACCCAAAACTGACAAGCCGGAGTATTTCGACACGGTCAAGTTTATCTACAAGTACATTGACTTTCATATTTCAGAAGATGAAGCCTACACCATTCTAAACGCTTTTATTGAAAAATGGGATGCTTCTGCCGGGGAGGTAATAAAGGAAGATGAATTGGCAGACCATGTGGTAGAGCGATTGCGCAATAACTTTGAAGTACTGCTTCCCAAAACAAAAACCAAGCAGGTGGTTCATCTCATTTTAGGTTACCTGCACGAAACCGGTCATTTTTATGAGCAAGAGATAAGAAAAACAGGTGAGTAAAACACTAGCCTGGCTTCACGCCTTCCGGTTAAGAACCCTGCCCTTAGCCCTTTCTTCCATTATCACCGGTAGCAGTATTGCGTATGCCGAAAACCCTAATGGCTTCAGCAGAGGAGTATTAGAACTGTGCTTACTCACTACCCTTTTCCTTCAAATACTTTCCAATCTTGCCAATGATTATGGCGATCATAAAAAGGGTACTGATAATGACGAGCGAGTAGGTCCTAAGCGCGCAGTGCAGGCGGGTATGTTGTCCTTCTATGAAATCAAAGCGGGCATCCTCCTCACCGCCCTACTTTCAATCATCTCCGGCTCAGCCCTCCTCTATCTCGCTTTTGGGGAAGTGATCAATGCTTCCTCCGTTTTCTTTTTTGCGCTGGGCTTGGGAGCAGTTGCGGCAGCTATCAAATACACCATAGGAGAAAACCCTTATGGCTATCGCGGCTTGGGAGATGTGTTTGTGTTCTTGTTTTTTGGTTTGGTGGGGGTAGGTGGCAGCTACTATCTTTTGTCTCACACCCTCCATTACTCGGTGCTGTTGCCGGCTTGCTCTATCGGGTTCTTTGCCTCCGGAGTGCTTAACCTGAACAACATGCGCGATCACGGGAGCGATGCAAAAGCGGGCAAGAACACTTTAGTAGTGAAGATTGGCCTCGCCAGAGCCAAGCAATATCACCAAGCACTTATTATCACCGCTTTGATTTGCGCCCTTGCGTTTGTATTCCTGAATCTCCAAAGCAGTATGCAGTTTCTTTTCATCATTACTCTTCCGCTATTCCGAAAACACTTAGCGGTAGTGCATAGTATAGACTCCCCTGCTGACTTTGACCCGCTGCTAAAACAGTTGGCCATAGGCACTTTCATTTTTTCCATTCTGTTCGCCTTAGGGATGATAATTGGGAATTAAATAGTAGGCATTCCCCGAAGCATCCGGTAAAACCCATTCGGAAGCAAAGCGGCAATATTTCATACATTGGTGAACGAGTGACAATTTCTGCTGAAAGGAGTAGCAAGCACACCGCTTCAACGCTTCTTCCGTTTCGCAGCAAAGCCGAAATCAACTCTATATTTCAAGACCGGCAAAATGCCGATGTTAATGTTGAAGTCGTTGTTGCTTTCATTCTTGCGGTTCAATACGTTTTGAACATCGCCAGACAACTCCCAAGAATATCGTTTTAGGTTGCGCTTGTAGGCAACTCGTATATCCCAACGGATAAATGGTTTGAGTTGATCTTTGTAATTCTCTCCCGTTCGGTCATTCCCGGCTACCAGCAAGCGGGTATTCAGGCTAACGATGTTTGACTTGTATTTCTTCCCCACTCTAAAGTCTTTCCCTCCCGTAAGGGTAAGCACCCAGTTGCCATTGAAAGGCGTGTTATACCACGGCAATGGTTTCACGCGAAACAGAGAGTTGTATAACGAAGTAGTAAACAAGAAATAATAGTTCTTTGAAAAAAACTTTTCGAGGGTAAATTCAATGCCGTAATTCAAGCCTTCGCCTTTGTTCTGGTAGCGGTAATAAAAGTCGAGGTAATTGATGTTGTTCAAGATGGATGTCGGATAATAGCTGGTATAAACTTGGGTGGGAGAAAGGTAGAAGGTGAAGGTGTCCACCTGAGCAGGAACTGCGAAAAGGTACTGGAAATAGATTTCGGTTTTAAAATAAAAGTCGTCAAAGAAAGCAAAGGAGTAGCCGGCATTCAGATGAAACGCTCGGGATGGTTTCAGGTTTTTATTCGGTTGAACGAAATGATATTGCACCAACTCCTTGGCGTAAAACACCGGGTATTCAAAGCGGCTGTGCAAGCCGGTGGCCACTTCAATTTTATGCTTGGGCTTTACCTGCCATTTCAAATTCAAACGAGGTTCAAGCAGCCAGTCTAAGCCCTTGCCGAAATAGGTGGAGTGAACTCCGGTGGTGAGTAGAACTTTGTTGCTCAGGAAGGTGCTTAGGCTGAGGAACGCCTCATACCGGGCGGCCGCCTCTGATGCTTGTTGGTAAAGAGTCGGCTGTATGTTATTAAAAGAGGTATCGCCCGTGATGCTGTTGATGTAAACATCCTGCCGAAAGGCCGAATCGGTGAGATGCAGATACGGTTTGATAATTTGAATACCCGCCTGAAGTTGAAAGCGCTCGCTGATGTAATGATTGACCTCAGAAGAAAAGCGGAGCGAAATGTCGCGATAGTCGTAAATGGCTTTTTCAACCTGATGGTTAGAAAGGTTATTGCTATTCTGGTATTCGCGGCTATTAGTAGCGTGCCAGCTATCGGAATAAGCAGATGCGGCAAGGGTAGTTTTCCAAGTGGTGGTACCTTGAAATAGAATTTGATGAGAAACTCCACTCACTGCGGTGATGTATTGATTGGCAAAAACGCCATGATCTGTTTTGCCCTTTGCATCACGGATGGAACTGATGCCGCCAAAGCCCCACCAATCAAAAGAGCCAAAGCGCTTTGTGGCAAAATGAAATTTAAAATTCAAGTCCTGAAAAGCCGTGATATAATCTCCGATAGGGTAGCCTATTTTGCCCATTAACCCGACTGTTGAATAGCGATAGGCCATTAAAAATGAGGAAGGTTGCTTGGTTGAAAGTGGCCCTTCGGCAGAGGCTTCTAAGCCGAGGTTGCTCAACTGTATGCTAAATTCATAGCGCTTGGTGTTGCCTCTGCGCAACGTGGCATCAAACACAGCCGAGGTGGCGTTGCCAAACTTGGCAGGGAAAGCACCGGTATAGAAATCAACTTTTTGCAACACCAGATTATTTAAGATACTTACCATGCCGGGGCTACCTTGCCCGCTGTAGTGATTCGGAGAAGGAACTTCAATACCTTCCACCTGCCAAAGAACTCCTTTGGGGGAATTGCCGCGAACAATGATGCCATTTTGCAAGCCGCCAATGCTGCGCACTCCGGCAAATGAAAGAGCCAACCGTTGCGGGTCGTTTAAACTTGCGGCAAAGCGCTCTGATTGCTCAATTTGGAAACTATATTTACTGATGCTGATGATGTTGGATTCCTTTTTGTTTGGAACCGCGATCACCACTTCCTTTAACAGGGTAGTCTTTGCCTCTAACTCAATGGGAAGAAAGACTTCTTTACCCGTAGAGATTTCTATTTGGGGAAAAATGAAGGGATGAAAGCCGGTATGAGAGATTTCGACCCGGTAATCACCGGCAGGCACTTTAGAGAAGGAGAAATTGCCGGAGGTATCGGAAAGCATGACAGCCGTATAATCTTTGCCGGTGAGTTGAACGGTAGCATTGGAAACCGCATTCCCGGTGAATTTCTCAGTGATGTTGCCGCGAAAGGATTGAAAGGGGTGCTGAGCAGACAGGTGAAGCCCACAGAAAAATAGTACCAAACATAGTAACCGCTTAAAATATAACCAGCAGGGCATGGCTACAAATTAGAGTATAATTTTTTGTATTTCCCTGGCTGCCCTCCAAACAGCACAGTGAGCTATGACTATCATCTACAATGAACCAATAACCAACAACGATTAACTTAAAAGTTATACCCCACCTGAAAAGTATAGTTGCGAGGAGCTTCAATCAAAGCAGGACGAAGCATGTATTCGGTGTTCAGCACATTTTTGCAGATAAAGTTGAAGGTAAACTTATCTCGGAAGTTATATCCTGCGCGTATGTCCATCACAAAATCGCCCTTGTTGTGGGTTTTCCTAAAACCATTTACTACCGGCAACGCGCCCACACCCACCTGATCTACTTCCTTCATAAAGCTATTGTAAAGTAGGTTTACCCCTAACATCACACTTTTATAGGTGGACTGAATATCAGCTTTAAAGGAATGTTGAATCCGGTATTTCAGGATTTTGGTAGAGTTGGGATCGCTGGGGTCGTAAGACAAGTTTCTTGGATCCAGATAGGAATAGCCCACAATAAAGTTCAAGGGCACTCCGAATATTCTACCATTGGCAATGGCCGAAATCTCCACCCCCATAATTCGGGAATCGGTGATGTTGGTGGCGTGAAAAGGAACTCCCATCACATAAGGTTGAATCGAATCAGGGATGTTGTTGTACAACTGAAATTCTATCATATCGTGATAGCGCATGATAAAGCCACTCACGTCAAAGTAAGCCATCCATCGGCTGATTTTTACGCCCTGCTTAATTCCTACCTCAGCACTCCATCCATTTTCCGGACGCAGCGAGTCGTTCGGAAATACTTGTGCTCCGCTCCGCACGGTGTAAACATACTTCTCTGCCAAAGCCGGATAGCGGAACCCTTGCCCAAAAGAAGCCCGGATGTAGGTACCTTCGGTTGCCTGATAATTAAGCCCTAAGCGGAAAAGAGGAGTAACCGGTGACGTAATGTTAGAAGGTTTGTGTTTGATGCCGTTGAGAATGTTAATGAAAGGGAGCCGGTTCTGCACCGTTTCATCAGACAGGCGGGCAAACTCAAGTCGCAGTCCACCGGAGACGGTCAGCTTGTTAAAGAACTTCTTTTCAGCCTGTATGTAGGCGGCAAAATTCATGATGTCTCGAGTGCTGTAAAATCGTATGTTTTTGATATTCGCCACCAAATGCCCAAAGGTTTTGCCGTGCACCACCGAGTAAAAACCGTTGCTACCGGCAGTAATCACCAAATTCAACTTCTTGAAGTTGCGCAAGAAGGAATAGTCGTAGTAAAACTCGGTGGACTCAGTGCTGTCACCCGTGGTAGAGTTATACATGGTATTAAACACCCTGAATTTGATACTGTGGCGGTTCTGCTTGTTGTCGTAGTAGTTCACATAAGGGTCAATGGTAAAAGTGCGCGAGCGGGTAATGGTTTGAGCACCATCACTGGGCATATACATCTTGGGGCCCAAACCCTGCGCAGCAAAGAAATCTTTAAGGTTTTGATGGAAGAAAGTCATGTTCAGCCCTACCGTTAAGTGCTGGAGCTTGTGCGGAGTGTAGCGAAGTTTGGAGGCTAATCGCGCGCGTTTGTAATCATTATACATCCTAAATCCTTGATCTTGTTGATAGGAACCTGCCACCACTACGCCAAAGTCGCCATACTGCTTGGCATGTACAAACTGCCCACCCCCAAACATGGGATGAATGACCCGATCCACGGTGTCACCATTCTTCCGAATAGATTTCCGATGCCAAAAGTAATCCCAAGTATGTTGACGGGGTTCATCGTAAAAACCATAAGAGATAATGAGCTTGTTCACCATCTCCGGCTTGGGATTAATGGTGCGCATGTTTAAAACTCCATTTAGAGCTGAAGAGCCGTAAAGTGCTGAGGAAGAGCCTTTAATAATCTCCACCTGTTCCAACGCTTCAATGGGAACCATGTCCCAAATAATACTACCGTTCTCGGGGCTGATGATGGGCATATCATCCAACAAAGCGAGTACCCGGTTGCCGGTCGCATCGCTGAATCCGCTGCCCCCTCTGATGGAAATAGTCTTCCCGATCATGTTTACCCCCGGCACCTTGTTCAGCGCCTCATCCATCTTTGCATTGCTCTGGGTAATCATGTTGGCCTTTAGCACCTCCATCGAAACCACTTCCTCACTTAGTTTCTTCTCATACTTGCTTCCCGTTACTACCACAATGTCCAACTCCTTGCTTTCATCTGTCATCTTCACATCTAACTGCCTATCCTTCATCTCAACGATTGATACAGGAATACTGCGGTCAGAATATCCGAGGTAGCTAAACTCCAACGAGTGAATCCCCGAAGGTAACTGAATAGTGTATTGTCCCAGAGAGTCAGTGAGCGCACCGTTTTGAGTGCCTTTTTGCAAAACAACTACCCCTTCAATGGGTTTGTTGTTCTTTTCATCTCGAACGGTTCCGTAAACTTTTACGGTTTGGCTAAAAACAGAGGTAAACAAACAGGTGATAAATAGAAGAAGGAGCAAAGGTTTCGGCATAAGCGAAAATTTCGTAGAGCCAAAAATAAAATTTTTGCTCAGGTTGAAAGATGGTGCAGTAAATGTTATCCACAATGCTGTAACTGAGAGGAGCAGAGGTATGGAAATTAGAGATTAGATGTTAGACGATAGACGTAAGACATTAAAAGGAAGTGGAATTAAGAACGGCCTCTCCTCTTGCAGCTAACAAAAAAGAACCACTAAGAACACAAGGATGCACGATGCACACAAAGGTAGCTCATAGTGACCTTGGGGTATCAACCTTTATGTCCTTTGTGGTGAAATAGAGATTATAAGCACTTAGAATACACGAGTAATGCAAGCGAAACTCATGGTGTTCTTTATGCCTTTGCCTTTGCCTTTGCGATTTTTCCGGTTAGAATAGAGACCATAAACGTAAGACCATTAACCGTTTCACGAATAACCATTACACCAATTACCAATAACCATTTACCGCCCAATTCCCTGCCTTCCATTTTATTCTAAATTCACACCTTCAACTACTCCTTATGCCTGTCACGCAGATTAAGAAATTATTAGTGGCCAATCGCGGTGAGATTGCCATCCGTATTCTTCGCGCAGCCTCTGAACTTAAAATTAAGACCGTAGCCGTTTACACCTTCGAGGATCGCTACTCTCTGCATCGCTACAAAGCTGATGAGAGCTATCAGATTGGCGTAAACTCCGAACCGCTGAAGCCATATTTAGAGGTGGAGGAGATCATCCGCACCGCTAAACTGAACGGGGTGGATGCTATTCATCCGGGATACGGTTTTCTGTCGGAGAACGTAGCACTTGCCCGCAGATGTGGCGAGGAGGGAATCGTGTTTGTGGGACCGCGCCCCGATGTGATGGAAAAGTTAGGCGACAAGGTAGCCGCCAAGAAAGTGGCCATAGAGGTAGATGTTCCCATCATCCCCGATAGTCGCATTCCCTTGCTGAAACTGGCCGATGCCGTGACTGAAGCTGAGTTCATTGGCTATCCGGTGATGCTGAAAGCCGCAGCAGGTGGGGGTGGCAGAGGAATGCGGGTGGTGCGGAACGAAGAAGAGATGAGCAAATCGTTTTTTGAAGCTCGAAACGAAGCAAAGAAAGCTTTTGGCGATGATACCGTCTTTCTGGAGAAGTTTATTGACGACCCCAAACATATTGAAGTGCAGATATTGGGCGATAATCACGGCAATGTGGTGCACCTGTTTGAGAGAGACTGCTCGGTGCAGCGCAGATTCCAGAAAGTGATTGAGTTGGCCCCTTCCATTCTGTCGCAGAGAACTAGAGAGAAGTTGTTTGACTATGCTTTGCGTTTGGCCAAGCACGTAAATTATAACAATGCCGGAACGGTGGAGTTTCTGGTGGACAGCGCAGAAAACATCTTTTTCATTGAGGTAAACCCTCGTATTCAGGTAGAGCATACCATTACCGAAGAGATTACCGGGGTGGATATCGTTCGCTCCCAAATTATTATAGCAGCCGGTCACGAGCTTTCGCATCCGCAAATATTCCTCCATAAACAGGAAGATGTAAAATGCAACGGCTGGGCCATTCAATGTCGCATTACCACCGAAGACCCGGAGAATGATTTCAAGCCCGACTACGGCACCATTGTGGCTTATCGCAATGCCGGGGGCTTCGGCATTCGCTTGGATGAAGGCAGTTCCTACTCGGGAGTGCGCATTTCTCCCTTCTTCGATTCTATGCTGGTGAAGGTTTCTGCCTGGAGCCGCACCTTGAAAGGCGCTACCCAACGCTTAGATCGCACTTTGCAGGAATTTCGCATTCGCGGAGTAAAAACCAACATTCCCTTTCTGGTGAATGTGATGGAGAACCCCGAGTTTCAAGAAGGGAAAGCCACTGTGGGCTTTATTGCCCGCAACCCGCAGTTACAAATCCCTAAGTGGGGCTACGATAAGGACAGAGGTACCAAGTTAGTGCGTTATTTAGCCGAGTTGAAGGTGAATGGCCACCCAGATGTGAAGAGTTACGACCCCGATAAGAAGTTCCGCACGCCTATTATTCCTGAGTTGGATGTGGCGGTGCCCTATCCTAAAGGGAGCAAAGACCTGCTCACCGAATTAGGTCGGGAGGAGTTCTTGAAACGCTTGAAGGCCGATCAGAAAATCCATTACACCGATACTACCTTTCGCGATGCGCATCAGTCGTTGTTTGCTACCCGCCTGCGCGATATTGATATGCTGAACGTGGCCGAAGGCTTTGCCCGCAACCATCCCGAAATATTCTCGCTTGAAGTGTGGGGAGGGGCTACCTTTGATGTGTGTATGCGATTCCTGCACGAAGACCCTTGGGAACGGTTGCAGCGTTTCCGCAAAGCGGCTCCCAACATTTTGCTGCAAATGCTTTTTCGTGCCAGCAATGCAGTGGGTTACACGGCTTACCCCGATAACCTGATTGAAAAATTTATTGAGCGCAGTGCCGAAAATGGGATTGACATCTTCCGCATCTTCGACTCGCTCAACTGGGTGGATAGTATGAAGATGAGCATCCGCACCGTGCGCGAAAAAACCAATGCCATTGCCGAAGCCTGCATCTGCTACACGGGGGATATTATGAACCCCGACCGGCAGAAGTTCAACTTGCAGTATTACACCGATCTGGCAAAGAAGTTAGAGGATGAAGGAGCGCACATCCTCGCCATCAAGGATATGGCCGGACTACTAAAGCCTTACGCTGCCGAACTGCTTATTGGCGAGTTGAAAAAGAAGATTTCTATCCCTATTCATTTGCATACGCATGATACTTCTTCCCTTCAAGCTGCCACTTACCTGAAAGCGATTGAAGCAGGGGTGGATGTGATAGATGTGGCTTTGGCCAGCATGAGTGGGCTAACCTCGCAACCCAACTTTAACTCCATTGTGGCCATGATGAAAGGGCACGATCGCGAGAACCCGGTCAACTTGAAATCGCTGAATGCTTACAGTAATTACTTTGAAGTGGTGCGCGAGTACTATTACCCCTTTGAGAGTGAACTAAAGTCGGGCACAGCCGAAGTATATGAGCACGAAATTCCCGGAGGGCAGTATTCTAACTTGTTGCCACAAGCGCGTTCTTTAGGGTTAGAGGAAAAGTTTGAAACCATCAAGCACAACTACGAGGAGGTGAATCAAATGTTTGGCGATGTGGTGAAGGTGACTCCCAGCAGCAAGGTGGTGGGCGATATGGCGCTGTTTATGACCTCTAACAACCTGACCGCTGAGGAGGTGTATGAGAAGGGCGATACGCTTTCGTTCCCCGATTCGGTGAAACAATTCTTTAAAGGGGATCTGGGGCAGCCATACGGTGGTTTCCCCGAAAAGCTTCAACATATTGTGCTGAAGGATATAGTGCCTTACACCGACCGCCCTAACGCCCACTTAGGCCCTATTGATTTTGATCGGGAGATGGCAGAGTTTAAAAATACTTATGATGAGATGGTGACGATAGATGATTTTCTGTCGTTCAAGATGTATCCGAAAGTGTTTGATGAGTTTTATAAATTCCGAAAGCACTTTGGCGATAGCCGTTACTTGCCTACGCCTGCCTTTTATTACCCGATGAAGCCCAACGAGGAGATTATGGTAACCATTGAGCCGGGCAAAAACCTGCTGGTGCGTTTTCGCTACATGGGCGCGCCCAACGAAGATGGGATGCGCGATGTATTTTTTCAGATAAACGGGCAAACCCGCAACGTGAGCGTGCGCGACACCGGCATCAAGGTGCTAAAGGCCGATCACTACAAAGCCAAAGCTGCCCATGAAATAGGCGCTCCGCTGCAAGGCAAATTAGTGAGTGTGTTGGTGAAAGAAGGGGAGGAAGTGCGCAAGAACCAGCCCTTATTTGTGATCGAAGCCATGAAGATGGAAAGCACGATTACGGCTCCGCTGGCCGGTAAGGTTACTCGCGTGCACTTAGCCGAAGGGGTAATGGTAGAGCAGGATGACTGTGTGGTGAGTTTGTAGAAGCCTGCGAAAAGTGTGGGGTGGGGTAGTTAATAGCACTTTTGATTAGTTTAAAATCGTTGAAAGCGGTTTCTCGCCTTTAATCATATTGTAGCATGACGGGATCATGGCTTTATTTCTAAGAATATACCGTATTGTACGGTATTGCAATGGTCAAGTTTTCAAGGGTATGCCCGATGTAAGGCCACGCAATGACCAAGTTTTCAAGGATATACCCATTGTAAGGTGATGAAATGGCCCAATTTTAAGGATATGGCTCTAAAGTACGCCCGCCCGTGGGGCAAAGTCTTTAGAAACGAGGCGGTACAGCAAGGCGCACACTCGGTTATATTTGTAATCGGTACAAGGTTGTTGGGCTTGCTTGGGGGCTTTTAATCGAACTTAATTACCTTGAATTCGGTGCGTCTGTTTACGGCATGTTCTTGCTCCGTGCAGGGCACCCCATCCTTGCATTTGTTCACGATTTTTTCTTCGCCATAGCCGATGGCAATGAGCCGTCTTTTGTTCACCCCGTTAGAGTCGAGATACAGCACGCAGGCCTGCGCCCGCAAGGCCGATAGCCCGAGGTTGTAGGCAGCGCTTCCGCGACAATCGGTGTGCGAACTTAATTCGATTTCCATATCGGGGAAGGATTTCATCACCTCGGTTACTTTGTCTAATTCTTTTTTCGCGAAAGGTTTGATGATGTAGCTGTTGTATTCAAAGTAAACGTTGGGCAGGTCGAACACAAATTTGCCATCGTATTGGGTGAGTTGTGCTTCTTCGTTGATGCTTTGCGATGGTTTGAAACCCATCGTAGAAATGGCTTTGGCAAAGCGGTCGTACACGCTGTCGCGGGTGCCGGTTTTCTTCATCACCTTCAAGTCGTATTCCTGATCGGGAAACAAATCGAAAACAGCTTTCCCTTCTACATCGCTGGTTTGCTTTCGCACCTCTCCTGTATTTTTATTATACAACAACACGGTGGCATCAGACAGCGCTCCACCGCCTTTCTTGGTCACGTCCACCGTGAGGGCAATGCCGCCTTTTGGTCGCATGACTATCCGCTGTTGTGCATTTTTAGCAGCATTTACACTCATCCCACCTTCGTAAGTAAAGAAGCCATCGCGGTCGGCCACCACTTTATATTGTTTGCCGGGCATCAGGTTCATACAAAAGTCACCCTTTTCGCTGCTGCGGGCAGTATATACTTCTCCGTTGGGGGCCATGGCTTTAATTAAAACGTTGTTGATACTATTCTTTGATCGCATCTCGGTCACCGTGCCGCAGATAGTTTCAGTGAGGCGGTGAAACTTATAGATGTCATCGCTGCCCATTCCGCCCGGCCGGTTCGACACCATGTAGCCATCGCGTCCCGAGCCGTCTGTCACATAAGCAAAATCATCGGAGGCAGTATTGATGGGTGCGCCCAAGTTGGTGATGTCTGTCCATTTGCTTCCCGAAAAAGTAGCGGAGTAAATATCAAGCCCGCCCAAGCCTACGCGCGAATCGGTAGAGAAATAGAGTGTGCCATCGGGGGCAATAAAAGGGAAGGCTTCTTTGCCGGAGGTATTAATTTCTTTGCCGAGGTTGGTGGGGGGCCCCCACTGGTTGCCTTGTTTGGTGCTTACGTAAATATCTGTGCCGCCTTCGCCACCGGGCATATCGCTGATAAAATAAAGTTTAGTGCCGTCTTTTGAAAGGGAAGGTTCGGCCACATTGTAGGTAGGGCTGTTGAAGGGAAGCGCTTCGATATTTACCCAACCTTTCTTGCGATCCCAGAAAGCATGATATAAGCCCAACATGCGAATGCCGCCGGCACTTTTTTTCTTGTAGTTGCTGCGGGTGAAAATCATTTCTTTGCCATCGCTGGAAAAAGTGCAAGGGCCTTCGTTCAATTTCCGATCTACTTTTCCTTTCAGTTTTTTAGGCTCGGCAGTGTATTTCTCGCTGGTGCCCAGTGCCATGATGTCGTAGTAATTTTTCCCGGTCATAAAATCTAAGTTCTTTCCAGCAGAAGAGCTTTTGCGGTTGGTAGTAATCACAATACTGCTGTTCAGAAAGGCGGCTGACAGTTCAGAGGCGGAAGAGTTTTCGGGTGCGCTAATCAGACTGTATTCGTGCCGGTCTTGCGATAGCTTGGCCACTTCTTCTTTAAAATTTTTGAATTCCTCTGCTAAGGGATTTTTAGGATCGGCCTTAGCAAACTCCTCATAAAATCTGGCCGCCTCTTCGTATTTGCCATTCGACCGCAGCACTTGCGCATAGTTGAACTTAGCAATGGCCGGAGCAGCGGGGTTAGTGGCCAGGGTGCTGTATATTGCCTCGGCACTTTGCAAATCCCCCGTTTCCACCAAGGCATTCGCTAATTTTGCTCTGGCATCTAAATGGTTCGCATCAGCATCAGTTGCTTTCTTGTAAAATTTAACCGCCTTTTCGTAGCGAAACTTCTTCGCCAACTTATCGCCTTTCTCAATCAGTTTATCTTGAGCATTCACTCCGGCTACCGCACATACACTTAGTAGTGTAAGAATCAGCTTGTTTATCATCAACATTAATCTTTAAGATGGCTAAATGGCTAAGTAATTTTAGAGGCTTCAAATGTAAGTTTAAAGGCGAAAAATTGAAATCTGCTTTATGCACGAAGCAAGGTTGAATGTGGAGATCACTACCAATACTGCATCCTTTCTCTGCGGGAAGTAGCGCTTGCCCATATTACTTCTCGTCTGTGCTGAGCAACGAAGACTTTTCCCCGGATGGCTTAGATTAAGTCAGCGATAAATGCTTCAGTATTGTTCTTCCTTGTTGGGAAAGTCGCGAGCCTTAATATCCTCCACATATTGCTTCACAGCTCCTTGTACCTCATCAAACAGGTTTAGGTATCTGCGCAAAAAGCGCGGCTTAAACTCTTTATTAATACCCAACATATCGTGCGCTACCAATACTTGCCCATCAGTTCCTCCGCCAGCACCAATGCCGATGGTAGGGATATGCAACTCCTCCGAAACCGCAGTGGCAAGATGTGCGGGAATTTTTTCTAACACAATAGCAAAGCAGCCCGATTGCTCCAGCAACTTGGCATCTCTTATCAGTTTGTTGGCTTCCTCTTCCTCCTTGGCGCGAACTGTATAGGTGCCGAATTTATAGATAGACTGCGGAGTTAACCCCAAGTGCCCCATCACCGGAATGCCGGCAGTAAGAATACGCTCTACACTTTCTTTTATCTCTGCTCCTCCTTCCATCTTCACCGCATGTGCCCCACTCTCTTTCATAATGCGAATAGCACTCTCCAAAGCCAAGCGAGAATTTCCTTGATAGGAGCCAAAAGGCAAATCTACCACCACCAAAGCTCGGCTAACACCGCGCACTACGGACGAAGCATGGTAAATCATTTGATCGAGAGTAATAGGAAGAGTGGTTTCGTGGCCGGCCATTACGTTAGAAGCAGAATCGCCTACCAGTATCACATCAATCCCCGCACTGTCAATAATGCGAGCCATTGAAAAGTCATAAGCCGTAAGCATAGCTATTTTAATTCCCCCGTCTTTGAACTCCTGTAAAGTGTGGGTGGTAATTCTTTTAATCTCTTTGTGTACTGACATGCGAGTGATTGTTAGAGGACAAAATTGTCCTTTAGGTACCGATAAACAAAATTTTTATTGGCGAAAGAAGTTTTCTAATACTTTTGTCCCCCTCATGAAACGGCTTAGCCTTCTACTCTTCTTGGGTTTACTCTTGTGCAACAGTTGTAAGCAGGACTTTGACCTAACGGCCAACTACCAAGAAACTCCCTTAGTATATGGACTGCTAAACATCGCAGAGACCACCCATTACATCCGTATTCAAAAAGGTTTTTTGATGGATGGAAATGCCTACACCGCCACCGGCATAGCCGATTCTATTTATTACCCCGACATACTGACCGTAAAACTCATCCCCTATTACAACGGCAATCAAAACGGTCAGATATTTACCCTGCACCGGGTTACTCTTCCTAAGGACAGCGGCACTTTCGCTTCAGATGCCAATGTGCTTTACACCTTCAGCGGCAACTTAGATCAAAACCGTACTTACCGCTTAGAGGTGACCAACAACTCCAACGGCTATACCTTTTCTTCGGGAGGAATAACCGGAATTCGCTTAGTGAAAGACTTCACTATTGTGATACCTCCCTACAAGGGCTATAAAATGCCATTGGCTACTGCCAACCCGTCAAAGATTGTGTGGTATTCGGCAGAGAATGCCGCCTTGTACGATCTACGAGTTAGATTTCCCTATAAGGAATATGATTTGCAAACGAACACCCTACTGGCCGACACCTTTGCAGATATACTCATGTTTGAAAGTAAAGCTACCGGCACTAACGGGGGAGCTTCGCTTTATGCAGATTTCACCGGAGCGACTTTATTAAATGCCCTTCACCGTTCTTTACAAGCAAATAGCAACCACTACCGAGTATTTAATACAGCAGTGGGCATGACCCTCTATTTTTCAGCAGCAGGCTCTGATTTGGCTAATTATATTAATTCTCAAAATGCGCAGTCGTCCGGCTTGGTTTCAAATGAAGCACTTCCCCCCTATTCAAATATCCAAGGAGGATATGGAATTTTCTCCAGCCGATATTATAAGCAGCAAGATAGTGTATTACTCACCTTCGATGCCTTGGACACCTTAGCCTGTAGTTCGTTAACCAATGGACTTAATTTCAAAGATAGTCACGGGCATCTTTGTCAATAGTTATCCGCTACATTAGATTTTCCTATTTCAATATATCGCAAGAGTGGCTTGCCTAAGTGTCTTGAAAACAAGCAGGTAAGTGTCAAATTGTCGGCACTCAAAATCAACATTTCATAGCTTACATAGCCGAATTTGTCCAAAGCCTTTCTTTTGAGTGCCATTTTTGCGACCTTACTGCCCTTACAGGCCTGGTGGCACAATGATTGATTAGTAAGGGCGAACAAAAAAATTTATACCAATGGGAAAAATAATAGGAATTGACTTAGGAACAACCAACTCTTGTGTATCAGTAATGGAAGGTAGCGATCCGGTCGTTATTCAAAATGATGAGGGAAGAAGAACTACCCCTTCCATCGTTGGATTTTTAGCCAATGGTGAACGAAAGATAGGCGATCCGGCTAAACGTCAGGCGGTCACCAATCCTACCAAAACCGTTCAATCTATTAAGCGCTTTATGGGTTTGCGTTACAGCGAAGCCGGTCGCGAATTAGCTTATGCTGCTTACAAAGTGGTAAAAGGCGACAATGACTCGGTTCGCGTGGATATAGACGGAAGACTTTACTCCGCTCAAGAAATTTCGGCTATTATTCTTCAGAAGATGAAGAAAACCGCTGAAGACTATCTCGGCCAAACCGTGACCGAAGCGGTGATCACAGTGCCTGCTTATTTCAATGACTCACAGCGCCAAGCTACCAAAGAAGCCGGAGAAATTGCCGGACTGACGGTGCGAAGAATTATCAACGAGCCTACAGCCGCAGCATTGGCTTACGGCCTTGACAAGACTCATAAGGACATCAAAGTAGCGGTGTATGACCTGGGTGGAGGAACTTTCGATATTTCCATTCTCGACATGGCCGAAGGCGTATTTCACGTACTTTCTACCAACGGTGATACTCACCTCGGTGGAGATGACTTCGACAATGAAATCATTAAATGGTTGGCCGATGAGTTTCAAGCAGAAGAAAGGGTGGATTTGAGAAAAGATCCAATGGCGCTTCAGCGCTTGAAAGAAGCTGCCGAAAAAGCAAAAATAGAGTTATCCTCTTCGCAAGAAACGGATATCAATCTTCCTTACGTTACCGCTATTGATGGAGTGCCTAAGCACTTAGTGAAAAAACTGACTCGTGCTAAATTTGAACAATTAGTGGACGCTTTAGTAGAGCGGACGCTGGAACCCTGCCGCAAGGCATTAAAGGATGCAGGTCTTTCTGCCGCAGATGTGAATGACGTGATTTTGGTAGGAGGTTCAACCCGTATGCCTAAGATTCAGGAAGTAGTAGAGAAGTTCTTCGGAAAGAAGCCTTCCAAAGGAGTAAATCCTGATGAAGTAGTTGCCGTAGGAGCCGCTATTCAAGGAGGTATTTTGAGCGGAGAAGTAAAGGACGACATCGTTCTGGTGGATGTAACTCCTCTTTCTCTCGGATTGGAAACTCTTGGCGGTGTGATGACTAAATTGATTGAGTCGAACGCCACCATCCCAACTAAAAAA
The DNA here is from genome assembly GCA_018262795.1 of Sphingobacteriales bacterium. Lineage (GTDB taxonomy): Bacteria > Bacteroidota > Bacteroidia > Chitinophagales > LD1 > Bog-950. The sequence goes on along the minus strand of JADFDM010000001.1, from coordinate 382,061 downwards.
TCACAAGTGTTCACTACCGCACAAGACAATCAACCATCGGTAGAGATACATGTGCTGCAAGGGGAGCGAGCCATGGCAAAAGATAATCGCACCATCGGACGTTTCCACTTAGATGGCATTCCGCCTGCCATGCGCGGAACCCCACAGGTAGAAGTAACTTTTGATATTGACAGCAACGGAATAATTCACGTATCTGCCAAAGATAAAGGAACCGGAAAAGAACAATCTATACGAATTGAGGCTTCTACCGGACTTTCAAAAGAGGAAATTGAAAAGATGCGCAACGAAGCTAAAGCCAATGAAGAATCAGATAAAAAAGTGCGCGAGCAAGCAGAGAAAATCAATATGATTGACTCCCTGATTTTCCAAACCGAAAAGCAAATGAAGGAAGTAGGCGATAAAGTTCCTGCGGATAAGAAAACAGCGATCGAGTCGGCTTTAGCAGAATTAAAAAAGGCGAAGGAAAGCAACGATACTGAGGCGATGGATAAAGCGGCAGAAACTCTGAATACCGCTTGGCAAGCTGCCTCACAGGATATATATAACGCTACACAGCAACAAGCACCTACTGCAGATGCCGGTAACACCGATGGAGCTACCACAGGAGGAGCCGAAAGCAATGATGTTTCTGATGTAGAATACGAAGAAGTGAAAGACAACAAGTAAGAGACTGTTGGATGTTGCCATGGTTAAATTCACCATAGGTGACGAGTCCCGCCCGAAAGAGCGGGACTTTTTTTATGCGTAAATGGTGGCTACAATTTTGCGACTGCCCCCGTGGTTTCTAAACTCACATAGATAAATTCCCTGCCAAGTGCCTAAGTTCATCTGATGGTTCGCAATAGGAACCGTGAAGCCATGCCCGGTCAACACACTTTTGATATGAGCGGGCATGTCGTCAGGACCTTCTTCCTGATGGGTATAAGAAGCGGCACTTTCCGGCACTATTCGATTAAAGGAACTCTCAAAATCATTCAACACAGTAGGGTCGCAATTTTCGTTGATGCAGATACCTGCGGAGGTATGCTTAATAAATAAATGCAACAGGCCGGTAGCGGGCATGTCAGGAATATTTTGTGTAATGAGTTCGGTAATCAAATGAAAACCTCGCGAGAAAGGAGGAAGAGAAAACTCGATTTGTTGAATCATAGATTGGAATTCGTTTCAAACCTACCGCAATTATTTTTACGCGCAAAAAGAAAAAAGAACGGAAGCTATGCCCTTCTTACAATCTTGTAATTTTTAAAATCCGTATCCAAAATTTACTTGAAGCAGGAACTTGACATTTTTGAGGAACTTGATGTCGTAAATATCGTATCGCTCAGAGCGGTTGAGGCGAGCATCGTAATACACTCCCCAATTATTGCGGTAGCCGATGCCCCCCATGAACTCCATGAACACACTGTGCCCCATCTCGAATTGATAACCAACTACCATATCTGCATTGAGATAGTTGATAAGGTCGTAGGAGCCATTCCCCTTTCGCTGTTTTATTTTTACAAAGTTGTAGGAAACATAGGGGCCGAAAAACAATCCCTTGGGAGCCGACTGCCTTTTAATGGGATAGAAACGGTAGCCAAACATGACCCGCCCACCCCGCAAACTAAAATCTTTGAAGCTCTGCGCAGTATCGCTTACGGCACTCATCACCAACAAGATAACGTTGGGATAATTATAAGAGCCGCCCAATAGCAAGGAATGGTGGCTGGCCAACATTCGCTCATAGGTAATCCGTATTTCTCCGCAGTAAGGAATTTGCCCGATAAAGAAAGGCATGGGACTGGCTTTGACCACGTTCAATTTGTAAGGAAGCTTTTTAGGTTCTTTGAAACCTTCAAAGTGGAGAGTATCAGCCACGGAGCCTTCGTATTGGGCATAGAGGGGTACAGTCGCAAGCGCCAGCATCCATACGAATAAGCTGCGGTAAACAGATTTCACGAAATGAATATAAGACTACGGAAGCAATTCTGCTAATTTCTGGTCGAGTGCCTGCCCACGAAGGTTGCTGGCTACAATCACTCCATCGCGATTGATTAGAAAAGCTGCTGGAATACCATTTACACCATAGCGCACAGCGGCTTCGCATTGCCAAAACTTGAGATCGCTCACTTGATTCTCCCAAGTCATACCCAATTGCTTGATAGAGTTTTTCCAAGCATTCATGTCTTTATCAAGGGATACGCTGTAAATGGTAAAGCCTTTGTCCTTATACTTTTTGTACGCTGCTACTACATTCGGCATTTCCATGCGGCAAGGGCCACACCAGGATGCCCAGAAATCAAGCAATACTACTTTGCCTTTGAGTGAAGAGAGCTTAATGCTGTTGCCATCCGGAGTTTTCAAGTCAATCTCCGGAGCGGGCTTGCCAATCTCCACTGCACCTCCGGCATCTTCGCCTTGTTGGCCGGCCTTTGCCTGCGCTTCAAACTGATTGTAGATGGTTCTGAATTCTTTCGTGTAGGAAGAGTTAGGGATTTCCTTCTCCATTCTTTCAATCACGGCTAAGTTTTCCTTTGAATAGTTCTGCAAAGGAGTATTGGTAATATAGAATAAGGCTACCAGCGGATTTTTGGCATTCTTAGCTCCTTCAAGACACATCTTCTCTAATTTTCCCGCGGCTGCCTGTAATTGTGTAGCAGCTATTGCCAAGGAGTCCTGCGGAATTTGCATTTGCTGCCCCATCAAGTAAGCATAGCGGGCGGTCTGCACTTCTTTCTGCACTTCGTTTAAGCTTTTCATCGCCTTCTGAAATTCATCATCGGCAATAGGGCCTTCAATTTTAAAGGCATCTTCTTGATTAGAAAGGTCAATATTTATTTTGTATTTATCCGGCTCAAGCAAAATAAGCCAGAAGGTTTTGTCATCAAGCTTAATGCGGTAAAAACCGGTTTCGCTCACTCCGGTCATACTGAAATTACCTTTGTCATCTATTTTAGATGAGTCCACCACGGTGATTTGCTGAAGGCCTAATTTTTCGAGCATCACTGATTTGGCGGGGTGATTTTTAACGGTTCCCTGGATTTCGTATTTATCGCCTTTCCCATTTAGGTGGCAGGACGAAAATATGGTAGCAGCAAAAAGAAGGAAGGCAAATGTTTTTCTCATGTGATGAAATTAATTGGATTTTTAAGATTCTAATTTTTCGAGTAAAAGTTTATTGGTCAATTTCGGGTCGGCTTTGCCCTTTGATAATTTCATTACCTCTCCAACGAATAAGCCGAGCAAACCTTTCTTGCCCGCATGATATTCACTTACTTTTTCAGGGAATTTAGCAAGTGCCTGCGCTACCAGTTCAGCAATCATCGTCTCATCACTGTTTTGAAGAAGGTTTAGTTCCTGTGCAATTTGCAGGGGTGTTTTATCCAATTGCGCTAACAGTGCCGGAAAGATTTTAGCAGAAGCCACCGAGAAGTTGGTTTTGCCTTCGTCAATCAAAGCCACCAATGCTGCGATTTGCGCAGGCGCTATTTTGAACTGTTGAATTTCAATTCCATTTTCATTCAAATAGCTTTTGATGGGCCCCAACATCCAGTTGGAGGCGGCTTTGTAATTGGTGGTATGCTCAATCAGTTGATTAAAATATTCCGAAGTGTATTTATCATCACTCAATAAGCGGGCATCGTATTCGGGCAATTCGAGCCGCTGCATATATTCTTCCTTCAACTCAGCCGAGAGTTTGGGCATATCAGCTTTTACGGATTGAATATATTCATCGGTCAATAACACCGGTGGCAGATCCGGCTCGGGGAAATAGCGATAATCGTGTGCATGTTCTTTGCTCCGCTGCGAAAGCGTAATCCCCTTTACCGCATCAAAGCCGCGTGTTTCTTGCGCGAGCTTCTCCCCTGCCTCCACCGTATCTATTTGGCGAATAAACTCGTACTCAATGGCGCGCTTTACATTGCGCATACTATTCATGTTCTTTATTTCGCTGCGCTGATTAAAATCGGTAGCACCTTTCAAGCGCACCGAAACGTTCGCATCGCAGCGCATACTCCCTTCCTCCATATTGCCATCGCAGATACCGAGATAGCGCACTAATTTGCGCACTTCGTTCAGGTAGGCCATCGCTTCATCGCCACTGCGCAGGTCGGGTTCCGAAACTATTTCAATTAAAGGAACACCGGCACGATTCAAATCTACGAGTGTAAAGTAAGGGTCCATATCATGAATTGATTTTCCGGCATCTTCTTCTAAATGGATGCGGGTAAGACGAACACTTTTCTTTTCTCCTTCTAATTCAAACTCGATGCAGCCGTTGGTGCAAATAGGAGTTTTATCCTGCGTAATCTGATAGCCCTTTGGGAGGTCGGCATAGAAATAATTTTTACGGGCAAATTGATTTTCATGTCGGATTTCGCTGTGCGTAGCCAGCCCTATTTTCACGGCATACTCAATCGCCTTTTCATTCACCATCGGCAGCGTGCCCGGATGCCCCAAGGAAACAGCACTCACATGCGTGTTGGGAGAGCCGCCATACTCAGCCGAATCACCGGAATACATTTTGCTGAGTGTAGAAAGCTGCGCGTGTACTTCTAAACCTATGATCACTTCGTATTTATCGTATTTGTTGTTGCTCATGATATATTCTTCCAGATGCTCGGATTTCTGCTTGTGTGAAAAAATGATTCAACTTTAACCGTATCCTCCCCAACAATCCTACAAAACAATTTTGTAAGGAATCTTTTGATTCGGGATGTTCGCAAACTTCTGTATCTGACTTGAAAATTAGGAGGATGGGGAAGTGTTTCAATACCTTGTTCGAAGCAAATCATCAACTCATCTCCCAAGCCCGAACGTTGTTCATCATACCAAATGTAGGCTTCCTGAAGTTCGAGTATTGCTAACTCTGACAGTTCGACCTTATACATCTTTTTTCAATAACCGGATACGCTCCTTTACATCCGCCCATGAATGGTATTGGATCTTTCCTTCCTCAGCCAAATCTAATCGTCTATCTAATTCATCTTTTTGCTCTTGAGTTAAGTCATCCTCTCTTTCACGAGCCATATCATCCCAAATTTGTTCTACTAACAGAATCTTTTCGGCCTGACTTAATTTCTTTATTTCTTCTAACAGGTTCATCCTCAAAATTTCTACAAAGATAAATTAGTAAACCTCTCTCTCAACTTCTTCGCCAAGTCCTCCACATCACTCATGTTTGCGGTACTTGCCTGCACAAAATCAGCCGGGCCACCTCCTTTAATGGCAGGAGCCAATTCTTTCAGCAGTTGATTTCCATTGACCCCCAGCGAAGGAGCAATGCGCAGATGAACAATCTGCTTGCCATTCACATGGGTTGAAAGCAACATCACAAAATTATCTTTCACTTCGCTCACCAGTATCAGCCCAAGTTTGCGCAGTGCATCGGCTGAAGTGACCGCTACGTTTTTATCGGCCAAAAAATGAACACTTCCCACTTGTTCAAAAGCAAGTTTGTATTCCTTGGCAAGCCCGCCAATCAATTTATCTTGCAACTGCTCGTTCTCTTTTGCCAGTTTATCGGCACTTTCTCTCCACTGTTCTATGCTCTGCACAATGTTCTTAGAGCCTTTAAAGTGGGCGGCAATGCTTTCTAAGTCCTTCAACTTAGCATTCACATAGTCTATAGCTTTGCGCCCCGTCACCGCTTCTATTCTGCGCACGCCCGAAGCGATAGAACTTTCCGAAATTATTTTGAACAAGCCCACCTCACCGGTAGAATGTACGTGACAACCGCCACACAGTTCGCGCGAAAATGTTTCATCGAAGGTGATTACGCGCACAAACTCTCCATACTTTTCGCCAAACAACATGGTAGCGCCCAATTTCTTAGCATCAGCAATAGGCACGTTGCGCCTTTCCTCTAAGGCAACATTCTCCATGATCTTATCATTCACTATCTGCTCTACCTGGGCAATTTCCTCATCGGTCATCTTTGCAAAGTGAGAGAAGTCGAAACGCAAATGATCGGGATGAACGAGCGAGCCTTTCTGCTGCACATGGGAACCCAACACCTGCCTTAAAGCTGCTTGCAATAAGTGAGTGGCAGAGTGGTTCTTTATCGTATCGCTCCGTTTCGTTGAATTGATTTTTGCATGAAGCGGGGTGTTGAGTTGTGCCGGAAGTTTCTTCACCAAATGAACAATAAGGTCATTCTCTTTTTTGGTATCCAGCACCTCAATCTTTTCTCCGCCAAAGTCGAGATAGCCGGTATCGCCTACTTGTCCTCCGCTCTCGGCATAGAAGGGGGTTTTGTTCAAGACTAACTGAAACAGTTCTTTATCTTTTTGCTTTATGCTGCGGTACTTTACTAAGTACGAATCGGCTTCCTGAAAATCGTAGCCGATGAATTCTGTCTTTGCCTCCTCTCCCACTTCTATCCAATCGCTTTGGTCGGTAGCAGCATCTTTGCGGCCTCTTGCTTTTTGAGCAGCCATCTCTTTGTTGAAACCGGCTTCATCCATTGAGAACCCTTTTTCGGCAGCCATTAAACGAGTAAGGTCCAAAGGGAAGCCATAGGTATCGAAAAGTTCAAAAGCAGTTTTACCATCCACTAATTGATCATTGCTCTTCACTAATTCTTCTTCAATGATGGCGAAGCGTTTGATGCCATGAGCGAGCGTCCTAAGGAAAGAAGTTTCTTCTTCTCTAATCACATTTGCCACAAAATCTTCTTGTGCTTTTAACTCAGGGAATACCGTTGCAAACTGATTAGCAATGAGCGGAACCAAGTCGCAGAGAAGTGGTGTTTCAAAGCCGAGATAGGAATAAGCATAGCGAACCGCTCTTCTCAAAATTCTGCGAATCACATACCCTGCACCGGTGTTGGAAGGTAATTGCCCATCGGCAATAGTGAAGGAAATGGCGCGAATATGATCGGCTATTACCCGAAGTGCAATATCTGTTTTTTCATTATCTCCGTAGGTTACTTTAGCTCTGGTGGCTACAAACTGTATCGTGGGCTGAAAAATATCGGTATCGTAGTTGCTCGTTTTCTTTTGCACCGCCACACACAAGCGCTCAAAGCCCATTCCGGTATCTACATGTTGCTTCTCTAATTTCACTAAGGAGCCATCGGCTTTGCGCTCAAACTCCATAAACACATTGTTCCAAATTTCTATCACCTGAGGATGACCGGCATTCACTAAATCTTTGCCATGCTGTTGCTTCCGCTCTTCGTCACTTCGTAAATCAATATGAATTTCAGAGCAAGGCCCACAAGGGCCGGTATCGCCCATTTCCCAAAAGTTATCCTTCTTATTTCCTTTCAGAATACGACCTTCGTCAATCCATTTCTTCCATTCATCCGATGCTTCCTGATCAAAGGCGAGGTTTTCTTTCGTATCGCCTTCAAACACGGTTACATACAAGCGTTCTTTTTCTAAGCGATACACTTGGGTGAGCAGTTCCCAACTCCATTCAATCGCTTCCTTCTTAAAATAGTCGCCAAAGCTCCAGTTGCCCAACATTTCAAACATGGTGTGGTGGTAGGTATCTACCCCCACTTCTTCCAAGTCATTATGCTTTCCGCTTACGCGCAGGCATTTTTGAGTATCGGCTATTCGCGGATATTTAATAGGCTCGTTGCCCAAAAAAATATTCTTGAAAGGAGCCATGCCGCTATTGATAAACATCAGCGTGGGGTCGTTCTTTACCACAATAGGCGCACTGGGCACAATTTTGTGTGCTTTGCTTTCAAAAAAATCGAGAAACGCTTTGCGTATTTGCTCCGAAGTCATATTTATCCTTTATCTGAATCTTCCACCAAAATCGTTTTACCTTTTCGAGAGAACGATTTTGCGGAAACTCTTTATCATCTCTTAACTGAATTTAAACTCCCACGCTGGTGAAAGAGTGGCTTAAAATAAATTTTCAACTACATTAGCCCTTCAAAACCGACCTGATTCTACTGATTTTGAGGAGGTGCGAAAATAAAAGAAATAGCGATACTGTTAGGTAGCTGAACCGGCTCGAACCTTATTAGAAATGGCTTTAAGGAAAAAAGAAAAATACATCTTCAACACCCATACCCTTCGCTACGAAAAAGCGGTGGTTAGTTGGACCTCCAGCATTCTGAGGATGTTGGCTTTTATGATGGCAGCGCTGGTGTTTTCACTGGCTATTTCTACCATCTATTACAAATTTGTAGATTCCCCGAAGGAGAAAATTTTGAAAGGAGAAATAGGGGAAATGCAGGATCAATATTATTTGTTGAATCAGGAGGTGGATAGGCTTACCTCCGTGCTGGATGAACTGCATTATCGCGATGGAAATATCTATCGAGTGATGTTTGAGGCCGAACCGATTAGCGATGATGTGTGGAAGGCAGGTTCGGGAGGGGTGAACAAGTTTCGCTACTTAGAGAAATACGATAACGGGGAGTTGATGAAGGATATTTCGGTAAAAGTAGATAAGCTGAAGAAACAGATGGTGATACAGTCAAAGTCGTTTGATCAAATTGCGGATATGGTAAAGAACCAAAAACAGATGTTGGCCTCTATCCCTTCTATTCAGCCGGTGTCGAATAAGAAATTAAAGCGGCTCGCATCGGGCTACGGCTATCGCGTAGATCCTATTTACAAAATTGCCAAGTTTCATGAGGGCATGGACTTTAGCGCCCCTATCGGAACTGAAGTTTTTGCCACCGGTGACGGGGTGGTGGAAACCGTGAACTATTCCTTTGGCGGCTATGGCAACGAAATCATTATCAATCACGGCTACGGCTATCGCACTCGTTACGCTCACTTGTCGCGCTTTCAGGTAAAGCAGGGGCAAAAAGTGAAGCGGGGAGACTTAATCGGAAACGTGGGCAGCACCGGAAAGTCCACCGGACCACACTTACACTATGAGGTATTGAAGAACGGCAGCGCAGTGAACCCCGTATATTTTTACTACAACGACCTGAAAGATGTTGAGTTCCAGAAAATGCTAGAGCTATCCGGCAATCCGGGGCAAGCATTAGACTAAGCCAGAAGAAGCGGAATACTCTCCACAAAAAGATTAATAATGCGTACTTCGTTGGTCTATAATCTCAAACGCAGCATCAACATCCTCGGCATCTCTGAGCTATTAGAAAAACTCCAAAACTGGCCACCGACTACAAGAGGATTGCCCGGCTTTGCCAAAAACTGCTTCGTTTACAGCACTTTTACGCTCTTCAAAATTTTAGTGGAAGAATAGCTACCTGAAAAACGGCAAGCTCAAATCGCTTTGAATCGCTCTATACAAAAAGCCTATTACGGTTTTTATGCCGCGAAAAACCAAAGAGGGGGTTATTTCACAGCCTGACGGTTTGCAGCTACCCGAAGGGCGGGATTTTTACCACTAAACTTTATTCGGAGAGCTGAACTTTCTGCTACCACAAATGTGTCTGCGAAGCACGAAACCCCGCCTTTTGGGTAGCTGCTGCTCTTCTTTCCGTCCGAAGATGTGTCGTGTCAAGTTTGCACACACTTTGTCCGAAGCGATTTACATTAGAAGATGTGACTGTCCGATTACCAGTGAACCCGTGCGGTGGGGGAAATAAATTTGTAAAAAAAGGAAGGGAGGATTTTTTGGGTGGAGAAAAAAATACTCTCTTAAAAAAAATGCTTCCAGCGTTGGCTTGTGCGTTTTTTAAGAGTGTATTTTTTTGTAGCGTTGGCATTTCTATTTTAGGTTAAATGCTTTTAAACTTGGTGGAATAGCTGGAACTCCAACTCGTCCGATGTAAGCCAAATATCTTTGTCTTAGTTGAAATATGTAGGGAGAATTTAATTTGTAATCACTTCTCTTATTCTCAAATTCGCTTTTAACTTTTACAACAAAAGCCGTCTCAAAATCTATGAAGGCTGAAAGATTGTAAGATTTTGCAATAAAAGGGAATGAAGGGAGGATATGCCTGCTTTGAACTTTATTATTAAAAAGTTCATCATCTTTTTTCTTTCTTGTAATGAATGCGGCAGAAGCTGTTTTAGAGAATTTAAGGAACTCAAGTGTAGTTTCCTTTTTTGCATTTACATCGCACTCTGGCGTTATCAAAATAGCAAATTCATCTTCGCTAAATTTGAATATATCACCTGTCATTATCGGAGCACCTATAAGCAACTGTGTATAGTAAATTCTATTGTAAAGCTTGGCTGATGATTCCTCCTTAGAAGCAACCGGAACATCAGCCAAAGCTGCCGAATCGGCTAATGATTTTGTGAGACTTCCGTTTTGAATTATTGATTCGTTTAAAAGATTTTGAAATACGCCTATTACTACTGCGTTTGGTTCTGAACCATCCGCTTTGGCAGTCGAATAAATTTCTTTTATCCAGTTCGGGTCTGCACTTTCAAGTTCATTAAATATAGTTTGAACAGATGTGTTTATTGCTTGACTCCAAATGAAAGGAGTTGTCAAATGTTGGTTTGCTTTTTCAAAGCCTTCAATACCTTCAGAAATTTTCTTGTGCTCTACATCAATGCTTTTATCGGTTTCTTTTGTAGCAAAAAATATTTTGTTGGGATAAAGTCCTTCTAACTCTGCCTTTTCTTCTGGAGAAATTGCGGCTTGTGAATACACATAAACAAGAGAGAATATTTTATTGCTCTTTAAAAACTTGTATGGAGTAGCATCTGGAATTGATACACCTTCCTCTCCGCTATCTTGTTTAAAGTTCCAATCTAAAATTATTGCTCTATATGTTGATACAGAGGAAACGGTTTTTTCAAGTATAGATAAATTATCTATTGGCAAGATTGAAAACTTACCTTCCAAATTAAATTTTTGAAAAAGTTCATTTTCCATTCTGCCCGAATGGAAAACATGGTCATCTGCGAAAAGTATTACTCCTTCCATGTTATTGAGGTTCGTTGTTAAATTTGATAATGAAGTTTGCTCCGGGAAGGAGTTTCTTTTTTTCTTCGTGAATAATTGAAATCTCTGCGTTAATCCGCAAAAGAATTTCCTTAACGATGTAAAGTCCAAGTCCACGCCCGTCTGATTTAAGTGAGAAGAATTCGTTGAAGATTAGAGGCTCAACATCTTCTCTGATGCCAGCTCCATTGTCCGCAATGATTAATGTGTTGTCTTTTGAATTTATCTTAAAAGCAATTTCGGTTTGCTTCTTTTCCGTTCTGTTAACCCAGTAAATTGCGTTATCAAGTAGGTTGATTAAAACTTGAAGAATTAATCCATTGTTGGTTGTTACTACAATGTCTTTGTCCTTTATGATTTGAACACTGATTTTATTTTCTAATTCTCTTCTGAAATATTTTATAACTTTTTCAATGTTGTCATAAACACTCACATCTTGAATTGCTTTACGTTGAATTTTAAAAAGTGGCTGTATGACTTGCATCTCATCATATACAAAATTTAAATTCCCATCTAACTCATTCAAAAGTTTTATTAGTTCTTCATTCTTATAATCCTTATTCTTTGCTTTCTTTTGAAAGTCCTTGATGTTACCTCGCATTTTTGCCAAAAGCATCAAAGCATCGTGAGAAGCTTTTTCTACTGCCATTCCCAAGCCAGCTAAATCTTCAACAGTTTCCATTCTTTCCTTCATCAAGGAACTATGCTTAGTCACAGTGTCAAGAAATTTGTTTGCCTTTTCAAGCACTTCTCTGTTGTCAATTTTTTCTAAACTTTTTTCAAGTGCCTCAAAAGATTTTGTTACAAGAGAATTAGAATCTTTGAATGCTGCATTCTTCTTTATTTTTAATTTGTTCTTATCAATTTTTATTTCAGTATTGAATATTTCGGAAGCAGCGGTTACTAAATTTTTGAAATCCTCCAATGCTCCGTCTGTGTCCATAATTCCTTGACGGTTTGTTGCATCTTTAAGAATAGAATTGTCATCTCTTGTGATGTAAACAAACCCTGTCAAATCGTTTGAACTAATGTATTGTCCGGCTTGTATGGTTGCTCGCAGCTTATCAAGGTTCAACCAATCTTCGCCTTTTTCACCGTATGGATATACTCTCACTCCGTCTCTGTAAACAAAGACAAAATTATCTCTGATAAACGATGCAATCTCACTTTTCTTGAAAAGGTTGTCTGTAAAATCAAATGCGTAAAATGAAAACTTAAACTCGCCACAGATAGGAGTTCTAACCAGTTTAAACTCTTTTGATTCCTCGTCCTTTTTATAAAACCATTTATCAATAGATTTTGAAACATAGTTCAAGTCCGCCATTTGTTTTCTGTCAAGGAGATTAACTTCTTTCGTTAATTTTCTTTGTGGTGCAATGGATTTATATCTGAATGACAAAGTCCCTTTTCGTGAAACGCTACCAAGCATAGTAAAATGTGCTTGTTCAATTACATCTTTAAAAGTTGTCGCTTGTTCTGATGTGTATAGTGAGTCGTCTTTGTAAAGCGAAATATTAAAATCTGATTTGAATTCTTTTACTTCAAGTTCTTTTGCATTTGAATCAACAGGTGGAATTAACCTTTGAACGGCTTTGTAAAGCTCTTGATAATCTTTGTCTCTCCACTCTTCTCGGAGATTGTAAATCCGAATAAGTGTTCCGTGTGATTTTTTAATTTCTTCCGGTGGGTCATTCACGAACCATTTATTATCAACTTTATTTAAGAGTTTATATTCAACAGTAGGTTGATTGAACAAGTCCACTTTCTCCGGATTGAATTCAGTAAAATCCATTTCAAGTTTTACTTCATTTTCTCCTTTTGCTTTTGTAAAAACATGAATCTTTTCTCCCAACTTGTGAATTGCAAATCTTCCTATTCCTTTTTCGCCTTGAATTATTCTTCCTTTCTTCGTTACATCTTTTTTGTTTTTTCTCTTGTCTAATTTGTTTGGAGTTGCTGGTCTTAACCAAATATCTGTAATGGTTTTTAAAGTCATTCCTTCTCCATCATCTTCAATCTCAATATAAGGTTGTTCTTTTTCTGTCAAATAACTTGTTCCTCGGTTTCCCATATTGAAAAACCGCACTTGAACATTTTCTGCATCCGCATCATAACAGTTTTTGACAACCTCAATCACACCAACAATTTTGTTGGTGATTAACTGGTCGCCAATAATGTTCATCAACCTTGCATAAGGTTCAAACGGTTGACTATCTTTTTTGATTATTGCCATTATTTATTTTTTTGCAATCAGTATGTATTCTTCGGGATATACCAGTTTGCTGTCTTTGTTTTTTAGTTTAGAAAACTTGCCTGTCTTTTTATCTCTGATGGTTGGTATCAACTTATGAGGAATGCTTCTCTTTATTACTTGAACCATGTTGAACCCTAAAGATTCCAAAATTTCTTTAAACACCTCGGCAGATTTTACTTTCACACCAACAAAAGTCGTATTACCAATTACTAAGCAAGTATGTCCGTCTGTTCTTAGGACGCGGTGCATTTCCGTTGCTACCGCTTGCATGTCTTTGAAATAGTTTGCAACTTCTTTTGCCTTGCGTTTATCCTTTTTCAAAAGTTGATTTACGATTTGCTGTCCAAGTGTTGAATCAACTGTTGTATTTTGATTAAGAGAATAGAAAGTGCCGATGAAATTTTTTCTGAATCCTTGCAGGTCGGTGATATACTCATACCAATACGCTGTGAGCTGGTGTATGTCTGCATACTCGTATGAGGTAACATAAGGCGGTGATGTTATAATTGCTCCAACTGAACCTGATTCCAAAGTCGTTTGTCTTGCATCTTCCAAACGAATTTCGCAAGCTGTATTTAGAAAATCTGTTTCAGTAAGTTTATCATAAAACTCCTTGTTCCGCTTTATCATCTGCTTTGTATGTGTGATGAAAGCAATGAAAGGGTCAGTAGGTTTTTTGTCCGGGTCAATTTGTGGTTTGGTGCTTGACTGTAACCACTTTGAACAATTCTTTAAAATGTGAGATAACGAAACAAGAAAAAATTCTCTTGCTGTTTTATCACGAAGTGATAAAATCTTTTCGTAGAGAAAAGCAATTTTGTATTTGTGTCGTGGAGAAAACCAATAATCAATTCTGTCATGAAGATTTATTTCAGAATAATCTTTTGGATCAAAGTCGTCAAACTTCTTAATAAGATTTTGAAACTTGGCTTCAAGTTTCTTCGGGTCAATAGGATTTATTTTTGCGTTAGTGATTAACTCCGCTACAGGATTGATGTCAACTCCGATTGATTGTCTGCCATGAACTTTTGCTTCTACCAAAGTTGTTCCGCAACCGGCAAAGAAATCCGCAACCATGTCTGTTGGTTGTGTGTAGTCCTCTATTAATTTCTTCACAAGGTTCGGTAAAAATTTTGCAGGATACCTGTGATAGCCGTGTGTCCATTGTTCAATTGAACGAACATTTTTAAAACACCATTCGGGACTAACTGCTATTTTTTCAAACGGCAGGTTTTGTCTTTGAGTTTGCATAGCCGTTATTTTTTTGTTGTGTGTAATAAGTCTTTAACATCAACGCCTAAAAGTTTTGCAACCTCAATCATGTTCTCAACCGATGGTTGTGTTTTGTTTGAACACCAACGAGAAGTTGTCGTTACACTTTTTTTAAGTTGAGCCGCAAGCCAATTATTGGTCTTACCTTTTTCGGCTAAAACAGCTTTGATTCTGTTAATTGGCTTCTTACTCATATCTTTTGTTGTTTGACACAAATGTATTGACTTTTTACGCTTAATCAAAAATTAAATTTGCTACCCAGAAACAGCCCCGTTTTCGGGGCTGTTTTGCTTTTTTGTTTTTCTTTTGGGGTGGAGAAAACACACTTTCATTTTTTTTAGGGTTGGTCTATGTGTCGGCAAAAAAATGAAAGTGTGTTTTGTGCGTTGGAGCGGGTGGGCTTTTTTTACAAATTTATTTTAGCGTAGGGATTTAGAAGCAGTGTCAGTCCGTTAATCAAGTTGTCCGGAAAACTGCCTGTTCAAAGCTCGTCAGTTTGATGTCATCACGGTCGTCATAGAGTTACCCATAACGTCAGACTGTGAAAATACCACCCTCCAAGATATTCCAAAAAAAATTGAGGGGAAAGTACAATTTCTTCTTTTGCTGTTCGTCATTGAGGGTATGGAATATATACAAGCACAGAACCGGCTTCAAATGCACTTTAGCTGTCTCGAAGAACAAATTGGAGATAGCAATTCGGTCCGAGTATTGGAGGCCTTTGTCAATAAACTTGATTTAGAACAACTGCAATTTACAGTGGCTTCGCTCAAGACAGAAGGCCGCCCGCCTTTTCATCCTACCCTGTTTCTAAAACTGTATTGTAAGCACCCCATTATTAGTATCGGTCACACAATTATTAGTGTTCCGACCTTAGTCACTCTGCTAATAATCGCGTGCCCGACAGTTATAAGCTTGGGCCCTGTAGTAATAATGGCATTCGGGGTATCAATAATTGCACTCCCACTATCAATAACACTCGTCCACCGAGTTATAATGGCATTGATGAGGCTCATAAATTACTTAGGAAACCATAAATTGATGGTTTGAGGTCAAAGCCGAAAGAAATCGCGCCAATCAGCGAATCAGTTGCACCTTCTTCACTACCGTTAGTTCACCCGAGGTAACCTTTACCAAGTAAATGCCGCTGGGTTGTGCAGCCAAGTCGAGCTGATGGTGATTATCCGAAGCCTGAATATTGATTTCCCCCAACAGTTTTTCGCCAATGGCATTAAACACTTCGTAGCTATAGTGAGTTCCGCTTTTCACCTGCACATTCAGCGTGACCATATCTTTTGAAGGGTTGGGGAATACCGACACATTTTGAAGAATATCGTAAGGGTTGTTTTTTATTCCGGTAGCGGTGACTACGGTGGCGATTCCCGCCCTTGAAGTTTGCAACATCGCGCGCATAATACCCACCTGCTCTTCAGTAAACATATTCAAGCAGCGATCGTCCGAGTAGTCCATATAGTTCTCAATCATATCGGGAAAATCTAGAGGCGAGTCGGGGCAAGTATTGGAACTGGTATCGCAGGTTTGCTGATGAGCCGCATCGCTCAAAGGGGTATCAGAAATGCCATCATCTTCAGTGCAATCGCCATCGCCCCAAATGTGGCGCAGGCCGAGGTAATGCCCAATTTCATGCACGGCACTTTTTCCCTGCGCCACGGTGGGATCAATAGGAGCCGAGAAATTTCTACCTACCACAGGATAGTGCAACACCACTCCCTGCTTAGCGGAATCTGTTCCTGAATTTGCCGGCCAGTTGGGCGCATTATCAGGAGGAAAGGCATAGCCTAAAACTCCGAGGCCATTCAGCACATTGCATACCCAGATGTTGAGATAGCGATCGGTCGGCCAGGCATCTTCACCACCCGTAGCAGTACTCTTCATATCATCGGTAAAAGGATTAAAGCCTAGAAATCCCGGAGTGCCCAGGGTGTGGGTAATACCGTTCGTAGGTTGACCATTCGGATCAGTGGTAGCCAAATAAAATTCGATACCGGCATCGGCTGCAATATCTTTAAAAATTGCTCTCGTTTTCACGGTATCGGCATTCAACCTGCGGTAGTCCTCGTTCAGCACTTCTATTTGAGAATAGATCACCGAGTCGGGAATATTTTCTTCGGCATTGGTATATACAATGTGAAACACGCAGCGAACGCGATATATGGTATCCCAGGCCGAGCGATTGCTGCGGTTTAAATCGGCAACGGCTTTGGCATTATTAAAGCAGGCATTCACGCGCTGCAAATAACCCGGCTCTTGCTGATCGCGCACTTTCATTACATCAAAAGTGCCGCAGCGTTTCTGAATTACCTGTGAAAAGGAAATGGAGATAAAAAGGAACAGAACAGTAGCAGCAGATAGAATCTTCTTCATTCAAATGTTTTATTGAGTCACCAAAAATTTCTCGGTTTGTGATTTATTTTCTCCCACCATTCGTACAAAATAAAGACCGGAGGGGAAGTTCTTGACAGAAAAGATAAGCGCATTGTCATTCATCGAAGCGGCATACACCACTTCGCCCAAACTGTTCAACACCTCTGCGCGATTAAACGGATGATTGGCCGGGATGCGAATAGCCACTAAATCGGAAGCGGGGTTGGGATATATTTTCACTTCTTCCCGTTTCGTTTCGGCAACAGAGAGAGAAGGGTTGTTGGCTATGTTGATGTTGTCAATGTAAAGTGCATTTCCCCATCCGGTCACATTTTCAAATTTAAAAGTCACCTTGTTCTGACCCGCCATATTCAACAAAGGAACCGATACGGTTTTCCATTGCGAAGCCGAAGGCGTAAACATCACCGTCTGATCGGGAGCCGTAGCTAACTCGCCTCCTTTCTGATTCCAAATTTTAGTCCAGTTGCTGCCGCAGTCGAAACTGTAATATAAATTCAGCGAATCGTATCTGGTAGCACTGTATTGCGCATAGGCTACATCAAACTTCAACTCCGGGTAAGTGACTGTGGTGAAATCATAAGCATCAGTAACGATAGCATCTTTCTTTTTATTTGGGTTAATGCCATAGCTGAAATTATCAATAGACATGCAAGCCGTGCTTTGTCCATAGCCGCTAAAAGCAGAATTCTTGATCCACGTAGCATCATTGTTGGGGTTTTGCACTTGCCAGTTGGTGGGAGGAAAAATTCCTCCTTCAAATCCTTCGGTCAACGGAAGCGAGGCGGCAGTTCCTCCATCGTACACAAAAAAGGCAACGCTCTTGCTGTCGTTCCCCGAATAATTATCTGCAGCTTGCCCATTCACATTTCCAAAGGTCACATCCAGCGTATGCACGCCACCGATGGTAATTTGTTCCGGCAAAGTAATTTGCATTTCGCCCTGCGATGGAATACTTCCGTTCCAGTTAAAAATTTGCACCACATCCCCATCTATCTGAAAATACAATTTGCCCGAAGTAATAGCAATCACCCCTTCGTTGCGAATAGTCACTATCGGCTTAAAATTTAAGGAGCAGATAGTATCACTGGGAAAATCGAGAGAAGCCACTGCGGCATCTAAGTTGTAAAAACAGGCGGTATTGGCAGCCGTCTTAATGGCACTGCGAGAGCCGTCTAACACAAAGTGCATGCGATCATTCTGGCCATTGGTGAACATGCTGCTGCATTGGTCGTAGGTATAATCCATGTAGTTCATAAACATGGCTCCGTTAGGTGTGGTTAAAGGGCAAGAAATGTAGGGGAAAGTAGGACAGCCATACGCGGCATCATCTTCATCGGGGGTATCGGCAATATAATCGCCCTGATCGCCACAACCGGGCCCAAGCCCCCAAGTATGCAACAGCCCCAGCCAGTGACCTACTTCGTGAGTTATAGTTTTGCCTAATTGATATCCCGCAATCGTGTTAATAGTGCCAATCACATTACTGCGAGCCACCACTCCATCATCGGTAGCATTAGCAATGTAAGGAAGGGTAGCATAAGCTAAAATTCCCTGACTGGTCAGGTCGCCACCCATCTTTACGCTCCAAATGTTTAGGTACTTGGTATGATCCCAAATAGTGGCCGGTTTTAAGGTGTTGTCAATATCATCTTGCGTATTCCAGGTGGCTTGTGAAAATTGAAGGCGTTCAATGCCTGTGGTGGGATTGCCCTGCGGATCAAACTTGGCCAAGCAGAATTTGATATGGCAATTGGCCACCGCACTTTGAAAGGGAGCAGGCACGTTCGCAATGTTAGGATCCAAGAAATTATAGTGCAAGTTCATCGCATCAATCTGCGTTTGTATTTGCGCATCGCTGATGTTTTCACCGGTGCCCACTGCCTTGCCGTTATGTATGATGTGAAATACTACGGGGATATAAATTATATCAGTCACCGCATTCGTAGAACGGGCCGGAGCATTCATATACTGCTCGCTCAGGGTATCCAATAAATTCTGATAGCGCAATTGCACGGCAGGGTCTTGCTGCATTTTGCGATACACATTCTCCATCGTTCCGCACCATTGCTGAGCATCGGCAAGCTGAAAAATAAAAACGGTCGAAAGAACGACAAGTACCCTAATTGTAAATGATTTCATAGAAGTAGTAAACATAGTAATGACGAGCGATAATAAAAAACCCCGTTCACCCTACGAAGGAACGGGGTGTTAAAAGGTGGCTTTGCTTCACGCTTATTCTTTCAATAATCGGATATATCTATCTGTATTATTTAAGCGAACTTTTACCAGATAAACTCCGGAAGCAAAGGAAGACATATCTATCTTCTCGGTGCCCGACTGATAGTTTTTCAGTTGAGTCGAATACAGCGATTGACCGATGCTGTTGTAAATCGCTATCTGCACATCTTCGGTATTGTTTAATTCAATCATCACGTTACAGATGTCATTCGCAGGGTTCGGGAACACCTGAATGGTGCCCATCCCTTTTACCTGAGTAATATCGGTACTCACGATGGTGGCACTTGAAATTTTGATACAACCGGAGTTATCCATAATCGTTACAGTATAAGTTCCCGATGCGAGATTACTGATGGTTGGAGTATTGCCTCCATTGCTCCATGAGTAAGAGTAAGGAGAGGTACCGCCACTCGGAGTGGCAGTAATACTTCCGTTATTTCCCGAAGTAGGATCTTGTGTAGAAAAAGTAACTGACAGCGTAGAGTTATCGCTCACCGGAGTGGTAGCGCTGGCAGAGCAGCCATTCGCATCGGTGATAGTCACACTGTACGAACCGGCAGGAATGTTCTGCACGTCTTCGGTAATAGCGCCATTGCTCCAAGCATAATCAAAGGGAGCCGAACCTCCATTCACTGTTAAGTTTATTGCCGGAGGTGTTTGGCAAGTGCCATTGGTAGGGTTTAAAGAAGCACTCGGTCCCGAAGCGGTTATTACTTGACCGGTAGCAGTGCCGCTGCATCCGTTTGTCAGCATCACAGTAACCGAATAATTTCCCGCAGCCAAATTATTGATAGAACCACTGGTAGCTCCGGTGTTCCATTGGTAGCCGTTTATTCCCTGCGTGCTGTTGGTAACTACGGCATCGGCAGAACCATTATTGCCCGAACAGGCAGCTGTTGTATTTACGCTCACGCTAACACTCACGTTTTGATTACTGATAGTCATCGCAGTGGAAGCGGTGCAATTATTATCATCTGTTACCGTAACGATATAATTACCCGGAGCGAGGTTGCTAACGGTTTGTGTAGTAGCTCCGGTGTTCCATGAATAGTCGAACCCACCAGCACCACCTGAAGCAATCACCGAAACACTTCCGTTAGGCTGACCGCAAGCCGCATCTGTAGCGTTAGACGTTAATGTAATAGCCGATAAGGGCTGACCAATATTTACGGAAGCCGTGGAGGAACACTGATGCGCATCGCTCACCGTTACCGAGTAACTGCCGGCCGGCTTGTTGCTGATGGTCGCGCTGTTTCCTCCTCCGCCCCAAGCATAACTATAAGGTGCTGTGCCACCCGTAGCATTTACCGTGGCAGAGCCGTTATTTCCTCCAAAACACAAAACAGAAGTAGCCCCGGTGCTTAAAATAGGTGTAGCATAAACCGTGATGTAGTTCGTTTGAGTAGCCGAATTACTTCCGTTGCTATTTGAAACCGTCAAGCTTACATTGTAGGTGCCGGGAGCGTTGTAAGTTACAGTTGGATTAGCTGAATTAGAAGTGGCGGGAGTGCCTCCTGAAAATACCCAACTATAAGAAGTAGGATTTCCGGTAGAGGTACTGGTAAAGCTGACTGTAGAGCCGGCACATACCGCAGTTTTATTGGCATTAAACGAAGCCGTAGGGCCTTGCACCGAACCGGTACACAAAATCGGCAGCGCAAAAATATCTAAGCCAGATCCATACACCGAATCAAACAGATACCACAAGTTGTCACTCTCTTGCTCCCAAGCTCGGTTGGGAGCAGGCGAATGAAAAGTAGAAGATACTAATGCTACAGTATCGCCAGCGGCATTCGTCATTTGGAAACCGACATAGAAGTTGCTATTCACCGTTGGGGGGCTTGAGAAACTAACGTAGGTCAGTGCTTGATTGGCAACATTCTGGGCAATAGAATTAATGAGCACCGACTGAGTAGCAATAGCAGTGCCGGGCGAACCTCCCGTGCCGGTGTTATCCCAAACGGTAGCGGTGATGTGCGCGGTGGTAGGGTTCAACGTTTTAGCCACTGCAAAATAAAACAGCGCTCCGGTCACCTGCGCTCCGGGGGAAGGGTTTACATAGTATTCTGCTTTTGCTTTATCGGCATATTGATTATGTCCGGTGAGATACCCTCCGCCATTCAAGAAAGAAAATATGGTCAGCGTATCGGTAGCCACAAAATTGGAAAGTGTGTCGCAGGCAGAAGTGCCTCCGCCCTGCACCACTGTAATGTAATTGGTTTTAGTAATCGGATTGCTGCCCTGCGAATTTGTAGCAGTTAGCGTAACCGAGTAAGTGCCCACCGTATTGTAAGTAATGGTCGGGTTTTGTGCAGACGAAGTACTCGGTGTTCCTCCGCTGAAACTCCAACTCCACGAAGTAGGATTGTTAGAAGACAAATCAGTGAACGAAACCGTATTGCCCACTACAACTGTGGTAGGCACTCCCACAAAATTGGCCACCGGTGCTTGCCCTTGCTGCGAGGAAGCATTATACACATTCACATTATCTAAGAAAACATTGTTGCCGTATTTATTCGTATTCACGAAAGCAAAACGCACACTGCTTTGTCCGTTAAGAGCACTCAATGAAACCGAATCAGTTTTCCATTGATTAGCAGTAGGAACAAAATTAGAGTTAGTGGCCGTAGCAGTGGCTAAGGAAGTGCCGCCCTTCCTCCAAAGTGAAGTCCAAGTAGCGCCACAGTTAGTGGAGTAGAGAACTTCCAACGAATCGGCATAGCCCGCTTGAGGGTAAGGGGCATAGGCATAATCCCATTTTACTCTTCCATTGTTTACTCCGCTGAAATTGTATGAAGGAGTAATCAACCAATCTTTTTGCCCAATAGAAGAATAATTGTAGTTATTCATGTAAGCACTCGCGCTCGAACTGCCGTAGCCGCTGGCCGATGTAGTGCGGGTCCAAGTTTTACCATTATCAGCATTGTCGAGTGTCCATCCTGAAGGAGGAACAGCGGTTTCAAATCCTTCGCTGAGCGGTAAACTATTCGAACCTGAAACGGTAATGTAATTGGAAAGGGAAGAAGTGTTGTTTTGCCCTCCGCTGCTCACCGTGAGCGAAGCGTTATAAGTTCCCGCTGCGTTGTATGTAACAGTGGGGTTTTGAGAAGTAGAACTGGTCGGAGTTCCTCCCGGGAACGACCAATTATAAGTGAGGTTGCTACCGGTAGATGTGCTGGTAAATTGAACGCTCTGCCCAATACAAATACTGGTAGGAGTACCGGTAAAAGAGGCCACCGGCCCGCCAAGCGGAGTGCAAGCCAAGTTGCTATTGAACAAACTGGAACGAACATTGGTGAGGATGTTGTTCATATAATTCGCTTGCTGAGCAGTAAACAACACGGCACAACCATCTCCGTAATCCATATAATCTTCAAACAGGTCGCCATACGAAGAATTTCCTGCGCAGGAAGTGTGAGCGGTGCAGCCATAGTTAGGATCTTTTGAATCGGGAGTATCGCTGAACCCATCATCGGTATCGGGGAACACGTTGCCGCAAGCATTACCCGACAGGTCGCCCCAAGTGTGATGCAGCCCCAAGTAATGCCCCACCTCATGCGTCCAAGTTCTGTTGCCGGAGCCTAATCCGATGGAGTAGTCCACCACTACTCCGTCAATGTTGGAGCCGTGAAGCCCGTTATTAGAAGTAGGGATGTAGGAGTACCCGGCAATGCCGCCAGTTTGTGGGGAACTTCCGCAAATATGCACCACCCATATATTCAGATACTTACTCGGATTCCACGGGTTAGCACCACCGGTGCCGGTGCTTTTCATTTCATTCGCCTGTGAGTTGGCATCAAAGCAGCCATGTGTGGTAGAGATGTGTTCAATCCCATTCGTTGATTGGCCGGATGGATTTCGCTGAGCCAAACAAAATTCAATTTGCGCATCTACCGCAAAGGGCTGCACCACCGAGCGGGCGGAATTGAGATCGGAATTGAGTTTGCGATAATCGGTGTTCAGTTGATTGACCATTTGCTGCACCGCAGCGTCAGACACATTCTCGGCATTGCTATTGTAAATCACATGCACTACTACCGGAATGGTGCGCACCGTTCGGGCAGAATAGTAGGGGTCTTGCTGATTGGTTTGCACCCATTTCTGCAATGCTAATTCAGCATCGTGTGCCGCCTTGTCATAAGCAGGGTCAGCAGTTCTTCGCTGATTAATCACTTCGGTGGAATAACAAATTTTTTGTGCACTGGATATATAGCCCGTGAAGAAGGCTAATACAAGAAGTAAGGAATTTCTCATCTAAGAGGTGAATGTTGTTTAAGATTTCGGAATTGTATTTCAAAAGTAATCTTTAGAGATAAAAAATGAAATGAAAGGAAGAGGGGTAGAGAACCACAGACATTAGTTGGATAGAGATGGGAGGTGAAAAGTTTCAGGAACTTCTCACAATAGGCAACACGCATCAGTAAACGGTAAGCAGCACAAAGCCGCACATCGCTTCTCGCTAACGGCAACTTCCAAATCTTATTCTCCTAAATCAATCAGCGCAATTCCATCGGGCTGTATAGCGATCAACTTCTTTTTATACAACATACCGATGGCCTTTTTAAAATTCTTTTTGCTTATCCCTAAAGTCGCATATATCTCTTCGGGCGAACTGTGGTCGGTAAGCGGCAGGAAACCTCCGTTGGCCGTTAGTTTCCCTACAATTAATTTACCAAAATCAAGTGCTGCGTCAAGCCCTTGTTTCTGCAAGGCCACATCAATCTTATTATCCTCCCGCACCTTTTTGATATAGCCTTTCAAGTGCATTCCTTTCTTTACTTCCCCAAATATTTCGTTGCGGTAAAGCATGCCCCAGTGCTTTTGGTTAATCACTACCTTGAAGCCAATATCGGTTTCATCGCCCACGAGCAAATCCACCTCAGTGTTTTCCTCAAAACTCAACTCGCGATTCTTAATAAACTTATTCATGTTACTCGAAGCCACCACGCGACCGGTAGCGCGATCTAAATAAACATACACTAACACCAAGTCGCCTTTGCGCACATGCACCGGCTGCTCTGAGAAAGGCAACAGCAAATCTTTTTCTAATCCCCAATCCAAAAAAGCGCCAATGCCGGCCACATCTTTTACTACGAGGCACGCAGCCTGCCCGGCAATAGCGTAAGGATGCTGAGTAGTAGCAACTAACCGATCCTTTGAATCTTTGTATATAAACACCCGGCCGAGGGTACCTTCTTTCATTTTGCTACTCACAAATTTCTTGGGCAGCAACACCTCCTCTCCTGCTTCATCTATCAGATATAAACCGTTATCGGTTTTGCGCAGCACTTTCAAAATATTGTATTGTCCTATTTCCATAATTCATTGAGGTGGTAAAAATAATCCTTTGCCTGTGGCCCTAAATGAAATAGCACATCCAGCGCGCAAAGGTTGGGCAAAAAGCCGTGGCGATCTTCAAAGGTTTGATAATACCGAGGAAAATCTCCTCTTAGCAGCCATCGTTTTTCGTTGCGCCTATCGGAGAAAGCAACGGAGGCAGTTTCATAGTGAGTAGTCAAAATAATTTCGCGTTCCATCTTTAGAATATTCAGCAACTCGCGCAGTAACTGCATATTAAAGTCGAACAACAAGGGCTGTGGAGTGGTATAAAACGGAAGCAGCCGGTGAATGTAATGCTCATAGTAAGGCGCACTGGCATAAGCGGCCTGCAAGCTGTGCAGGTGTTTCTTCTGCCAAGGTTCAGCAGTGGACGTTTGGGTAGTTTGATAGCGTTGATGGTGATCGCGCCCGCCCTTCAGTGGAATAGAAAGGGTTTGCCGGCCTTGTGCGGTGGCAATCACCGCTCGATTGCGAGAAGTGCCCTTTACAAAATTCTCATGTTGTTCTATGTAAATAGTCGTTTGCCCGGCTATCATCGCCAACCATTGCACCGATGGTAAATAAGGAAGAAAAAGTAAGGCAGATGGCAAGGGCTATTTGATTATGGCGGCTAAAATAAAGGAAATGAGATATTCATCCTGTGCGACTAAACAGTCCTCATTTGAAACCCCAATACTATCGAAGACAGATCGTTCTGCTTTCGATATCGAGTCATTGTTATCGCCAAAATTTGTAAACCAAAACTATATCTTAGCCAACCTTTTGTTATTTCGAAAATGATTTTGATGAAGCCTCTACGACTGCTCCCTATTTTCCTGCTTATTTTTCTGATTATTCCAGCCGCTCGTGCCGATAAAGAAACGCTTACGAAAGGATGGGAGGCTTTCAATACCAACCAGCGCGACCAAGCCAAATCGCTTTTTGAAAAAGCCGCCCTTGATACCGATACGAAAGCACAAGCAAACCTTGCCCTGTCGCTTTTATATTGGGGCAGTGATAAAAGCAAGGAATCTTTTGCTGCCTTCAGCGAGTTCATGAAGGCTTCAGATAATCCGTATCCCTATTTATATGCTCTATGGACCTCGCCTCCTGTATTCGATAGCTACGGTAAAAAAGATAAGAGTCAAACTGATTTGTTGAAGGAATTGATGACCGACCCAAAAGCCAACGGAACTATTCAGGCAATGGCACATGCCATCCTGGGAGGTAATTATGAGTATGCCGGTGATTTTAAAAAAATGGAAACTGAATATTCGCAGATAGGCTCTATCGAGAAATGGCAGGTGCTGGGCACTTTCGATAACACTTCCGCCAGTGGTTTCAACAAAGACTTTGGAGCCTTGCAAAAACCCAAAACAAGCGACACGTTTAAAAATAAAGTGGGAGCTGATGTCACTTGGTTTACCCCTCCTTATTTCCGCAGCGATCGTTGGTTCGACTTTGCTTACTACTTTTCGATTGACTACTCGGTGATGTATGCGCAAACTTTTCTGAAGAGTGATATAGACCAAGATGTTTACTTCCGCTCCGGTAATTCAGGTTCTCTTAAAATTTGGGTGAATGATAAAATTGTTACCAATGTGCCGGAAGAGCGGAACTGCGATCTCGATATTTATATCAACAATGTGAAGTTGCACAAAGGGTACAACCGTGTGTTAGTGCAAGTGGGCGAAAGCGAAACTGGTCGCGCCAATTTCATGATTCGCGTCACCGATAAGGACGGCAATCCCATACAAGGTCTGAGTGAAAGCCCTTCCTATCAGGAATATGCCCCAGCAAGTGATTACAAGGTCAACTCCTCTCCTCTTTTTGCAGAAGCTTTTTTCGAGAAGAAATTGAAAGAGGATTCTACTGACTTGGTGAATTACTTAATGCTTTCGGAAGTGTATCTGCGGAATGATAAAGTGTACGAAGCGCGCAAAGTATTAAAGAAAGCCAAGGCATTGGCTCCGCAGAGTACTTTCCTCGGCACCCGCATGATTGAAGCCTATGCCCGCGATAACAACCGAACCGATTTGACAAAGGAATATGAAAAGATAAAAGCGAATGACCCAAACTCAGTGTATGCCATTCAGGGACGAATTGCAGAGGCGGCTGACCGCGAGGATTATGATGAGCAAGAAAAGTTGATAGACAAGTACGAGAGTCTTTATGGGAAAGATCTTTACTCAGAACTACAGCGCTTGAACCTGGCATCGAGCCGCAAGAAATACGATGTGGTGATAAGTCAAGCGCAGCAACTTTATAAACAGTACCCCGACAACTACGACTTGATGTCGCTGGTGTATAACATTGAGCGAAATTCAAGTAAGGATTTAGCCAAAGCCAACCAGATATTGAAAGCCTACCTAAAAAACAATTACAACGACAAGGTGATTACCACCATTGCATCAAATGACTTTGACCTCGGCAATAAAAAGGAAGGCATCAATCTGTATTTGCAGCGCGTACAAAACTATCCTTACGGCATTGGATTCTACAATGATCTCAGCGATTTGTATTTCGGATCGCAGGATTACCCCAAGGCCTTGGAATGGATAAACAAAACGCTGGAGTTTGCTCCCTACATCGGCACTTACTGGAACAAGAAAGGGAAAATATACATGGCTATGAATAAAAACAGCGAAGCGAAAAACGCTTTCAGCAAAGCCATTTACTATACTCCCACCGACTATGAAGCAAGAAAATTGTTGCGAAAATTAGAGGGACAAAAAGACTTGTTTGAAAACTTTAAAACGGTGGACGCTTATGCACTTTATAAGCAATCCCCTTCCTCCGACTCCTTCCCGGATGACAACAGTATTATATTGCTCAACGATATTCAAAGAGTAGTGTACCCGGAAGGTGCCACCGAAGATAGGACGGAGATTTTAGTGAAGGTGTTCAATAAAAATGGAATTGATACTTGGAAGGAATATTCAATCGGTTATAACTCCTACCGCCAACGCCTTCTCATTGACAAAGCAGAGGTGCTGAAGAAAGACGGCAACAAAGTACAAGCAGAAAAAAGGAGTGGATACATTGTATTTACCAACCTCGAAGCAGGAGATGCTATCCACCTCTCTTACCGTATTGAGAATTACAACACCGGCAAACTGGCGCAACATTTCTGGGATCAGTTCAATTTTAATTTTGACTACCCTGTTCAGATTTCACGTTACAGTTTATTACTCCCTGCCAATAAAAAATTCAAGTATGAGGTATTGAATGCTGACATAAAGCCTGAAATAAAAGAAGTAGAAGGCATGAAGTTATATTCTTGGGAAATGAAAGATCAACCCTCTATAAAAATAGAACCATACATGCCCGGCTTGTCAGACGTTGGTGCTATTTTGGATCTTTCTACCATTCCCGACTGGAAATATGTCAGCAACTGGTATTCTGATTTGAGTTCCGAATTAGCCAAAACCGATTTCGAGATTGCAGAAACTGTCACTGATTTATTTAAAGGCACACACGACCTTTCTGATTTGCAAAAGGCGAAGATGATTTACAACTTTATTGAAGAGAATGTTTCGTACAGCGATGTGCCCTTTATGCACGGCCCTATTATTCCACAAAAAGCATCGCGCACACTCAACACAAAACTCGGAGATTGTAAAGATGTATCCACCCTTTTTGTAGCGATGTGCAAGGAAGCCGGAATTAAAGCCAACTTAGTGTTAGTAGATACCAGAGATAATGGCGAGCATCATCTGAATTTACCAAGTATTGACTTTAACCATTGCATTGCGCAGCTTACCACCGGAGGCAAAACTTACTTTATTGAGTTGACCGATCAGCAACTTTCCTTCGCCTCGGCTCCCTTGGTAGATTTAGGCGCTAATGCGCTTATTATTCCACGCGATGGCGACTCTGCTTCTACGCATCTGATTAAATTAAATTTCCCCAACCGCCCAAAAAACGAAGTGACCAGAACCACCGATTTAAAGTTTGACAATAACGATATCATCTTCTCTCGCAAAAGCCTAAAAACAGGCTACTTGGCCTCGCTCATGCGCAGTGAATTCGGGGAGGTAGGTCGCGAAAAGCAAGAAAAGATTATTACTCAGTCTATCTCCGGTGATTTCACTAATTCAGCAAAAATGCTCGATCTCAAATTTGGCGATTTGCAAACGTTGAGCGATTCCGTAAATTACGATTACTCATTTTTAGTAAAGAATGAAGTATCGGAAGTAGTGGGCATTAAAATTTTCCGTATTCCTTGGAGCGAAGGCGTACGCACACTCGACTTTTTGACGGTAGAAAAGCGTCAATATCCTTTTCTACTTTGGTACTTAAATGCCGAAGAAAGCAATTACGAGGAGATGAATATTGATTTACCAAAAGGGAAATTATTGGCAGAGCAACCCAAGTCTGTTTCGTTCAGTTGCAAGGCGGCTGATTATTCCCTTACCTACACCTTCCCCGAACCCGGGAAAATAAAAGCAATCAGAGCGATGAAATTTAAGGAAGGAATAGTACCTCCGGAAGACTACAATGAGTTTAAGGAGTTTTACCACAACGTAGCCGAGGCCGATTCTAAGCAGATAGGATTTAAATGACCCTCTTCTATTAAAATCTCGGAAAAATTAGACAGCACAGATTTTCATGATTCCGTAAAATTTGTTCCCTTTAGATTCGTAGGTGAGTTGAAACGCTTTCCCGTCCGATTTTCTTTTTATTATTATTTCTCCACTTAGGGGTTCCGTCTTCGACTTTTCAATGAGAGCTAAAAGTTCTTTTGAATCTTCCAACAATGCACAGCGATCCTGCAACGAAAGGCTCTTATCTGTATTTTCAGCTTGGGTAATGGATAGTGTTAGGTCAGTAATAAATAATTTTCCGGTCAAGGTATCTACTTCATAAAAACCGACCTTAGCCAATCGTTGAATAATATCTAAGCGAGTATTTTCTTCAGCAATTTGCCGATTTAACTTAAAGCGTTCAAAGGCAAACATGAGTGACGATATCAGCACTTTGCCATCAAACTTGCCTTTCACCAAAAAATCCTGTGCTCCAAAACGAACTGTTTCCAGACCTACCTCTTCATCGGTAAGTCCCGTCAATACAATCAGCATATTGCCCGGATAGTCTGAAAGAATAGATTTGATAGTGTCCACCCCAAAACTATCCGGCACGTTCATATCGCTGATGATAATATCAAACTTATTCTCGGCTAGCATATTCAGAGCCGCCTTCAAGGTCTCGGCATGCGTAACATTAAACTTTGGCGAGGTGGATTCATCGAGATAAAACTTTATTAAAAAAGCATCCCCCGGGTTATCCTCTAATAGTAAAACCTTCAATTCATTTTGAGCCATGGCAGCGTTTTAATCATTCGATAATTTGGCAGTGTTGAACCAGAATAGTTCGATTAATTGAATCACTTTAGTAAAATCATCGAAGTCAACCGGTTTCAAGATATAGCAATTGGCGTGCAGTGAATAGGCTTTCACAATATCGTGATCGGCATCTGAAGTAGTGAGCACAATTACAGGAATTCGCTTGAGCGAATCATCTGCTTTGATTTCCTTCAACACTTCAATTCCATTTTTCTTTGGTAGATTAAGATCTAACAATACAATGTTTGGGCGGGCGACTTCGCTGAATTTATTTCTTTTCATTAAAAAATCAATGGCCTGTTCACCATCTGTTACCACATCCAGGTTAATGTCCATCTTACTCTCTTTAAGAGCTTCCTGAGTTAATCTGATGTCGCCCGGATTATCTTCTACTAGAAGGATGCGGGGCTTCTCTCTTCCATTCTTGGTAAAATTCATAATGCTTTTAGTTGTTTTTTAATTGTAAAGTAAAATGTACATCCTTTTCCGACTTCCGACTCTACCCAAATTTCGCCACCGTGTCGTTCTACTATCTTTTTACATACTGCTAAACCAATTCCGGTACCTTCATAATCGGTTCGCGCATGCAATCTCTGAAAGATAACAAATATACGGTTGTAGAATTTCTGGTCAATTCCAATTCCATTATCTTTTATAGAAAATTGCCAAAACTCTCCTTTTTCTTCTGCTGCAATTTTAATAATAGGAATCGTTTCTTCTGCTTTAAATTTCAAAGCATTCTCAATTAAATTTTGACATAAACGGATAAGTTGAAACGAATCGCCCTGAAGAATGGGCAAGTTGGAAAACTCCACCTGCGCTTTATTTTCTGCAATTTTATTTGCCAGATGTGCCACTACAATTTTGAGCACTTCGTTCATATCAACTGTGGCAAAGGGACTTCCTTTTCGATTTACCCGAGAGTATTGCAACAAGTCATTTATTAAGCCTTGCATGCGATTCACCCCATCCACGGCATACTCCATAAATTCTTCTAAACCATCGGTTCGCTGTGTTTCGATCCGTTTCTTCACTAACTGTACATAACTGTTCACCGTGCGCAAAGGTTCCTGCAAGTCATGCGAAGCCACATAGGCAAACTGTTCAAGCTCCTCATTAGAGCGCTGCAGTTCCTTTGTCTGATTCGCCAATTCAATTTGTGCCGTTTTCATTTCCGTTATATCTAAACAACTACCCATGTAGCCCCCAAAACTTCCATCTGCCAAAAAACGAGGAGTTCCAATTTCGAGGATATGCCGATAAACATCATCATGTCTTTTCAAACGATACTCACAGGAGTAGTTGATATTATCCGTCAACAACTTCTTTATTTCACTAAATATAGATCTATCATCCGGGTGCACATTCTTAAACCACCCGGTTCCGATTTCATCCTCTAATTTACTACCGGTAAATTCGAGCCATGTTTGATTGAAATAATAGGTCAAATTACTTTCATCAGTCATCCAAATCATCACCGGAGTAGCATCGGCCAGTATAGTAAATCTGGTTTCACTTTCTTTCAGCAAACTTTTTAATTGTTCTTGAGTAGGATTGGCTGAAAGATGATAGATTTTACCTTCGCTTTTATCTTCAAAATGAAAAGGCGAAATAGATATCCGCATCCATAAATCAGTTCCATCTTTGCATTTCAACCCACCTTCCCAACGATAATTCTTATCCGAAAGAATGTTGGTGTAGTTGACTTTTACCTCTAACAAAGTTCGAAGTGAAAAGGCTTTAAATTCCTCTAAGGTATATCCCGTTAACTGAACAAATGCTTTGTTTACATAGGTAGTCTCATCTTTATCATCTATTATAACAATGGCTTCAGTGTACTCCTCAAAAAAATCACGCATTAGTTTGTTCAGTGTCATTTTCGCATTTGGGTATTTTGGTATGAAGTTAGAAATTGCATCAAATAAGCTACGCCACTAACAAACAACAACCTACTACAGTGTACGGTTCTTACTACTATCTGTCGCTTTCTCATACTTCCGTTATCTCCCAGTATTAGGTTACGCTTCACAGGTACAGGATGTTGCTGTAAAGTGTTTGAAAAAAAGATGAAAAATAACATAGGTAACTTGAAACATTCTCAAGGGGGAACCGTAAACTTATTTAATACTGCGTTCTGTGAAACTATTATCGAAAGAAAAAGCTACCCAAGTTAAAAAGGATGGTAGCCGCAACAAAGAAACAGCCTCGATGAACTCATCACCGAGGCTGCCATGTATCGAGCAAAAAATAGCTTATTTGATAGGTGTCACTTTTTCTACCATTAATCCGTTAGCCGATACCGATAAAGATGGATTGCTTTGAGCAGGTAACTGATTAAAGAAATCCTTGTAGGTGTTTCCGATGATAGTGTACCCGCCTGTTTTTAAATCGTAAAAAATATTATTGGTCAAGTTGATGTTATTACCCGAACCGGAGTTTTTGTAATAAGCCTGGTCAGCTCCTTGTGCTCCGTTGATGGTTAACTTAATCCGGTTAAAATTCAAAACCATATTGTCGGTATTGCCCGAAAGAGATAAACCGGTAGTAGCTTTACTTCCACCCACAGCAATTGAATTATTTACTAATTGACCTAAGTTCGTTGCTTCGGCAGTGCAGTTTTTTAAATCAACTCCACTAATACCATTTGCTGCGTTCACAATATTATTGCTGAGCATTAAGTTGTTGGAAACACTTTCTAAGCTAATACCTTTATATCCATTGTTGCTCGAAAGGGAGCTAACCACGTTATTACTAATCACTGGAGCATCTTCGTTCTTCAACACTAAACCTGCTTCGTATTGGTTAAAGAAAATTGTTCCCACAATGGAAGTTTTGCTGTCGGGAGTTTCTGCGCTCATTCCACTCTTATAGATACCAATGCTTCCGTTATTTACTTCGCAATCTTCAAAGCTAATATCACTTTTAGCAGCCGTAGAAGCAAAATAAACTGTAGCGCTGTTCTCTCCGCTCAAGGTAGTTTCTACTCCGTCAAAAATCACTCCTTTAAAATTCAGGTGTGCCACTTTCCCATCGGCTCTTAAACTGCTTCCGTAAGTCGCATCTTTATGGACAATGCTCAGGTTTTCAAAACTAACCCATTGAGTTCCGTTGAGTGAAACGGTAGCATCTGAAGATGCGTAAGAAATTACTACCTCAGAGTTGTTGCCTGACTTTGATTCAAATTTCACATTATTAAAAGCATCGGCTCCTTGAATGGCAGAGAAAACGACCTTTTCGTTGTAAACCCCATCCTCTATTAAAAAATCAACAGGACCTGAGACCCCCCCGCATTTTAAGGCATTCACGGCATCGCTCACGGAAGAAAAGTCAGAACCGTCTTTCCCAATGGTGTATTCCCCTGAAAGGGAAGGGCAGTCGCCTGCAAATACATTTAAAGTGAGAGCTAAGAGGGCGGTTCCAAATAAATAAGTAAGTCTATTCATGATCGGAGATTTTTGTCTTTGTTTATTAATATAGCAATCCTTTAAAGGTTTGTCAAGTGGTTAGTCCCCACTTTACTCAAGAGCTAAAAAAATATTCCTTGTTTACTCCTGATTCCCGATATTGAAACGCTGCGTCCTTTTGAAAAAATACTTTGTAATGAATTATTTTCTCTTAATCTGACGTAAAAATAAAGTTATTCTTCAATTATGCTAACCGCCTCTACCCCTTTTATTTCGGGAACCGAACTCATCACCGCTTCTTGGATTCCTGCTTTCATGGTCATAAAACTTTGAGGACAAACACTACACGCCCCCAATAAGCGCACTTGCACAATCATCTCTTTAGTAATGCCCACCACTTCCACATCTCCACCATCATCTTTCAAATAAGGCCGCATGGTATCCAGAGATGCCTCTACTTTTGCGAGAATATCATTGGTCACAGTAATCATTATGAATGTGCAGTTTCTGTAGGTTTTACTTCAAAATTAGCATTTCTAATAGCGATCTCTCTCGCTGTGTTTCTGGCAACTGCATCAAAGGCATTTTTCACCATTTCATTACCCGAGTATAAGCTGGCAGGTTTCCCCTCATCTCCTCCCTCGCGGATGGCCTGCACAATAGGAATCTCACCCAAGAAAGGTAGTTCGTATTCACTTGCCATACGCTTTCCTCCATCGCGACCAAAGATGTAATATTTATTTTCCGGCAGCTCTTCCGGAGTAAAGTAGGCCATATTTTCTATGATGCCCAGCACCGGCACATTCAACGATTCGAGCCGAAACATATTCAACGCCTTTCTGGCATCTGCCAAAGCTACATCCTGCGGGGTGGTCACAATAATTGCTCCGGTTACATGCACCGTTTGAATCATGGTTAATTGCACATCTCCGGTTCCCGGTGGCATGTCCACTATCATGTAATCTAGTTTCCCCCAAATGCAGTCCGTCACAAATTGACGAAGAGCCGAAGTAACCATAGGTCCACGCCATACAATCGGCTGTGCTTCGCTAACGAGCAGACCAATAGAAAGCACTTTAATGCCTTCCACTTCTACCGGAATAATGTAGTGCTTCTCTTTAATAGTTCTCACTTCCGGTTTTCTCCCTCTTATACCCAACATGGTCGGAGTAGAAGGGCCGTAAATATCAGCATCAATCAAACCTACCTTAGCACCCTGTCTCGCAAGGCTTACCGCCAGATTAACCGCTACGGTTGATTTGCCCACTCCGCCCTTGCCGGAAGCTACGCAGATAATATTTTTAACGCTCGGAAGCACATTAACATTACTGTTTCGGTGAGAGGTTACGTTGGCATCCATTTCAATATCCACCTCCATATCAGGCGAAATATGTTCGTGAATGGCAGCTATACAATCCTTCCGAATCATCTCTTTCAGCGGACAAGCGGGAGTGGTTAAGGTAACTTTAAAATGCACCTTATTTTCTTCTAACCTGATTTCGCTAATCATTTTCAGGGTCACCAAATCCTTTTTGAGATCGGGGTCTTGAACATGCCCCAGCGCTACTATTATATCATTCTCTGTAAAAGCCATTATCTGCAATTAAAGTGCAAAGTTGAAAGAAGTAAACGAGAACTTAAACAATAAAAGTTGAATAAAGTTCCTACCGGAGCAAACTGAATGAGCCTTGAATGGGTTCATCCTTTTTTAACGGTCGCTGAATAACTAAATAATACACATAGGTACCGGCAGGTTGTTGCTTACTGCGGAAAGAGCCATCCCACGGAGAATTTCCATCGTGTAATAGCGCTCCGTATCGGTTATAAATCCTGAAAGTTTTAACGGTGGCCAATCCATTGCCGAGTACCGGATAAAACGCATCATTCTTTCCATCTCCGTTAGGGGTAAACGCATTGGGCACCACCACCGGGCTTTTGATAATGTTTACCCGCACATTCACCTGAGTGGTATCGGCACATCCCCCGGCTGTTACGGTGAGCACATACAACTGATCACTTAGTGGAGTCGCAGTCGGGCTAATCACATTGCTCTCATCTAAGTAATCAGTTGGCGACCATGAATAAGAGTACCCGGCCGTTGAACTTCCGGTCACATCAGCGCCTATTTGAAGGGGAGTACCCTGATCCACCAAGGTATCGCCAAACCATGCGGTAGCGGCTAAGTTGTACACCAACACCTTCACCGAATCAGAGGCTTCGCAACCGGTGGTGGAATCTGTAATTAAAACATAGTAGGTAGTGGAATCGGTCGGATTAGCAAATGGAGCCGGACAACTGGCACAATTTAAAGTAACTGCCGGAGTCCATGCAAACACATTACCACCCGAAACTTGGAGCTGAATACTATCTCCTTCGCACAGAGAAGTATCCGGGGATACAGTATATGGGAAATTGTGAGGTGTCACTACCACTGAATCCTCTTTGGGGCATTTTCCGCCAAAGTAAGCCGTCACATAATACGTGGTGGGTTGCGCAGGCGATGCGGCAGGATTCTGTATATCATCTTGGGAAAGCCCTGCGGACGGTGTCCAAAGATAGGTAACCGGCAATGGTGGTGCGGAGCAGATTTTTGCGCGCAGCGATGGAATCACTTGTGACAGCAGCGCCCCGTTGGCCGACATATTGCAGCCCACAGCCAAGGCTCCGGTAATGGATTGAAAGGCATCGTAATTAGTAGAGGCGGCTGAAACCTGATCGGCACCGCTGGACGGGAATCCATCCGGGTTATCCCAACAAATTTCTACCACAATGTTGCTGGTGCCATCCCAGTCAAAGGTGCTTTGCAATGCAAAATCATTCCAACCCGCAATAGTCGGGTACAGCACATTGGTGTACACTACGGTAGTGGGTTCCCAAACTCCTTGAGTCAAATCAGTATGAGAGGTGCAGCCGAGTTTAATGCTCAAGTTTTGTAGCGGGAAGGCAGATGCTTTTGTAGAGATATTGACTCCAATTTGAGAAATAGTTCCGGGCACAAAGCCGGCATTCAACAAGTCGCTGGCACGGTAGAGCATTTGTGTGCGCTGATCTTCCAAGGTTTGTAAAAACCCTCCGGCAAAGGGGGTAGTGCTGGAAGAGAAAGCTCCGGCCGGTGTAAAGGACTTTACTACCGGGCTGCCATTGCAAGGCGATCCGTTTACGCCACAATTAATGGCTCCGCCTACGGGCGAAGTGCCTACTACAGTCGCATTTAACTGAGCAGGATTGCCGGAGCAAAAGGGAACATCCGGCCCGGCTTCAATGTTAAATGAAGTATCAATATTCAAAGTAACGGCACCACCACCGGTGCAAGAACCATCGAACACATTGAGGTAATAAGTAGTACTTTGATCAAGTACCACAAATGGGTTCAGAGAATCAGAATTGTAGAGATGGGTAGTGGGCGACCAGTTGTAAGTAATATTTTTTGGAGGAGTGACACAGTAAATGAATTGCGTATTAGGGCGATTTACCGAGAAGTTTGCATTGGTCAGATTGCAACCCACGGCATTATCCATGTAGGCATAAGCCACCGAGTTATAGGCAGTAGGGGTTGAATACACCAAGTCATCGCCCGACCATGTATTGTTATCAAAGCACACCTCTACAATCAGGTTAGAGATGCCATCCCAGTCGTAAGGGTTATCTAATGTATGCGTATTAAAGCCGGTGCCCGAAGGCGTGTAAGCAGTAGGGCCATAGACTACGGGCAGGCCTTGTGCAAAGCCATTCAACTCATTCATATTTGTGCAACCCATGCGAATGGTAAAGCCGTTGTAAGGAATCGTGCTTCCTGCTTGAGCAATATCGAAGGCGAGGTCGGTGATGGTTCCCGCCTGCATTCCCAAAGCCTGCAATTCACTGGCGCGGAACAGCATTTCAATGCGCGAATCCATGTAGTATCCTCTATAAGGAGTAACGCCCACCTGATCCATAGTAGTGCCGGTGCCAGAGACCTTCCACCCATAATTACCGGTGCAAGGCATCACACTTAATCCGCAGGGCATCACCGATATTAGCGAAGTGAGGCGGATGGTATCTCCCACACACACTTTATTTCTATCGGCATTCACCACCACAGCCGGGCCTTGCCCTTCTACCACCACTCGTAAAGTATCTTTAATTACACAACCATTGTTAGAAGCAATAGCCACCACGTAATTAGTAGAGTAATCGGGCTGTGCCACGGGGTTGGGAATGTTGGCGGCATTCAGGCTGTTAGTGGGCAGCCAACTAAACGAGTAAGGGGCCCAAGCGGATTCGGCAGTGGCATTGAAATTCACAAATTCAAACCGACAAATGGTATCGTCACTTTGAGTCACACTGAAATTAAAATCGGGCACTCTGAACACGGTGATGGTGTCTTTGTTTTTGCAGGAGGAACTCAGATTGCTCGTCACGATGTAATCGGTGGTTTGAGAGGGCGAAGCTAAAGGGTTTCCAACGTTTGGATTGCTCAAGCCGGAAGTAGGAGCCCATGTGAACTGAGAGCCGCCATAGGCCTGTAGTGGCACCGGCCCACCTGCGGGGCAAAATGACACATCGGGGCCGGCATAGGTTCCCGCTAATACATCAATGCTCACAGCATAAGACTGAATACTGCTGACGGGGCAATTATTATTCCGCACCGTAATAATCAGGTTGTTTACCCCTGTGTCTAATCCGCTGGGGGTCCAAGTAAAATACCCAAACACCGAATCAGGCGATATGTGATTGATTACAAACTGTGCATCGGGAATAGCCACCGAAGCGTTGGACTCAATGAACACTGAATCATTCGTAGGATTGTAGGCTAAAATCGAAAACGCAAGCTGATTGCCGGGGCACACCTGAATTAATTGAGGGTTAATGTAAATACCGTTCTGCACCGTATTCTGCATGGCTCCGCTAAACACTGGCGGAACTCCACATCCGGGAATATTCAGAATAACAATTTGTATGTCGCGCATGGTTGTTCCTATCAACTGTCCGTTCCGGTATTCTTGCACTAACACAGTGACCACGGCCACTTGCACCCCTCCGGGAGTAAATGAAATTTGCCCCGTAGAAGTAGAGAAACCAAAGGAATTGGGCGGACTGGTGGTTAAAGGATTCGTGGGGGAAAAACCGGAGTTATATGTCACATTCACCGCTCCCGCCCCTAATGGATTTACTAAGGAATACACAATCGAATCGCCATCCGCATCTACGGCTCCCTGATTGTAGGAGAAGGGTTGATTGGCACAGATAAACGGCACCGGCAGGGTGGTAAAAACGGGTGAATTATTGGATTGCCCTCCAGAACTATTCAAAGTGGCCTGCACATATAAATCTTCGCTGCTGGCGTTTGAAATATTAGTAATCTGATCGTTTCGGCAACATTCTGAAAAACTAAAAGTCCAGTCGGGGCAGTCCATCGGCAGCGAAATGGTGCCGGTGTAGGTAAATGCCTCTACCCCCGGCAGCGTGCCGCCATTACAGGTACTCTGAAGGATAGAACTGGAACACAAGGGAGAAACTTCGCAGGATTGGCCACCGTTTGCATTAGTCGCGCAAGGCTGCTTGGTCAAGTCGAGCGTGAGGTTTTGTCCGCAATTAATAGAAGAAACATTGATGGTGACCAAAGCAGGCTCATCAATACCGGCACAGTCGCGGTAAAACCGCAGCGTAATCTTATAAGTTCTGTTGGCAGGGTTGGTACATTCATACGACAAATCGGCCCCCATAGCGTGCGAAGCATATAGCTTATCGGTATTGCAAATGGTAAGAAGCAAAGTGCCGATAATCGCCACCAAAAGTTGAATTCGTGTAATTGCTTTTATCATGTGTTTGTGTTTCGAGCGGCTAAAAATATACAATAGGATTAAAAAGAGGAGTTCCCCCCTTAAAATTTTGATAGTCGGGATGGTTCATGGCTAAATCTGATGAGAGCTAACAGAGAGGCCTGCAAAAAATTATCGAAAGTTGATGCGGTCACCTTGGAGTGCTTACCGTATGCCTTTAGGTAAACAAACGGATAGTCATCAAATTATTCCTTTTCAATTGCTGATTGTTCATCGTCCATTGCTTTCTAAGGCATTTAAGCGTTCGTTCATTTCCGTGTTCTGCTTTTTGAACTCTTCGTTTTGCTGTTTGAGGGTTTCAATTATTTGCTGTTGCTCCTGCACGGCTTTTACCAAAGGCACTACAAACAAACTATAAGATACACTATAGTTATCGTTTTCATTAGCCGGCTTATGCACTCCGTTGAAGTGGTAGCCTGTTTCTTGCATCACCTCCTCTACTTCCTGCGCAATGAAACCGCTTTGACGAATAGCTGATGAAGGGGTAAAATCAGTATTTTTAAAATGCTTCGCGCGGATGCTGTCGGTCATGTTCTTGGTAAGGAATTCTTCAAACTTGCGAGTATCAAAATTATACTCCACTGGTCGCAAGCGACTGATAAAGTCCAATCCTTTCACATCGCTTTCTGTCACGTTATATTTAAAGCGAGCGTCAGACGGGATGCTATAGGCCACCTGACCCTCTATCACAGAAACGTTTGTATTACCAAAGCGCATCTTGTCGCTGGCGTTTGTGTTGGCTCTATTGCCTATAGCTGTGGCGTTGTTAAATGCATTAGTAGTCACATCTGCCAGATTCCCCAGGGCTGTGTTGCTGGATCCTGTTTTGTTGTGAATAAGTGCAGAATAGCCCATAGCCGTATTCTCAGATCCAGTGTTGTTCCAATAAAGCGACTGCAATCCCCCGGCAGTATTGTATTCGCCCGTAATATTATTATACAGCGTCTCTTTTCCGTTGGCAGTATTGCTAGAACCTAAGGTGTTCTGATAAAGTGCTTTTGCACCATTGGCCGTATTGTAAGAACCCGATGTGTTGTGATACAGTGCATAGCATCCATTGGCAGTGTTTTGAGTTCCAGTAGTGGAGGAAACAAGAGAATTGGTGCCATTAGCGGTATTGCAGCTCCCCGTGGTATTGGAATATCCCGATTTGTACCCCCAAAAAGTATTCTCAAAGTTTGGGTCTATTCTTCCCGCCTTCTCATTATTGACCCGTATGTTGAAGGGGATATTATCGGTAGTGCCAATAAAGTTAGTGCCATCTACCGTGCCGGCATTGCCGGTAATATGCCAGTCGGTGCCGGTGGTCGTGTTGGCTACTACCGAATCGGCATGTTTCCAGGTGGCATTGCCCAGGGCATCGCTCATCAATACAAAATTTTTTGCTTGCGTGCCGTCCACCAATCTAAAGTTGCCGTTCACGTGCAGGCGGGTAGTGGGCGAAGCTGTTCCTATGCCTACGTTGCCGGTGCTATCCACCACCATTCGCTCCGTATTGTTGGTGCGCACCCGCCAACTCACATTATCGGTAGTGCCAATGAAATAGGTGCCGCTGTTGGTGCCTGAGTTTCCTTTGACCTTCCAAAATGGAGTCACCGGATTCTTTATTTCAGCTTGGGAAAAGCTCTGTAAGGCACATAGCCAGCAAAGTGCCAGCAAGGGGAACATCTTAAACATAAATTACAGGTTATTAGCAACGCTAAACTATTAAATTCTGCTTATTGCTATGTATCGTTTACGGGAAATCCCTTCAAGGCGCAGAGCGCAAGGAAGTGGGGAGCGGTAAGTATGGGCGATACCAACCGATCTCATTTCAAGAGACAAGAGCAAAGAATTTTCTAATAACGATTAACCATTACACTAATAACGATTACACGATTCCTCAATTCCCCGAACTATTAACTATTTCAACCCTTGCTAACTATTGGTATCACATAAAAAAATAGGCAGTTTCATTTTCTCCCTATTCTTCTATATTTGCGTTCCTTTTTAAAGAAATAAATAGTTTAAAATGCAGAATCTCAAAGGAGTAATTAAGGCATTTACCTTTATCCTTGTCATTGTTTGTCTGATTCAGTTGTCCTTCACCTTTATGGCTAAAGTGGTGGAGCGCAGAGCGGATAAAGTAGCCTCTTCTCAGGTGAACACTACTCCCCCGGCCGATCTCAAAGGGCTGAACTTAATTATGTGGGAAGACTCTGTGGAGCAGGTGTTCAAAACCGTTCGCAGAAATTACCTCGATTCCGTTTCTAACAATCCAATTATTGATGTATGGGCGCTGCGCGATTTTTACACTTATAAATTTAGCCGCGAACATGAACTTAGCTTAGGGCTTGACCTCAAGGGAGGAATGAGCCTGATTATGGAAATTGAGGAGGATGACGTGTTGCGCAAATTAGCCTACAACAGCAAAAGCGAAATCTTTAACAAGGCTATTGAGAACGCGAAAAAAGCGCAAACCACTCAGCAAGGTGATTTTTTGAGTTTGTTTAAGCAGGAGTTTGAAAAGTTGAGCCCGAACGCTAAGATAGCAGCCGTTTTTGCTCCTATCGAAGCTTATCAAGGTAAAATCAACATCAACTCTACCAATGATGAGGTGATTACTGTGCTTCGCAAAGATTTTAATGCCGCTATTCACAACACCTTCCAAGTTCTTAAAACTCGTATTGACCAATTTGGAGTTGCTTCTCCAAACATTTCGTTACAAGAAAATACCGGAAGAATTATTCTTGAACTTCCGGGGGTGGACGACCCTAACCGCGTTCGCAAACTGTTACAACAAACGGCTCAGCTCGAGTTTTGGGATACCTACGAAACAGAGGAAGTGATTAACTACTTAGGGGAGGCCAACACCACCCTTCGCGATTTGCAAGCAAAAGAAAAAGTAGCAACGACCGATACCACTCAAGCCGCTTCAGATTCCACTTCATTGGGCAATCAGTTGTTTGGCGACAATACCGCCACAGCCGCTGCCGATTCAGGAGCCGCTAAGCAAGATACTTCACTGAGCAACGCCAACCCATTGTGGGATGTGCTTTACCCAAATATTATTACGGAAGGCCAAAGCCAGCGCACCGGTGATGGCCCTATGGTAGGCCGTGCCTTTGGCAAAGACACCATGAAGGTGAACCGACTATTGGGTCGCAAGGAAATCAAAAACATTTTCCCTCGTGATTTGCAATTGTTATGGGGCGCTCATCCACTGGGGCAAACCGGGAATATTTACGGCTTATATGCCATCAAGCGCAACCCGGCCTCTACCGAAGCACCATTGACCGGTGCGGTAATTAATGATGCGTACCAATCGTTTGACCAATTTGGAACTCCTGAGGTGGACATCTCGATGAATGCAATGGGGGCTGCCAAATGGGAGCAAATGACGGAAGCTGCTGTGAACAGCCAAGTGAACGGCAAATCGGTAAAGAAGTGTATCGCTATTGTGTTAGATAACCGCGTATTTTCTGCTCCGCGCGTGCAGCAGAAAATTTCGGGAGGCCGTTCACAAATCACCGGCATTGACCAATTGGACGAAGCGGTGGACTTAGCAAACATTCTAAAGAGTGGAAAGTTAGAGGCACAGACACAGATTATCGAGGAGCAGATTATCGGCCCCTCTTTAGGTAAAGAATCCATCAGAGCCGGTTTGATGTCATTGGGCATTGGTTTCTTGTTAGTGTTCTTATTTATGGTGATGTATTACAGTCGGTCAGGGGTTATTGCCAACATTGCGATGTTCCTCAACATGTTTTTGCTCATCAGTATTTTGGTTTCTTTAGGAGCTTCCTTCACACTTCCCTCCATGGCGGGTATTCTGCTCACCCTTGCGATGGCGGTAGATGCCAACGTAATCATCAACGAGCGGGTGCGGGAAGAGATTGTTAGAGGGAAGGGGGTACGACTTGCCGTAGAAGAAGGCTATCAACATTCCTACAATGCCATTATTGACGGTAACCTGACTACTATGGTCATCGCTATTGTGCTCATGGTATTTGGTTTGGGACCTATTGCCGGCTTCGGGCGAGTATTATTCTGGGGTATTCTTACCTCCTTGTTTACGGCTGTATTATTCTCCCGCGTAGTATTTGACTCTGCCTTTAAGCGCAATATTCAGTTGAACTTTGGGAATAAATTTACTATGGACTTGTTCAAGCACATCCATATTGACTTTATGGGTAA
Source organism: Sphingobacteriales bacterium (assembly GCA_018262795.1). GTDB lineage: Bacteria > Bacteroidota > Bacteroidia > Chitinophagales > LD1 > Bog-950. The sequence continues at coordinate 339,004 of JADFDM010000001.1, read as the reverse complement.
GCGCAAAATCACCTATGTTATTTCCAGTGTGCTTATTCTATTATCCCTCGCTTCTATCATTTTTTATGGCTTTGATTATGGAGTTGATTTTAAGGGAGGAAGAAGTTATGTGGTTCAGTTTGACAAAGACGTAAAAACCGAAGAAATTTCAAAGGCACTCACCGTATCGCTCGATGGCGCTCCGCAGATAAAAACTTACGGCAGCAACAACCAAATATCGGTGACCACGGCCTACATGATTGAGTCCACGGCCCCCAACACCGACAGTATAGTGGAAGCAAAATTATTTGAAGGGCTGAAACCTTTCTATACAGATGCTCCTTCCTTCGATGGCTTCCGCACCAAGAATGTAAAAAGCTCTATTAAAATTGAAGCCTCTATTGCAGATGATATCCGCAGGAGTGCCTTGTGGGCTTTCTTCTTTGGAATTTCCGGAGTGTTCCTTTACATCTTTGTGCGTTTCCGCAAGTGGGAATACGCTACCGGCTCCATCTTAGCATTAGTGCACGACCCGATTATAGTGATGGGAATCTTCTCTGCATTCCGTCAAGTAATGCCGTTCTCCTTAGAGATTGACCAAAACATTGTTGCCGCAGTGCTCACGCTAATCGGTTACTCGGTAAATGATACCGTGGTGGTATTTGACCGGATACGCGAAACCCTGAACTTACACCCTACGCGACCGTTAATTCAAAATGTAAACGACTCCATCAACCAAACATTGAGCCGAACCATAATGACGGTTGTCACGGTATTAATTGTTTCGCTTATCCTCTTCTTCTTTGGTGGAACCTCTATCCGCGGTTTCTCCTTTGCACTGATTGTAGGATTGTTGATAGGAACTTACTCTTCTATTTTCGTTGCCTCCCCAATTATGGTAGATTTGATGAGTAGAAAAAAGAAAGCATAATACAAGCATCACCAACTTAAAAGCCTCTGCAACGCAGGGGCTTTTTTTTATTCAACAGCATCATATCCACTACTGTGAAATGAATAGAAAATGTGTAGGTTGCGCCTAAGCGATTCCCGGATTTTGTTTTCGACACTATTCCACATTCATAAATATTGTACAATAAAAATAAAGAGAGAGCCGTTCCGATTTCATATCATTATTGCGATGAAGAACTGCTACCTCACCAAAACCAACCCTTATGAACCACATCCGCTGGCTGGCAGTTCTGCTGTGTGTATGGCTGTCAGTAAATCCACTACACGCAACCAAAAACACGAAGATTGATTCGCTCTACGCAGCCCTCTATCCCAGTCAGGCAGGAGCATTTTCATTAGGCCTGAGAAATACGCTCAGTTTCTTTAATCATGGCAACCCCAAGGAAATAGGCACCGGCATTGGCGCACATTTTCGCATACTCGTGGTAGATCGAGTGAATACCGAATGGTTTGCCGATTTTCTTCCGGCCAATGTTTTCAATCGGGCACATCGCTTAGATTACCACATCGGGTGGAGCGTGATGTTTTACTTGATTCGCACCCATGCTTTCCAACGCAAATTCACACCCTATGTGTTGGCCGGCAATTGTTTCGATTACACTTTCATTCGGATGAATGGCGCGGATGCCCCTCCGGGACGAAAGAGATTTAGCTCGGCCGTGCAGGCGGGTATCGGTTGCCATTACAACATTACTCCGCGCTTCGACCTGTCCCTCACCACGCAATACATGATTCATTTGGGAAAGGAATTACATGCCGAGCAGCAAGAGGACGGATCAGTGGTGATTGAAGAACACAAACATGCGGGATGGGAAGGTCATTTATTGATCAGTCTTAGTTTAAACTATAAAATTGCACAGCTATGGAATCCAAAAAGAAAATAATCGGAGCGCTGCTGTTGCTTTCCATTGCAGTAAGCATGAAGGCTCAAGATAGTACTAAGCTAAAGATATGGGAAGAGCGGAAAGGATGCTTCCGCACGCAGGGTAATTTGGCGGCCAGTTATCTGTTTCAACAAAAACAAGTAGGCGCTTATGTAACGGGCGACTGCGATTTGTTTTTTGATAACCGAGTATCTTTTAACGGGCAAGTATGGGTATCATTTACCACCACTCGCAAAAACGAACCGGGCGTAAAAGCCAACCATGCAGTGTTTTGGGGAATCAACTACCACCCGGTCAAGAAAGGAAGGTTCGATCCTTATATCGGGCTTACCAATGGTATCGGAGTGGCGCGAGTCAACTACTTAGAAGGGGGAGAATTGAAGAACTCTCCTTTTGCCCCTGTTGGTTTGCTTTCGGCACAGGCAGGAATGAATTACTATGTAGGTTGGATATTTAATTTTTTCGTAAAGGTGCAAGGGGTCAGCGGCATGTTCTTTTCGGGAGTGCCCAACACGGTGCGATTAGAAGAATTGAAAGTAACGGCAGGTTTGGGTTGGAACTTTCGGCTGTGGAAACCCAAGCACCGAGGCAACAGTCCGCTGCCAATGATTGATCGCAAACCAATAAGGAACTAAACAACACATAAGCGAGTCGGAAATGTTTCCGGCTCGCTCTGTTTAAGAATCCTACCTTTATTTGAAATTAATTGAATGAAGGCTCTTTCACTATTGCTCGCCCTCACTTTTGTTTCCCTTTTTCTTTCTGCGCAAACTACCCTCAGCTTTTGCACTTCGGTGGAACAGGAGGGATACTGCGCCTTCAACAACACCAAATTTATTACCTCCCCCGATAGCGCTTCCGGTCGCCTCTATATGCTGCTTCGAAACAGTAACGGTATCGGGCAAACCCATGTTACCTATAAAATATTTGCGGTAGATAAAGAGGGCAAGGAAACGTATCAAAACACAGTAGAGCAGCACCTGCAACCAGACTGGTTATACGCTTGGCAAATAAACTACTTTAAAAGTCCGGGGAAATTCAAGGTAAAAGTGGCCAACGATGCCGGGGAAACAATTTGCAGTAACAGTGTCGAGCTATTCGATGTGTGGTAAAACTATCCGTTCACCTTTTTGTAATCTGCCAGAAATTTTTCTAAGCCTAAATCCGTTAGCGGATGATTAAATAATCCGAGGATAGAGGACAGCGGACAAGTAGCAATATCTGCTCCTGCCTCGGCACACTTCACAATGTGTAGCGAAGAGCGGATAGAAGCTGCCAGCACTTCAGTTTTGTAATCATATACGGAGTAGATGTGAACGATTTGCTCTATCAATTGAACGCCATCCCAGTTGCTGTCGTCAATTCTTCCAATAAAAGGGGAAACCATCGTAGCGCCTGCTTTAGCAGCCAGCAACGCCTGTGCAGCCGAGAACACCAGGGTGCAATTGGTTTTAATACCGTTATCGGTAAACCATTTAATCGCCTTTACTCCCTCCTTAATCATCGGCACCTTCACCACAATATTCGAATGCAGGGCAGCCAGTTTTTTCCCTTCTTCCACCATCCCATTGAAATCGGTAGAAATAACTTCGGCACTAACGGGACCGTTTACCATTTCGCAAATGGTCACATAATGTTTCAGGATATTTTCCTGCCCTTTAATTCCCTCTTTAGCCATCAAGGAGGGGTTGGTGGTAACTCCATCCAGAATGCCTAATGCCTCTGCTTCTTTGATGTGTTCTAAGTTGGCGGTGTCAATAAAAAATTTCATAGCGAGATTTTGTTGGCGTGAATGAATGTTGCAAAGTTGAACAGACTTCTCTGTTTATCCCATAAAAAAATAAACAAAGTGTGGATGAAGGATTCTCTTTGAATAAAGAGAAAAAAAAGTGGGCAAGTTACTCATATCGCACCGCTCAACCACTATACCTTTGCTCGGTTTCCCGTCTGGAGGGTTAAGTAGGAGCTGGTCGTATGAGACTCGCCCGCGGCAAATATACATGCTTCCCGCACAAATAAAAGCCGAGAAGCTTCCATCTTTAAGTAGCTTCGTTTGAAAGTGCCTCAAAATAAAAAATAGATTACTAAATATATCGGATTACCTTTGTGGCGCAAAATCACGTTGGTTGTTGGTGGCTTGCATATAAATAGTAACAACCAAAAAAACAATTTTCATTATGAACACAGGAACAGTAAAGTTCTTTAACAACGACAAAGGATTCGGTTTTATCAAAGATGCAAACAGCTCTGAGGAGTTCTTTGTACACACTACCGGCCTAAAAGACCAAATCAGCGAAGGTGACAATGTAACATTTGACCTTCAAGATGGCAAAAAGGGATTAAACGCAGTAAATGTAAAGTTGGCTTAAGCCTCTCTATAATTTCAGTTAATACCATTGACCCGAACCCCGCCAAAAGCGGGGTTCTTTTTTGTACCCGGTGTACACTTGCACGAAATAAAACCTAAAATAAAAGAAGTTGAAGGATAGGGATGCTCGGATTTATTTAGCCACTTTAGAGGGGTCTAATAAATCGTAAAACTGATCGAGTTTAGGCATAATGATAATGCGCGTTCTGCGATTGGTAGCCCGTCCCTCGGCAGTTTCGTTACTTGCCAGCGTATTGTATTCTCCGCGACCCGCAGCTATCAGTTTGTTGGGATCAATTTTGTAGTCCTTCTGCAATACTCGCACCACACTGGTAGCCCGTTTTACACTCAAGTCCCAGTTATCGGTAATGCAGTCGGTCTTAATAGATTTGTTATCTGTATATCCTTCCACCATCACCTCTACATCGGGGCGGGTTTCAACAATGGCGGCTATTTTGCCCAATACCACTTTCGCTTTAGGGGTGAGATTATAACTGCCCGAAGTGTAAAGCATTTTATCAGATAGATTAATAAACACGACTGTTTTATCTACCTTAATCTCTACATCTTGATCGTCCAAGCCATCTTTTAATACGCCTTTGAGGTTAATGGCAAGCGCCAGATTAATAGAATCTGCCTTTGTTTTAGCAGCGAGTAGCAGTTGAATATATTTATCCTTACTCTCTAACTGAGCCAGCGTTTGGTTAATGTTGTCATTTGCACTTTTGGATAGCACGGTTAAATCACCCACTTGAGTCACCTGTTTGTCGCGTTGTTCTTTGCAGTCATTCAGTTGATTGTTGAGCAACTTTATCTGTTCCTCCTTGCCGGTCAGTTTAGTGTTGCACACAGTCAAATCTGATTGGCAGAGGTCTTTCTTTTCATTACAGGAATGCAAGAGTTCATTCGCTTTTTGCAGGTCATTTTGAAGAGCCGTATATTTTTTTTGCGTTACGCAGGAGGCTAAAACAAAAGGAATAATCAAAATAATCAGAGGACGAATGGCAGATTTCATAGCTGTAAAGTTGAAAGACAAAAATAAATAAACCTCGCAGCGACTCTTGTTATTCAGGTCAAAGTTCTCCACTGTATAAACATTTTTAAAAAGCGAGTGTACGGTGCTCGCTCTCTCACTTCATCCGGTCTTCTAAATTTTCTCGTTGAAGATGCCCATACACAGTGGTGCGGTGAAAAATTAATTTAGTTTCACCAATAAACATACCCTATGCTGGATAATGAAACCTGCTTAAAACTGACCGCACTTTGGGAGAAAGCCGATGTGTTGGAATTCAATAAGGCAAATACCACTGAACTGCTGCAACTTGTTTCTGAAGTGGAGAAAATGACGGAAAGTGCCGGAAGCAAAGACAGAAAGAAATGTATTTCTGAGTTTGAAAAATTAAAGAAGAAAGAATTTGCTTCCTTAAAAAAGAATCCCGATGAATACACTTTTGGCAGTGCCAAAGAAGAACTGAAATATGTTTTGAAGGATTTAATCTCCGGGCAAATATTTACTAAGCAGTAAATACGGAGTGTCAAATCACGAATTAAATAGAGATAGCAGGTAGCGACTCAGAGAGGCATAAAAAAAGCGATCAGCTTTTGGCTGACCGCTTTGAGAACTATATTCAGTCTCTTTGTTTCTATTATTCCTTCATTGGCTTTTGGCAGCAATCGGGAAGATTTTTAAACGCCTCCTCATTTCTTTTTACGTCATCGGCATCGTATCCGGTGTTGGAGATAACTAAGCGAATCTGATCGAGATTAATGGTGATGGGGTCATACTTCACCTTTACTTTTTTGTTGTTTAGGTTCAGCACTGCGGCTTCTACTCCGGGTGTTGCTAAAAGTGCTTTCTCAATTCGCTTTTGGCACGACTCACAAATAGCGGATGTTTTAATGCTCACTGTTTCGGCTTTATGCCTTTCGGTGGCATATAACCCAAGCGACATAAAAAATATGAGTGCGAAAGAGGCAATAAATGATTTGACTACTGGTTTCATAATTTTTGGTTTTTGATTTTTAAAGTTAACGGATAGATTTAAAGATATTGGTTTACACAAAACGACTTAACTATTTTTTCACTTTAGCACAAAACGGACTCCAGCAAAAGCCATAGCTCCTCTTAAAGGCCCCCAAATCAGCGAAGCATCAAACTGATTGCTGAAAGGAGTATCACCGGCAATAATCGGATTTTTCTGCACAAAGTTGATTAGGTTTTCTCCGCCTACATACACTTCCCACTGCTTCCACTTAAAGGTGATTTGTGCATTCAGTTGAAACCAGTCTTTCGATTGTATATCGCGCTGGTTGGTGGCATCATTGACAAACGTGTCCGGAATGCGGGTTTTGCCAAACCAGTTCAAGCTGGTGTTAAAGCGCCAGTGTTCTTTTGGAGTAGTGTAGCCGAGGGAAACTAATCCTCGATGCTGGGGACGGAGCGGAAACACCCTTCTTCCCTCTACATAATCGGTTTTGTTCTGCTCAAACTTGTAGGCCAGTTTTACATCGAAGTGCTTAATAGGCTCGTAACTGAGGTCCACCTGCACGGCATTGGCAAATGATTTGCCTTTGAGATTGTAGAACTGAAGTTTCCGCGCATCCTCTAAATCTACCACCATTTGATTCACAAAATCGGTGCGGTAATAATCTACACTTATCATTCCTTCGTGAAAATTGAGATTGAATTTATAAGTCAGATTGGCTCCGTAGTTCCAGGCTTCTTCGTAGCGGATAGCTGGATCAATGGTAATTTCACGATTGTTGGCTAACAAGCCGAAGTTCTCGGCAAAAATGGTGGGCACTCTATATCCCCGGCCGGCACTTAAGCGCAAGCTTAAATCGTAAACAATATTCCATTTGATATTAAAGCGCGGAGAGGCAAAAGCCCCGTACAGGTTGTGGTAATCAAACCGCATCCCTCCTACCATAATCACTTTCTTATCGGCTCCGAAGTTGAGCGCTGTTTCTGCAAACGCACCCGGCACCAACTCTAATCGCTTCCGATTGAAAGTATCGAATACCTCTTGCACATTGTTTGCCAGAAAGGAAGCTCCTACTCTAATCAAATCTTCTCTTTCGTCAATCTCCTGCTGGTAAATCACATTGAGGTAGCCAAAATGTTCGGTGGCGTTATAATCTCTACGACCCACATAGCCCTGCTGATGGTGATAAAAGTATTTATACTGGATGCCCACACTGGAATGATCGTGAAACGACCAACCCGTTTTGGCAAAAGCATCTACCCTTTGAGTTTGCAGGCGCAGCCCCCACTGGTCTTGCTGCCATTTATCTTCCTTCGGGTTAAAACCTTTCATCCCTCCTAAGCGATCTTCGAGGTTCACGGTAACTCCGCTCCAAAAGCCAAACCCTGTGTTGCTCTCATAAGTGAAGCGCTGAAACATATTTAGGTTTTTCACTAAAGGATTGTCGAGATATCCATCCTTATTCATGTCCATCTTCAACCAGTTGTAATGCCCTTGCAGCGAAGAAAGTGAACTCCAACCCCGCTTCATCTTATGGGCGGTAATGATGTTCAACTCTGTTTTTACATCCTGATTTACAAACAGATTCACATACAGTTTATCGGCCGTTTGCGGTTTTTTGAACTCAATATTTATTTGCCCCGTCATTGACTCATAGCCGTTGGCCACACTGCCCGCGCCTTTGTTTACCTGTATAGATTCCATAAGCGGGCCGGGGATGTAATTAAGGCCAAAGGTACTTCCCAAGCCGCGTATGCCGGGAATATTTTCTTCCAGTATCTGCGTGTACACACCATCTAAGCCCAACATGCGAATTTCCTTAGCGCCCGAAACGGCATCGCTGTAGCTGGCATCTACTGTGGCTGAGTTTTCAAATGATTCGCTCAAGTTGCAACAGGCATCTTTGGTTAAATCAGCGGAATTAATCACCTCCACATTCATGGCCGTCATGGTCATCTTGGTGACTTTGCGGGCATTTACTTCCACCGCTTTTAATTGCAGGGGATACAACACAATGCTCACCACAGTATTGCCTTTCAGCGCCAGAGTGTCGGAATAATAGCCAACCGAATTGGTGATGAGGGTATCGGTGGCGGGGTTTATTCCATTGAGCGTAAAGGTTCCTTTTTCATTGGCAACAGTGGCGTGGGTGGTTCCTTTTACACCTACTACGGCTCCGGCAATCGGAACATTTTTGCCTTCCCCGTTATATTCTATGATAAAGCCTGTGATGGTGGATGTTTGCGCTTGAACGACTGTCGCCCATATCAACATCAGCATCACAATCCATCTATTTCTCATTTTCAAAAATTTAAAAAGTAAAAGAATGAGGGGCGGAGAATACCGATTGCAGTACGCCTAAGGCGCTACGGTACTTTATTCTTAGTAAAGTCTATTTCTTGCCCCGAAAAAATGAGAGAAATCTAACAGCGGAAAACTTGTAAAAACACAGCGCTGTGCAATCGAAAAAGCGGAGGCGAATGGGCGAAAGAAGAGGGGGTGCTGAATTCAGATATGGGGTACACCATCACTAAAGGCAGCAGGCTAAGCATCGCTTGTTGCACTTCTGTTTTCTGTATTTCAAAGTTGTTGGCGGGGAAGCTGTACTTTACAAAGACGGACGATAAGCCACAGCAAGCAGTTTTACTGAGTTTACAATGATCGGTCTCGCCCGGCTGCTCCGTATCGCAGCAACTTTGTTTAACCGGAGCCGTGTTGCAGGCTTGCGGAGAGTATAGGCTGTAAGAGGTGGTATGCGATTTATAGCAGGTGTGTGCGAACACAGTCTGTCCACTTTCGGCCATCAGAATGAGGACAACGAGAAGAAGGCTAATAAATCTTTTGAAAAACATGGCGGCTAAGATAAGTGATAATTTTTAGTAGGCTTCGACTTTGCAGAAATTATGAATCTTTACCGAATGGATATATCTATGATATTGGGCTATACCGGTGCGGTGCTCACAGGCTTGGCATTGGGTTTACTGGGGGGCGGTGGGGCTCTGCTATCCATCCCCGTGTTGGTGTATCTTTTCCATATCGAGGCCTCGGTGGCTACCGGGTATTCTCTCTTTTTAGTGGGGGTGACGGCACTTTCGGGGGCGGTTCAAAACATTCGAAACCACTTAGTGGATTATAAGGTTACCCTCTACTATGGCATTCCCTCTCTTCTCACTATTTTCTCGGTGAGACGTTTTGTGATACCCGCTATGCCCGACATTCTTTTTGAAGTGGGGGGCTTTCCGGTAGATAAAAATCATTTTATTCTGCTCATCTTCTGCATCGTACTATTCGGAGCGGCCTATAAAATGATTCGTGCAAAAGAGGAAGATGAAACTACGGTTGGAGAAGGAAAAATCAGTTATACCCTCTTGATTTTCTATGCCATTATTATTGGCGGATTTCTGGGGCTGGTAGGAGCCGGAGGAGGATTTCTTATCATTCCCGCCTTGGTGTATTTGGCGAAGTTGCCGATAAAAAAAGCGATTGGCACTTCCTTAGTTTTAATTGCGGTGAATAGCTTTATAGGATTTATGGGCGACCTTGCCGGTGCTTCTTCCATTGACTGGCTATTCCTGCTCACCTTTGCCGGTTTTTCTATTAGTGGCATTTTGATGGGCGGCTACCTAAGCCGGTTTATAAGGGGTAATCAACTCAAGAAATCATTCGGTTGGTTTATCCTTTTGATAGGCGTTTATATGGTGATGAAAGAGACCTTTTTGAAATAGGGAAATAGGCGCAGCCACACTATAAGCACCCCACATTGTCAAGTAGTACGTGTTAGCGGTAGTTCTTCTTTCGTCACAGGTCAAGTAGTCCAAATGTTTCATTGAATGGTGTATGCAAGTCAATGAACTGAAATTTAGGGGCTGTTTCTTGCTTTAGTAGATTGAAAATTTTAAAGCTCCCGGTGCCAGATGACAAGTAAAATTCTATAGTCTTATTGTAAGCAACTTGGGCAAAAAGTTTTGTATCGTTTGGGATAATGTTCCGTTCCTTCCATTTGAGTTTTCCTTTATTTCGAAAAACTATTTTGGCGAATTCTCCTGTCCGTTTGAAGTGGTCTAAATTGAAAGGGACAATTTGTAAGTTTCTTAATGGGAGTTCGTGAACATCACCTCCAACACAATATTCTGCAATACTAATTGTTGAAATTATCATTGTAATTTCTTTCTGTAAGCAGTAACGGAAATAGCCGTCCGCATTTTTGAAAAGAGGGTCGCTGTCGTTTAGGAAACGAAGGGGAAAATTATGTCAAGTAATACAGACTTATGCGCCATAACCTCCTCTTATATCGTTTAGCCAATTGCCGGGGTTAATGCGACCGAGCCAAGACTTTTTAGCCTTGTCCTTAAGTGCTTTTAAATACTGTTCATCCTATTTAGGTTGATAGTCAACTAACTCAATGAGTTTAAGAGTAGATGTGTCCACCTCACCTGTTTCTGAATGTTGCTTACCTGTCGCACGAATACCAAATGTCTTGTAAAGTAGGTTTTCATCATATGGTTCTAAAAAACGAATTGGCATCTGAATTCTTACTGTTCCGAGTTCTTCAGTATAAACATGAATATTAGCCTTATCCTTGCGCCTGCATTTGTAACTTTTCCATAGAAATAAAATTCTGCGTCTGCCCAAATTGCCTCGGTTCGGTAATATTGTGTGGTCTTGTCAACTTTTACCTCATTAGTGTTGTCAAGTGAAGTTTTAATGCTAAAACGTAATTGCGTTTGGTTGCAATGTCTTGAATGTTTTCAAGTGCTTTGGCCATGCCTAAATCCAGAAAATCAATATTTTGAACTTGTGTTACTTGTCCAATGATTGCATTGAAGCTAATAATGTATTGAATTGATGTTTTAAGAGTGAGTTTTACAGAACCTTCTTCTATTTTGTAACTGATATTTGGTCTGTCTCTCTTGTCGTCTGGATACAATAAGTTTTCTGCGTTTTCAAGAATATAGATAATCTCCCGAATATCGTAATTGTGGGGGTTAGGTCAAGATTAGCCTTTGAACCTGCAATTCTAATCTCTATAAAACCAATTTTTCACATGTTACAAATGTAGTACTTCTGGGGGTTGAACCGCCTTTTCATCCTACCGAGCTTTTTAAACTCTATCTATATGGCAATCTCAACGGTATCCGCAGCAGTCCATACTATCCATAGTCTGAAGCCGAGTCTGATCCGATGGACTAAGGACTCGCCCGCTTGGCGCAATGTAGAGATTGCCTGTTTGGCTCTTGTCCCTTGCTTCTTATTTCTTGTCTCTCGCCTCGTAGCTCTTATTTACCTCCCCGGTCTTCGACCACCCCTCCTTAAAAAGGATGGGAACCGAAACTCTTGCGATTCCGAGAAATGTAAAGGCATTCCTCTTACCCATTAAGTTCCTCTCCTATTTTTGTGTCATCCCACAAGGTGGGAGTGTATGGCATAAGCAAGGTTGTAAGCTAAAAGGGGAAAGGTAGGAGTTTTCTGTTTTATGTTTCCTGCCTCTCGACTCGTAGCTCGTAGCTCTTTTTCTTGCCTCTTGCCTCTCGTAGCTTGTAGCTTTTATCCCCCCCTGCCTTCCCAACTCTTTTTCAATAGTAGAAGAACCTAAACTTGTGAATAAAATACCCGCAACCTTTTCGTTCCACATGTCGTAAAAGATACTTGAAATAGGACTAAGGAACTTATTTCAAACCGGAAGGTCGTTATGGGAAATTTATTACGAGGACTATTTTTATTGATCTCACTTTCGTTTGCTATTGAATCGGCAAATGCCTCTATATCTGTCAGCGAAACACACACGGATGTAAGCTGCCACGGAGAAAGCACCGGAAGCATAGACATAAGCACTTTGGGAGGGCTTGCCCCTTACTCTTACGCTTGGGCCGATGGCAATAGTAACAAAGACCGGATAAATATTTCTACCGGCCTATATACGGTGACCGTGACCGATTTTTTGGGGGCCACCGCCACCCTATCCGTTAGCATCAACGAGCCTGCCGCTCTTTCTTCTTCCTCCATTATTACTCCCGTTACTTGTGGCGGAGGAAATGATGGAGCCATTGATTTTTCAGTTGCCGGAGGAACTCCCGGATATACTTTTGTATGGAGCGATGGCGCTGCAACGGAAGATAGAGGCAGCATCACGGCAGCCATATACAAGGTCACGATAACAGATGCTGCGGGATGTGTAAGAATTGACTCTGCTAATGTGACCCAGCCTATGGGCATGGTGCCTTCGGCAACAGTGACCAATGCGAGTTGCAGCGGCAATACCGGTCAAATAAATTTGACGGTGCAATACGGTTACCCAGCTTACTCTTATGTATGGGACGATGGATCCACCGCTGAAGATAGAACTTCATTAGCCATTGGCACTTATACCGTTACGGTGACCGATCAAATAAACTGTTCGGTAACAATGAGCGCTACTGTAAATCAAGTGAGCGGAGCCATGAGCATCAACAGCAGTTTCACGAATCCAAATTGCTATCATGGGAATGACGGAAGTATTCACATCATCAATGTAATTGGCAGTTCAGGCCCTTACTCCTACAACTGGAGCAATGGCGGCACCGGTGCCAACAACACCGGTTTAGCCGCAGGCGCTTATACCGTTACCGCCACTTCTTTTACCGGATGCACCGCCAGCAAAACAGTGAACCTTACAGATCCCCCCCTATTGACTTTAGATGTAAACGCAATTCCCCTTACTTGTTATGCCAGCAACAATGGAGCCATCACTACTTCGGTATCGGGAGGCACTTCGCCCTATTCTTATAATTGGGGCGGAGGAATTGTTTCGCAAAACAGAATTGGCTTATCTCCCGGAATTTATTCAGTAACGGTGACCGATAACAAAGGCTGTTCGGTCAGTGCTTCTGACACAGTCGCTCAACCTTTACAGGTCAGCGTGAGCACTTCCACCTCTCCTCTTGCTTGTTCGGGCGGACCTACCGGCTCGGTGTTTACGAGCGTAAGCGGAGGAACCGGCTCTTACACCTACTGGTGGGGCAGCGGCATCATCTCTCCCGATCGAATCAATATTAATTCAGGCACTTATTCAGTCACCGTAACCGATGGCAATGGATGCAGTGCAGTTGCTTCGGCTACCATACAACCTTATACGGCAATGAGCCTTTCTACTTCTCAGAAAAACGTGACTTGCTATGGCGGCCAAGACGGGGCCATTGACTTATCGGTAAGTAACGGTTTACCTCCGTATGCTTATGCGTGGAATCCCGCTGCCACTACCGATGACCTCAACAGTATTGCATCGGGAACCTATGCGGTAACGGTAACAGATAACCACGCCTGCACTGCGGCTCAAAGTGTCACCATCACACAACCTTCGTTCCCGATAATTATTAATGCCACTACAGCCGATGTAAATTGCAGTGGAGCGAATGATGGCAGCATCTCCTTAGCGGTCAGCAACGGAGTCGGCCCTTACTCATTCAACTGGTCGGATGCGGTTGCTACTCAAAACAGAAGCAATCTTACGGGGGGAAATTTTGATGTAACTGTCACCGATCATAACGGCTGCACCACCGCTTCGGCCTACACCATCCATGAGCCATCAGCAATTCAACTGACTGCTGCGAGTGGTGATGTAACTTGCTTTGGCGGAACAGATGGTTATGTTCATTTGAATGTGACAGGCGGCTTTGCCCCTTATACCTATACCTGGAATGATGGCGGAAACACGCAACTCAGAGATACTTTACCGGCAGGAACTTATTCCGTAACGGTGACCGATATGCACGCATGTTCGGTGTCGTCCACCACAACGATAAGCCAACCGACTTTAGCAACGCTGAACCTGAGCATCACCGATGTGACTTGCGATGGATTAAGCAATGGCGCTATTAATGTATCAGTAAGTGATTCGGGGTCTTATACCTATCTGTGGGATGATGGCAACAACAATCAGAACAGATCCAACTTATCGGCAGGAAATTATTCGGTCACAGCCAATGATATTATCGGATGCACCGTTACCGCTTCGGGAACTATTCAGCAGCCTGCTCCGATACAAATCAGCGAAACGCATGTGAATGAAATCTGCGGAGGTTCTGCTACCGGAAGTATTCAACTGAGCGTAAGCGGAGGAAGCAATGCTTATAACTTTGCATGGAGCAATGGCGCTAATACTCAAAACATCAGCAGTCTGGCTTCGGGAAATTACACTGTAACCGTTAGCGACTCTAATTCCTGCACAGCTTCTCAAAGCATCAGCATTCAGCAGGGAAGCAGCCTTACCTTGAATGAAACCCATACAGATGTTTCTTGCTTTGGAGGAAACAACGCAACTATTTCTATGGCCGCCAGCGGAGGTGTGGCTCCTTATTCTTTCAGTTGGAATGACGGCAACGGTAGTTCAAACAGAACCAACCTGAATGCCGGAAGCTACACAGTCAATGTATCGGATGCCAATTCCTGCTCTGCAACTGCTTCGGTAGTTATTGCAGCACCCAGCGCAGTTACTCTTAGCAGTACTCATCAAGATGCGACCTGTGCCGGTTCTTCTACCGGCAGTATTGACTTAACGGTAAGCGGAGGCACCGGCTCTTATTTATATGCTTGGAGTAACGCTTCGGGAAATGAAGACCTTGCCAATGTACCTGCCGGAAATTATACCGTGAACGTAACGGATGCAAACAACTGTGGAGCATCTACCTCTGTGATTATCAATGAACCCGCAGCAGTAATTGTCAATATTTCGATGGTTCCTGTTAGCTGCAACGGAGGCAACAACGGTAGTTTAACGGCTTCTGCCACCGGAGGCAACGGCACTTATTCTTATAGCTGGAACAACGGAATTTCCAGCGCTAACATCAGCCAACTGAATGCAGGGGCTTATGCAGTCACAGCAACTGATAGCAAAGGCTGTTCGGCCACTGCTTCTGCTATGGTAACAGAACCTGCGATTATCAGTATTGCAGAAACCATCACCCATGTTTCATGTCAAGGAGGAGCAAACGGCAGCCTACAAACCCTGACCACCGGAGGCAACGAAACCTATACCTATCACTGGAACAACGGAGCCACTACACAAAATATAGCCGGACTTTCTTCGGGTAGTTTTGCCGTAACTGTAACCGATGGAAACGGCTGTTCAGCTTCAAAGGCAATGAACGTAACTGAGCCTTCTGCGATTCAGTTAACCACTACTACGACTAATGCGGGATGTAGCGGCTCCAACACCGGAAGTATCAACCTAAGCGTAAGTGGAGGAATCCCTTCTTATCAATATGTTTGGAATAACGGAGCTACTACCCAAGACGTGAGTAACATTCCCGCAGGTAACTACTCGGTGAGTGTAATAGATGGCAACTCTTGCGTAGCCACCGCTTCGGTAAATGTGAATCAGGCACCGGCCATTCAGGTGGCACTAAGCGTAACAGATGCTACCTGCTTTGGTGGAGCCAACGGGGTCATTAGCACCGCAGTAAGCGGAGGCATTCCACTGAACGGCAATACTTATTTCTATCAATGGAGCAATGCTGCTTCTACCCAAAACATCGGCAACTTAACTGCCAATACTTATCACCTCACCGTAACCGATGCCACCAACTGTGAGGCCACTGCTTCAGCTACTATTGCTCAACCTTCGGCTATACAAATAACAGAAACACATCAAAACATAAGCTGTAACGGAAGTTCCGATGGCAACATCCACATCACCTCAACCGGTGGTAGCGGCAGCTATACTTATCAGTGGAGCAACAGCGCTACTACTCAAAGCATCCAAAATATTTCGGCAAACACTTATACCCTTACCATCACAGACGGCAATAATTGCTCGGCTCAAAAGTCAGTTACTATCACCGAACCGGCAGCTATTGCCCTGAGCGAAACTCATACTGCATATGCTTGTGCCGGTAGCGGTGGTTCTATAAATATCGCAGCAAGCGGAGGCGCTATGCCATATAGCCTGTTGTGGTCGGATGGCGCTACCACCCAAAACCGCACCCAATTGAATACCGGAAACTATTCTGTGATATTGACCGATGCCAATCATTGCACCGCTACTCAAAGCATCAACATTGCCGCATTGCCTCCGATAAATACCACCATCAGCAAAACCGATGTTACCTGCAACGGCAGCCCTACGGGAGAAATTGATTTGAATGTTTCAGGGGGCATTGCCCCTTATCAATACACTTGGAATACCGGAGCCGGGTCGCAAGATTTGCACCAAGTTCCCGCAGGAGTGTATGATGTGTTGGTGCGCGATGCCAACAACTGTGCCGCTACTAATTCAACGACCATCTATCAATCTGCGGCTATTATTATAAGCGATAGCACCGGTGATGTAAAATGCTATGGCGGCAACGAAGGCACTATTAGCCTAAGTGTAACGGGCGGAGCAGCTCCTTACTCTTATCAGTGGAGCAACACTGCTACTTCTCAAAATCTATCCAATATAACAGCCGGCAGCTATTCCGTTACCGTGAGTGATGCGCAGCACTGTCACAAAGTGGTTTCCAACATCCTCGTGAATCAGCCCCAGCAGTTTAGCGCCAACGCGCTCACTTACCCGGCAGGTTGCAGCGGAACCGGTGGGGCGGTGCATCTGGGCGTATCGGGCGGAACCCCTCCTTACAGCTATCTGTGGAGCACAAATGATTCAGCAGAATTTGTTCACGACCTGGATGCAGGCACCTACACCGTCACGGTGTTAGATGTTCACGGATGCAGTTTGACGAAGAGTGCTACTGTGAGCGAAGCCCAACCTTTAATGCTGCAAGCAGCGGTTCACCCTACTTCGTGCCCCGAAGTGAGCAACGGAAATATTCAGTTGACTGCTGCTGGCGGAACCCCGGCCTACAGCTACGACTGGAGTAATGGAGATAACACAGCTACTATTGAGCAACTCGCCATAGGTATCTATACCGTGACCGTGAATGACGTTCATCACTGCTCCGTAACGGCCAGCTATCAGGTGCTGTATGATTACACTTTAACCGCTCAAGCTAATGCTTCGCAAACGACCACAGCCGGACAGGCAATTACCTTAACCGGGCAGGCGAGCGAAGATCACCACAACACTTATTCATGGTCGCCTTCCTTTGGCATGCAGTGTTCCTCTTGCGATGTAACACAAGCGATCCCCTCCTCTTCTACCACCTATACATTTCTGGTGAAAGATGAAAATGGGTGCAGCGCTACCGACACCGTAGCTATTGAAGTAAAAGCTGTTTCTTCCCTCTTTGTGCCCAACGCATTTACACCGAATAATGATGGCAATAATGATGTGCTGCAAGTATATGGTGATATGAGTACGGTGGAATATTTCGAGTTCCAAATTTTTAATCGCTGGGGCGAGAAAGTATATGAGACGAACAGCCCCCGCTTTACTTGGGACGGCAGCTATCGAGGCAGCCCTTCTGAAAACGGGGTTTACATCTACCTCATGAAAACTGTTTTTATAGATGGTTCAAAATCTGATTACAAAGGATCAATCACACTGATCCGTTAAACTTCCATATCCGGTTTCCTTCAATACCGAAGCAGCTCTCCCCGAGCTGCTTTTCGGCTTTTATACCTAGAATATCCTATTTTCGGTTTACCTAAATTCACCACATGGAAGAAAAAAAATCTACTGTCAAAGGGTTCTTTAAGAAAATCCTGTATTACCTCATCGGATTCTTATTTGTAGGACTTCTCGTCACTTTTTTAATCTTGAATTTCACTTACAGTGAGGGCAATCTCTCCGGGGTACTCATCAAGTTTTCAAAAGAAGGACTCAGCTTCAAGACTTATGAAGGCGAGTTAAACATGGGCGGTATCGGCAATGTACCTTCCACCGCGCAGAGCGATCAGATATGGCACTTTTCGGTGAATGATCAAGCCATAGCCGATACGCTGATGCAATTAGGCGGACATAAAGTAATGCTTCATTATAAACAGAAAATTAAAGCCATGCCGTGGCAGGGCGAAACCAACTACTTTATTGATGGCGTAAAATTGATAAAGGAATAAGTATTCTCTCTCTCTAAAATAATGAAGAGCTGATGATATCATTCGGTAAACATCTTCTCCCCATTTTATTATTACTCGGCAGTTTCTCCTCACTGCTTTCTCAAACCATTACCCAAACTATACGGGGCACTATCCTTGACAAGGAATCGAATGCTCCTTTAGAAGGGGTGAGCGTGGCCGTGTTGAAAGATTCGACTATTCTGAATGGCAGCCTGACCCAACAAGACGGCAGTTTTCGCTTAGAGAAAATACCGGTGGGGCGGGTCAACTTATCGGCCTCTTATTTAGGATATCAGCGCGTATTTATTCCCAACGTATTGGTGAATTCGGGAAAAGAAGTGGTGCTGAATATTGAGATGGAAAGTGCGATACAAGATTTAAAGGCGGTAGAAATATCGGGAGTGCGCAAAGGAGAAACCATCAATGAGATGGCGGTACTGAGTGCCCGCGCTTTTTCGGTAGAAGAGACGGAGCGCTATGCCGGTTCGCGAGGCGACCCTGCGCGTATGGCCTCTAACTATGCAGGCGTTTCGGGCACCGATGATTCGAGAAATGATTTGGTGATACGCGGCAACTCTCCTTTCGGGGTGATATACCGCGTGGACAATGTGGTGATTCCCAATCCTAACCACTTTGCTATTGCAGGAGCCACAGGCGGCAGTGTAGCTATTCTGAACGACCGAATGCTCACCACTTCGGATTTTCTGACCGGAGCTTTCCCTGCTGAATTTGGCAATGCGATTGCAGGAGTGTTCGACATTCGTTTTAAAACAGGCAACAACGAGCGGCATGAATTTACTGCCCAGTTGGGAATGTTGGGAGCCGAAGTTTTCGGAGAAGGGCCTTTCAGTAAAAAAGGGAAGTCGAGCTATCTATTCAATTACCGCTACGCCACGCTGGAGGGTTTGGTGAAATTGGGAATTGACATCGGCACCGATGCTATCCCCAAGTATCAGGATCTTCAATTCAAACTTAACTTCCCGATGAAAAATGGCGACAACCTTTCGCTCTTTGCCATTGGCGGGTATTCGCAAATTGATTTTATCACCAGCAATAAATTAAAGCCCGAATCGCGCGACATATATGCCAGTAAAGACCAAGACGAATACTTCCGTGCGGGGTTGGGCATCTTGGGAATGACCTATATGCACTTGGTGAACGACCACGCTTATTCAAAGGTATCGCTGGCAGCTTCCACTCAATACAACAAGGATAACTTTTATCGCGTGCTTCGGCACGTTGATTCTACTTCTGAAAATTTTGTAGTGGATACCATGTACAATAAACTCAACTACTTCCTCCTGAATACTCGATACACGCTTTCTTTCTTGCGCAACGATAAACTAAGTGCCCGCAGTGCTATTCGCTATGGCATTAGCACCGATATGTATCAACCCAACTTTACCGATAGCATTTTATTGGAGCCGGCCTTGAATATAGATGTGCCCGATTTTAGGTGGAAAAAGAGATTAGATATTCACGATGGTATCCATTTGCTCATTCAACCTTTTATACAATGGAAATATGCGCTGAGTGAAAAACTCTCTACCGTCATCGGTCTCCACGCTCAATATTTCACACTGAACAATCACTTTAGTGTGGAGCCTCGCTTCTCTATCAAGTGGCAGTTTAAACCCAACCAGTCGCTGGCTTTTGGCACCGGACTTCACTCGCAGTTATTGCCCGTGTATCAGTATTTCGTGCAGGATGATGCGGGGAATATGTACAACAAGAACTTAGATTTTATGCACAGTTTCCATGCAGTAATCGGTTATGATGTGTTCTTCAAAAAAGATGTTCGCATAAAGGCGGAGCTGTACTTTCAGCAACTATGGGGCTTGCCGGTAGATACCAACCCTACCTCTTACAACATGCTGAATGAGGGCAGCGGCTTCGATCGTTTTTTCCCCTCAAAACTCACTAACAAAGGGCTGGGGCGCAATATGGGGTTAGAGATTACTGTCGAAAAATTCTTTACGCATAATTGGTTCTTTATGTTCAGCGGCTCGGTGTATGACTCGCGCCTGCAAGGAAGCAACGGCAAGTGGTATAACAGTGACTTCAATGGCCAGTATATGATGAACGCGCTCGGCACCAAGGAATTTAAGTGGGGCAAAAAACGACTGAACACTATCGGCATTGGCGGCAAGATTACTTTCGGTGGCGGGCAGCGCTATACCCCCTATGACACTCTTTTGAGCCAGCAGCACGAAGACCCCGTAGTGATTGATTCGCTGCGCAATGCGCAACAGTTTAAGCCCTACTTTCGCTTTGATATTAAGTTGAACTACCGCTGCAATACCAAACGCTTTACGCATGAAGTAGGCATTGACTTGGTGAACATCACTTTCCAAAAAAACATTTTGCGGTTGCAGTATGTAAGTCCGCAAGAACCCGGTAAAGAGGTGTATCAATTAGGATTTCTGCCGCTCTTCTATTACCGCCTCGATTTCTGGGTGGGAAAAATGCAGAAGTAGAACGGGATGAGAGTTTTGAGTGTTGAGTGCAGAGTAATTCTTAATTCATCATCCCCAATTCCGAATTCGCCAGAATTAGTAGCAGTTTTCATGTAGAAATGAGGCGGTAAGTGTCTAATACAAGTAGGGTGCTTAACACTATAGCGAATAGCGTTATTTACCTACATCGTTTCAGCATGTAATTGGTGGATGAAATAATATGCTGCTGTGCTGGCAAGCCAATGAGATGATTGCAAAATAGGGAGCAAAAGTCCTCCTCTCGCAACAAAAAATAATGAACCAGTAAGGCCGCCAAGAATACACGATGAACGCAAGGGAAACTCCTCGTGCTCCTTGTGCATCTACCTTTGTGATCCTTGTGGTGAAACGAGTAAATAGGCAATAGTAATCAGTAGATAGTAAGCGGGGAGAATTCCTAAACCAGAAAAGAATGTCTTATGGAATCACATATCGGAACCCAACAAATGCTTTAATGCCCTGCGTAGTGGTAAATCCGTAAGTGGTGTCAAAGTGATAGCCATAGGGATTGTTATTGGCAATGTCGCGGTTATAGGGATCGAAAGGTCGTAAAATCGGATCTTTCTGAATGAAGTTGAAAATATTTTTCAGTCCGAGGTACAATTGCACTCCCTTCTTAAATTTCTTAGTCAGTTGAATATTCTGAATAGTAAAGAATGGAGATTTAGGAGAGCGATAATCATCGGGCACTACCGCCAGTTTCATGGGCGCTACAAAATTGCCCGTCCAGTCAATACTCAACTGCGGAACCGGGAAACTATAACTCAGAAAGAAGTTCGCCACAAAAGGCGGCTGGTGCAGCGGAACCTCTCTTTCAATTTCGCCCTCATCATTTTCATCTATCTCAAATACATGGGTGTAGGTAAACCCGATGCCTACTTTTAGCGGATAATTAAAAGTAAAGTCGGCATTCACACTAAAGCCCGCAGCCGTTGCGCCCTTATTGTTGCTATAAATTATTAAGGTAGGGTCTGTTTCATAATCAGGCTCAATGTAGTTTGAGAACCAAGTATAAAAACCCGACACATCCATATTAAGCAGCCCTCCTTTCAGTTCCTGCACACGAGTGTAATTCAAATTGGCATTCACCGCATACTCCGGCTTTAGCGCTCCTTCTACCACAATACTTCGCGAGCCGTTGAGTGCCCCAAATCCTTCATTGAGCAAGTTGGGAACCCGGTAACCCGTGCCCACTCCCAAGCGAATCATATTTTTATCGTTCTTCGAGTTCCACTTATAATTAAAGCGAGGCGTGGCTACAAACTTGCTTCGGCTACTGTAATCTACACGCGCACCAATAGAAAGCACATGCCCTTTGGCAATATACCATTCGTTGTCGAAGAAAATTCCGGGAAGATGCGCCAAGCGCTTATAACCAGTGAGCGAATCGGAAGATAGAGGCGAGTTATCCTCCATGTAACTAACGCGATAGACCGCCCCCACCAAAAACTCAGTGAGTTGTTTCACTTTTTTGCGCCAGGTGAGTTGCGAAAAGCCGCTCACTTGTATGCCGTGGTAGCGATGAAACCCATAGTAAGCCTTTTGGCGATGCTCACTATAATCGGCCTGAAACAAAATATTTTCTTTTACGGGAAGCGCCCATTGCAGCCCCGCTTGCCATTGGTTAGTAGTAATGGCCTCGCTGTAATAGCGGTTGCTTCCTCTCCATGCACTCGGCAACGTTTTGTCACCCCCAAAGCGATCTTCATATAAATACCGGAGGTAGAAATTAGTGACTTTATGATCGGCTCGCGGCACACTCCATTTGTTGAACACACTTACACTGTTTATTAACGGAATGTCCAGAAAGCCATCATTATTAAGATCCCAGCGCATGTTGAAACTCTCCCCGCTTACCGCCAGCATGGCATTGGTTTTTCCCACCTTGTATTTCACCGCAAAGTCGGCATTGGCTTCGAGCATTGAAGTGAGCGATACATTCATACTGAACTTGGGAATATCTTCCGGGTTCTTGGTTTTAATGTTTATCACTCCGGCTATGGCTTCAGAGCCGTATAAGGTCGAGGAAGCGCCTTTTAATATCTCTACCTTATCAATAATACTCATCGGGAAAGCGTTGAGCGCATACACTCCCGCCAAGCCATTCAGCGCGGGCACCCCATCTATCAAATACATGGTATAATTCCCTTCCAACCCATTCATCTGCACATCGCTGGTATTAGCTACCCCGTTGTCCACATCGGCAAATAATCCATTCACATTTTGCAGCGCTTCAAACAGATTATTGACCGGATTGCGATTAAAGTATTTCATGGTGTACACCTCCACCGGAATCACACTCTCCGACTTGCGCACTTCCTTCATACTTCCCGTCACCACCACTTCCTTGAGTTTTGAAGTAAGCGGTATCATCGAAATATTCAGTGGGGTATTCTCCCCTCCCACTATCGTTATTTCTGTTTGAAAATTTTCATAGCCGACATAAGACACCCTTAACTGGTATTTACCCGGTGGAGCAGTAATGCTAAAATAGCCGTTGGAATCCACCGAGGTGGCATACTCCGTTTTGAGCAGCGCTACACCGGCCAGTTCTAATGCCGAACCATCCTCCGTCACATAACCCGATACCGTTCCGGTAAGTTGCGCAAAGCTGAGGGAGTAAGCGCCTAAAAAAAACAAGATGGAGGAAAGTACTTTCAATGCAATAAAGATAATAGATAGCGGAAATAAAAAACAACTGGTGGCAAGATTTTGATGGCAGGAAGAAGGAGGTAGCGTTCAGGCTTCAGAAATGTCACCGTTTTGAGAGTCAATAATTATTTAACACATTCGCGCTCCATGAAATTTCCACCTATTGCCATCCAGTCATTAAAAGACTTATTAAGCCGCCCTAAAAAAGTGGTCATTGTTTCACACCGCAATCCCGATGGCGATGCCTTAGGCTCTTCGCTGGCATGGAAATCTTATTTAGAGAAAAAGGGACATACGGTAAACTTTATTTCGCCTACCTCTTTTACTACCAACCTCAAATGGATTCCGGGTACCGAGACGATTGTGGTCTGCGAAAATGGAAAAGGATGGAAAAAGAGTGAGGCATTAATAGCGGAGGCAGAAGTTATTTTTTGTCTTGATTTCAATGCCGTGTCGCGCTTAGAGAATATGGCTATGCTGATTAATAAATCCACAGCCGTGAAAGTGATGATAGACCACCACTTAGAGCCGGAAGATTTCGCCTCCATTGTTTTTAGTGATACGAAGTATTGCTCTACCGCTGAAATGGTGTGCGATATTATTTGTGATTTGGAAGATGCCGCGTTAATAGATCAGCCGATGGCAGAATGTCTTTATGTAGGGCTGGCTACCGACAATGGCTTCTTTCAGTTCAACAATACCACTCCCAATGCGCATCGGGTAGCAGCCGTATTATTAGAGAAAGGTGCACGCCCCGATTATGTGAGCGAGAAAATAAACAACATCTTTCGAGAAACTCGCTTGCGTTTCTTTGGGTATTGCCTGCACGAGAAGTTAAAACTCGTAAACGATGGCAAAGTAGCCTATATGCTGGTAACCCAAGCCGAAATCAAAAAATTCAATTTGCAAGGTGGCGATAGTGAAGGACTGGTCAATTATCCCTTTAAAATTGAAGGCGTTTTGATGAGCGCATACTTTAGCGAAGAACCCGATCGAGTAAAAATTTCGTTTCGTTCACGGGGCAAAATAGATGTGAGCACCTTTTCGCGCACTTACTTTGAAGGGGGTGGCCACCGAAATGCAGCGGGCGGAAAGAGCCTGTTGAACTTGGAAGAAACAGAGCAGAAATTTTTAGAGAAACTAAGCAGTATCAATTTCGAAACTGTTAACTAAAACTTTACACAGAGAAAGATATTTTTACCGCTCTTAAAGAAATCACTACACCTCAAACAAGCGTTTAAAGATTTCAACCACTACTTCCAAAACAAACTACAAAAACAACTATCATGAACAAATCAGGAAAATCACTTTTACTAACCCTTACGCTTTTTGCCGGAATGTTTAGTTCCTGCAATGCGAAAGAAAACAAAACCGAAACAGGTACCCAAGAAATGACTACCACAGAAACAAATCAACCCGCTGCCCCTTCCAACGATTGGAAGAAAGAACCCGGCTTGTATGCCGAAATTGTGACCTCCAAAGGAACCATCGTGCTTTCCTTAGAATACAAAAAGGTACCGGTAACGGTAGCCAACTTTGTGGGATTGGCCGAAGGCAAAATTGATAACTCTGCAAAACCAAAGGGAACGCCATTCTATGATGGGCTTACCTTTCATCGCTGCATTCACACCCCACAGCCCTTTATGATTCAGGGAGGCGACCCTCAAGGTACAGGACAAGGGGGCCCCGGTTATTCCTTTGGTGATGAGTTTGATTATTCACTAAAGTTTGATCAGGTAGGATTGTTGGCCATGGCCAATGCCGGCCCCGGCACGAATGGCTCACAATTTTTTATCACAGAAAATCAAACTCCATGGTTAAACTATAAGCACACCATTTTTGGTCATGTAGTGGAAGGCTATCCAATCGTTAGCCAGATAAACGATGGCGAGGTGATGAGCAGAGTGAATATAATTCGCGTAGGCAAAGATGCCGAAGCTTTTGATGCTGCGGCTGTTTGGGCGAAGAAGGATGAACTGCTAAAGAAAAAGGTAGCTGAATTTGCTGCTGCAAAAGCAGAAGAAGATAAGAAATACACCATCTCTGCTGAGGACTTAGTGAAGAAACAATATCCTACCGCTAAGAAAACTGCCAGTGGCTTATATTATGTGGTTGAAAAGGAAGGCACAGGAGCAAAAGCAGTGGCCGGCAAATCAGTATCGGTTCACTACACCGGAACCTTAGCAGACGGCAAGAAGTTCGATTCCTCTTATGACCGCAACCAGCCTATTACTTTTGTTTTAGGACAAGGGCAAGTTATTAAAGGATGGGATGAGGGAATTGCGCTAATGAGCGTAGGCGCAAAATACAAGTTGATTATTCCTTCGAGTCTTGGCTATGGAGCCAACGGTGCCGGTGGTGTTATTCCTCCGAATGCAACACTCATCTTCGACACCGAGTTGATGGATGTAAAATAAGAGAACCTACTGTATCATTAGAAACAGGCTGCGATGGAACGCGGCCTGTTTTGTTTTACAGATGTCCCCAATGTTTCTCCGTATTATATTGGAGACTGCCTTGCGCAATAGTGAGGGGAGAATCTACATTATTGGTATAAAGTGAGCCGGTACCCAAGCCCTGCACCATCGAAGTATGTTTAGCAAATACCCATTGCGCAATAGCATTCAGCCCGATGTTTGATTCCAAGGCACTGGTGGCCCACCAAGCGATATTATTATGCACGGCTTGTGTTATCCATTCCTCGCATCTACCAAATCCTCCCAGCAAAGAGGGCTTCAGAATAATGTACTGCGGTTTTGTTATTTCTAATAGCTCCGAGCCTTCTTCTGGATGATTGATACCTATTAGCTCTTCATCGAAGGCAATAGGTATTGGGGAAGAAGCACAAACCTCTTTCATCAACGCTCTTTGTCCCGCTCGGATGGGTTGCTCCATGGAGTGGATATGATACTGCGCCAGTGCTTCTAATTTCTGAAATACATCCTGTTGGGTAAACGCTCCGTTGGCATCTAAGCGGATTTCAATCTTCTCAGCGGGATACTGTTCGCGGATATAATTCAGCAACGAAACTTCCTCCTCAAAATCAATGGCTCCCACTTTTATTTTGATGCACGAAAATCCATCTTTTAACTTTTGAGCAATTTGTTGCAACATAAAATCCTTACCGCCCATCCACACTAAACCGTTAATCGGAATAGTGGCATTGCCTCTCGTAAATTCACTTTTAAAAAAGATTTTGTTGCCGCCATTTTTCAAATCAAGCATCGCACATTGATAAGCAAACAACAAAGAAGGATACGAATCAAAATCGGGCAACTGTGACAGCCGATTTGTTTCAATAGCAGCGCAAAGTTTTTGCAATGCGATGTCATAAGTAGCCAAATCATCTACACTCAATCCTTCAATAAAACTACACTCCCCCACTCCTGTTCTCTCACCATCCGTTACCAATAGATAGTAGCCGTTTTTTACACTCATCGCTCCACGTGAAGTGAGTACCGGCTGGCGGAAATTCAATTGATAGGGACGGTAGTGAGCTTTCAACATCAGGCCGTAAAATTATTCAATACCGCTATGGTGTTGCCGACCATTTCGTCACTGATGTCTAAATGGGTAACCATCCGCACCAGCGTGGGTGAAAAGGGAGAGGTTCTGATTCCCTTTTCAGCTAAAGCCAAAGAGATTTTGGCAGAATCTCCTACTTCAAAAATCACAATATTGGTTTCCACCGGCAACACTCTCTTTACCCATTGGCAAGTTTCTAATGCCTTTGCTAACTGCTTTGCCTTTTGATGATCAGCCTTCAAGTATTGAATGTTATTATCCAGCGCATAAATACAGGCCGCAGCTAACAAGCCACTTTGCCTCATTCCCCCACCCATCACTTTGCGAATCTTCCTCGATTTCTTTATAAAGTCTTTACCCCCCAACAACACACTGCCCACCGGAGCGCCTAATCCTTTGCTGATACAAACCGAAATACTGTCGAACATTCCATGCATGTCTGTTGGCCTTTTACCGAGAGCCGTCAGTGCATTAAAGATGCGCGCACCATCCAAATGAATAAGCAATTTCCGTTCGCGACAAAAATCAGAAATGGCTCGCATTTCAGCTATGGTGTACACACTTCCGCCTCCTTTGTTTACCGTATTTTCAAGGGCTACCATTCGCGTGTTGGGAAGCCAGTCAAAATCGGGCAATATCAATTCTTCAATTTGCGGCACAGTCATTTTCCCGCGCTCGCCCTCCGTTAGCCGTATAGAAATGCCGCTATGAAAAGCCCAACCACCAGCTTCATAATTATAGATATGGCAAATTTTATCGCAAATAAGTTCATCTAAAGGTTGGGTGTGTGCCTTTACAGCAATTTGGTTAGTCATGGTGCCGCTGGGACAAAATAATCCGGCCGGCATACCAAACATGGCAGCGGTCTTTTCTTCCAACGCATGAACGGTGGGATCTTCCCCAAATACATCATCCCCTACCGGAGCCATCATCATGGCTTCCAACATCGCTTTGGAAGGTTTGGTAACCGTGTCACTTCGCAAATCAATTAGCATGAGATTATTTTTTTAATTAGAGTGAGTGAGCAAGCCGATGAAGCGAGTGAGCAAGCGCGGCTCAAACAAAATTGGAAATACAAACCCGAAAACAGAGCCGGTCAAGTGCGCCATGTGTGCAATATTATCGCCTCCGCGCTTTGCCATGTAGCCGCAATAAAGAAGAAACAAAGGGCCGAAAATATAGGCCGGAATGCCGGGCAAAAAGAATAAACTGATGCCGCCATAAGGATGGAGCAAAATGTACGAGAAGATAACGGCTGCTACTCCTCCGCTGGCACCAAGACTTTTATACGAAACATCATTGCGTTTGCTGAACAAATTAAAAATATCGGCAGTGGCCACCGCTCCGAAATACATCACCACATACAGCACAAGTCCCTTTCCTTCAAACACATTGTTGAAGGAGGCTTCGATATAAGCACCAAAACTAAACAGGGCAAACATGTTGAAGAACAAGTGCCCAATGTCGGCATGAATAAACCCGCAGGACACCAAGCGATGCCATTCGTTGTTGTGCCACACTCGGTACGGCCAAAAGATAAGGTGATCAATCCACTGCCGGTTGTTGAAAGCCGCAAAAGAAATAACACAGGTAACAAGAATGATGATGATGGTAATATTCATGGGCAGTAGAAGTCGCTAAATTATTAATCGTGATGATAAGGTTCGTTGTTCAAAATAGTAAACGCCCGATACATTTGCTCGCAAAACACTGCGCGTATGAGTTGATGATTGCAAGTCATCTTTGACAAGCTGACTTTAGCATTCGCTCTTTGATATACTTCTTCACTAAAACCATAAGCCCCTCCCACTACAAAGCAGATATTTTTGAGCGATTGATTCTGTAGCCCTCCCACCCAAGATGCAAACTGTTGCGAGGTGTATTCTTTCCCTCGTTCATCCAGCAATACCACATAGTCACTATTGCTTATCTTTTTCAGAATCAAGTCTCCTTCTTTCTGTTTAATCTTCAAAGCGTCATTAAAACGAATGCTGACATTATCAATCACTACTGATTCAAATTTGAGGTAGCGTTTTAAACGATTTTCGTAATCGCTACAAATGCTCTTTACTTCTGCCGAGGTAGTTTTACCAACAGTTAACAGGGTAATCTTCATTGCTTAGGTTTGTATTTGATGCACTTGCTTCTATTTTAGCGCTCAAACATTTTCAAATGTATCATTTAAAGCGAATCTCCTTTATTCTATTGGGCGTGTTACTGTTAAGTGCCTGTAACAACAATAAGTCGGCACAGCTTTGCAAAACATGGCGAATTGAAGATTTGAAATACACCACGGAAGTGCCCGAGCAGATGAAGCCCCGTGTAGAGGATTGGGTCAATGAAATGAAAACAGCTTTCTCCATCACTTACAATGCCGATGGAACTTACTACACAGTGTTGAAAGATCAGAAGTTGGAAGGGAAGTGGAAATTGAATTGGAATTCGTCTTCCCTTACCGCTACCGCTCATGATAGCACCGTAAAACAGTTTCATGTAAAAGAACTGAGCGACTCTAAATTTACTTTTGAAGCCGAAGAAGCCGGAGAAAAAGTGATATTTACAATGATTCCTGATAAAAACAAACCATGAGAAAATACACCGCGATACTTGCCGTTGCCATTTTAGCAATGCTTATCAATAGTTGCCATTCAAAGAAGAAGCAATTAGAAGGTGTTTGGAAATTAGATGTGATGGAAATGAACGACACTCAATTAAGCGGCAACTCATTAGGCGAATGGTTTTGGGAGTTTAACGAACAAGGCGGTTACCTGGTAATGGTGGCGGGCGCAAAAGAAAAAGGTCGCTATCAGCTAAAGGGCGATCAACTTTCGATGAAGTCTGTTACCAATGAACAAAAACCCGAAACAGTCTATAAAATTGTCAAGTTAGACACCGCTGTTTTGAACATAGAATCAGTGAGCGAGAAAAACCATCTTCAACTCTTTTTCATTAAAACCGATCAAGGTGAGGTAGGAGAAAAAGACTAATGAATTAATTCCCTTCCCTATTTCTATTCTTCTATCTTAGCCGCATGGCATTTGGGTTTATTGTAGCGGTCATTATACTGGGACTACTACTTATTTTTCTAGAAATTTTCTTTATTCCCGGCACTACCTTATTTGGTGTTGCCGGAGGGGTCGCGTTAATTGCCGGCATTATAATGATGTATGCCGACTACGGAAGTCGCTATGGCAATATTACGCTGGGCATTTCCTTTGTAGCCGTAATTATCTCTATAGCTTTAGGCTTCCGAGTGATTGAATCCAATAAACTATCTATGAAGGCAGAGATTACAGGCAAGGTAAACGAGTTGGAATCCAATGCCTTTCATGTAGGCGATACAGGTACCACTATGACAGAACTTCGACCCAATGGCAAAGCGATGATCAATGGTCAGAAATCGGATGTATATAGCAATGGAGAATACATACAACGCGAAACAATCGTGGAGATAATTAAGATTACCCGCGATAAAATTTTTGTAAAACCACTTAAATCATAAACGATGGAATTACCGGTATTTTTTCTGGCAGGCATCATTGTCTTTGTCATACTTATTCTCTTTTGGCTGTTGCCTATTCCTTTGTGGCTCTCGGCCAAATTTGCCAATGTAAACATCAGCTTAGTGCAGTTGTTGTTTATGCGCTTTCGAAGGGTGCCGCCTTCCACCATTGTAAACGCTATGGTGATGGCTCACAAGTCGGGTATTCCTTTAGAGAGAGACATGCTCGAAGCACACTTTTTGGCAGGCGGAAATGTAGATCGCGTGGTACGGGCCCTCATCAGCGCTGATAAGGCAAACATTGAATTAGATTTCAAAGCCGCTACCGCCATTGATCTGGCAGGGCGCAATGTGTTTGAAGCCGTGCAAATGAGCGTTCAGCCGCGCGTGATCGAGTCACCACCGGTTACGGCTGTGGCAAAAGACGGTATTCAGTTAATCACAAAAGCTCGCGTAACGGTTCGCGCCAACATCAAACAGTTGGTGGGGGGCGCAGGCGAAGAAACCGTGTTGGCTCGTGTAGGTGAGGGCATTGTCACTTCTATCGGCTCGGCTTCGAGCCATAAGGCCGTGATGGAAAACCCAGACTCTATTTCGAAAGTAGTGCTCAATAAAGGATTGGATGCCGGCACTGCCTTTGAAATTCTTTCTATTGATATTGCTGATATTGATATTGGAAGAAACATTGGTGCTGCGCTACAAATGGATCAAGCCAATGCCGATAAAAATATTGCACAAGCGAAAGCAGAGGAGAGAAGAGCCATGGCGATTGCCTTAGAGCAAGAAATGAAAGCGAAGGCACAAGAAGCCCGCGCCAAGGTAATTGAAGCCGAAGCGCAAATTCCAATGGCGATGGCAGAAGCCTTCAGAAGCGGGAACCTTGGCGTAATGGATTATTACAAAATACAGAATATCCAAGCCGATACTTCTATGCGGGATAATATTGCTAAAGGACCCAACGACAGTCAAAAATAGATCATGGGTTACCAGGAACAATTTATAGCTGCGCAGGAAAAGATAAAGTCGCTGACCGAAAGACCCGGCAATCAGGAACTCTTAGACTTATACGCTCTTTATAAACAGGCGACCGAAGGCGATAACAATACTAACGAACCCGGCTTGTTTGATGTGAAGGAGAAATTCAAATGGAATCAGTGGAACAGCAAGCAAGGTATGACTGCCGAAGATGCAATGCGCGAGTATGTGCTTTTGGTAGATACGCTGCTAAGTAAGTACAACCATAGTTAAGAATTGAACGATTACCAGTTACTGATTCCTTGTTTGTGTCCTGAAAACAGGTTCCTTTTTTCAGAACTTTTTTTTAGCTTTTTGTCTCTCGCTTCTATCTTGTAATTTTCGAGTAAATAACTGCACCTTAGCTATAAAGAACTCAATTAAACGCTACCGATGACATCCCCTCCGCCTATCCGTTTAAAACCCCGCTTCGATAAAAGTTCACTTCCAATAATACTTTGGAATTTAACCCCCTTGGCGGGAGTATTGTTTCTCGGCTGGGAACCCGTCAGCGTTTTCATCTGCTATGCGTTAGAGACCATCGTGTTAGGCATCTTCAACGCCATTAAACTACTGGTAGTTCACTACTATGGACTACCTCCCCAACCAGATGAAACAGGAGTAAAAGGATGGTGGATTATCCCTTTCTTTCTGTTCCATTATTTCTTCTTTGTTTTCGTGCAGTTATCCATCTTTTTCTCGATCCTCAATTTCGGCTCTTCTTTTGGCATTACCTCCCTCTTCCGCAACATCGTTCAATTTATGACCGTAGAAAGCACCAACATAGCGCTCGCTGTTTTTACCATCAACAGCAGCCTACAGTTCGTCAACGGCTTTATCATGAATGGGGCTTATACTCAACGCTCCATGGGGGAGCAGATGTTTGAACCTTACCCCAGAATTTTCGTTCAGCAATTTGTGGTGATTCTTGGAGCCTTCGTTTTCCAAATTACCGGAAGCGGATGGCCTATCCTTATCATTTTCATTCTTATCAAAGCCTACTTTGACTTGCTATTAAAAGACCTCAACTTAGTTGCCTGGGCAAAGAAGGCACAAGCAAGCGCACAAACTTGAGTTCCTGTTGCTTTTTGTTAGAAATTGAAATTAAATTTTGGGAAGAATATCGTGCTGCTGAATAAGGATTTCTTCATCCTGCTTACCTAAATGTATAGGTTTGCTTATTGCACCAAATCTTTGTTTCATAGGGTTGCAAAGAATAAGTAACGGCCTCATTGTAGAGGTTATAGCTCTTTACAATCTGATCGCTGACCTTCACCTGCTCGCCATAGTAAAAAGCCTTTAAACGGCCATCTAAATCCTGATAAACTAAAATATCATTATCGGCCGTGAAACTTAGCGGAATATAACGCTCCAACCAATATTTTTTACCCTTGTACCAGCACCAGAAATTATTCCCTCGATCCGTGTATGCAATTATATTTTCCTTCACCAGCAGTTGAGTGGGGCGGTCTTCCATCAGGATAGTTTCTTCGCCTTTGTAGTACACCACCAATTGTTTTAGAATAGACATATAGGCCAGAAAATCTTCCCCCGACCAATACTCATTGGGCACATTGATCATGGTTTCCTTCACCTCTCCTTCGTAGTAGAATTTAAAATTACCGTACTGATCCGTGTAAGCCAAAATATCTCTATCGGCAAGATAATTGGCAGGCTCATACGTTTCCAAAGTGTGCAATTCTCCGTGATAAAAAACTTTGAAATTGTTGTTCCGGTCCATATAGGCAAAAATGTTGTCGCCTATCTTTGCTCTTCTTATTTCAGTTCGCTCAATTACTTTGGTCTCTCCATTGTAAAACACATTCACTTCCCCCATCGCATTCGTCCACACTACCAAGCTGTCTGAATAATACAGCGAGTCCTCCCCTGCTGTAAAAAAATTCTCCAACGTGATAAACTGATTCCGATATAAGAGCTTGATTTGATTGTAATTTTGATAAAGAAACCAGTTATCAGTCATGAAATAATTAGGGGCATTGTCATTCACCGTATATTTCTTCCCCTTGTAATATACCTTCAAGCGATTATTGGCACCGATATAAGCAAAAATGTTGTTCCTCCCCACCTGAAATGACTTCAGTGGCAGATTCTCTAAGTAATTAGATTGCCCGGCATCAAAAAGGTACACATAGTTATTGACATCCTGAAAGGGAGCCATACATTGCGAGTAGCTATTGTGCCAAACCATACATAGCGCGGTATTCAGGAAGATGTAATAAATTCTTCTCCGCACTATTGACTCTTTAAAATTTTTCAACACAACTCAAAAATGCAGATTAAATCGTTAACCATCCACTTCCGATAATAATCTCTTATTTTAAGAACACGGCAAGCGATTCCCTCTCCTTAAAAAAGCATGGAAATTTGCCCATTTTCTTAATTAGTTAAATAAATTTGTACAATACGTAATTGTGCACTAACTACATTAGATTACATGAAAAAACTTATCCTCTCGCTTTTGGCGGTAGCCATGGGTATTGTTGCGTTTACGCAGGTACCGCAAGCTGTAAATTATCAGGCGGTTGCCCGTAATGCTTCCGGTTCTCCTTTAGTCAATCAAAATATTTCTGTTCGTATAACCATTAACAACGGAATTAATCCGGGATTTCCGGAGTATCAGGAAACCCATACAGCCGTAACAAACCAATTCGGTCTGTTTACTTTAAAAATTGGTTTGGGAAACCCGACTATCGGTCTTTTCCCTAACATCAATTGGGCGATTGGCAATAAATATTTATTGGTAGAATACGACCCTACCGGAGGAACCAACTACCTCAATATGGGTTCCACTCAGCTATTGAGTGTTCCCTATGCTCTCTATGCCGAAACATCGGGTGGCACTGCCCTACCCGGCCCTACCGGCCCCACGGGTCCAACAGGTAATGCTGGGCAAAATGGAGTTGCCGGGGCAACAGGAGCGACCGGTTCACAAGGGGTTCAAGGCAATCCGGGAGCGACCGGTGTTACTGGCGCTACAGGCATTACAGGAGCAACAGGCTTACCGGGTGCCACGGGAACAGCTGGAGCTACGGGGGCAACTGGAGCAACAGGAAACAGCATCACAGGTATTATTGATAATGGCAATGGAAGTATAACCATCAATTTATCTGATGGAAGTTCTTATACCGTAAGTTCAGGAGCGACCGGCCCTACCGGCCCAACAGGCGCAGGGGGTGGAGCTACCGGCCCAACGGGCCCTACAGGGGCTGATGGCATTACAGGAGCAACCGGTGCCACAGGCAACGATGGCGTGACCGGTCCTACCGGCCCAACAGGCGCAGGGGGTGGAGCAACCGGCCCAACGGGACCTACAGGTAATGATGGAGTAACCGGACCAACCGGAGCAGATGGTGTAACAGGAGCTACAGGCAACGATGGCGTGACTGGCCCTACCGGTCCAACTGGTTCCGGTGGCGGTGCTACCGGCCCAACTGGGCCAACTGGTAATGATGGCGTGACCGGACCAACTGGGGCTGATGGCATTACAGGAGCAACCGGTGCAGACGGTGCTACGGGTGCAACCGGCAATGATGGAGTAACAGGGCCAACAGGAGATACTGGTTTAGCAGGACCTACCGGAGCAGATGGTGTCACTGGTGCAACCGGTGCCACAGGCAACGATGGCGTGACCGGTCCTACCGGACCAACAGGCGCAGGTGGCGGAGCTACCGGCCCAACGGGGCCAACTGGTAATGATGGAGTAACCGGACCAACTGGGGCTGATGGCATTACAGGAGCAACCGGTGCAGACGGTGCTACGGGTGCAACCGGCAATGATGGAGTAACAGGGCCAACAGGAGATACAGGTTTAGCAGGACCTACCGGAGCAGATGGTGCCACTGGTGCAACCGGTGCCACAGGCAACGATGGCGTGACCGGTCCTACCGGACCAACAGGCGCAGGGGGTGGAGCAACCGGCCCAACGGGACCTACAGGTAATGATGGAGTAACAGGACCAACCGGAGCAGATGGTGTAACAGGAGCAACTGGAGCAGACGGTGCTACGGGTGCAACCGGAAATAATGGTGCCACTGGACCAACAGGAGATACAGGTTTAGCAGGACCTACGGGAGCAGATGGAGTGACAGGAGCAACCGGTGCTACAGGCACCGATGGAGTAACAGGGCCAACAGGAGATACTGGTTTAACAGGGCCTACCGGAGCAGATGGAGTGACAGGAGCAACCGGTGCTACAGGCACCGATGGAGTAACAGGGCCAACAGGAGATACTGGTTTAACAGGGCCTACCGGAGCAGATGGAGTGACAGGAGCGACCGGTGCCACAGGCAACGATGGCGTGACCGGGCCTACCGGACCAACAGGCGCAGGGGGTGGAGCAACCGGCCCAACGGGACCTACAGGTAATGATGGAGTAACAGGACCAACTGGGGCTGATGGCATTACAGGAGCAACCGGTGCAGACGGTGCTACTGGTGCCGATGG
The DNA here is from genome assembly GCA_018262795.1 of Sphingobacteriales bacterium. Lineage (GTDB taxonomy): Bacteria > Bacteroidota > Bacteroidia > Chitinophagales > LD1 > Bog-950. The sequence continues at coordinate 303,197 of JADFDM010000001.1, read as the reverse complement.
TGCTACCGGGGCAACCGGAAATGACGGAGTAACCGGACCAACGGGGCCAACCGGTACAACCGGCAATGACGGAGCGACTGGTGCTACAGGTGCCGATGGGGCAACAGGGGCAGATGGAAGTAACGGGGTAACCGGGGCTACAGGTGCAACTGGTTTAGATGGCGCTACTGGAGCAACTGGTGCAGATGGTGCTACGGGGGCAACCGGAAATGACGGAGTAACTGGACCAACGGGGCCAACCGGTGCAACCGGCAATGATGGAGTGACTGGTGCTACAGGTGCCGATGGGGCAACAGGGGCAACCGGAAATGATGGAGTAACTGGACCTACGGGTCCAACCGGTGCAACCGGCAATGACGGAGCGACAGGTGCTACAGGTGCTGATGGTACTACTGGCTCAACAGGAGCAACGGGTGCAACAGGGGCAGATGGAAGTAACGGGGCTACAGGTGCAACTGGAGCAGACGGTGCTACTGGGGTAACTGGAAATGATGGAGTAACCGGACCAACGGGTCCAACCGGTGCAACCGGAAATGACGGAGCGACAGGTGCAACAGGGGCAGATGGAAGTAACGGGGTAACCGGGGCTACAGGAGCAACTGGTTTAGATGGTGCCACAGGAGCGACTGGAGCAGACGGTGCTACTGGGGTAACGGGAAATGACGGAGTAACCGGACCAACGGGTCCAACCGGTGCAACCGGCAATGACGGAGTGACTGGTGCTATAGGAGCAACTGGAGCAGACGGTGCTACGGGTGCAACCGGAAATGATGGTGCCACTGGACCAACAGGAGATACAGGTTTAGCAGGACCTACCGGAGCAGATGGTGCCACAGGAGCGACTGGAGCAGACGGTGCTACTGGGGTAACGGGAAATGACGGAGTAACCGGACCAACGGGTCCAACCGGTGCAACCGGCAATGACGGAGTGACTGGTGCTACAGGGGCTGATGGTGCAACAGGGGCAGATGGAAGTAACGGGGTAACCGGGGCTACAGGTGCAACTGGAGCAGACGGTGCTACTGGGGTAACTGGAAATGATGGAGTAACCGGACCAACGGGTCCAACCGGTGCAACCGGAGCAACAGGTGCGACCGGACCTACCGGTCTATTTACCTACAGTGCAACTGGCACCACCGATATTTCAAAAGCTGCACCTGCTGTGGGTGCCGCAACTTGGTCTCTTATGACGGATATGACCTTAACTATCACTCCTGTAAACAGCAAACTGTATGTTGAATTTTCGGCAAGATGCACTTACGACAACACCAATTATGATGAGCACAGAATGAGATACCGTTTGGTGAAGGATGGAGTTACCGTTAAGGAGTTTTATTCCTTTGGCAGTTACACTTGGAATGCTACGGAACCAACCACCTTTACCTATGCAGTACCGGTGACTCCGGGAACCCCCACAACCCTTAAAATAGAGTGGTCACCAGAGTCTGTTAGCACCCCTACGGTTACTTTCTATAATAATCCTGCAACGCAGACTTACACTTACAGATCATTAATTATTACCGACAAGCCTTAAAATTTTTGTCATGACACTAAATTTGAATCACAAGCAGCAGATACTTATTCTGCTGCTTTTTTTAGCCTCGGCCAACTTGTTCGCACAAAACGAAACGCAGAACCCTGCCTCTCCATTTTGGCGTACAAATGGCAATACGGGAATCGGCACCAGCAACTTTATCGGCACGGCTAACAACTCCTCGCTGCGTTTTAGAACGAACAATACGCAGAAGGCAATTCTGGACAGCTTAGGCAACATGGGGATAGGCACCGCTGCTCCCTCCGAGAAATTAGAAGTGGTTGGCAACTTTAAATTAAGCCAAGCATTTATGCCGGGTGGCAGTGCCGGCACATCCGGGCAATTTCTGCTTTCAGGAGGGGCAAACGCTGCTGCTACTTGGAGTCCTTTTACAATAGGAAACCCAACTGCCACTACCATTATTGCCAAGTACTACGCGGGGCTTACTTGGACCGGCACCTGGGCGACCGGAACCACTCAAGTATTTACCATTATTGATGCTGATTGCCGGGAAGAAAGCTCTATCAGCGTTTCTTTTACTACCAGTAACCCTATCTCAGATAAAATCTCCATCAACAATGTGCAAACCGATAATGGTTCTTTTAATATTTCGCTCACTAATCGCACCGGCAGCGGAATTACAGGCGGAATTTCCATTAGCTATATCGCATTCTATTAAAACTTCCATCCATGCTTAAGATTCTGTTCTTTTTGTTTTCAATACTTCCGGCAGATAATGCTCAGAGCGTATCTCGCTGTAAAACGGTAGTGGCAACCAAACAGACCCACCCCTGCCTGACAACAGTCAGACTGGTTCCCAACTATCAGTTAGCGCGTAGAGATACTGCGGTCATAGTGGGGAACCCAAGTAAGAGAAGCAGCACCCCGCTTAAATCAAATTTAGTAGCTACCGATAGCATAGCCGGCAGTGAACATCCGGATAGAAATTCAACTACTAAAACCAATCAAGCACAATCTACCCCCCCTAATCATTCAGCCATAAAAAAAATAAAGCGTCAGCAATTCGTTCATACCCACTAAATTTCTACGCATGAAAAAGAATATCTGGTTATTGACTCTGTGTGTGATAGGTCTCTCGGCTTTTCACCTTCAGTTAAAGGGGCAAGCCGAAGTGCAAAACCCAACCTTCCCCTTCTGGAAAGTAAAAGGGAACTCCGGCACTAATAGCGGAACCAACTTTATTGGAACTACCGACAATGTTAGTTGGCGCATACGAACCAATAACGCTGAAAGAGCAGTAGTTGATAGTACCGGCAATGTAGGCATTGGAACTGCTACACCTTCTTCACGGCTTCATGTGAATGGAAACTTTCGATTGGTAGACGGCTCACAGGGATACGATTATGTATTGATGAGCGATGCTTTAGGCAATGCCACCTGGAAACCGGCCGATTCTGTAGTAGCGAATGCTACTGCTAACGACTGGCGTACCATCGGCAATGCAAGCACCGTGGACGGCACCAACTTTATTGGTACTACAGATAATGTTCCTTTTACAGTGCGGGTAAATAACCAAATGAGTGGACGTATAGACCAATTATTACACAACACCTACTGGGGTTACAAAAGTGGAAATATGGCCTCTACTGGAACTTTTAACTCATCATTCGGTGAAAACTCCCTTTCCCTTAGCTCGACAGGATTTGGGAATACGGCCATCGGCAGCTTTGCGTTGGCACTAAATTCTACGGGAGATCAAAATTCAGCATTGGGAGTAAATGCGCTTGTCCACAACACCACCGGAAGTTCAAACACTGCTAATGGAGCATCAACGCTTTATTCGAGTACCACAGGAAGTTTTAACACCACTATCGGTAATCAGTCACTTTATTCCAATGTAGCCGGTTCTAATGCCACTGCTATCGGGGCCTATGCTATGCAGTTTTCTAACAACACTGCCACCCCATTTACCAATAACAATGTAGCGATTGGCTATGAAGCCCTGCGCGGCTCGGTCACCGCCAGTGCCAACACCGGCAACTACAACACCGCTACGGGTTATAAAACCATGAGGTACAATTCATCCGGAAGTGATAATACAGCCAACGGAAAGGCGACATTATATGCTAACAGCACTGGAAGCAGAAATACTGCCATCGGATCAAATGCTCTTACTTCTAACACTACCGGTTGGTATAATACCGCCACAGGGAACAGTGCACTGTACGAAAACATCGGTGGAAATAACAATGTAGCGAACGGAAATGAGGCACTTAAAAACAACTCTACCGGAGGACAGAACACAGCTATCGGAACTCAAGCTCTATTCTCTAACACCACAGGAAACTATAATAGCACCCTCGGCTACCAAGTAATGTGGAACAATATCACGGGAATCAACAATGCTGCCTTCGGTGGGAATGCCCTTTTTTTCAATACATCCGGCAGCAACAATACCGCTATCGGACTGCAAGCTCTTTACAAAAACACTATAGGGAGCAACAACACCGCTCTTGGACATCTTGCATTTACTTCCAATATAGCCGGCTCTAACGCCACTGTTGTTGGCTATAACGCCATGTACTATGCAAATAGTGCCGCAACTCCCTTTACCTGCTACAATGTAGCGATTGGCTATGAAGCACTACGTGGCTCCAGTACTGCCAGCGCTAACACCGGCAACTACAACACCGCCACCGGCTATCAAACGCTGTGGAGTAATACTACGGGAAGCAACAACACCGCCACCGGTTATCAGGCTCTTTATTTCAACACCACCGGTATTAATAACTCTTCGTTGGGCAACTGGGCTCTCAAATCGAACACCACAGGAATTTCAAATACAGCAATAGGGTATTATAGTTTGAATTCAAATTCTACCGGGTCAGGAAATACCGCACTCGGTAGTGAAGCATTGGGGGCTAACATCGTTGGAGGCACCAATACAGCAGTGGGCCAGGCCTCCTTAGGTTGGAATAATACCGGTTCAGGAAATACAGCTGTAGGTTATCAATCTCTACTGCTAAATGTGACCGGCTATCATAATGTAGCCGTAGGAAGCGGGTCGCTGTATAACAACACTCAAAAAAGTTTTCTGGTGGCTGTGGGTGATTCTTCTTTATTCAGCAACACGTTTGGAGAGAACAATACGGCAGTGGGCTCCAAATCGCTCTTCGCCAATACTAACGGTTTTCATAACACGGCCATTGGATATCATGCGCTTTATAGTAACAACTCAACCTATTGGAATACAGCTATCGGCAGCCAAGCCTTACAAAACAATACCGGATATAGCAATGTGAGCATCGGGTTTAATTCATTAGGGACAAACACCAGCGGCTACCGAAATACGGTAGTAGGAACCGATGCTATGAACTCGAACACCACCGGTGAGCAGAATACAGCAGTGGGCTACTACACCTTACAAAGCAGCACTACGGCCGTTGGCAATAGCTATGTAGGAGCTTATGCCGGACAGGATAATACGACAGGAAGTGATAACACAGTGATGGGACAGTTCGCGGCAAATAATAATACCACCGGAAGTGAGAATACCGCTTTCGGCAAAGAAGCATTGTTCGGCAGTACAGCTACAGCATCCACCCCGGAGATGAATACTATGTTAGGGTATCAATCAGGATATAACATTACATCAGGTTATCACAATGTAGCCGTGGGACATTCGGCCATGTACAACATAGGTAATGGCTATCAAAATGTGGCCATAGGTAACAAGGCCTTGTATAATGCATCCACTTCAAGACAAAATGTAGCCATAGGTGACTCTGCCCTATATAGCTATACAAGTACCGGGGAAAATACAGCGGTGGGCTATGCCGCTATGACCTCCGCTACCATTGCAAAAAACACTACGGCTGTGGGGGCTTTGTGTCTTACCTCCCTTACCTCAGGTTCCTACAATACCGGAGTAGGATATGCTTCACTTCGAGAGAATACAACCGGGGCATCTAATACAGCTGTTGGTTATTATTCTATGTTTAATAATCTGACAGGTAATTACAATACAGCGTCCGGGCTTTACTCCCTGTTTTCAAATACAACAGGATCCGCAAATACTGCGATTGGCGATAATTCTATGCGGTATAATGCGGAGGGAGGTAGTAATACTGCTATAGGTTACTCTGCCTTGTATCTTAACACCTATGCCAGCTATAATTGTGCAATGGGTTATTATGCTATGTACTACCAATCATATGCTAATGGAAATGCAGCTTACGGCACCTATAATACAGCTATAGGTAATTATTCTTTATACCATAATAACCCTACCAGCGTTTCAAATGGTTACCGAAATACAGCTATAGGTTACACCAGTATGTATGACAACACAACCGGTTACTATAATACAGCCACCGGCTATAGCTCTATGCCGAACAACACCACGGGATATTACAATGTAGCTCTTGGAACCTGCATGAATGCCAATTCTACCGGTTATGAAAATACCGCTCTGGGTTATGGTGCCGATGATGTGTTATCTCAAGGATACCTAAATACTGCAGTTGGCTATAATGCAAACCCTAATAGTGGCACCTCTACACAACACAATGTAACTGTGGTGGGAGCTAACTGCCTGACTACTTCCAGCAATGTTGCCCTTTTAGGAAATTCCAGTGTTACAGTGACTGGCGGATGGACCAACTGGAGCAATATTTCAGATCAACGAATAAAGAAAAAGGTAACAGAGAATGTTCCGGGACTTGAATTTATTAAACGGCTTAAACCGGTTACCTATCACCTTGACCTCGACAAATACGAAGCCATCACCAATTTCAAATTAAAGAACGAAGAGGATGCAAAAGACTGGAACGAGGCCAAGCGAAACAAAGAGAGCATACAATACACCGGCTTTTTGGCCCAACAAGTAGAACAGGCCGCCAAAGAATCGAACTTTAACTTTTCGGGAGTTACCACGCCACAGAATGAGCAGGATGTGTACAAAATCAGTTATGCCGAGTTTGTAGTGCCTTTGGTTAAAGCCGTGCAGGAACAACAAAAGATGATTGAAGACCTACAAGATACAGTAGATATGCTCTCGCAGGATAATGCCCAGTTAAAAGAAATGATGAAGGCAAGCACCCTGACGGAAGATTGAAAAGCACTTCTCCGGTTCTCCGCTCTTTTAACAAGCCCTAATCGGGGAATATCAATTTTATTAACGGTGGAGGTATTCGCCATCCGATAAAAGACAGGTGTTTCTGTCATTGTATTTGTAAGCCCATTGCGGGAAACTTTTTTACCCATTTGCATATATGCCAGCGCATGTTGGGAAACTGTTTCCGAGGGGTAGCTACCCAAATTCCCAACCGCATCAATATCTCCACATACTAAAAATTAATAGTCCTGCGTTACATACCCATAAGCCGCCACACTATGCCATGACTTCCACTTTTGTTTCATTAAACCCAACCAGTCATGAACAAAAGTTTGTCAGCACTCTTCTTGGCCGTTTGCTTCACGCTCGAAGCAAACGCCCAATTCTTCCTCGGCCTGCGAGGCAGCGCTTACGGAGGAATTACCAATGTAAATTACAACCCGGCCATGGCCAACAGTCCCTTTTTGGTGGATATTAACCTGATTAGTGCTGCTGCCACGATCAACAATAATTATGTGGGGATAGACCGCAAGGCGCTGCTGCATCCCTCCTATTTCAACCGGTCCGATTTTCAAACCTCCTACCTGCACGAACGGGTGAATGGAAAGAACAAAAGCGGCTATTTTGGAGCACAGATACAGGGGCCATTGTCCTTTATGTTCTCCTTCGGCCCCAAGAAAAACAGATACTTGAATGCCATCGGTTTCAGCTACCACGCCAACGCGGTGTTCAATGCCGATAACATCACCGAAGTATTTGCCCGCACTGCCTATCACGGCCTCGGCACGCAAGCCAATGCGCTGACTCACTACATGGGAGCTGAGTTGCACAACGGAAACCTTTCACTAAAGGGAGCCATCTGGAATGATTTCGGCATTACCTATTCGCGAGTGGTGTACAACAAACGGCAAAGTTTGATAAAAGTAGGGGGCACTTTTAAGTTGTTGCAACCGATTGCCGGAGGCTATGGCTATGTGCGAAATCTGAACTACCAATGGAGCGAATACGAGTTGCTGAGCATTCGCAATACCGAAGCCAAGTATGCTTATTCTGATGGGCTAACCTCCTCTTCCGGGAACAGCGCCCAAGCCGGCCCGATGAACTACCTGCGCGAGGCAATGGCGTTTAAAGCCGGTAAACCCACTGCTGCCATTGATTTAGGAATGGTATATGAATGGTGGCCCGATAAAAGTAAAGATGCCGTGATGGATTGCCACTGCGAAGATTTTAGTGAGAAGAAACGCTATAAACTGGCGGTAGGTTTTGCGATGATGGATTTAGGAGCATTGCGGTTGAAGCGCTCTGCTGATAGCCGTGATTTTTATGCCGACATTCAAAACTGGAACGTGGGCAACGCACAATATCCCGATGGCTTGCAAAGTTTAGACGACACTATCCAAGCGCGCTTTGTGCAACAAAACGGCAGCGCTTACTTCACCGTGTGGCTGCCCACCCGCTTTAATCTCTATGTAGATTACAATATTTGGAAAGATTTCGGAGTCACCGTGTCGGCCATGATTTCACCCAACATGTCGCCACAATGGAGGATGGTGCACCACGTTACCACCTTTGCCCTTACCGGAAAATACGAGAACAAATGGATTGGCGTGTACCTTCCCTTATCGTATGATGTAAATGGGAACTTCAGCATCGGCACCACCTTACGCTTAGGTCCGCTCACCATCGGCACGCAGGATTTGTTGGGTTTGTTTGCCAAAAAATATGTGTACAATGCCGATATACATGCCGCTCTCAAAATAACCATCCCGCAACATAAAATATGTAGGCGGGGCGATTTGAGGTTTACAAAGAAGGGTTGAATGTAAATGTGCTGAGTAAGGAGTGAGAAAATAGTAGTGAGTAATCAGTAAGATAAACGACTACTATTTACAGCACCTACCCGCACTTGCAAGCTTAGTCCAAACTGAAAGGAAGAATAAAAAGTGTTTGATTAATCGGCAGTGATAAGCACGACCGACTCCTGCCGCATTCCTAACAGGTTATTCGCTTGCCCTTTATGGATGGCAATTTCTAAAAGCCCTGCGGTGTTGAATAGGCAAACAAAGTCGCCCTCTTCCACTTCATCGTAATGACGGCTGATCGTTTTCGTGAACGCAACGTTCAGCATCACGGAGAAGGATCGCTCACCAATACACTCATCAAACATCTGTCGGGTAATGTTGCTGATAGCGTTTCCGTAATTATCAATATAAGTGATGGTTCCCTTGATAGAACCTTTGGAAGTGATGGGTTGCAACAAGCGAAAACTTCTTGCTTCGGTAGTTAATTGAGCAAAGTCACCGGGCTTGTATTCCGTCAGCAGTAAGTTTATCACCTGTCCGATGGCCGCCTCAAACAAAAGAGAATGTCCTTCGAGCAACTCCTCATTTATCTGATAAGTTTCGTGCGGTGTTTTGCCAAAAGCCAGCGACAGAAAGCCATTATCGAAAGTGAGAAAATAATGCCCCTCCACGACTGCTAATAAAAGTTTACCTCCTCCGTCAGTGGAATTAACGTGCACCACGTGAATAGTGCCTGCGGGAAAATACCGAAAACTATTGCGCACCGTAAAGGCAGCTTCGCGGATGTCAAAAGATTTTACGGAGTGAGTCACGTCCACCATAGGCACAAAATTCTCGCAGTGGCTAATGATGGCACCTTTTAAAGCTGCGAGGTAGTAATCTCGAGTTCCGAGATCAGTGGTAAAGGTTATCAGCGCCATTGAAATTTTTCTTTAACAAAAATCTTTTATTTATCGCAACATCAAAACCTCTTTAAGTGGAAAAAAGTGTGGATAGATATATTTTGCTGTACACTACCGGACCTTGGTAATTTGTAAATTTGGGTATTAAACAACCAGCGATTTGACAGAAATAACTTTCAACATAGAAGGGATAGACCCCATTGATTTTTTCGGGGTTAATAATTCCCGCTTCAATTACATCAAGAAAAGTTTCCCCACGCTGCGCATGGTTTCACGCGGCAACTCCATCAAAGCCGAAGGCAATGATGATGACCTTGCAGTGTTTAAGCAGAAGGTACACCGAATGGTGGATCACATTGAGCGCTATGGCCGGTTAAACGAAGAAAACATAGAAACCATAATGACTACTGACGATAAAAACGGCAAGCAAAAAGTGGATAAAATAAATAGCCAGGTGATTGTGTATGGCAATAATGGCTTAGTAGTGAAGGCTCGCACCGAGAATCAATTACAGATGGTGAAGGAGAGCGAGAAAAACGATATAGTGTTTGCAATCGGACCGGCAGGAACGGGCAAAACATACACAGCCGTAGCCCTGGCCGTGAGAGCGCTGAAAGAAAAGAATGTGAAGAAAATCATTCTCACTCGTCCGGCAGTAGAGGCGGGAGAGAGTCTTGGTTTTTTGCCCGGTGACTTGAAAGAAAAAATTGATCCGTATCTGCGCCCACTTTACGATGCCCTCGATGATATGATACCTGCCGATAAGTTGACCTACTATATGGAAAACAGAGGGATAGAGGTAGCGCCACTGGCATTTATGCGGGGGCGAACTTTAGACCACGCTTTTATTATTTTGGACGAAGCGCAAAACTGTACCGACATGCAGTTGAAAATGTTTCTGACAAGGGTGGGCACTCATTCCAAAGTAATCATTACCGGGGACCCCACTCAAATAGACTTACCGCCTAAAATAAAATCGGGATTGGGAACTGCGATTCGTATTCTGCAACCGGTAGAAGGCATTTCAACTGTTCGCCTGAACGAGTCAGATGTGGTGCGCCACCGCTTGGTGAAAGAAATTATCAAAGCCTATGAAAAGCTAACGGAAAGTCAGCGAAAGGATATTGATAAAGAATAAGCCTTAGTGTAAATGCTCCTCTTATTTTTGCGACATTAATTCAGTGCTCATGAAAGCTATCAGAGATACAAATTTCAATTTCCCCGGACAATCAAAAGTGTACCACGGCAAGGTGCGCGATGTATATACCATTGGAGAAAAATTAGTGGCCGTAGCCACCGACCGCATTTCGGCCTTCGATCATATTTTATCGAAACCAATTCCTCATAAAGGAGCGGTGCTCAATCAAATTGCCGCTCACTTTTTGGAGGCGACCAAAGACATTGTTCCCAATTGGCTGCTAGCCGTGCCCGACCCGAATGTTTCTATCGGTAAAAGATGTGAGCCGGTGCGAATTGAAATGGTTATTCGCGGCTATTTGGCCGGCCATGCCGCCCGTGAATACAAAACAGGGAAACGAAAACTTTGCGGAGTATCACTTCCCGAAGGCTTGAAAGAAAACGACCGGTTGCCCACACCGATTATTACCCCCAGTACGAAAGCGGAAGAAGGACATGATGAGGATATTTCGCGCGAAGATATTTTGAAACGCGGCATTGTGAGCGAAGCTGTGTATGCTACCATGGAGAAATACACTTATGCTTTGTTTGACCGAGGACAAAAAATGGCCAACGAGCGCGGACTTATTCTGGTGGACACCAAGTACGAATTTGGAATAGCCGATGGAGAAGTGATGTTGATTGATGAAATACACACCCCTGATTCCTCCCGCTATTTTTATTTGGAAGGATTCCATGAAAGGCAGCAAAAGGGCGAAGCGCAACAACAACTCAGCAAAGAATTTGTGCGGCAATGGCTGATCGAAAACGGCTTTCAGGGAAAGGAAGGGCAAGTAATGCCGGAACTGCCCGATTTGTTTGTTGAAACTATCACTCACCGGTACATTGAGTTATATGAGAAAGTGACGGGAAAAAATTTTGCCATTGACGAAACCTCCAACGTGATGGAGCGAATTGATCATAACGTGCGGCAATATCTCTCAGCAAATAAATAAGTGGTGGCAAGTTTCTATTTTGCAACCTGCACATGACCATTCTTGGAATTTCAGCTTTTTACCATGACTCTGCTGCTGCCATCATTGAAGATGGAGAAATAATTGCTGCGGCTCAGGAGGAACGATTTACTCGCAAAAAACACGATGCTGCGTTTCCGGTTAACGCCATAAAGTTTTGCTTACAATACTCCGGCAGAAATCTAAAAGACATAGAAGCCATTGCCTTTTATGATAAGCCGTTGCTCAAGTTTGAGCGACTGTTAGAGACCTACTACGGCTTTGCCCCCAGAGGGGTCGCCTCTTTTGTCACCTCCATGCCGATATGGATCAAGGAGAAAATTTTTCTGAAGCGAGTTATCCGAGAAGAGTTAGAGCAAATAGATGGCTACCACAAGAATCTGAAATTTCTGTTCCCGGAGCATCATCTATCCCATGCCGCCAGTGCTTTCTACTCCTCTCCTTTTTCTGAATCAGCCATTCTTACGATTGATGGCGTAGGCGAATGGGCTACAGCTTCTATCGGAATAGGGAAAGGCAATTCCATTGAAATTTTGAAAGAGCTTCACTTCCCTCACTCCGTGGGATTACTCTATTCTGCTTTTACTTATTTCCTCGGCTTCAAGGTAAATTCAGGAGAGTATAAACTGATGGGCTTGGCTCCGTATGGCAATTCCGATTCTCCCAAAGTGGCCGAATACCTAAAAATCATCACCGAACAATTAGCTGATATTAAAGCAGACGGTTCTATTCACCTAAATCAGAAATATTTCAATTACGCTACCGGTTTGCGAATGGTGTTTGATGCGAAATGGGAAAAACTTTTCGGTTTCAAAAAAAGAGAAGAGGCGGATGAATTGCAACAGCATCATTGCAACTTGGCTTACGCGATTCAAAAAGTGACAGAAGATATAGTGATAAAGATGGCTGCGGAGGCGAAGCAACTGACCGGCAGTGAAAACCTTTGTATGGCCGGGGGAGTGGCCTTGAACTGCGTAGCGAATGGGCATTTGTTGCGGAGTGGATTGTTCAAACAACTTTTCATTCAGCCCGCATCTGGGGATGCAGGTGGAGCCGTGGGAGCAGCGCAAGCGGCCTATTACATCCACTATCATCAGGAGAGAAATACATTCTACACAACGGATGCGATGAAAGGCTCGTATCTCGGCCCTGAGTTTTCGGATTTAGATATAGAGCAGACCTTACGCAAATACAAAGCACCGTTTACAAAGCCTGAAAACTTTGAAGCATTGGCAGAAAGAACAGCTCAGCTTATCAGCGAAGGAAAAATAGTGGGATGGATGCAAGGTCGCATGGAATTTGGCCCACGAGCATTAGGCAACAGAAGCATTTTGAGCGATGCGCGCAATGCTGAAATGCAAAAGAAGCTAAACTTGAAAATAAAATATCGCGAAGGGTTTCGCCCATTTGCCCCATCGGTATTGGCCGAAGAGGCAAACGACTATTTCGACCTCGATGCCGCTTCCCCTTACATGTTATTAGTGGCTCCGGTAAAAGAATCGCGAAGAACTGAAATTCCCGAAAACTATTTTTCGCTGTCCATGATGGAGAGGCTGTATCATTTGCGCTCCGATATACCGGCAGTTACTCATGTTGATTTTTCAGCTCGCGTGCAAACTATCTATGCCGAAACAAATCCGCGCTTTCATTTACTGCTCAAAAAATTTAAAGCACTCACGGGTTACAGCCTTTTAGTGAATACCAGTTTTAATGTGCGAGGCGAACCACCGGTTTGCACACCTGACGATGCCTTTAAATGTTTCATGCGCACCGAGATGGACTTCTTAGTAATCGGCAATTATATTTTATCGAAGGCGGAGCAAGCAAAGTGGAAAGAGAATGCTGATTGGAAAAAAGAATTTACTTTGGATTAAATCGTACTCGAACTATGGATTTCCTGAAAGACCTCTGGCACTTTTTAATGGAGCGAAAAAAATGGTGGCTGCTCCCCGTCATTATTGTGTTGTTGCTCGTTGGCATTCTTTTAGTCATTGGCGGAGGCTCTGCGGTGGCTCCCTTTGTTTACACTCTTTTTTAGGTATGAAAATAAAACTAAACCGCGAAAAGGAATTAGAAATACTGCTCACCATCTGTGTGGGTTTGCTGGTGGTATATTTCGCTACCAAGCAACAGTATCGCTGGCTCATTACACTGAGCATTCTTTTAGGCTTAGTGGGCATTTTTTCCAAATTCCTCACTGCAAAAATGGCATGGGCATGGACAAAGTTGGGCGAGGGAATGGGCTTTGTGATGTCGAAAGTAATTTTATCAGTAATCTTCTTTCTGTTTCTGTTTCCGCTTTCGTTGCTGTCAAAATTATTTGCCGGAAAGAAGGACAACATGCAATTAAAGAAAACAAGTAGCGACTCATACTACACTACTCGCAATCATACGTATGAAGCAAAGGATTTACAAAATCCTTGGTAAGTCTTAGTGATACTGCCTTTCGCCAAACAACATACTGCCTACTCGTATCAGCGTTGCGCCTTCCGCCAATGCAATTTTATAATCGGCACTCATCCCCATTGACAACTCTCTGAAAAAAGATTTATCACTAAAGTAAGTCTGCTTCAACTTTTCAAAAAAGGATTTGAGGTCTTGAAATTCTCTGCGAATTTGTTCCGCATCTTCGGTGTTAGTAGCGATCCCCATCAGGCCGCAAACACGAATATGAGCCAAGCTGCAAAATTGCGGAGAGCGCAACAAGTCCTCTGCTTCAATTTGGCTAAGACCAAATTTCGTTTCCTCATCGGCAATGTAAATCTGCAACAGGCAATCAATCGTGCGCTCTTGCTTCGCAGCTTGTTTATCAATTTCTTCCAACAACTTCAAGCTATCTACGGAATGGATCAAGGACACAAAGGGAATTATATACTTTACCTTGTTGGTTTGAAGATGCCCGATGAGATGCCAGTCTATATCTTTCGGCAGTTGCTCATATTTCTGTGCTAACTCCTGCACCTTGTTTTCGCCAAATATTTTTTGTCCGCGTTCGTATAGTTGAAGTATTTCCTCCGGTGGTTTGGTTTTAGAAACCGCCACTAACCGCGCTCCTTTTCGTTTTATCTCTTCCGTAAGTGCATAGTATTTTTCAAAATCCATTCGCAAGTAATTCTATTTTAGCAAAAATAATGAAGCGTTACATTCCATTGTTGTTGATATTGATTGGTGCCTGCAAGCCGGACATGCCCAAAATGCCTGCCGATATTCTCCCCCTTACAAAAATGAAAATGATTTTGGCAGATATGCACATTGCCGATGCCGTAGCCGAAACAAAAGCAAAAGGCGGAGCCAATGAAGGCGAAGTAACTCGCGCACTGTATGCGCAGATTTACAAAAACAACGGAATCACAGAAGATCAATTCAAGCAGAGCTATCAATTTTACCTCGCACACCCCGCGTGGCAGAATAAACTGTACGAAGAAATACTCACTGAACTGAGTAAACGCGAATCGGATGTGAGTAAGTAGCCTTACATACCCCCTTCAAACCATTTTCCTTTACAGCTCAATAACTTGACTATGAATAAAGTTGTAGCGAATGCCGATGAGGCAGTAAAAGACATCCCTGAGAATGCCGTGCTGATGTTGGGCGGTTTCGGACTTTGCGGTATCCCTGAAAATTGCATTACCGCTTTAATTAAAACCGGAGTAAAGGGACTCACCTGTATATCGAACAATGCCGGAGTGGATGATTTCGGTATTGGATTGATGCTGCAAACCAAACAAGTAAAAAAAATGATTAGCAGTTACGTGGGCGAAAACGCTGAATTTGAACGCCAATTACTTTCGGGTGAACTGGAAGTGGATTTAGTGCCGCAGGGAACCTTAGCCGAGCGCATCAGAGCGGGAGGGGCAGGCATTCCCGCCTTTTTCACTCCTACCGGTTATGGCACTGAGGTAGCCGAAGGGAAAGAAACGCGCGAGTTCAATGGTAAAATGTATGTGATGGAGCAATGGCTGAAAGCAGATTTCAGCATCGTGAAGGCATGGAAAGGCGACACCATGGGCAACCTGATATTTAAAGGTACCGCTCGCAACTTTAACCCCATGATGGCTACTGCCGGTAAAATAACCATTGCCGAAGTGGAAGAATTAGTGGAGCCGGGCGAACTGGATCCGAATTGTATTCATGTACCGGGCATTTACATCAACCGAATTTTCAAAGGCACTGATTATAAAAAACGAATTGAGCAAAGAACAATATCGAAAGATTAATTCACCTAAACATTCTCTATGGAATTACGACTCTCAGATAAACTGTTGCTAATGAAAATTAAGCTGGCTCTCACCACTGAAAAATTGGAAGAATACGGACAAGATAATTTTGCCGGATACATTTATACCAACCTCGGTCAGATGAATATGGAGATGGAACAAATGAACCGAGCGGACGATACTGCAAATAGTGCCCTGCATCTTGGCAGTGTTTTAAGTTGCCTCGATGAAATAGAAAACATACTCATTGCCTGCAAACTGGGGATTCGCCTGCCTTTAGAGGAAAGCACCATGAACACCGTAAGAGATTTAAAGACGGAAATAAAAGAGGTCATCAGGCGCGAACTGTTTGTGCCCCAATTAGTGCATTAATCTATCATCAACTATTGTATTCTTTCACTGCAAATAGAAACTTTGAATTATGGCTTTAGATAAATTTGAAATAGCAAAAAGGATAGCAAAGGAACTGCGCGATGGTTACTATGTAAACCTCGGCATAGGTATTCCCACTTTGGTAGCCAACTACATTCCCGAAGGGATGAACGTAACCCTGCAAAGTGAAAATGGATTGTTGGGCATGGGTCCCTTTCCCCGCGATGAAGAGGTGGATGCGGACTTGATTAATGCCGGTAAACAAACGGTAACTATGCTCAAAGGCTCTTCTCTTTTTTCATCAGCCGATAGTTTTGCAATGATTCGCGGCAGCCATGTAAACCTAACGGTGCTCGGTGCCATGGAAGTAGATGAGAATGGCGACATTGCCAACTGGAAAATTCCCGGGAAGATGGTGAAAGGC
This sequence comes from Sphingobacteriales bacterium, assembly GCA_018262795.1. Taxonomy (GTDB): domain Bacteria; phylum Bacteroidota; class Bacteroidia; order Chitinophagales; family LD1; genus Bog-950. The sequence continues at coordinate 286,719 of JADFDM010000001.1, read as the reverse complement.
ATGGGAGGCGCTATGGATTTGGTAGCGGCTACCGATAACATTATTGTGGCGATGATGCAAACCAACCCGAAAGGACAATCGAAGTTATTGCCTAAATGCACCTTACCGCTTACCGGTAAAAATTGTATCACGCGAGTAGTGACGGAATTAGGCTTTTACGAAATTAAGGACGGAGCTTTTCACCTTTTAGAAATTGCTCCCGGTGTTACCATAGAGGAGATAAAAGAAAAGACAGCAGGTAAGTTGGTGATAAGCCCTAACTTAAAAGAGATGGTGATATAGGTTTTACAGTTTCTCATTATAACATCAGTTCCACTTCATTGCAAGTGGAATTTTTGTTTGTGATCATATGCTTTTCATTCAAGCAGTAGATTGTAAGCAAGCCCTCACTAAGCATTTAGCAAACTTCCAAAACGGTCAACGTTATTTAGGACAGTACAAACTGTAAACTGTAAACCGTAAACTAAAAACTAATCTTCCCCTAAAAATTAAACATCACCTTGGCGTTAATTCTACGGGCGGTGAGGTAGTTGGGCACGGCATAGCGGGTACCGTTAATATCGCTCACCCAAAGATAACTCACCGTATTGGTGATACCGAAAATGTTGAATACCTCCAGACTCACCCAAGCGCTTTTCAACCCTTGATTAAAGGCGTTGTGTTTCTTCGCCCACTTAGGGCTCCACAACTGACCGCTGAATCCTACATCCACCCTGCGATAAGGAGGAATGCGCAACACATCTTTGTATTTGTCATGATCGGGCGGCCCAAAAGGCAAGCCGGTGCCAAACACCATGCTGAGATGCAGTTTTATGAAAGGAAACTTGGGGATGTAATCTTGAAAGAACATGGCAAAGTTGACGCGCTGATCAGTCGGGCGAGGAATGTAGCCGGGATAGATGGTGGCCGAGTCAACAATACGCGAGGCATTGTTAGAGTTATACGACAGTTGATTGCCGGTGCTGTCGTAGTAAGCGGTGTATTTATCGCCAATCAAATCTTCTTGCGTGCTCATAATGCTCATGCTGATCCAACTCTCTGCACCTTCGGCCAATTCACCGTTCAGCCGCATGTCTATCCCTGCTGCATAGCCTTTCGATTCGTTTTTCCCAAAATAGCGGATGAGCACATTGTCAAACTCATAAGGCACTAAGTCCCACAGATATTTGTAATACACCTCGGTAATAAAACTGAAAGGGCGTTTCCATGCCTTAAAGGCGTAGTTCAATCCGATCACCGTATGCACCGATTTTTGTGAGCGAAGAGAGGTATTTACATGCCCATCCATATCGCGCATTTCGCGGTAAAAAGGAGGTTGATAGTAAGTACCTGCGGCTGCGGTCAACACAATGTCGGCTCGGCCTTTGGGCTTGTAGCTGAACTGAACGCGCGGAGTCACCACCACTTCTTTGTTTACATCCCACCATTGAAAGCGCACCCCATAAGTCAGATTAAACCGAGCCGTATCGCCAAACTTCCAGCTATCCTGAATAAAGGCGGCATAGCGATTTGACTTTAAATCGAAAGAAGATTTGAGCAAGCGATTCACTCCCACCGTCAGTTTAGTGTAGGTCACCGAATCATTGTTGCTATAATCGGTCGTGAAATTATAGGGCAGGGAATATCCGGCAGAGTCGGTACGGTCCCATTCGCTCACTCTATCACTAATCACTTCGCGCTTGTAATCCACTCCCCATTGCAAATTGTGTCCCTTTTTGAACCAAGAGCCGCGATGGCCGGCATAGTAAATATCGGAGTTGAGAGTGTTGCGCGCCCAGTTTTGCAAGCCGCCCACTCCGAGGCTATAGAGAATATCGCCAAAGCTACTTTTGCCCAAATCGCTTTCCACTTGGCTCAGGTAATATTCTCCGAGAATATCGTAGGCTTCCTTCTCGCGGTTCATGTAATAAGAGCCGAGAAATTTAATTTTCAAATTATTGTTGGGGAGATAAGTCAAGGCCAACCCGTTCATCAGGCTTTGATACTTGTCGGCTTCTTGCCCGTCAAAATAAACTGTGAGTTTTTTTACATCGGTGAGCAAGCCGAAACTGGTTTCGCGATCTACGGGTTTAAACACATAGCTGTTGCGCGCGTAATTGGTAATCAGTTCTAAGCCCACTTTCTCCGAAGCCTGAAAAGTGAGATAACTCTGCACATCCAAAAAATTGGGGCTGTATTGTCCTTTCTCTTCTAAGCTATGCAGAATATACTGACTCAGGCGCTGGCGCACTCCCACCAAGAAAGTGAATCGTTGCGTTTTATCACAGCCTTCTAAATGGCCGCCAAAGCCGAGCAAACTTCCATACACCGAGCCGCCAAATTTCTTGGGGCGCTTATATTCCACATCTAAAACAGAGCTCATCTTATCGCCATACTTCGCCTGAAAACCGCCCGAATTAAATTTTACATTACTCACCATGCTGGTGTTCACAAAACTCAACCCCTCTTGCTGTCCGCTGCGAATCAGAAAAGGGCGGTACACTTCAAAGTCGTTTACATACACTAAGTTCTCATCAAAGTTCCCCCCCCGCACACTGTAGCTCGAACTCAGTTCGTTGCTCTTGCTCACCCCCAACTGATACACGAGATAGGCTTCGATGCCCTCGTTAATGGCGGGGAGTTGTTGCTCCACTTTCACATCTACAGTGCTGGCTCCGTTATCTTCTTTTCTTTTTTCCTGAATCACCGCATCCTTCAGCATGTTCACCTTCTCGGTAACGATGGCAGAGATGTTCAACTCCTCTCCTTTCTCCAACTGCACTTCGCCTTTCTGAGTAATAATGTTGATGGAAGAAAATATAAGTGTAACCTTTTTACCTGCGGGCACTTTCAGTTCAAAGTGACCGTTCTTATCGGAATAGGTATTGTATTTGGCGTTTTCTTGCACCGCAATAAACACCCCGTCATACACTCTGCCGGAAGAATCTTTTACTACTCCCTGCACGGTTCCAAATCCCTGGCTGAATGACAGCAGACAAGCGAATACAGAAACGGCAAGTAGAAAACTCTTTCGAAACATCGGTGGCTAAAACGAGAATTAGATAGGTTTATTATTCGGCTGCATTTTTTATCTGCTGAATAGTTAGCATGGGATCATCCGAGCCAAAAACTGCATTGCCGGCCACTAACACATTAGCTCCGGCTTCGATCAGTTGCTTGGCGTTGTTAGTCCCTATTCCACCATCCACTTCTATTAGCGCAGAAGAGCCGGTGGAGTGGATCAACTCATTGGCATCTCTTACTTTTTGTACGGAATTGGAGATAAATTTTTGTCCGCCAAATCCGGGATTCACACTCATCACCAACACTAAATCCAACAGATGAATCACTTCTTTTAAAACCGATACCGGGGTAGAAGGATTGAGCGCCACACCGGCTTTGGCTCCCGTTGCTTTGATTTGATGAATAGCCGAATCGAGATGCGTCACCGCTTCGTGGTGGATGGTAATCACATCGGCACCGGCATCGCGAAACTCCTGAAAATATCGTTCGGGCTGTACCACCATCAAGTGTACATCGCACACCTTTTTAGTGTGCTTGCGAATAGCCTTCAACACCGGAAAGCCGAAGGAGATATTGGGCACATACGAGCCGTCCATAATGTCAATATGAATCCATTCGGCTTCGCTGTTATTCAGCATTTCTACATCTCGTTGTAGATTTCCGAAATCGGCACTGAGTACCGATGGCGCAACAATTACACTCATGAGGCGAATATACAGTTGACAGCTAATCCCGCCTACATTATTTTCAACTTAATCATGTCAACTGCTGTCTAATTCGGATTTGCGATTTGAGGCAGCGGCTTTTTCAGCTTGTAGGTTTCGCCATGCTGTGTAAAATCAAGACCATCCATTTCGTCCTGCACACTCACCCGCAGCGGAACAATCATCGCGGTAATTTTATACAGAACATACGAACCGCCAAAAGCATATACACTAACAATCACCAGCGCCAGTAAGTGATAAAAGAAAGTAGTAGTGTGTCCGTAATACAAGCCTACATCCTTTGCAAATACTCCTGTCAATAGCATCCCGCTGATACCTCCCACCCCATGGCAGGGGAACACATCGAGCGTGTCGTCTAACTTCGATTTGTTTTTTGTGTGCACCGCCAAGTTGCTGATAACGGAAGAAATAAAACCAATAAACATAGCGTGCGGAACGGTCACATAGCCCGCAGCCGGAGTGATAGCTACCAGACCCACCACCGCTCCAATGCAAGCTCCCATGGCCGACACTTTTTTCCCTCGCATCGCATCAAAAAATATCCAGCCAAGCATAGCCGCAGCAGAGGCCACCATCGTGGTAGAGAAAGCAAGAACAGCGGTTACGTTTGCCCCTAAGGAAGAACCGGCATTAAATCCAAACCAACCAAACCACAACATGCCTGTACCTAAAATCACGTAGGGAATATTGGCCGGCTCGGTATGTTTACTATCTCCAAAACGGGTGCGCGGTCCCAAGATTATAGCTCCGGCCAAGGCGGCATAACCGGCACTCATGTGCACCACCGATCCACCGGCAAAATCAAGCACTCCCCATTTGCGCAAAAAACCATCGGGATGCCAGGTCCAGTGCGCTAAGGGGGCATAAATAAAAACAGAGAACAAGCAAATGAAAATTAGATACGCATTAAACTTTACCCGCTCGGCAAAACTACCGGTGATAAGGGCGGGGGTGATGATGGCAAACTTCATTTGAAACAGTGCAAACAGCAATAGCGGAATGGTAGGGGCTAATTTGGAATGCGTGTTTAAGTCCACATGGCGGAACATGAAAAAAGTAAATGGGTTGCCGATGATTCCGTGCCAACTATCGCCAAAGCACAGACTAAAGCCTACAAACACATACAGAATAGTGATAACTCCGAGCGCGATAAAGCTTTGCAGCATGGTGGAGATGATATTTTTTTTACTCACCATGCCCCCGTAGAAAAAAGAAAGGCCGGGAGTCATCCATAACACTAAGCCCGAAGCAGTGAGCATCCAGGCAATATCTGCCATGTTCATAGTAGCACCCGTACTTACCGGATTGTCAGTTTGACAACAGTAAGTGCCAAGGCAACAAACCAAGCCGAGTAGGGCGAATGGAAGCAGTATCTTTTTGTTCATATTAGTTTAATGCAATTATGACTAATTAGAAACAAAAATACCTAAAAGCCGATACCTACTACAAATATTTTTACACTTTCCGGAGGTAATCTACATATTTAGCTACTCCATCTTCTAATAAAGTGAAGTTTTTAGAATAACCGACTGAAAGCAGTTTATCCATTTCGGCTTTCGTATAGGATTGATATTTGTCGCGAATGTCTTCGGGAATATCTATATAATTTATCTGCACCGGAAGATGTAAGGCGGTGAATATTGCTTGCACCAAATCATTAAAACTTCGGGCAGTGCCGGTACCTGCATTATAAATAGCGGAAAGCGCATTAGAAGGTTTCGAGCAGTATTGCCTATAGAAAAAAAGGCAAATGCTGATGATATCATCCACGTAAATAAAGTCGCGCAGTTGTTCCCCATCTTTAAATTCAGCGCGATGGCTTTTGAATAGTTTCACTTGACCGGTCTCCTGAATTTGATGATAGGCATGTAGCACCACCGAAGCCATTCGTCCTTTGTGATTTTCATGCGGGCCATACACGTTAAAGAATTTAAGACCGCACCAAAAAGGCGGAGCGCTCTTTTGAGCAAGCACAAACAAATCGAACAACTGCTTTGAAAGCCCGTACGGATTGAGCGGCTTTAATTCTTTGATAAGACTTTGGTCATCGGCAAAGCCCTTTTCACCTGCTCCGTAGGTGGCGGCTGAGGAGGCGTAGAGCAATGGAATTTGTTTGACGGTACAAATTTCCCACAGCGTTTTGCTATAGCTAAGATTGAGCGAGTCGAGAATGCGAAAATTAAATTCGGTAGTATCGGTTCGTGCACCGAGGTGAAAAATAAATTCTACCTCCTCACTATTTTCCAATAACCATTCAGGGAAAACATCTCTATCTATTTTCTCGGAGAAAGCAAGCTCTTTCCAATTCTCTTGCTTTTCGGGGTGGTCGAAGTGATCTACCAAAATAATATCCGAATACCCTATCGCATTTAATTTCCGCGCCAGATTACAGCCTATAAAACCCGCTGCCCCTGTGACCACTAATCGCTTCTTCATTTAATGTTGGATAATCAGTTTACGAGTAAGATTGCCGGAACGAACCAAGTAGATACCCGATTGCAAATCGCTCACAGGAATTTCTACAGACTGTGCTATCGGCATCTTGAATAGAATCTTACCGGTAATATCAGCTAACTCTACTTCATGCAACGCATTGTCGGCAAAATGTAAGTAGCAGACCGAGGAAACGGGATTGGGGTAAATGCTGAAAAAAGTTTTTTGATCGTTTGGATTTTGAATTCCGCTATTCAAGTCGGGGCGCACTTTAATAGAGTCAATATCTACAAAGTAGGAAGGCCCCGTGCCAAAGCGACAGAAGAATTTAAACTTAACCACTTGCCCTCCTAAGGTATTAATTGGGAATGTTACTTTGGTGAAGTTGAGAGTGGGAAGATGATTGGAAGAATCAATCGTGTAGAGGGGAGTATAATTGACTGAATCGGTGGAATAAGAAATAGTAAAGAGATCATTAGCCGTCAGATGTTTTTCGGTGGAAGGATAGATGTTTTGATTGACCATTCGATACCAGAAATAAAACTCGGTATGATTATCGAGCGGACCAATCCAGGGAGTAATAGCCGAATCCTCGTGATCGGCACTGCTGATATCGGCTGTCATTCCTTTCATATCACCTAAACCGTGATCGGCTTGCACTTTCATATCACCCGACCAAGCACTCGGTAAGGTACCGGAAATAATGCCGGTAAATCCTTCATCGAAAGGAAAGATTTGTGCGGAAAGAAAGAGTGGCGCACAAAAAATCAGGAAAACTATTTTTTTCATGTTGCAATAGTAGTAAAGAGCCGCGAAAGAGAGCGCAAGGCTCAGGGAACAAAAAGCATTCCTAAGAAAGGATGCCTATTGCTCATTCATAGAGTTCGGATTGCTCCAGTATTTCCGCCATTTCTCTACTACCGACTCAAAGTCGGTGGGCAGCGGTGACTCGAAAAACATTTCCTTTCCGGTAGTGGGATGCACAAAGCCGAGGGTGGCAGCATGGAGTGCTTGGCGCGGCAGAAGCGTAAAGCAGTTATCAATAAACTGCTTGTATTTAGCATACACAGTTCCCTTTAAAATTCGGTTGCCACCATATCGCTCGTCATTAAACAGCGTGTGGCCAATGTATTTCATGTGCACTCGTATCTGATGCGTGCGACCTGTTTCTAATTGACATTCCACCAAGGTGACATAGTTCAGTCTTTCCAACACTTTGTAATGAGTAACGGCAGGCTTGCCAAAATCACCTTCGGGATACACCTCAAATTGCCTGCGCTCACGGCTATGGCGACCAATGTTACCCTCAATCGTTCCCTGATCGTCTTTCACATCGCCCCACACCAAGGCCACATATTTGCGATGTGTAGTTTTATTGAAAAATTGTTTGGCGAGATGCGCGAGTGCGAACTCCGTTTTTGCAATCACCAGTAAACCACTGGTGCCTTTATCAATTCGATGCACCAAGCCGGGGCGATCGGATCTACCCGCAGCCGGCAAATCATTAAAGTGCCAAAGCAGTGCGTTGATCAAAGTGCCGTTTGGATTTCCCAAACCGGGATGCACCACCATCTTCGGCTCCTTGTTCACGATCAGCAAAGTGTCGTCTTCATAAACAATATCGAGCGGTATATTTTCTGGCGTTAAATCATAGCCCTCTGAGCCGCGGGGTATCAGCAGTTGCAATACATCTAAAGGCCTTACTTTGTAATTAGACTTTACGGCCTTTCCGTTTACAGTAATACTTCCGGCAGCAGCCGCATTTTGAATTTTACTGCGGCTGATATTATTCCCCAGCATATTATGCAGGAACTTATCAATGCGCAATTGCGATTGACCTTTGTCCACCGTGATTTCCATCTGTTCAATGAATTCATCACCTCCTTCGCGAGCCTCTAAAGAAATATCATCGTCTTGTGCAGACATAAAAAAATATTATTGGACAAAAAAACTGAAAATTAAAATGACGATCCGCTCACCGATTCAAGTTTATCCTTCAATCGGGTAATCACATTCACCTCTACCGGATCAATCTTCTGAAGCACCGCCAAATAATAGGAAAGCCAGTCTCCGAAGTGGATGAGGTAAAAGCGTTTCTCAAAAGCATTATCCCCTTTGGCAAACACTTCAAATACCGCTTGTGAGATGGTAGCGAACAAGTCCTTTTTATAGAGAATACGATGCGTGTTTCGGTAAAATTCATCCTCACTTCTAAAGAAAATGACTGCCAGATTATCTACAGCCTGTCGCCAACCCACTAATTCGTTGTGATTGGCTTCGGGTATCACATTGTACCAACAGCACATCTTTGAGTTCTCGTTGATTTGCTGCTTTAAGCGCAGTATGGTGCTTTCGTACTTATCTTCTGCGTAGGCTATAATTACTTTGTTCAACAGCCTCCCAGCTAACTGCTCTGCCTGCTGTTTTATTGGCTCTTGCTGCTGCTGCAAAAGAGCCGCAGCACCTTTCAACTTATCCTTAAAACTTCCGTCAATCAACTTCGCCTGCTGCAACACATAAAACAGTTGGGTTGTGGAATAAGCAAGACAAGCTCTGGGAGGGAAACCCGAAGGAATAGTAATCAGGTTCCAGTGATTTGCAGCAGCCATTGCGGCCAGCTTTCCGCCAGAGGTCACACATACCGGGAGCAAGTTCTTTGCACTCGCCTGCTCGGCCAACTGCAAGGTTTCCTCCGTGTTGCCGGAATAAGAAGAGAGAATGAGCAAACTGCGCGGCCCCACAAATGCGGGAAGGGAATACCCTTTATTGACTAACACCGGAACGCTTAGTTCGCTGCGAAGTAACTCGGCCAACAAATTTCCTCCAATTCCCGAACCACCTAATCCGCACACAACAATGTTTTCAATATCATTAGCCAATGCTACTTTGAAAGTTGCAGCTTCTCCTATTTCGAGAGCTGCCTGCATTTGCTCCGGAAAGTTTTTGATTAGATCAAACATATTAAAATGCAATAAGCGGGTGCAAAGAAATGAAATTTGCGATAAGCCGTAAGTGGGCTATAGGGAAATAGCGCTATCGCATGTTCGAATATGAAAATCATCCGACACAAAAGCCAATCGCTTTACTTGAGCGCATTATCAAAGCAAGTTCAAACGAGGGTGATTTAGTGATAGATCCTTTTTCTGGAACATTCACAACCTGCTTCACGGCAAAAGAACTTGGCAGAAATTCCATAGGCATAGAGTTACAAGACGAGTATATAAAAATCGGCCTGCGGAGATTGCAATTAGCGAAAGAGTTTAAAGGTGAAAAATTGCAGAAAGAAATCCGAACTTTTGAAACCGAAAAGAAATTTGCCAATGCTTTTTGAAGAATATACATATTTCAATTACCAGTTTCCTGAGCCACAATATTTAGGTGCAAAACACACTCATTTAGCTTGGTAAATGAGTTTATACCTGACAATGTGATGACAGCCATTGACGCTTTTGCTGGTTCACAGTCAGTTGCTTTTCTGTTTAAGCAAATTGGGTATAAGACAATTACAAACGACTTTTTGAATTTCAACAATCAAATAGGTTTGGCTTTAGTTGAAAATAGGGGCACTAAACTGACAGCTTCGAATGAGAAATCAAACTACCATTAATCGAGCAGCCAGCCCCGCCCCACTTGTAAATAACAGAGTTGCGCCTCTCACACCATTCCCATAGGTATCAAAATTGTGGCAATACTTTGAAGTAGTAAACGGCAGCGATTGATCTGTTGCGGTATATATGTTTTCTGTTAGACTGAATTCATGCCTCATTTTGCAGTCTCGCTGTTGCAACTGCATCAAAGAAAATGTATGCCCCCCAAGGGGGTCGAATACTCCTCAAACTCAATTTGCGCCAAACGGTTCAACAACAGAAGCTCTCAAAAGCCAATACCAACAAAGCTTGCCGCCTAAGAAAAACCCAAAAATCAATTAGCCGATTTCTTGCTATAAATAATAGCTATTGGCGGAGCTTATCCACCATGAAAAAAGCCCATCAGTTTAGAACCAACGGGCTATTTATGTTCAGCGGAGAGAGAGGGATTCGAACCCACGGTAGGCTCATCACCTACGGCTGTTTTCAAGACAGCTGCAATCAACCACTCTGCCATCTCTCCGAGCGCGAAGATAGAAACTCAATGAACAATCCAAAACGGGGAGAAAAATTTATTTTATCAGAAGAAGGAAGGCGGTCAATCTTCTTCTTTCACCTCTAATTCCTGCATGCGCAAGGAGGCATTATAGTGTATGCTGGCATTGATCTCATAGCCAATAAGAAGTACAAATGAGTTAAGGTTCAGCCAAATCAACAAAAGCATAATGGTGCCGATGGAGCCGAAAATTACGTTCAGTTTATTGAAGTTACTTACCCAGTATGAAAACCCGAACGATACGAGTACCGAAAGGATAGTGGCCACCGTGGCTCCGGTGGAAATGAATTTGTATTTCTTCTTGGTAGCAGGGCCATAATAGTAAATGAGTGACAGCGAAAAGAAGAACATCAGTACAATGAGTACATAACGCAAAAGCCCCAGAAGAAATAAAACGGTTTGGCTTTCAATACTAAGCGCATTGAGCACCAATATCAAAAAACTCTGTCCCAGAATAATGAGCGTGATAGAAAAGATGAACAGCAGCATCAGCAGCACCGTTATCTTGAGCGCGATATAACGGCTTTGAATAGCATTGCGCTTTTTATAGTTGTTGTATGATTTATCGAAAGAACTCAACATCGCCATCACCCCATTGGAGGTAAGAAACAAAACGAGAAATACGGAACCTGTCAACAATCCGCCTCGCTTATGCGTAGCGAGATCCTGCAACAGCGGCTCTACAAATGATTTGATAAAGGCGTAGGTTTCTTTATTTGGCAACACTTCCCTTAACACCTTTAGAATAGACACATCCAAATTTTGGAAATACGGCAAATAGGGGATTAAGGAAAAAATAAACGTGAGAGCGGGAAAGATGGCGAGAAAGAAGCTGAAAGCAATGGCCTTACTGCGCATGTTCAGGGAGTTGGCTCTAATTTCAGCTATAAAAAAACGAATCACATCATAAAGCGGTATGCGTTCAAACCCGGGTAGTGTAAACGTTTTTACTTTGACTAAAATGTCAATCAATATCGGATAGCGCTCCGCAAGCTGTGCCCAAATTTCCTTCATCACGATAGTAAGGTGATGCGCTAATTTAAGATTAAAAGTAAAGTTTCAGACTATTCACTAGTAATTCGGGAGCCGATTTGATTTTGCCGGTTTTAGCCTCCACAAAAATTAAATGATTTTCGCCCTGATTGATCAACTCGTTTTGCGGATTCAAAATCTCATATTGAAAAATAATGATCCGATTAGGCAACGAAGGGATAATGGTGCGAATGGTTAATAGGTCATCGTACAGCGCGGGCTTAATGTATTTGATATTCATCCGCGTTACAGGCATAATAATACCCACGGCTTCTAATTGCTTGTAAGAAAATCCGAGGGAACGAATCGCCTCAGCTCGGGCTTGCTCATAGTAGTACGGATAATTGCCGTAGTACACATATCCCATTTGATCGGTATCTCCGTAACGAACGCGCAATTGGTGGTTGAATATAAACATGCGTCAGATTAATGAATGTTCATTTTGTTTAGCTTTTTCTGATACTGCGCGGCTACTTTCATTTGCTCTTGATAGCTCTTTGAAAAAATAGAATAGCCACTCATATCAGGATTGGCACAGAAGTAAAGATAGGGATGCACCTCCGCATTTAAAACCGCATCAATAGATTTCTTTTTTGGCATACAGATGGGACCGGGGGGTAAACCCGGATACAAATAAGTGTTGTAAGGAGAATCGAAATCTTTGTGATAGTTGGTAATTCTGCGAGCGCCAAAATCGCGCATGGCAAAAACTAAAGTAGGATCGGCCTGCAAGGGCATTCCAATCCGTAGGCGATTCAAATACACGCCTGCCACCGTAGGCATTTCTTTATCAAAGATCACTTCTCTCTCCACAATAGAGGCCAGCGTAGTAATTTGTGCAGGCGTTTTATTCAGCCCATTAGCTTTCGCTCTTCTTTCTTCGTTCCAGAAATTGTTATAAGCCGTTTTCATTTTAGCCAGAAAAGCATTCAAAGAAACATTCCAGTAAAACTCATAATTATCTACCATGAAGTGGGTCAGAATATTGTTGGTATCAGAGCCATAGCTTTCGCAGAAAGTTTCGCTATTCAGTTTGCGCAGCAAGTTTGCAGAATCTATCTCTAATGAACGAGACACTAAGCCGGCAAAATCTTCTTTCGTGCGAATGTTATAGATGACCAACTTCACCGGTGTTTGCCATCCATACAGCAGTATATTTACAATCTGGCGATTATTCATCCCTTTGCGAAAAACGTAGTACCCCGAATTTATATGCTCCGGATATTTTTTGAGTTTGCTGACTATCTCAAAAGAAAATTCATCCTCCAGCACTTTCTTCTCTTTGAGAATAGCCAGCACCTGTGCATAATGCGAGCCGGTAGGTATTTTTATAGAAACTCTTTTATGAGAAATGTTTGAAGCCAAAAAAATATGATAAGCCGCTGCCGCTCCGGCCAACAAAGCAAAAAACAGAAGAATGCTTAATAGGGTTCGCATGTTTACTTACTCCAGAAATTTTGCTTTTAACTCAGGCGTAGGCATTCGGCAACTATCTCGTTTCCCAAACCATCGGTAGCGGTTTCGAGCAATGAAATTATAAACGGCATCGCGCATAAAACGAGGAATAATCCGAAATACATAAATGAGCGAATACACGCCTCCAAGAAGTTTGACAATGTGTAAAACGGCATCTGATCGGGTGTAAATTTTATCTGCATCTCGCAGTATAACGGTATCCATATAATCGCCTGAAAGCCCGAACTTATTAACTGTTTCTATTCCGTAAGCAGATTGCAGAGAAGCAAACAGAAAAATATTTTTCTTGTCGCGATCAATGATCCAATTCACAGAGGCGTTGCAGAGATTACAAACTCCATCAAAGAGAATGACATACATCAATAAGCGGTTTTGATGATTCGGTGGCGATACACTTGACCATTGCTGCTGTGCGCTAACACAATATAAACTCCGTTGTCGAGGGAAGAAATGCTGAAACTATTCCCGGGAGTGAGGAATGATTTTACGATTTCGCCTATCATATTTACAACATCAATCTGCTGAATTTCCTTGCTGTTATTTTTAATGAATACTTGTCCGCTGGTGGGATTGGGGTACAACAAAAGAGATTTATTGTCGCTCCCGATGTTTTTGATCCCCGTATTAAACCCCCGATAATCACTGTCAAAAATTAGTCGCATCATAGGAGAACCTGCGGTAGTAATAGTAGTAGGCCGCCATTGTCCGTTGATGTAAACATACATGTGCGACCGGCCTAAGGGGCTGTTTAAATCATACCCCACTTGCAAACTTCGAGTGTCGTTCTGCGACCATCCGAGATACATTTTATTTTGAATGATGATTGGGGAGTCGAGCACATAAGTGGTAAAGCCGTTCATTGAATCTACATAGTAAGGCCGGTGGTTATCAAAGGTCAAAATTGGCTCATCTACAAAGGAGAAATCGAATAGACGCAGGCTATCCCACACATTAATATTGAAAATAAGGTTGTTTACATTCTCTTGTACCTGTGCATACATGAACTGAAACCCTACTAAAGTATCGGGCTGGTTTAGGTTAAACTCATAAGCGAACTTGTGAATCTGCGTTCCGGTTAAGCCGTAGGCCGATTCAGCAGAGCCATCATCATAGGCCATTATGTTGCTGAATGATTGCGCTTGGATCAAGGTGTCGTTCTGTGGACGATTATCATTAGCCGTCATCGCCACTTTTGACAGCAGCACTAAACTATCCACCGGCCAAGTAGCATTCGAAATAGAATAATCGGCAGAAGGGTTTACGGCAATATTGCTGTACGGCTCGGCATTAAAAGTTTGCAACACATCCGTGGAAACAATTGATGGAAACGGGTATAATTCAGAAGCTCCTTTAACGAAGTTAGTAGCCGGAGGGTTTGTAGCGGCATTGGGATCCATGTTGTGAACGAGCAAAGAAATAGTATCCACTAAATCATTGCTACGATCCAGTTGATCGGCTGGTAGTTGCGTAAAATTTTTCAGCAGGGTAGGGAAAGGATATACAAAGGCAATATCTTGAATGGTGGTATCAACACTACTTCTGTTTTTGTCGAACCGCACGTAATCAATATGCCAATGATCGAGGTTGCCGTATAGCGATGCCTTATTGCGAAAACGAAACTGAAAGTTGCTATTGAAATAATTGTAAGGTGGAGCCAGGTCGGGAACCTTTACCAGTACCTGCTCAAACTGATTGGGCACTGAATCTTTTACCGAATAACCCGTGTGCCACCAAACGGTTCGCCAGAAACCCGCATTGTCTCTGAACTCCACAATAAGTGAATCAGCCACATCCGGAAATTCCCCCAATCCCATTCCTTCAAAAAAGAAACTGAGATACACAGAATCTCCTTCTGATAAACCGGATAAATTAATAGGCTTGGTAGTAAGGCGATCTGCATCACCATAAGTCAATTGTGAACTGGCATCGTAGGGAAGGCCGTATTCGTTAAGCCCGTCTAAGGTGGCTACACCGATGGTTGGTGGTAGAATCGGATATGTATTGTTGACGTAGGCATAATTATCGAACCACAAAGTGCCGGGTTCATTAGCGGCAAAATAAATGACAGGAGCATAGTTAATCGTATCGGAAGGGTGAGCAGAGTCATTTACTAAAGCTGAGTCAATGCGGTTGCCCAAGGTATCGAACGTGTAAGTGTAATACTCCGGCCAATAAGTGAAAGGCTGCGGGGCTTGTGCAAAACAACCCGAAGTAGAAGGCCCGAAGAATGTAAAGGGAATAGCGGGCAAAGCAACTGAGTCAACAGTATGTGAAGTAGTGTTATAGGTATAACTCCAAGATGTGTCTTCCATAAATCTACCGGAAATGGTAGGGATTCCCTCCGGGCCAAGACAAGTGCCGAACACATTGGAGAAAGTATCGGTGATATGGTTCTCTAACCATTTATAACTTCTCAGCCGATTGCTTGAGAAATCATCTGAAAAGGGAAGGCTAAGCGTGTCGGTAGGTACAATAATGTTATTGTAATCAATCAGGTATTTATGCTGGTGATCGCGAAACTGTCTCGTGCTGTGATACTGAGCGGGATTCAACAAAAGCGGACGGAGAGTTTCTTGGGCAGAGCCTATCAGATAGCTACACAAAATCAGGATAAAAAGGGATATTTTGTTCATATCAAATTCAAAATCTCCAAGAAAACGTAAAGAAAACAAAATTATTGAGTGGCTACAGTATCTACCACATCATACCATTCAGGGTGAACTTCAATGCCCGAAGGCAGTTCCTTGCTCAGGAAAATATCAATTGGTTCTCCAATACGGATAGAATTACCGCTGCCGTATTCCGGTATCTGTTTATAAACTACCGCCCCGGCAGTATCAATGACTCCATCATCCACCACAACGGCTCCTACATTCAGTGAATAGCCCTTTAGTTTAAACTCCACTTCATCGTAGCGCAAGCCAATCAGGTAAGGCACCGAAATGCGGCTGTTACCCAAGCCATCGCCCAAGATCAGGGTAACGATTGTTCCTTTGGGCACTTTGGTTTTGGGAGTCACATTCCTACCATCTACCGTCATTCCTATCACTGCATTCAAATGCGGATCGGGTCGGTAAACCGGGTCCCCTATTTTAAGCCCGTAACTCTCTAACTGCATCTTGGCATATTTAAAGGAACTTCTCCCCACCAAATCAGGAATTTCGGTAGTAGGCGCGGTGGTCGCATTAATAGTGAGATAAATAGTTCGCCCTTGCTTCACCTTTGACCCCGGCTTTGGATTTTGATCTACAATAGACAATGGAGGTTTGTTCATATCGAACACAGAGTCCATCACTTCCCAAGCTAAGTTATTATCAGAAAGTACCGTTTTTACCTGTTCCAAATTCATCCCCCGCAAATCGCGCACGGTAATACTTTCGCCATGACGGGTATAGGTTTTCAGACCGGACTGAACAATCAACAGGAGCAAAACAATAATTCCGATCGCAATCAGAACATTGTATAGAAGTGCTTTTGTAAAAATCTTTTTAAACAATTAATGCAGGTTTAAGGGCGAAAATAAAAATTACTATAGACTCACGGCTGCGCTTTTCTTCATCGCTTCTTCCAGCGAAATTTCAAAAAGTTTTTCCAAACTAATTCCCATAGCAGCCGCCTGCTGGGGCACTAAACTTTCCGCACTCAAACCGGGGATAGAATTCACTTCTAACAAATAATAATCATTGCCTTTGATGATGTAATCAATACGGCACATGCCTTTAAATCCAAGTTTTTGATAGATGAAGGCCGAAGTCTGTTGAATCTTTTCCGTGAGTACACTATCAATTTCAGCGGGGGTTATTTCTTGCGCCTCGCCTTCGTATTTGGCTTTGTAATCAAAGAAGGCCGACTTACTTCTGATTTCAGTCATTGGCATGGGCGTTACTTTCCCCTCCATAGTAATGACTCCGCAGGTCACTTCCGTTCCTTCCAAATATTCTTCTACCAGCATTTCATCATCGTAATTGAATCCATTCTCGATGGCCGGTAATAGATCTTCTGCACTGGTTATTTTTGCCGCGCCATAACTGCTTCCATTTTTATTTGGCTTCACAAAAACCGGAAGTGGAATATCTTGGGCAGGAAGGAGAGATTCTCCTTTCTTGAGCAAAACAGCGCGAGCGGTTTTGATTCCCATAGGAGCAAGATATTCTTTGGTGCGTTGTTTGTCGAAGGTGAGTGCCGCTGCCAATACTCCGCAGCAGTTGTAAGGAATTTTCAACAGATCAAAATATCCTTGCAGTTTACCGTCCTCAGCGGGAGTGCCGTGGATGGCCACAAATACTCCGTCAAAACTCACTTTATGATTTTGCACCGTAAAACTGAAATCGTTTTTGTCAACTTTTAAGCGAGTGGGGTTGTCGCGCTCCACATACCAATCATTTCCTTCCATCACCACTTTAAAAACATTGTATTTCTCTTTATTCAGGTGCTGGCATACCACTCCGGCACTTTTGAGCGAAATGCTCACTTCACTTGCTTCGCCTCCGGTAATTACCGCTATGTTCTTTTTCATGGCAGGGCTTTTTGAACCTTAGTATTACTATTAATAAGGCTAAGAAATGACTTTATGCGCTTTCAGAGGCTTCTTTCTTTTCAACAAGCACGACTATTTTATTTTCGTGCATCCATTTTTAGACAACCATTATAGCGAGAAACAAGATTACCATGCCAAAGGAGTTGGATTATTTAGTGCAGTTGGGGAATCGCCTGAGCGACCCGGTCATTTCAGAGGTTAAAATTCAGCAGGCATCTCAGAAAAATTCTTGGTTCATTCCTGACTTTACCCGTACTGCCCTACATGCAATTGGAGAAGAAATGCTGGAGGAGCAAAAACTGAATGAATGGCTACAGAAGTATTCAGTGACACCTCGAAATAAAACAATCGGACTCATTTTTGCCGGCAATATTCCTTTGGTGGGCTTTCATGATTTCTTGTGTTGTTACCTCAGTGGATGTAAAATGAAAATTAAGTTATCCTCCAAAGATGAGGTGCTATTTCCTTTTCTGCTGCAACTGCTCCAAGACATAGACCCGGCAATAAATGAACGGATAGAGTTGGTGGAAAAGCTACAAGATTATGATGCCGTAATAGCCACCGGCAGTAATAACACTAACCGATATTTTGAATACTACTTTAAAAACTACCCGAAAATTTTGCGAGCTAATCGCAATTCCGTGGCCATTCTCACCGGTCAGGAGTCTGACGAAGAGTTACAACTATTAGCCGATGACATCTTTCTTTATTTTGGCTTCGGTTGTCGCAATGTCTCAAAACTTTACGTTCCCGTAGGTTATGACCTCTCCATGCTTTTCCCCCGATTCGAAAAGTATAAGTGGTTGCACGGTCATTCTAAGTATAGAAACAACTATGACTACAACCGCACCTTGCTTTTGATGAATCAAACTCCTCACTTAGCCAATGAATTTTTAATGTTGACGGAAAGCGAGCAAATTCCCTCTGCCATTGGCACTTTGAATTACCAGTACTGGCATGACGAACGAATACTGATGAGCCAACTAAAACAACACAAAGAGAGTTTACAGTGCATCGTATCCTCACAGCCGCATCATTGGGGCGGACTCTCCGAAGCCTCTTTTGGGCGAGCACAACACCCTGCACTTAATGATTATGCAGATGGGATAGACACCTTAGCATTCCTGCTGAGCTTATAATTCTTATTTTGTCTTTCAAATATTAAGTCAATGAGAATTTCCTTCAGCCGCCTTTTTCTCCTGCTTATCCTTGCCGCTCCCGCATCTTCGTGCAACAAGAAATGTGAGAACATGCCTCCTGTGATTACGATTGCTCAACCTATTGCCGCTGCTACTATTCACTTGCCCGATTCAGTAAGAATAGAAGGCACCGTGAGTGACGATGTTTGGTTGAATGCGCTAAGGGTGCTGGTGTTGAACGAGAATGGCGATACTGTATTTACTGAATCCCCCGATGTTTACGGCAACAATGAGGCTTCATTTGCCTACAATTATTTTACCGGCACGGCAGGTTCGTTTCGGTTGCAAATTATGGCACAAGACAATGTTCAATCCATCGGCTTTGCGGAGGTGGTATTTCAGGTGCTTCCTTAAAGGCTCACTTCCAAGAAGGCTGTATTGCCAGAAAACTTCATCCTTCATCTCCGCTACAATATTACCCCCATAAGGCCTCTCAAAGATTATTTTGAATAGTCACAGCCGAAAGAGCAATTCGCTATTCATCAAAAAAATATTCTTTATCTCCCATCCGCTTGGTTTAGAAAGTAACCTGCGCGCGAGCGTAAAACTGCGTACCCATTTTTGGAGTTCCGGGGAAACTTCTCCACTGATAGTTGGTTACATTATTCACGTTGAGCGACAACAAGAGGTTTTTATAGAAATTAGGTTTGTAACTGATGCGCGCATCCAGCAGGTAGGCCGGTTTCACCATACCGAAATACACGGCAGAGTTGGCTTCGTACCCCATTTGATAGCGGAACGAGAGGCCGTATGCAAGTCCCGGTTTCTTCAATTCATGATCGAAAGTGACCGCGGCCTTTACTTTAGGCGCATTTAGCGAAACGGTTTCACCGGAGCTTAGCACCAATTGATCTTTATCTACCCACGAAAGCGAGCCCCCTGCAGAAATGCTGTGTGCCTGATCATCATAGATATTATACTGAAAGCCGAAATCAATACCGAACACATCTAAGCGGCCTAAGTTTTTGTAAGTGAGAATGTAGTCGGAGCCAACATAGTTACTATCATTCGGGGTAATGGTGCCGATAGGGAATTGATAAGTCATCACCACAAATTCATCCCACACGCTTCCCGGAATAGAGGGAACAATAGAACTGTTTTGAAGACTGGAGGCCCCGTCCAAAATTGGAACCAGCAGATTGTTTAGTGCTCCATTATTCGCGTATAAGTTTTGGTAAAGCCTTCCCCCGGTATCAATCTGAAGCGTATTAGCATCGTACCCGCCCAAGTAGGAATTATGGTCGAGCATCACAGCTCCTGAAGCCGAGCGAAGAGCGCTCACATATTGGCTGATGCGGGTCCAATATAAATCCACCTGCACGGAGAGTTTGCTAAAGAAAAGGCCTTTGTAGCCCAACTCTAAGGTTTGGGTAAAAGAGTTATCAATCTTCTTTAAATTCTGAAAACTATTCACATCTTGAATGCTTCCCGCCAAGTCTTTGGTAGTAGCAAAGTTGGCGTAGTCCACAGAGAGTTGATCGGCAGTGGCTACCGTACCGGTATTTCCTTTAATGCCATTGAAAATCTGATTGACTAAGCTCTGCGCCAGTATCACGTTTCCGCCTAAGTTTTTAGAGAAACTGTTCACCAAGTAATTAGTCAGGTAGCCAAACATCTTAGAGTTGTCGCTCTTGTTGCCATAATCAACCCAGGTAATTCCGGTATCTCTACCCCACGGTGCTTCTCTAAATTGAACGGCTCCCGATGAACCATAATTGTAAGTCCATCCATAAGGATTGCCGATTCCGCGAACATTAATCCCGTTGGGAATAAGTCCGTTGGATAAGTCGAGGAATTGATTGAGAGTAGTGGGCGCATCGAAAGCGCGGTTGTAAGTAATGCGAATGTTTTGACCCACAGCCGGTTTAAATACCACAGCCGCACGCGGGCTGAACGACACATTCTTTATAATGCTGTTGTAGTCCACCCGGAAAGCAGCGAGAAACTTCAACCATTTCAAAGGCTCGTAATCTCCCTGCAAATAACCTCCGGCCTGATTGAGGTTGTCTTTGTCTTCAAATCGTCCGTTAATAGTTCCTTTGGTATCGGGGCGAGTGAGTAGTACATCCACTCCATAAACGAAGTTTAACCTTTCTAAAGGGCTATAAGAGTGCTGCACCTGAATGCCGTGCAGTTTCGATTTGTCTATCAACTTTTGCACGTGGTAAGCAGTAGGTGGCGAAGTGGAGTTATAGTCGTTTCTTCCGGACTCTGATAACTGTGGAAGCAGATAAGTGCCGCCCGCATCGCTGCTGTTGATGAAATACTGGATATACAGATTTTTCCAACGGAAACGCGCTTGCAGGTACCAGTATATCCAACCCGGGCCACCGGCTCCGGCTTGTGCGGCACCGAGTCCGGTCAGTTCCACATTGCGCACCCCGGCCAAACCGCCATTGATGGTGAGGGTGATGTCATCAATAGGTTTGATGTCAATGCGACCATCTACTGTATATTTTCGGATAGAAAAATCCTTTTGAAAACGATGAATATCTAAATGAGCGGAATCGAGAATCGTGTACCCGGAGGAGTCGCGCGTAAATTTTTGAAGGGTGTCGGGCGCAAACAGTTGGCCGTTTCTTACACTTCCGAACACAATGCTATCGCCATCGTAAGGTTCGCGGCTGTCATAGTTGGGATAATCCTTGCCCTGAAAATAACTGCCCGAAATTTTGTACCCAAACTTGCCGCCCCACAGTTTTCCTGAATGGCGAAACTCGGGGTTGATAATATTGCCCGATACTCTTTTAGTTTTGGAATAACCCACGATAGAATCGGGGTTGGGATTGCCGGTAAAGTAGTCGTTGCCATAGCGGCCAATAGGCAAGTTTTGCGAGGCTTTATCCAACACCGTAAAGCCGGTAGTCATGGCCACAGTCGTTTCAAATTTCTTCTGCTGATCTAATGGCGACTTGGTGATAATATGCACCACCCCGCTCGAAGCATTGGGGCCGTATAGTGCCGAAGCGGGGCCGCGCACTACTTCTATCCGTTCCATATCTAGCGTAGAGGTGGGAATCAACTGATAGGCGTTCACCCGAAGGGAAGGCACCGAGCCAATGCGATTGTCCACCACATTTAGCACTGAGCCGGAGAAGATATTGTTGAAGCCGCGCACCACTACGTTAGAGGAAACCAAGCCCGTGCGCATAATGTCCACCCCGGGAGTTGATTTGAGTTGCTCTACCGGAGTGGTCACCACGTTCCGCTCCAATTTATCCTGCCCAATCACTGAAATAGAAGCCGGAGCATCGAGTACCTTTTCCCGTTTCTTCGATGCTGAAATAACGACTTGATTCAGCGAAATATTAGTGGCAGCCATATCCACATTCACCACCTGATTGCCTTTGCTTACATCAATGGCTATTTCCTTATCATCAAAGCCCACGTAACTTACCACCAGTGTAGTAGCGGTTTTGGGAACTTCCAGGGTGTAGTTGCCCGAATCATCAGTAGCGGTGCCGGTATTGGTGCCCTTTACCCGAACAGAAGCTCCGAGCAGTGCTTGTTTTTGATCATCCTGCACATTGCCGCTGATACGAACAGTTTCTTGCGCGTAAATGCAGAGGGAAAAGAGAAGTGTAATGGCAGAGAGTAAAAGTTTTTTGTTCATAGTCAGGTTTTAGTTTGATAGAAACAAAGGTGAAGCAAAGCGATATATAGCTTGCAATCACAAAGGCAAGATAGAAGAAATTACTTGTCACAAAAAAATCGCAACCCAGAATTATTTACCGAAGAATGAAAGATTAAATCTCGCGGTTGCTGTCGAACTGCTCTAAGTAATCGGCCACTTTGCGAACGAAAGAACCGCCAACGGCTCCGTCAATAATTCGATGGTCGTAGCTGTGCGACAGGAACATCATGTGGCGAATACCAATGGCATCGCCCGCCTCGGTTTCTATCACCACCGGTTTCTTTTTAATGGCTCCCGTAGCCAAGATGGCTACCTGTGGCTGCAAGATTACCGGAGTGCCCATTACGTTTCCGAAAGTTCCTACGTTGGACATGGTGTAAGTGCCGCCTTCAATTTCATCGGCCTTTAGTTTGCCCTGGCGCGCACGTACCGCTAAATCATTTACCTTTTTGGCCAAGCCCACTAAATTCAGCATGTCGGCATTTTTGATTACCGGCACTATCAGATTTCCGTTTGGCATAGCGGCTGCCATTCCAATGTTGATGTCCTTCTTTAAAATAATGTTGCTCCCGTCCAGCGATGAATTCACCATTGGAAAATCGCGAAGTGCTTTGCAGATAGCTTCTATAAAAATAGGGGTAAAGGTCAGGTTCTCGCCATACAAGTCCTGAAACTTCTTCTTCATCTTACTGCGCCACAGCACGATGTTGGTCACATCGGCTTCTACAAATGAAGTGACATGTGCAGAGGTGTGTTTGCTTTTAATCATGTTGTCGGCAATCAACCTGCGCATCCGATCCATCTCTATAATCTCTATATTGCCGCTGTAGGTTTTGGCCGGAGCCACAGGTGTGCTCACTTTGCTTTCCTGTGTTTCTTTCACCGCTTCACTTTTGCTTATCTGCGGTTGATTGGCTCTACTTTCCACATAAGCCAGTATATCTTTCTTAGTGACCCGCCCCCCTGCTCCCGTACCGGACAGCGCTTCCAGTTCGCCCATCCCAATGCCTTCGTGACGCGCAATATTCAACACCAAAGGAGAATAGAAACGATCGGTAGAATTTTCGACCGTAGATTTAACCGCCTTCACTTCGGCAGCAGGCATTTGCTTTGGTGCTTGCTCTCTGCTTTCTTGCCTCTCTGTTTTCGCTTCGGCACTTACTCCCCCTTCCGTTTCGAGCACCGCCACCACCTTGCCCACCGGCACTACCTCCCCTTCTTTATACAGCAGCGTACTCAGCACTCCGGCTACCGGTGAAGGCACTTCAGAATCTACCTTGTCAGTCGCTATCTCCAGCACAGCTTCATCTATACTTACCCGATCTCCTTCTTTTTTCAGCCATTTCAGAATGGTAGCTTCTGTAATACTCTCTCCCATTTTGGGCATTATCAATTCATACTTCGCCATTCATTATTATTTAAGCGCGGTAAAAATAAAGGGATTGAGGAGAAATGAAAAAGAAGAGGCAATAGCGGGAGAAGAGATTGTTGAGTGTTGAGTTTTTGTCCATCCCTAAATCAAGTGGCCATTCTGGAAGGTTTCGTATAACCCGCTTTCATAGCACACAGTATCCCACATCGCTTGCGATTTAAACCGCAAACGATGTGGGAGGCCCGATTTTTCAAATAGATTGCACTATTTCTGTCCTCTATTTATTCACTACCACCCGTTGGATATACTGCTGTTGGCGGTCGGTTATTTTTAGCAAGTAACAACCATTTGCCAAGTTACCGGTAGGGATAGAAGTTAGCACTCCCGCGTCACCGGTAGTTTTCATCACGACTCTCCCACTCATGTCGGTCATAGTAATTTCTTGATGAGCAATAGAAACATCTGAGCGGATGAATAACTCATTTGCCACCGGATTTGGGAATACGGTAAACTGTGTGGAAGTATATTCTTGAATTCCTGTAGCGGGGATTAACTCTTTGTAAAAATTGATAGCACCGGTAGCGGCATCGTAACCCGTAAATACCACTTTATAAATATCTCCCGATTTAGTTTGAACGAAATAAGCCAGCGAATCCTGTATCACATAAACGCTGTTCTGATTATCATACTGCTTCCAATTCCATCCAATAGCATTTAATTGGGTGGAAAGAGGATACGCGCCATAGTTATTGTTGCTCACATCTACCCCTTCTGCCTTAGCCGCAGAGATTCCCTTATTCACCCAAACACCGGTCACTGAATAAACAGAACCCGGCATCACATCAGTGGCTGCATATTTCAAAAACTGGAGATCCCAATCACCGGCTAATGGCTCCTTATCGCGGAGGGTGTTGGTGAGCATATCTAAATACACGTACTGCTTACCGAGGAAGGCTTTTTTGTTCACCATCTCATGCTGCAAATTGCTATTATCTAAATCGGCATACTGAACATTCCAAGCAGTATCCTTATCTAAATCATTCACCAAAAATTTCTTCATTTCCCCTCCCGGGAAGGTAAACAAATACACCTTTGACCCCACTACATTGTGCGTAGGAGGACCGGCATAAGATCCCCATCCGTAGAAAAACGAAGAGATATTGTACCCCGTATTTAAAGCACCGGCATTCAAAAGGGTATCAGAGTCGTGCACTTGTAACCAGGTATGATAGCCGGCAGTATCTACGGCTACACTGAACGAATCGGCCGTGAAGCCCGGAATCTCATACACCTTTACGCCATTCGCTTCATTAATGCGCAGCGAAGCCCCCTGAAGCGTATTACTTGGAAACTGCGAAGGCTGCACGGACAAGGCCAAGTGCCAATCAGCATTAGAGGCAGTGGTATTACTGCCGGTGGATAACTGGTAGAAGACCATTTCAGTATTACCTGCTCCGGTAAGGGCAGAATCATTAGCAGTAATGCTTTGCGAATAAGCTGTCACAAAAAGTGCACAGGAAAGGATTGTAAAAACCACGCTTTTCATATTTCTTTTAATTTTGCGGGCAAAGGTGTACTGCTGATGTGAGTTTACAAAGGCGCTTTTGTCATAGTATTGTCATATTCCTTACGCCCTTCGTTAAACCAAATTTTATGATACAAAATAATCTTCCAGAAAACTCTCGCACTTGGGTTTATCAAAGTGCTCGGAAATTTACGATGGCAGAAGTCATCCTTCTCAAACAAAAAATAAATGCTTTCGTAGCGCAGTGGACATCGCACAATCAGAAAGTAAGCGGATGGGGCGATTTGCTCTATGATCGCTTTTTGATTTTAATGGCTGATGAAGAAGCGGACAGGTTAGGCGGCTGCTCGGTTGACTCCTCCGTAAGTTTTGTAAAAAGCCTCGAAAGCGAGTTTCATACAAACTTCTTAGACCGCTGGAACATCGCCTACAAAATGGGCAATGAAGTGTTGACTGCCAACCGGGAAGATTTCTCGCGATTATTAGAGGAAGGCAAAGTGCATGACTACACCATAGTGTTCAATAACTTAGTACAAACCAAAGCTGAGTTATTGAAAAAGTGGCAAGTGCCTTATAGTGATCATTGGTTAAAGAGCGTAGCTTCTACCAATACTTCTTTTAAGTCCTTGTTGTAAAAAACGGGATTCATCCATTTTATTTCTTTTCAAAACTAAGCTGTGCAGAAATTCCCTGCTGTCATTCTTCACCGGCACAAGACCGGGGCTGTAAAGCGTTTCCATCCCTGGATATTTTCGGGAGCCGTTAAAAAAACAGAAGGCTCGCTGCAATCGGGTCAAATAGTAGAAGTGTTTTCGGAAGACGGCACCTACTTAGCCACCGGCCACTATGGAAAAGGCAGCGTATCCGTTAGAGTTTTTTCGTTTGAAAAGGTAACAGACCTCACTCAACTTTGGCGAAACAAACTACATAGTGCTTACGCTTTGCGAAAACAAATAGGCCTTACCGATAGCGAGCAAACGAACACGTATCGGCTGCTGTTTGGTGAAGGGGATGGAATGCCGGGGCTGATTATTGACTGGTATAATGGCACGGCAGTTATTCAAACTCATTTTGCCGGAATGTATAATGAGCGGCAAAACTTCTGTGAAGCATTGCAAGATTTATATGGCTCTACTTTGAAAGCCGTTTTCGACAAAAGTGGAGAAACCCTCAGCAAGGTAGAAGCCCTCACGGAGGTAAAACCTGCGGAATATCTCTTCGGCAAACCCGAAACAGACATCGTGAAAGAAAATGGCCACTTCTTTAAAGTGAACTGGCAGCAAGGACAAAAGACCGGCTTCTTCATTGACCAACGCGACCACCGCAACTTGTTAGCCTCTTACAGCAAAGGCAAAAAAATATTGAACACGTTCTGTTACTCCGGTGGGTTTTCAGTATATGCACTAAAAGCCGGAGCTTCCTTAGTTCATTCAGTAGATAGCTCTGCCAAGGCCATTGATTGGACCAATGAAAACGTAACGCTGAATGGGCCATACGAAAATCGTCATCAGTCTTTTGCGATGGATGTATTTGATTTTATGAAGCAAGCGGAAGAAGATTACGACATCATGGTTTTAGATCCTCCCGCATTTGCTAAAAGCCAGTCGGCACGGCACAATGCTATACAGGCCTATACTCGGCTCAACCATACTGCGCTGAAAAAAATACGGAAAGGGGGCCTGCTGTTCACCTTCTCTTGTTCGCAAGTGGTGACTCCCGATATGTTTAACGGAGCCATTACCTCTGCTGCAATTGAATCGGGAAGAAAAGTGCAGGTGCTGCATCACCTATCTCAACCGGCCGATCATCCGGTGAGCATTTACAATCCCGAAGGGCTTTACTTAAAAGGAATGGTGTTGTATGTAGAGTAACATAAAATCTTACCCTACCCAATCAGAGGACATCCTTTCACTGCTGCTGCGCCTCTTATTAGGGTTAAGATTTTTTAACTGCGAGTATAAATCAAGGGTACTGCCCTTTTAACGAATTCGGATATTTTTGGCTCTGATTAAAATACAATTATGAAGAAACCTGCGCTTTCAGTTGTTCTGTTTTTTACACTGTTTACGTTTACTTACGCCTTCCCCGGAAGTTCTATTTCTAAGGGAATGAATATTCACCTGACGGTAAAAGGACTGGAAGGTTCTACCATGATATTAGCCAACTACTTTGGTGATAAGCAATATGTAAAAGACACTTTGGAGTTTGACAAAAAATCAACGGTCACTATTAAAGCCGACACCCTGCTGCCCGGTGGAGTTTACTTAGCGGTGTTTCCGGCTATGGGCAATCGCTACTTTGAATTTATCGTGAGCGAACCTTCTTTTAGTTTAGAAACAGACACCTTTGACTTAACCGGACACATGAAAGTGATCGGCTCTAAGGAAAATACCTTGTTCTATGACGACATGAGGTTTTTAGGTCAGATGAAGCAGAAATCCGATTCACTTTCGACCTTATATCGCGAAGCAAAAGACCAAAAGCAAAAGGACGTTTACTATGCCGACTTGAAAGCCATAGACCAAGAAGTAAAAGACAAGCGCAATCAGGTGATAGAGCAGAACCCTACTATGTTTTACGCCAAACTGATTAAGGCAATGAAAGAAATAGAGGTTCCTGATTTCCCGCGCGATGCGAAAGGAAACATCACTGATTCGAGTTGGCAATGGCGCTACTACAAAGCGCACTACTGGGACAATGTGGACCTGCATGACGACCGCTTACTGCGCTGCCCCGTGCTAAACAATAAGCTCAAGACCTTTATGACGCAAACTACAGTTCAAAATCCTGATTCTATTATTGCTTCGGGCGAAGATGTGCTCTCGAAAACCGATAAGAAAGGGGAAATGTATCGCTACATCCTCACTTATATTTTCAACGAAATGGCCAACTCTAAGATCATGGGATTTGATGGTGCTTACGTTCACTTCGGAAAAGAGTATTTCTGTAAGCCCGACATGACTCCGTGGTTAGATACTGCCAAGCGCTTTAAAATATGCGACCGTGTGAATCGCTTAGAGCCGGTTTTGGTGGGCAAGAAAGCACAGCGCTTAATTCTTTGGACGGATAGCACCGAAACGCAGTGGCGCTCTTTAGCCGACATTAAGGCCAAGTACACCATTCTCGCTTTTTGGGATCCCGATTGCGGCCATTGCAAAAAAGAAATTCCGATTTTGGCAGATGCCTACCACAACTTGAAGAAAATGGGGATAGATGTAGAAACTTATTCTGCCGCTATTATGGATAAGGATGAGTATAAGGACTGGCTCGCATTCATTCAGAAAAACAACTTGGATTGGATTAACGTGTGCGATGCCAACCGCCACAGCAACTTCCGTTGGGAATGGGATATTCAGAGTACTCCGCAAATTTATGTGCTGGATAAGGATAAGAAGATTGTGGCCAGACGAATAGGCGCTGACCAAGTAGAAGATTTTATCCATCATCTCGAAGACCCGAACTTTAAACCTAAGGCGCTTATCAAGGTAAATGATAACGACAAGCAGGAAGGTGCCGAATAGAGTTTAGTATTTTCTACACTCCGGCTGCTTATTCACAATTTCATTGTTATAAGTGCTAAGGTAATTCGTTGTTCAGAAGCATAGCTTTGTTTAAACAAAACTAAAGTCTATGTTAGATTTTGACTCTACTCAATGTTATAAGTTCTTTTTGGTGGAGGATAATCCTGCGGAAGTGCGTCTGATTCAGGAGGCCATTAAAGAAGCAAACCTTAGCGACATTATTGAGTTAGACTTTGCTTTTGATGGCGAAGAAGCCTGCGAGTATTTAGATACCGCCAAACTGCTGAACAAAGAAATTCACTTAATCCTCTTAGACCTGAACATGCCCAAAGTAAGTGGCAAAGAAGTGCTCGAAAAAATAAAGGATGACCCGGAGCTGACCGACATTCCCGTGATTGTGGTCACTAACTCTGACTACAAAAAGGATATGATAGAATGTTACCGCTTAGGAGCTAACGGCTACATGCAAAAACCCGCAGATTTTAAGAAGTTGATTGACTTCTTTGTTTCGGTTCGCAAATCTATTGAGGTGCGCCACAAACTTTCCATCTACTTTATCGAAAAAGAATACTATCAAGACTTAGACATAGCAGTGTAATAGCTCAGCAAATTCCCCTTAAAGACCCCGCCCCGGTGCGGGGTCTTTGCGTTACTTTCACGGCAATCAATTTTGCCTATATTTTCACGAACCGAACCTTTTGGCAATGATTGGTTTTGCTTTAGCCTTCCTGTTCTTAATCTAAAGCCGAACCTGAGCCGAGGAGCGAAGGACTCTTTCCTCCCTTCGAGAAAAAAATAATTTACCGAACATCTGTAGTTTAATCAACAAATTTGCAACGTTCCGCTGAAGCAGAACTAAACACCGATAAGAGCGAAAAATATTTCTGAAATCACATCTGTTTGGTAAAACAATCAATCTCCTTGCAGCCGCACCTTACTCCGCCAAGGCCATATCAATTCTGCGAAGGGCTAAATCGGCCGAAAGGATTTTTACTTTTATTTTTCCACCTAACTCAAACCTGCGTTTGCTGCGCATACCGGTAAGGCGTATCATCTTTTCATCAAAAGCAAAGTCTTCATCGCCCAGCAATTCCACACTCACCATCCCTTCACATTTATTTTCTATCAGTTCCACAAAAACACCTTTCATAATCACTCCGCTGATAATTCCTTCATACTCCTCCCCTACCTTATCTTGCAAGTATTCAATCTGCTTATACTTCACGGCTTCGCGCTCAGCATCCATCGCTTTGCGCTCCATCATAGAAGAGTTTTTACAACGCGCTTCTAATTCCTCCTTTACCACCATGCCATCACTGTGGTCGAGTATGTGCGTAAGTAAACGATGCACCATTACATCGGGGTATCTGCGAATGGGTGAAGTGAAATGCGTGTAATATTCCATCGCCAAACCATAATGCCCAATGTTGTTAGTGGTGTAACTCGCCTTAGACATACTGCGAATAGCCAACGTTTCAATCACGTGTTGTTCAGGTTTACCTTCCACCTTTTTAAGCATACCATTAAAGGTGGCAGCAATATCTGTTTCGTTATCAAAGTGCAGGCTGTAGCCAAAGCGCGCTGCCACTGCCGAAAACTGTGCGAGGCGCTCCGGGTCGGGACGGTCATGTATGCGATACACAAAGGGCAGTGGAGGTTTCCCTTTGTTTAAACGGGCTCCAAACTTAGCCACCGCTTCATTGGCCATCAGCATAAAATCCTCCACTAACAAGTGCGCCTCTTTGCGCACCTTTAGGAACACGCCTAAGGGCTTTCCACTCTCATCTAACTTGAATTTTACTTCATCCTTCTCAAAAGCAATGGCTCCATTCTTGAATCGCTTTTCGCGCAAGTTTTTCGCCATTCTATTCAAGGTTTGTAGTTCTTTTACATAGTCGCCTTTTCCGGTTTCCAGTACCTCTTGCGCCTGCTCGTAGGTAAATCTTCGGTCAGAGTTAATGATGGTGCGGGCAATAGTCTGATGCGTTACATTGAATTGCGCATCCATTTCAAAGATGGCCGCGTAGGTCAGTTTATCTTCGTGAGGGCGAAGCGAGCACAGCAAGTTGCTCAACTTTTCGGGCAACATGGGGCATACCCTATCGGGTAGATACACCGAGGTGGCGCGCTTCTCTGCTTCTTTGTCCAAGGCACTGTTCTCCGTTACAAAGTACGATACATCGGCAATATGCACCCCCACTTCAAAATGTCCGTTGGCAAGTTGGCGAAACGAAATAGCATCGTCAAAGTCTTTGGCATCTTCGGGGTCAATAGTAAAGGTGAGCACCTTGCGGAAGTCTAATCGCTTTTTGACTTCTGCAGGCGGAATCTGCTCGGTATATTTTTCCAATTCGCGATACACCTCGTGCGGAAAGTCAATGCTGAATCCGTTTTGAATCAGGATGAGTTTCATGTCATAATCATTGCCTTTTTCTTTGTGCAACACTTCCACTACTTCGCCTATCGGATTTTTATTGCCCGTATTCCAGTCGGTAATTCGAGCTATTACGCGGTCGTCATTCTTTGCGCCATTCAATGCCGTGAGCGGCACAAACACATCGCTGTTGAGTTTGCGCTCATCCGCAATAAAAAAGGCAAATTTCTCCAGCACTTCAATACGACCGGTAAAGCTATCCTGCGCTCTGCGAAGAATTCCGATCACCTCACCTTCTGGCCTGCGACCGGCTTGCGTGAGTTGAATTTTCACCTCATCGCCTTGCATGGCGCTATGCACCGCTCTGGGGGGAATAAAAACATCCTTCTCCAGCCCTTCTACCTTTACAAAAGCCGATCCGCTGCGCGTAATATCTATAGTGCCGGAAAGCGCTTTGCCTCCAGACCTGCTTCGTGCGGTACTCCTTACTTTATGAGCAGGTACATCTCCCAACACTTTGATCACTCCTTTTTGACCAATTTGAATGATGCCCGCTCGATCGAGTTCATTGAGGGCAAGGACGATATCCGCTTGCGAAAGTTTTTTGATGAGTGGCGGGAAGATGTTGCGCAGAGAGGCTTCTTTGCCCATCGCTTTGATGGTGCTTAACACCAGCGGCTTTGCGGCAGTAGGAGCTTTGGGAGCCTTGGGCTTATGTGTATGTTTTTTGTCCTTTTTCTTTTTTGGCATTGGGTAAATATAGAATGAATAAAGCGGGGCGTAGAAATTGTTGTTGAAGAATCGTTACTGGTTAAGAGTTATTGATTAATCGTGAAGCGGGGAAGTGCAAGCCAACTAAAGATTCAGTTTTACGGCATTTACCTGCGGCAAGGTGCAGTTATATTTAGAGAGATCTTTGCTCAAATATTTACTTTGATTGGGCATGTCCAAGTTAACGAAAGTAATGTTTGCATTGTTGACAATACATATTCGCTGGCTTTCCTTCGTCTGACCATTAGGATTTTTGTAGGCAGGATTTTCATAGCCATCAACAATCAAGTCGGGAATTTTATCTCTGAAAATAGAACTCAGCAAATGAGCAAAGCCAATGGTACTATCTGCCTGACCGGAGCCGTGGGTAAACTTATTGTCATGCACCGAAATTCCACCACAGTATGGGTCGTAGATAGAATCATCGAAAGATTTTGCAAAGGCTCTGTAGCTGAGGATAGCTCCGCTAAGGGAATTGTGTCCGCTAATATCGTTGTTGAAAACTTCACACTGGTTAGCTGCTAAAAGTACAAAGCCGGTACCGACCGGAATTTCTGATAGAATAGTTCCTCGCTTTCCAAAGTGAGGAGTGTTGTTATTAATGATATGATTGTTGAACAAGCGACAACGACTGGCGTTTTTCTTGCGCAGGCCGGGCAAGTCAAACACAAATAGCCCTCCGCTGTTATTCTCCAACAGATTTTCATACACATCGGCATCGGTGGAGTTTTCGATTACAATACCCGCTGTGTTATCGTGTGCATGGCACTTGCGAACAACAATATTTTTGCTCTGGCTCACAAAGATGCCTGCTTTAGCGGAGCCGAGCACTTCACACTCCTCTATCATAACATTGGTGCAACCCACAGTAGATGTGCCGTGCGAACCGTTGTCCGAATTATGAAGTGTCGTCCAGCCCACTTTCACTCTACGGAATGTCACATTAATCGCATTCTGCACTTGAATGCCATCCCCTTTGGTATCGAGAATCGCAAAGTCTTCCAGCACAATGCCATCTGCTTTTATATGCAGTCCTTCTGCCCCTTCCGATTGATCTTTAAAATTCAGAATGGTTTTATCCTTTCCTTTTCCTTTAATCGTAATGTTCGGAATACTATCCAGCAGTAAAGTGCGGTTCAGTTCGTAGGTGCCTTCGGGCAGTTCTATCACATCTCCTTCTTTTGCCTCCTTCAATTTTTCCTGCAATTCTTTTTGAAACTCATTGCCGGCAGAGGTAGTGGCTTTGTTCTGGCAGGCACTTATTCCTATCGAAGCCATCACAAACAGGAAGAAGATTCTTTTCATGCCGGAGATATTTTTACAAAGGGCAGGCAAATATAATGGCATCAGCAGAAACCTATACCATCTAACCTCCTGCGATACATTTACCGACATTAATCCTCTCATGAACTTACTCAGGATGATAAACCGATGCTGCTTTTTTCATCACCTCGTCCTTATTCAAACTAAGCGGGCGCATTTGTTGTTTGGCAAACAAATCCATTTGATCGGTGTAATGACGGCTGTTTGGGTTCAGTGAATTGCCGATGGGTTGTAAGGCGCTCAATTTTTCTACCCCATTTTTACCGAAAGAAGCCAGCATCGTATAAGTGTCGCCATGCACCGCCTTAAAGGCTAATTTGCCTTTTATCTGCTCGGGATAGCAAGGACTCAACACATCCGGAAAGCCGCGAAGAGGAATATCTCTTGTACCGCGCACCAAACGATTCACGGTTCCCCATTCTACTTGAATGCTGCCATAATACTTTCGGAGCGAATCGCAAGTATTGCGAAGAGCAGCAGCCCATTCCTCTTCTGGAGCCGGAAAGCCCATCACAAAATTAGCATCGCTATAATGGTGCTTATCAAACACCTGCTTCAGCGTTAAGCCCAGCAGCGTAGGGGCATACGCTTTCACATCGGCCACTCGATCCCATTGGCGAAGTATTTCAATCGCCTCTTTCAAATCGGGGTATTTATTTTCATCGAGGTTCATCAGCGGGGCGGTTGATTTAGCAAATACACTTTTATCTGAAATCTTCACATCAAACTTTAAATCGTGAATATCCTGATAGCTAAACTTATCCTTTGCAGATATCAACTCCGTAAAACGCTGCGCCCGATTATTATCACCGGGGCGCAAGTCCATCAGTCTGCGCGGCACATAACTATAACCGGTTTCGTTGCACTCGTGCGATGAAGCATGAAAAGGCGTGTTGTTGGTATTAAAAACATAGCCGCATTCAGGGTTAATTGTTTTGGGCATACTATCAATGGGCACTAATTGCGTCCAAAGAGTTTTTGAAGTGTTACCCGGCACTATTCCGCTCCAATCGTAAGTGGTGTCACGGTCGGGCATCATTCCTTGATGGATATAAAAGATATTATCCTGCCGATCGGCATAAACGACATTAAAAAGCGTGATAGCATGAATGTGCAAAGCCTCCCAAAACTCATTATAGTTAGTGGCCTTGTTCAAACGATACAACTCCTCCGCAGTGCGAATGGTCGTGTTAGCAGGAAAGCGAACTGCATAAAAATTATCGCTCTTGTCGCTTTTCAAGGTAGCTCCGTATTTGCTCCAGTAGGTCATGCGTTTCACAGGCAGCACAAACTTTCCCTTCTTAGCTACATTCACTTTTAACCACACCGGGCGTTTTTCCAATCTCAACCATTGGCCGTCTAACTCATATTCCAATTTGCTCTTAGGATTCATTTTCAGTTTATACACGTCCACTTTATCAAAGGTGTTCCACGTCATGCCCCAACCTAAGTTTTCATTGACCCCCATCGCCAGCGAAGTGCCTCCCTGAAACATGCAGCCTTCGATATTCAGACCTTCATCACTGTGCAAATGTGCTTCATAAAAGGATAACAAGCCCTCCATGCCCATGTGCGGATTAATGCACAGATATGTTTTCCCATCTATGGTTTTAGTGCTGTTCAATGCAAAAGCATTGCTGCCCACCGAAGGTTGCTTGTGTGCAGGAAATTCCACCGTGTCATTATCAAACTTACCACTGACGGCATCGCCCACTTGGTTCTGCGAATAAGAAAGAGCTGACATCATCACCACATAAGATTTCAGAATATCCTTAGAGGTAACCGGAAAGGCTTTCTTCACCTTCACTTCACCGGGATGCGATTTGGCATAAGCATTTAATCCCTGCACATACCCATCTAAGTATTTCTTGAATTCAGGCGACAGGTCTGTTTCGTATTTGGCTTCTACAATTTCATCAGCCCCAATAGCGTGCGTAAAGAAATCTGTCTTTGCTCCCGCTATGCCATCCTTGCGCCCCATAAAACTCTTACCGGTATAAATCAGGTTTTGCGAAACGGCAAAGGCATCTTCTGAATTGGCCCAAGCCAATCCGTATGCCACTTCGGCATCCGTTTTTCCAAATATATGCGGAATGCCAAAGCTATCGCGAACAATAGTCACATCTTGTGGGTTTATCTTGGGAAAGGTTTCGTTATTCCCCGCCAGGCATATAGTGGGAACGGTCAGAGAGGTAGTAAGTGCTGCCGCGAGGGACAACAGAAAAATGCGCATTTCGTTAAAGTTTTGGAAGTATAAAAAAAACGTTGCCAAGATAAACGATTCATAGCAGAAAACATTTTATTCGTACCGTCTTTAAGCAGAGATTTTTTGTTTTGTGCAGAGTTCGCTGGTTACACTATTTTTGAAGGGATGGAAGAAAATGAGGAAAAGGAAATTGCGGGGTTTTCAAAACTGCCCAAGCGCGACAAAATATATTGGCTCGCTAAGAATTTCCTTTATGCAAATCCGGTAGAAGTTTTAAAAGAGTTTGCCGAATACTGGCACGATAATATTGAAGCCCAGAAACTGTTAGATGGGTTTAGCGAAAATACCCTGACCAATTTCCCTGTTCCTTTTGGCATTGCTCCAAATTTCAAAATCAACGGCACCATCTATGCCGTTCCTATGGTAATTGAAGAAAGCTCCGTAGTAGCTGCTGCTTCCAATGCGGCTAAGTTTTGGCTGAGTCGGGGCGGCTTTAAAGCCGAAGTGCTTTCCACAAAAAAAGTGGGGCAAGTGCATTTTATGTATCGCGGCAGGCGCGAACAACTCCTCCATTTTTTTGAAGAAGCGAAAGAAGAGTTAAAGCAAGGCGTAAAAAAAATTACGACCAATATGGACCAGCGCGGTGGTGGAGTGCTGGATATGGAGTTGATTGACTTTACCGATCAAGAACCCGATTACTATCAACTGCGAGTATATTTTGAAACGGTAGATTCTATGGGAGCCAACTTTATCAATTCCTGCCTCGAAGAATTCGGAAAGCTGCTCACCCAAAAAATTCATCAGAGCGCGCTCTTTAATGATAAGGAGAAGGAAGTTGAGATTATCATGTGTATCCTCTCGAACTACACCCCTGAATGTGTGGTACATACCGAGGTCAGTTGTAAAGTAAAAGAGTTAGGTACCTTCGATAACGGACAAATGACTGCCCAAGAGTTTGCGCAGAAGTTTCACCGCGCAGTGAACATTGCGCGAATTGATTCATACCGCGCCACCACTCACAACAAAGGAATTATGAACGGGATTGATGCTGTAGTGTTAGCTACCGGCAACGACTTCCGCGCAATAGAAGCTTGTGCCCACACGTTTGCTGCCCGCGATGGAATGTATCGCAGTCTTTCACAGTGCGAAGTAAAAGACGAAGTGTTTCGGTTCTGGTTAGATATTCCTATTGCCGTAGGAACCGTAGGTGGATTAACCTCCCTGCACCCGCTTGCCAAACGTTCTTTAGAACTGCTCGGCAATCCGAACGCAAAAAAACTGATGGAGATAATTGCCTGCACCGGCCTTGCCCAAAACTTTGCTGCGCTTAAATCTCTCACTACGGTGGGTATTCAAGCCGGCCACATGAAGATGCACCTCACCAACATTCTGGCCAGTATGCAAGCCAATGACGAAGAGGTGAGCAAAGCGCAGAGTTTTTTTACCGATAAAGTAGTGAGCGTGTCCTCTGTTCGTGAGTTTTTAGAGAAACTTCGCAATACATCTTTTAATACAAATCTGAATGCCGGTTAATCATATTTTGCGGAGAAAAGAAAAGATGAACATCCCGGGAAAAATTCAACCCTTAGAACAAATTCCAGAAACAGGGCAGGCTCCATTGCCGGGCATCTGCATTGGCTGCGATGAATAAAATAAAGTGAAACTTCGAGTTACCCGACACAATGAATCAGTGAATTATTACGGTCACGGCAAACTGTTGCTGACCGGGGAATATTTTGTGCTGGATGGTGCGCGAGCGCTGGCAGTACCCACTACCCTTGGGCAACACCTGCGAGTGGTAGAGTTGAGTTCCTCTGAAGGTATTTTATACTGGGTGGCGCTTACTAGTAAAAACCAAGTATGGTTGAACTTGGTGTTCGATACGGAAGATTTTACTTGCCTCAATGCCGACACTCCCGAAGCACATCGCCTCACTTCTATGCTGCGGACTGCTCGGCAGCTAAATTCTAAATTTCTCACTACTAAAAAGAACTATGCCGTAGAAACTAAACTTGAGTTTCCCAACGAATGGGGGCTTGGCTCCAGCTCTACGCTGTTGCAAAACATTGCCACCTGGGCGCAGGTGGACGGCTATCAATTACTACAGCAAACGATTGGCGGCTCTGGCTACGACCTCGCTTGCGCCACGCATCATTCTCCTGTATTGTACCAACTTCAGCAGGGGCTACCGGAAACTTTAGCGATTCACTGGAAGCCCCCCTTCAGCGATCAGTTATTCTTTGCTTACTTGGGGAAAAAGCAGCTTTCTTCGGAAGGCATTAAATACTACCGCGAAAAAATGGCGGATAAAACACATGCCGTTCACGAACTATCGCGCCTAACGATGGAGGTGATTAAGTGCCCTTCCATAAATGAGTTTGAAGCACTCATCAACGAACATGAAAACATTGTAGGTGCTGCATTGAGGATGATAAAAGTGAAGGATGAAATGTTTGCCGATTATTGGGGCAGTGTAAAATCACTGGGTGCTTGGGGAGGCGATTTTGTCATGCTGACCAATTCCCGAAGTCGGGAAGAACTAAATGAATATCTACAATCAAAAGGGATAGCTGTTATTTTCCAATGGGATGAAATTGTCCTGCAATAAATCGTTTTGAAACACCGCGCATCCATTTTATTTTTCATTTTGCTCACCTGGCAGCTCCCTGCTTCGGCTTTTACCATTAACATTCAAATTCCCGAAGAAAGTTTGCACAACGCTACCGTGCAAACTGCATTGAAAGATTTCAAGCAATTACTCACCGCTGCTACCCGCGATTCTATTTACGTTAATTCCAATTTGCACACAGAGTTGGTGATGGAACTGCCTGCGATTATGCCCACGCGGCTCGTCTATACCGACCATGACACTTCGGTATATGCGCAGCGAGCGTATAGTTGGAAAGGCGGCACCAAAAACAATGCCTTTCATCTGGTGCTCACTACCGCCAATCAATACGGGTTTGCCGCAGCTTTGTATGGACTGTTGCAAGACATTCTAAACTTCAGTTTTTATCATCCGCGCGAAATGAAAACACCGGACTTGAGCACTTGGCCGCTCACGGATGGATTTGAATACAGTTCGGCTCCACGTTATGATGTGATGGGATTTCACCTGCACACCGAGCACCCCATTGAACTCACGGAAGCTTTCCTAAACGAAAACTATCCTAACGGAGAACAAGTCATCAAAGAATACATTGATTGGTTAGCCCGCAATCGGCAAAATTATTTTGAGTTTAATTTATTGGAAAACATCCACCGCAAACATTGGATGGCTTATGCAAAAAAGTGGGTGGACTATGCCCATGAGCGCGGAGTGATGGCGGGAGTGGACCTATCGCTACACATGATTCAGCAGAAAACATTTCAGTTGTACCGCTTTCCTTTCAAATCGTTTCGCACCAAAAAATCACAGATACATCGCAATGTAGAAATGCTTTGTCAAGTGC
Source organism: Sphingobacteriales bacterium (assembly GCA_018262795.1). Lineage (GTDB taxonomy): Bacteria > Bacteroidota > Bacteroidia > Chitinophagales > LD1 > Bog-950. Next base: position 247,993 of record JADFDM010000001.1, on the reverse strand, counting down.
CCTGGAATGCTTGGAATGTGGAGTTTTCTACCACTGAATTTTCGAAAGGGAATAAAAAGAAAAAACAAAAATTGCAATTGTTCCTGCTCGAAGAACTAAAAAAGAAAAATGTGAAGTTGATGGGTCGCGAGCATGTGGTGAAGGAAGAGAAAATGATTTCTCATAAGGTGCAGGCTGGAGCGCATTTCGATTCGGCACAAGTGGCCTTAGATCGCGAGCGAACCATCTTAGTGCACACGGTGATGTTCTATACCTTGTTCGACACCTTTGCTCCGGTGTATGGCAATGAGAATTTGCTGCACATGCAGCGGCTGTTGCGCCAATACATGAAGGAGCGTGAAACCTGGTATTATCCCGAGTCGGCTTACTGGATTACTTTCGACAATTCTGTTCCTCTTTTCCTTCCCTCCTATCTGAGTGCTCGCTTGGGCGATATTCTTTTCTGCGATACGCTGAACGTAAAGGGTCATATCACTTTCAGTTCGGGTTGGGAGTGGGGCTATTGGCTTTTTGACTGGAGCATTGCCAACTGGTGCTGGAAAACGACTATCCGCCATCAGGAAGTGAAACCCGACCCGCTGCAATATGTGCGCAAAGTGATTCCCGATGAGCAGTACCAAAGTTATTTCCAAAAACAACTGCAACTGCACGATACCTGGGTGAAGGGGAAAAACCTGATTCGATTTCTCGATGCACAAACGGTGACCGATGAAATGCCGGGCAAATTCAATTTACCACTGCACCCGCGACCGGAATGGACTTATAAATGGCTGCGCAGAAAGGCAAGCGAAAAAGATTTAGATACCGTGCAACAAGAAGCCCAAATGCTGGCCGATCTCTATCTGCGTTTCGATTCCTTAGATAAAACTCGCTCACAAAATGCCACTTATGGCAGCCTTCTTACCAAAGAGTTTAATGATGGTTTTGCCATTGACAAAGCGCGCACCAGACATCGCTACTACACGTTGAATTACTTAATTGCCAAGCGCAGAAGTATTCTTCAACACGAGAAGTGCGAAAGTTGTGATTCATGGATGAAACAAGCCGTTTATACCCGCGAAGCCGCACTTCAGATCGTCAAAAATCGCGAAGCCGCTTACCGTTATCCCATCGCAGAAATTGCTATGCGCCACCGTTCGCACACGGCTTATTCCTATGGCTATCTATATCCCGTACACGAACTTCACTTTTGGAAACGCGAAGAACAGCAAGCCCTTAAAAATAAATGGAGTCCGCTGTTTATGAGTATCTGGAATATTGCGCGCATCATCGGTTTGATTGATTAGTTGACTGCGTTTATAGCTGCGGAGTGAATATGGTTCGTGCGACATTTTGCCTGCGAGACCATATTTGCCACCGGCAACAGAAAACTGAAAACAATAAACGATCACCCAATTAACCTATCAACGATTCCGTCCGCATTTCCTAAAATTTAGATAGCTTCGACCATCGTTTGAAAATGATACGCTATGAAGGAAATTAAGAAAGTAACATGGAGAAGCCCCAGCAACATTGCCTTAGTAAAATACTGGGGGAAGAGAAGCGGAGTGCAGATTCCCGCCAACCCATCTATCAGTTTTACCTTAGAAAATTGCTACTCTGAAACAAGCGTAGCATTGGTAGAAAAAGAAAGAAAGAGCAAAGAGATTGAACTGCGTTTTTATTTTGACGGCAAAGCCAACATGGCCTTTCAATTAAAAATGCTCAAGTTCTTCGAGAGCGTAAAAAAGGACTTCCCTTTTTTAAATCAATACGGTCTGCTCATTCACTCCACCAATTCATTTCCTCATTCTTCCGGCATTGCCTCTTCGGCTTCGGCCATGAGTGCACTGGCTATTGCCCTTTGCGATTTAAAGCAGGAACTGGGTCAAAAAAAGTGGAGTCCCGAAAAGTTTCTGCAAAAAGCGTCACACTATGCCCGGCTCGGCTCCGGCAGTGCTTCGCGTTCCGTGTATCCGCTTATTTCTGAATGGGGGAAAACAAAAACAGTGAAAGGTTCGAGTGATGAATATGCCGTGCCTTTTGCACGCAACCTGCACAAAACATTTCACAACTATCAGAACACTATTCTAATTGCCAGCAGTGCCGAAAAGAAAGTTTCGAGCCGGGTAGGGCATTCATTAATGAAAACCAATCCGTACGCAAAAACTCGTTACGCACAGGCGGAAAGAAATCTCAAAGAGATTATTGAAGCGCTAAAAAATGGCGATCTGGAAAAATTTGGAACTATCATTGAAGAAGAGGCGATGACACTTCATGCACTGATGATGTGTTCTTCTCCTTCTTTTATTCTTATGTCACCGGCTACACTGGCCATGATCGAAAAAATAAGACACTTCCGCGAGGAGAGTCAACTGCCCATTTACTTTACCTTAGATGCAGGGCCTAATATTCATCTGATGTATCCAAAAAATATCAGCAAGAAAGCAGAAGCCTTTATAGCGGAAGAACTGAAATCGCACTGTGAGAAAGGTAAAATGATTCAAGACCATGTGGGCAAAGGGCCCAAGAAGGTGAAGTAAATTCTACCCCACCAAAAGCAACTTTAAAAACTCTGTACTGTGCCGAAAAAACTGTCGCATAAAATCTTCCATTCTAAAATCCTGCTGTTTGGCGAGCACCTTATCAACAAAGGTGCAATGGGGCTGGCCATTCCTTTACCCCGTTACAGTGGTTTTTTCAAGTTAGGCTCATTGCGCGATAAGCAAATCGCTAAGTCCAATAAATCGCTGCAAAATTTAGCGAGTTATATCATATACAACAATACCCTTTCGGGGCTTTATGACACCAATGCTTTTCTCGAAGATATAGAGAAGGGGCTTTACTTCGATTCCAATATTCCTCAGGGCTATGGCTTGGGAAGCTCAGGAGCTTTGGTAGCGGCTATCTACTTTCAGTACCGCCAGCGGAAACAAAAGAATTATGTGATTAGTGAAGTAAAGCAAGAACTGGCCGAACTCGAAAGCCACTTCCACGGCAAGAGTTCCGGTCTCGATGCGATTGTTTGTTTTCTCAATAAAGCTGTATTGGTGAATAATGGCGAAGTGGCCGATACTTTTGACCTGCCGGAAAGTGGACAACAAGTGCTAAAACTTTTCCTCATTAACACGCACATCGAGCGCAAGACTTCTCCTTTCGTAAACTTATTTCTCGAAAAATGTCGCGACAAAAAGTTTTTTGATTTAGTGCAGAAGAGTTTAGTGCCCGCCTCTAACATGGCCATTGAAAGTTTTATGAACCTTCGCTATGCTGATCTCTGGAAATCGGTGCAAGTGACTTCGCAATTGCAGGCGAACTTGATGCCCGAGTTTATTCCCAAACAGTTTAGTCGCCTTTGGATGGAAGGATTAAAGAACCATCAGTACAGCTTGAAAATATGCGGTGCAGGTGGAGGCGGTTTTATCATCGGATTAGCGAAAGCTGATGCTGACTTACATGCACTGCTCGAAGGAAAAGAAGTGGTGGAGTTAATGAGTTTCTGAAACGAGTACCCGAACCATAGCTGCCCTCGAAAAATCAGAGTTAGCAACATTTTCCTCTCCCAATCATCGTATCAAAGTCACATTCCCCGACTTTACTACCTCTTGGCCACTGGAGCAAACAGCTTTAAGAACATACACATAAGTGGCGGCATCGGCCTCGTGACCATTCACCATTCCATCCCAGCCTTCATTAATGTTTTTCGTTTCAAACTCTAATCGTCCCCAACGGTCGAAGATGCGGAAGTAGTCTAACGATTTAAGGCCAATACCCCGCACGAACAAGCGGTCGTTCAATCCATCATTATTCGGAGTAAATACATTGGGCACAAATATCGCGTTGGGATCGCAGTTCACCACTTTCAGCACGACCGAGTCGTTGGCTTCACAGCCCCACTCATTCACTGCATACGCATACACTACCTGATCAGCCGTTACGGTTACATAAGGTCTGCGACAATCGGTGCAGTCAAAGGAATCAATAGAAGGAGTCCAGAAATACGAAACCGGATTTGGTGAAGCCGCCCATAAACGAACCTGTGTTTGAACTGCTACCGTTTGATCATCACCGGCAACTACTGAAGGTTTAGGCGCTACGACTATGTGTACCTGCTGTGTATCAGCGATGCAGTGTTTGCTGCTCACGATTACAGCATACGAATAGTCGCCATGCGGAGCACTAAAGATTGGATTTGGAATAGTGTACCCCGATAAATGCGCTAAGGGGGTCCAGTTAATCATGGTGTCTAAGAAAGATGCTTCTAACACATTTACCTGTAGTTGCACATCGCCTCCTTCACACAGCAAGGTATCACTCACGTTCACCTCTGCCTTCACCTTATCAATCACCCAAATCTTCACAATTCTAGAAATAGAACAGCCGGTTTGGTTGGACCCGGTCACGCGATAAATCATACTATCCGGAGGCCATACTTTTGGCGACACGATAGTAGTATCGTCAATAAACAAGTCGGGAGTCCAAGTAGCAGCTTGCACATTTGGTCCTGCGCTTAATTGCAACGTGTCTCCGGGGCATATCCGGAATGAAACACCGGGGAATATAATCGGCAAAGCATCCACATTTACCACAATAGTATCGGTAGCTTCACAGCCGATGTTGGTCACCGCAGTAACATAGTAGGTAATAGTATCGGGAGCCGAGCTCACGGGATTTATACAAGTATCACACGAAAGATAAGTAGGAGATTGATCGGCTGTCCAAATAAAATGATCGCCTGCGGGAAGGTTAAATTGGATGTAATTGCCTTTACAAACAGAAGTGTCATTAGGTAAATTAGGATAGGGAATATCGCCCACCACAAAGGTGTCAACGGGATATGAAACCACGCAGCCCAGACTATCGGTGAGAGTGTACACGGGATAGTAAATACCGGCTTGGGTATAGGTGTAAGTAATATTAATGGAATCTTGAAAAGCCACCCCATCTCCCATATCGGCCACCGTGGAAACAGTAGATTGCGTAGTGCCGCTAAGAGTAATAGCCACCGGCACACAACCGCTATCTTGCGAAGCGATGAATTGCCCTTTGGGTCCTCTCACTCTAATGTAAGCCACTTTGGTCATAGTATCGCGACATCCTGAAGAGTCATACGCAATCAGGCTTACATCATAATCACCGGGGTAAAAATAAACGTGCAAGGGGTCTTTGTAAGAGCTGGTATCGCCATCTCCGAAGTACCAAAGCCATTCGATATCGGTTCGGTTAGAAGTATTGTAGAACTGAACAGGGAAAGGCGGGCATGGTGAAAAGTTAGAGGTAACAAAGAAATCGGCCGTAGGGATTTCCACTACGATATAGCTTGGTATTACAATGGAATCGGAACAACCTGAAGCGGAATTGATAGCCACCAAGGTAACCGGGTAAGTTCCGGAGCTAGTATAAAGATGTGTTGGATTAGCTTGAGTAGAAGAAGTGCCATCGCCAAAATACCAATGGTAAGCTTGAGCACCTGTGGAATGGTTGGTAAACTTCACCGGTTCACCGGGACAAACAAAAGTATCGGAACTGAAAGCCGCTACGGGATGGTACACCTTTACTCCGTTGAACGACTTAGAAGCTTTGCAACCATGCGTATCAGATACCGTGAGTTTTACGGTAAAGGTAGCATTCACGTTAGAAGTATAAGTGTAATTCGGATTCTTCACGTGACTGCTGTCGCCATTGCCAAAAGCCCAAGTCCAAGCATTCACACTTCCCATAAAGGAAGTACTTGAATCTTTAAACGCCACCGTTAAAGGGGAACAGCCGGACGAAGGGATAGCGACCAAGCTCGGTTTCAGTCCAAATGCGGTGATGTAATTGACTTGTGTCACTGTATCGGTGCAGGCGGCTCCGGGGTTTATAACAAGGGTTACCGTGTACCTTCCTGTATCACTGTAAGTATGAATCGGATTTTGCAAGGCACTGGTCGTGCCATCCCCAAATATCCATAACCAAGTGCTGGCAAATACAGATGCATCTTTAAATTTAATTTTCAAAGGGATACAGCCCTGTGTAGTGTCTGATGAAAGGTTTGCAGCCGGTGTTCCTATGGGCAGTGTTTTCTTGGTAGAGTCCACACAGCCGGTAGTGTTATTGGTAACAGTAAGCGTAACCGTGTACCCCGCCTGCGAAGGGAAAGTGTGCGTGGGGCTTTGTTGATTGGAGGTAGTGCCGTCCCCAAAATCCCAGAACCAAGTATCGGCTCCCTGCGATGAATCGCTAAAAGCTACTGTGGTAGGGCTGCTACAGTTAAACTCAAATCCAAACTCGGCCTTGGGAACAATAATCAGAATATACTTCACCTTCTCCTTTTCGGCAGAGCAACCCTGATTTATAACGGTGAGCGTAATATCGTAATACCCGGTATCAGAATAAGCATGGCCGGGGTTGGTAAGAATACTGGTTTCTCCATCTCCAAAATCCCATAGGTAATGAGTATTGGCTCCGGCTCCCTGCGTGAGATTATAGAATGAAATAGATTGATTCACACATTGAATCAGCGGCTGTGCGTTGAAATCGGGGATTAAACCACCGCCTACTTCAATCAGTCCCGGATAAGTTGCGGTATCTGTACATCCGTCCGCATTGGTGATAATCAGTATAGGAGTGTATTGCCCTGCTGCATTATATACATGTACCGGATTGGCTTGCGCTGAACTTGCCCCATCTCCAAAAATCCATTGATAGCCGGTGATGGGAACATTAGAGGTGCTGCTATTAGTAAAATGAACGGTGAGTGGGGTGCATCCTTTATCGGAATCAAGGCTGAAAGTAGCATTGATGACATGCACATTAATATAGTTTGCGTAAGTCTTGGTGTTCTGGCATCCGCCCGGACTGGATACGGTCAAGGAAACTGTAAAGGAACCCTCTGTGGTATAAGTATGCGAAGGATTAGCTTGAGTAGAAGTGCTGTTATCGCCAAAATCCCAAGTATAAGTAGGGGTTCCTCCGCTCGATACGTTGCTGGTAAAGTTTACGGCAAAGGGGGCAAAGCAATCGGAAGTGTCGCTGGCGCTAAAGGTAAACTGCACCGGAGTGGTCACGGTAATGTAATTGGTTCGGGTCTCCACATCTACACAACCATTATAAGAAACGGTAAGCGTAACGGTATAATTACCGTTAGCGGTATAGGTATGCGAGGGATTCTTTTGATTGGAGGTGGTTCCGTCACCGAAGTCCCAAAGCCAAGTGGAGGCAAAATTGCTGGTATCGGTAAACTGAATAGGAATACCGTTACAAACATTTGTAAACGGAACACTAAATCCTGCACTTAGCTGTGTAATCTCTATATGCGTGAAGGCGGTATCCTGACAGCCGAGTGTGTCGCTAATGATCAAGATGGGGTCGTAAATACCATTGAAAAATACTTGTGATGGATTTTGCTGCACCGAGTTTCCCCCGTTACCAAAATACCAAGCATAAGTAATAGCGCCATTGGTAGAGGTGCCGCTCCCTGTAAAGTTGACCACCGTAGGCGAGTTGCAGGATTGTATCGGAGTAGCGATGGCATTGGCCGAAGGAAAATTACCGATCACCACATAATTATTCAAGGTCAAATTTGATTGACAGGTATTGCTATCGCGCACAATTAGGGTAACATTATAACTCCCCACTTGATTATAGCAATGGTCAGAGTTTGATTGAGGAGGCAACACCGACAAGGGCAAGGTGCCATCGCCAAAGTTCCAAACATATTCCTGAATGGGACTTTCGCCAGGAGTGGAAAGATTTACCAGATCTACCGTATGGCAAGGAAAGATGCAGCCGTTGTGATTCGGAGAAGTGAAATTGACCGTGGGAGGAATAAATACGTGTATGGTGATGTAACAGGTATCGCTCGAAGTCGCATTCGAAACGATATGCTTCACATTATACACCCCGGGGTTTAAAAAAGTGTAGGTAGGGTTTTGAACATTAGAATTGCCCAAGCCTCCGTTGTCGAAATCCCAATAATGAGTGGTGGGGCTGCCGATAGAGGCATCCGTAAAATTAACCACCAATGGGGGGCAACCCGATAAAACGGAAGCCGAAGAAAAGCAGTACACTGTTTGAGCCGCAAGCCTTGCCTGCAAACCTATAATCATCAACAGTATGGTTAGTGTAAAAATCCTTCTCACCAGAATCTTTTAGTTTTTAAATCAGATGCAAAAATAATCACTAAGTGTTGCATCGCTCATTATATGATAATAAGACAAAGACCCACCTCGTTCAACTACTTTGCTTCTCAAAAATGTTTCGGGCAAGTTAATTATAAAAATTTGCCCCTCTTTTAATACACACAAATTTTCACCCGAAAGTTTAATAAACGCCACATCCGTCCGATTACTTTTCAACATGATTGAGTCAAATTGAATACAACTGCGCAAAACAACCGTTCTAAATCCCCGCAAATTGTAACTTGCATCATGCTTCAAAATCTACTTTTCTCCTTGACATTTTTCCTCCTCATCAGCCCCGAAAGAGCTATTAGTCAGTCGTTTCAATCGCCTTATAAGCTATCGCTGAATGTAGAAGTGCCCCTATCGGCCAATGCCATTGGTTTTCTGGGAGCCTCTGCTTTAATAGGCCGCACCAAAAGCCTTCCTTCTAAAGAAAGTGTGCTGAAACTGGACCCCGATGATGTGAATAAATTTGACCGAGGCGCTACGAGGCAATACCATCAAGTGGCCGCTTATGTGAGCGATGCCATGCTATACTCCAGCGTGGCTATTCCTTTAATTAATTTGGCCAATAAAGATGCTCGGAAAGACTTTGGCAAAGTGGCCGCTATGGGGGCCGAAGCACTGATGCTCAATTTTGCCATTGCCAACTTTGTGAAAGAATTGGCTTGCCGCAAAAGGCCGCTGCTCTATAATTCTAAAGTGCCTTTGGAACGAAAAATGAAGAAAGATAATTTCAAATCTTTCTTTAGCGGCCACACTTCTACCACCGCTACCATGAGTTTTTTCTTTGCCAAAACGTATTCCGATTACAACCCTCACTCGAAACTAAAGCCTTTGGTGTGGACAAGCTGTGCGCTGTTCCCGGCCATCACCGGCTTTTTGCGCTTTAAAGCCGGCAAGCATTTTTGGACCGATATTATTACCGGCTATGCCGTAGGCGTGATGTGCGGCTTGGCGGTTCCCTACCTGCACTCCACCGCTCTTACAATGAATCAGAACTAAACTTTCTTTGTTTCGGGTTACGGTTTACTGTTTTCACATAAGGCGTGAACGTTTTTTCATTGGGGATTTTGAATACCAATTGCTGTCTTTGCGCCTTTGTTGCCACGTGTCGGTATGGTTTCCTCAAAGCAGGGAACTAAACACCAACAAGGGCGGACAGAACTTTCTGCACCGCTGACATAGCATTACTGACTGTGGGAAGATTTTTACCGGCTTTGAAAAAGTTTTTGGCCGCAGTGAAAAAGTTTTTATTGGCAGTAAGAATGTTTTTCCCCACAGCAAGAATGTTTTTCCCCACAGCAAGAATGTTTTTCCCCACAGCAAGAATGTTTTTCCCCACAGCAAGAATGTTTTTACCAGCAGTAAGAATGTTTTTCCCCACAGTAAGAATGTTTTTCCCCACAGTAAGAATGTTTTTACCAGCAGTAAGAATGTTTTTCCCCACAGTAAGAATGTTTTTACCAGCAGTAAGAATGTTTTTCCCCACAGTAAGAATGTTTTTCCCCACAGCAAGAATGTTTTTACCAGCAGTAAGAATGTTTTTACCAGCAGTAAGAATGTTTTTCCCCACAGTAAGAATGTTTTTCCCCACAGTAAGAATGTTTTTCCCCACAGTAAGAATGTTTTTCCCCACAGTAAGAATGTTTTTCCCCACAGTAAGAATGTTTTTCCCCACAGTAAGAATGTTTTTCCCCACAGTAAGAATGTTTTTCCCCACAGTAAGAATGTTTTTCCCCACAGTAAGAATGTTTTTCCCCACAGTAAGAATGTTTTTACCAGCAGTAAGAATGTTTTTCCCCACAGTAAGAATGTTTTTCCCCACAGTAAGAATGTTTTTCCCCACAGCAAGAATGTTTTTACCAGCAGTGGGCACGTGCTGAGTGGCAGTGGGCACGTGATTGGCGGCAGTGGGCACGTGATTGGCGGCAGTGGGCACGTGGTCAGTGAGGGCAGCCCCTAAGGGGCAAACCATAAATAACTCCGTCATTTATGGCGGAGAAGGACTACCAAAGACTATATCGGCTTTAGCCATAACTTTTAATGTAGGCAGGTCTAAGGCCTATGATATAGGTACCCAGATCTCTCCGACCTAAAGGTCGGAGTTAATACTTCCCGACTCTTATCATGATAGCCGCGATTGGATGCTAATGCGATTACTAAAATCGCTTTATAGCAGTGCAGCACTCCAAGCATATTGAGAGCAAAGCAGCGCCACCACCGCAAGCGTTTGCAATAGGCGTGCGAGTGAGTTTCGTATATTTGGCGCATTGGGTAAGCATAGAAAAACCCGCATAAGCAGACGAATAGAATGAAATTAACAGGACTTTTTAATGACTTTTTTGAGAGTGAGAAAGCAGGGGGATTAGTTTTAGTTTTTGTCACTCTCCTTTCGCTGGCATTGGCCAACTCGCCTTGGCAGACTCCATACCTTCACTTTTGGCACTTTGACCTGGGCGGGCACAGTCTGGTTCATTGGATTAATGATGGGTGGATGACCATTTTCTTTCTACTGATTGGCTTAGAGTTAGAAAGAGAAATTTATGACGGAGAGCTTTCTGTTTTAAAAAATGCTTCGCTGCCCATCTTCGGTGCGGTGGGCGGCATACTGGTGCCTGCGGGAATTTTTACACTGCTCAACTTTGGAACCAGCACGCAAGCAGGGGCGGGCATACCCATGGCTACTGATATTGCCTTTGCCATTGGCATTTTATCGTTATTGGGCAATCGGGTCCCTACTTCATTAAAAATATTTTTAACCGCCCTGGCCGTGATGGACGATTTGGGAGCAATTATCATCATTGCGATTTTCTACACCACCTCTATTTCCTTTCTCCATTTATTTATTGCCCTGGGCATCTTTGGTTTTTTGCTCCTTTTAAACCGACTGAAAGTGTATCATCTGCTTCCCTATTTCCTTGGAGGAATAGCGATGTGGTATTTTATGATACACTCGGGGGTTCACGCGACCATAGCGGGGGTTTTATTAGCCTTTACCATTCCATTTGGCAATGGAGGCGAAAAATCGCCTTCGTTTATTCTTCAGCACTTCTTACATAAACCGGTTGCCTTTATCATTCTGCCGGTATTTGCCATGGCCAATACTTGCATTGCCGTGGGCGATGGTTGGCAAAGCGGATTATTGCACACAAACAGTTTGGGGATTATGGCCGGGCTGGTGATTGGAAAGCCGGTAGGTATTTTTCTTTTTTCGTTTGTGGGAGCGAGTGTAGGGCTTTGCACCTTACCCCCCGATTTGAAATGGAAAAACATTATCGGAGCAGGTCTTTTAGGCGGCATCGGCTTCACTATGTCTATCTTTATTGCGCTGCTTGCGTTTACCGATTCCGACATTATCAATGATTCAAAAATTGCCATCCTTATCTCCTCATTTATTGCGGGTACTCTTGGGTTTTTATGGCTTTGGCTCACGTTGAGCAGACCCAAGACTTAACCGAAGCTGCCGGTACCCTTATTTCAGAAATGGATGGGCTGCTGCATCATCTAACGATAAGAGATGAAGTGCCGTATTGCCGCATTAACTTTTCTTCTTCACCTTCTTTATCTTCTTTCCCATTATTTCGTGGCCGCCTATATCTCTTTTGGTGGTCAGGTATTTCTCGTTGTAGGGATTCGATGCTGCTTCAATGGCTACATTCTCCACAATCTCTAATCCGTAGCCAATCAAGCCCACTCTCTTCTTGGGGTTATTGGTCATCAGGCGCATCTTAGAGATTCCCAAATCATTCAATATTTGCGCCCCCACGCCATAGTCGCGCGCATCCATCGGCAAGCCTAATTGCAGATTGGCCTCAAAGGTGTCGAAGCCCTGCTCTTGCAATTGGTAGGCTTTTAATTTATTGAGCAGCCCAATGCCCCTTCCCTCCTGCTGCATGTATAGCACTACTCCTTTGCCTTCAGATTCGATACGCTGTAAAGAAGCGCTCAACTGATCGCCACAATCGCAGCGCAGGGAACCCAGAATGTCGCCCGTTAAGCAAGAGGAATGCACCCGCACTAACACCGGCTCATCTTTTTCCCAAGCCCCTTTAATAATAGCGAGGTGCGGCTCAGAAGAGCCGGGTTGCGAATAAGCGCGCACTCTAAAGTGACCATATTTGCTGGGCATATCCACCTCCACTTCGCGCACTACGAGGCGCTCGTGCTGCATCCGATACTCAATCAAATCCTTGATTGAAATAATCTTGAGCTTAAACTTTTTCGCAATTCGCAATAAGTCGGGCAGCCGCGCCATGGTGCCATCGGCATTCATAATTTCTACCAAAACCCCTGCTGGTTCAAGCCCTGCCAAGCGAGCCAAATCAACGGTGGCTTCGGTGTGGCCGGCTCTGCGCAACACGCCTCCGGTTTTTGCTTTCAGCGGAAAAATATGTCCGGGGCGGGCGAAGTCTTCCGGCTTGGCATCGGGTTTTACCAACTGCCTAATCGTTTTAGCGCGGTCAGAAGCTGAAATACCGGTGGTGCAACCCTGCCCAATCAAATCAACCGATACGGTAAAGGCAGTTTCATGGTGCGAAGAATTTTGTGATACCATGAGGGAAAGGCCGAGACTGTCGCACAGTTCTTCGGCCATGGGCATACAAATTAAACCCCGCCCGTGGGTGGCCATAAAATTGATAGTTTCGGGGGTAACGTGGTGGGCCGCAGCAACAAAATCGCCTTCGTTCTCGCGATCTTCATCATCTACCACAATCACTAATTTACCTTTCTTTATTTCGGCTATAGCTTCCGAAATTGTATTCAACTGACTTTTCATAATCAAGATTTAAGTAAGATTTCTTTTTGTAGGGTTCCATGCGCTGGTTTTCACTCCTCTGAAATACATCACCGCTCCTTTAACGAGCGCAAGGTTCATTAAATAAAAGTAAGCGGCAAAGCGAAGCAGCTTAAAGTGCATTCCAAAATTTCTAAAAAATTTTTCGATCAGCGGGCTGATAAGGAGCAACGATTGTGCGATAAAGATCGCTAAAAACAAGCGACTCCAATTACCCCCCTCATTGATCAGCAACAGAAGCCCCAAATTGCTCGCCCAAGCGCACAGAATAAACAGAGGTCCCATCCACCGCAAAAACTTATGGGAGAAAAAGCAGAACGAAGTGGCATTGAATTGAAACAACAAGTGCCAATACGATTTCAGATTTTGAAAGTTGCCGGCTTGAATGCGCGTTTTCCGTTTAAATTCTTCCTCCATATCGTTCGATACGTCCTCCAAGCAAATTGCATCCATCTCCTTAATGGCTTTGAAACCCGTTTTCAGCACATTCATGCTCAAATAGAAATCTTCCATTAAAGTATTTGCCGGCAGTGGTGCCCAGCAATCGGCCCGCATAGCATAGCAAGCGCCAAAGGCTCCCATCATGGTGCCCCAATTCAACCCTTCGAGATATTTGATTTGATTCTCGCGCTGTATGTAGCTCGATTCCTGAAATGAAATTCCATCTTCGCGCACTCCTCTGTTTTTAATATGAGCCGCCACCTGCCCCACCTCTTTATTTTTAAAATGTTTTACTAATTGAAAAATGGTGTCGGGGGTAAACATCACGTTGGCATCCGTAAAAATATAAACTCGCTCGCGCAGGGTATCACTTTGTGTTTGTACCAGGGCCACCAATTTGTTCAGCACTTTTGATTTTCCTTGTCGCTCAGTAAAGGGGAAAAAGTGTAAGCCTTCATTCCGGGAAGCGTAGTCGTTAATGATTGAATTGGTTTGGTCGGCAGAATGATCGGAGCCAATCCATACACTTAACTTGTTAGCCGGGTAATTTGTTCGGAAAATACTTTGAAGTTTTTCAGCGATCACCTTCTCTTCGTTGTAAGCGGAGAAAATGATACAAACTTCCGGGAGATGAGCATCATCGGGGGCATACACTTGATCATTCTCCTTTTTCCCCACAGCTACCCATTTCAGCAAAAAAGGGTAGAGGCCGTAAGAGTAGAGCAGCGCAGCCACAGAGAGAAGAAATATAATGGGCAATAGAATCATTTGCTTTTCCGGTATAAGGATATCAGCCGTTCAAAGATGGCTGAGTTTCGATAATTTTTAAAGGCGTAATCATAAGCATGGCGACCAATAGTTCCGCACAAAGCTGGATCGTCTATGCAACGGCCAATCTGTTTAATAAAGTCAGGGGCATGGTTGGCTATCAGCACATTCTTGCCGTTGGTTAAGCCCAATCCTTCGGTGGCTATGTCGGTAGCAATAATGGTTTTGCCCAAAGCCATTGCCTCCAAAATTTTAATTCTGATTCCACTGCCCGAAATGATAGGAACCACCATCACCCCACGGTTCAGCATAAACTCTTTGGCATCGGGCACTTCGCCTACCGGTTGTATGTTCTTGCCGGGATGATGCAAAAGAGAAGAGGGCATCTTCTTCCCCGCAATATGTAGTTGCAAATCGGGAAAGCGAAGCGTTACTGCCGGCCATATTTCTTTTAGAAACCATTCTATGCCCTGCATATTGGGCATCCAATCAAAAGAACCGATAAAAAACAAATTCCGAACGTCAAAATTCTTATTCAGCATGGTAGCGGGAATATCCATCCCGGCAGGCACCACTACCGTTTTGGCCGATGGATTACATGTTTGGATAGTCTCTTCATCTTCTTTGCTGATGGCTAATACCAAGTCGCATTTGCCCAGTGCATTTACCTCAAAGCGCTTCAAGCGTTTCGCTTGCAGCGCTACATAAATTTTCTTTATCGGATGTGTTTCATTAGCGGCTATGCGCTGCCAAATCACATGCTCTACATTATGCGCCCGCATCACAATTTTAGCAGTAGAATACTGGCGAATGGTACCGATATAAGCAGCCGGTGGAAGTCCATCCACATGCACTACATCAAAATCATTCTGTTGAAGAATATCTTTTAGAATATTGTCAAAATCGGCAGATACAAAACGTTCAATAATGTAAGAAGTAGTGCTGAAAAGATTAATAAATGCTTGGCGCGCGATGATCCGATTGTCAATATCCACTATCCGAAGTGTTCCAAAGCCGCCCAACACTTCTTCTGCCTTTTCAGGTTTCACATCATGCTTAGCAGTGTTCATGGCGAGGATAGTCACCTCACTACCGATCTCAGCATATCCTTTCACAAAGTTGTAAGCGCCAATAGCCCCCCCATCATTGAGGGGATATGGAATTCTATTAAGGAGAATTAGGATTTTTAATTTAAGAGAATCAGTAGGCATGGTAAAAATGCGCGCAAATCTAAGTAAATAATATATTTGCCCCTCTCGCTTACGATCATGTATAAAACAAAAAAAGTAGTCGTAGTTCTTCCGGCCTATAATGCTGAAAAAACTTTAGCTCAAACATTTCAGGAAATTCCTTTTGAGGTGGTAGATGAAGTGATTTTGGTGGATGACAACAGCACGGACAATACCGTGTCAGTGGCTCAAGACTTGGGGATTCATCATGTGATCAAACACGAGAAGAACAAAGGGTATGGCGGAAATCAGAAAACCTGCTATACCAAAGCACTGGAATTGGGGGCAGACATCGTCATTATGCTTCACCCCGATTATCAATACACCCCAAAACTATTAATGGCCATGATTGCTATTATAGGAGAAGAAGTGTATCCCGTAGTATTAGGCTCGCGCATCTTGGGTGGTGGCGCTTTAAAAGGGGGCATGCCTCTTTATAAATACATCTTTAATCGCTTCTTGACATTTTCTCAGAACGTATTGCTGGGAGAAAAACTAAGTGAATACCATACCGGTTATCGGGCTTTCAGCAAGCAAGTGCTAAGGGCTATCCGGTTTCAGAACAATTCAGATGATTTTGTTTTTGACAATCAAATGCTTTCTCAAATTTTTTATGCCGGTTTTGAAATAGCCGAAGTAACCTGCCCCACCAAATACTTTGAAGGAGCCAGTTCTATTAATTTTAGAAGAAGTGCAGTGTACGGTTTAGGTTGTTTGAAGGTATCGCTCGTTCATCGCCTTTGTAAATGGGGTATGTTGAAGAGCAATTTGTATCCCTAAGTTTCAGTTCAAGCCGAAGTAACTGAATATTTTCTCGGCAAATTTCTCCGGGGTAAAGGTATTCTCAAAACTTTGCGTGTAGTCGCTGTATTGCACAGTGACCGTATAGATATAAGAAGCCTTTTCCTTTTCAGAATAAACTACCAAATCATACCGGCTCTGGTATAAATAATTTGATTTTCGATAGTATGAAGTACTCATCCACCAAGCCTGTTCACCCGATGCTGTGTGGATTAGCTTAGCGGTATAGTCTGAACTCTTTAATGCCTTCTTATCCATTACTTCACGGTACGCATTCAGACATTGCTCCTTGGCGCTGCTGAGAGAGTTTGATTTATTTTTAATGATGTAAATAATCGCAAAAACAGGCTGATGATTGAAAGCGGACGGGAAGGCTATGCCGCTCGCATCAAATACGCGAGTCTCCGCTTTCCCTTTCAACGAGGTAAGTTGCCGCCATTCAGAGGGAATGCTGAGGTGATAACCTTCGGTTTGAATAGAGGTGAGGTGATCCCATTGATCATCATCAGTGCTTTGCGCTAACGTAGGGTACGCATAGCAAAAGCCGATAATCAAAACAATTAAAAAATTCTTCACCTTGGTAGTGTACTTTGTGTCCTTCAAAAATACACAACATAATAATCATAACAAATATTTTGGAGGAAAAAATTATTACTTAAAATAAGAGCAGAAGATATTCTACCCTACTTCCAAAATTGCCACCACTTCTTCTCCGGCTCTGTATCCTGTTGCAATTGCTCTCGATACCACGGCTCCGAAATCTTTACCGCATTTATCAGAATGGCAGTCAATTCAGCAGGAGGTCCTTCTGACTCCAACCCATAAATAACTCTGAAACTGAAGTCAGTTTCTCCTGCCCCTTGAAAAATAATTGTAAGTTGACATTCCTGTCCCACTCTATCAGGAAATTTGAGAACTCCCGAATGCTCAAAAATGCTGTCATCTATAGTCATCATTAACGCCTCAAAATGGCCTTGCTGCGAAATCCCCCTCATCAGTGGAAGATTCTCGGCCACATTTCCATTCCCTTTGCGGTGAATGGTTCCGTCTTTAGCCAAAAGAATAAACAGTGGGGTGCTATCTCCAACTTCTAATGTAATGAGGGCTTTATCGAGAAGGTGCTTTGTAAACATGATAGGGAATTAAAATGAAGGTGGCGAAAAAGCAAAAAAACAAGAAGCTCTTCTAAAATCAAAAAGAATTTTTCTGTTTGGTTTAATTTTTTATTCTTGCAACGATTAGTTTCAATAACTCAGCAATTATTCTAAGTATATACCCCATTATGGCACAGAAAAAATTCACTTTAGAGTATATTATCCGGTCATCTCCCTCTATTCTCTTTGAATTTGTAGATCAGCCCAGTAACATGGCGCAGTGGTTTTCTGATTATTGCGATTCGCAAGGCGATATCTTCATTTTCGGATGGAATGGTTCGTTTCAGAGAGCCAGACAGTTAGAGTCGGTAGAAGATGAATGGGTGAAATATCATTGGGAGGACAGTCCGAAAGATCAATATTTCTCCTTTCGGGTGTATAAATCTGAAATCAGCAACGAAACAATATTGGAAGTAACCGATTTTGCTGATGCCAAGGATATTAAAGAACAAACCTTCCTTTGGGACAAGCAGATAGATGACTTGAAACGCGCTATTGGAGCATAAGCATTATCTGCATAGTTCGCTCTCATTCATTAAGCACATACGTACTTTCTTACTTTAGCGTTTTCAAAACCGCCATGAAGAAACTCGATAAGCTGGTAATCAAAAGTTTTATCGGTCCTTTTATCCTTACCTTTTGGATTGCACAGTTTGTGCTGGTAATGCAGTTTCTTTGGAAATATGTTGATGATTTAGTGGGCAAAGGATTACCCACCGGAGTGCTATTAGAACTATTAGTGTATGCTTCTGCCCGTTTAGTTCCGCTGGCACTTCCTCTGGCGGTTCTGCTCGCTTCTATTATGACTTATGGGGCGCTGGGCGAAAACTATGAATTAACTGCCGTTAAGTCAGCGGGCATTTCGCTGTTGCGCTTTATGAAAGCTCTGATTATCACCGTGATTGGAATCAGCATCTTTGCTTTCTTTTTCTCGAATAACTTTCTGCCCAGAGCGAATCTAAAATTTGGAGCTTTGCTGTACGATATTCGTCACCAAAAACCAACGGTAGCCTTAAAGCCCGGTATTTTTTACAGCGGTATAGATGGCTTTTACATTAAAGTTGGCAGCAAAAATGACGAAACCAATACCCTCTACAACATCGTAGTGTACGATCACACCAGTGGCAAAGGAGACGACCACGTGATTACTGCTGAAAAAGGCACGATGGTGCAGGATGAGCAGGCGCTGGCACTCACATTAAAACTTGAAAACGGTAAACAATACAGAGAGATTGAGCCGAAGGAAAATGATCCGCAATCCAAGAATAATTATGAGATGATTTCCACCACTTTTAAATCTTGGGAAAAGCGATTTGACCTGTCGCAGTTTAAGCTAAACCGAACGGACGAAAACTTTTTTAAGGACCTGAAACAAATGTTGGACTTAAAACAATTATACACTGAAGTAGATACTATTCATTTAGAGGAAAGCAATTTAAAAACCGGGCTAATCAGTTCAATTACTCCCTATCTCGGGTTTAAAAAATTCGGATTAGATACCTTGAAAAAAGAAAACGCAGTAGCGAAGGTACATTTTAAGAACACCCATGAATTACTCAGCAGCTACGACCCCGACACCAGGATTCAGATCTACGATATAGCACTCAACAAAGCTCGGAACATAAAGAACTTCACAGATGTGACGGACAAGCAATTAGTGTACAAAGAAAAAGATTATGTCTCGCACATGGTGGAGATTTACAGAAAGTTTACCTTATCCATCGCATGCTTAGTACTCTTTTTTATCGGAGCTCCCTTAGGTTCAATTATCCGAAAAGGGGGCTTGGGATGGCCTTTGTTTTATTGTGTTATTTTCTTCATCCTGTATCACGTCACGTCAATCATAGGGGAAAAATTAGCAGAAAATAATGTTCTTACACCTTTTGCCGGAATGTGGCTTTCTACTTTTGTGTTGCTGCCGGTTGGGCTGTTTTTAACTTTAAAAGCAACCAACGATTCTAAAATTTACAGCACCGATCATTACAAAAATTTGTTGCGGAGATTATTTACTCATAAAAAGGTTTCGGCTTGAAAACATTTCTGAAGGAGAATAAAATTTTTCTGTTGCTGTATCTGCTTTTCTTCATTTGCGGTGCCGCCATCATCGGATGGTTTGAGAAGGGAGATGAAATTCTCTATTTCAACACTCTCCACAATTCTTTTTTCGATCAGTTCTTCCGTTGGACTTCTTTCCTTGCCGAAGCACCGGCATTCCTTCTGATATTTTTACTCATCCTGTTTTCGAGTTATGGACACGGAATTTTGTTGGGCTTGAACCTTATCCTCAACGCTGTTGTCGTTCAGTTTCTAAAACTCGCAGTGTTTCCCAACCAAATCCGACCGGCTGTTTTTTTTGAAGGCAAAACGCCACTAAACTTTGTTCCGGGGGTTGAAATTTTTCATCAACACAGTTTTCCCTCCGGCCACACCACTATCGCCTTTGCGGTTTTCTTTATGCTCAGTTTATTTGCGCAAGACAAAAAATGGAGTGTCGTTTTCTTCTTTTCCGCTTTACTAATTGGAATAGCGCGAGTGTATCTGTTAGAACATTTTTTCAGAGATGTATATGCCGGTTCTTTATTGGCCATGGCTATTACCACTGTTTTCTGGTTAACTTTCGCACAGTCAGATTTTTACCGAAACCTAA
Source organism: Sphingobacteriales bacterium (assembly GCA_018262795.1). Classification (GTDB taxonomy): domain Bacteria; phylum Bacteroidota; class Bacteroidia; order Chitinophagales; family LD1; genus Bog-950. Next base: position 228,011 of record JADFDM010000001.1, on the reverse strand, counting down.
AATGGAAGGATAAAGCCTTATTGAAATGATTCAGGAGTTATGGAAACGACTGTTACAATTTCCGACACAACTATTTCTAATTGTGATCGGAGCCTTATTATTTCTTCCGCATTTAGGCTCCGTTCATTTATTTGATTGGGACGAAATAAACTTTGCCGAAAGTGCGCGCGAAATGCTGCTCACGCACAATTGGCGGTTAGTGCAAATTAATTTTCAGCCCTTCTACGAAAAGCCTCCGCTGTTTATTTGGTTACAGGCTTTAAGCATGAAATATTGGGGAGTGAATGAGTTTGCCGCTCGTTTTCCAAATGCAGTTTGCGGAATAGTAACAATGGTGGTAGTATTTAATGCCGGCAGGTCTGTTTTTAAATCACAAATGGGGGTGTTGTGGGCCTTATTATTTGCCTGTAGTATGTTACCTCAGATTTACTTTAAGAGCGGAATTATTGACCCTGTCTTTAACCTTTTCATCTTTCTGGGTATTTTCTTCATGTTCAAAACCTCCGTAATCAATGATTTTGAGCCGGGGAAAACAGCCAGAAAAAACAGAAAAATACATCTGCTATTATCCGGGGTATTTATAGGGCTTGCCACACTTACCAAAGGGCCGGTGGCCATTCTGTTGGTAATGCTTACCGGAGCAGTTTATATGATTGCCAACCGAGGGAAATTAAAATTAGAGATCGGTCAGTTTTTTGTTTGGTGGCTGGTAATAGCCGTGGTGATTATTAGTTGGCTAAGTTTTGAAATACATGCCAATGGGATGAAGTTCGTAAATGAATTTATAGCGTATCAAATCAGACTGTTCGAGACAGAAGATGCCGGGCACGGTGGTCCCATTTACTATCACTTCCTCCTATTGCTCATAGGGGTATTCCCTGCTTCGGCTCTAATCTTCGATGCTTTCAGAAAAAATTCGCAGGATGATACCACTCAGATTAATTTGAAAAAGTGGATGATTTATTTACTCTGCGTGGTGCTCGTAGTTTTCAGCGTAGTAAAAACCAAAATTGTACATTACTCTTCTCTCTGCTATTTCCCTATTACATTTCTTGCCGCTTATTATCTTAACCACCTCTTCGACAAAAAAGCAAATTGGACCTGGCGGCAAACGGTTCCGCTTATGACTATTGGCGTTTCCATTGCGATAGCGATCACCGGGGGAATATTATTGATGCAACGACCGGACACATTTATTCCCTATATCAAAGATGACTTTGCCGTAGCTTGTTTACAGGCCAAAGTTTACTGGGCAAAGAGTGATATTTTATGGAGTGCAGGTTATCTTTTCTTCCTCATTCTGTCGGTACTGCTCATACAAACCAAACACGTAAAATGGGGCACTTATATCCTTTTGATGAGCAGCGCTCTTTTTATAAATGGCATGATGAGCCAGATAGTTCCAAGAGTAGAGAAATACTCACAAGCTGCTTTGATTGAATTTTTAGAAAGTAAAAAAGGGGAGAGTTGCCGAATAGAAACGGCAGGATTCAAAAGCTATGCGCATTACTTCTATGCGGCAAAGCCCATTCCTACTGAAGCAGACTCCCTCCATAAGCTTTACGTGATTACAAAAATGAATAAGGTAAATGAAGTGCTCGCGCAGCAACCGGGTTTACACGAGTTGTATCGAAAAAACGGGTGGGTATTTTTTGAGGAAAAATAAAGAGAATCTGATTTTCAGATTTGCCCCTGGTCTAAAAGAACTTTTGCTTTCAGAATACTTGCCACAGAAAGACTGTCACGAATTTCACCTCGCAGCGTCATCTGGTACAGCTCTTCAAAAGGTATCTTTCTTATACTGAGCTTTTCATCCTCTTCCGGTTGCTCTCCTACATAGGTAAGACCTCGCGCAATGTAGGTGTATGAAATTTCATCAGTAGTGCTATTTGATAATTGCATCTCTAAAATCAATTTCATTTGTGCTGCCTTTAGCCCCACCTCCTCTATCAACTCTCGATGGGCTGTTTCTAATGGTGAAGTATTTTCCGGGCAGCCTCCTTCTACTACCTCCCATTCATAACTTTGCAAAGGGTATCGGTACTGCCCAACAATCCAAGTGTTGTTATTCTCATCTAAGGGAATAATGGCAACCGCATAGGTCTTAAAATGTACGACCCCATATATCCCCGGATTTCCCGCAGGGTTCAATACTTTATCCTCTTCTAAACGAACCCAATTGTTTTCATACTTCACTTCGCGCGAAAGCTTTGTCCACGGGTTTTCGGCAATGTTTTTTTCCATTGAATTAGATTACGATTTTAACCGGGCTACAATAAAAATAGAAGTACTCAAAAACGGAATAGAGGTAGTCTCCGTATTAAAAATCGTTCTCACCAATAATCGCTTTAGTGCACCTTCCTTTAATACGTCCATAGGAGCGGTGATGTATTTCATCTCCAACACTTCAAAGCCGTTTTCTTCCAGTAATTTCTTTATCCGACTCTTTGTATAAATCCGCGCGTTGGCAAAGCGCTCGTGAATGCTGCGTGGCAGCCAACTGAAAAATGGCACTCGGTTCCAGGGTAATAAAGGAAGTTTAGCTCCGTGCGTTTCAAACACCCACCATTTGTTCGGAACCGAAATAGCACATAAAGCTCCCGGCTTAAGCCATCGCTGAAACCGCTTCACGGTGCTATCCTGATTAAAATGTTCAATCACCTCAAAGCAAATCAAGCGATCAAATTGTTGCGTTAACTCTTCTTCTTCAATATTGCGAATAACTATTTCGCAGTTGTCAATTCCCTGCTGCTCCTTCTCCTTTCTAAACTCCGCAGTATGATCAAACACATCCACTCCAACACAACTTTTCATTTCGCTACTCATCAGCAACAAGGTGGCTCCGTTACCACATCCAATTTCAAGAAGTTCCATCTCCTTATTACAAAAGCCGGGAATTGCTTTTACCAACGCTACTCTTCTGCTAATAATTTTATCCGTTCGATCAGCCGGCCTTCCCAAATAATGTTCCCCTTCAAAAAGTGTTTTATCTACTCTATCCATTGTTGAAGCAATCTATCATTTATACTTTATTACTCAGTTTAAAAGAAGTGGAGTTAAACTTCTTTGCGCTTAACCTCCGATCCGAATGTACCCCAACTGGCTTTCCTATAATCTATGTGGAACACTATCCAATTTTACTGCAAATAGGGCAAAGTTCCTTCCGGTGTCCTCTTGCCGGGCAATATTCACGTCCAAAATAAATGATCTGCAAATGAAGTTTATTCCAAGTGCTTTGAGGGAACAGTCGCTTGGCATCCCGTTCGGTTTGCTCCACACTTTTGCCATTGCTTAACCTCCATCTGTGCATCAGGCGATGGATATGTGTATCTACCGGGAAAGCCGGCTTGCCAAATACTTGCGTCATAATTACAGAAGCAGTTTTATGACCTACCCCCGGTAATTCTTCCAAGGTTTCAAAACTGTCGGGTACTTCTCCCTTATACTTTTCAAGTAGAATTTCAGATAACCCATGAATTGCTTTGGACTTTGCCGGTGCAAGCCCACAAGGTCGAATTATATCCTCTATTTCTTCTACGGTGAGTTTTACCATCCTTTTGGGGCTATCCGCCTTTCTGAATAGATGTGGCGTAACAAGGTTCACCCGCTTATCAGTACATTGGGCAGAAAGCAGCACAGCTATCAGGAAAGTATAGGGATCCTTAAAATCTAATGGAATGGCAGGGTTCGGGTAGAGGGTTTCCAGTGTTTCTATCACAAAGTCCACACGTTCCTTCTTATTCATGCCAACAAATATAGAAGCCCTTTTGAGCCTAAAACAAAAAAAGTCTTCCAGCACGGAAGACTTTTTTTAGTCAATCAATCAACCATTAATGCATTTGAACCAATGGGCGGCTGTAAACTTCATCGCCTACAGAAAGTTTCACGATGTAGAGTCCGCTTTGATCACCGGTATTTTTACCATTAAAAGTAACATTGTAATTACCGGCCTTCTCATTTCCGTCAAACAAAGTAGTGACGAGTTTACCGCTCATGTTATAAATCTCCACCTTCACTTTAGAGTCGTTTAAGATGTTGTAATAAACGGTGGCATTATCAATAAATGGATTAGGATAAACGCTGATAGACAAGTCTTCCTTAAGGTTCAGGTTATTTGCATTGAACTCAGTGTTAAGGGCAGAAAGGTTAGCGCTGTTATCCACCTTAGTCAAATCAGTAAATCCACCGGAGCAGGGGTAATTATATACTTCCATATAGCTTGATGTAGCCCCTACCAGTTTGATGTTATCTCCATCCTTCGCAAAGTATAATTCGCCACTTTTAAAACACCATACTTTTCCTTCGGGGCGAATAGCGCCCTCGACCTGATATTCGTGAAAGTGAAGTTTATTCCCTATCACAACTCCCTCTAATTTCATATCGGCATATTCGCCATTAGCAGTAATAATAGTAGAGGTACCGGTAACCAAGTCTCCTTCTTGTTTTAAGTCAAATTCATACTCAAAAGTTTCGATAAAGGTTTTCTTGTCCCATGAATATTGTTGGCGTTTGCCGACCCATTTACCGTTCAAATCAAGTTTAGCCACTTGCTTGGCATCCAAAACATTTGTGCGAGTATCCTGAGAGTGAACTGCAGGAATCGAAAGCATAAAAAGTGCGATGAGAGTCAAAGAAATCCGTTTCATAAGGTTTGTTTTAGTTTAAGAAATCTACTCTAAGACGTTACCAGAATTAAATTCCATAATGAAGATAGCAAAAAAATTATGGCGAGGGAAAAGCGCCTGTTAAAATGCACTTACACTTTCAGCATCATATTCGCCAGCTTCTCTCCGATGGCAGAACCGATAGCAACTCCCATCCCTCCCATTCGCACCCCCATGAAAATTCGGTCGCTTCGCTTTTCCAATACAGGCACTTTGGTTTCTCCAAAAGCCATAATGCCGGCCCACCAATCTGACACTTTAAAAGAGATTCCCGGCAATATGATTTCGCGAAGTTTATTCACTAAATCCTCTCTGATTTTTTCATTAAAACGAAAGTCAGTAGTGGTTTCACCTTGTATGTCTATGTTTCTTCCCCCGCCAAAAAGCACTCTGTTTTCAACTGCTCTGAAATAATAGAACCCTTTGTCGAAATGAAATATCCCTTTAAAGGGCAAGTCAACTATTGGCTCAGTGATAAGCACCTGACCTCTGCCGGGTTTTAAATCCATTTCAGGATAAAATTGCTTTGTAAAGGCATTGGTGCAAACAGCAACTTTATTTGCGGTGAAGCTGATTTCTTCCTTCAGATAATGATGTTGAACAACTACCTGAACTTGACCTCTATTCTCCTCGATAATGATGGCCTCACAGCCCGTTTTTATTTCGATACCGAGGCGCAGGCAGTGATCAATTAAAGCCCTCATCATTTCACCGGTATGCAACTCTCCTTCAAAATTATTACGGATTAAGTGAGCGGCATGCTCCGAAGAGAAACCAAACTCCCTCAGCTTTTCATCTGCCGGAGTGAAGGCTCTTGCTTTCAGAATTGGGAATAGGAGATCATTCATCCTGTCTAATTCCTTCAAGCAATCTTTATCTGCTTCTTGGATCAGTTCATAACTTCCATTTGTAGCATATCGTATTTTCTCATCACTCAATCGCACCCGTAACTTATTCAAACCTTCGTATCGCAATTGCACTAAATCCAGCACCTGATCCTCTGCATTACATTTTAAATCATCCAATATTTCTGTCAGACTTCCGATACAAGCAAAGCCTGCATTCTTAGTGCTGGCTCCTGTAGGTAGCACAGCTCGCTCTAACACCAGCACTCTGATTTCAGGAGATTTTTCTTTTATGGATGCAGCGGTAGAAAGTCCCACTATGCCACTACCCACAATAATCATATCATATTGCAAAAGCGATTGTTTCTCCCAGTACGAAAGCATAGGTTGGTATTGTGAAGTAAAATTAGCAATGATCGAATGATCCCTATACTCATCGAGAGGCGATGACAATCTTATTCTTCAACCCACTGTCCTCACTCGCAAGTCAGTTAATGATGAATACCTCGCAAATTAAACCCTACAAAATACCTGAGCGCAAGAACACCCGACTAATTATCGAATCACAGTAAACCTCTCCGATTGCACAGCTTCATTAGCTTTAAAGCGAAGGAGATAAACTCCCGAAGCCAAGTTGCCAATGGGGAATTGCAGCAAGTTAGTGCCTGATTCAAATGTCTTCATCTCCTGCGTGATAACAGAACCAGCCATGTTAATGATAGCTACTACCGCTTTGGTAGGCTCATTCAAATCAAACTGCACATTCAATATAGTCGAATGTTCGGCAGGGTTAGGAAACAACTTAATGCTTGCCTTCAGTTCCGGATCAATTCCTATGGAGGTATAAGAAAAAGTCTCTGTATTGGAGCAGCCCTTTGAATCGGTAACAGAAACCGTGTAGCTGCCATAAGGCACATTGTTGTTATAGGGGCCATTTATTCCATTACTCCATGCAAAAGTATAGGGTGGGGTGCCGCCATTCCCCGAAGCATTTAGGTTCACGCCCACCCGATTGATTGCCACACTCACCGGAGCAGGATCTACCACGGGAATTTGTGCCGTAGCCACTTCATTATCTGCATCGGTAATGGTGACTTCGTAAATACCCGGTGCCAGATTATTAATACTATTTCCCGTAGTACCCGTACTCCATTCCAACGTGTAAGGAGCTGTGCCATTGGAAGGGGTAATGGTTATATGCGCATCTGTTTCACCAAAGCAACTCGGAGAGGTTACACTGACACTTGCCTTAATGCCCGATGTAGAAATATTCTGATAAGGAGTAAAGGAAGAACAGGTGTTGCCGTAGGAAAGTCCCTGCACCTTGTATTTGTATGATTTGTTAGAGGCAATGTTTCCAAAAGTGAAAGTGGTATCAGCAATCAGCGTATCGGCAAATTGAATTGAAGAAGTAGGGTTTTGCAAAATAAACTTGTAGTAAACAGCCCCAGGTATTGAGTTCCAAATAAAAGTTTGACTGACCCCTCCAATCAAGGTGGTGTCACCATCGGCAGGCTGCACAAAAGTAGCGGTAGGCAAAGCCGATAAATCAGGTAAAGTTTGATTTAAAAGATTAGAGCGGCTGCCACTCAGAGTACCATTCATCTCCACCTGTTGCATTGGGCTGAATTTATTAGTGCAGTTATCATTGAAGTAACTCATGTACAAGGTTTCGTCAATCACTGTTCTATACAAATCACCATGTGGATCGGTACTGTCACCGGTGTAAGGGCAAGGGGCGCGAAAATCTACAAAGTCAGCCGGGGTATCGCAAAAGCGATCTCCTTTTGTAGAACAATTTGAGCCATCTACATATTCAATACCATAAGAAGTGTCAAAGGTGTGCAGCAAACCCAAATAGTGACCCATTTCGTGAGGTAAGGTGGTAGTTCCGCTCCCCATGCAAGCGGAATTTAAAAATATCCCCCCCCCATTCGGAGCGCTATTGGGGAAGGTAGCAAAGCCGCAAAGTCCGGGCAGGTTGCCATTCACGTAAATATTGCAAACATTAGGTTCGTTGTTTTGATTGAACGCCTGATAACCTAACGATTGGTTCTGATAGTTCCACAGTGCAGTGTTCATAACGGTATCAATTCCGGCAATGTAGAATGCGATATCAAACTGATTATAGGCCTGATTTAATTCACAATGTGATTCAAATATTCTTTTTAACCCTGCGCCTCCGGTACCGTCTGATTTGGCAACGATATGATAATACACCGGCACATAGCGCATGGCCGCCCGCTGGCCAATTAATTGCTCGTAGTTACTTCTGTCTTTCGCAGCATATTCCGCTTTAAAAGATTCGGGTAACACCGTGCCACACCACGAAGCAGACTGGCCGTAACCTATTGCCGCGGTCAAAAATAGTACTGGGAAAAACAAGTATCGCATTCTTTAATTTTTAGGGAAGCGAATAAAACAAAACGAATTCGCATTATTAAGTCTGATGAAGTTTATCATGTTAAGGTTGTTAATAGACCATTTGCACATTTTTTATTTTGGATTAGGTTTGCAGTCCAGTTTGCACGATGGTGCAAGACTTTTTCCAAACTTCAAAAACCATATAAAATGAAAATTACAGTAGTGGGTGCCGGGGCTGTAGGAGCTACCGTGGCCGACAACATTGCCCGCAAAGAACTTTGCCAAGAACTTGTTTTACTCGACATCAAAGAAGGCTTTTCGCAAGGGAAGGCGATGGACATGATGCAAACCGCTAATTTGCTCGGCTTCGATACTAAAGTAAGCGGCTCTACCAATGATTACGCTAAAACTGCCGGTAGCTCGGTAGTGGTGATTACCTCCGGCATACCGCGCAAACCGGGTATGACCCGCGAGGAATTGATAGGCACCAACGCTTCTATTGTAAAGGGTGTCGCTGAAAACATTTTGAAGCACTCCCCCGATGCGGTAATCATTGTGATCAGTAACCCCATGGATACCATGACTTATCTGGCGCTCAAATCAACCGGACTTCCCAAAAATAGAATTATAGGTATGGGGGGAATTTTAGACAGTGCTCGTTTCCGTTTTAACTTGAGCAATGCTTTACAGTGTTCTCCCGGTGACTTACAAGCAACCGTTATTGGCGGGCATGGCGATACCACAATGATTCCGCTGACAAGATTAGCGACTTACCAAAGTATGCCGGTGAGCAGTTTTTTAGATGCTGAAACATTAAATAAAGTAGCCGCAGACACCATGGTAGGTGGGGCCACTTTGACCAAACTGATTGGGACCTCTGCTTGGTATGCTCCGGGGGCTTCGGGATGTGCGCTGGTAGAGAGTGTGATTCGCGATGAGAAGAAAGTATTTCCTTGTTGCGTGTATTTAGATGGCGAGTATGGCCAAAAGGATATTTGCATGGGAGTGCCTGTTGTGATTGGCAAAAACGGATGGGAAAAAATTCTCGATTACCAATTGAATGCTCAAGAGCAAGAAGCCTTCAATAAGAGCGCGGAAGCTGTGAGAAACATGAATAGCGTACTCAGTACGCTGAAACTGTAACAGCTTTTGCTTCTCTTCAAAAATGATTGACCCATTTATAAAAGTCTCGGAGTTTCCGAGACTTTTTATTTTCACCTTATGAAGAAAAGTAAACTACAATCAGTAAAAATTATTCTAACCGAATTAGATAAAGGTGGTTACCATATTTTCATAACCGTGAAGATAAATGGAAAACGCTGCCGCTTTTTGGTGGATACCGGAGCTTCCAAATCGGTGCTAGATAAAACCTACTACGAAAAAAATTTGAGTCAAAAGAAACTGAAAACAGTTCAGCAAGAAACCATGGGCTTACACAGCTCTGTTCCTGAAACATACATAGGTTCGATAAAAGAATTAGAAATAGGCAAGCATAAAATTAAAAACTATGTAGTGGCGGCTGTTAATTTAAGCCATGTAAACTCCACCTATTCACAATTGAAAGCGTCCAAAATTCAGGGTATTCTGGGTTCCGATATCCTGCTAAAATACAAGATGGTGATTGATTACGGGCAACAGAAAATATTTATTCCCTAAGCGCAAAAAATCATCCGTTAGAGCTAAGCAACCCGAGAAACAAAACTATATTCTCTTTCGGGTGGTAAGGGCTGCCACCTCACGAAGAGATGGGGTTAGACTTTAGGCAAATTCCTCCTTTCATATTCCCCTATCTCTGTTACTTTTGCCCACCTTAAAAAATTCGTTATCCTTCTACGAAAGAAGAACGATAGCTTTAATTAGAACTTATGTTTGAAAATCTTCAGGAACGATTAGAAGGCGCATTTAAAACGCTAAAAGGACACGGCAAACTGACTGAACTGAACATTGCGGAAACCGTGAAAGAAATTCGCAAAGCCTTAGTAGAGGCCGATGTTAACTACAAAATTGCGAAGGAGTTTACTGATAAAGTAAAAACAGAGGCTCTGGGTCGCCAAGTACTCACCGTTGTAGAACCCGGGCAGTTAATGGTGAAAATCATGCATGAGGAACTCACCAAACTCATGGGGAATACTGCTGCTGACTTTAATATCAAAGGAAATCCGGCAGTGATATTGGTTGCGGGCTTGCAGGGTTCGGGTAAAACCACCTTTACGCACAAGTTGGCACACTTTCTTAAAACCAAAAAATTCAAACGCCCCTTGATGGTGGCGGCAGACGTGTATCGTCCGGCAGCAATTGACCAGTTGATTGTGCTGGGAGAGAAGATTGACGTGCAGGTATATCACGAAAAAGAAAATAATAATCCGGTAGAGATTGCACTGCATGGAATAGCTCAAGCAAAACAACAAGGCTTAGATGTAGTAATCATAGACACAGCCGGTCGCTTGGCCGTGGATGAGGAAATGATGAAGGAGATTGCTGCAATAAAAAGCAAAACCAACCCTGATGAAATCCTTTTCGTGGTGGACTCCATGACGGGGCAGGATGCCGTGAACACGGCAAAGGCATTTAATGACCGCCTGAATTTTAGCGGAGTAGTACTCACAAAATTAGATGGCGATACACGTGGCGGTGCGGCTCTTACCATTACTTACACGGTAGAAAAACCAATCAAGTTTGTAAGTACGGGGGAAAAGGTAGATACACTGGATATTTTCTATCCCGATCGGATGGCTTCCCGTATTTTGGGCATGGGCGATATTGTTTCTTTTGTTGAAAAGGCACAAGAACAATATGATGAAAAGAAAGCAAAGGAACTAGAAGCTAAAATCCGAAAAAACCAGTTCAACTTTAATGACTTTCTATCTCAGTTAGCCCAAATTAAAAAGATGGGAAACGTGAAGGATTTGCTGGGAATGATCCCCGGTGTGGGCAAGGCTATCAAGGACGTGGACATTAATGATGGTTCATTCAAGAAGGTCGAAGCTATTATACTTTCAATGACTCCATCCGAAAGAGAAAATCCGGATTTGCTCAATGGAAAAAGGAAACTGCGCCTCGCCAAAGGAAGCGGTAACAGTATTCAGGAAGTGAACCAGTTCATCAAGCAGTTTGAAGAGATGAAAAAGATGATGAAGAGTATGCAGAAGATGAGCAATGCGGGAAGAACAATAAAGGGCTTGCCCCGGTAATATTTGAGGTTCACTACATTTTCAGGAGGCTTAATATAGTCCCTATCTTTTCTTTGATTTCCTTGCGGGAAACGATAAAATCAAGAAAACCATTTTCAAGTAAAAATTCAGAAGTCTGAAAATTTTCAGGAAGCTTTTTCTTGATCGTTTCTTCAATCACGCGAGGGCCTGCAAAGCCAATTAATGCCCCCGGTTCAGCAATATTATAATCTCCCAACATGGCAAAAGAAGCGGTTACGCCTCCGGTAGTGGGGTCGGTCATCAAACTGATGTAAGGTAACTTTGCTTCGCTTAATTGGTTGAGCTTTGCTGCCGTCTTAGCTAACTGCATCAATGAAAAAGCAGACTCCATCATTCTGGCTCCGCCCGATTGTGAAATAATTAATAGTGGCAATTTATGTTCGATACAATAATCAATAGCTCTTGCAATTTTCTCTCCTACTACGGATCCCATTGAGCCGCCAATAAAACGAAAATCCATAGCCGCCACTACTAACTTGTGCTCCTCACAGATACCAACAGCTACTTGAATAGCATCTTTCAATCCGGTTTTTGCAGTAGAATCTTTGATGCGCTTTTTGTAGGGTTTTGAATCCGTAAAGTTCAAAAAATCAACAGGGGCAAGATTATCGAACAAGAGCGTGCTATTGCTCGGTTCTCCAAACAAAAGATGGAAGTATTCATCAGAGCAAATCTGTTCATGGAAACCACATTCGGGACATACCGACAAATTGTCGTACAACTTATCAGCAAGGATAGTTGCCTTACACTTTTCACACTTATGCCAAACCCCTTCGGGAGTTTCCTTTTTCTCCTCCGTAGAGGTTTGTACACCTGTGCGAAAACGCTTCCACCATGGAGATTGTTCATCCATGAAACAAACTTAGGATTAATTGATTAAGCGATGGTAACTTCTTTGCTCAGGTAAACATCCTGAATGGCGTTTAACAGAGCCACCCCTTCTTTCATCGGTCGTTGAAAGGCTTTGCGACCCGAAATCAACCCCATGCCACCGGCTCTCTTATTGATAATGGCAGTTGATACCGCATCTGCCAAATCAGTTGCTCCCGAAGAAGCCCCTCCCGAGTTAATAAGACCCACCCGCCCCATGTAGCAGTTAGCTACCTGATAGCGACAAAGATCAACCGGATGATCGGTGGTAAGTTCCGAATAAACTCGTTTATCAGTTTTACCGTATTTAAGAGCGTTGTATCCTCCATTCGTTTCCGGAAGTTTCTGCTTAATGATGTCTGCTTGAATCGTAACCCCCAAATGATTCGCCTGACCGGTAAGGTCGGCAGACACACCATAATCTACTCCGTCTTTTTTGAAAGCCGGATTGCGCAGGTAACACCACAACACTGTCGCCATCCCCAGTTCATGCGCATATTCAAAGGCCTCAGCTACTTCTACAATTTGTCTTTTAGATTCTTCACTGCCAAAATAGATAGTGGCACCTACGGCTACTGCTCCCATATTCCAAGCATCGCGTACCTGACCAAACATTATTTGGTCATAAGAGTTGGGATAACTTAGAAATTCATTGTGATTGATTTTGACAATAAATGGAATTTTGTGAGCGTACTTACGAGCAACAATTCCCAATACCCCAAAGGTAGAAGCGACTGCATTACATCCTCCTTCTATTGCGAGTTGCACAATATTATTCGGGTCGAACATAGGAACATTAGGAGCAAATGAAGCCCCTGCACTATGCTCTACCCCCTGATCTACCGGAAGTATAGAAACATACCCCGTTCCGCCCAATCTACCGAATTGCGCAATCTGGTTTAGGCTGCGAATGGTGGGAATATTGCGGTTACTATCCTTCCAGATGGTATCAATAAATTTTTTATTAGGAAGGTGTAACTGCTCCTTGGAGATAGTTTCAGATTGGTGATTTAGTAAATAAGCGGCTTTTTCGCCCCCTATCAGTTTTTCAATATCTTCTCTTTTTAGGCTCATGGTAAAATGCTTTTAATAACGTCTGAAATAAAGCGCGACAAATGTAAAAAATTGAGAGGAAGCTATGATAAAAAATTGAGTGTAGCAGTTATAAAATCTGTCGGTTTTTCTGCTTGCACCCAATGCCCTGCGCCTTTAATTTCAGCTAAGTGATAATTGGGAAATAAGGATGCAATTTCTACTCCGTTTGCCGCATTAATGTAATCGGACTTTTCTCCCTTTATAAAAAGAGTTTCTCCGGTAAATGGACGCGATGAAGTGACGGCTGCCGAGATAATATCGTAATTCTTCCAAAGAGCTGTTGCATTAAATTTCCAATGAAAACCTTCGTTCTTTTCATTTCGGGTAAGCCCTTTCAACAGAAATTGCACGATTGGTTCATCGTTATTTAACTTTATCCGCAACCTTTCTTCCACTTCGTCACGGGAAACAGCCTTTGCTACATCTGCGGCAAACAACGCATCAAAAATCACATGGTGATGATCAGCATAAGCAGAAGGAGCAATATCCACGACTATCAATTTTTCTACTCTGTCGGGATGTTGCAAGGCAAAATTCATCACTGTTTTGCCCCCCATAGAATGCCCCATCAAGTATGCTTTTTTTATTTGGTGTAGTTCCATAAAGCGCAGCAAGTCTTGTGACAGCAAGTGGTAGTTGAATTCTTCGGTATGAAGAGATTTTCCATGATTTCGCTGATCTACGATGAACACGCGGAATTTTTCCGACAACTTTCTGCCCACCGTTTGCCAATTATCTAACGAACCGAGCAATCCGTGTAAAATGATCAAGGGAAATCCCTTCCCGAATTCTTTATAATGTAAGTCTATTGCTGCCATGATGTTGTTCTTACATCATCTTGCTGCGCTTCGTAAGGAAAGGCAACAGCACCTGCCGGAAGTCCTGATTAATATCGGCTTCCACAAAGTCAATCTTATATTGCCCGCAGCGCAACTTTAATTCTTTATCAAATTTCTTCATCTGCTCTACATAAAAATCTTTTACCTGATTGGAGTGTAACTTTACCTTATCTCCGGTTTCCATGTCAATAAACTGATACGGACGGTTCTCAAACTCAAATTCCAGTTCCTTACTCTTATCTACTACATGAAAAATAATTACTTCGTGCTTATTGTATTTCAGATGTTGTAGCGCGCTGAAAAGGTCGTCCGAATTTTTGGAATCAATATTATCAAACATGTCGCTAAACAGGATGATCATACTGCGCTTGTGTACTGTATCGGCAATCTCGTGCAAACATCGGGCTGCATCGGTTTTTACATTCAGTGGTGATTGCTTCAGCAAATTTTCAAGATGCATGTAGAGTATCTGCTGATGTTTGTAACTACTTCTTGCTTCGGTATTCACCAATACTTCGTCTGTAAATATTGTCAAGCCGGCTGCATCGCGTTGTCGTTTTAGGAGATTAATTAATGCAGCTGCCGATAGAATAGAGAAGCGCAGTTTATTCGTTTTTGCATTTTCATCTTTGGGAAAATACATAGAGGAGGAAGCATCTATCACTAGCTGACAACGGAGGTTAGTTTCTTCCTCAAATCGTTTAATAAACATCTTCCCCGTACGGGCATATACTTTCCAATCAAGATGCCTGGTACTTTCTCCTGGATTATAAAGTCGGTGCTCTGCAAACTCTACTGAAAAGCCGTGAAATGGGGATTTGTGTAAGCCAATAATAAAACCTTCTACCACCTGTTTAGCGAGTAGCTCAAGGTTCTCTATTTCCGGGAAGTGTTGTTGTTCGAGCATAGTCATCAATGGCGTACAGCCGATTCTATTAAATTGGATATTCTTTAGAGCCTACCCAAAAATAGCAAAGCGCAACAAAGGAGTTCTCCTTCTTGTTGCGCTTTGCTATTTAGTTAGGAAAGTTTACGACAAGTGTTTGCTAAGCATAGCTACCAAACTTGCTTTAGGCACTGCTCCTACCTGCTTATCTACTACCTGTCCGTTTTTGATAAATAGAATAGTCGGAATATTGCGAATGCCATATTTCATAGCAGTTTCAGGATTGTTATCTACATCCACTTTGCCTACTACGGCTTTGCCTTCGTATTCTTTTGATATTTCTTCAATCATGGGACCGATTGCTTTGCAAGGTCCGCACCACTCTGCCCAAAAATCTACGATTGCTACTTTGTCGCTATCTAAGATAGTCTCCTTAAAATTGTTGTCTGTAATTTGAACTGCCATAATATTGATTTTAGTAAATTAATTATTCGATTGAGGGGTGACGCAAATGTATCTTTACTTGTCAATTATTGTGCCGTTGGCGATTAAACGATTTCCACAGCCTTTTCTGCCAGATATTTCTCGACCTTTTCGGCTATTTTGTCACTTTCAGGAGTGGTGGTGGGTATAAAATAATCAACCACATTGCCATTTCGGTCAACTAAATACTTCTGGAAATTCCATACCGGGAAATTCTTCTTTAATCCCAAAATTTTGGTTTCCTCTGCCAGAAACTGATAAAGTGGCTGCGCATGGCTTCCCTTCACTTTACCTTTATGCATAATTTTAAAATTCACTCCGTAATTAACAGAGCAGAACTCCTGAATTGCATCTCCTTTTAAAGGTTCCTGCCCGGCAAATTCATTAGACGGGAATCCGAGTATTTCGAATCCTTTTCCTCTGTATTTTTCATACAACTTTTGAAGTCCGTCTAATTGTGGAGTAAGCCCGCAAGCCGAGGCGATATTTACAATCAACAATACTTTGCCTTTATAATCGGCCAAATGGACTATTTTTCCGTGGAGGTCTTTCACGCTGAAATCATAAATATTCTGACTCATATACTCGTTGAATTAGTGAATAGACGAAGTGTGAATTGACTTATTGCACTCGCAGCTAACTTAACTACTTCTTGGTAGTGGTTCTCTGCTGAATGTTTTCAAAAGTGGCGAGCGGGTTGTCCACGCTTTGCGTATTGGTCATCCAATCGGGAATATTCCCCCCCGGGTTAGAAGAGTATTCATTCGTCACCTCTGTTCCCGTACTTTTCGGAACTAATTTCCATGTAGCTACTAATTGCTGAATACGCACCACTCCTTCTTGTTCTTTCAAGTACTTAGGTTCTGATACTTCTGTAATTAAAATCATTCCCGTAGCCGGGTCTTTCTCTATTTTAATACGCACCACACAGTCTCTGTCGGCAACCGGCCAAGGAGCATTAAATACAATGTGTGCAATAAATTCGTTTTCACTTAAGCGCGCTAAAACACGAGCTTTTTTACAGCGCGGCAACCAAGTTGGATATTTTTCAAAATCAGTGAGCAGTTGCACCATTTGCTCGGGTGATTCATTCACTAACATTACGGCTTTCGAATCGCGCAAGCGACCCCATTTGCTCTTTTTGGTAAAGATTTTAATTCCTTTCTTTTCACGCTCGTACACCCAATCATCTACTGGGTTTGCTTTTCTAAAAGAAGAAAGCGCCATAACCACCAACAACAATAACACAAACTTTCCACGGAGTTTCATACCGCAAATTTGAGGCATAAACAGAAAATTCGCAAGTTTATTGCGAAAGATTCGCAAAATTATTTTTAAAAGACTCAGTGAATCCCCTTTTCGGAAAGCCAACGTTCGGCTTCGAGAGCAGCCATACAGCCGGTGCCCGCAGCCGTAACGGCTTGGCGATATACCTTATCCTGAAGGTCTCCACAGGCATATACTCCTTCGATATTGGTTTTTGAAGAATCGGGTTTGGTAATGATATAGCCTTCTTTATCGGTATCGAGATAATCTTTGAAAACTGCAGAGTTGGGTTGATGGCCAATAGCTACGAAAAATCCGGTGATAGGAATTACTTGTGTCTCACCGGTCTTGTTATTTTTTATTCGCACTCCCTCTACCACGGTATCACCTAAAATTTCATCGGTTTCGGTGTTCCAGTACACTTTAATGTTTGGAGTATTTAACACTCTGTCCTGCATAATTTTAGAAGCGCGCATTTCATCTCTTCGAATAAACATGTGAACGGTACTGCAAAGTTTGCTTAGATATATCGCTTCTTCACAAGCGGTATCTCCGGCACCCACGATGGCCACTTCAGCATTCTTAAAAAAGAACCCATCACATACAGCACAGGCGCTAACTCCGGAGCCATTCAACTTCTTTTCACTGGGAATTCCCAACCACTTAGCTTCAGCACCGGTAGCCAGTATTACAGCATCCGCTTCTATCAGTTTAGTGTCGTCAATCCAAACTTTCTTAGGGGAGGTAGAAAAATCCACTTTAGTGGCTAAGCCAAAACGGATGTCGGTGCCGAATCGTTCTGCCTGCTTTTTAAAATCTTCCATCATCTCCGGACCGAGAATGCCGGTGGGATATCCGGGATAATTCTCTACCTCTGTTGTATTCATTAATTGGCCACCTTGCAAAAGGCCGGTGTACATCACGGGTTTCAGATTGGCGCGAGCTGCATATATGGCTGCGGTGTAACCTGCCGGGCCGGAACCAATAATCAAACAATGAACTCTTTCTACTGCTGTATTCATATTTTCCATATTAAAAATTCACGAGGTGCGAAAATAATCACTCCCCGCAATTAGTAGGCTGACATTAATCAACATTACAGAAAACAGAAAAAACAGAGCACACTCACTTTTAAGCTCCATTTGAAAGAGGAATTTATTTAGGGCTGAGCCTAACCACCGGCACTATTATTTCTTCCAATGAAATACCTCCGTGCTGAAAAGTATTCTTATAATAATTAGCGAAGTGATTGTAATTATTGGGGTACACGAGGTATTTATTTTCTTTAGCAAAAATGTAAGTGGAACTCAACCTCGACTTCGGCAAGCCAATTGCCTCAGGCTCGCGAACGGCAAACACGTCTTTATCTTCGTAGTTTAGGTTTTTACCTGTTTTATAGCGAATGTTAGTAGTCGTTTCACGGTCGCCAATACATCTGGAGGGATCTTGTACCCGCACAGTTCCATGATCGGTAGCCAATAGAATATTCACATCCTTACCCGCCAGCTTACGAAGTGCATTTTGAAGCGGAGAATGATCAAACCAAGAAACAGAAAGCGAACGATAAGCGGCTTCGTCACTCGCCAATTCCTTTAGTACTTCCATTTCGGTGCGGGCATGACTCAGCATATCCACAAAATTGTAAACAATTACCGTTAACTTATTGTTGAGGTAGTTGCTGATATTATTTTCCAGCAAACTGCCATCGCGATGGTTAGTGATTTTTATATACTGATGCTTCACCGAATCGTGAAAGGTTCTATCCAGAAAGTCCTTCAGAAAATCAGCTTCGTACATGTTCTTCCCTCCTTCTTCATCATCGTTCTTCCACATATCGGGAAACTTCTTAGAAATCTCTAAAGGAGTCATACCGGCAAAAATGGCGTTGCGGCTGTATTGTGTAGCCGTAGGTAGAATAGCAAAGAAAGCATCCTCCTCCTCTACTCTGAAATTATCCATTACTAAGGGTTGAATAGATTTCCACTGATCGAAGCGAAGGTTATCAATCACTATCAGAAAGGTGGGCTTATCTTCCTTCAACAAAGGCACCAATTTACTTTTGAGCAGCGTATGACTCATAATAGGAGCATCTTTGCCCGGCTCACTGTTTATCCATGTTTTATAGTTCTTTATTACAAACTTATTGAACTCGCGGTTCGCTTCTTCCTTCTGTGTGTTATACACTTCCTTCATAGCGCTTTCACTGCGATCTAGTTCAATTTCCCAGTAAATAAGTTTGCGGTATAGCTCTACCCACTGCCGGTAATCCAAATTATCTTGTATGGTCATGAAAAGTTTCTGAAACTCTTGCTGGTAAGAGGAGGTGGTTTTTTCAGAGATCAGCCTTTCGTTGTCTATCAATTTTTTTAGCGTGGAAAGAATTTGCTGTGGCTTGACCGGCTTAATCAAGTAATCAGCAATTTGTGAGCCGATGGCATCTTCCATCAAGTTCTCTTCTTCATTCTTTGTAATCATTACCACCGGTACATGGTAATCTAACTCTTTAATGCGCGACAGCGTTTCGAGGCCGGTAAGTCCCGGCATACTTTCATCCAAAAAAACAACATCTATCCCTTTCTGCCCCACTCTATCAATGGCATCTTTCCCATTTGTAACCGGAATGACCTGGTATCCTTTATTCTCCAAAAACATAATGGAAGGCTTCAGTAAATCAATTTCGTCATCGGCCCATAGAATAGTTATTTTGTTCATACTTCGTTATTGGTTTATCGTTATTCGTTAATCATTATTCGATAATGGTTATTGGTGTAATAGTTCTCATGAACCGCTATATCAGGGTAAGTTCATGTGATAGGGTACTGGTAGTTCATTCATTATTAGGTAATCATTAGAGTATAGCCTCCTCATAAATTATTAGGAGGACAGTGGGTTCGATGTTCATTGCCCTACTATCCTCTGCAAGTATAAAGCTATTTGCCCTGAATTATTGTGCAAAGCAATCTGTTAAGAATAGTAAATCAGTTCATCGGGCAACTGATCGCTTTATTTCACATAAAATATTGTTTTTTGTTATGATTGGAATTATAGAAACCGACTCCTCCTACCATCTTATTTCCATTCTCAGCAATAAACCGTTTCTTCGCGCCATCCATGAACAAGCGCAAAATATTCAATGACCCGGTATATGGGTTTATCACCATTCCGCACGAGTTAATATTTGACATTATTGAGCACCCTTATTTTCAGCGACTGCGCAGAATCAAGCAACTCGGACTGAGCGATTATGTATATCCCGGTGCCATCCATACCCGTTTTCATCACGCCCTGGGAGCTTTTTACTTAATGCGCAAGGCACTTTCCATTTTGAAAATAAAAGGAGTAAAGATTTCGGAAGAAGAAGAGTTGGGAGCGAGCATAGCCATACTGCTGCACGACATTGGCCACGGCCCTTTTTCGCACACTTTAGAACATTGTCTCATTGATAAAGTAAATCACGAAGACATTTCACGCATCTACATGCACCGGCTCAATAAACATTTCAAGGGAAAGTTGAGCATGGCTATTGATATTTTTGAAGGGCGTTATAAGAAGAAATTTCTGCATCAGTTGGTGTCCTCCCAATTAGATGTGGATCGGCTCGATTATCTCACCCGCGACTCCTTCTTTACCGGAGTCAACGAAGGTGCCATTGCGTATGAACGCATCATAGAGATGATGAATGTGGTGAAAGATGAAATAGTGATTGAGCAGAAAGGAATTTATTCCATCGAAAATTTTATTGTAGCCCGCAGGCTGATGTATTGGCAGGTGTACCTTCACAAAACAGTGTTGTGTGTGGAGTTGATGGTAGTAAAAGCTATTGAGCGAGCTAAATATTTGACAGAACAAGGAAAGCCGTTGGAGGCCTCTCCGGCTCTTGCTTATTTTTTGCAACATAAAGTGCGGCTCAAAGATTTTGAAACAAATCCTGAAGTGCTGGAGCACTATTCGCAGTTAGATGATGTAGATTTGTTCAGTGCCTTAAAGTATTGGCAACACAGTTCAGATAAAGTATTGCGAATGCTTTGCGAATCCATCCTCCACCGCAAACTATTCAAGATAGAAATCAGCAACAAGGCTTTCTCCGATACCAAAATTCGCCATCTTCATAAAAGAGCGATGGAAGAATATAAACTGAGTGAAGCGGAAAGCAACTACTTGGTGTTTTCCGATACAACCTCCAACTTTGCCTACAACCCGAAAGAGAGCAAGATCCATATCCTCAACAATCAGGGAAAACTACAGGATATTGCCACTGCCAGTGATCAACTGAATATTTCTATGTTAAGCGTTCCGGTCGTTAAGCACTATGTGTTTTACCCAAAGAATTTGAGCCAATAAGTATTTCACTTTACCTGCTTCTGCTTCACACGCATCTCTCATTAATACTGATAAGCCATTAAACTTTCGTTGATAGTAGAGGTCAGCGCCTAATGACTAAATCTTCAAAATAGGGGAGAACATACCTTTGCCGACCATTTATTCTTCGCTAATAGGGAACGACCTTTTTAATCGAAGGTGGATAAGTATTGAAATACAAGTACACAATATATCTTAGCGGCAACGTTTAAACGAATCTAAGAACATGTGATGGAGATAACAGCGAAGGAATTAGCCGTCATCCTAAATGCCGGTCTGGAAGGAAACCCTGAAACACGAGTGGTGAAACTCGCTAAAATTGAAGAGGCCGATAAAGACTCTTTCTGCTTTTTAGCTAACCCCAAATACTTTCACTATGCCCAAACAGCCATAGCTGGTATTCTGCTTTGTGACGAAACCCTAGAGTATAATGGGAAGAATATTGGGGCGGTGTTGCGCGTAAAAGAGCCTTATAAGGCTTTTCAGCAACTGATGGAGTTATATGCGGCAATGAACCATGAGCAAAAAACAGCCGGCATTGAAAAGCAAAGCTATATTGGAAAAAATAGCAGCTATGGACAAAACTTTCAGTTGGGCGCTTTCGCTTACATAGGAGACGATGTGAGCATTGGCGACAACGTGACCATTTATCCGAATTCATATATCGGCAACAAAGCGAGCATCGGCAACAACACGATCATTTATGCCAACGTTTCAGTGTATCACGAATGCAAAGTGGGTGACAACTGTATTCTTCACTCCGGTGCGGTGATTGGAAGTGATGGTTTTGGCTTCGCTCCTCAAGAGGACGGCACTTACAAAAAGATTCCGCAAACAGGGAATGTGGTGATAGGCAATCGCGTAGAAGTGGGGGCTAACACCTGCATTGACAGGGCAGTGATTGGCTCCACCCTTATTGGCAACGGGGTAAAACTCGATAACCTAATACAGGTGGCTCATAATGTGGAGTTAGGCGAAAACACAGTGATTGCTGCACAAGCAGGCATTTCAGGTTCCAGCAGGTTTGGCAAAAATGTAATGATAGGCGGCCAAGCGGGCATAACCGGACACCTGAGCATAGCCGATGGGGTAAAGATTCAGGCTCAAGCGGCAGTAATACGCGATGTGACCGAAAAGGGGAAAGGAATTTCGGGGGCTCCGGCTATTGATGCCCGAGAGCACTACCGTCAGTTAGCGGCCATTAAGCGGTTACCTGAGCTAATAAAAAAAATAGGGGAACTGGAGCAAAAACTCAAAGACATGGAGTCGAAAGCAGATGAATGACATATTTCTTCTAAAATTTTAGTTTTGCCCCCTTTAATTAATCATTAATGACGCATTCTTTTCAGCAAACTATCAAAAAAGAGACCTCTTTAACGGGGGTCGGTTTGCATACCGGAGCCAAGGTAACTGTTACCTTTCAACCGGCTCCGCCCAACCACGGCATCAAATTTCAGCGCATTGATTTAGATGGCCAACCCGTATTTGCTGCCGACTGCGACTTGGTGACCAGCGTGCAACGCGGTACTACTCTCGAAAAAGGAGACGCAATGGTGGCCACTGTCGAGCATTTGATGAGTGCCTTGGTAGGATTGCAGATTGATAATGTGCTGGTGCAAACGAACGGAATTGAAATTCCAATTATGGATGGCAGCGCCCGTTTTTTTGTAGAGGCATTAGAAAAAGCAGGAATCACCGAACAGAACGAAGAACGCGAAGTATTTGAATTGCGTCAGAATATTCATTACACCGATACCGAAAGCGGTGTAGAATACTTAGCCATGCCCAGTGATCGCTATAAAGTAACGGTGATGATTGACTATAAAAGCGAAGTGCTGGGGCAGCAACACGCTTCGTTAGACAAGTTAAACGATTTCAAAAAGGAGTTAGCCAACTCTCGTACTTTCTGTTTTCTCCACGAATTAGAAATGCTGCACGAAGCCGGTTTAATACGCGGTGGAGATTTGAACAATGCTATTGTGGTGGTAGATAAGCCTATCACCGATGTAGAACAAAAACGCCTGGCGGCTTTATTCAACAAGCCCGATATTACCGTAGTGGAAGAAGGAATTTTGAACAATGTAAAACTGAACTACCACAACGAGCCGGC
Source organism: Sphingobacteriales bacterium (assembly GCA_018262795.1). Classification (GTDB taxonomy): domain Bacteria; phylum Bacteroidota; class Bacteroidia; order Chitinophagales; family LD1; genus Bog-950. Next base: position 205,018 of record JADFDM010000001.1, on the reverse strand, counting down.
TCGCCACAAGTTGCTGGATGTAATCGGTGATTTAGGTTTGGTAGGCATTCCCATCAATGCAAACATTATTGCCACTAAGCCGGGTCACAAGCACAATGTAGAGTTTGCGAAGATTCTGAAATCACATATTAAGCAGGAGCGTATGAAAGATCCTGCCCCCCAGTACGACCCCAACAAAGCCCCCGTGTACGATGCGATGGGCATTGAGAAAATACTCCCCCACCGTTATCCATTTCTGCTAATAGATAAAATTATTTATCTAAACGATACGGAAGTGGTAGGTGCAAAAGCAGTCACCTTCAATGAAGAATATTTTCAGGGACATTTTCCGGGCAATCCCGTAATGCCGGGCGTGTTGCAATTAGAAGCAATGGCGCAAACAGGAGGCATCTTAGTGCTGCATCAACTTCCCGATCCGCAAAACTACGACACCTACTTCATCAAGATTGATAAGGTAAAGTTTAAACAAAGAGTGGTGCCGGGCGATACGGTATTATTTAAAATGGAATTGCTCTCGCCTATCCGCAGAGGAATTATTGAAATGAGAGGAACCGCTTACGTAGGCAACCGCTTAGTGAGCGAGGCCGAGCTGATGGCAAAAATTCAACGAAAAGACGGCAAGTAATAAGTGAAGAGGCCAACGAGATAATAGTTTGAAAAGATAATGAGATAATGAATCAATGAGTCAAACCCTTCCCCTACATATCACCTCACCGGCAGAGTTACCTTTCTCTGATTGTCACCTCTTCTTATCAAGATTTTCATCAGTATATTTACCCATTCTCCTATCTATATATCCACTTCATTCACTCACACATCCATCGGCATGAACCAACCGCTTTCTTTTATACATCCGAACGCTGAGATTGCCGACAATGTGGTGATTGAACCTTTTGTAACTATCTCTAAAGGAGTGCAAATTGGAGAAGGAACTTGGATAGGTCCACATGTAACAATTATGGAAGGCGCGCGGATCGGCAAAAACTGTAAAATATTTCCCGGAGCTGTGATTTCTGCCATGCCGCAGGATTTGAAATATAAAGGAGAAAAATCATCGGTAGTGATTGGGGATAATGTGACCATCCGCGAATATGTAACGGTAAACAAAGGTACCGAAGCAAGCATGAAAACGGTGATTGGCGATAACACCTTACTGATGGCTTATGTGCATGTGGCGCACGACTGTCTGATAGGGAATAATTGCGTGTTGGCCAACAATGCCAACTTAGCAGGACACGTAGAGGTGGGCGACTTTACCATTCTGGGTGGCTCTACCAACTTTCAGCAATTTACCAAAATAGGCCGGCATGTGATTGTGTCGGGTGGCTGCTTAGTGAATAAAGATATTCCGCCTTTTGTGCGCGCAGCACGGCATCCCACCACTTACGCAGGAGTAAATTCAGTAGGCCTCCGCAGAAGAGGATATACCACCGAGCAGATCAACAAGATACTTGACGTGTACCGCACCTTATACATCCGCGGTTACAATACCACCACCGCCATGAAATTTATAGAGGCGGAAATACCCGATACTCCCGAAAAGGATGAGATTGTAGATTTCATCAGAGGCAGTGTGCGCGGTATTATGAAAGGCTTCAAGAGTACCAGTGACGATTGAGTCTCCCTTTTCAATGAACGGGTCATCATGTTGTTGTATAGAGTGATAGATTAATTGCAAATCATAAAATCTATGACAAAAGCAGATGGCTTAGAACTGAACGGATAATCATTTGAAACAAGTCAAGCTCAAGAAGCTACTACATTTACATTTCTCATTTATTCTTCAGCCGTGCAATAGGAATTGCTTATAGTCTTTTGCCTTTAGGCTTTGTTGTTTTCCCTTTGGCCTTTGTCTTTGAGTTTGAGTTTTTTGACTTAGGGCTATGGACTTTCGGCTTTTTCATACTAAACAGCCTCCGCCATTTACTGCGATCGCGATCCTCGCTGCGAATAATATCCAACTTGTTGATTTCAGAAAGCAAGGCACTCTCCACCTTTTCCTTCATCATCTCCAGTGTGGCATCATCTTCAAATTTCTTTTTGTAGCGTTTGGTAGAAATTCGTTTGCCAAAATTGAAGTACAGTTTCACCGGTCGCGGAATGATTGTTTCGCCTACTCCCTTCACCACCGGAGGAATTAATTCTCCATTTTTAAAAACACTAGCCGACACTCCAATAAAAGTCAAAAATTTTCCAAAAGGAGTTTTCAAAAAATCATTGGCATCCTGCACAATCGTAAATGCTTCCTCCGCTCCCAATGCCGCCACCGGAATAATGTCATAACCGTTCTCCAGTGCCATGCGCACAAAGCCTTTCCGATCCTTCCATTTCAGAATATATTTCTCCCCCTTCTTGCGGCAAATTTCTCGCGTACCTCCGGGATATACCACAATACTATCCCCTCGTTGCATCAGTGCCTTGCAATTTGCTCTCGAGGCTTCCACTACACCAAGCCGTTCTTTCACTAACTCGCGCCAAACAGGAATACGAAAGTGGTTGCTGTCTGCCAATGCGCGTAGAATAACTCCTTTCCGCAAATATAATTCGGTAGCAAAGGGATACCCGTCCAGCACACCCAGCACATTGTGGTTGGTCACATACATGGCCGGTCTCGAAATGTCTAACTCATCGAGTCCATAAAACTGAGGGGCAAAATAAAACTTGAAGGGAGCCATTAGCGTGCGAACAAACACTTTGGAAGGTGGTTGAAAGGTAAACTTGTCCTTCTCCTTGTGAATCGTCTTCTTGGTTGCCATTATTAAAAATGAGTTTTATCTGCCGAAGGTAAGTTCTAATTTGATGACCGCAAATACTATTGATGGATTAAATATTTTACTACCCCATTTAGGGGAGCTCGAATGATAGAAATTTTATAAAATCCGATCGAAAGTTCATGTATGGCTTGCCTATAACACGGTTGCATAGCCAAAGATTATTTGAAAGTAAAATCAGTAATTACCCCACTTTCGGAGCATTGAAGTAGCTGAGGAGTATAAGTAGTAACACAGTGACTACAGCCGGAAGCGCTATAAAAAGCAAGCCTAAGCCTGGAGTGTTTTTCCCTGTAGTAGGGTCGTAATTAAAACAGGAAAACAAGGCATTTGTACCCGGCAATCGGTAGGTAGGAGAAAAAATATTATTGACGCTGCTGATCAGTAAACTCAAATCATTTGCCGATCGCACCCCAATCAACTTTTTGGTAATGTAGCCGTCTTTATTTATCCCCACCAAAAAAGCATCGTGATCATATTGCTGCTTTGCACTGTCCCATACCGGAGAAAATCCGACAGATTGAATGAGTGGCAAAATACTGTCCGTTACAGCAAAAGTCCACTGCAAATCATTCTCTAAATCCAATCGTTGAGCCAATGAATTCATATCCGTTATACTATCGCGTGGATCGAAACTAAGCACCACCACATTTACCGAATTATTGTTAGCGGCAAACTGCAAGTTTTCCTTTAGCTGCAATAAAAACGGATTACACACCCCCGAACATCGCGTAAAGATAAGACCCAGCAACAGCGGCTTTTCCTTCCGCAATTTTTCAAAAGAGGTGGCTTGCTTCGTTGACGTTACTAAAGGTGCATTGTATATTTTTTGATAAATATTCCCTTCCTCACCGGTACTGAGTGGCGCCTCTTGTCCGCTCGCTAAAAAACACCCTCCTGCTATGAGGATGGTGAGGAAAGTATTTTTAAACATCCTTTAGAAATATTGAAGAAGAAGATTAGAATTCCAATGAGGTAAATGGTAGCAAATGCGGCCCCCATCGTAGCTAAAGGAATTCCGGCTGCAAGTTCCGGTGGGTAGTTGCTGTATCTGCGGGGAATGGAGTCGGCACCAGCGATGTAAAACGCTAACAAAAACCCAATTCCGCCTATAAGAAGCAGGGACAATATCAACTTTGTGCCCTTGCCGGAATATATCTTTTCAGTATCAAGCGTTGCAAACCAGTAGAAAAAACCAAGACTGAACAATACATTTCCCATTGCATTGTAAGTGTGGAAGTGTGCCGGTACCCACAAGGTGTTATGCAATACCACGTTATTGCTAATCGTAGCATCAATCACAGCCCCTAAGCCACCAATTACCCATCCGGCTGTGCCAATAAAGAATAACAAATTGGGCAAAGACCAATTAATCTTCGTGCGATAAACAGCTATGAAAATACTGAACACCGTCACCCCGGCAGCAGGCAAACTGGCAAAATAGGAAGCCAACTGGCCCACAATCTGCAACCCTTCCGGTTGAACAAAGTCCATGTATAAGTGGTGAAAAAAAGCAGTGAGAATAAATACTAAGGTAAAGTTCCATGCTATGGCTACATACCAAGTAGTTTTCCATTTTGGTCTTCCGCTAATTTCAGAAAACAGTTCATAGATAACTGCCAATCCTAAATAAAGCATCTCATTGGCAATGGTGTGACCAAAGAAATAAGTGAGATTTTTCATCAACAAGGCATCATTCACAAAAGCTCCTTTGGAGAAATACTCAGCAGCAGTAAGCGCTACTAACACCACAGCCGCTATTAGGCAAGTAGTAATACCCACCAGCGTTATCATGCTGATAAGAATAAATGGAGGCGTTTCTACTTTTGGATTCTTCTTAAAATGTTGCCAAGCGAAGGTTTGTGAAATGGAATATTTTTTAAGTATCTGAGCGATGAGGCTTAAACACCAAATCAGCCACCCCACTACTAACACAACTAACGCAAGATAAAACACCGGAGTAGCCCATTTGGCCCACATTATTTTAAAAGGCAGTGGGTATAGAAATGTCCAACCGGCATGGAATTTACCAATGAAGGTAGAGGTCCAAAGCATTAGCACACCTACCACAGTAAACACTAAGGCTAATATGTTTACAGTATGGCTTGTTTTCACATAACGCTGTAGCAAAAAGTTGACGGCCATCATTCCTGCTACAAACCAAATACCTATCATAGTGAGGCCGTGAGTAGTCATGTTTACATAAAAAGCGACCGGAGTTTGTTCTATCACTCCTCCCTGATTTAGTCGCATAAGTATGCCCAGTACAATACTTACCACAAACAATGTAAGTATCGTAATAATCCAAACTGCGGTGATTTTTTTTGATTTTATTGATTCCATAATTTCTATATTTTTTGGTGGTTTATTTAACGATAAAAGAGGCTCTCATCCCTTGATGAGCCATTCCGCAATACTCTAAACAGAAAATTTTGTAGGTGCCCGGCTCGCTGAATTTGTAGCGAAGGCGATTGACATAACCGGGCATTGCCTGTGTCTGTGTAATCAATCTTTCTTCCGGATTATAGATAGCGAAACCGTGATTTACGTCTAAGCTGGTCACTCTAAATTCAACTAAGCCATTGGCCGGAACTTCTATCGCTTGTCCGGAGGGCCTTTTAGGGTCAATGGCATTTTCTGACATAATAAAAGCGAATTGCATGGCCGATACATGAACCACTTTTGCCGGTGTTTCATCTGCAAAAAGATAATAAGGCGATTTCGGAATAGTGACCGAGGCAAAAATGGACAAGACCACAAATAGGATAAGTAAAAACCAAAATCGTTTTTTCAAAGGGTTTTCCATACCCTGCTTTACCAACTCTACATTTTTAGACGATAAATAAATGTAGAGGAAGGTGATGGTGGCTAAAGCAGCCAATATTAGAAATAGTAAAAGGATCGAGTTCTGTTGCATAATAGGTATGATTTATAGTTGGTAAATGGTTATGAATACCCTCTCCGAATAAGGGAGAGTCGGTACGGTTAAAATTTTATACAGGCTTGTCATTTTTCAATTTCATTAGGTTGTTATGTCATCAACTTCCCTATTTTTTCGTTTCTGCTTTCCATAACTAGCTACCGTTATGAATTTACAGGAATAACGCACCTCGCCAAAAAATACGGGGCGAGAACTTGTGGTTACTATGCTTACATACTTGTTTGTTTTTCGGGGATTATTGAACACCAACCTTTAGTAAATCTTTCCACGGTGAAAAGAACCCCATGTGAACCCAATAGCTGCAAAAGAAAATAATTGTGAGGACTTATTCTATCAATATTATGCACCCTACTCCATCGATCGTACATTTTGTAACAGGTACCCACAATAAACCAAAATGGCTGTATAACAAAAAGGGGAGTGAGTTGTTTAGTATTCCTTGAAAAAATCTGAGTTGCCTTCTCCCACAGTAATTATCGGGAGTTTCCTTTAGTTGGGTTCGGGTGTAAAGGTCGGAGGGTAATTTCATCTACCAATAAATTATCGGGAGTTTCTAAAATATGTACAACCAGTTCAGCAATATCTTTAGGTTGTAGCATAGCGGAATGCGATTGTATCCCGGAGTCTTCAAAAAAATGTGTGTCTATACTTCCGGGATTCACGCACGTTACTTTGATATTAAAAGAGCGAAGTTCTTTGAATAGGGCTTCACTAAAACCTTGTAATCCATATTTAGTAGCCGAGTAGGCAGCACTATCCGCTCTTGTTGTTTTTCCCAAAATTGAACCGATATTAATAAGGTGGTAAGCATTCCAATTCCGCTTCATTATAGGTACGACTGAAGAGGTCAAGTAAAATATCCCGCTTAAGTTAGTATTGATCATTTCATGCCAATGCTCCAGTGACAGCTCATCTATCCTTTTCAAATAACCGGTTCCTGCATTATTGATAAGAATATTTGGAACATAGGAATCAGAAAAAGTCTTATTCACCCACTGGTTGATAGATTTTTGATCGGTCAGGTCAATACCGATAGGGATAAATGTATTGCCTAAAGCTTGTCTAATAGCTTGGAGTTTTTCCATGTTTCTGGCAAGCCCGTAAACGATTACACCTTTGGCAACCAAAGCATCTGCAAAGGCTGCGCCTAAGCCGCTGCTGGCCCCAGTTACTAAAGCTATTTTTTGATTTACATTCATTAATCCCGTCCTCAGCCGCTATTCAAATGGAAGAAATTTTACCTACCACGATTTAGCAATAAGAGTAACAACAAACTCTAAACTTCGGCTGCTATTCATTCCTTATTGGCTCCTGCTTGGCAGACATTTTCAATAACCTTTGCAATCTTGGCAATTGTTTTTATATCAGTTAGCCCGTGGCGCTTTTTGAGCCACGCTACATCATTAAAGGTAATATACACCCGTCCGTCTTCTGCTTCCCAAACCAGCGCTTTCATAGGTAAGTCAATAGCTGAAACCTGACGATCTTGCATGAGTAAAGTACCAATCTCCGGGTTTCCAAAAAGAAGAAGTTCGGTGGGTCGCAACACTAATCCTTTTTTGAGAGCCTCTTTAGCGTGATTAATGCGTGCAAAAATATGCCAGCCCTTCTTCTTAATCAGAGCAACCATACGATTTGTGGTTTCAGTCACGGAACAATTACTTCTTGTTTTCTTTAGACCATTCATAACAAGTCGTTTTTTGCTATCGCTGAGGGGGATAAATTATGCTCCTACGGCTTTTATTTATTCTTCCTATTTAGGGTCATAGCTTCCCGGAATTTTTCGAAAACTGATGGCTAAACGATTCCATCCATTAATAGCTATAATCGCCATAGTTAAACTCACCAATTCTTTTTCACTAAAATACTTTCTCGTGGCTTCATACAGCGAGTCAGGCACATCGTTTTGCGAAATTAATGTCAGCGCTTCTGTCCAAGCTAAGGCAGCTCGCTCTCTTTCACTATAAAAAGGGGTTTCCCGCCAAGCGCTTAAGGCATATAAGCGCTGTTCAGTTTCGCCTGCTTTGCGCGCATCTTTCGTGTGCATATCCAAACAATAGGCACAGCCATTTATTTGGGAAGCTCTTGTTTTAACTAACTCGTAAAGTGAGCGCTCCAGCCCCGAATCATGTACATATTTTTCAAGCTCTAACATGCCTTTTATCGCTTCAGGAGCAACTTCGAAATAACTTAATCTCTCTTTCATAATATAATATTTTAATGATTAACTTGTTTTTGCCTGAACCTAAACTCACCAACAAAATAAAAACATCGCGAACGTCAGATGCGGTCTGCAAGGTTTCAGAAAATTAATACCTAACATTTCACGCCTTAGCGATATTGCCATCTCAAAGGTCAAGCTGCCTGATTTTATCCATTACCCTTTCTACCATTCCATCGCAATAAATCAGGTTGAATTCAAAAATATCTTCAGAGGAGTAAGATTTCTCCACTTCTTTCCTCAACATCGCTTTGGCTCGGTTTAACCTTACTTTCACGTTTGCTTCGGAAATATTTAAAACCTCCGCTACTTCTTTCCCCTTCAGGCCATTTACCTCCTGCAAAGTAAAAACCATGCGATACCCTATGGGTATTTGTAACAACGCATTTTCTATCACAGAATTTAATTCTCTATTCATAACTGCCTGATTGGTTTCTAATCGTTGATACTCAGAAAAAACAGGTGTAGATCGTTCATTTATCTCTCCGTGGGTGATGTTCTTGAAACTCCATTTTTGCCTTTTTCTAAAGCAATTGTTGAGCATTATTTTGACCAACCATGTTTTAAAAGTAGAACGATCTTCAAACTTAGATAAGCCAACAAAAGCATCCACATAAGTATCTTGCATCAGGTCTTGCGTATCCTCGTGATTATACGCCTGTGACCTTCCTACTTTATACAAGTACGGGTTATACCTTCTTATCAATAATTCATACAACTTAGTTTCCCCGTTTAATATTCCTTGTATAATATCCGAATCCGAATACTGTATGATTTCTCTCATGAACTATCATTTTATGGCCGCTGCCGCACTGTTATCTTTCTATTTATTCTACCACTATCTCCCCTTTCATATTAATATGAATGCTACAATAGTATGAATCGCTTTTCTCGATTACTTTTTGCCAAGTAGCATCGGAGGGCAAAGTGGGAGAAGCCCAAGCTGCCTCTTTTTGCGTCACATTATGTGCCACAATATCCTTATTTATCCATGTTACGGTATCGCCTTTATGTAATGTAATTGTATCGGGTTGAAACTGCATATCCTTAATTTCAACCACGTAGCTTTGAGGCGTGTAATTCTTTTGGGTATTGTTACAGGCTACGAATGTTGCAACTGCAATCACAAAGAAGATACCGTTTTTAATGGCGTTGAATGGTGTCATTATCTATTAAATTTCTTTTTGAACCATTTCTGCATGTGCCAAGTGCGCTTCAAGAATAGGCACCACTTTTTCTAACAATGCTTTTAACTCAGCATTTTGAGATTGCGGAATCAATATTGTTTTAACCGCTGAAATCACCGCTTTGTGATAGGCTACTTCATTGTCAACGTATGCCTTGTTAAATTCCTTAGCTGATTTTGAATTGAGCATTTTTTTTGTGTTCGCAGCATCGGAAAGCAATTGTTTGCTAACCGCATTGTCTTTAGGAGTTACATGTAGCTTGGTCACCAATGCTACGGCTAAATCAATAACAGATTTATGGTCTGTAATCATCGTATTGGCAAATTCCAAGACTTTTTTATCGTGTGATTTTTGCTTCGCTATTTCTGCGAAATCAATATCATTTTGATTAGCAACCACCGCTACGGAGGCTATCTCTGGATCAGTAAGTTTTGGAGCATCTTGACCAAATACAGGTGATAAATATGCAACTGAGCACAGTACGACACTCATTGCAAAAGCAACTTTTTTAAGCTTTTTCATTTTAATTGAATTTTGTAGGTTAACAGAATAAAAATTTGCGATTCTCTTTAAATAGAGTAGGGCAGGAATAAAAAGGTAACAACGCTTTTTGTATTTAGTTTTCGTTAGAGCCCTTTTTTTTTTAGTACTAAAAGACATTTCTCTTTAGTCTATATTTTTTTCTCTTCCGTTTTATAAGTCAACTCACCGGCTACCACTCTTGCCGGTTGCGTATAGGGATGTTCTTCTGATTTTCCGACTCCCATAATGTGCATTACTTTCCATCCCTTAGCCTTTAAATAGTCGGAAACCATAGAACGATGACATCGCCACCACACCGCCTCAGAACACATATAAGCTGTTCGTTGAGAAGAAGCTATTTGTTCTAACTCTGCTATTCCTTCTTTAAAGGTTTCCGTTTCCATAAAATCGGCATAGCCGCGAAATGCAGGATGGCGCCAGTACGTATTTTTAGAATCGGGTTTTACTTTTCTTCTTCCGCCTAACTTTTCTAAATGGATGTATTGAATATGGTGTTGGGGTAAAGAAATTACCAGCTCCTCTTTATTAAACTGGGGAAATTTGCGCGAGCCGGGAAGGCTTCTTATATCAGCCACCGTTTCCACCTGAAAGGATTTTAGCATGGCAACAAATTCTTCCAACGTATGGGTAGAATGACCTATCGTCCAAATCTCCCTACGTTGCGCTGTTTTCATATACTACACGTTATTTGTAATTGAATCGAGCGTTTCGCGGTGATAAATGTAAGTAGCTATGTTGGTCTCCTTCATTTCAACCCCTGCTTTCTTTGCGCGGGCAAATAAATCATCATCGGCTCCCATCGGGATTTCATTCAATCCATTTAATGAAAGCAAAGTATTTCTTTCCATAAAGAAAGTACCCCCGGCTACACAGTGCTTGAGATGTATTTTCTTAGAATAGTCAAACCTATCGGGAACATACGGGCTTCCAATTACCTCTAATCCACCATATAGAAATTTCACATCCGGATTCTCTAACAAAATATCCTTCCGTTGCTTTAGATGCTCGGGCCGATACTCGTCATCAGAATCCAAAAAGGTAATCACCTTCCCAATCGAAGCGTATATACCCTCATTTTTAGAAAGCACTTCTCCGCTATGCAGTTTTGAGATGTACTTTATTCTTTTATCGCGATGTAGAAAAGGTAAAACTTGCGAATGCGTATCATCCGTACTACCATCATCCACAATAATGGCTTCCCAATCCTCTTCGGTTTGCTGAACTAAAGAACGCAGTGCTCTCTTTAAAAGCGCTGCCCGATTGTACGAAGCAATGATGACCGAAAAAAAAGGTTGGTGTACTCTCATTATTTCTCCATCTCATCCATGGCAATGGTTGCATGCGCATAAGCGGCTCCTGCACGCATCTCAGATGCTACCCATATTGCCTCCATGATTTCTTCCTTGCTCGCTCCTTTGCGCATCGCCTGCTTCGTATGCGCTCTAATACAGTAAGGGCATTGCGTAACATGCGCCACGGCCACCGCAATCAGTTGTTTCGTTTTCTCGGGAAGAGCACCCTCTTTAAAAACTGTTTTGCTGAAATTTCTCCATGCTTCTATGTTTTCAGGAGCTAACGCGGCCTTTTTATCGGCCAATTCTTTAGTTGTTTTCGGAAATAGGTTATCGGTTTCCATAATATTTATTGTTTACTTTTTAGTTAATCACTTTACCATCCTCGCGACAAAATCACGCCTAAGAATACTGCCAGTAAAGCAAGCATAAAACTCGCTCTACCCATTAGCCGCGACACATTTCTCAGTCGAATAGTTTCTGCGTGTTCGGGATCACTTTTCCAAGCCACAATAGCCCGATTGCCGAGATAATAATCGTGTATTAAGCTGATGAAGATAATACCGATAAAGACTATGATTTTAAGTCCCGCCACCTTGCCAAAAGGGTTTGTTCTGAAATAATCAATGTTCCATTGCACGCCTCTAAATTCGAGTTGTATAAAGCCGGTAATCAATAACAGTGTAAGTGCTACCGCTCCTACCCCTCTAAACTTTAACGACACACTGGCTATTAAGTCCACTTTATCAGGATGATTTTTGATGCCGGGGATAAATGCCAATATCAAAAACAACATACCTCCTAACCAAATACACGCAGAAACCACATGGACAAAAACGGAGATGATATAAATATCGCGACTCATTTCAAAACTCTAATTTTTTCAAACAGCACTTTTCAATTTTCTAAAATTTGCTGTAGCAGCTACTGCAAATTCCCGCATTCATTGTATGCAACTTCTCTCTGTGAATAGAAGCGGGCAATTCCCTTTCTTGTTTCTTTAAGAATAATAAGCCGAGTTTATTTCACCAACTGCGTATCAGCCGATATCTTGGCGGTTCCTCCGGCATACAATCTCGAAACCGGACATTTTTCTTTGGAAGTTGCTGCCAGTTGCTGCAACTTTCCATCCTCCAGTCCTGAGCATTTCACCTTGCAGTCGAGTTTTATTTCAGTAATATGAGGACCGGAGTCGTCCATGTCAATAGTTACTTTAGCATTCGTATCAATACTTTCAGGACTTAGTCCAGCCTCAGTGAGTAACAGGGAAAGATACATAGAAAAGCACCCGGCATGTGCCGCACCAATTAGCTCTTCCGGGTTTGTGCCTTTACCTCCTTCAAAGCGAGAGGAGAAAGTGTAAGCGCCTTCGTATCCGGTAAATTTTAGGGTACCACTTCCATCTTTAATTTTTCCTTTCCATTGCGCTTGTGCATTTGATGTTGCCATAATATTTCGATTTTAAGTGTTTAGTAAATGAGGATAAACTCGTTCGCTTATTTCCCTCCTATTTATTTAAAAACTGCCGCAGCACATATTGTAAAATACCTCCGTTGCGGTAATATTCGATTTCTATAGGGGAGTCAAGGCGGGCAATAGCCTGAAATTTAATTTCACTGCCCGATTCGCTTTTGGCTGTTACCTGAATTTCTTGGAGTGGTTTCAATCCCCCAGCAATACCGGTAATAGCAAATGTTTCCTTACCGGTAAGCCCTAAACTCTCGGCAGTTTCTCCCTTTTTATATTGCAGTGGCAGCACTCCTAAGTCCACCAAGTTGCTACGGTGAATGCGTTCATAGCTTTCGGCTATTACACATTTAATCCCCAGTAAGAAAGTTCCTTTGGCTGCCCAGTCGCGAGAGGAGCCGCTACCGTATTCTTTCCCCACAAGCACCACTAAGGGTGTTTTCTCTTCCTTATATTTTAAAGAAGCATCGTAAACGGTCATCTCTTTTCCTGAAGGCAAATGGGTAGTATATCCTCCTTCCTTCTTTGCTAATTTATTTTTGATGCGCACATTGGCGAAGGTGCCACGCACCATCACTTCATCATTTCCTCTGCGCGACCCATAAGAATTAAAGTTCTCCTTTTTCACCCCGCGGCTCAATAAATATTCACCGGACGAGGAGCGTTCACTGAATGCTCCGGCAGGTGAAATATGGTCGGTGGTCACGCTATCGCCTAACACCAATAAGGCGCGAGCACTCGTAATATCGGCTAAAGGTTCAGGGTTTTCAGAAATGCCGTGGAAGAATGGAATCTCTTTGATATAAGTGGAATTGGAATCCCATTCATATAATTTACCGGTGGGCACTTCCATGTTTCTCCATGTTTCATTTCCTTCAAATATCTCCCCATAATTTTTTGCAAAATCGCCAGGGGATAACACTCGGCTCAAGATTTCATTGATCTCATCATCCGAAGGCCATATATCTTTTAAGAAAACCGGCTCTCGATTGGAGTCGTAGCTTATCGGCTCGTTGAGCAAATCAATATCCACCCGACCCGCAATGGCAAACGCCACCACCAACATAGGCGACATCAGGAAATTCATTTTTACCTGCGGATGTATCCTCGCTTCAAAATTTCTATTCCCCGAAAGTACTGAAGTAACTACCAAACTGTGCTCATCCACCGCCTTGGCAATATCGGGCAGCAAAGGACCGGAATTACCAATACAGGAAGTGCAACCATAGCCCACCAAATGGAACTGGAGGGCTTCCAAATCTTTCATCAAATCTGCTTTCTCCAAATAGTCGGTGACCACTTTTGAACCGGGAGCAAGAGAGGTTTTTACCCAGGGTTTTACATTGATGCCATGCTCTCTGGCTTTTCGAGCCACTAATCCGGCACCTATCATCACAAACGGATTGGAGGTGTTGGTGCAAGAAGTAATAGCTGCGATGGCCACATCTCCGTCTGAAAGCAAAAACTTTTCTTGCCCTCTTGTAATCCATACAGATTTCAGACTGTTGGCTTTCTCCAACTTTGCATCTTGCAATACCGCAGTATCACTATGTTCATGCTGAACTTGATTGCCCCCTTCCCCTTCAAATCGGATGATAGATTTTTGAATTTCACGCACATCTTTTTCCAAATAAGTTCTGCCGAATGATTTATCCAACAAGTCAATAAACTTGCTTTTAAAATCTTTCAACAGGATTTTATCCTGTGGTCGCTTAGGGCCAGCTACAGTGGGCACTACGGTGGAAATATCCAATTCTACCACATCGGTATAGGTGATTTTATCCTCGTGCTCTCGCCACAACATATTTGTTTTGCAATAGGTTTCCACCAAGGTTATTTGCTCTTCGGAGCGATTGCTCTTCCGCATATACTCCAAAGTTTTATCGTCAATAGGGAAGTAAGTAATGGTGCAACCAAACTCAGGCGACATATTGCCGATGGTCGCTCTATCGGGAACTGAAAGATTATTTAAGCCGGAGCCGAACACTTCTACAAATTTCCCTACCACTCCGCGCTTTCTGAGTAAGTCGGCAATGGTTAATACCAAGTCAGTAGCAGTGGACCCCACCGGAAGTTTGCCGGTAAGTTTTAGTCCGATTACTTCGGGCATTATAAAATAGAGAGGTTGCCCTAAAATAGCCGCTTCGGCTTCGATGCCGCCAACGCCCCAAGCCACTACACCAATACCGTTTACCATCGGAGTGTGACTATCGGTTCCCACTAACGTGTCCGGAAAAACTTCCCCATTTCTTTCAATAACTCCTTTTGATAAGTATTCCAGATTTACCTGATGGCAAATACCCATACCGGGTGGCACTACTGTAAAATTATCAAAGGAATTTTGCGCCCATTTCAGAAATTGATAGCGCTCTTTATTACGTTTATACTCTTCATCAATATTCCGTTCATAAGAACTCTCCGTTCCAAAATAATCTACCTGCACCGAGTGGTCTATTACTAAATCCACCGGAATGAGCGGGTTAATGGAATTGGGGTCTTTGCCCTTTCGAGCTACTTCCGCCCGCAGTGCGGCAATATCTACCACAGCGGGAACACCTGTAAAATCCTGCATCAACACTCTGGCGGGCTTAAAGGGAATGTCCTTATCGGAACCTTTGGGAGTCCAATGCAACAAAGTGTCAATGTTTTCTTTGGTCACTGAAAAGCCATCGTAGTTTCGCAGTGCATTTTCTAATAAGATGCGAATAGAAAATGGCATCTTTTGAATGGCAAAGCCTTGCTTTTCTAATTCGGGAAGACTGTAGTAATTGAAATTACCACTCTTGAGCTTTAGCTCCTTTTTTACTTTGAATACATCTTTTTCCATAGTGCTGTTTAAAATTCTTCTTTAACTATTAATTGCTTATCAATACCCAAATTTAAGAGTTGTTGCTCAATTGCATCCATCATCGGGGGAGGGCCACATACATAAACGTGCTTCTTCGGATCAATACCACATTGTTTCAGAAAGTCTTCGGTGATAAATCCCTGTGCATATTCATCCGCTTTTTCACCGGATAGAATGTTGATGAAGTTCTTTCCCAACATCTCTTTGAATTCAGCTTCGTTGATAATGTCGGCTTTCCCTTTGTTGGCAAAAATGAGTTTATTGTTTCCAATTTCACCTTTGGAATGGAGATGCCGAAAAATGCAGATAAAAGGAGTAACCCCTGCACCACCTGCGATGAAAGTTCCTTCTCCTTTGTAACCGATAGTGCCCCACGAATCGCCCAAAATCAATTCGTCATTGGGCTTTAGGTTCAGCAACTCATTGGTCACTCCTTTGTGCGAAGGGTAAGTTTTGATGGTGAACTCTAAGTAATCTGCATCCGGAAGGCAGGTGAAGGTAAAAGGCCGCACTTCTTTTTGCCATCCTTCTTTATTGATGGCTATCTCGGTGGCCTGTCCTGGATTAAAAGCATACTGTGCGGGTTTTTCAATAACAATTCTAAGCACATCGTGGGTGGCCTTTTCCACTGATTTCACTTTCACTATATTTTCCATAGCTATTGGGTTTAAAACTCTTTTAAGAAGAGTGGTTACCTTAAAGTAATCGCCAGTATGCTAATACCCGTAATGGGCTGTTTCTAAAAACGGAGAATACAAATATTCCTACTTAACTCGTGCAAGGTATAAAGACATACTTCCTCAACAGAACAATAAACAATAACAAAAGTTTTGCAGGTTCTGATTTTTTTAAAGTAGCTGCGAAAAGTGATGGATAATAGGAATGGTGAACACGGAGTTGTGAGCGAGCCGGACGATTCTATTGCACACCAAAAACAAAACAATTGCTGTATTCATTTCATTGGTTTATGACCAATCGTTTGGTGCCCATCAAGTTCTACACCTTGTTCTTTAGGGCTATAAGTCGGCAGGCAGGAAAGTAAAACAACGAAAACTTAATGTTTGAATGAATTCCGATAACTTTTCTTCAGAAGTACAAACTTTCCCTTAGTTCAAAATATTCTTACTTGCACGAAAAGCATTTTATCAGGTGCCAAAATCATTTTGTTGGCTCAAAAATGCTGCACGAACACAAGTGGGGAGTAGGTAGCCGTTAAGGTGCGCATTAGGTCAATTTATAAACCTTTAAGGAATTGACTTGCCTTTCTTCGTCTGCAGCCGGCAACAGCGGTGCAAAGGACATAATCATGAGTATTAGCGCATTTCCCTCTAACGGGTAATTCAGTTCCTCCAAACCGCCTATCCCACTGTTGATGAAAAGATAGTTGTTATGCGGTAGCAACGTACGCTGTTCGACATTTCCCTAAGAGCATGTCAAACTTACAGATAAAGCCAGATTTTTAATCCCGCACTCAATGCATTGCCAGTTCAAGCAATCCCTTTCTGTTACCATAGTAATCGGCACAACTGCTATAAAAAATATTCTTCTTCCTCTTTTGCTATCCCCGCCCTACCAGGCAGGGCGACCGCATGAAAAACTGTTCAGTATCAAAGAGTAAGGGGTGCAAATTGACTACCAAATAGGCGAACCACTTTTGTTCTTTGAGGGAACAAATGGACTTCAAGAAACACTTTTCAACGATTACCGATCCGAGAGATGAACGGAAAATCACTCACTTACTCACTGATATTATAGGGCTTTCAGTTATAGCTACCATAGCAGGCTGCGAAGGTTATGAGGATATAGAATACTTTGGTAAAGAAAAAGAATCTTGGTTACGCACCTATCGGGAATTACCAAACGGCATTCCCTCCCATGATACCATCGAAAAAGATCATGGGCAAATAAGAGGAGCGCACCTGCTCTGTTATCAGCGATTTACGGTTTGTAGATGAATCGGTGAATTGGGTGGCTCTCTGTTACATTATTAAATTGTTCAGCAAACGAACCATTCAGGACAAAACGACTACGGAAACCCGCTACTACATTAGTAGCAAGAAAGAAAAGGCTAACTTTTTCCTTCAAGCCATCCGTAGTCATTGGGGAATAGAAAGCCGACTTCATTGGGTGTTAGATGTTTTATTCCACGAAGATTATTGCCGTAAAAGCAAAGAAGTGTGCATTCCATTTTTTTCATCTCATCCATCCTTCCCAAATCTATTGCACTCCTTTCGCGAGCAGGTGAATGTTCAGAAGAAAGAATAAGTAGAGATATACCCAAAGTCCATCTACAAAATACCAGTAGGTGCAAAGTAAACTCACCTTCATTTTACTAAAAGGGTCGCTTTCAAAAATCAGTGATTGAACAGGGTCATTCTTTATCATCAAAGCCTTAATGGCAAACACAATCAGAAAAACAATTCCCAGCACAAGGTGTAATAAATGCAGACCGCTGATAATATACAAGTAAGCCCCGGCTATGTTGTTATTCATAAATATCCCTTGCGCTATCAGCTCTTCCCAACCCTTCAACTGAAAGAAGGTAAACCCCAACCCGATACCTGCAGTCACTAATAGTCCATTCGTATATCCCTTCCAATCATCTCTCGTGATTGCCTTTCGCGTTTGGGTCATCGTGTAACTGGATGCGATAATAAGCACCGTGTTGGCATGAAAAATAAGCGGGAGTTTAAAGTGGTTGAAATCCGTTCCTAAACTGGTGAGCAAGTACGAAATGGAGAGAAATAAAAAAGCCGAACTACCCCCCACTAATATCAGATAAATGAATATGCGCAACGGATGGTACTTCATCCGCAATTCCATTGCCTCCGACAATTCGCTATATTTTTCAGTCTGAGTGAACTTTGACACCGGGATTTTGTTTAGACGAAATCTAAATTATTCATTCAAAGGCATTAATTTTGCCCCCACTAAAATAAAACAACTGACATTGAAAAGTGTTGACAGTGCAAAAATTATGGCTGATAATGATAAAATTATAGAAGAAGTAACCACCGGTGAATATAAATATGGGTTCGTTACGGATATAGAGCAGGAGTTTGCAGCAGTAGGGCTGAACGAGGATACCGTGCGCTTTATCTCTAAAAAGAAAGAAGAACCCGAATGGATGTTGGAATGGCGATTGCAGGCTTTCCGCGCTTGGGAAAAGATGGAGCAACCCCAATGGCAAAACCTGAATTTCCCGGCAGTCAATTACCAAGAAATCATTTACTACGCAGCTACCAAGAAAAAGAAAAAGGTGGAGAGCTTAGATGATATTGACCCGGAGATTAGAGCCACTTACGACAAGTTGGGAATCCCCATTCAAGAGCAGAATATTTTGGCGGGAGTAGCAGTGGACTATGTAATGGATTCGGAAAGCGTGATTACTACTTTTCGCGAAAGCCTCAAAGAGAAAGGCATCATCTTCTGCTCCATCTCTGAGGCCATTAGAGAATATCCCGACTTAGTAAAACAGTATCTCGGCTCGGTAGTGCCACAACGCGATAATTTCTTTTCGGCTCTAAACTCAGCCGTGTTTAGCGATGGCAGTTTTGTATATATCCCCAGAGGAGTTCGCTGCCCGATGGAGCTTTCGACTTACTTCAGAATTAATGCAGAGAATACCGGCCAGTTTGAGCGCACCTTGATTATTGCCGATAGTGGTAGCCACGTTTCGTATCTGGAAGGTTGCACAGCACCCACCAGAGATGAAAATCAACTGCACGCAGCCGTGGTAGAACTGATTGCGCTGGATAATGCGGAGATTAAATACTCTACCGTTCAAAACTGGTACCCCGGTGATAAGAACGGCAAAGGAGGCGTTTACAACTTTGTGACCAAGAGAGGCATGTGCAAAGGCGCTCATTCAAAGATTAGTTGGACGCAGGTAGAAACCGGCAGCGCTATTACTTGGAAATATCCCAGTTGTATTTTAAAAGGCGACCACTCCATCGGTGAGTTTTACTCCGTGGCCGTGACCAATAACTATCAGCAGGCCGACACCGGCACGAAGATGATTCATATCGGAAAGAATACCCGCAGCCGCATTGTGAGCAAGGGAATCAGCGCGGGCAAATCACAAAACTCATACAGAGGGTTAGTGCAAATTAACCGCACGGCTGACCAAGCCTACAATTCATCGCAATGCGACAGTTTGCTGATTGGCGACAAATGCGGGGCGCACACCTTCCCCTATTTGGAAATAAAGAACAACACCGGCAAAGTAGAACACGAAGCCACCACTTCAAAAATTGGGGAGGACTTGTTGTTTTACTGCAACCAGCGCGGCCTCAGCGGGGAGGAGGCGGTAAATATTATTATCAATGGATATTGTAAAGAGGTGTTCCAGCATCTTCCGATGGAATTTGCTGTAGAAGCTCAAAAGTTGTTATCCATCAGTCTGGAAGGTAGTGTCGGTTAATTTACTTTTGCAGAAAAGAATGAAAATGATTCTGCGAATATACCGAGCCTACAAAGTGAGCAAAATAATTTACAGCAAAATGCTGAAACCATTTTATGAGGAATTAAGAAAAGATGCCTACGCATCAGAGAATGATAAACATACCAAAAACAGAACAAGAAAAAAGACCCAAAAATATGCTGACAATAAAAAACCTAACCGTAGCCATCAACGGAAATCAGATACTTAAGAATTTCAACCTAGATATAAAAGCAGGGGAAATACACGCCATTATGGGGCCTAACGGAACCGGCAAATCTACCCTTGCCGCCACCTTAGCCGGAAGAGAGGAGTATGAAGTAATCTCCGGAGAAATAACTTACAAAGGCAAAAACTTATTAGAGTTAGCCCCCGATGAAAGAGCTCGCGAAGGTGTATTTCTGGCTTTCCAATATCCGGTAGAGATTCCAGGGGTGAGTGTGACCAATTTTATGAAAGCCGCAGTGAATGCCAAGCGCAAACATTTAGGACTTGAAGCGATGGATGCTAAGAGCTTCCTGAAATTGATGAAGGAGAAAATGGAGTTGGTAGAAATAAAGAAGGAGATGATGAGCCGGTCGCTGAATGAAGGATTCAGTGGGGGAGAGAAAAAGCGCAATGAAATATTTCAGATGGCGATGTTAGAGCCTTCACTATGCATCTTAGATGAAACCGATTCGGGCCTTGATATTGATGCGCTGCGGATTGTGGCCGAAGGGGTGAATAAGCTGCGCAGCCCCGATAGAAGTTTTATTGTGATCACTCACTATCAGCGCTTGCTTAATTACATCGTGCCGGATGTGGTGCACGTGATGTTTGGTGGCCGTATTGTAAAAAGCGGAGGCAAAGAACTGGCGCTGAAATTAGAAGAGAAGGGATACGATTGGATTAAAGATGAAGTGGGAGAATTAGTATAAAGACATGGGACTTAAAGAAAAAATAGCGGAGGAATACACCGCTCAAAATACCGATAGAAAAAGCGACTCCCCGATTTCAAAAAAGCGGGAAGAGGCTTATCAGCACTTTACAAAACTGGGGTTGCCCTCTAACCGCCACGAAGAATGGCGCTACACCCACATCAGAAACAAACTGCCGGAATCCTTATCGCTACTGAGGTATCCGATTCCCTCCTCCCCTACTTTTCACTCCTTCGATTCGCTAAAAGCGCATCGCGTGGTGTTGGTGAATGGAATTTTCGATGCCGCACTTTCTTCTATCAATGAGCAAAAAGGGTTGACTATTACGAGTCTGAAAGAAGCGTTTGAAACAAAACAGGAAATCGTTGAGAAGCATTTCGGTGAGTTGGTGAAACTAAACGAAGAACACTTTGCCGCCTTGAATACTGCCTTTGCCACCGATGGGGTTTTTATTCATTTGGAGAAAAACATCGAAGCAACTCTTCCTATCCTGATTGTAAATCTCTCCGACAACAAGGGAGAATCATTTTCGCAAAGCCGCAACCTCATCGTGTTGGAGCAAGGCTCTTCGGCTTATGTAGTCGAAGATTTTCAGAATTCAGCGACCGCTGCCTTTGTGAATCATGTATCTGAAATTTTCTTAGCTCCCGCAGCTTCTATTAATCTGACTCAACTGCAAACTGAAACTCGCCATACCACTGCTGTGTACACTACCGAAGTAGAATTGCTGAGGGATAGCCAATTTACTTGCACTTGTGTTTCTTTAGAGGGAAAACTCATTCGCAACAACGTGAATGCGCGAATGAGAGGAGAGAATGCCGAAGCACATCTTTTCGGGCTTTACTATGGCACTGAAGATTCGCTGATAGATAATCACCTCCTCATTGATCACATCGTTCCTAATTGCCAGAGCACTCAGCTTTATAAAGGGATATTGGATGATGAATCCACAGGGGTGTTCAACGGAAAAGTATTTGTGCAGCCCGATGCTCAAAAGACAAATGCCTTCCAGTCCTCCAAAGTATTATTGCTTTCAGACAATGCCGCCATCAACTCAAAACCTCAGTTAGAAATTTTTGCCGATGATGTAAAGTGTTCGCACGGAGCAGCCATCGGTCAGTTGAATAAAAATGAACTCTTTTATTTTCTTGCCAGAGGAATTGAACCGGCACAAGCACGGGCGCTGCTCACCTACGCCTTTGCCAATGACGTGCTCGACAAGATTAAACTGGAGGAATTGAGAGTGTATGTAGAGGAAAAATTAAAATCACGCCTAAACATCACTTTCTAAATGGCCGTCTCCTCGTCATCAAAAAACAATTTGCCCGATTGGGCTTACATCCGAACAGACTTCCCCATTCTTCATCAAAAGATTAACGGGAAAAAGCTAGTGTATTTCGACAATGCCGCCACTTCTCAAAAACCACTTTCGGTGATCAATGCCGTCAGTGATTACTACGAGCGGTATAATAGCAACATCCATCGGGGCGCACATTACTTGGCTCAGTTAGCCACCGAGGCTTATGAGCGAAGCCGGCAAACCGTGGCGCAGCACTTAAACGCCAATTCCGAAGCCGAAATAAATTTTGTAAGAGGAACTACCGAAGCTATTAATCTGGTCGCATCCACTTACGGCCGGCAAAACATCAAGAGCGGAGATGAAATTATAGTGACCGAGATGGAGCATCACAGCAATATTGTGCCATGGCAATTGTTGTGTGCGGAAAAAGGTGCTACCCTGAAAGTGATTCCGGTAAATGATAAAGGCGAATTGCTTGTTGAAGAATATCTGAAATTACTGAACAATAAAACTCGGATTGTTTCGGTGGCTTATGTTTCTAATGCGCTGGGCACTATTCATCCGGTAAAGGAAATAATTGAAGCAGCCCACCAAGCGGGAGCCGTTGTGTTTATTGATGCCGCGCAAGCGATGCCTCACATGAAGGTGGATGTGCAGGAATTAGATTGCGACTTCCTCGGCTTTAGCGGCCACAAGGTGTATGCCACTACTGGAATTGGAGTGCTGTACGGCAAGCGAGAACTGCTGGAAAAGATGCCCCCATACATGGGCGGGGGCGAAATGATAAAGAGTGTTTCGTTCAAAGGAACTACCTACAATGAAATCCCTTATAAATTTGAAGCCGGCACACCAAATATTGAAGGCGGCATTGCCCTGGGAGTAGCGCTTAATTACATTCAACTAATAGGCTTGGATCAGATTGCGGCTTATGAGCACGAGCTACTTTTATACGGCACTGAAACACTTTCAAGTATTGAGGGGCTTCGGATTATTGGCACTGCTGAAAATAAATCGTCTGTCATTTCCTTCCTTATCAATAATATACATCCTTACGATTTGGGAGTGTTGCTGAACGAACAAGGAGTGGCTATCCGCACCGGCCACCATTGCTGCCAACCCTTGATGGATCGCTTTGGAATTGAAGGCACTTGCCGCGCTTCTTTCGCCTTCTACAATACTCGGGAAGAGATTGACCAACTGGCAGAGAGCCTCAACAGGGCGGTTCACCTGCTTTCGTAAACCATTTATTATTCTTGCGACATGGAAAAGTCAATGAACGAAATAGAAGAGGAAATCATTGAAGAGTTCAGTCTTTTTGACGATCAGATGGATCGTTATGAATACATCATTGATATCGGGAAGAAGTTGCCGCCTTTGGAGGCAAAATTTCAAGCAAATGACTTTTTGGTGCAGGGCTGCCAAAGCAAAGTATGGCTACATGCTTTTGCAAAAGACGGTCGAATTTTTTACGAAGCCGATTCCAATACCGCCATCACTAAAGGAATTATTGCCCTGCTTATCAGAGTGCTTTCCGGTCGCGACCCTAAGGAGGTCGTGAACTACGAACTGACTTTTATTGATGGAATAAATCTCCGCTCGCACTTATCCTCGCAGCGATCTAACGGCTTAAGCTCTATGATTCACCGCATGAAAGCTTATGCTTCTGCCTTTTCCAAATAGAATGGTGGGCACCATCCAATCCAAAGTTTCTGCTTTACAAGCTGGCAACACCATTAAACAAATAAGTTGGCTCCATTACGGGTCAAGAATTCAGCAGGTTTTAATGAATTGACCAATATTTGTATCAAGAATACAATCGAAATAAATAAATTGACCTGCTCCAGCATCAAGAATGCTATCGAAATAAATAAATTGAACTACTTCTGTATCAAGAATACCACAGAAACAAATATTTCTACCAAATTCTGCATCAAGAATACCATAGAAATAAATATTTCTACCCCATTCTTGATCAAGAATCATCCAAAAATAAATAAACAGATTTAATTCTGCATCAAGAATACCACAGAAATAAATAATTCTGCCAATTTCTGCATCAAGAATATCACAGAAATAAATATTTCTACCAACTTCTGCATCAAGAATACTCTAAAAATAAATAATTCTACCTACTTTTGCATCAAGAATACCATAGAAATAAATATTTCTACCCACTTCTTGATACAGAATATGATTAAAACAAGTTAATTTACTGTCTTTTGGGTCAGAAATGATGCCAAAGCAAATAATTCTACCTATTTCTTGGTCAAGAATACCTTTAAAATAAATAAACTGACATTCTTACCGGTCTGAAAGGCTATAAACTGTAAAAAATTATCCCTATTACAACTTCTCTTTCATGCAAAAACAAATCAAAATGTCACTTATTGACCCTTTCGGATAATCCCGCAACTTATTTACCTACTTGCAATTAGAAATAATGCTTAAAGCATTTCCTACTCCGCAACAGATTCTATCCGATAAACTAAATGATTCATTTTTTTATCGCTGGTATCTTTCTATCTTAACATTCTTGCGAATAAAGACAGCCTCGATCCATTGAATAATACTACAAAGCCGCTCCGAAAAGTCATTTATGAGTAAAAGCAACCGAAGCGCCTGTTCATAAGAACTCGTTCAACCATGAACATTGGCAAGCAATTTACCGTTTGGTAAGGCCTCGCAAATTTCAGTTTCAATTTATAGTCTTGTCTCTTTCCCTTGCTTCTCGCTTCTTGCTTCTTGCTTCTTGCTTCTCGCTTCTCGCTTCTTGCTTTTGAACTGCCAGCTATAATCTCTCCAATAAAAGAACTCTTGCTAAACACTTTTTACTATATTTAAAAGGCATTCAGAAACTAAACTTTAAAAATCATGAAGATTTTGATAAACCTTTTAACTGCTATAGGAGTAATTTTTGCCATCGCACTTATCGGTATCTATTTTCTCCCAGATAGCTATTCCATTCACCAAAGCATAGAAATTAATAAGCCGGTTGACCTCGTTTACGAGCAGGTAAGCAATTACAATAAATGGAGCGCTTGGAATCCCTGGAGCGCTCAGGATCCAAACGCCAAGTATAAATTTGAAGGAATACCCGGAACTATTGGGCACAAAATGAGTTGGGAAGGCAGTAAGGTGGGGCAAGGTAGTTTGGCAATTGCCAGTGTGGTTACGAATGATTTGGTAGAAGGAGATCTTCAGTTCATCAAACCATTTAAATCTTCTGCGAAGGATAAATGGCAGTTCGAAAATGTAGGAGGGAAAACCAGAGTGGTTTGGACCTCTGAGGGCGCGTTGAGTTATCCCATTGGCCGATTGTTTGGCCTTTCGATGGATGAAATTATAGGCAAACAACAAAAAGAGGGATTAGCAAAACTGAAAACGGTTTGCGAAAGCATTCCTTCGCCTGAGCCAATGGCTAAAATAGCTGACAGCACCGTGGTGGCACCGCAATAGGTTTGGAGATATTGAAGAAGTGCTGGTTGATTTACTTGCTGGCTTTTACCATGCGGTCATTGCCGTTCATATCCTTCCGCAATTCTATTTTGTTGAATCCCGCTTGTTGGAGTATCGCTTTCACCTCCTCTCCTTTCTCTGCATGAATTTCAAAATATAAAGCGCCACCCAATTGCAGAGCGGCAAAAGCATTGGCAGCTATTCTTCGATAAAACACCAAGCCATCCTGCGGAGCAAATAGCGCCAGATGTGGCTCATGGTTCAGCACATTATCGGCCAGTGTATCCTTTTCCGATTCAGTGATGTAAGGCGGGTTGCTCACTATGATATCATACGCATTCGC
Organism: Sphingobacteriales bacterium; assembly: GCA_018262795.1. Classification (GTDB taxonomy): domain Bacteria; phylum Bacteroidota; class Bacteroidia; order Chitinophagales; family LD1; genus Bog-950. Next base: position 179,291 of record JADFDM010000001.1, on the reverse strand, counting down.
GGGAAGATGCTCCTTTAAAATATCAGCATATCGAAATTGCACAGCAGTTTGATGAAGTAGATTATTCGCCACCGCCACTTCCAGCGCTTCATTGCTGATGTCTATCCCCTCTACTTTGGCTTGCGGATACTTTACAGAGAGAGCAATGGGAATGCAGCCGCTGCCGGTGCCTATGTCTATCATCCGAATTTCAGAATCGGCTTTCCTTTCTTTTAAATCGCTGAGTATCCAATGCACCAACTCCTCCGTTTCGGAGCGGGGGATTAAAACCTGCGAATTCACTTTGAACGTGAAGCCGCAGAAATCAGCTTCGCCCAAAACATACTGCACCGGCTCGGCAGTGAGCAGGCGGGAAAGAATGGCTTCGAGTTGCTCTCGCTGTGCTACGGTGACTATGCGAAATCGGTCGAATGAAAGTTGGGTAGCATTTACAGCTAATATCTTTTCAAACACCAAGCGAGTGATGGAGCGGGCTTCGCGATCGCCATACAATGGCTCTAATTTTTCTCGGTAAAGTTTTTGCAAATCACTAATAGTCATCGCTCAAAAATAAGGTTACAAAATCAGCGGGGTGGAATTTCTATTTTCGTTGCCCATGAATCGCGATGAACAATATATGCAGCGCTGCCTCGATCTTGCTTTGCAGGGTTTGGGAAATGTAGCGCCTAACCCAATGGTGGGTTGCGTGATTGTGCATGAGGGCAAAATAATAGGCGAAGGCTACCACCAACAATACGGAACTCCTCATGCCGAAGTGAATGCGATAAACGCGGTGAGGGATGAAAGTTTGTTGAAGAATGCCACCCTTTATGTGAACTTAGAACCCTGCGCTCACTTTGGCAAAACACCGCCTTGCGCTCGCCTAATTGTTTCAAAGAATATTCAGAAAGTAGTGATAGGCAGCTATGACCCCAACCCCAAAGTGGCAGGCAAGGGGATTCAGTTGCTTAGAGAAAATGGGGTGGAAGTAGTGACCGAGATTTTAAAACCGAAGGCTGATTTTTTGAATCGAAGGTTCCTAACGTTTCATACACAACACCGGCCTTATATCATTTTAAAATGGGCGCAAAGTAAAGATGGCTTTCTGGCTCCTGCCACGCCACAGCCCTATTGGCTCACTAATGAATCGTCAAAAAAGTTAGTGCACAAATGGCGCACCGAAGAGCCGGCTATTATGGTGGGCAGCAATACGGTGGTAGCCGATGATCCCGAATTAACCGCAAGGCTTTGGGCGGGTAAAAACCCGCTGAGAGTAACTATTGACCGCCAACTAACGCTCCCTGCTTCTAAAAAAATATTCAACTCATCTGCACCTACTCTTGTATTCAATCGGGACAGAACAAGTAAAAACGCAACTACCGAATACATAAAGATTGATTTTAGCGAGCCGGTGCTTCCTCAAATCATGCATGAACTTTACCAAAGAAATATTCTCTCAATGGTGGTAGAAGGCGGTGTCGCCACGCTGAATAGTTTTATACAAGAGAAGCGGTGGGATGAAGCGAGAATCTTCACCACCGAACATCTTCTCCTAGCAGGGTTAAAGGCTCCGGCAATTCACGGAGCTACCTTGAGCGAGTTGGCTATTGAGAAAGATAGGCTGACTGTGCTGATAAATTCAAACTTATAAGAAAGAGAGATGGCGCACCTTACCTTATAGGCTGTAAGCGCTCCTTCAACAAAGCAATTTTATCTTCCTTACTCATATCCTTATTCAAGTCGAGCAGGTGATCGGCCATCTTTTCATAAGAGCCGAACATCAGCCAGAAAAATATTTCAAAGGCTTGCGTATCTTCAAAAATAATGGCTCGATTAGAAGCGTATTCCTTGAGGTGCTTCTCGTAATTCAAGGGGTACTCCTCCCAATGTGTTTGCGGACGTTTGTGATGCTCTACATGGTAGTCCTCATTATAAACATTGTACTGCCCTCTTAAAACGGTAACACTGTTCTTGTAAATATTTTTAGGCTCGTTGGGGTCCGTCCAAGCGTGCCACACATAATTGATCACTGCAAGAAAAATAATGGCCGATAAATGAGGTAAAAGCAGATAAGCAAAGCCAAACCAAAAGTTGAAATACATGACTACCGCAATAAACCCGTAATAGAAAAACATCCCCATCAGCATCTTCCTAAGTTCCTTTATATGATTCCTTTTGTAATGATCGTAAGCAATGGAAATACCCGTCCAGAACAACATAAACTCAAACAGATAGATCATGAAACGCGCGGCTTGCGTGCGATCATAAAACACGGTAGAAGTAACATCATCGGGAGCATTATCGTGTTTATGATGAATGCGCATGTGCCCCATCGGATAGCCTTCGGGAACATGGCCGTAAAAGAAAACCATGAAGTGCCCAAAGAATTTGTTGAGGAAAGAGAATGGCTTCTTAAAAAAACCCTTCGGCTCGTGCCCTTCTTTATGAATCAAAGTAGCAATCTGCGAAAAGAAAGTAAAGTAAGGGCCGTAAGTGACCACGTGATAAGCCAACACTGCCCACCAATTCAGTTGCGGCTGTTGCGATTGATACCAATAAGAGAGTACAAACATAACGGGAGTAAAAATGCCGATTCCGAAAAGAGAGATAAGGTAAGGGCTGTTCCGCTCATCCTTCAACATAACGCGACCAAGGCGGAGAGCTAAGGCATTTACTTTTGCAGCGAACCATTGTGCGGGAGCAGTTTTATAAGTCCATCCAATCAATCCGTACCAAAGCATGGTGATAGCAATAATCGCTATCAACCACGGAATCGGAAGTAGAAAAACCGATGAAATAACTAAAATGAAAAAGTATTTAAGGCGCAAGGAAATAGTAGTTCCTTCGGCTGCCTCATTCAAGGCTTGGCTAAAGTAGGTCATGCAACAATTAGTTAAAGATCTTTTCGTGAATCAGTTTCGTAAGTGGTAGTGGAGGGGGGGCTAATGAGTTTGTGTTCTTTCGGCTTTTCGTCTTCCATTAAATACCAAGTGGTAGTTCTTCCCAGAAATGGCATCCCAAGAATATAGCCTCTTAGTTCTAACTGACCGTGAACTTTAATAGTCATTTTACAGCTATAATAGTTTCCATGGGTAGGGTCGTATATCTTCCCTCCTACTATTTCATTTTCCGATTTTTTTTCCAATCCCGCAATAATCTGCAACCCCAACAAAGTGTGGTTTCTTTTCGAGGCATCGGGATTTTTAGTATCGAGCAAGGGCTTGCCGTTCACAATGCCATCGCGCAGCCACACAATCTTTCCGTAGTATTTGCCATCAGCAGCTCTGTAAATCTGAATCTTTGAAGTTCTTTCGTGAGAATACCAGACTTGACAGAATTGATCCTGCGCACCGGCAGTTGATAGTAACGATAAAAGGGCTATACACGCCAGCGCAACATTTCTAAACATTAAACTAAAACAGATTTCTTTGAGGAAAGATGGATCGCGTTCAAGACTACAGTAATTGTTCGTAAATACCTATGAAATAGCAGTATTTATTTGTTTAAACACCGTTTCAAGGATGTACCACTCAGTTTTAAATTCGGATTTATTACAAGCTATTTGGCGAGTTAGTTTGGCTTGTTGCTTAAACTGTTTTACAAACACACAGATAGAAATTGAATAAAACAGACAGGAATCAAAACTTGCGGTTTCTGCTTAATAAAGAACTACTCAAAAGTTTTACCCTCTTTAGCCATCTGCGGCAACAATGCAGGTACCGCAAAACGCTCTCCGTATTGTAACTGTAATTCTTTTGCTCTTGCTATAAATTCAGCGAAGCCGTAATCATTCACATATTGCAGGGTTCCTCCCTTAAAAGGGGCAAAACCCCAACCAAAAATGGAACCAATATTAGCATCGGGTACGCTGCGCAAAACTTTCTCTTCTAAGCAACGAACCGTTTCAATCACTTGAATAAACATCATCCGCTCCATCATATCCTGTTCACTCACATTGCCCTTAGTCGGAAAATATTCGGTCAGCGATGGCCACAGAAACTTCTTTCCCCCATCTTTCGGATATTCATAAAAACCGGCTCCGGCTGCTTTTCCGGCCCGGTTCATCGCCAACATCTTCTCCACTACTTCATAAGCATGATTTTGAGGGATCGTTTTGCCTTCTGCTTTCAAGTCTTCGGCAGTCTGCTCGCGGATGTGTGCAATTAGCGACAGCGACACTTCATCGGTAAGTGCTAAAGGGCCAACCGGCATTCCGGCTTGTAACCCCGCCATTTCTACGGCACGTGGGGGGCATCCTTCCTGAAGCAAAGCAATTCCTTCCAGCACATAAGTAGCAAACACTCTCGAAGTGTAGAATCCTCGGGAGTCATTCACAACAATCGGTGTTTTCTTAATCGCTTTCACAAAGTCGAAAGCGCGAGCTAAGGTTTCATCATTCGTCTTCTCGCCTACTATTATTTCTACCAAAGGCATTTTATCAGCAGGAGAAAAGAAATGTAAGCCTATAAAGTTTTCAGGGCGCACGGAAGCCGCAGCTAAACCGGAGATGGGCAAGGTAGAAGTGTTAGAAGCAAAAACTCCGCTTGGATCCATTTGCGCTTCAGCCTCTTTAGTGACCGCGGCCTTCAACTCACGATTTTCAAACACTGCTTCAATAATCAAATCACAATTCTTCAAATCAGCAGCCGTGCCGGTGGCTTTAATACGATTCAACACCTCCTCTGCTTTTTCCTTCGTCATTTTTCCTTTGCTCACTCTTTTTTGCAACAGCTTTTCGGAGTATGCCTTTCCTTTAGCTGCGCTTTCTTCGCTCACATCCTTTAGCACGGTTTCTATTCCACTGAGAGCGCTGCAATAAGCAATAGCACTTCCCATCATTCCGGCTCCCAGCACACCTACCTTTTTAAAATCGCCCTTTACATCAGTTTTAGGTCTTGAGTGACCGGCATTAATAGCGTTCAACTGTTGCCAGAATACCTTTATCATATTCTTGGCTACTTTCCCTGTTGCCAGCCCTACAAAATATCGCGATTCAATTCTCGATGCGGTATCAAAATCTACTAAAGCACCTTCTACTGCGGCACTCATAATGGCTAAAGGAGCCGGGTAGTTATTGTAAGTTTTCTTGGCTAACATGGCCGGAGCTATCGGCAGCAGTTGTGCCACTTTTGGTTGAAGGGGGCTGCCTCCCGGCATCTTATATCCCTTTTCGTCCCACGGTTGTGCAGCCGAGGGGTTGTTCAAAATCCATTCTTGTGCCTTTACCAACAAGGTGGTTTTATCCATTACCAATTCATCAATGATCTGATCGTTGAGGGCCGTCTTCGGATCTACTTTTCTGCCTTCCGTCAAGTAAGTCAATGCCGGCTGTAATCCTATCAAACGAACCATGCGAGTGACCCCTCCTGCTCCCGGCAGCAAACCCAAAGTCACTTCCGGAAATCCAATCTGAGCTTTAGGATTATTAAAAGCAAGGCGATAGTGACAAGCCAATGCAATTTCAAACCCGGCTCCTAAAGCACTTCCGTTGATACAGGCAACCACCGGCTTTCCCTGCGTTTCGAGATACCGCAGCCCGGCCTTAAATTCTTCTGCCCGATCAAAGAACTCCTGTGCCGATGTTTCGCTAAACATTTCGTCAATATCTGCCCCTGCAAAAAAGCTGTCTTTAGCCGAGGCCACAATAATTCCACGGATAGTATCTTTTTCATCCTTTAACCGCTTCATCGTGGCTCGAAAGGATTCTCCGAAAGCATGATTCAGCAGATTGACCGATCTATCAGGATTGTCAAAGGTTAAGGTGACGATGTTGTTGCTGTCTTTTGAAAATTTGATGGACATAACTTGGTTTTAAAAATGTCTTATAAAAACAGAATGCGGATAAGCTAAAAAATCAGACTGGCTCTACACTCTCTCTATGATCGTTGCTACTCCCATACCTCCACCCACACAAAGCGTTATTAATCCGGTGGATTTATTACTGCGCTCTAATTCATCTAATACAGTACCCAGTAACATGCTTCCGGTGGCTCCCAGCGGATGGCCCATAGCAATAGCACCTCCGTTTACGTTCAACACTTCATCATGGATGTCCATTTCGCGCTGAAACTTTAAAACTGCCGAAGCAAAAGCCTCATTCATTTCCCATATATCAATATCCTTAGTGCTCATCCCTGCTACATGGAGGGCTTTGCGGGCAGCGAATGCGGGACCGGTAAGCATAATGGTAGGATCTGAAGAAGTGGCTGATCCAACAACAATTCGCGCGCGTGCTTTTAACCCTAAGCGATTTCCCATTTCTTGAGAACCGACTAAAGTAAGAGCCGCTCCATCTACAATCCCCGATGAATTACCGGGAGTGTGCACATGGTCTATCTTTTCAACCGAAGTATATTTGAGCATCGCCACCGCATCAAACCCAAACTCTCCCGGAGTGGCAAACGAGGGATTTAAATTCGCCATCGCCTCTATACTGGCATCTTCGCGAATCGTTTCATCATGATCCAATATTAGCAGACCGTTTTGATCGGTAATCGGAATAATAGATTTGTCGAAGTAGCCATTCTTGCGTGCATACGCTGCTTTGCGATGAGAATGAAGGGCAAAATTATCTACCGTGTCGCGAGTAAAGCCCTCAATGGTAGCAATCAGATCGGCCGAAATACCCTGCGGAATAAAACCCAGTTTTGAGTTTACCTGAGGATCCAGATACCAAGCCCCACCATCGCTGCCCATAGCATTGCGACTCATGCTTTCCACCCCACCGGCTACAATCATATTTTCCCATCCACTGCGCACTTTCATAGCGGCCAGATTAATAGCTTCTAATCCCGATGAACAAAAACGATTGATTTGCATTCCGGGCACCGACTCATCCCAACCGGCCATGGCATGACCAAACTTGGCAATATCACCTCCCTGCTCTCCAATAGGAGTCACACAACCCAGCACCACATCATCCACCTTAGAGGTATCAAACTCACCGTTGCGTTTATGCAAGGCCCTAAAAAGTTGTGCTAACAAGTCTATGGGTCTTACCTCGTGTAGTGACCCCGTTTTTTTACCGCGACCGCGCGGAGTGCGGATAGAATCAAAAACAAAAGCTTCTTTCATATAGTCTGTTTTTTCTTTTTCAATGGCTGATAATGGTCTTTTTTTATTGCAGATTCATCTGAACTTTCTATCCATCTCCGATGCCAGCGACTATTAAACGGAAACTCTTAACTTGTTTCCTATGGTGGCTATCTATGAATTTGTAGAACAAACATAAGAGGATGTCGCAAAACTAAAATCACAATTCATTCTAGAACAAAAAAAACCCGCGCAAGGTTTGCACGGGTTTAGGACACACTAACTGCCTCATGGTTACGAGGCTTCGGAGAGAACATGACCGACTTGATATTTCAGATAAAAAACATCCTGTTCGGCTTTCAATATCTTTTCATTCATTTTACTGCGTTCAATTAATTGACCGATGGTAACAGATTTCATACCAGTGTTTTTTATGTCTTTCAACTGTCTAACAAGCTCTGCCGACAACATACTTAATACTTTCTTTTGCCACACTATCTGATTGCGAATTTCCATCAGTTTTTGCCAAAAAGGCATATCATAAACTTGCTGTTGAAATTGAAGTGCAATGCTGTCAATGTTAGTCAGTTCACCAATATAATCACGAATGTTGGTATTCCATTGCCGGTATAACTGCTCGTTTGATGATTTATGGGTTTTCATAACCTTTGTTTTAATTAAAACACAAAAGGCTAACGCATAGTTTAAGAAGGAGGTATATGCTTTTGCATCTTTTCACAACCCGAAGCAGCTAATTTTAATTTGAAATGAAATGTGATAGCCCCTGCACCTGCGAAACATAGCTAAGAACCATTAAAATGGTTTCGTTGATTGAATCGTTTCCATAGCCCACGGTTTAAACCGTGGGCTATGACGATCCCTGTTTTTTTTCAAATGGATTTATCCATTTCCCCTCCGCAAACGGGAAAAATAAAAATCATTAATGATTAGCAGAAACACCTCATTTTGATAGCAAAGGCTCTACTGCTCAGAGAGAATCTGCGGTAGGTGCGATTGGTTCCCGAAACGGAGGATAAACTAAAATTTTATTTCTCCGACTTTTCATCGCTTTGGGAAGGTTACAGCTTATTTCAGACTTGCCATTCTTGTTTATCTCCTATTTCTTCCGCATCATCTCCAATATCCATTCATCATAACCCAACGTTCTTTCTTTATCCCCACAATAGTTTGCTATTTAAAATGAAAGTAAGGTATCTCTAACGATTGAAAATTGACCTCCTCCAACCTTATCAGCCAGCAACCAGCCCTCATCAAAACTGAACGAAGACAGGCCTGGGCGGGCATACCGGTATCAAGGCAGGCTAAAACGCAACCCTTATTTCTGTATAGTATCATACTCGCATCATTCCCCTTGTGCAAAGTCTCTCTTGGCACTTCCACTTTTTTAGCCGAAATTGTAATTGTGGAAAAGTAGCGGGAAACTGTTTGTGGAACGTGAAGAAATAAAAGGGAGGGATTAGTTCATATTCCATTTTCAAAAGTGAATTTTTGCTCCCCCAACAAGAAAAAATATTCTGTAAAAAACACCCCAGAAAAGAGCAGGACGAGATGGCCGACCCCGTAGAAATAGTAAAGAAGTCCCTGATAAGGAAAACGCACAGCGAAGCAAGCGTGTTAGATTTTGGAAAGCTACCCCCACAGGTAAAAGAGTTGGAGGAAGCTGTTTTAGGAGCCATTATGATTGAAGAGGCTGCTATCAATGAAGTGATAGAAATTCTAAAGGAAGATTCGTTTTATGTAGATGCCCACCAAAGGATATGGCGCGCCATTCGGATGCTTTACCAAACCCATGCTCCTATTGACTTGCTCACGGTAACAGAGCAGTTAAAAAAGAACGGAGAGTTAGATGCTGCCGGTGGCCCTTTTTTCGTAGCACAGCTCACGAATAAAATCGGCTCGGCAGCCAATGCCGAGTATCACGCCCGCATTATTGCCGAAAAGCAAATTCAGCGAGCGCTCATTTCCACTTCTACCGAAATTATCAAAGAGGCCTATGAGGATACCACTGATGTATTTGAACTATTGGATAAAGCAGAAAAGAATCTGTTCAGTATTGCTGAAAATAACTTGAAGCGAAACTCTGAAGATGTTTCCTCTCTACTGATGACCGAGTTGAGGGAGCTTGAAGTGCGGATGAACAATGACGATGACCACCTAAACGGAGTGGCTTCCGGCTTCATTGACCTCGACCGCGCCACCGGTGGCTGGCAAAAATCAGATTTAGTGATCGTGGCAGCTCGTCCGGCTATGGGTAAAACGGCTTTCACGCTGGCTTTGGCTCGCAATGCAGCCGTTGACCATAAAAAGCCGGTCGCTCTTTTTTCTTTAGAGATGTCATCGGCTCAGTTGGTGCAGCGTTTAATTTCTATGGAAACACACATCCCTGCCGATAAAATACGCAAAGGAAACTTAGAGCAGTATGAGTATCAGATTCTAACTTCCAAGATTGACAATCTGAAAAACGCCTCAATTTACATTGACGACACCCCTGCTATCAATGTGTTTGAGCTTCGCTCGAAATGCCGCAGACTAAAACAGCAGCACGATATTCAGATGGTGGTAATAGATTACCTGCAATTAATGAGCGGTAGCATAGATGGGAAAAGTGGTAATCGCGAACAGGAAATCAGTCAAATATCGCGATCATTAAAAGCGCTTGCCAAGGAATTATCCATTCCGGTAATTGCTCTTTCGCAACTCTCGCGAGCCGTAGAAACAAGAGGAGGCGATAAAAGACCTATCCTCTCTGACCTGCGCGAATCCGGAGCCATTGAACAAGATGCCGATATTGTGGTGTTCCTATATCGGGGCGAATACTATGGTATTGATGCCGATACTGATGGACAAAGCACCAAGGATATTGCAGAGGTGATTATAGCCAAGCATCGAAACGGTCCCGTAAAAACCGTTCGCACTCGCTTTATCAGCAAGTTTGCCAAGTTTGAAAATCTGGATGAAATAGGATCCGACAGTTCCTACTTAGAAATACAGGAGGGGAAAGAAAGTCGCAAGTTTAAGCGAATGCCATCCAAAATGAATGAAGATGCAGACAATGATACCAACGAAGGTTTCAAACGCAAGCATAAACCGGAAGATTTCAACAACGAAGAAGAGACTCCGTTCTAAATATTGCGAAGGCTATCCGGCTATTCTCATTCATCATTTTACAGTTTAAGGCTTACATTTGCCGGGCACACAAACCTAATTCATGCAGCTAAACCAGCTTACCGCTATCAGTCCGGTGGACGGCCGTTACCGTTCTAAAACAGAACCACTTGCTCCCTATTTTTCCGAATTCGGCTTAATACATTACCGAGTATTTGTTGAGGTGGAATACTTCATTGCCCTTTGCGAAATTCCCCTCCCGCAATTAGCTGATTTCCCCACCAAACACTGGCCCTCACTTCGCGACATCTGTAAGAACTTTTCAGAAGCAGATGCGACTGTTATCAAGAATACCGAGAGAGTCACCAACCACGATGTAAAGGCCGTGGAGTATTTTCTGAAAGAACGATTTGATGCCCTCGGACTACAAGCGTGGAAGGAGTTTATTCACTTCGGGCTTACCTCGCAGGACATCAACAATACCGCTATCCCACTTTCACTAAAACTCGCGAACGAAACTCTGTATTTACCCTCTATCAAACGGCTCACCTCACAATTACAATCACTGGCTGATCAATGGGACGACATTCCTATGTTGGCACATACTCACGGCCAACCGGCTTCGCCTACTACACTTGGCAAGGAATTAATGGTATTTACAGACCGACTTCGCAATCAGATTCAGCAGTTAGAGCAAGTGCCTTACAGCGCTAAGTTCGGAGGAGCCACCGGCAATTTTAATGCGCATCAAGTGGCTTATCCGCACATTGATTGGGTAAGCTTTGCGAATGATTTTGTAACCCGCAAACTGCACTTAAAGCGCTCTCAATACACTACACAAATTGAGCATTATGATAACCTGGCAGCTATGTTTGATGCCACTAAAAGGATCAATACCATCCTGATGGATCTTTGCCGCGACATGTGGACGTACATCTCGATGGAATACTTTAAGCAACGAGTGAATAAGAATGAAGTTGGCTCATCGGCTATGCCGCACAAAGTAAATCCCATTGATTTTGAAAATGCCGAAGGTAACTTGGGCATTGCAAACGCCTTGTTTGAACATCTTTCAGCCAAGCTGCCGCTTTCGCGTTTGCAGCGCGACCTCACCGACTCTACCGTATTGCGCAACATAGGAGTGCCTTATGCCCATACTTTAATTAGCCTTTCTTCTCTCGAAAAAGGCTTGTCTAAATTATTGTTGAATGAAGATGCGCTGAATGCCGACTTAGAAAACAACTGGGCGGTAGTGGCGGAAGCTATCCAAACCATACTTAGAAGAGAGGCTTATCCGAATCCCTACGAAAAGTTGAAAGAACTAACGCGCGGAGCTACTCACATTAACCGCGAAGTAATTGCCCATTTCATAAATGGCTTAGATGTTTCAGAAAATATCAAAACTGAACTTAGGAGAATCACTCCGCAGAATTATACCGGAGTAAAGTTCGAGAACTAACCGGCAGATGTTTTTAGGGAAGATAATTGTCAAGAGAAAAACTCTGCCGACCATCCGGGAAAATAGTTTTCAAAACCACAAAGCCCTTGTAGCCCTCCGGTGTGTAGTGCTAAAATGACGGCTCTCTTTGGGAAGTAATCTTGTTTAATGAGGTCATACAGACCATACATCATCTTGCCGGTATAAACCGGTTCGAGTTTGATGTCGTGCTTCTCCCTAAAGGAAATGATAAACTCTACCAACTCCGGTTTGACTTTAGCATAACCTCCAAAGTGGTAATCAAAGTTGATGTTGAAGTTTTGAAAATTCTTTCCCGTATAAGCAAAAACCAAGTCATTCACTTTTGCCGTAAGAGTATCTTCGCCTTTCAGAGAAGAAAAACCAATTATCTTCTTTTCGCCTTGTAACCCGGCTGTTAATCCGGCAAGTGTTCCTCCCGTGCCAATAGCGGTAGTCAAGTAATCAAACGGAAAGTCTATTTCACCAATTATTTCCCCTACTCCTTCTAATGCAAGCAGGTTAGTCCCTCCTTCGGGGATGTGGTAGAAATCGCCAATCTGCACTCTTAGGCTCTCTATATTCATCAGATCTTCCCTTTCCCGATAACTTTCTTTATCCATGTAGTACAGTTCCATTCCCTGCGAGGCGGCAAATTTTAGTGTTGGACTTTTGTTGGTTGGCTCATCCCCCCTAATAATTCCTATGCTTCTAAAGTGGAACATCTTCGCGGCTGCGGCAGTGGAGTAAATATGATTAGAGTAAGGGCCGCCAAAGGTGAGCAGTGTATTCACCCCGTTTAAGCGAGCTTCGAATAAATTGTATTTCAGCTTTCGCCATTTATTTCCCTGTACGTGCGGGTGAATCAGGTCATCGCGCTTTATATAAACGGTTATTTCTTTTTCGTCAAAAAGCGGGTCGCGCAGTTGCTGAACCGGTGAAGGGGTAACGGGAGTTAGCATAAGTGAACTACTTTAAAAACAAAACCCCGCAATGCGGGGTTTTGTTTTTATTTCGATAGTAAATCTTATTAAGAAGCGGCAGTTTCCAATTGGCGCTTTTCCTGAATACGGGAAGCTTTCCCTTTTCTGTTGCGCTGATAGAACAGTTTTGCTCTGCGAACGCGGCCCACTTTATTCACTGCTATACCGTCCACAAAAGGGGAAGATAGGGGGAACACCCTTTCTACTCCTACACCATTCGATATTTTACGAACCGTGAAGCATTTGGTCGCTCCACTTCCGCGAACTTGAATCACATCTCCACGAAACTCCTGGATACGCTCTTTATTTCCTTCTGTAATTTTGTAGGATACCGTGATGTTATCACCGGGGCCGAATTCCGGATGTTTGTTTTCTGGATACATCGCGTCTTCTACGGCTTTCAATTTCGGATTCATGATTATTTCGTTTATGTTTTTTCTAAAAAGGCTCGCAAAGGTAAAAAGTTTCAAACAAAAAGGAAGATTTCTGTCTTTGTTTTCATTAGGTTATGAGACTTCATAGTTAGCTGTCGCAATTAGCAGACTATTCCTCCTCTAAAAGATCGGGTCTTCTGCACTGAGTTCGCTCCAAAGCCTGGGTATGCCGCCACTCCTGTATTTTAGCTTCGTGGCCCGAAAGTAATATCTCCGGCACGTTCAGCCCTCTGAAATTTTCAGGACGAGTATATACCGGTGGCGATAGTAAGTTATCTTGAAAAGAGTCGGACAAGGCAGAAGTTTCATCGTTTAGCACTCCGGGCAATAATCTCCCGATAGCATCCACAAAAACTGCCGCAGCCAATTCTCCCCCACTCAACACATAATCGCCAATGGAAATTTCCTTTGTGATATACAACTCCCGAATACGCTCATCAATACCCTTGTAATGCCCGCAAAGAATAATAAAATTACTCCGCAGCGAAAGGCTGTTCATCATCTGTTGATTCATTGGGCTGCCGTCAGGAGTCATATAAATCACTTCATCATAATCTCTTTCCCCTTCTAACTTATCAATACAGTTGGCAATGGGTTCGCACATCATCACCATGCCGGCTCCGCCACCGTATTGATAATCGTCAATAGTTCCGTATTTGTTCACCGCAAAATCGCGGAGCGAAATCAGATTCACCTCCAGCAAGCCTTTTTGTTGAGCGCGCTTTATTATGGAATGTTGGAAAGGACTTTCCAGCAACTCAGGCAAAACGGTGATAATATCTATTCGCATGCTTAAATATCTAAAAGTCCTTCGGGCAAATCCATTCTGAGCACTTTCCGTTTCTCCTCTATTTCCACTATCCAATCCTCTGCCAAAGGTATGGTAAATTCCTGCGTTTCTCCTTGCACGATAGCCAAAATCTGAGCAGGGCTTTCCAGCAATTCAGAGATTTCTCCTACTTTACCTTTCTGTTCGTCCATCAACATATACCCTATGAGATAATCAATGTCTTCAGAAATTCTTTCAAAATAAAGATGGATGTTCTTTTGGGTCAAGTAAAGTTCTTTACCGTTGTAAGCTCTGGCTTGCTCAGGACTGGTGATATCTTCAAATTTCAAAAGTGCTTCGTCCAATTTTATCAGTTCAAAAGAAGACACAAAAAATGGCAACATGCCTCCTTTTTCCGCTATCAAAAAATGAGGAGGAAATTTGGTTTTGTTCTTCAGAACTCGCGATAAATAAAAACGAAAAGCCCCACTTACTCCGTGAGGCTTTCCCAGTTTTCCAACCGGTATATATTCTTCGCTTTGCATACAGCGAAAGTGAATTAGTTTTCTGTCGGGGTATCAGTGCTTTCTGCGGCTGTATCCGTATTCACGGTTCCTTCCTCTTGAGTTGGAGCAGCGATTTCCGTGTTTTCAGCCGGTACTTCTGTTACTTCTTCAGCAGGTTTGTTGGCTTCTGCTGCGGCAGCTAAAGCAGCTTGACGTTTTGCATCTCTATCCGCAGCTTTCTTCTGCTCCTGCTCAATCAACTTCGCGCTGAGTTCTGATTTATCTTTGTGGTGCTTCTTCTGATGATCCAACACTTTGTTCTTGTGCTCTTCTTGCCACAGTTGAAACTTCTCTTCTACTTGTTCAGGAGTTAAAGCCCCTTTGCGAAGTCCGCGAAGCAAATGTTTTTTGTAAAGGATTCCTTTGTATTTCAGAATGGCCTTCACGGTGTCGGTATAGTCGGCTCCTTTCTCTAACCAGCTAACGGTCTTGTCCACATCAATGTTAATGGTTGCGGGAAGTGTGAGTGGGTTGTAATCGCCTAATCTTTCGATGTTACGACCATCGCGCGGTGCGCGGCTATCGGCTGCTACAATTTGGTAAAAAGGGCGTTTGCCTCTACCGTGTCTTTGAAGTCTAATTTTTACTGCCATGTCTAAAAATCAATTTTAGGGTTGGATGAATAAATGTTTCTTTTAAAAAAGGAGCGCAAATATGGAATTTCCTGTCCGCATTTGCAAGTGTTCGCTGAAAATAGATTCAGGGAAAGCCTCTGTCCAAAATTTAGAGACCATAGACAAGTGGAAAATGTAAAATGATGAGGGAGTTGTGTATAGCCATTACACGATTCATCATTCCTTCATTAAATTCCTGTTACTACAAACTCGGTGCGTCTGTTCAGGGCTTTGCCTTCGGGGGTATTGTTGCCGGCTACCGGTTGTGAAGAAGAGTAGCCTTTATAAGTAATCCGGTTGGCATCGGCTCCTTTTGCTATCAGATAGTCGAACACGCTTTTAGCGCGCTCTTCTGAAAGTTCTTTGTTCTTCTGTTCAGTTCCGGTGTTATCGGTGTGGCCGCCAATCTCAATTTTGAGGGAAGGGTTTTTCTCCATCATTTTTAGCACCACCTCCAATTCAGTCTTTGATTGGGGCATCAGTTCAAACTTATCGGTCTGGAAAAAGATATTGTTGAGCACCACCTTTTGCCCTACCTTAATTCGGTTGAGGGGGATGTTTATTTCAAAGGGCTTGGCTTCGGTCATTCCGCTAAGAGAAATGTTTTGAGAATAAAACAAATAGCCGTCCTTCATCACCTCCACGGCATAATCTTTTCCGGCAGGGAGGGTGGAGAGGAACTGCCCGTTTACGCGGTCGGTAGAGAGGGTAGAGAATAAATCTCCGGTTTGCAAGTCGTAAATCTGCACAAAGGCGTAGAGGGGGTCGCGACTCTCATTATCGTACACCAATCCTTTGA
Organism: Sphingobacteriales bacterium; assembly: GCA_018262795.1. GTDB lineage: Bacteria > Bacteroidota > Bacteroidia > Chitinophagales > LD1 > Bog-950. The sequence continues at coordinate 163,533 of JADFDM010000001.1, read as the reverse complement.
TGTAAGAGGTAAAGCCGGGGCGCAGTTTTGCGGGCATCTCAAAACTGTAGATGTCCATTTGACCGTAAGTATCCTTCTGCTCGCTGGCATAGTAGGCGGTGCTGCCATCGGTAGTTACATGTATTCCAATTTCATCACCGGGGGTGTTGATGGGATAGCCCAAATCCACGGGCTGCCCCCAAGTGCCATCGGGTTGTTTTCTACTCATATAAATATCGTAGCCGCCCATGCCCGGATGCCCGTTTGACGAAAAGTAAAGCGTGTTGCCATCGGGGTGAAGAAAGGGGCGCATTTCATCGTACTGCGTATTGAGGGTTTCGCCCATGTTTTCCGGCTTGCCCCAAGTGCCCGTTTCGCTCAGGTGGCTCAACCATAAATCACTTCCTCCCCTCCCATCGGCTCTTACTGAGGCGAAATAAAGTGTGCGGCCATCGGCACTGATGCAGGGTTGCGCATCCCAGCCGGGAGTGTTTACGGGGCCGCCTATATTATTGGGGCGTTCCCATAAATCGCCCGTTTTTCGGCTCATATATATATCGGCTCTACCCACGCCATCGGGGCGGTCGGTGGAAGTAAAGAACAGATACTTACCACTCGGGGCAATACTCTGCGCGCCTTCATTGTAGTTTTCGGTGTTAATGGTATTGCCGATGCTGTTGGCTCGGCTAAAACCCGTACCGGTGTGGATAGACACAAAAATATTTTCATCCTGATACATGCCGGTGCCGGTATGGCGGGTAAAGTACAGATACTTGCCGTCAGCGGTGAGCGAGGGCATGCTTTCATCATCGGGCGTATTGACTCCACGCCCTAAGTTCGTGGGTTTAATAGCTTCGGGGTGCTTCATCGCATCGGTAGCAAAGTCGCAATCCTTCAACATCTTTTCGGCCAGCATTCTTTCTTGTGCAATAATCTTATTCTGCTTTAGAAAAGGTTGCAGGTGCGCCCGAGCCGTTTCGTAATTGCCTTGGTTCATGTAGCAAAGGCCGAGTTGAAAATCAATATTGTTTAGATAATCGCTTTTGAGCAGTTTCACTTTCTCATAGGCTTTGGTCGCCTCTTCATAATTGCGGAGGTATTGCAGATTTATCTGTCCAATCAATATCCACGCATCAATAAAATTGTCTTTCTCTTTTACAGCCAAGTGCAAAAGCGAATCGGCAGTGAGCAGATGTCCAAAAGCAAAATGGTTATCCGCTCTTTCGTAGTCATCTTTAGCCGCGCCTTTGACATTGTCCTTAGTAATGATTTGCGCAAAAGAGAATACCGGGACGATGAAAAGAAAGAGGACAAAGATTTTACTCATGCGGATGGTTTTGTGTTTTATAATCATCAGGGGATGTTCATGTATTTGTGAATCTGCAAGGAAATGCGCCAGCGCGGATGTTGCTTTACATAGTCAATCATCAAAGGCAGCAGCTCGGCTTCTTTGCTCCATTCGGGTTGCATATATAAGAAACTGTGGCCGTTCCCCTTCTCGGCATATTCTTCGGCAAAACGAAAATCGTTGCGATGCGCTATCACTACTTTCAATTCTTGTGCCGCATTTAAACATTCTTGTAAGGGGAGTTTAAATCGCTTAGGCGAAAGGCAAATCCAGTCCCAGGTTCCCGACAAGGGATAGGCTCCCGATGTTTCCAGATGAGTGCGGATATTTTTTAGCTGTAATGCCTGTGTGAGTTCGGTCAGGTCTTGCATGAGCGGCTCGCCACCGGTAATCACACATAGCTCGGTTGGGGTGGCCACAACTGCGTTCACAATTTCTTCGGTGCACAACTGCGGGTGCTTATCGGCCGGCCAACTATCTTTCACATCGCACCACGGGCAACCCACCTCGCAGCCACCGAGGCGCACAAAGTAGGCGGAACGACCTTGATGAAACCCTTCGCCCTGGATGGTATAGAAATGTTCCATCACGGGGTAGAGATTGGTATGTGGTGCATTTTTCACGGTTGCGCAAATTGATAAGAAAATTACTAAATCTCGCTTTTTGAATATCAACAGGGAGAGCTGCGCGCTTTGTATTTGGGACAACAGTGGTTCTAATAATCGTCTTGCTGTAAATAATGAAATTTCACATTCAGTGAACCCGAAGAAGTCTAAAAAACCTATCCTAAAAATGGGGTGCTTATCCCTACTTTCTGCCCTTTCTCTTCTTAGCAGTTTTTGCCGACTTAGGAGCCGTCAGTTTTTCAATCACCTTCCCTGTTTTGTCAATTTTATATCGTTGGCTGATAAGAAGTCCTTTATTCTTCGGGTCCTTTTCTTTTTTGGAAATAACAGCAAATCCATTTTCAAAATCTTCGGCATTGTCATACTGCGGGTCTATCACAAAGTTTCCGGCCAAATCAATATACCCCCAGTTATCTCCGTCTAAAGTAACGGCACAAAGGCTATCGCTAAAGGAAGAAACATTGTGAAAGCGGTTGATGAACAACTGCCGCCCTTCGTTATCAATAAAAAACCAATTATCGTCTATCGCCACCGCAGCGGCTCCCTGGCTAAAAGGCAAAGCATCGGAATATTTAAAGGAAATCACTTTATCGCCCCGCTTATTAATGAATCCAAATTTATCGTGTTGTGATGCCAGATAAAGACCTTCCGTTTGATCGTCCAGTATATCATAAATGGGAGGAACCACGTATTGCCCGCGAATATCAATAATACCGTATCGGCAAGCTTCTTCTTCCTCACAATTTCCAATACCTACCACGGCATATCCAGCATGAAAATCACCGGCAAAATTATAGTCGGCATCAATGGCGCGTTTGTCGTTTTTGTTGATGTAGAAATAAGTGCATTTCTCATTACATGGTTTAATGCGCACGGCTGCCAGCCCACAATTAAAATCGAAGGCTTCTTCGTATTCGCCCGGAATAAAAATCACTAAGGAGTCTTTGGTGGGCTGATAAGCATATCCCCATTTGTCGCCTTGTTGAAAGGGTTTCAGATCGCGTTTGGCCAATTCTATGGCCGAGTCTATTTTATTCTTGTCGGGAAACTGAGGGTAGGCATCTGAAAATTTCCGGTAAACCTCTTCGGTAGCATCGGCTGTGTATAATTGATAAAGTTGTTGCCATGCTTCTGCGATGTGTGGGTTATCACTATAGTTTTTTACAAAGTTTTCAAATGCTGCTACCGTTTGAGGAGCCGTGGCAATCGAAAAAATACTGTCTTGAATACTGCGATAGGCGGGGTGGTCTTTATATTTTTTCTCAAACTCTACATATCCATTTAAATCATGGCGGTTGTTATAATACTGCAACAACTTCTCCTCATAATTCTTTCGGGCCTCCTTCACATATTCGCCTTGCGGATAGCTGTCCATGTATTTCTTATACGACTGATAGGTTTGATCGGAAGTAGTTTGCCGGTACAGCAGTTTCTCATATAATTCCTTTGCTTCTTTCACTTGATCGGCATCGGGGTATTTCTTCACAAATTCATCGAGTGCTTTGGGATCGTTTTGCGCGCGCGCTTTGATGTAAGCTAATTGGTTTCGAGCATTCGTGGCTTGGTTCAGCAACCCCTTTTCGGAAAAATTATCCAGGAAATACTGATACGACTCGATGGTATTTTCCTTTTCCACTTTGGAGTAAGCATCATAGTTAATATCCTTTTGAAGGGTTTGGATCGTGTAATCTCGTACTCCCAGATTCAGAAAGCGCTTTGTTTCCTTATCATCGGGATTCAAAGGAATTTTTTTAGCCGCCAGCTTGATATAGGTATTGGCAGAATCCAGGTGATGTGCGGGGTTATCCTTCGCAAAAAAGTATTTTGCTAATCCATAATTAGCAGCAGCATTTCCTGGATCTTCGGCAGTTACTTCTCGCAGGTATTTGACTGCATTCGGATAATCACCGGTGTTTAAGTATTTGAAGGCTTTATTCAAATCGCTGGCAAAAGTGAGTGCCACGCAGCTCATCAGAATGAAGAAAGTAATAGCTCGTGTTATTTTTTTCATGCCTTCAATTTTACCACTCCTTTGTTTTGGAGGGAGCCAATAGTTTCATCGGAGTAGTTCAACTCTTTTAAGATGGTTGCCGAATCATCTCCTAAATCAGGAGCCGACCAATTGTTGCCAAAATTCGTTTGTTTAAACTTTAAAGGTTGATTGATGGTGAGGTATTTCCCAACAGCGCTGTGTTCATTTTCGATCAGCATTTTTCTTTCCAAAAAATAAGTATCGCGTTCTAATTCATCTAAGCGATTAACGGCAGTCAGGCAGATGTCATCTTCTTTAAAAAACGCGGTCCACTCCTCTCTTGTTTTCGTTTTAAAAAATGCTTTTACTTCCTCTTTCACCGCGAGTCTTTCAGATGGACTCAGAAAACGTTCCGACCAATCCTGACGGCCTGCCTTTGCGCAAAATAAATTCCAAAATTTTGGCTCTAAACTTCCCAGTGCGATGTGCTTCCCATCCGCACAAGCATACACATTGTAGTTGGGAAGTTTACCACTCAATTCAAAATCGGGAGGATTGAGCACTTGCTTCGTGCCTTGGTAAGCGGCAAATTGCAACACACTGAAAGGAAGTACGGCATCTGTCATAGATAAATCTACCCATTCCCCCATTCCCGATTTCTCGCGTTGGTATAAGGCGGCAGTTACCGCGTTCATGGCCATGTATGCGCCACCGGCTATGTCGGCCAACTGAAAGCCGGGAATCACCGGGCCTTGTTCATTTCCGGTAATGCCCAAGGCCCCTCCTACGGCTATGTAATTCAAGTCGTGCCCGGCTGCTTTGGCTTTTGAAGATTGTTGCCCATAACCGGTAACGGAAACATAAATTAGTCGAGGGTTGATTGGTGAAAGTTGTTCATAGCCCAAGCCCATCTCTTTCATAATTCCGGGGCGATATTGCTCCACCAATACATCGGCAGTTTTTACTAAGTCATAAATTATTTGTTTGCCTTCGGCAGAAAGATAGTTCACTGCCAGACTGCGCTTATTTCGGTTTAGCGAAAGATAAAACATACTCATACCGTTCACTCGAGGTTCAAAATCGCGCACATAATCGGGGTTGTCGGGGTCTTCTACTTTTATCACATCTGCCCCCATATCCGCCAAAAACATGGTGGCTAAAGGGCCGGGGAGCAATCGGGTAAAATCAATAATTTTTACGCCCGCTAAAGGGCCTTGTTTTGCAGGTCGGGGAAGAGATTTAATTGCTGCCGTATTAGCCGAGATGGTTGTGGGAGTGGAAGAATAATTCTCTTCTGCCACAAACTTGCGAAAACACTTTGCAAACTGCATCATGGCGGCAATGTTGCTAATTTTAATTTTTCCCGTCATCACAGCCATCTGAGGGTTAGCCTTTCCGGTTTCCAGATCAATATACATCGCAGCGGTAGTTTTTAGAAGGCAATCAGGATTGCCCATAAAACTGCTTTGAAGCGTGCATTGCTCCTTTTGTATAGTTACCGTGTATTGTAAATTTTCTTCCCCGCTTATATCAAAATGAAAAACGGTATTCAGGGCCTTTGCCTTCTCCGGTCGAAAACGAAAAGGAATAGATTCAATGATTCGCTGCGCAGTTACTTTCATGTGGCGATGTTTAAATAATTCATTTCAAAGGGAACTCAAGTATAACAAAGCATTGGGAATGAAAAGAGTTGCCTCTCCTAGTAAATGTGGCAAATAAATTTTGCGAATGCACCGGGATGGCTACTACTGGTCACTGTAGTTTTTGGGCAACGTAAAATAGAATTTACTGCCTTGCCCTTTCACCGATTGCGCCCATATTTTACCTCCGTGCTTAATCACCACCTTATGGCAAATGCTCAGACCGATCCCAGTTCCCTGAAACTCCTCATCGTTATGGAGCCGCTTAAATATTTTAAATATCTGTTGCGAATATTGCTCGTCAAACCCGATTCCGTTATCCGCAATTTCAAACTCCCAAAAATCACCACTGTCTTTCACCGTTATGGTGACTTTCTTGTGCTCGCTTCGGTTGTATTTAATTCCATTTTCAACCAAGTTTTGAAACAACTCATGCAGCATGGTTTCATTGCCGGTAACTGACGGAAGTTTATCTACCAACACTTCTGCATTATTCTTCTGGATAGTATCATTTAGGTTGCCGAGAACTTTCCGCACCAAATCGCCAAGAAACACATCACTCACTAATTCAACTTGCTGTTCGACTCTGCTATATTGAAGTATATCGCGAATGAGGTCGCTCATTTTATTGGCTCCTCCGATAGAGAAATTAATAAACTCGTTGGCCGTATCATCTAATTTATCTTCGTACTTCCGCTTTAGCAGCGATAGATAAGAGATGATAGTGCGAATAGGTTGTTTCATATCATGGCTCACCACATAAGCAAACTCCTCCAACTCCTTATTCGATTGCTCTAATTTCTCCGCCTTGCTGACTAATTCTAACTGCGCTTCTTTCAAGTCAGTAATATCACGAATGATAATGAGATATTCTCCTTCCTTAAATGGGGCAAGAATGGCTTTAAAATAGCGCCCTATGTATATAGAAGTATCATGGTACTCAAAGGCAGTAATTTGATCAGAGTCGGCTACCTCATTTAATGCTTGTTCAAAGTTCAAGGCAATGTCGGTGGGCAAAACATCGGTAAACTTTTTCCCTATCAGATTGGTATCCGGAATGTACGACTCTAACGTAGAATAGTCATTCATTCCGGTAAACTCTCCTTTAGAGTCAACAATATAAAGCCAGTCGGGAAGCGCTTTTAGAATATATTCATTGGTCAACTGCGCTTCGTGCAATCGTGTTTCGGTGCGCAAGCGGGTGAAAGCGTTTGCGACCATACTTCCTATCAGACCAAAGAAACTCGAACGCTCATGATGAACGCTTTGATCAAACACAAATACGATAAAGCCATTCACCACATTCCCACTTTGCATTGGGATGAGGTAAAATTTTTTGTCGGGCAAATCATCCGTTGCTAAGGCTTCAATTTGATGCAACCGATCCCCTGAGATATAATTGCCCCAGGAAGACTTATCTCCCTTCCAATCACGTAAAAAGTAAATCAGTTGTTGATTGATTCTGACAATCAGATTGAAGTGTTGAATGATGGCAATTTCTTCTTGCTTAAACCAATGGTTTGTAGATTGGAATTCGTCATGCAGTTTCCCTTGCATCCGGTAAACTAAAGCCGCATCTGCTTCCAGCATAGCACCAAACTCTCCTAAAGTATAGTCTATGCCCTGCTGTATTTCCGTGCGATCTACATTTATAAACTGAGTAGAATGCTTAATCAGCATTTCCTCTACCTTCAACTGATGTTGAATTTCATCTTGCAGTTTTTTCCGAGATTCAATGTCACGGGTCTCCGCAAAAATCAAATCGCCTTTTTTCCCCGAAGCGGTTTCAAAGGCACTAAAAATACTTTCGACCCACACATGAGTCCCGTCATTGCGGTTCATGCGGTACTCACAACTAACTCGCTCTTCCGGGTGTAGTTTTATTTCGTCCAGCGCAGTCCTCACACCAGCCACATCCGCTGGTACCATTAGCTCAAAAAATTCCTTTTTCAGTAGCTCTGTAGCCTCATACCCGGTGAGCGATTTTACTGCCGGGTTTAAATACACAAACCGAAAGTCGGCATCTAACATCACCTGCGTGTCACGAGCATTCTCACTGATGGACTTGAACTGAATACTTGAATTCCCTGAAATTTGGGTTAATCGTAAACGTGCCACCCCAATAGCATAATTCCCCGCCAATACAAAAGCAAACATGAGGATGTGAAGCGGATTGAGTATAATGGGATGATAATTGTAGGAGAGAAACACGGCTCCTGCAAACAACAACATCTCGTAAAAACTCATAAAAACTAACTCTTTCCGCGATTCGAGCATCTGGCTGCTCACAATAAAAATAGCGTAGCTCAAAAACAAGTAAAAGGACTGGTCGTCCATCGTTTTCTTTACACTGTCCGAATAGGCAAAAACAATATTAAAGTTGACGAAGTAGATAACGAATTTGAACAGCGTAGGCGTGTAATGTTTGTATTTACTAATAGAAACAAAGGTGAGGATACCGCTCAATATAGCCCCGGTAATCCAAATGGCCGGAGGGTCGGTAGTGGTATGAGTAGGGGATGATAAAATTTCAATGAGGTTCCCGAAAAAGTACATGCCCAAACCGAGGATGCCAATCACCCTCTCTTTCCAGTAACTCCCCCCCTTGATTTTATCAATTATAGCTTTTATCAGACGTGATGATTTTTTTCAAATATATCCAGAATACGAATCAGGTCGTTACAACTTTTATACATAGCAATGTTACTATCTGCGCTATCCCTACAAATCGCTGTCATTAAAATTGATACAGCCGATTCCATTTTTACAGCGTCTCTCACAGTATTAATGCAAGTAGCCAAAATATTATACACCACCACTACTACCTGTTGATTTTATCTTTGTTGTTTCCTTTCACAGGGATAAACGCCCCCCTATTTTGCATAAAAATACACAGGTATTATGAGAAAAGAATTTAGCGACATCATCAACAAATTGGCGTTTAAGGTACGCTCCCTCGACCTTATCCAGCAGAGAACAGAGGACCAAAATTTTGATGGAAAGCATGTGACCGTGAAAGGCAGAGAATTTGTCTATTACGGTTCTTGCAGTTACCTCGGACTCGAAACCGATGAGCGCTTAAAAAAGGCCGCTATCGAAGCAGTCAATAAGTATGGGGCACAATTTTCATGCTCTCGTATGTTTCTAGAAATGGGGATGTATGGTGAAATAGAAGAGATGCTGGGCGAAATAATGGGCAAGCCAACCCTACTCGCCCCTACCACCAGTTTAGGCCACGTATCTGTGATTCCAATTATTTTGGGAGAGCGCGATGCGGTGATTGCCGATCAACAAGTTCACAACAGCGTTCGCAACGCACTGCAAATGGCAAAAGGAGATGGCGTGTATGTGGAGAACGTTCCGCATAATGATATGAACCGATTAGAAACACGGATTCAGATTTTACGACACGACTATGAGCGCATCTGGTATTTTGCCGATGGTGTTTATTCTATGTATGGCGATGCTGCTCCGTTCGGAGATATATGGCAGTTACTGGAGAAATACGAACAGTTTCACTTTTATGTGGATGATGCCCACGGAATGAGTTGGGCCGGAAAGCACGGTCGCGGCTTAGCGCTGCAAAGCATGCCGTATCACCCTCGCATGATGGTGATTACTTCCTTGGCCAAAGGATTTGGAAACTGCGGTGGTGCTCTTACCTTTTATGATGAAGACCAAAAAACACTGATTAAAAACTGTGGTAGCTCCTTTATTTTCTCCGGCCCCTTGCAGCCGGCTGTTTTAGGAGCTGTAAAAGCTTCGGCAGAAATACACTTGAGTGACGAAATAGAAACTATGCAAAGTGATTTGTTTGAACGGATGGTGTTGTTTGTAGAAAAGTGCCGTCAGCTAGAACTACCTTTAGTTTCCGGTGAGCTTACTCCTATCTTTTACATTGCTATTGGTAAACAAGAAGTAGGGGCAAAAATTATGCACGCTCTTTACAACGAAGGCATGTTCTGTAACCTGGCTATGTTCCCGGCAGTTTCTATCAAAAACACAGGCTTGCGCGTAGTGCTTACTCGCAATCACAGCCTGCAGGATATTACCAAGCTTTTAGAAAGTATCGCTCACTATCTTCCTAAAATTATGGAGGAAGAAAACTACTCTTTGGACGAGTTGTATGAAGACTTTAAAGCCACTCCCCTCAGGAAGAAAGATAACAACAGCGAAGACGATAAAAAAGAGGAAATTAGAAAAATTGCGTAAGCAAAAATCAATTGTTCCAGATAGACCCGTTAGCAATAGCGGGTTTATTTTTTTGTGCCCGTTTGTCGGTGAAAGAAAGTTCATTCTTTAATTTCATCCTCTAAATAAAATCATTGCTACCGCGATTTGTTTTTTTGTTTTCTGTCGTTCTTATGAGTTCTCCTTCCTTGTATTCTCAAACAGATAGAGCAAGTGATTCTTATTTCTTGATAAAAGACCTCCATTACAATGCCTTCGGATATATCAATAACAAGGGAGATACCGTAATCCCTTATTTTAAATACACAAGGTGCTTTACGGATACCTTCCGAACAATTGCCATCGTGCTGAAACCCGGCATGGGTTATATCGCTATTGATAAAAAGGGAAACTTTTTGTTTCGGGTGTTTCCTTACAACAACGGCCCCGATTCTACTTCTGAAGGACTGTTTCGGATTATTGAAAACGGAAAAACAGGCTACGCTAATATGGAAGGCCAAGTGATTATTGTTCCAAAATTCGATTGTGCATTTCCCTTTAAAGGTGGAATTGCCAAAGTGGGCGATCAAAGCCGAGAACAGAATAAAGCAGGGATATACGAGCCGCGCTTTATCTGGTATTATATTGACAAGAAAGGGCATCGTATGAAGGAAGAGAAGGATTCGCACAACGCACCTTATTGAGTCATCCACTTTCCTTCACGCTTTTTTATTTCGCGCTACATTTCCAAAATCTTTATTTAGCCATACAAATCAAGTTATGGATGTAGAAAAGGAAAGATTGTCAGCTAATTTTTTTATGCCCAATTGGGTAGCTACGGAACATCATTTACGGTTCGTTTTTGCGAAGCAGTTTACAGCTAACAAAGTAGTGATTGATTGCGCTTGCGGCAACGGAGAAGGCACTGCTATTTTTTCTGTTGGAAGTAAAGCTACGCACGGTTTTGATGTTTCGGAAGAAGCGTTGAAAGAGGCGAATGAGAAGTGTAAGAACCCTGCTGCTGATTTTAAATTGGCGAGTGGCACGCAGCTACCAGTAGCCGATGGTTTTGCAGAGGTGTATGTATCGTTAGAAACGATAGAGCACATTGATGCGGATGAAGATTTTCTAAAAGAAGTATCTCGAGTGTTGAAGCAGGGGGGAACTTTTTTATGCTCTACCCCCAATAGAACGGTCACAAATCCGGGGAAGAGGTTGAACGATAAACCGGCAAATATTTTTCACATTAGAGAATATACGGTAGAAGAATTTACCGCATTGCTGTTGAAGTATTTCAGCCACGTAGAGATGCACGGGCAAAATAAAAACGGAGGATTTAAAACTACAGCCTTATCTTTTGTCGGGAAATTTCTTCCCTTTCATTTAGGAGTGAGATTGCACCAAGCCAACAAGTTGCTTTGCCATATTTTCAGACGCAAAGATTATTACGAATTAGAGCCTTGCCAGCAGGGAATTACCTATGAGTATGTGACTGCGGTTTGTATAAAATAGCAGCAGTTTTCAAGCAACTGCGCATTTTTTTTGTCATCCGAGTTTTGGGCTAATTATCGCTGAGTTCTTCTGTCACTCACAGTTATGAATCGGAGAAAAGAATTAGGAACTAGCAAATTGATAAACCGGTAACTCAGAGGAGGATAGTGAGGTAGCGTTTACTTCGCCTTTATCACTACGTGGTTATAGGCTTTGTTGCCATCTAAGCGCAGAATATATTTTCCGGCAGCCAAATTTTTTGTTTCGGTATAGTTGAGCACTTCAAAGGTGTGGTCACGCAAAAACACTTCTTTGCGCAACAACTCTTTTCCCGACATATCAAACAGTTGAATCAAATGCTTTTTGTCTTTGTCTCCTCCGAATAAGGCGATGTTCAAATCACTGCTGAAAGGGTTGGGATATAGCACCACATCATCCGTCACTTGCAAAATTCGTTCGTTGTAATCGGTTTTCAGCAGCCAATACGCGGTGTAAAAATTAGGAATCCCCGATCCGTAGTTATTATCAGGATACCAAAAAGTAGGACAGCTTATTCGAATAGCGGTAGAAATATCACGAGCCGATTTATCAGGGAAAGCACTCCACAAAGCAGCCGCACTACCGGCCATTATGGGGCAACTAAAGGAAGTGCCGCTGCTGTAACCTGTTTCGCCAATGGTATTCAGCACTCCGCTCATCACTCCTTGTGCACAAATATCAGGCTTTATCCGTCCATCCACAGTGGGACCCCGACCGCTAAAAGCAGCAATCACTCCGGCAGAGTCCACCGCTCCAATGGCCAATATGCTATCTCCATCAGCCGGGGTACTTACATAATGCCAAGCGGCAGCACCTTCGTTGCCCGCACTATTCAATACCAAAATGCCTTTGCCAAAAGCCATGTTGCCGGCACGAGCAATAATAGTAGTATGCCCATCCAAATCATTGTACGTATGGCTTCCTATACCTCCATCAAAATCAGTATAGCCCAGTGAAGTGGAGAAGATTTGCGCCCCTGCACTGTCGGCCCATTCTGCGGCTGCCGCCCAGTTATATTCTTCCATCACCCACTCCGCACCATTATCTTCTGTTTGTAAAAGATAGTAGGAAGCATCCGGTGCGGTGCCTAACATTCGCCCCGGAATATTGGCTGCCATACAACTAAAAGCGCTGGTGCCATGACCACCGTCTGCATACACATTTTCCTGATTGTGCACAAAGTCCCATGTATATAAAATGCGTTGGCGAACAGAGTCGAATCCTTTGATGGTATTTACATTCAGAAAGCCATTGTCCATTACACTAACAATAATTCCATGCCCACGTGCTCCGGCTTGGTGCAGCAAATCCACGTTCATCATATTGGTTTGATGATAGGCAATGCCGTATCGGTTGGGATAGATATAATGTTGATCTACCGGTGTTACAGCTTCAAATTTTTGTTCGTTGCTCACAGCGCGTGCTGGTGAAACTTCAATTCGATTGAGTGTATCCACAAATAAAAACTGACGGATAGAATCGGCAAAAGTAGAATCGGGCAACTGCACCACCACCATATTAAACCACTTGAGCCGATGCCTTAGTTCAACAACGTAAGGAGAGATACTGTCAATATAATTTTGCGAAATAGGTAAGTCCGTTTCGTTTACCGCAATATTTTGTTTCTGCCTTCTTTCAATAGAAGCCGTTGAAAGAAATTGAGAAGGTTGGTTGATAGAAAAGCTGCTGTTGGCTTTGTCTTTAAATTTAACCCAGTAGTAATTGTGTTGGGCGCACAGTGCTATCGGTAGCGATAAAATAAAAAGCGCAAAAAAAATCTTCGGTGTCTTCATAAATGATGATCCATAAGCGCTTGGCTAATTGTGATCGGCCACCCGCATCCTAATGCGGAATCCATTTTCTACTCCGCTTTCCCAATTCGCCTGCACGTTTTGCTTATTCACAATTTCCCATTCCTGATAAATCATCCCAACGCCTTTGGCATATACTTCTCTGCGCAACTTCTTTTGAATCAAATTTTCGTCATCCACTTCCTTTACGGTAAGGGTGCTGTCGAAACTAAATCCGTTAACGGAATAAGGCACGTTCACCGCTTCATAAGAATAAGTCCAATCTTTATAGCCATCATAAGGAGTGGTGTAGGGAATAAAAATATTGCCGTTCCATTCAGCCCCTTCTTGAGGAGGAAAAATAAGTTTGACAAATCGAAGGTCGTCCTCTTTTTTGATGAGATTAGTCACGCTGCGTTTAACCTCCCAAACCTTATCTATAGTCCACGAATAATTAGCATTCGCTCTGCGATAAACCGTGAGCACATAATTCATCGCGTTTTCATTGTCATAGGTGGTATCTGTAATCATTTCCATCTGCTGATAGTGAGCCGTGTCGTTATGATGTTGCCCATTATAGGAATAGAAAATCGAGTCCACATCATACACCACATAATGTCCAGAATCAGTGGGGAAATACTCGTACTGATAGTCTAACACGAGCGTATCTTTTTTGTCCTTGCAGGAGAAAATAAAGACTGAAAATAATATACCTGTAAGAAAGAGACCCGCCCACGGAAATCTCTTGTTGGGTTTAAGCATGCTGCAAGTTCGTTTTAGTAGCATTCGATTCAGATGTAATGTTGAAGTTAGAAAAAATAACTCCTCCTCCAATCAAATCATCTTCTTCGTAAAAGGCAGCAGATTGCCCGGGAGCAATAGCCGATACGGGCACCATAAATTCCACCTTCGCTTTATCGTCCACCTGGTTAATAATGCTCGATTCCCCTTCATGCTTGTAACGCACTTTCGTAATGGCTTTGGTATGCGTAGGGAGCGATTCATATTTCTGCAAGTTTAGTTTGCCCACCCACATACCGTTGCGTTCCAAATCTTTTTCTTCTCCCAACATCACCGTATTGGTCTCCGGAAAAATTTCTAACACAAACATAGGTTTGCCAAATGCTACTCCTAACCCTTTCCGCTGACCAATAGTATAGAAAGGGTACCCCTGATGTTTGCCAACAACTTTACCTTCTCTATCTACAAAATTTCCTCCTTCTACTTTTTGTTCCAAATCCGGCACTCTTCTCTTCAGAAAACCGCGGTAGTCATTATCGGGCACAAAACATATTTCGTAGCTCTCGCTTTTATTGGCTAACTCAACATATCCCATATCGCGAGCCATTTGCTTTATATCCGGCTTGCGATATTTGCCCATCGGGAAAAATGTTCGCTTCAAACATTGTTGCGTTACTCCCCACAATACATAACTCTGATCTTTGTTGCGATCTAAACCTTTGGAAATCACATACCGATCATTTTCGTTACGCAACTGAGCGTAATGCCCGGTGGCAATAAATTCACAATCCATCAAATCGGCTCGTTTTAGCAAGGCTTCCCACTTAATGTGAGTGTTGCACAACACACAGGGGTTGGGAGTTCTACCAGCCAGGTATTCATTAACAAAATCATTGATCACAAAATCACCAAACTCTTCTCTAATGTCAATGATGAAATGACTAAATCCTATATCCACCGCTACCTGTCGGGCATCGTTAATCGAATCAAGCGAACAACAACCGGTTTCCTTTTTACTACCTCCTGAGGTGGCGTAATCCCACGTTTTCATGGTAATGCCTACTACTTCGTAGCCTTGCTCATGTAGCATAATAGCAGTAACGGTGGAGTCAATACCACCGCTCATAGCCACTAAAACTTTTCCCTTTTTACTCATAATGCAGGCGCAAAGATAAGCGAAAGAGACTAATCTGATTGCCCCTCTCATTTACTGCATTATTAAGAGAGTGGAGCCTAATGTGTACAAACTGATTAGGTCGTGTATTTTGCGCTACTACAAATCTCATTTCCTCTGTTGAGTGCTTAGATGTGTTTTGAAAACACGAATCATAATTTAAAATCGGCAAGAGGGCGTTGGGTAATTATTTTCAAATACGTCTGTTATAATGTAACGTAAATGGAGATGCAATTGCTATGCACGACAAATTTATGGACGGCATGAATAGCGTACAAAAAAAATTACCCTGCCGATGACAGGGTAATTTTTTAAAACTTTAGGCAACTATTAAGTTGCAAAAAGCTGAAACGATTTACGACAAATGTTTGTTGATGAGTTTTGTCATTTCAAACATTGATACCGTTTTTTTGCCGCCAAAGATAGCCTGCAAAGCCGCATCACCATTAATGTTCCGTTTGTTCTTAGCATCTTGAAGTTTGTTCTTCTTGATGTATTCCCAAACTTTTTTCGTTACCTCAGTACGAGGTAGCGGTTTGCTTCCTACTACAGCAGACAATGCGGTACTTGGAGTCATCGGTTTCATAAATGCAGCATTTGGTTTTCTTTTTGCCTTAGGCGCTGCTGCCTTCTTTGCTTTTTTTGCCGGAGCTTTTTTTACCGGAGCTTTTTTAGCGGTTGCTTTTTTAGCGGTCGCTTTTTTTGCTGCTGCTTTTTTAGTTGCCATGTTAATTTGGTTTTTAATTAATCGAAAAGTAGTGACGAAATGCCTTTCTCCCCTAATTTACGGGCAAAATGTTATGCACACAGTTGTTCACTTTTACAGAGGGTACCAAAAGAAATCCCCGTATAGTAGGATTCCTTTAAAAGCCTATATTTGCCAAACAAATCAGCAATGCATCCTCGCCTAATACTTGATAGCAAAAAACTGGATCTGACCATTACCCGCCTTTGCCATCAGTTAATTGAACAACATAAAGAGTTTACCGGTGCGGCCATTTTGGGGGTTCAGCCGAGAGGGGTTATGCTGGCCGACCGCATTTATACCCGCCTGCGAGAAATTCTAGGGAACCAACACATAGACTATGGCAAACTAGATATTACCTTTTACCGGGACGACTTTAGGATAAAAGGCAAGCCCATAATTGCCGATGAAACCAACATTAATTTTTCATTAGAGAATAAGAACATTGTCTTAATAGATGACGTGTTATATACCGGCCGCACCATCCGCTCCGCGCTGGATGCCTTACTTGACTATGGCCGTCCGGCAGATGTAGAATTGTTGGTTCTTATAGACAGAAGACTGCACCGACATCTGCCAATTCAAGCCAAATATGTTGGCCGGATAATAGACTCCATTACTACTGAAAAAGTAAAAGTAGAATGGAAGGAAACCGATGGAGAAGACAAGGTGTGGATGATAGAAGACAAAGATTAATTCACCATAAAAAAAGGTCAATGAGCGCTTTAAGCACCAAGCATTTAGTTGGAATTAAAAACCTTGAGAAATCAGACATTGACCTCATCTTCCAAACTGCTGATAACTTTAAGGAAGTTCTACAGCGACCAATTAAAAAGGTTCCCTCCCTCCGCGATATTACTGTTGCCAACATATTTTTTGAAGATTCTACCCGAACCCGCATTTCATTTGAGCTTGCCGAAAAACGCCTCAGTGCCGATACCATTAATTTTTCGGCCTCCGGTTCCTCTGTAAAAAAGGGAGAAACACTGCTGGATACGGTTCGGAACATATTAGCAATGAAGGTAGATATGGTGGTGATGCGCCACAGCAGTTCCGGAGCCGCCAATTTTCTGTCTCAACACATTGATGCCAACATAGTCAATGCTGGAGACGGTATCCATGAGCATCCTACACAGGGCTTATTAGACGGGTATTCTGTTCGCGAAAAACTAAAAGAACTCAAGGGTTTGAATTACCTGATTATTGGAGATATCAAACACTCCAGAGTAGCCGGTTCCGATATTCCTTTGATGCTAAAGATGGGGGCCAAAGTGAAGGTTTGTGGGCCTCCTACACTTGTTCCCAAGTATATCGAAGAACTGGGCGTAAGCTATGAACCCAACCTCAAAAAAGCACTGGAATGGTGCGATGTGGCAAACGTCCTCCGCATTCAGTTAGAGAGGATGGATATTAAGTTTATTCCTTCGCTGAGAGAGTACGCTCTATTTTACGGAGTAAACCGCCAGTTGCTCGATTCTATCAAAAAAGATATTACCATTATGCACCCCGGCCCCATCAATCGGGGGGTAGAGTTGAACAGCGATGTAGCCGACTCAAAACAGTCGCTTATCCTGCATCAGGTAGAAAATGGAGTGGCCATCCGAATGGCTGTCTTATATCTGTTGGCAGGCCGGAATTAAAAGTTGTATTCCGAGAAATCCTGAGAAAATTCATCCGCTTTGAAATGGGGATTCACCTTTAAATTGTAGAACTCGTAGCGCTCAAACACTCCCTTATCATCCTGCATCTCCTGATAAATTGGGAAATTATTTTCCTTATCAATATATAGGGTAGTTTTCTTAGCATAAGAGGTAGGAACTTTTAGCGTTTTCCCTCCCAAATCATCCTCAAAGCCCTTTACTCCATCTAATTCAACCATGCAATACTCCGGTATCATCAACTTCTGCGAAATGGAATACATATTTTCGCCCTTCTTCGCCTGATATGTGGTGTAAGTCCAAGTAGGATCTTCTATCACTATTTTATAACAACTCCTGCCGTTCCAGGTCACATCACCTGCATATGTAAACACTTCATCAAACCGTTTTTGCGCCTCTGCCTTTTTCATTCCTTCAGCAGTTACTTTAGCGGTAAATACAAAGCCGGAAGAAAGTATGGTGTGATGTTGTTGCTTTGTCAGCAAGCCGCTGAACGGATTGAGCTTAATGGTAGGAAGAAACCTGCCGGGATTCACTAAGGCCTTATCGCCTCGTTCTCCCTTTGCATACAACACCTCGGTTCCCTTATTGGGATCCGTTATCATTTTTAGATACACTTTAAACGGGCTGATGTTTATTTTTGTCAGAATATCACCTCCGCGCAATTCCTTCATTCCCACAATCCTTTCCAGACTTCGCATGGTGTACATGCAATCCTTATTAGCATTGACAGCACTTACCATATTACTCAGAATCAGTTTGGCCTGGTTTTCAGGTTTCGACATAAAGGAGAAATTAGTTACAATAAAAAGGATGGAAACAATTAGCAGCAAGCTCTTTTTTGTCATGGTTTTTATTTTAGATGGATGTACTGTTCAAAGATTATACCGATTAGAGCGAAATACCAATTCTGTTGTAAATAAAACTCATAAGCCAAGCCGGCCCGATGAGCAGAAATTGAATATCCTTGACAAAGGAAGGCTTTTTCCCTTCCACACTATGACCATAAAATTGACCGATCCAAGCCAGTGCAAAAATCGTCAAACAAACTACCCAAAGTGTTAGCCCACTTCTTTCAATGAAATAACAACCCAAAACACATAAGATTGAAAAAAGAAACATACCAATCCATAAAGTTCGAGAGAGAAAGAAATAATAAACCGTGAGGCCAATCAACAGAACAATGGCCATATTCAGCCTCACACCCTCCCTAACTTCAATGGGAATATCAATACTGTAGAAAAACCCGGTAATGCTGAAAAAGATGAAAGGCACACAAATCCAGTGAATTAATTTATTGGTAGAATTTTGGTGGCTTGCTCCGTAGTCCTCCATCCATTGTTGGATGTTTTTCATTTCGTCCTTATTGTTCGGTCAAAAATAGTTTTATAGGCAATAAATAAAAAACCAGCCCGAATCTCAGGCTGGTTTCTTTGACTTTATTTTCAAAATATTTATTCAGAAACAGAAAATCGTTTGGCAATTATTCCTTTCCCATCTGTTAAAGAAAGAAAGTAAATTCCAGCAGGCAGCCCATTGCGTTTAATTTCAAACTCATTGATTCCTTGAGTTGCCTTTAAAATTCTGCTCTCGATCTCTTTACCCGTTACATCAGTAATCTTCATGGTATAGGTCAACGACTTATCCGCATTGAAAGATAACACCGCAGAGGAAGTCATTGGGTTCGGAGCAATTTTCACAGAAGATACTTCTGCGTTCAAATCATTGATTCCAACTGAGCAACCTACCGTTGCAGTTAAATTATTTGCAGAGGAAGAGGTATCCACATTCGGGCAATTAGAACTTCCGTTTGTTTTCACCCGAAGAAACAATTTGATGCCGGCTTGGTTTGACAGAAACGCAGATACCGGTATGGCCGTGGCAATGCCGTCAATCCAAGCGTTGAAACCTAATGCTAATTGATATTGTCCGGCATTATCGTTAGAAAGGCCTGAAATGCGCAAACATCCATCTTCGTTAGCCGCATATCTTTTGTTTACCTTATTCACTGCCCAGCACAAACCGCAAGGCAAATTATTGAGGCTTACAAACTCAATGCTATCTACGTTATGCTGCCCTTGAAAGCTAAACGTTGAAAACATAGAGAACTGTATACTATAATCGTAGGCCACCCCCATTTCAACACAGGGGATAGAATTAGGGTCGTCAAAGCCTCCTCCAGCGGGACCACCGGTAGGTGTACATACCGAAGGGCCATTGGTGCCACAAGGCTGTGCTATCAAAAGAATTGAAGTGAATGATGCAAAAAGAATTGTAGAGAATAATTTTTTCATGGTGTAGTTTTAATTTAACAATAGCGGATATTTCGCAAGACAAAACAAAAAAGTCTTCCCATATATGGGAAGACTTTTTCTTGAAAGTTTTCAACAGCGATTATTCGCTGATCACCATTCGCTTAGTAGAAATATTTTTTCCATCGGTGATCGTGTAAAAATACACACCGGCAGGTAAATTATTTCTTTCGATAGTGGAAGTGTTGTTACCAACAGTTACTTCTAACTTATTCTTGTAAACTTCAGAGCCAATCATGTTGGTAATTCTTTCCGTCATTACACCTGATTTTGCAGAGAAGAAAGATACACGTGCTTTGTTGCTGAATGGATTTGGAACAACAGATAGAGAGTTTATAGCTAACTCATTCTGCATTATTCCGTTGCCGCAATCTTTAGTTGCACTGTAACCACCTGCGTTGCTGAATGGAGCAGTCTGATTAGTATCTACAGCTACTTCAGAATCGCCCTGATTGATGACTCTTACGAAATACTTTAATCCGGCAGCATCTGCATCTGTTTGAATTGGAACACCAATATCAGCAGTTACAACTATGTGCAGCTTGTATTGACCGGGGTTAGAACAAACTGTTCCGCCTATTTTAATACATCCGTCTTCCTGATTTGCCCAAGTGTTGTCTGTCTTGTTAGTAGCCCAGCAAAGGCCGACTGGTAGGTTATCTAAAGTATCAATCCGAAGGGAGTTTACCGTTACTGTTTGACCACCAAAGGCAAAAGTGTCGAAGTTCTTAAACTGAATCACTGTGTTAGGAGTGGTTCCATTTACAACGGAAGGTAAACTGTCAGAGGCAGGTGATAAGCCGGGTTGAGTTAATGTACCAGAAGGAGTACATACTGAAGGACCTGAGCCTCCGCAGTATTGTGCATTTGCACCAACAAAAAACATGCTGGCTGAGAACAGGGTAAAAATTACTTTTTTCATGTGCTGTGTTTGTTTTAGTTATTCAATATTACAAAACTAAGTGATTGCGCGTGTTTACTTCCTGAAATTATTAACATTATTTTCAAGCAGGAAGTAATTTACTGAACAACCATTTTTTTGTTGATGGATACTCCGGAAGATTCGATAGTAGCAATGTAAATACCCTTGCCAAAATCAGTCATGTCAAATTCCTTCTGGTAGTTTCCTTCAAATGCGCTAAGCGATTCTTCGCGAACGATCTGTCCCATTGTATTTCTAATGGAGATTTTGATGTCGCTATAGTTATCACTCGTAAACTTCAGCGTAAAACGGCCATTGTTCGGGTTCGGAAAAAGACTTACATCCTGCACCGGATTATAGCTCAATACTTCTAAGCCTGAAATGTCTAATGTATCTGAATTAGCCACTGTACGACAACCCGGATAGTTAACATTATATACTTGAGCATCATACACTCCATTTCCTAAATTAGGAAGGAACTTCCCACTTTGGCCGGTTACTAAGTTTCCGTTGTAATACCATTCCACAGCAAAGCCGGTGGAAGGGAAAGGAGAAACAAAAAGCTGGGTACCGTTGTAAACAATATTCACATGAGATGGAGAAGGCAACCCAACACCAATAAACTTAGGTTGACTAAATTCTTCACATCCAGTTTCCATGTTGGTCACTTTCAAGGTATAATTCCCTTCGGCCTTTGCATATATTACCGAGTCGTAAGTCAACAATTCTGTGGTATCATTCAAATACCAATGATAGAGGTAGTTGTTAAGTGCCGGTGTAAAAGAAATAAGTACAGAATCACCTCCACAGATTGAATCTACTGAAGTCATTAATACCGGAGTAGGTGGATGAGGATATACAACAATGTCAATAGATTCTGTCACACTCGAAGTAGCAACCGTATCAAAAGTAACTGCTATAGTAGAATTGTTTAAGAAAGACGTAACCTGATTTGGAATGGCAGGCGTAATAAAATGGTCGTTGATATGATCATCTTGCGAACCGAATGGATTGGTGCCTTGTGGAGGTCCGGTGTCTTCATCCCACACTTGGATTTCAATTGGATCAGCACAGTTGCTGCCCGGTATCACTAAATCCAAATTATTAAAAGTGGCAGAATTCACATCAGAACTTGCGCCTCTGTTATTAAAAGCCAACGAGTTGATTCGGATATATGGATCCGGCTTTGAAGCACTGGTAAGTTCTTCAATATCTCCGGTGTATCCACCGCTTACATTTACTGTGACTGACTTAATTCGGTACGTATAGTAAGTAGTCGTGAGAGTAAGTGGGAAAGTATCAGGCACATTATAGTTTACAAATCCCGGAGATTTCAATTTGGAGGTTTGTCCATTTCCAAAGCTCCAATCGTACGAAATAAGGTCAGAACAATCCGGATTAGATAAAGATCCTGTTAGATTTACTGACACAGAGTCGCAAGCCTTAGTGACACAAGGGCCATTGCCAAGTGTAAAAGTTCCGGGGCATTCTGAAACTCCCGGATAAATAATAAGCGTATCGCGGTATTGTTGTGCCTGATCATTTGCCTGCACATCTCCAAGTGGAGTACCATGTGCGGTTACATCGGCCAACAAATTCACCACCATATAATAAGTGCCGGGAGCTACGGGAGTACCGCAGAAATGCACACAACCGAAATGATCTCCGCCTTGTACGTTGTAGCTTCCATTTTGGCTGATGCTATAAGTAAGACCGGGAGGAAGGCCTTGAATACCTACCACATCAATTTGACGAAGAGTGACCGATGAACAACCGCCACATTTTGAAAGCGTAACCGGATCGCTCAAGTTATCGGGCATATAAAATGATATGACATCATCATAAGGCTTACCGGCCGTATCATCGTGCAGATAATTGCAAAGTCCCCCAGTAGGCAAAGTGGCAGAGCAGTCAACAGGTGTGCAAGCCGAGCACTGAGCGTTTGCATAGTTAAAGCCTGCACCTAACAAGAACAGAGCGGATAGAATTTTTTTCATACAGTTTTTTGAATTTTACTTCCGAATTAAGCAGACCTAAAATTAAGAATAATGGTTGGCTACTTTTCCGTGTCGCAATTAAATGACAATTCCATGACAATTCAAAAGTTTCCACAAAATTTCACCGTTTCAAAAAAAATCTATTTTTGTCCGAATTCTAAAAATCCTTGAATGAAGTTACATCTACTCTTTGCGGTAACACTGACCGCCTTAAGCACATCCCTATTTTCACAAACCGCCAAAATTGTAGGAAAACTAACTGAAGAGAACGGAGACGCTCTAATCTCCGCCAGTGCAGTGATTGATGCTTCGAAGGGCTGGGCTGCTGTTTCTGATTTTGATGGAAAATATGAAATAGATAATCTTCCGGCAGGCACCTACGAAGTTACTTATCGCTACGTGGGGAAAGATGAGCAAAAGATTAAGGTGACACTTGCTGAAGGGCAGGTGAAAACCCTGAACGTGGTGATGAAGGAAAAGCAAAACCTGATTGATGTAGTGGTGGTAACGGGAAGTAAATACGAAAAGAAACTGGGCGAAGAATCCGTTTCGATGGATGTAATTAAAGGAAGTTCACTGGCCAGTCAGAATATTACCAGCCTCGATCAGGGAATGAACCGAGTACCAGGAGTAACCATTGCCGATGGTCAGGTAAATATCAGAGGAGGAGCCGGATGGAGTTACGGAGCCGGTAGCCGGGTGCAGGTTTTAGTAGATGACCTCCCCTTATTAACGGCTGATGCGGCCGATGCTAAATGGAGTATTATCCCAATGGAAAACGTAGATCAGGTAGAGGTCATTAAAGGAGCCGCTTCTGCTCTTTATGGCTCCGGTGCCTTAAATGGTATCGTGAACGTTCGCACAGCTTACCCGGTGAATGAGCCTTACACAAAAGTATCTGTTTACACCGGCATCTATGGCCCCCCCACTAAAACCCCTGCTATGAAATGGTGGGGCAGCAAGTCCCCTTTAACCGGAGGAATAAACTTTGCGCATCGCCAAAAATTTGGACAACATGATTTAGTATTAGGAGGA
The DNA here is from genome assembly GCA_018262795.1 of Sphingobacteriales bacterium. Lineage (GTDB taxonomy): Bacteria > Bacteroidota > Bacteroidia > Chitinophagales > LD1 > Bog-950. The sequence goes on along the minus strand of JADFDM010000001.1, from coordinate 139,894 downwards.
GCTTTTGATGCCTCCTCCGGATATTTAGATTCCTCTGATGCGCATTCAGTGAGAGGAACTATTAAGTATCGCTATCGTTTTAAAAACATTCCAGGACTAAACATAGGTATCAACCTGAGCGGTTATTACAGTTGGGGAAAAACCTTCTTCTTTTGGAATGGTATCAGAACCTATAAGGGGGTGAATTACGACTCCTTAGCTTATGAACCTTTTGGCGGTACCATCACTGAATACAAAACTTATCGCTTTACGGTAGATCCTTTTATTGACTACTACGATAAAAAGAACAACCACTTTAAGTTTGTCGGAAGGTTCTTTAACGCTACCAATACCAACAATACCGGGCAGGGATCGGTGCCCAATAGTTATTATGCTGAAATCTCTTACCACCGCAAACTTGAGTTCAAGAAATTTGATTTCAACGTGGTCGGTGGTATTGTGAATGTATATGATGATGTAAATCCACCGAAAGATGCCAGCAACAGTTTGTTCGGTAAAAACTCCTGTTACAACTTCTCCGCTTATGCTCAAACCGATTTCAAGTTCTTCAAGAAACTGAGTATTTCGTTAGGTGCTCGTTGGGAATACTTCCAAATGAAACATTACGTGAAAGATTCTACAGTTACTATTAATGGTAGTGATACCTCTGTTGCTTATGGCCAGCATTTAGACCAAACTCAAAACTCTTTGCAAGATCTTCCTTATCCTCTATTTAGAGTGGGGGTAAACTATCAGGCAGCAGAAGCCACCTATATCCGTGCTTCATTTGGTCAGGGCTTCCGTTACCCTACCATTGCCGAAAGATACATCACCACGCATGTAGGGCCTTTGTTTATTTCCTCCAATCCAAAATTAACTCCTGAAAAAGGCTATAGTGCTGAAGTGGGAATTAAGCAAGGATTTAAGTTGGGAAAAGGTTGGGTTGGATATGCCGATGCTTCCTTCTTTTGGAATCAATATGACAACATGATGGAGTTCACTTTTGGACAATTTGGACCTAAAGCTGACTGGGGAACTTTTGCCAACGGCAAGAATTTCGGCTTAGGATTTTCTTCTCAAAACGTAGGGCAAACAAGGATTCTTGGAACCGAAATTGTATTGGCGGGTCAGGGAACCTTAGGCCCTGTGGGCGTGCAAATTATTGCAGGATACACCTTCATAGATCCTCGGTCATTAAATTGGAAGGATACTCTTGTGATGTATAATTTCGAAGGCTATAAGATAGGCAACGGTTACGGCCCCGGGGATAATCCTACAGCGAAAGGCGCCTTCCATAATCCGGATAGCTTAACCTATCTTACCTATTCGCAAACCTCTACTTCCAACAACAACATCTTGAAGTACAGAAACCGCCACACGTTTAAATTTGATATTACTCTCAACTGGAAAGGGCTTGAATGGAATACCAATTTACAATACTCCAGTTATATGGAGAGCGTGGATTATGCTTTCATCAGTCCATTGTTTAAACTATTGGGACCCGGTGCTTTTGGAGGTTTAGAGGAATACAGAAAAGAAAAAGAAGCCACCCCGATTGGCAAAGGCCGTGGAGACATTGTATGGAATATGCATCTCGCATACAACTTCAAGCAAGGGGTTCGGGTTGCCTTTATTGTAAAGAACCTGCTGAACTGGGAATACACCCCACGCCCGGCATACTTAGAGGCTCCGAGAAATTACACCCTTCAGTTAGCCTATACTTTTGGAGGAAATGGCAAGTCAATAAAAGTAAACAACTAACATACGAACGAATAGATTAAAGAAAAAAGCTCCGAATTTTCGGGGCTTTTTTTATGGCATTAATCCTTGCTCAATAGAGATTATTATGTGGGTGATAAATAAGCAACCGATACTACTGCTTCTTCTTTTTAAGAGCTATCCATTCCTCCACCAACTGCTGTAGTGTTGTAAGAGTAACAGCTCCATTCGTAAGCACTACATCGTGGAATTCGCGAATATCGAATTGATCGCCTAATTCCTTTCTCGCTTTTTCTCGCAGCGCTTGTATTTTCAGCATGCCAATTTTATAAGCAGTGGCCTGACCCGGCCACAAGAAGTACCGCTCAATTTCGTTCTTGATATCGCCTTCGGCATTGGCCGTGTTTTGCATAAAGTAATCCACCGCCTGTTGTTGCGTCCAGTGTTTGGTATGTATGCCCACATCGGCCACTAAGCGGGCGGCTCTGAAAATTTCCATACTTAATCTGCCGAAATCAGAATAAGGGTCTTGGTATTTGCCCGCTTCTTTTCCCAACTTCTCGGCATATAAAGCCCAGCCTTCTATATAAGAAGTAAAAAATTCGTGTCTGCGGAATTTTGGAATCCCTTTCAGTTCTTGCGCAATAGCAATTTGCAGGTGATGGCCGGGAATGGCTTCGTGATAAGTGAGCGCCTCCATTTGATATTTCGGCTCATCATCCATGCTGTAAGTGTTCACATAATATCTTCCGGGGCGCGAACCATCCACAGCAGGATCTTCATAAAAAGCGCCACCGGCACTTTTTTCGCGAAAAGGTTCCACTTGTTTTACTACCAGAGCAGCCTTGGGTAAAGTATGAAATAGTTCAGGAAGTTTCACCCGCATACTATCTATATACCCGTTGGCATCGGCCAGCAATTCGGCCTTGCCTTTGTCATCGTTAGAATATTTGAAGCGCGGGTCGGTGCGAACGAAGTGAAAGAAATCTTGTAAGGAGCCGGTGAAATGTACCTGCTTCATAATGCCGAGCATTTCGTTTTGAATGCGCGCCACTTCGCGCTTGCCGGTTTCAAATACTTCATCGGGGGTCATGGTGGTGGTGGTGTGCCATTCCAACTGATAGGCATAGTATTTATCACCCTTGGGAATACTCCACACTCCTTCATTCCCTCCCGCCTTTGCTTTCACTGCCAGTGCCATCCAATACGCTAATAATTTTTGATAGGCTGCTTTTACAGAAGTTTTCAGAATATCTGCTGCTTGGTTTTTGAGCATATCCTTTTGCGATTTATCAATGGTGAGTAAATCTACCTTCTTTGAAAAATCGCTGAGTAGAATATTGGAAGCATCAGCATGGTCGCAACCGGCTATAAAACTTTTGAGGTCTTCCTCCACATAAGCAAAGGTGAAGTAGGGGGGAATAACACCGAGCGCTTCACTCTTTTTGAGGTTCTCAATAGTTTGGTCAAAAACTTTATTCAGTTTGCGAAGGCGCTCTAAATAGCTTTCGGCATCTATGGCAGAATCAATTTTATGTACGTTGATAAGGAAAGCCGGCAAGTCATTATGCACCCCTCCCATCTGGGTAATTTCGTAGCTGTAATGCTCCCATTTCATTCCCTCCTCCATCCGCTTCACCTCTTCGGCATACATCTGAACGCTCAGCTTCGTCTGCGCATCTAAGGCCTCGGCATTAAATTCGGTTTTAAGTGAATCCAAATTAGCCTCGGCTATTTTCAACTCTGCTGCATCAGCGGCATCACTGCGATCGTTCCAACTATCGTAGCCGGTTTTTAATCCGAGGTTAGAGGCTACTTCCGGTTGGCGAGCGACCATTTCATCGAATTTGGTATCGAGGAAGGTGTTTACCTTTTTTGATTCAGAAGCTATCTGCTCCGAAGTGTATGTCTTTTTCTGATTCATGTGACAGGAGGTTTGCGCCACCAACAAGAGCAGCAGTGATAAATATTTTATGGGCATGATTAAAAAGTTTGCACTCCGTTGATTTTACACAGCCAGCCTAATTGCCCGGCATGAGAACCTTCGTGACGAATGGCGTGCAGAATGATGTTCTTGAAACTTTTATTGTCGCCAAACTGGATATCGAAAGTATTTTCTTTCTTCAAATCATCATCGCATAAAGTGTGCAGATGCGCCAGCGCAGCAGCATGTATTATCTTCCGATCGTCTAGCACAGCTTTCATGTTCAGCGAAGTTTCGTGCAGGCTTCCATCGCTGCCAAAGCAGTAATGTTCTATCCATTTTACATTGGCCGAGGGGGCTCCCAGCGCTTGCAGTAACAGAAAGTTTTCACTCCAGCAAAGGTGTGCATTGATCCATGCAATGCTGTTTAATGAGTGTCCGTTTATTTCCCATTGCTGATAGGGATCCGCTTCTTTCAGCTTGCCGGTGTAAAGGCGCACCAAGTCATGCGTCATTTGATAAGCTTCTATCAACACCTTAATTTCTGTATTTATCATCCGATTGATTTAAATCGCAAAGGTGAAGATTATTTGAATCTCAGCGTATCTCACTTTTCTATTTCTTCTTCAAAAACTTTTTGATGCTAAGAAAGAAGATTTACAGCGCTGTTTGTTGTATCGCCATATTCAAAATCATAATCAAGGCAGCAGCTATCAAGCCCAATCCAATTGCTTTTTCTAAAGTTTGAGGGCTGATGTTGGTATGAATATGCTTGCCCACATAGGCTCCGGCTACAAAGCCGATTACCACCGGCAGACTTTCATGAAAGTAAACATGACCGAGCAGATAGTGACTGATGGTGCCGGTGGTGCTGGTAATCACAATCATAAACAGAGCCGTGGATGCAGCTATTTTAGCGGGGATCTTAAACACCTTTACCATGATAGGGGTTTTCAGAAAACCTCCGCCCACCCCAAAAAGTCCGGCTATAATTCCAGAAAAGCCTCCAAAAAGAATCGCCAACCATAAACTTACTCGGGCAGCGATGTAGTGTTTTCGGTTTTTAATGATAAACACCGGAGGGATTTTATTGAGTTGCGTCATTACATCCTTTTCAGTATTTCTCTTTCCCCGCTTGGGAAGCAGGAATGTGAAGCCGAGAAAAATCAAGATGACTCCGAACACAAATTCGAGCGCTTTTACAGGGAGGTATGCCAGCAGCAACGAGCCAAGAACCGTTCCCACCATGGTGGGAAGTTCCAGCAAGATGCCCATTTTATAGTTGGTGTTTCCGCTCAAGCCATTGTAATAGGTAGAGAGCAGAGAGGAGGGAATGAGCGCCAGCATCACCGAGCCAACTGCAGTTTTTAAGGAGTAATCGAAGAATGCAACTAAGATGGGCACAATGAAAACTCCTCCGCCAAATCCTATCAAAGAGCCATAACTGCTTACCAAAAGACAAACGATAATGATGAGGAAGAAAGAAGATGTCAGCATAAATAAAATGAACAGAGGAGGGCTTTACATTTATCCCTCTTTGGTATTAATGAACAATCCGGATAATAATGTAACCAAATTTTGTAACGAGAGTTCGCATATACAGCACAAACAAGGCTCGATAACGCGGTAAATCTAAAAATACCGCTATGAACAATGCACATAAGCAATAGTCAATTATCTTTTTCCGGTTCGCAATTAAATACGGGGAGTTTCTCCGCAAAAACAGATCTTTTGTAATTAACTCTTTTTGTTTGGGGGCGCACCACGCCCCCTTTCCCAACGACATCAGCCTTACGCTTTAAGACCTCTTAACAATCCGAGTTACATAATTGTATAATGGATTGAATTTTGATGGAGCCGAGATTAGTTTCGAGAGAGATTAGCAAATCTTCCAATATCATTCAGAAGTTTTTGTACAACCGGTGGAGAATAGGAATGTGAGTAATTGAAAAAGAATAGAAGGGTGCGGAAGTAGGTTCTGTACCCCTTTCTATGCATTTTCCCCGTTCAAGAAACAGAGCAAGAACAAGCATTGATAAGGGTTTCATCATAGTCACTTGTAACCTGTCTATGAACGAATTGAATCTGAAAGTAAAGCATAACTCGTAAGGGTAAGGCGAATCGAAGGAAAATCTTGTAACCTGTCTATGAACGAACTGAATCTGAAAGTAAAGCATAACTGCGGCAGATGCGAATGCGGCAGCGTTTTAGTAAGGCCATCTATTGTAAATATTTTCAAAAACAAAAAAAACCTTGAAAGCAATGCTAACAAGAGTTTTCGATTGTTGCGGGGGTAAGACTCGAGCTTACGTCCGCCTGTGGCGGATATGAGTCAACGAGCTTATCGCTTCAGAATCTCACATTTTATATATTCTCTTCCCGCACCACTTTTGAACCACTTTTCACGCTTCATAGCTTCTTGCTTAGTAGCAAATGTTTCTGTATGAATAATCTCCCAAGGTCTGAATTTTACCGCCCAGCCTTTAGTAGATAGTTTATTGTGAGATAGTAATCGAGCTTTTAAGTTGCTTGTGAAGCCAACATAAGTTTTATCGAACTTTATAGAGTAAAGGATGTAAAACCGTAAACATTAGTCAAAATAGAAAAACCCCTGAATATTCAGAGGTTTTTTTGTGAAGTTAAGATTCGGAGATTTCTTTGTTGCGGGGGTAAGACTCGAACTTACGTCCGCCTGTGGCGGATATGAGTCAACGAGACTTCTTTGTTGCGGGGGTAAGACTCGAACTTACGACCTTTGGGTTATGAGCCCAACGAGCTACCAACTGCTCCACCCCGCGATTTGGAGGCGCAAATATATTGCTTATTTCAAGGAATACAAGTTGCTTTCCTATTTTTGCCGCTACACATGAATCATAAAGCCGGATTTGTAAATATTATTGGTCTGCCTAACGTGGGCAAATCAACTTTGATGAATGCTTTGGTGGGTGAGAAGATGAGCATCATTACTCCCAAAGCCCAAACTACCCGCCATCGGATATTAGCCTTTGTGAATCACGAGGACTATCAGATTGTGTTTAGTGACACTCCCGGTTACATCAACCAGCCGGCCTATAAGCTACAACAGTCTATGAACGAATTTGTAACCGGTGCTTTAGAAGATGCAGATGTGCTGCTGTTGGTTACCGACAAATTCCAGAAGGAAGAAGATGAAAAGTTTCTCTCCGAAATCATTCACAGTGCCAACGTTCCCTGCATCGTAGTACTCAATAAAATTGATTTATATCAGAAAGAGGAAACCGAACAACTGATTCAGCAACTGAAAGTGAGATTCCCTAAAAGTGAAATTCTTCCGCTCACAGCTTCTTCCGGTATCAGTGTAAAAAAAGTGTTGAAGAAAATAGTGGCCCTGTTACCCGAATCGCCCCCCTATTATGATAAGGAACTACTGACCAATCGCAGCCTGCGTTTCTTTATTGCCGAAATTATTCGCGAAAAAATATTCCTCCAATATTCGCAAGAGATACCCTACTCCTGTCAGGTCGAGGTCAATGAATACAAAGAGAGTGACACCATAGACCGAATCAGTTGTGTGATCTTTGTTGAACGAGAATCTCAAAAGCCAATACTGATTGGGCGCAAAGGCGAAGCACTGAAAAAACTCGGAACCGATGCCCGAATGGATATTGAAAAATTCATTGAAAAAAAAGTGCATCTCGAACTAACAGTGAAAGTAAAAGAGAAATGGCGCAACAGTCCGCTTACGCTAAAAAACTTCGGTTATAAAGACTGAACACTTACTCGCTTACTCCACTACTCTCCGATTATTTGTACCGTATCATGCAACCTATTCCACTTTCATTTCTTCCATTATCACGTGTTGAATTTTTGAAGACGAGTTGGCATTAATTCTGTTTTCATTAATTATGCCGCCATCGCTCATTTTTTTATTTAGAAGGTTAATTTTTTATTTGCGCTCCAACTGAAGGGAAACTTTATGTCGAAAAACTTAATTATAGTAGAGTCGCCTGCAAAGGCAAAAACCATTAATAAATTTTTGGGAAAGGACTATGTAGTCACTTCCTGCTATGGACACATTCGCGACCTTCCCGATAGCGGCTTGGCCATTGATGTGGCCAATAACTACGAACCCGACTACGTGGTGAATGAGGATAAGAAGGATGTGATCAAAGAGTTGAAGAAATTAGCGAAGAGTGCCGAAGAGATTTTCCTGGCAACGGATGAGGACCGCGAGGGAGAAGCCATTTCGTGGCACTTGTGCGATGTGTTGAAACTGAACCCCAAAACGGCCAAGCGCATTACTTACACAGAGGTAACAGAAAAAGCCATTAAGCAAGCCGTGTCGAATCCGAGAACTATTAATATGGACTTGGTGAACGCACAGCAAGCGCGCAGAGTACTCGATCGCTTAGTGGGGTATGAAATATCGCCCGTGCTTTGGCGCAAGGTGAAGCCCTCGCTTTCGGCTGGCCGGGTGCAATCGGTGGCGGTGCGTTTAATTGTAGAGCGCGAAAGAGATATTCGCGGCTTCAATACAGTAGGCTCTTATAAAGTAACCGCTTTCTTTTTCGTGACCGATGAAAAGGGAAAGAAGTCGGTATTTAAAGCAGAAAAACCCACCAACTTTAAAACAGAAAAGGAGGCTGCCCAATTTTTAAATGATGTAGCCGATGCTGAGTTTAAAGTACATTCCATTGAAAAGAAACCGGGCAAAAGAACGCCTACCGCTCCTTTCACTACCTCTACTTTGCAGCAGGAAGCCAGTCGCAAACTCGGTTTCTCGGTAAGCCGAACCATGCTGGTTGCACAGAAGTTGTATGAGAACGGACACATTACTTATATGAGAACCGATTCCACCAACCTATCCGAAACGGCATTGGAAGGATTGGAGAAAGAAATCAACAAGCGCTACGGAAAAAACTATTTTAAAAAGCGCAAGTACACGACTAAAAGTGAATCAGCACAAGAAGCGCACGAAGCGATTCGCCCTTCCAACATATCGAACCAAGAAATAGCGGCTGAAACGGATGAGCAACGATTATATGATTTGATATGGAAGCGCACCATTGCCTGCCAAATGGCCGATGCCGAAATAGAAAAGACCATTATCGATATTCTTAACAACAAAAACAAAGAGGCATTAAAAGCTACAGCCGAAGTGGTGTTGTTTGACGGATTTCTAAAAGTATATAATGAAGGAACCGATGACGAAGGCGATGGGGAGGAAGCTACTGAATCATTGATACCTCCCGTAAAAGAAGGGCAAGTACTCGACCTAAAAGAAATGACCGCCACCGAGCGATTTACAAAAGCGGCTCCGCGATATACAGAAGCCAGCTTAGTAAAAAAATTAGAGGAATTGGGAATTGGCCGCCCATCCACTTATGCGCCTACCATTTCCACTATTCAAAAACGAAATTATGTGGTGAAGGAAAGCCGCGATGGAGTAGAACGCAAATACAAAGTATATACTTTGAAAGCCGGCAAGGTGGCCAACGAGGTGAAAACTGAAATTACCGGGGCAGAAAAATCTAAACTCTTTCCTACCGATATAGGCTCAGTGGTTACCGACTTCTTAATTGAAAATTTCGGTAGCGTGTTGGACTACAACTTTACGGCCGATGTGGAGCAGCAGTTTGACCGCATCGCAGAAGGCAAGAAAGAATGGCACCAAATGATTGATGATTTCTACAAGCCTTTTCATGCTACGGTAGAAACCACCACCACCGAAGCCAAACGCGCCACCGGTGAAAGAGAGTTAGGCAACGATCCGGTTAGCGGAGAACCCGTAATTGCCCGTATGGGGCGCTACGGCCCGATGGTGCAAATAGGAAAGCAGGACGAAAATGATGAAACGAAAAAACCGCGCTTTGCCAAGTTGCGTCCCACACAATCTATCGAAACTATTACGCTGGAAGAAGCGATGGAGCTTTTTAAACTTCCACGGGTATTAGGCACTGCTGATAACAAAGATGTAAAAGCGAGCATCGGTAGGTTTGGGCCTTACGTGCAATTAGACAAAACCTTTGCCTCTATTCCTAAGGACAAAGACCCCTATACGATTACTTTAGAGGACGCACTCACGCTGATACGTGCGAAAGAGGAAGCAAATGCCAGCAAAGTGATTCATAATTTCGAAGAGGAAGGCATTCAGGTATTGAATGGTAAGTATGGTCCTTATATCAAAAAAGGAAAGGACAATTACCGCATACCTAAAGATAAGTCGGCTGAACACCTGACCATTGAAGAAGTGCAGATGATAATAGGGGAACAGGGGCCTACGAAGAAGTCTTTCAAACGAAAGAAATAGATGGAGGAAAACAAAGAGATACTGGCGCTCATTCAACTTCTTGATGACGAGGACAGCGAGGTCTTTAAGCACGTTCACGATAAACTTATCAGCTTTGGCTGCGACATTATTCCCGAATTGGAACAAGCTTGGGCGGCCGAATTAAATCCTTTAGCCCACGAAAGACTCGAAGACATTATACACACCATTCAGTTTGATGCACTGGAGCAGGAATGGGAGGAATGGCTTTTTTTAGACCCGCCCGACTTACTCACCGGAGCTTACTTAGTTGCCAAATTCCATTATCCCGAGTTGGAGATAGAAGAGATTCACAAGAAAATTCAGAAGATAAAACAGAGCATTTGGTTAGAGCTGAATTACAATCAAACACCGCTGGAGCAAATCCAGATATTCAATCAGGTATTCTACAATTATCACAACTTCCGCGGCTCACAAACTTCTTCTGACTATCAAGATTTCTGTATCAACAGCGTGCTGGATACGAAGAAGGGAAACTCTATTGTTGTGGGAATTATTTATCAGATACTGGCGCATGAACTGAATTTACCGGTGTATGGGGTGACGCTTTCGCGGCATTACATTTTGGCATTCTGCAAAAAAACCATTCTCGACTTTTATTCAGAGCAGAATCTCGAACGCGAAGTAATGTTCTATATCAACCCGATCAACAAGGGTTCAATTTTTTCTCGCAACGAGATAAAGGAATATTTAGAACGAATGAAGGCCGAGAAGGAAGCACGAAACTTTATCCCCTCCAACAACAATAACATCATGAAGGAATTACTGACTTACCTGATGGAAATATATGACGGGCAACACCGCGAAGATCGCGTCAGAGAACTGACGCGCTTGTATCGTTTGCTCTAAACACTACTCCCCTTCCATTCATCTCTTTTAAAACTTCTTTATCCTGTTTTTGAAAAGGATCATCCCCAACTAACCATTAACTATTACACGATTAACTCTTCCCCCATTCTCAGAACTGAATAGAAATCCAGTACCCTCCCGCAAAGGCCAACAGCAACAAAATGCTGTACGCAAAAAATGGAAGCAGCGAAACATAATCAGTGACGGAGATGCCAAATCGAAAGCGATTGACCATTATCAGAAAGATTTTATCGAAAGTATAGGCAACGAATGTTCCTAAAGCAATACCCGGCAGTCCCATAATACCGGCCCACCAAATGCTGAGCGATACATTGATGGTAATTTCCAACACAGAAGAAATCAACAGAAACTTGGAGTGCTGCATTCCCATGAGAATGGTTTGAGGGAACAGCAAGCGCGGAATAATCAGCAATAAATAAATGTTGAAGAGGAGTGCACTGAAGATAAAACTCTCGTTGAACACATACATATACAAATGATGGCTGGCTAACATCAACACGATGCTGAGCGGAAAGAATAAATGCATCAGTCGAGTAGATCTGCGTTTGACTTCTGCTAAGCCTTCCTTTAGATTGGCCGATATAGCGGGGAGCATAGCCGCACTAAAAGTATTGGCCACAATCAACAGCACCGGCAATTCCTTTGCTCCGTAGCGATACACGGCAAAAGCGACATTGTCAAACTTGGCTTTCACAATCAAGCCATCAATATATTCGGCAGAGCCGCTGATAAAGATGGAAAGCATGAGTGGTAACGACACTTTCAGATTCGCCCACTGTAGTGCGCGATTAAACCGGAAATTTCCGAAGCGATTAATTAGAAATAGCAGCGCAATAATTTTGATAGCGGCTAAGGCGATGAGGCCGAAAAAGGAATATTGAATATCGAAATGAAAAGCTACCGGCAACAGAACGGCTCCCAACGTGAAGAAGGAAGAGAGGCCGGCATAATACAGAATTGCTTCCTTCTTCTGATTCAAATAGAGGATGTATTCTATCAGAAAAGAGGGGCTGTTCAGCAGCAGATACAACACCACTAATGCAATAAAATTTCCTTCACCTTGCTTATCTAAAAACGACAGTAGGTTATCAGAAAAAATGAAGAGTAGCACTCCGGCCACCACTCCGAAACCAAACAGCGATAAAAAAGTATTAAAGAAAACCTGTTGCTGCTGTTCAACTTCTAACTTGGGATAAACCGCCAGCAGGGAGTTGATGATACCGCTTACCCAAAAAAAACTGACCATGCCGCTGACCATGATAAAGGTTTCGTAATGCCCGATGACGGAAGGCGGCAGGTGCATTTTGGCAAACCCAATACCGGCTACTACAAAGGTGGCATAGCGAATTAGCTGAAACAGTTGCAGCCCCGTGAGATGGCTAAAACGAAAGAGGCTAAAAGAGCGGGTTGGGCTTTCCGGCATTTGACAAACCTACACGAAATTGTAAAACGTCCGACAAATCTTCTTTTGCAAGCCACCGGTCTTTTTTTTCTTTTTCTAACTAACATTTGAAAAATGATTCGGAATTTTGCGAGGCTTGGTTATTTTTGCGACCCATTGAAAACGGTGGCTGTAGCTCAGTTGGTTAGAGTAGTGGTTTGTGGTACCACTGGTCGTGGGTTCGAGCCCCATCAGCCACCCTTAAAATCCTCCTTACAAGAAGGGGGATTTTTTTATTGGCGAAGGTTCCTGTTCTGTGGAGTATGGCGCAGCAAATCGTTTGGATAACGGGCTACACCTTCTTGGTGGCGTGCAGTAAAAATGCCTTTATAAAATCATCGAGATCACCATCCAACACGGGCTGTATGTTAGAAGTCTCGTACCCCGAGCGTGTGTCCTTAATCAATTTGTAAGGATGCAGCACATAATTCCGAATTTGCGATCCCCACTCAATCTTCAACTTTGTGCCTTCCAATTTATCTCGCTCCTCGTTCCGCCTTTCCAATTCTCTTTCATAAAGTTTCGACTTGAGCATTTGCATGGCGCGGTCGCGGTTATCGTGTTGCGACCGGGTAACCTGGCAAGTCACCACTATGCCGGTAGGTTTGTGTTTCAAACGAACCGCAGTTTCCACCTTGTTTACGTTCTGCCCACCGGCACCGCTGGAGCGAAATGTATCCCACTCACATTCTGAATCGGGCACTTTAATTTCAATAGTATCATCCACGATGGGCGACACGAATACGGATGAAAAGGAAGTCTGCCGCTTCCCTTGCGCGTTGAAGGGAGAAATTCGCACCAAACGATGCACCCCATTTTCACCTTTCAAGTAACCGTAGGCAAATTCGCCCTGAATTTCAATGGTCACAGAGCGGATGCCTGCCACATCATCATCGGTGCGCTCGACTTCTGTTATTTTATAGCCATGGCTCTCGGCCCACATCAAATACATACGCAGCAACATAGATGACCAGTCGCAACTCTCCGTACCTCCGGCACCGGCATTTATTTCGAGAATAGCTCCTAACTGATCTTCGGGTTGATTTAAGGTGGAGCGAAACTCCAAATCATCGGTGGCTAATGAGGCTTTTTTATAAGCCTCTGCTAAATCACTTTCAGTGGCTTCCCCCGCCTCATAAAACTCTCGCATTACCTGCAAGTCTTCAAAAGCCTGCCAAGCATCCTCAAATGCGGTGACCCATATTTTGTTGATCTTAACTTCCTTCAGCAGCTCTTCTGCTTTCTTAGGGTTGTTCCAGAAATCAGGATGCGCGGAGTTGTGCTCATCCTGGGCGATTTTCATTTTACGGTTATCCGTGTCAAAGAAACCTCCTCAGCGCCTCTAAACGGCTCTTTATATCATTTATGTTTTCAATAGTCATTGCTACAAAATTTGAGCGGTGAAGATAAAATTGTTTTCCGGTTGAATTGGCTCAGTTATAAGCATCAGTATCTTCATGGAAGAAGGCATCCTCAATATGCAGCAATTCCATTTTGTTCTTTTCCGTAAGTATAGCGACTATATCAAATCGGATAGCTTCCTCCAACTTATTCCGAAACATATATTCATCGGCCACCTTTTTCATAGCCTTTCTCTTTTTCTTATCTACAAATTCTTCGGGATGGCCAAATGAAACTCCGCTGCGAGTTTTTACTTCCACAAACACTATGTTCTTTCCCTGCTTTGTAATGATATCTACCTCATCGCGTCCAAAGCGGTAGTTGCGTTCGAGTAGCTGATGACCTTTTGAAACCAGAAGTGCCACTGCTTTATCTTCGCCTTGTTTACCTAAATCATTATGTGCTGCCATTGCTTATAATTAACTAAGAATATCCGTTGAAAGCATTAAATTAAACAAGTGAAAAGAAATATCGCATTCCTCTTGATGTTGATTTTGTTGGTGGGGAGAAGCAAAGCCCAAACCCAGATAGATTACCGCTTTACGGCTGCTTTAGATCAGCGTTCAGTTTTTATGAGCATAGCTATTAAAGCCGGCAGCATCTGCCAGGGCATTCTGATAGAGCGCTCTACAGATTCAATTCGGTTTTCGGAGATAGGAAGTATTGCCGGAGTGTGTGGCAGTTCAACCGCAGATGTGCGCTATACTTTCACCGATATTTCACCCGTTCCAAATTCTACCAACTATTATCGGCTTCGGTTTGGAGAGAATGGTTTTTCGGAAGTAGTAAGTGTGTTATATGTGGAGTTGCTTAACAACTTTAAGTTGTTCCCCAATCCGGCAAACCGTGTTGCTACTTTGTGGTTTAGCAATACCAACCGAGAAAACTATTCCTTATTAGTGGTGGATGCTACGGGGAAGATAGTGTGGCAACAGAGTGGAATAAAGGACAACAAGATAAGTTTAGAGGTAGCAAGCTTTCTCCCCGGCATTTATTTCTTTCAACTCAGTTCCACAACCGGTCAAACTATTAAAGGAAAATTGGTGGTGGCTCACTGAGGTTTTATCACCACTGTTAATCGGCTGATGCAAACCAACTGCTTGGCTTCATTCTCAATGCGAATATCCCAAACATGCGTGCTGCGCCCGATGTGAATGGGGCGAACGGTGCCATACACATAACCACTTTTTGCCGGGCGGAGATGATTGGCATTTATCTCTAAACCCAAAGCCATCTCCGTGGTAACATCCATGCAGAAAGCGCTGGCTACGCTGCCGAGCGTTTCGGCCAGTGCGCAACTGGCTCCTCCGTGCAGCAGTCCCATAGGCTGTTGGGTGCGATGATCTACCGGCATACGGGCAGTGATGTAATCATCTCCAAAATCGGTGAATTCAATTCCCAGATAGTCACTCATTGTTTTGTCGGGAAATTGCTTTATAAATTCATTAGAGGGTTTTACTTTCCAGATCATATAGTTCTCTTTTGCGGAGGCAAATAAATAGTTTTTATTCCTACTCTTGGTCGGTTACATTCATTTGTTTTGCCGTATCATTGCTTTCACTATGCGACACATCCTTATCCTCGGAGCCGGCAAATCCTCCATCGCCTTGATTGACTACCTGGCAAAATATGCGAAGGAGCAGAAGTGGAGACTCACCGTGGGAGATATTAACCGCGAGAACGCGCTGCAAAAAACGAAAGGGTTACCGCACACCAAAGCAGTAGTGTTTGATGTGGCACTTCAAGAGAAACGCAAAAGCCTGATTGCTTCAGCCGATATAGTAGTGTCTATGTTACCCGCTGCGCAGCATATCATTATCGCCAAGGATTGTTTGAAATTGAAGAAACATTTAGTCACTCCCTCCTACATTTCAGAGGAGATGGCGCTGCTGGATAAGCAAGTAAAAAAGGTAGGCTTAGTCTTTATGAATGAAATGGGTTTAGACCCCGGCATTGATCACATGAGCGCCATGCACCTGCTCGATAACCTCCGTGCCGAAGGAGCAGCCATCATCGGTTTTGAATCGCACTGCGGTGGGTTGGTAGCTCCCGAGAGCGACACCAACCTTTGGCACTATAAGTTTACATGGAATCCGCGCAATGTGGTGCTGGCCGGGCAAGGTGAAGGCGGCATTCATTATTTGAAAAATGGAAAATTGGTAAACCTGAGTTATACTAAGTTATTCGCTAAACCCACCTCCTTGGAAGTAGAGGGGTATGGCAAGTTTGAAAGCTACCCGAATCGCGACTCGTTGAAATACCAACAGGCGTATGGTCTGCATGAGGTAAAAACATTATACCGAGGCACTTTGCGGATTCCGCCTTTTTGTAAAGGGTGGAACGCTTTGATTCAACTGGGGCTTACCTCGCCTACTCCTATCTCCACTCCCAATTTCATCCACCACTACAATCGTTCATGGGAGAAATTAAGTAAAACGATGGCCCCCGAAACCAACGAACTATTGTTTTCGCTGGCCTTGCTTCCTAAGCTGCTTAAACATAAAGAGGCAGAAATAGTGCCGGCCAGTTTTCTACAAGAGGTGCTTGAAAAAAAATGGAAGATGAGCGCTCGCGATAAAGATATGATCGTGATGGTGCATCGAATCGCCTACAAGCTAAAAGGGAAATCGAAGCAGTTACAATCCTCGTTGGTAGTTACCGGACAGAACGCTAACTATACCGCTATGGCTATGACGGTAGGCCTGCCGATGGCGATGGCCGTAAAGATGATTTTGAACGGAGAATTGAAACGAACCGGAGTGCTGATGCCCGTGTATCCGGAAATTTATAATCCTATTTTAGCTGAATTGAAACAGTATGGAATTGAGTTTAAAGAAACCTTGAGTTAAAGCGCCACAGCCCTCACAACCAGCCCATGAAAGAATACATAGACAACCTGAACGAAAGAAGAAAGAAAGCTTTGCCCGGTGGAGGTCAAAACCGAATTGACAGTCAGCACAGCAAGGGCAAGCTAACCGCTCGCGAGCGCATTGGCTTGCTGATGGATGCCGGAAGTTTTGAAGAGATAGGCATGTTGGTAGAACACCGCGGTCGCGATTTCGGCATGGATAAAGAAATATATCTCGGTGACGGAGTGGTGACCGGCTATGGCACCATCAACGGACGCATGGTGTATGTTTTTTCGCAAGACTTTACTGTGTTTGGCGGCTCGCTCTCCGAAACTCATGCCGAGAAAATTTGTAAGATCATGGACTTAGCGCTCAAAAACGGAGCGCCTGTGATTGGCCTCAACGATTCAGGCGGAGCGCGCATTCAGGAGGGAGTGGTATCGCTCGGTGGCTATGCCGATATTTTCTATCGCAACACCATCGCCTCCGGAGTTATTCCACAAATATCAGCTATCATGGGTCCCTGCGCAGGCGGGGCAGTTTATTCTCCCGCCATCACTGACTTTACTATGATGGTGGAGCAGACTTCCTACATGTTTGTGACCGGCCCCAATGTGGTGAAGACGGTGACGCACGAAGATGTAACCAGCGAAGAACTCGGAGGCGCACAAGCTCATGCTTCTAAAAGCGGGGTTACTCATTTTACCTACGCCAACGAAGTGGAGTGCATCAACGGTATCAAGAAACTGCTGAGTTACATGCCGCAGAATTGTGAGGAACGAGCACCGAGCTATCAGTTTGAGGAAGCCGATGAAAGCCGCCCGAAACTCAACGATATTATTCCCCCAAATCCCAACCAACCGTACGACATCCGCGATATTATTACCGAGATAGCCGATGCCGATTCCTTCTATGAAGTGCATAAAGATTATGCCGATAACATCGTGGTGGGCTTTGCCCGCCTCGGAGGGCGCAGCATCGGCATTGTGGCCAATCAACCAGCGGTGCTGGCCGGAGTGCTCGACATTAACAGCAGCAAAAAAGGAGCGCGCTTTGTGCGCTTCTGTGATTGCTTCAATATTCCCTTGCTCACCTTGGTGGATGTGCCCGGCTTTCTGCCCGGCACCGATCAGGAGTGGCACGGCATTATTACCAACGGAGCCAAGTTGCTCTTTGCATTTAGCGAAGCCACCGTGCCCAAGCTTACGGTAATAGTGCGCAAGGCTTATGGGGGCGCTTATGATGTGATGAACAGCAAGCACATCGGAGCCGACATGAATTATGCATGGCCGAATGCTGAAATCGCAGTGATGGGGGCAAAGGGAGCTGCCGAAATTATTTTCAAGAAAGAGATAGCCGGAGCCGAAAATCGGGAAGAGAAACTCAAAGAGGTGATTGATATATATGCCAATAACTTTGCCCACCCTTACAAAGCCGCTGCCCGTGGCTTTGTGGACGAAGTGATAGAGCCTTCACAAACTCGCACTAAACTGATCCGCGCTTTTCGGATGACGGAAAACAAAGCCGTGAAACTGCCGAGGAAGAAACACGGAAATATTCCCTTGTAAATTATTCTTGATCGGTGGCACTTGGTGGCCAACCCAATAGCAAGCGAAGTTTTAAACGGATAAGAGATATTTGTTGGCGCTAAGAGGTGATGAGGCTAAAGAGTAGGATAGCCGAGAATCATAGATTTATTTTTAACTGCTGTTTGGGATGCCCTGCGGAACTTCTCGAACAGCAGAGCATGACGAGGAGCGATGATGATAGCTTGTTTTACTTTGGCTTTGTGGGCTGTAGTTTCATTTCTTGAGGTGTTCCATTTGATAGATTCGAAACAGACTAAGGTGTAGCAGCTGGTATCTTTTTACGCAGAAAGTACACGTAAGACTTTTCATCCGCTACTATTTTTTGTATTTCCCAGCCTTCTGCACTTCCGGTCATAAGTTTAATTGACACTAGCAATGAGAACACTCCGTACTCTTCAGGCATCTGCTTTATTTTTGTATGACGTTTGTTTGGAGGATCGCAATTGGCTGTATCCGAGTAATCTATAGTTAACGTTCGTGGCTTTAAATCGTAGCGTAAGATAGCATAAGAGTAATCATTCTGTGCCATCAACCCGCTAACTGTTAGGAGTAGGGCAATGATGGCCGAAATGATTTTGTAGTTCTTCTTCATGGTGTGGTGGTTTATGGTTGTTGTATTGTTTGAATTTCGCGCCTACTCTATTTCCTCTTTTCGGCTTCCGAGTTTTATATTCTCGTTCAAATGTAAAATTTGCTTTCTATTCTTTCCAAATAAAAAGCTAGGCGAACATCCGCCTCGATGATGCTTGCCTCCAAACTTGGATTAAGTACAGCACATCCGGAACCGCAGAAATCTATCAGTGCTTGTTTCTGTTAAACCATTCCATCCTCAACATTTTTGTTTCCATAAAAGACTCTCAGGATATCGAAATGAGGGTGAAGTTATTGCTTTGAGATGCTTTTAACTTAAAAAGTGGCCAATCTGATAACTTCCCATATCTCTTTATATACGGATCGTATCCATTCATAGACGCACCAAATACCTTCTTATCCATACCGTATCCCTTAAAATACTGACCAGTTATTTATAAATATCCACCGTAGATTATTTCATTCCGATTTGATCCAATTACATACATACCGTATCTCTTTAAATTCTTAACGTAGCTATTTATATCCATTTTTTACAAAAAAATAGCGTTACGAATTGTAAAATGGAGATTAGAGATTAAGAAAACTGTTGCCGTAGAAACAAGAACCCCTTTCGATGCGACCGAAAAGTATTTTTATGCGGCTGATACGTTCCTTTGAAGTTTCGAGCGGATGCTCGAACCATGATATGTGCAAGCAGATGCTTGAGCGAGTGGTAAAATGTTTTCGTTGGGGAGTCACTGACCGATAAGAAAAAAAACCTCACAGCCGATAAAACAAAGTTTATTATTGACAAGTAACTTACGAAATTTAGCGCTTCAAAAATAGGCATGAGTAAACTTGGAACAAAAAATAAACCGGCAACAGTAAGGGTTCAGACAGAAGAAAGAGCCTTGGAACTTTATGCATTATGCGATGAGAAAGGCTGGCAAGTAATTATAGGTATTGAACCTGATAAGGCTGAAAATATTGATGACATTAAAAAATTGCAGGAAGGCTCTAAATCATCGCTTATTTTAAATGCTACTCCATCGCGAAATGCCCCTTGCCCTTGCGGAAGTGGTAAACAATATAAGCACTGCCACGGAAAATAATTCTCTATCGGTCGTGCCTCGCCCACCAGAACAATCCGATAAGTAAAAGCAGCAGCCGACCAAAAATTACCCAATTAACCATTAACTCTTAACCATTAACTATTACCCGATTAACTATTACACCATTAACCATTACCCGATTAACCATCCACCATTAAGAAGGAAATCAAAGAATAGCATAGCCCTTTATCAAATCCCAGATTAAAGGATAACAGCCTTCGCGGTATTGGCTGATTTTGTGGCGGGGCACCCAGAGCGCTTGTTCAATATCCTCTTCGGCTTGCGGAGTTAAATCCTTTTGATTGGGCACTGCTTTCATCACAAACCATTCCGTGTGCTTCAGGCAATTTTTGCCTTTGAGATAATAAGCGTGATAAGTACAAACCGGCTTTTCTTCGGTGCTCTGTATTCGCACTCCGGTTTCTTCGGCTACTTCGCGAATCGCTCCGCTTAAAATCGTTTCGTGCAGTTCAATCTTCCCTTTGGGCAAATCCCATTTTCCCCTTCTGAATATCAGCAGCAACTCCTCCTTTTCATTCAACACAATTCCCCCGCCCGCTACCACAATATCCAAGTGTTCCATCAAGCAGCACAACACATTACCGGGCTGATCGCTGAGTAGCAACACTGGTTCGTTAAAGCTGCCATTAAATAGAAAATCGGGCTTTCGCAGAAAATCAGCAATAGCTGATTCGCCTGATAATACCTTGGCAAATTTTTCTTTCATTTGCGGGCGCACCGAGGTAATAAGTAGATAAGAATCGTTATAATAAACCTTATAATCCCTGAACATACATGATTTACAACAACGTAATAGCCCGTGAAGTTGCAGAATACCTGCTTGAAATTAAAGCGGTAGTGCTGAATCCTTCGGAGCCTTTCACCTGGGCCAGTGGCTGGAAAAGCCCGATATACTGCGATAATCGCAAAACGCTGTCGCATCCCAAAGTGCGCACTTTTATTAAAAATGCTTTTGCAGATTTCCTGTCGGAAGATTTCATTACCTGCGAGGTAGTAGCCGGGGTGGCTACAGCGGGCATTCCACATGGTGTGCTGGTGGCCGATGTGTTGAATAAGCCTTTTGTGTATGTGCGCAACAAGGCCAAAGGGCACGGCCTCACCAATCAGATTGAAGGCAAGTTAGAGAAAGGGCAAAAGGTGGTGCTGATAGAAGATTTGATTTCTACCGGAGGAAGTTCACTGCAAGCCGTGGAGGCGCTGCGCGAAGCCGGAGCAGAGGTATTGGGACTGGGTGCCATATTTACTTACGGATTCGAGAAATCAATAAAGGCATTTAAAGAAGCGAAGTGCCCCTTTTTTACATTGTCTGATTATTCCACCTTGCTGGAAGTTGCACTGAAACAAGACTACATCAACGAAGCCGAAAAGAAAGCACTCACAGCTTGGTACCACGACCCCGAAGGATGGAATAAGTAAACTCACGCTGCCACCCCACTTCTGCTTCCTGAAATTAAAATATGGGACGAAGAAAGACTACCCTCTTGCTTTTATCAGTTGTTTATCGTGCTTCACCTCGTCCATCTCAATCTTGCTGATTATCTCGTGCATAATTTCGGTGGTTCCTGCGCCTACGGTCATCAGGCGAATATCTCTGAGTGAGCGAGCCAAACCGAAATCTTCCATATAACCCCATCCGCCATGAATTTGTAAGGCTTCATTGATGATGTTGAAGGATTCTTCACACACATAGGCCTTGGCAATAGAAATAATTTTATAAGCCCCGGGACCTTTCTCGATATACTCCGCCACGGCACGGTAAGCCAATGAACGGCAGGCCTCCACATGGATAGCCATCTTCGCAATCTTATGGCGCAACACCTGAAACTTTGCGAGCGGTCGGCCAAAGGCTTCGCGCTCGTGCATATATCGTTTCGCTTTCTGTAACGCATTATCAGCGGCAGCGGTTCCGGTAACGGCAGCTATCAATCGCTCCTCCTGAAAGTTGCTCATGATGTAATAAAATCCAAAATCTTTTTCGCCTAATAAGGCAGATTTAGGAACGATACAGTTTTCAAAATAAAGCTGACCGGTATCGGAAGAGTGCATCCCTAATTTATTGTGCACGGCATTGGCACTGAATCCCGGTGTAGAGGTATCAAACAGCAATAAGGAAAGCGTGTGCCCCTCACCGGTGCGCACAGCCAGCACAATAAAATCGGCCATGGTGCCATTGGTGATAAACATTTTAGAGCCATTCACTACAAAATGATCGCCTTTGTCTTCAGCCACCGTTGTAATGCCTCCCACATCCGAACCCGCTCCCGGTTCGGTAATACCCAACGCTGCAATCTTCTCCCCTTTTAAGGCAGGGGCTAAATATTTCAATTTCTGTTCCTCGGTCCCAATGGCATTAATCACCGGTAGGGGGAGATAGGTATGCGCATACAGCGACATGGCCAATCCGCCAATATTCGCTTTAGAAAGCTCCTCACTAATCACCACTGCCGACCACATATCCATGCCGCTTCCTCCATATTCTTCGGGAAAACTGACTCCGAAAAAACCTTGTTCACCCATCTTTCGGAACACCTCGGCTTCGCATATTTTATTCTCTTCCCAACGCTGCACATTAGGCGTAATTTCAGTTTCAACGAACTGGCGGAACGACTGTCTTAGCAATTCATGTTCTTCGGTAAATGGGTTGGTGCTTATCATAAATAGTGTTTTTTCGAGTGGTCACGAATGTAGAAAAAAAACAAATCCGTTTGTTCTTTTTAAAAAAGCAGAGGTGGATGTGAGTAGTCATTGCCTCTATCGTTAGAAATATTTTTAGTTTCACGGAAAGCTCACACTATGAAACAAATTGTAAGTTTTGATCAGTACAGGCGGGAATATGAACGCAGCATTCAAGACCCCGAAGACTTTTGGGCAGAAGTAGCAGCCGATTATCAATGGAGCCGAAAATGGGATACTGTTTTAGATTGGAACTTCACCGAACCCAGCATCAAGTGGTTCGAGGGGGGATACTGCAATCTGGCAGAGAACTGTCTCGACCGGCATTTAGATAAAAGAGGCGAGCAAGTGGCTATTATCTGGGAGCCGAACGAATCTTCTGAAGCCTACCGAACGCTCACCTACCGCGAACTGCATGAGCAGACCTGCCGCTTTGCCAATGTGCTCAAAAAGTTAGGAGTAAAAAAAGGGGACAGAGTTTGCATATACCTGCCCATGATTCCCGAAGCAGCCGTAGCGATGTTGGCCTGTGCTCGCATCGGTGCCATACATTCAGTGGTGTTTGCAGGCTTTTCGGCCACTTCTCTGGTGAATAGAATGAATGATAGCGAATGCTCTCTACTGATTACCGCAGATGCTGTTTTTCGCGGTAAGAAAAAGATTGAATTGAAAAAGATTGCCGATGAAGCACTGGAACAAACTCCTTCCATTAAACACTGCATCGTTTATAATCATCGCAACACTGAAATTAATTTTGACGAAGGTCGCGACCATTGGTGGTATGATTTGATGAGGGAGGAATCCTCCGAACACGCAGCAGAACCGATGGAGGCCGAAGCCCCTCTATTTATTCTTTACACCTCCGGCTCCACCGGCAAGCCGAAAGGATTACTGCACACTACGGGCGGCTACATGGTATTTGCCGGCTACACTTTCAGCAATGTGTTTAACTACCGCGAAGAGGAAGTTTTCTTTTGCACGGCTGATGTGGGTTGGGTTACCGGGCATACTTATTTGGTGTATGGTCCGCTGCTAAATGGCGCCACTACGGTGATGTTTGAGGGAATCCCTACCTACCCCGATCATGGTCGGTTTTGGGAGGTAGTGGATAAACACCAAGTGAATATTTTTTACACCGCCCCAACTGCCATTCGCTCTTTAGAAACTTATGGCACCGAAATATTTCAAACAAAGAAGCTCGACTCATTGAGAATATTAGGTACCGTAGGCGAACCAATCAATGAAGAAGCCTGGCAGTGGTACCACGAGTATGTAGGAAAGAAGAAATGCCCCATCGTAGATACCTGGTGGCAAACTGAAACCGGGGGGATTTTGATTTCGCCTATCGCTACGGTCACCCCACTAAAACCAAGCTTTGCCACTTTCCCTTTGCCGGGCATTCAACCGGTATTGTTAGATGGATCGGGGAAGGAGATAGAAGGCAATGGCGTAAGCGGATACCTCTGCCTCCGCTTTCCCTGGCCGGGGATGGCAAGAACTATTTACAGTGATCATACCCACTTTAGGCAAACTTATTTTTCGGCTTACAAGGGATATTATTTTACCGGTGACGGATGCAAAAAAGATGAAGAAGGCTACTACCGGATTACCGGAAGAATAGATGATGTGATCAATGTATCGGGTCACCGGATAGGCACCGGTGAAATTGAAGATGTGATAGATGAACATCAGGTAGTGGTAGAAAGTGCTGTAGTGGGTTACCCGCATGATATTAAAGGGCAGGGATTATATGCCTTTGTTATCTGCAATGAAACCGCACTAACCGATGATAAGTTACGGCTCGAAATTCAATCATTAGTCGCTGAAAAAATTGGAGCCTTTGCGCGGCCTGATAAAATTCAAATTGTACCGGGATTACCGAAAACGCGCAGCGGAAAAATAATGCGAAGAATATTGCGAAAGATTGCTGAAGGAGACACCTCAAACCTGGGAGACACCAGCACTTTGCTGGATCCGGCAATTGTGGATAGGATAAAAGAAAGCGCTTTGTGAAAATAAAAAAGCCCCGTTCTGCGGGGCTTTTTTATTACTAGTTTGCTTTGTTGAATTACTTAGACTCAGTAGTAGTAGCAGAGTCAGTGCCGGCAGCAACAGTAGTATCTGCAACAGCAGGGGCAGTGTTGTCCGCAGCTTCAGATACAGCAGTTGTGTCAGTAGTAGTAGCTTCAGTGTTTTCAGCAGGCTTGTTGTTACAAGCAGAAAGAACAACTACAGAAGCAGCAACGAAAGCGAAAAATACCTTTTTCATTTCTTTTGTTTTTTTAGTTTAAGGTTAGTTAATTGATGGCCAAAGATAGATTTTGCTTTTTAGGAATTCCAAATTTTCGGCTAAATTATTTTCACATTCTTCGCAAAGTGCTTACTCCCAGTCTTATTTCTCTCTGAAAAATATGTTGATTGGCACTCCGTGGAAGTCGAAATTCTCTCGGAGTTTATTCTCTAAGTAATTGCGATAGGCTTCCCGAATGTATTTGGGATGGTTGCTAAAAAAGGCAAAAGTCGGTGTGTGTGTGGGCAGTTGTGTCACATATTTAATACTCACCAATCGGCCATCGGTAGAGGGTGGATGGTATTGCTCTATCACCTTTAACATCACATCATTCAGTTGAGAGGTAGGTATTTTTCGGGTCATGTTTGCATAAACCTGCTCAATGGTTTCGATGATTCTAAAAATCCGCTGCTTTTCGAGGGCAGAGATAAAGAGAATAGGAACATCATTAAACGGAGCCAATTTTGATTTCAGAGTAGCCTCAAAATCGCGGGCAGTATTTGTCTGCTTTTCATAAAGATCCCATTTATTCACGGCCACGATGATGCCCCGGTGTTTTCTAATGGCCATTTTATAAATGCTGAGGTCCTGATGGGTAATTCCTTTGGTAGCATCTAACACAATAATGGCAATATCCGATTCATCTAAAGCCTTTACGGCTCTTATCACCGAGTAGAACTCAAGGTTTTCCTGCACCTTTGATTTGCGTCTGATTCCGGCTGTGTCTATGAGCAGAATATCCTTGCCAAATTTCTGGAATCGGGTATGAATAGAATCGCGGGTAGTGCCGGCAATATCGGTCACTATGTTCCTATCTTCCCCCAATAGCACATTGACTAAAGACGATTTTCCTACATTGGGTTGTCCGATGATGCACACCTTGGGAATTTCCGGCTCAGGGTTTTCTTCCCCATTATTTTCAGGTATCCGCTCCACCAAGGCATCTAAAAGTTCACCGGTGCCGGAGCCGGTCATAGAGGCAATGAAGAAAATATTATCTATTCCCAGGCTGTAGAATTCATTCGCATCATAGCGCCTTTCCAGATTATCCACTTTGTTCACTACCAGAAATACATTCTTTTGATACTTGCGCAGCAATCGGGCAAACTCATCGTCCAAGTCGGTAATGCCGGTGGTAGTGTCCACCACAAATAAGAGTAGC
Source organism: Sphingobacteriales bacterium (assembly GCA_018262795.1). GTDB lineage: Bacteria > Bacteroidota > Bacteroidia > Chitinophagales > LD1 > Bog-950. Next base: position 113,984 of record JADFDM010000001.1, on the reverse strand, counting down.
GAGGCTTCCTCCATGGCGATAAGCACCTGCTCTCTGATGTGCTTTTCAAACAAATCTTCTGAGCGGGGTACAAATCCTCCGGTATCAATCACGTTAAATGCCTTGCCGCCCCAGTATGATTCTCCGTATATGCGGTCGCGGGTCACCCCACTTACGTTGTCAATAATAGCTTTTTTTTCACCTATTAATCGGTTAAACAGTGTTGACTTCCCCACGTTAGGTCGGCCTACAATCGCAACGGTAAAACTCATTTTGGTATAAATTCAATAGGGTACTAAACAATTAAAAAGTTCAGGAAACGATTTGATTGCTCAAATGTAAATAGAGCAAAAACAAAATACTTCCTTCCGTGCCAAACATAACTTTCTTTTCACAATTTACAGGTAAAGTAACCCGTCAAAAATTTGTAAAGCGGGAGAAACGAAACTACTACTCTCACAGAATACCTTTCTGCCAAAAAACTTTATCGCAACATGCAACCTTCGGACGAAGGGCTTAGTCTTTAAAGTAGCACGAAAGCTAAATACTTTTTGTTTTTTATTATTTGATAGTTTCCCCAAACTAAGAGAACCCCGGGAGTGAAATTCCGGGGTTTTTATTTTTGTTTTCCTGAATTTATTCATCACACAACTCCCCTACTGCATATACACACGTGGTGCAAAGACTTTAGAAACAGGGCGAGAAAGTAAGGTGCCTTCTCTTTCAGTTCATTCTTTGTGCAACAACGCTACCGAAATACAATGAAACCACTCTTCGATTGCTGATTTACAAAAAAGAGAAGCATTTTTAACCTTCATGAAACAAGTTTCTGATTACCACTTTTATAACTGGGGTAAAAATTGCGATTGCCGACCCTGCAATTATTTTCAGCCGGCAACGGAAGATGAACTTGCAGGTATCATTTCCTCCAGTTCCAAAATCAGGCTTACGGGTACGGGGCATTCATGGTCAACGATATGCCTTACCAGCGATTCTATGGTCAACACGGATCTTTATAGTCAGGTAATTTCCCTTGATAAGGAGAAGAAGCAAGTGCGCCTGCAACCAGGAATGAAGCTTTGGCAGCTAAATAATTATTTGGATAAGGAAGGTTTAGCGCTAGAAAATCTCGGCTCCATCTCGAAGCAATCGGTTGCCGGAGCTATCAGCACCGGAACGCATGGCACGGGTATTAATTATCGTATTCTAGCCTCACAGGTGGAAGAGTTTACCCTCCTAACAGCCAATGGCGACAGACGAATTATCCATTGCGAAAGAGACAAAGAGATGTTTGACACCGCTATCGTGAATCTGGGTGCGCTCGGAGTTATTTCTGAGATAACATTAAACGTAGTTCCGGCCTTTTGCCTCAGAGAACAATCGTACGTTGCCAACTTTGATGAAACGATAGAACAATTAGATGAATTGATACAGGAGAATGATCATTTCAAATTATGGTGGTTTCCGCATTCGGATGAAGTAGTGGTGTACCGATATACACGCACTTATGAATCGGTGAACGATTCACGCCTTCGGCAATGGTTGATGGAGGAAGTGCTGTCTGTTTTAGTTTACAGGTTGTTTCTAAAAATAGGTCAAATTCATCGCGACTGGCGCAAGAACATCAACCGCCTGTTGGTGCAAAAATTTATTCAGCCACTGGATCGGATTGAGAAAAGCTATAAGGTATTTAATGTGCCCGAACCTCCTTTGCACCGCGAAGTGGAATGGGCCTTTGACCTGAAAGTGGCAAGGGAATTGTTGCAGGAATACAAGCGCATGATTAATTCCTCGAAGCACCGTATTAATTTTTTACAAGAAATCCGTTTTTCAAAAGCCGATGAGTATGCCCTCAGTCCATCTTTCGGACGCGACAGTATTTGGCTGGGAGCCTATAATGCAGATAACTACGGCTGGGATGATTTGAAAACTGACTTTGAAAGTTTTGCGCGGGGATACAAAGGCCGCCCTCATTGGGGAAAGGAATTTACCTTGGATGCTGACTATCTGCAAAAGGCGTACCCTCATTTCGACCGCTTTAATACCTTGCGCAGGCAGTTAGACCCGCAAGGGAAGTTTGCCAATGACTATATCATCAAAATATTTTCGTAGCCTAAATCTATTTCATGAATATCCGGATCGAACTGAAATACGCCATGCTGATTACGCTGCTGCTGCTACTGTGGCTGGCGTTTGAATTTATGATCGGGATTCAAGACCGTTATATTGCTTGGTATCCATACGCCACTATTCTTTCCTTTTTTATTCCTATTGGTGCTACCCGACAGGCGATGGTGGCCAAACGAGAAATGCTGCATGGTGAGATGCCCTTTAAGAAGGCTTTCATTACCGGTCTTACTATTGCAGGCCTTACAGCTGTTTTCGCCATCCCTTCACAGTTGGTGTTTCACTACATTATTAATCCCGATTTTTTTGAAGATATGATTCAATATGCCGTAGCGCATGGACACAGCACTTCTGCACAGGCAGCACAGTATTACAATCTTCGCACTTCCCTTATTGAAGGGGTGGTAGGCTCCCTACTTTTAGGCTCTTTGATTGCAGGCGTAATGGCTTACTTTATGCGCACAAAAAATCAATAAGCCATGAAGACATTAGCCACTCTCAGCTTTCTGTTACTTACTATCTTCAGCAGCCGACTATGTGGGCAGAACGCAACAGAAGAAACGGGATTAAAATCCTACTACATCGTCATTCTGAAACTGGGTCCGCATCGCGATCAGGATTCAGCAACGGCTGCAATGATACAAAAGGAGCATCTCGAAAACATCAACCGGATGGCGGCATCGGGGCAATTAAATGTGGCAGGTCCTTTTTTGGACGAAGGTGAAATGCGCGGTATTTTTGTGTTTGATGTGCGCAGCGAAGAAGAAGTAAAACTGTTGGTGGATAATGATCCGGCAGTAAAAGCCGGGCGACTGATTTATGAAGTCCACCCTTGGATGACACAGCAAGGAACTTGTTTTCATTAACGCTAACAACAGGTAACCGGTAAGTGTTCCCCGCCCTCCTATCACTTATACATTACTCCTTTCACGGCCTTCACCACTTTTTCGACTGAAGGCAAATACGCCTCTACTAAGTTAGCCGCATAGTGCATCGAAGAATCTGCCCCGCATACGCGCAGCACAGGGGCATCGAGATAATCAAAGGCATGGCGCTGTATCTGAAAGGTCACTTCAGAAGCAATAGAAGTGAAAGGCCAACTTTCATCTATCACTACTAAGCGGTTGGTTTTCTTTACCGAATTCACCATCGTTTCTACATCTAAAGGGCGGATGGTGCGGAGATCAATCACTTCGGCACTGATGCCTTCTTTTTCCAATTCTTCAGCAGCCGATAGTGCTATCTTCATCATCTTGTTGTAAGACACTATAGTAACATCCGTACCCGCACGTTTTATGTCGGCCTTGCCTATTGGGATCAGATATTCCTCTTCGGGCACTTCGCCCATGTCAGAATACATCACTTCGCTCTCCATAAAAATGACCGGATTATCATCGCGGATAGCACTCTTGAGAAGCCCTTTCGCATCATAAGGATTAGAGGGGGAAATCACTTTAAGTCCGGGCACCGAAGCCAGCATATTCGTAAGCATCTGCGAATGTTGTGCGCCTAATTGCCCGGCACTTCCCTGCGGTCCTCTAAATACCATCGGGCTGCTAAATTCACCTGCACTCATGGCTCGTAACTTGGCGGCTCCATTAATGATTTGGTCAAAAGCAAGGATGGCAAAATTCCAGGTCATAAACTCAACTATGGGGCGGGCACCGTTCATGGCGGCTCCCACTGCAATGCCGGCAAAGCCCAATTCAGAAATAGGCGTATCGCGCACTCTGCGCTCGCCAAACTCAGCCAACATTCCCTGACTTACCTTGTAGGCTCCGTTATACTCGGCCACCTCCTCTCCCATCAAAAACACGGCATCATCTCTGCGCATTTCTTCGCTCATCGCTTCGCGCAGTGCTTCTCTAAATCGAATCTTTCTCATACTTCGCGTTTAAATACTTGCCTCAAAAATAGAAAAGGTGGGCAAAGTGGATGCGCCAGTTAGAGAGAAGAATTTGGTCTTAGTCGTATAAGTGAAGTGCCCCCCGAAGTTTAGGTTAGCTGGATTAATGTTTGATTGGAGATACGGTATCGAACATATCCGCTCCATAAAATGAGGGATTAGAAAAGATGAACACTCGTTGATCTCCTATAATATCAAGTCAAATACAGCTCGACTATGTTTTGCTTAAAACGCCCGGCTGATTCCTACTACCCATCGAAATTTCAGATGCTTTTGATCCACAAATGGAGCATGACTAATAAAGAACGGAACGTCAAATCGGAGTGTCAGCGGCTTGATGTTCTGTAGAGGTCCCCACTTTTTAATGGTGAGTGCGGCTCCCACTCCCCCATCAAAGCGGATATTAGAGAACTGCTGCTTATTGGCTGAGTTTATGTATGTAATTATCCCCGCATCTCCGAAAAGATATGTATGGAGTGCGAAGTGCTGACGCAGCCATTGATTCTTCACCGGCACTATGCGGTTAAAATCCATTTCAATATTTACAGATGCTCCTGAAGGCCCTTTATAAGCAGGAATCACTTGACCATACTTATCTTTCTCTGCTAACAAATAACCGCTATAGCCGCGCATGTTCAGCCCTCCGCCAAAGTGTAGGGGATTGATATCATCGCGGTAGCGAAGTGCCCAACTCTGCGGCACAAAACCCGCTGCGCGGTAATATTTACTGTCCATCATTTCTTCGGGATTGCCTCCTGCAAAATACAGAGCCGACTCAGAAGGCAAATTATTTCCTGTACCGATACGACCGTAAAAACGAGTATGGAAGTCAAGCTTCCAAGCGCTGCTATGGTTCACTTGTGTTAACTCGAAATAATGATAATTGAACGAACTAAATAGCGCACTACTGCGAAGATGCGCAGTGAAGTTTCCTTGTGCATGTGGCTTGTCATATCGGTACGAAAGTGAGAGGTTCAGAGAGGTATTAAATTTTTTATGGTCGGTCCACACGGCATCCCATTCATTAGGGTACAGCAAATAGTTCCGCCATTCCTCTCTATTGCGAGTAAATGCTTTGATGTGAAAATCGAGCGAGAAATTTTGTGGCAGTTGTTTGGTGATTCCTGTCTTATACATTTCGCAACCATCTAACCAGCGGCTCTGGAAATAGAAAGTAGATTTCTTAAATATCCGGTCTAAGGCAGTGCTATAACTGAAATTATAAGAGAACCATCCGGCTTTTTGGCGAGTGGCTTTGTCAAAGTAATAGCGTTCTCTGCCCTGTAGCAAATGAGTGTTCAACCAAACGGTAAGGGAAAAATTGTGCTTCACATACATGTAATTTCCTTCGAGATGCACCCCCACCTTTACTCCATCAAAAGCATTCCACCAAATATCGGGGCGCATATACATCCGATACTTTTTCCAGCTCGGATAGGGATAAATATGGGAGTCGAACCGAAACTCCACCGTTCCTTTTTTGCGGTTGTCAAGCATATTAATATCGGCCAGTCGTTCACTTGGGTCAATAATTACATTTTTTATTCCTCCGGGAATATTTACAGTAGCTGTATATGTAGGCTCCAGTTTATCCCAGCCATACCATTTAGGAAGAAGAGCAGCACTATCATTTAACTTCTTTTCAAACCATGTATTGGGAATGTAAAAATCGTAGGCAGAATCGTTTTTCGACACCACCCGAAAATCAATAGGCATTTGCATTCTTCCTTTTCTGCGCAGCTTTATTTTATATTGATCCTTCAAACCGGTCTTTTTAATGCCGGCAATTTTGTAGTCAATATTTTTTGTGGTCTCCATCCATTCATCAAAAAACCAATTGAGGTCGGCATGAGTATAGTGCGACACCGAATTGCGAAAATCTTCGGGATACGGATGGCAAAATTTCCATTGTGCCACATAGTTTTTCATAGCGGCACTAAATAGCGAATCGCCCAGCACATACTGAAGATTATAAAGCATGGTCGCTGTTTTGTAATACACATGCCGATACCCTCCACCTTGCCCAAGTGCCCCGTTAAACCCATCACTATGCGTGTTCAATGGTTCATCATTGTAGCGAATAGCATCTGACAAGTAACCGTAAAACACTTTGCTGTCGCGCACATTTACCGGTTCAAAAAAATGATTATAGTATTTGTTCTTCCCCAAATCATAGGGCACCGTATCCCCATCTATGGCTTCCATCCCCCACGCTGTGAGAAACTGTGTGAAGCCTTCATCCATCATAGCGCGGTAAGTTTCATTGTTGCCGAGCATACCATAAAACCAGTTGTGACCCACTTCGTGTACTAACAAACCACGATATTCTTTATCGCGCCCGCCATCTAAAGTCAGCATGGGATACTCCATCCCGTCTTGAGCATCGGCCACCACTATTTTGGGATATTCAAAAACACCAAAATCACGAGAGAAAACAGCAATGATTTTTGAGAGATAGTCCGCAGCATTTTGCCAGCCGGAGGCATGGGCTTCTTGCACAATAGCCACACAGCGAACTCCTTCACCATTCTTCCGACCGGGGTAAATGATGGTATCGTGAATGCGATAAGTTGGATCGGCTGTAAAAGCAAAATCGTGAACATTCTCTGCATGATATTTCCAAGTCTTTGTTTCGCCTTTTACATAAGGCGTAATCACCGAAGGTTTCTCCCCCCACTTTTTGTCTTTGAAATGGTAGATGTCGAGTTTCTTTCTCAGCGTATCGGGCAATACCTCCTCTTCATTTTGCAATACTCCTGTAGCTTCCATCACATAGTTTGAAGCTATGGTGAGTGCTACATCAAAGGTGCCGAAGTCGCCATAGAATTCGCGATTCATGTGCTGGTCGGTATTCCATCCACTCTTGCGATCGTACACACAGATTTTTGGATACCACTGACATCCGTTGTAGTGGGTTTGCCCGAACACTTTGTATTTCTTCATGCGCCTGCGCACCGAGCCGGTATCATAGAAGGTGCGAAACTTAATAGAAAGTAGTTTGGAAGCATTGGGCGGCAAAGGTTGGTCGAGAAAAACTTTAATGACCGTGTTGTCCAAAAAAGTTTTCAAAGGCAGTGTATCCACCTTTATTTCATCTATCACACAGCCTAATCGGGCACTCTCGTATTTTCCATATTTCGGATTTTGGCCGTTTTCGCGTTCCAAATTATCTAAGTACGAACCGGGCTGAAAAGCATTTTGATATAGGTGGAAGTAAACGAAGTAAAGCGTGTCAGGGGAATTGTTGACGTAAGTAAGTTCTTCCTCTCCGGTAATAATATCGGTAGTTTCATCTAAGCTCGCGCGAATCTTATAATGCACATCTTGCTGCCAGTAGCCGCTAAAAGGGGTGCGATTTTTCCAGTAATAAGGATTGCCGGAAGTGCTGTAATTATCAGATGGTCCCCGATCACTATACGCCTGCTGAGCAGAAACGAAAGGGAGGAGAATCAGAAATAGTGCAACGGAAAGTAAAAATCTATTCATGGGGAATAATACACTTTTATAAATTTGGAGACTTCAAAATAAATTGTTTTGCCGAATAAGACCCAACACGAACTTTTATATCGCGTAGCGCTCACCTTGATTCCGAATATAGGCCCTGCGCTGGCTAAAAATCTTTTAGCGTATTGCGGCAGTGCCGAAACTGTGTTTAAAGCGCCCAAGGCTAAATTGCTAAAGGTGCCGGGCATAGGTGAAGATCGCGCGCAATTTATTACACAGAGCGATGTGCTACACGAAGCGGAAAATGAATTAAAGTTCATAGAGAAGTATGCCATCGCTCCCCTGTTCTTTACCGATGAAAAATATCCTTCTCGGTTGAAAGAATGTGCCGATTCTCCTTTGCTGTTGTATTACAAAGGCAAGGCAGACTTGAATGCAGAAAAAACTTTGGGCATTGTGGGCACTCGCAGAGCCACTGATTATGGGAGAGATATGGTGAAGAAGATTACTTCCGCTTTAGCTACACAGGATATACTGATTGTAAGCGGGCTGGCTTATGGTATTGATATAGCGGCACACCAAGCTGCCTTGGAACATCAACTAAAAACGGTAGCCGTGTTGGGTCATGGGCTGAACACAATTTATCCGCAACAACACAAAGCAACGGCTCAAAAAATGATAGAGCAGGGTGGTTTGCTCAGTGAATTCCGATCTACCGAAAAAATGAGTCCGCATAATTTTCCAAACCGCAACAGAATAGTAGCGGGATTGTGCGATGCACTCATCGTGATTGAGTCGGCTGAAGATGGCGGAGCCGTATTGACGGCCAATATTGCCAATACTTATAACCGCGATGTATTCGCTGTACCCGGTAAAACTACAGACAAATGGAGTAAGGGCTGCAACCGCCTCATTAAAACCAACCGGGCGCAACTGATAGAAAGTGGAGAGGATGTATTGACGGCTCTGAATTGGAATATTGAATTAGGAGTTGTGAAAAAAAGCAAGCAACAACGCGAATTGTTGCTAAACCTGAGTGAAGAAGAAAGAAAGATTTACAATGCCTTAAATGAAGGGAACGACATGGAGATTGATGCGCTGGCTGAGAAGACCGCCATGAGCGGGGGAATGCTCGCTGCACTGCTACTCGAAATGGAAATGAAGGACTGGATAGTAACCCTGCCCGGTAAGCGCTATAAACTGTTCTGATAAGCGAATCAGGTTAGTAGCATTTCCTCACTTCATATTTTACTACCACTCAAACTTTATTCCCTGCGCTAAGGGAAGTTCCGTTCCGTAATTGATCGTATTGGTTTGTCTGCGCATATAGGCTTTCCAGCTATCGCTGCCGCTTTCTCGTCCGCCACCTGTTTCTTTTTCGCCTCCAAAAGCACCGCCTATTTCAGCTCCCGATGTGCCGATATTTACATTAGCAATGCCACAATCGCTACCGTTGCATGAAAGGAAAATTTCTGCTTCGCGTAGGTTAGTAGTCATAATAGAAGAGGACAAGCCCTGCACCACTCCGTTTTGCAATGCAATCGCTTCCTTCATCGTTTTGTATTTCATGATGTAAAGTATAGGAGCAAATGTTTCGTACTGCACTATCTCCATTTCATTCTTTGCTTCTATTACACAAGGCCGTACATAACAACCACTTTCATACCCTTTCCCTTTCATCACTCCTCCTTCAATCCATACCTTTGCTCCTTGTGCTTTTGCTGATTCAATAGCCTCAGTATATGCTTTCACCGCCAGTTTATCTATCAGCGGTCCCACATGATTTTTCTGATCGAGCGGGTTGCCGATTTTAAGTTGAGCGTATGCTTTCTTTAAGCGGTTCTTAATATCGTTGTATTTGCTTTCATGGATAATTAATCTGCGGGTTGTGGTACAGCGTTGTCCGGCTGTGCCCACTGCCCCGAATACGACCGCCACCATTGCAATATTCAAATCCGCTTCTTTTGTAATGATGATAGCATTGTTACCTCCTAGTTCCAGCAAACTTCTTCCCAATCGCGCCCCTACGGCTTCGCCTACTTTTTTTCCCATGCGGATAGAGCCGGTAGCAGATACTAACGGAATCTTCGGGTCGTGCGAAAGCAATTCTCCAATTTTATAATCGCCTATAACGATGTTTGAGATTCCCTCGGGCAGCCCGTGCTTTTTAAATACTTTAGAAACTATATTCTGGCAAGCAATGGCACATAAAGGAACTTTTTCGGAGGGTTTCCAGATGCACACATCGCCACATACCCATGCGAGCATACTGTTCCAACTCCAAACGGCTACGGGAAAATTAAAAGCAGAAATAACTCCTACTGCACCCAGCGGATGCCATTGCTCATACATGCGATGGTTGGGTCTTTCGCTCTGCATGGTCAATCCATAAAGCTGGCGCGACAGACCTACAGCAAAGTCGCAGATGTCAATCATCTCTTGCACTTCGCCCAGCCCTTCTTGCAGGCTTTTACCCATTTCGTACGACACTAATTTACCGAGCGGTTCTTTGTATTTGCGCAACTCCTCCCCAATTTGTCGCACTATTTCGCCTCTCTTGGGGCCGGGTATATTTCGCCATATTTCAAATGCGGTATTGGCGGTAGTTACTACCTGCCGGTATTCTTTTTCGGTAGCAGAATTCACCTTGGCAATCGTTTTTCCGTCAACCGGTGAAAAACTTTCAATGATTTCGCCTTTGCTTTTTAGCCATTTATTTCCTGTGCTTACACCATCATTTGTTGCATGGATGCCGAGTTGTTTGAGTACGTTTTTCATGATTCAGAATTGAAAGGCAATATTAGTGAATACTGCGAAAGGCGGATAGCAGAGAGAAACCATAAGAAGTAGATAGCTTCATTCGACTATTCATAGAGTGCTCAAATAAACCTTCTGATAAGGTCTATTGGTTTCTGCATCTGCAGCTTCAGTGTGAAAGTGAATTTCTGATACCACTTGTTGATGCCAAGCACCTTTTGATTGTCGGAGATATTTTTTGTAGTGACTAAAGGCAAATGAATTTCTATCATGTTGCGGATGATGGCTACTGACAAACCAAGTTCGGCTGCAAAGTCTATTTTTTTAAAGTCGTTCATCACCGCGCCTACCGATACAAAGGGATACACCGGGAAGAAGCGATGCGTAGTAGTGCTGAAATTTGCAGCTGCTAAAAATTTGGAAGTAGCGCCAAAGGTGGTGATAGAGCGGAATGCGCCACCACTAAGTGCCACCTGCCGGCCTAAGTATTTATCGCGTCCATTGCGATCTACAAAATTCTCATCGAACATGTAATCCTTTTGCAACCAGTAAGCAAAGGTGTTATTGCTAACTGTACTCAGATATAATCGCGGAAGTGGCGCAGTAATATCTGAAGCCCCTTTAAAATAAACCGGAAAACCACCGGCAAACACGCGGATAAAGAAGCCTTCGTTTTTGCGCTTATAACTGATGGTAAAATTTCCCTCTGCCCAAAGTCCCAAAAAATTATTGCCTTGCTGGAGCGTAGCGGTTACATTCAGCGGGTGCAACGTAGTTTTGCGCTCGAAGCGATACTTCAGTTCATTCACAAAATATCGCTGCGTTTCCTTTTTCTTGTTCTTAAAGTTAATCCAGTCTAACCACACATTTACACTGCGCAGGTGGAGATAATGAGAATAAACACTACGGGCATTCTTCTTCTGAAATTCAATATCAATATACGGTTCAATTTTGTTGAAGGTCAAATTTTTCGGAAACAGAAGATAAGAGAATCGCTTGCCATAAATACCCACCGTAAACCGCTGCACACTTTTTTCGGGGTAAAAATTATAGGCCAACCGCCCCATGCCTATAAACTGTACGGAGCCGGTACCAAAAGCCGGAGCCAGCATGTAGGTAAATTTCTGTTTGGGAATAAAAGGATTGTAGAATACTAAACCCACCTGAGTTTTATCGTAATTGTTCCAGCCCAAGTATGGAGCCCAACAGATTTGAGTGCGGTTTTGATTTTCGATAGAAGTAAGAAATTGAAGTCGTAGCTTCTCTAACAGAGGTGCGGGTTTGTTCAATTTATAGGTATTGTTCTTCCGGTTAATTTCGGGAATTTTCAACAGTGGATCAATCTGGACTCTATCTCCGCCCGACACGTCCATTCTAAATCGTTTATGGTTTTGACCCGCCTTTCGATCATAGGCAGGTATCCAAATTGTTCGGATAATAGAATCTCCTTTTAATACGGAAACAGGGAAAGGACCATCCACTTCACCGAGATTCTTAAAATGAAAATATTTGATGGTTTGCCCGTGTGCGTTATCCGTACTGTCTTGTATTAATTCCTGTGTCAATCGCGCAGAACGTTTCTTTTGGTCGGGCTTCTCTGTTTCTAAAGGTTTTTGAGTTGATTTTATTTTCCGGGTGCCCTCCGTCCAATTGGGGTATTCCTTACCTATCTTAAAATCAATTTTCTTATTGGTGTTTAGCAAATCCTCCCAAAACCAATTCAGCGAGTCCTTTGTAACGAATGAAAACACATTGCGAATATCTTCGGGCTGCGGGTGTTTAAACTGCCACTGCTCAAAATATTTCTTCATCGCCTTGTCAAACTTTTTTGTTCCCAGATAAGCCTCCAAATAATCGAAGATGAGCATGCTTTTGCCATACACCATCAGGGCATAATTCGCATCTGTAAATTCTGTAGAAGGAATATCAATAGGTTGGTCATAGTTTTCGCGAGCCATTAACTGATACCCCAAATCCATCTGGTATTTGTGTTTGTATTGTGCCAGGTCAAAGGCCTTGGCAATACCTGCGGGAAATTTGCCGATGAGTTGACGGTTAGGATATTTTGTGCGCAGATACCGGTATTCGTAATAGGAGTTGATTCCTTCATCCATCCAGGCATGGTCGCGCTCATTGCTCCCCAAAATTCCGTAAAACCAGTTGTGGCCCACTTCGTGGGTAATCACATCATCCAGTTCAAAGTCACTCCCCGCATCGCCAATGATGGTGATGTTCGGATATTCCATGCCCCCTCCTGCACTAATAGTGCCATCTACTGCGGTCACTTGCTTGTAAGGGTATTCGCCAATCCACAAACTGTAATAGTAGATAGCATCGTGTAGATATTGCGGAGCTTTCAACCACAAGTCGGCATTCTTTGGCGTGAACAAACTCCAAGTAGTTACCTTGCTTTTAGAATAAGGCAGTTCAACTTCTCCTTTCAAAACAAAAAACCGCTTATCGGCAAACCAAGCGAAGTCGTGAATCTTTTCTTGGTGGTAGTGTATTGTTTTAAGATGAGGTGACGAAGCGGGAAATCGCATATCCGGATCAAACTCCTTAATTCCCTTCGCGGCTTCCGCTTTGCTGTTCAACCAATTTATTTCATCGGTATCCTGTAAATCACCGGTGGCTCCTACCACATAGTTATCGGGCAAAGTAATAGCCACATCATACGAGCCAAATTCCGAATAAAATTCTCCCTGATCTAAATACGGAATCGGATGCCAACCGTAGCGATCGTACACAGCCGGCTTCGGATACCATTGCGTAATCTGATAACTCTGCCCCACATGCCCCATGCGCGAAAAAGTTTCGGGCAGCTTTACATGAAAGGGAGTAGAGATGCTCACCGTTTCACCGGTTTTGAGTGGATGGTTCAAATACACTTTGCAGATTTCCTTCGTAGTAGAATCAAAACTCCACTGACAATTTTCTGCATCTAATTTAAAATCAAGTTTATCTATATAACCACGCTGCCAAGGTTTGCTGTACCAGAATGAAGTTTTGCCATTCTCCAATAACTGTTTGGCCAAAGGAGTGTTCTGATCCATGTAGGCATTTGGCCATAGGTGCATGTACACAAACGTCAGTGCATCGGGAGAATGGTTGGTGTAACGAATAGTAATAAATCCATTTAGTTCATTGGTGGTATCGTTCAACTCCACCTCTATATCATAATCGGCTTGTTGTTGAAAATAGGCTTTAGAAGCAGGGACATTGTTGGGCTGCGAGTGAAGCAGAAAAGGTGCCAGCAGCAGGAGTAAAATATTTTTCATGCGAGTATGAAAAACTAAAATAGACTTTTACGCGTAAATAGAGAGAAGAGTAATTATGTACAGTGAACCATTCACCTGTTGAAAAAAGGGATGGGGAAATGTAAAAGGCAAACCTATCTTCGGACTGTCGTGGGGGTTTTTGTTACCGTTCTTTAAAATACCCCTTCAATCACCCGCGCTATTCAGAAAACCTATTCTTTCAATGTAAATTCATACTATGGACGAAAATGAATTCATGGAACCCTCGTTTGGAGAACTTGTTGAATTAATCAAACAGTATGAGGAGGCTGAAAAAGAAAGTCAGCAGATTTTTTTAGAAGAAGATAGCTACGACCAGATTGTGCAATTTTATCATGATAATCGGGAATACAGCAAAGCGTTGCGCGTAACCGAAGCCGCTATTAACCAATATCCATTTTCTTCCTTTTTCTATACAAAGAAGGCTGAAATATTAGCTAACCAGAAACGCTTTGAAGAAGCGCTCCCCTACTTGGATGAGGCCGAACGCTTAGACCCCAATGACATTAATATCTTTCTGATTCGCGCAGATGTGTATCTGTGGGAAGGCAGCCATGCCGAAGCGATGGAAGTGGTAGAACGCGCTATGTCTATTGCTCACGATGCCGAAGATCGCTGCGAGTTGTATTTAGAAATGGCCGATATTTGGGAAGATCAGGAGAAATATTTTGAAGTGATGAATTCACTGAAGAACGCCATCCGCGAAGATCCTATGAACGAAGAGAGTCTCAACCGCTTGTGGTTTTGCACTGAGTTGACTGAAACCTACGCGGAGAGTGTGCAGTTTCATGAAGCGCTGATTGAGGAAAGCCCTTATTCCTATCTCGCTTGGTTTAACTTAGGCCATGCTTATTCAGGGTTAGAGAAATTTGAGCAGGCGATAGATGCCTTTAGTTATGCCATTGCTATTGACGAAGATTTTGACCCTGCTTACACCAGCACCGCAGATGTACTTTTTGTGACGGATGATTACTCCCGCGCTTTATCCTTTTACAATGAGGCAATTCGCTTGAGCAAGCCCAATAAAGAACTTTACTTGAAGGTCGCTGTTTGCTATGAAAGGTTGGAAGATATGGGGAAGTCGCGCTCCTACTTGCGCAAGGCCATCACCGTTGATCCTTATTTTGACGAAGCTCATTACCGGATTGGCGAGACGTATCGGATAGAAGATGACTGGATCAAAGCTATTTCATCATACGAAAGAGCGGTGAAGCTGAATAAAGAAAATTTAGACTATCTCACGGCTTTAGCAGAAGCTTATCTGAGTACCGAAGAAGGAGATAAAGCAGTAGAAATTTTTGAGCGCATTTTTCAACTCGATCCGCAAAGCAAGCAACATTGGATTAACTTAGCTACCGCCTATTACAACATAGAAAACTATCGCAAGGCTTTTCAAGTACTCAACGAGGCCGAACAGAAATACGATAACAGTGCCGATATCTATTACATCAAATCAGTGTTCTACAACCGTGCCGGCAATCGCCATGAAGCGCTGTTGAGTTTAGAGAAGGGACTGCTCGCCAATTTTGATGAGCATCCGCTTATTTTTGAGATGGATGATATGCTACTGGACGATGCCGCCTTCCTACAGGTGATAGAGCAGTATAGGGATTAGATTATGGAGTGAATAGGCTAATTACAAAAATGTATTGCTAGTGTATCTCGGGTAATTTTTGATCTCCAAAAAATTTCTGAGCGCAATAATCTCTGCGATAGCGGAAACACTACCGCCAGCAATTATTTTTCGCAAGAAGAGGTTGGAGCAAGTTTCAACTTACAACTGAGGCCATCGTTCCGGGTCCGTTTCACTCATCATTGAATATATCTCCTCAAAAATAGTTTCCGCATTTGGCTTGCTGAAATAATCTCCGTCAGTTCCATAGGCAGCACGATGGGCTTTAGCTGTAATTGTTTTGGGTTCAGAGTCGAGCCAGCGATATGCCCCTTGCTCTTCAAATACCTTTTGGAACATGTAAGCAGAGGCTCCTCCGGGAACATCTTCATCCAGAAATACTACTCGGTTTGTCTTTTTGACGGATTCAATAATGGAATGATGAATATCGAAAGGCAACAAGGTTTGCACATCAATCAGTTCTACTGAAATACCAACGGCCGTTAGAAGTACCATTGCTTCCTCGGCCACCCGAATACAAGAGCCATAAGTAACCACGGTCACATCATCGCCTTTCTTTATTATTTCAGGAATGCCGAGCGGTACTGTGAATTCACCAATATTGTCAGGAAGCATTTCTTTTAATCGGTAGCCATTTAGGCATTCGATCATTAAAGCGGGTTCGTCACTTTGCATCAGAGTGTTATACATGCCGGCAGCCTGCACCATATTTCGCGGCACACATACAT
Organism: Sphingobacteriales bacterium; assembly: GCA_018262795.1. Taxonomy (GTDB): domain Bacteria; phylum Bacteroidota; class Bacteroidia; order Chitinophagales; family LD1; genus Bog-950. The sequence goes on along the minus strand of JADFDM010000001.1, from coordinate 98,114 downwards.
AAATACCACGCAGCGAATGAATGATCATACCCATTGGAGAACCCGTATGCCAAATCCCTTCTAAGCGGTGGCCGCGTGTTCGTACAATGAGGGGAGCTTTTTGAGCACCTTTTGTTCTATACTGAAGGCTGGCAAGATCATCGGCCAAAGGCTCGAGACCATACAGTAGATAATCGAGATATTGAATTTCGGCAATGGGGCGAAAACCGCGCAATGCCAGCCCTATTCCCTGCCCCATAATTGTGGCTTCGCGAATTCCGGTATCAAAAATTCGCTGTTCACCATATTTTTCTTGAATGCCGGCAAAGCCTTGATTTACATCCCCTATTTTTCCTACATCCTCCCCAAAAGCCACTGCGTTCGGATACTTCTCAAACAGTTTATCAAAAAGCACATTCAAAATCTCGAAGCCATTCAGCATTTTAGCGTCTTCTGAAAAAACGGCCGGCACTACCGGAACTTTCAATGCGCTTTGATCACTCTCGCTATGTAGGTGCGAGCTGTACACTTCCTGATATTTATTTTCAAAATCAGAAAGCCAATGGCGCAATTCATTTACCGCGGCCGAATGATTTCCTCGGAAATGGCGCAGCACTTTCTTCCCTGATTTCAAAATATCTTTTCGTATGACATCACGAGTAGAGCGAAGTTCTGCCGCTGCCGCTGCACTGAAATTATCCCCGGTTTGTGCTGAAATATTTTCGAGTAATTCAAGCACCTCCTTCACTTCTTCTTTTATCGGTTCAATGTATTTCCGCCAAGCATCGTTCTTACTTTCTAACACGTGTTGCCGGGCTTCATCAGCTATTTGGTCGCAATCCTGCGCTGAAGCAATGCCACTTTCGATCATCCATTCCTTCATTTTTTTTAGGCAGTCGAACTCTTTTTCCCATTCCATTCTCTCAGCCGACTTGTAGCGCTCATGCGAGCCGGAGGTGGAGTGACCTTGCGGTTGCGTTACTTCGATAATATGGAACAATGCCGGTACCTGCGTCTTGCGCATTTTGTCTATACCTTGCTTATAAGTTTCTATCAATTTTGGGTAGTTCCATCCCTCGCTGACATATATCTCTATCCCTCTCCCTGTTTCATCTACTCTAAAACCTTCTAAAACTTCGGAGATACTTTCTTTTGTTGTTTGATATTTTTTAGGTACCGAAATACCATAGCCATCATCCCACACAGAAATAGCCAAAGGCACACGTAGTACCCCCGCAGCATTCAATGTTTCCCAAAACAAGCCTTCACTGGTTGAGGCATCACCGATGGAAACAAAAGAAACTTCATTGCCCTTCTCTGAAAACATTGTATAGTCTTCCAAATCTTTGTTCGCCCGATAAAGTTTTGAAGCTAATGCAAGGCCTAATGAACGCGGCATCTGGCAAGCTGTGGGAGAAGCATCGGCTGAGGAATTATAGCGAGCCGTTTGATCTAACCAATGGCCGTTTTCATCTTGTATTCGGGTGACGTAATGGCCATTCATTTGCCTGCCGGCACTCATCGGCTCGTCTTGCTGATTCACATTGGCATAAAGCTGCGCAAAGAATTGCTCTACCGTCAACTCCCCTAAAGCCATCATCCAGGTTTGATCGCGATAGTAGCCGCTGCGCCAGTCACCGCGAGCAAATGATTTTGCTAAAGCAATTTGTGCCACTTCCTTCCCATCGCCAAAAATTCCAAATTTGGCTTTGCCGGTCAGCACTTCTTTTCTTCCCAACAAACTGGTTTCGCGCGAAATACAGGCAATGCGAAAATCGTTCAGCACTTCCTGCTTAAAATCTTCAAATGAAATTTTTGAGGGAATCTTTTTAGTCATTGTATTCTCAGTCATACATTATGTGTGTGCTGCGAATATAAGGCAGAAGTGAAAAGTGGTAAATGACTAAGGTGGGAGATTACAACAAATGAAGCTGAAACGTAATCGGGAGTTTAAAAGAAGGCAATGAACCTTTTGATTATTCCGCTTCTTGCTGGGCTTTTTTATTGGCTCTCCACCAGAAGTAAGTAATAGTACCGATGATAATCCAAGGCATGAAGAATAAATACATGATTCCTTTGTTGATGCCTTCAGCGACCGATGAACCCGCCTCGCGGGATGTTTCTGCTGTGGCTTGACACATCGCGCATTGAGAGAATGAAGGTTCCGCTACAAATACGAGTGCTACAAGAATAAAGAGAAGAAGAAATAATCGAGTTTTCATAGCGCTAAAATTAAGGGTTCTAATGGTAATAGGGGGAGATTAACAAATAGACCAGCACCCCTGTGACCGATACATAAAGCCAAAGCGGGAAAGTGAAGCGGGCAATCTTTTTATGCTTGGCATAGTCCCCCGTTAAACTGCGATAAGCAGTCAACAAAATAAAAGGAAGAATAATGGCGGCCAGAATAATGTGAGTAGCCAGAATGCTGAAATAGAAATAGCGGATATTTCCGCTGCCTCCAAATTTTGTTTCCCCGGCAAAAAGATGATGTGCGATATAGGAAACTAAAAATACAGACGATAAGACAATAGCCGCAAGCATTAGTTTTTTATGCGCCACATAATTTTTTTTGCGAATCAGAATATAAGCTGCAATCAGCAACAACGATACCGTAGAATTAATAATAGCGTTAATGGTGGCGAACACGTGCGGATTGAATCCCAGATTCACTTTGAGCGTAACACGACTGAGAAGTACGATAGTAATAAACACCACAAAACTTAAAACGCCTATCCATTGATACGCTAATTTGTCGTTCTTTTTAAAACTCGGCTGAAGCGTTCTGTTCATCTTGAAAAAATCTTTTTCGAGGTTTTCTTTTGATCATTGAAATTAAAGTTCTGTTCGGTGAAGCGAAGCAGCAGAACAATATCTCCCATCAATTTTTTAACACTGGAACTATCAATGCCGCTGTAATAGCCACGGATATTCCCTTCCCAATCCACCAATATTAATTTTTCGCTGTGCACAAATGCTTCGGGGCCGTTATTCTGATCGGGCTTAGCCGTTACAAAAAAACCATCATAAGCTAACTTATATACATCCTGCGCTGAACCGCGCAAGAAATACCATTTGCCGGGAATTGCGTTGTGTTTGTTGGCATACTCTCGCAGTTGGGGAATAGAGTCCCGCTCCGGATCTACTGTAAAGGAAACGATCTTAAAATTGTGGTCTTTAATAAATGCCGACTGCACTCTTTCGAGGCTGTTGCTGAGTTTAGGACAAATTCCCGGACAGGTAGCAAAGAAAAAGTCGGCCACATAAATATCTCCTCGCAGTGAATCCAGTTCGAGCGAGTCGCCACTCTGCGTTTGAAACTTGAGATTAGGAACCGTGTGATACACCGAATCTAGTACCTTTTCTCCCTGATCGTTTACTGTCTCTACCACTCCCTTTGCAAACAATCGAGGCGGCACTTTTGGACGGGGCACTTTACTCAAGGGCTTGAAAATAAAAAAGAACAGAAAGGGCAGGAATATAACAATGCCGAGTGCATATACTTTTAAACGATTTTCCTTCATGATTTCAAAACAACTCTTTCATTTTCGCAAAACGCGGTGCAAATTAAAGCAGAAAATGATGGTTTGGCCAAAGCGCGTATGTTTTTAAAGAAATTATCTTCGCCCCTTCTATTGTATGAGAAAATTTACACTTGGTTTATTCTGCCTTTGCCTGTTCATCCTTTCCGGAAATGCCCGCGATGCCAGAGGCGATACCATTGATATCGTTTCTTGCCGCCTGAACATAGACCTCAGCGACTTTAGCGGCAAAATACTCTACGCTGATGCTACACTCGGTATAAAAAGCAAAATGAACGGAGTGAATGGTGTGCATCTCGATTTGCTGAAACTTACGATTGATTCCATCAAGGTTAATTCCTACAATACCCTTTACACCTACAACGATACCGTAGTGGATATTAACCTGCTTACCACTCTGAATGTGGGCGACTCTGCCACTGTTCAATTATTTTATCATGGTCGTCCGGTACAAATGCCGGGCGATTTCGGGGGCTTTTACTGGAATTCTCTTTACGCTTATAACATAGGCGTTAGTTTTCTGGAAAACCCTCATTGCTACGGACGAGTATGGTTTCCCTGCTTCGACAATTTTGAAGAGCGCAGTTATTTCGAATTCTATATCACTACAAAAAACAATCACAAAGCTTTTTGCAACGGACTGTTAGAAGGGATTACGCAAAATGCAAACACAAAGACCTGGCATTGGAAACTTCAGGAAAACATTCCTTCCTATTTAGCCTCCGTGGCGGTATCAGATTACCAAACACTGAGCGATACTGTACATGCGGCTAACGGGGTTATTCCGATTGAGTTGGCGGCTCGCAGCGCAGATACCACAGCCCTAAAAAATCTCTTCATCCATCTAAAGGATGCTTTTCATATTCAGGAAAACCTTTGGGGGCCGTACCAATGGGAACGAGTGGGCTATTGCATTCTTCCGTTCAAAGCAGGGGCTATGGAGCACGCAACCAATATCGGCTTTATGCAGTATTACCTCAATTCCTACGCCAGCAGTTGCGAAACGACTATGGCTCACGAACTGAGCCATCATTGGTTTGGGGACTTAGTCACCTGCGACAAGGCTTCGGAAATGTGGCTCAACGAGGGCTGGGCAGCGTACAATGAAACACTGTTTCTCGAAAATTTTTACGGAGTAGATTCTGCCAAAACATATCAGCGAATTAATCATGAAAATGTACTCCACCGCGCTCACGTGAGCGATGGCGCATACTTGTCGGTAAATGGAGTTCCTTCAGATAAAACGTATGGAGCAACGGTGTACGACAAAGGCAGTGATGTTGTTCACACGCTGCGCTTTTATATGGGCGACCCTGATTTTTTCAACTGCATGAAGAATTACCTCAGTGACTTTGCTTACACTCATTCCAGCACCCAACAACTAAAAGACTACCTGAACCAATGCTCCGGTAAAAATTTGAATTCCTTTTTTGACGACTGGGTGAATGCTCCCGGCTTTCCACATTTCTCGATAGAAAAGTGGCAAACGAAGCAAACGGATATAGTGAACGTGACTACAGACGTGTATATCCGGCAAAGATTAAGTCATGCACCACATTATTACACGCTGGTACCCGTCACTATTACTTACTTCGACAAATACTGGACCCGCTATGATGAAGTGGTGTATGTAAGTGGCGAATGCACTCATCACCAATTAATTCTCCCCAATTTTACTCCGGTGTATGTGGCACTCGATTTCCACGAAAAACTTCAGGATGCCATTACCGATGAATGGAAAATAGTAACTGATACCGGGACTTATGATTTTGGTACAGCTAAAATGAAATTGAGCGTTACGAATATTCAAGATTCAGCATTAGTGAGAGTGGAGCACAACTGGATTGCCCCTGACGCGATGAAGAATCCCATTCAGGGGTTACACTTACACGATTACAGATACTGGACGGTAGATGGAATTTTCGATTCTACTTTTAGAGCCGGTGCTGTAGTGAATTATGACGGCACTGCCGGAGCCTATTTAGACAATACTTTTTTTACGAACACCGAAGACAGCTTAGTGCTGATGTATCGGCCCGACCAAACTACCGACTGGGTATTGGCCGATTCTTTTATGGTAAACACCCAGGGAAATCCAAATGATAAAGTAGGAACCATCACCATTTATTCGCTAAAGAAAGGGGAGTATGCGATGGCTATCTGGAATTCAACTTTGCCGACTGCCAGCGATACAAGGACTTCGTGTTTGCTTCAGTCAACGATTCGTGAATCTAATCACAATGATTTCAAAATTTTTCCGAATCCGGCTAATGACAATGTAACGGTTCGGTTTCAGCAGAATATTTTTGATGAATTACGAATCAATGATCTAAGCGGAAGAAATCTGATGACACAGAGCGTTTCTTCCCAAGAGCCTTCCATTACTATCAGCCTAAAAGCATTGCCTAAAGGCATTTACTTTATCACTTTAAAAGAAAAGACAACAACGTCTATCACTAAAAAAATAATAAAAGAATGAGCATGATTAAGAAAGTATCGGTGATTGGGGCAGGAACCATGGGGAATGGAATTGCACACGTATTTGCTATGAATGGATTTGAAACTTGCATGGTAGATGTATCGGCAGCGGCATTGGACAGAGCCTTAGCGGTGATTACTAAAAATCTGGACCGCATGGTTTCAAAGGGAACTCTCAGCGAAGAAGGGAGAAGCAACACGCTCAAAAATCTTAGCACCAATACTTCGCTCGCGATATGCGCAGATGCTGATTTGGTAGTGGAAGCAGCAACAGAAAACACGGACATTAAACTGAAAATTTTTAAAGATCTGGATGCGATTTGCAAGCCGGAAACTATTCTTGCTTCAAACACTTCTTCCATTTCTATTACTAAAATTGGAGCGGCCACGAAAAGAGCCCACCAAGTAATAGGAATGCACTTTATGAATCCCGTGCCGGTGATGAAATTAGTGGAGGTGATAAAAGGGTATGCCACTTCGAGCGAAGTATTGCAACTCATTATGGCAACTTCTCGCACGCTCGGCAAAATGCCGGTAGAAGTGAATGACTATCCCGGCTTTGTGGCCAACAAGATTCTGATGCCAATGATTAATGAGGCGATCTATACTTTATATGAAGGCGTGGCCGGCATTAAAGAGATTGATACGGTGATGAAATTAGGCATGGCGCATCCGATGGGGCCTTTACAGTTAGCTGATTTCATTGGATTAGATGTGTGCCTTGCCATCCTCCGCGTGTTGCAGGAGGGCTTTGGAAATCCAAAATATGCTCCCTGTCCGCTATTGGTAAACATGGTGACAGCCGGGTATCTCGGAGCCAAAAGCGGAGAGGGTTTTTATAAATACGAGGCAGGCTCGAAGGAGTTAAAGGTGAGTCTTCGCTTCACTTGATTACATCCGTTCCGGCACTTCAATACCGAGTAAATTCATAGCATTTTTGATAACCACCCCCGTTTGTTGTGACAGCGCAATTCGGAAACTCTTCAGCTTTTCGGTTTCAGCATTCAGAATGGAATAGTCGTGATAAAACTTGTTGAAGAGCTTTGCAATGTTGTAGGCATAGTTGGCCACTTCACTGGGGTCATATTTCTCTGCGGCTGTGCTTACAACATTTTCAAATTCATTCAACTGAATAAGCAGTTCGCGCTCTTCGGAGGCAATAGAAGGTGTGTTTTCAAAATCCAACAGTTCCGCTTTTTCACCGGCTTTGCGCAACACCGCGCAAATACGAGCATGCGTGTATTGAATAAATGGCCCCGTGTTTCCGTGGAAGTCAATGCTCTCCTCCGGATTAAAAATGATTTTGCGATACGGATTTACTCGTAATACAAAGTATTTCAAAGCTCCGAGTCCAATTATTCTGTAAAGTTGCTGCGCCTGCTCTTCTGTAAATCCTTCAATCTTTCCCAGTTCTTTGGTACGTTCTTCTGCAATGCGCATCACTTCGGCAATTAGATCATCGGCATCGGCTGTTTTCCCTTCCCGGCTTTTAAAACGCCCGGTGGGCGATTCGACCAAGGCATAAGAAAGGTGATAAATGCCATCGGCCCATTGTTTACCCAATTTCTGCAAGGCGAGTTTCAATACTTTGAAGTGATAATCCTGCTCATTGGCTACCACATAGATCATCTTGTCCATGCGGAAATCATTATAACGCAATTCGGCTGTCGCTAAATCCTGAGTGATATAGATAGAAGTGCCATCGCTGCGCAACAATACTTTTTCATCTAAGCCTTCGGGGGTTAAATCAATTACCACGGCTCCATCGGCTCTCTTTTTGAACACCTCTTTTTGCAAGCCCTCTTCCACAATTCCTTTGCCCAACTTGTAGGTTTCGCTTTCAAAGTAATCCTTCTGAAAATCTACTCCTATTAGTTTAAATGTTTCATGAAAACCCGCATACACCCAATCATTCATTTGCTTCCAAAGAGCAATAGTGGCGGAATCATTGTTCTCCCACTTCTGTAACATTTGCTGCGCTTCCTGATAGAGAGAAGTGAGCTTTTGATCTTCATCAAAGTTACCGCTGAGGTTTGGGATAGATTTCAATTCCTCTTTGGCTGCTTCATTAAACTTAACATACCAATCTCCCACAAAGTGATCGCCCTTAATACCGGTTGATTGCGGAGTAGAATTACCTCCGTAACGCAGGTAAGCCACCATGCTTTTACAAATAGCAATACCTCGGTCGTTATAGATATTTACTTTAGTCACATCGTATCCGGCTGCTTTCAGAATTTCACTCATAGAGTACCCCAACAGCATATTGCGCACATGGCCAATGTGCAGCGGTTTGTTCGTGTTTGGTCCGCAATATTCCAGCACTACTTTTTCGGAGTTTGCGGATAAAGTACCAAAACTTGCATCCGCAGAAATTTCCTTCAACCTATTTAACCAATAGCTTTCTGTGATTGACAAATTAAGGAAGCCTTTGATGACATTGAACTGCCGAATGAAATCGGTTTTTTGCTGCAAAGCATTTCCAAGTATTTCTGCTGTTTGTTCCGGTGATTTTTTAGAAAATTTAGTAAGCGGAAAGACAACAACCGTGTAATCGCCTTCGTGCTCTTTCTTCGTCAAATTTATGGCAATGCTTTCTATAGGAATATCTTCTCCGAATAATTCCTGAACAGATACTTGTATTGCCTTCTTTAATTGTTCCTCCAGATTCATTTTTATCTCTGATAATTCTCCCTTCTTTACAAAAAATAACTGCGGCTAAAAATATACTTTCGCAAACAACTTTTACAAAGCATGGCCAAAAGACAAAAATACCGCGAACTGATTACTCAGTCTTTCGATTTTCCGCAGCGCGATTTTAAGGAGGAAAAAGGGTTTCTTTTTTGGAATGATCTTCCTTTAATGGAAATAGTGGAAAAGTACGGCACTCCTCTACGAATCACGTATCTGCCAAAAATTGGTCAGCAGATACAAAAGGCACGTAGGCTATTTAATTCGGCCATGGCCAATAATGATTACCGGGGCGACTATCACTATTGCTACTGCACAAAGAGTTCTCATTTCAGTTTTGTAGTGGAGGAAGCACTGAAAAACAAAGTGCACATGGAAACTTCCTCTGCCTTTGATTTTGATCTCATTAAAAAATTAGAAGAGAAAAAGAAAATCAAGAAGGAGAACTACATCATCTGCAACGGATTTAAAACTCAGGCCTACATTGATAAAATATTGGAAGCATCGGCCAGCGGATATCAAAACATTATTCCCATCCTGGACAATCTGGATGAATTAGAGAAGTATGGAACGCCCCCTAAGCCGATGAATATAGGTATCAGAATTGCTGCGGAGGAAGAACCCAAGTATGAATTTTACACTTCGCGGCTGGGCGTTCGGTATAATGATATTGTTCCCTTTTATCAGCAGAAGTTGGCTCGCAATCCGAACTTTAAACTAAAGATGCTTCACTTCTTTATTGATACCGGCATCAAGGATGTAAACTATTACTGGACTGAATTTCACAAAGCGCTGGATGTGTATTGCGACCTTAAAAAGATTTGCCCCGATTTAACCACCATCAATTTAGGAGGCGGAATGCCCATCAAACACTCTCTCACCTTCGATTTTGATTATGAATACATGATCAATGAAATTGTGACGCAACTGAAAACTACCTGCAATGCTGAAGGAGTAGATGAGCCGGATATATTTACTGAGTTTGGCACCTTTACCGTAGGCGAAAGCGGAGCCGTTCTCTTTTCGGTACTTGGAATAAAACGGCAGAATGATCGCGAAACTTGGTATATGCTGGATGGCTCGCTGATGAATAGCTTGCCGGATATTTGGGGATTGTCGCAACGGTTTATCATGCTTCCACTAAATAAGTGGGAGAATGAATATCATCACGTTAATCTTGGAGGCATTACCTGCGATGTAGGCGATTTCTATAATTCGGATGAGCACATCAATCAGGTGTATCTGCCCAAAATAAAACCGGGTGAAAAATTATTTGTGGGTTTTTTTAATACCGGAGCCTATCAAGATACCTTGAGCGGTTACGGGGGAATTAAGCACTGCTTGCTGCCTTCGCCTCCACACATTTTAGTGGATGAAAAAAAGAAGAATGAACTTACTTTTCGAGTATTTGCCGAGGAACAAACTGCCGAAAGTATGCTCAAAATTCTGGGATACTAACTATTGGCCGATTAAGCTGCGCAGGTATTGCGCCTGACTTTTATTGCCAATCATATCATAAGCAGCACTCAGATAATAAATGGCATTTGGGTTTTCCTTGTTCAATGCCAAGGATGCGTTCAAGGCATTCATCCCCTTCTGCACGTTCGATGGCTCCGTCTGTGCCGTCTGCAAATAGGCCAACCCCAGATTCATTAAAGCGACATCATTTTTAGGGTACTTAGCACAATAAGGCTCTAATAATTGAAGGGCCGTTGCAAAATCATTTTTCTTAATAGCTTCAATCGCCAGATAGTCACTTTTATCTTCCTTCTTTACTACACAAGCCAGCGGAACATCATCGGCAGTAATCGTATGAACTGTTTGTTCGGGAGGATAGCATCCGTTCAACAATAAATCTCTATCTACAAAACGATTGTAGAGAATAAGATAGTCAGCATCTACAGCGCAGCGATTGCGATAACTGACATACCCCACTCCAGTAGTTGAACTGTCTTCCATAAAATAAAAATTACACGGGGCTACTGCATTGGTATAAATGGTGGTCTTTTGCCCGTTCTTGCGTTTCAGCGTTTCGTTTGCCTTTAGCCAATCAGCACACTGTTTGACCGAATTCATATAGTAATCCAATTCATAATTTCCCCATGCCTTTTTAATTCCTCCCTCTATCTCATTGAAGTAAACATATTCATTGGGATGGTTGGCAAACATCCAGCGGGCGGGTAGCGCCATCAGCAGCAGCATAAGAGTCACCACAGCATATTTCATATTTTTTTCAAAGCGGTTAATCAGGTAATTAAAAGTAAGTCCGGCTAAGATGATGATACTCGGATACACAAAATAAACGTGGCGCATACCATCGTAAAGCACTGATTTTTTGTAGATGATATACCCTAATGGAAAGAGAATAGTAAAATACAAGAAACCGATATACAGCGCCTTATTTTCTTTCTTGTAAACAGAGGGGAGTACAAGAGACACAATCAATCCTAACAATCCGAATAAAGGAGTGGAAATGAGAATCCACTTAGGTTCGTAGAACCAGGGAACTTCGGTGCTCATGATTTGCTGCCCATCGAACAGAATTCTTATTTGAGCAGGAAATTGCGAAGCAATGGTGAGTGCCTTCAGCGGGTGAGAAATTGGGTCAACAAGTGCATAAGGCCAAAAAATCAAACTCAGGCAATAGCCAAAAACTGAAGCCAGCAACACATATCGGAAACTGGGCCAAACATTTTCTTTAAACTTTGAAAAATCCAACAGCGTTCCCAAGCCATAAATAGAAATCATCGCTAAACCATAAAACAGAAAGGTGTAGGGGATTAAAAGCAAGCCTCCGATTCGAATACCCATCGCAATACCTATGGAAGCACCCAAAGCAAGCGTGGTTTTAAGTGAAGGCTTAGGCAACTGTTTCAGAAAGCGGATTATAAAAACATAGGCAATCATATAGCCGGTAGCCATTGTAATGTCTTTGGGGTTGTTCATACTTTCGCCAAAAAATCGCGGGGATAAGGACATAAACAACAGCACAATGATGCCCGCCTGCCATCCACCAATTTCAACCGCTACCAAGGCGGCACATAGTATGGCAATCCAACCGTAAACCGAATTGATAAAATGGCGAATATTCCATTCATTAACCGATGGAAGAGCCTCTGAAATAGCGGCAGAAGAGCCGTCAAACAAACCTCCGTAGAAAACCATCAATGAGTCGGCTCCCACTTCAGAGGCTGCGGTGCGATCTTGACCAAAAGTTTTATAGAAGTTCACAATGTGGTGGCCGTACATTCGGTGAAAGTTCTCATCGCCCGAAATGCCGTATTGATGGCTGATGGTCGTCATCAATAAGAGCAAGGCTGCCGCAAGTGCTATGAAAATTTTCTTTGCTAATGGTTCCGGTATGAGCGGGGTGAGTACCACTATCTTTTTCGGTTCCGGTTTCTTATCTGCTTTTGCGGTTGCCTTACCACTTTGCTTTGCCATGTATAAATTTTGAGCGGGTAAAATAGGAAGAGATTACCTCATTTAAAAAGATGGAAACTATACTAACTTTACCCCCGGTGCCAAACCTTACTTATATGCCACCGAAAGAGGGTATGTAAGTAGCGCGGGCAACAGCGAAAGTTGTTGCCCTTTTTTTATTTGGAAGCGGAAATAAAAATAGATTGACTCACCTTGTTAATCATTGGAATTTTTTCGAGAACAGCACCGATCACCACCGATGGCGAAATGAGCCAATCGGGAATGCCCGGTAATAGAAAATCGCGATACTCCACCTTAATATTTTTATATCCCGCGTTTTGCAACTTTTCAGTGGCGAAATTTTTGGTAAAAGCCATTTCATCCGGTTCTAAATGAGCCTTTTTACGGAGCGTTTCATAGGAGAAAATGAGGTACACATAGGGGTTGCACAAGTTCGGTTCCAAAAAAATAATCTTCCCGTTTTCTTTTAACAGCCCGTGCATATTCACAAATGCTTCATCGAGATGATGATATAAGTGATGAAGAATACCGTTGCCGATAATATAGTCAAACTGCTCTCCTTTAAACTGTTCTGCTTTGTTGAAATCAAGCACATCGAAACGAAGATTAGACATCTGAAATCTTGATTTCGCATCTTCAATAAACGGAACGCAGAGGTCTGTACCCAGCACCTGCATTCCGGTTTTTTGTGCCAGATAAAAGGCGTTACTTCCCTTGCCGCAGCCTATCTCCATGATGCTTCGCGAAGGCAGAATCTCCATTTGCGAAATCATGTAATCTCCTCTGCGTTCCGCTCGGATGCGGGTGGCTCTGCTGTCGCCCCACACTTGATTATATCCTCTATCGTCTTTTATATTTCCCATACTGCACCCTACTCTGATGAAGAGAACATTTATTTATTTTTTTAAAATAATGGTGTATCCCAAGGGATCATCGGTGCTGCCTGCACCCACCCAAATTGATAAATGAGCCGTCAAAACCGTTGCGGCCAGTAAAGGAGAAAACATAATCCATACCGGTAGTAAAATCCATTTCCATGATTGGTTCGGGAAAAGATTTCTGAACCACAATACAATGAGCTTGTTGGCAATGTTTGAAATATCGCTGCCGCGCGGACGAATCTTTGCCACGCTGAAACGACTGAACATGGTTTTAAGGCTGCTCGGAGTGTACCGGAAATAATCGTACGGAATGTAATGATAGCGAGCGCTCCAGGGGATCGTTACAATACCTTTCGCCCCGGGCTTCATTACCCGGTACATCTCATCAATTAATTTTTGATAGTGCTGCACATGTTCCAACACTTCGGTACAAATCACCCCGTTAAACTTCTCCTCTTCAAAAGGAATATCCTCTCCGTTAAAAGCGGTAATATCTGAATTGCTGTAATCAAATTTATCGGCATCTACTATATCAATTCCAAAATACTGTGTGTTTTTTGAAGACAGTAAAAAACGATACGGAGATTGACCACAGCCGATGTCTAACACATCTCCCGTATAGTGGGGAATCTCTCTTTTCACATCCCGATAAATGGTGAAGATTTGCAGATCTAAAAACATTCTGCCGTAAAACTTAATCTTGCCGGTGAACGAAGTCGGGGGAGTATGATTGACGGGACGAAAGCCTTCCATTTATTTGATTGCGATTTATGAATTAGTGTTTGAAGAGTAATTGGATTTTCTTACTTGTGTTTTCTTTTATCATTAATGCAAAGACCATGAGAAAATTCTTTGTACCTTTTTTCAAACGAGTTTCGTTCATGCGGTTGAATAGTAATTCCGCGCTTAGTAATTCTTTCTGTAAATATTTCTGCGAATAAACTTTGGCCTCCGCTTACTCTCCTCCAAAATTTTTGCCTGGTACTCTCCCAGCACCGAAATACCCAGCATTTGCAAGCCGCCAAAAAAAAGTATGAGCACAATAATGGTAGTAACTCCTTGAGGATTTCCGGGCATTACAAAATACATAATGATTTGAAGGATGATTGCCAGAAATGAGAAAGCCGTCAATGACCAGCCGAGGTAGGTCATCAATTCCAAGGGAACAAAACTAAAACTAAAGATTGCCTTGCGCGCCCATGAAAGGTTCTTGCGCATGCTATTAGTGGTGACCCCAAACATTCTTTCGGGTCGCACATAGTCCACTCCAGTTTGTTTGAAACCTACCCATGCTCGCAAGCCGCGCATAAACTGATCTGTTTCCGGAAGTTTCACCAACTCATCCACCACTTTGCGATCCATTAAACTAAAATCACCGGCATCTAAAGGAATGGGCACATAACTCACACTGCGAAACAAGCGGTAAAATATTTTGTAGAAAGAGGCTAATGTTTGATTGCCTTCACGGGCCACTCTGCGGCCATACACCACATCAAAGCCTTCCTGATATTTTTTGTAAAATTCTTCAATCAACTCAGGCGGATCCTGCAAATCACCATCCAATAAAATCACCCCATCACCGGTGGAGATTTCCATACCGGAAAGAAATGCGGATTGAGAGCCAAAATTGCGAGAATGTTCGATGGCAATGACATGGTCATCTTCGTTTACCAATTTCTGCAACACCTCGTTGGTGTTATCGGGCGAACAATCATTTACGAAAATGATTTCATAATCCACACCGATTTTAGTAAAAGTATCGGTCAGCCTTTTGTGCATGAAAGGAATTGCCTGCTCATCTTTATAGCACGCTATCACTGCACTTAGCTTGTGGCGAATTTTATCCTGAATCAACTTCTTTTCATACAGTGGCTTCGAGTAGCTTTTCTGCCATTCGTAAGTCTTCACTAATCCCTCTTTTAAAGAAGTTTCATTTTGCCAGCCGGTCAGTTGCTTAACCAGCGAAGCATCGCCATACCATTCCTTTAAATCCCATTTGCGGTTTGGGAAATCGCCCCATTCAGGATCGGCATTTATCTTAAATATATCTTTAATGGTTGAGGCAATATCGCGAATAGTAGTTTTTTCACCACTGGCTATATTTAGTGATTGCCCTTTGATTTGTTGAATATTGTTGGCGCATAAAAGAGTAGCATACACAGCATCTTCTACAAAAACGAAATCGCGTGAAATATCCGGCTGCACTAAGGGAGGGTATTCCCCTTTCATACCGCGATCTATCAGCACAGGGACTAATCGGTCAGGTTCTTCATACGGCCCGAAAACAGAGTAGTAGCGAATGTTCATTACGGGCATCTCCTTAATAGTTCCGTAAAACTTAATCATGCTGGCGGCTCCGGCCTTGGTCACAGCATAGTGCGAATTGGGTACTAAAGGGGCATCTTCTTTGGGTGCTGCGGCATTCAACCCATACTCCGAAGAACTGCCGGCATGTACAAATGCTTTGATAGCAAACTGAGAACTGATTTCGAGCAAGTGAAGCAAGCCAATAAAATTGGTTTCATAAATCAGTTCTACATCGCCCTGTTTGCTGTAAGCCCCATACGCGGCCAAGTCAAAAATGGTTTTAAAGCGATGCTCTTTAAAAATCGCCTCTACCTGATCTTTCTTAATGATGTTGCAATGCAAAATATGATGAGAAGGAAGGTCGTCTAAGCGCCAAGGAACAAAAGGCTTGCTGGTCACAGCAAACACATCTTGTCGGTAACAAAGCAACTGACGAACTAAGTTTGCCCCGATAAATCCACCGGCACCAAAAATCACAATAGGCCCTTCTAATTTCAGAACTTCGGCCTGTATTTTTTCCTCTAAGGTCACGGTGTAAATATGCTAAAAAAGATAACACCCGACAGCATGTAAAGCGGAACGAGGCAAAGGAAGTGCTTAACCGATAAAGTGTTGCAGCGCATCGGATAGTCCTTTGCCAGCTAGATTATTTTCTTCTTGATGCCATTTCTGGTTGCCGTATCGGCCACTCGGATAACCCGCTGCTGCCAGTGAAAGCATTTTGATAGAAGTAGTAAGTTCATTCATTAAATGATAGGAAAGCGTTTCCCGCAAGCCACATTCACCTCGATGCTCTTCTACTGTAATAAGTTTCTTAGAAACATTAATAGAACGGATTAATTCTTCGGGTAATTCGATGATCGGGAAAATACTGAGCACCCAAACTTCGAGGTCACCTGCAATGCTCATATTCAGAAGGTTCTCCATCACCGGCCCGGTGCCTACCACTACTCCTTTAGTGCCGTTTTTTATTTTTCGCCAAGCGGAAAATGGAGAAACCTCATTACTGATTTTCGCCCCCATGTTCAGCCGCAGATAGTTCGGACTGTCATCAATTATCATTTGCGCCATCGCTTGCGCTACATCCGATGCAGTGAAAGGGACGTACACTTTCATGTTTGGCAAAATGCGCATCGCCCCAATATCCTCGATGTTGTGATGCGTAGCCCCCATAATACCGTAGCCATATCCACCACCATTGCCTACTAATTTTACCGGTAAATGGTGCAGGCATACGTCATTGCGAATTTGCTCGTAAGGGCGAAGGGTTACAAAAGGAGAAATGCTGTAAACCCAGGGAAGAAATCCTTCGTGTGCCATAGCGGCAGCCACCGTTATCATATTCTGTTCCGCTACTCCGGCATTAATAAAGCGCTCTCCGAACTTTTCTTGTACCTTTTCCAGAGCCATATATCCGAGGTCGCCTGTGATGAAGGCGAGATTAGCAGTCCGGTCAAAGGCATTTATGATGGCTTGAGCAAATTCTACTCTCATGGGATATTTACGGATTTACTCAACTCAAACCCTCTCTCCAATTCGTCCAATACTAAATCATACTGTTCATCCTTCAATGGCAGATAGTGGCAATCTACCTTATCCTCGTATGTCTTCCAACCATATCCCTTAGTGGTATTGCAAATAATAGCAACTGGGCGCTTTGAACTTTGAGTGGTAAATTTTGAACTTTCTAAAGAAGTAAAATCGTGTCCGTCAGCTTCAATCACCTCAAAACCAAATGCACCTATTTTATCTGCTAATGGTTCCAGTTTCATCACCTCTTCAGTCCTTCCGTACCCCTGTAAACGATTGCGGTCAATCAGCCAAACCACGTTGGTCAGTTGATGTTGAGCAACAAATAAAGCGGCTTCCCAAGTAGAGCCTTCGTTCAACTCTCCATCGGAGGTGATACAGAAAATTCGCTTATCGCTTTTCTTTAATTTATTGGCTATTCCAAAGCCTGCTGCGAGCGAAAGCCCATGACCTAAACTACCGGTGGCAAATGGAATTCTCTTCACTTTGTTCACCGGAGGGTGTGCGGCTAAATAAGTATTGTTTTTATAAAAGGAATCAATGTCTTCACTGCTGAGTATTCCTTCCTCCGCCAAAACCGCATAAAGGGAAGCTGCTGCATGGCCTTTTGAAAGAATCATTTCATCTGAATCTTTCATCCACCCAAAGCGAACAAAGGTGAGCAGTTCGGCCACGCTGAGCGAAGAACCTACATGACCGGCATTGGCGGCTTTGTACATGCCGAGAAAGCGTTTCTTGATGTGGAACGCTTTGGTCAGTAAATCCTTGTGTAATTGGGTATCCATACGGGGCAGCAATATTATACGATTTCTCCTCGCTTACCTAATTCCACTGCTTCCAGGTGTTCAATTTTGCCATTGTTTAGGTGAAAGCGCAACACAGTTTTCATTTTGTGAAATCCCTGCACCCCGGCAGCCCCGGGGTTCATTACTACCATACGCTTATACTTTTCATCGCGCATCACTTTTAGGATATGTGAATGACCGCAGATAAAAATATCGGGCTTCTCTTTCTCAATCACTATTCTGGCTCGTGCATCGTAGTGGCCGGGATAGCCGCCAATATGAGTCATCAGAATTTTCAAACCTTCTCTTTCCATCACCAAATTCAAAGGACATTCCATCCTAATTTCCTGACTATCTATATTGCCATAAACAGCATGAAAAGGCTTAAACTTTTTGAGTTCATCACACAGCTCAATACTCCCAATATCACCGGCATGCCATATCTCGTCCACGTCTTTAAATACATCGAAGATTTTTTTATCGAGATAACCGTGTGTATCGCTTAACAGACCTATTTTCAGCAATGGACTTTATTTAAGTGGGCAAAGATATCATAACTAAAACCCTTACCCCGGATGTTGCATTCGATGAGTTGAAGTCAACCCAAATGAAGGATGTCTGAATTGTTTTTCAACTTCTTAATGATTTCCTTTCATGAATTTTAATGAGCCGATAATACCAAACCACTCCAATCATGTAAAGGGCAACCGTTATAAAGATAATGTTGGAATAAGTGATTCCCGCTTCGCGTAGCACTGAAAATATTTTAGCACTTACAAACCAACACCCGCTCCAAATAGAGGCATTCATTGCCGAAATCATTTCGCGGTTTCGTTCGCCCACATAGTTCAGCGTGAGTTCGCTGGTCATAGGCCCGGCCATATTCATCAAAGGTTGGCGCAACGTGAAAGTGACAATAGCAATGGGCAGTCCAATCCAAGTGTGGTTATACCATTCAGTAGTGGCCATAGCAAAAAGAAAAAATATGGCCAGCGATTGCATTAAAGTGATGGCTACTTGATATCCAAAACGCCTCTTAATTTCCGGAATGGCCAGCGCGGATAGAGCCACCAACGTAAAAGCTACTGAATTCATTAATGAGAACTGTGGTGCCTGCATGCCATGCACATCGTGAAAAAAAAGATTGATAACCGGAATGGTAAATCCGGCTCCCAACGCAATTATAAAAGTGGGTATAATAGCTTGCAGAATGAGGTTCCAGTCGTAATCGGAGTGAATATTTGAGAAAGGGATTCTAGTTCCCAAATTTTCCTTATCCGGTAATTTCTTGATAAAGTAAATACCGCCTAAGCCTATGACCGAATAGAAAATCAGCAAAGCTTCGGTAGAGAAAAATTTACTGAGAAGTGGAAACACAAAACTGAGAAGCCCCACGAAGATGGTGGTGATGTTGCCTGCTGAGAAAAACAGCGCGATACTTTCTGTTTGATGTTCATCACTGCCGTTCAACAGGATGTAGGGCATTACTAATATTTGAAGCAGTGAAAAACTAACCCCCCAGAAAGCCATCAGTATTCGAATAAACTCTTTGTTGTGTGTATGAATAGCAAAGATGAGCAACAGCGCTACTATAGGAGAAGAAATAGAGCCTGCCAGCAGGAAGGGTTTTAGTCTTTTACCTTTTACAATAAGCGCTAATGGTACAGAGCAAAGCAGTACGGTGAGATAGCGGTTTCCCACCATGCCGGCAATATCAAAATCCTTAAACCCGTAATCCAGCATCAAGTAATTCAGCAGCAGGGTAAAAGCTGAATTGATGAGTTGCAGAAATACATCGCCCAGCATCAGATAAATGATGACTCTTGGAATAGAAAGATATTTCGCAAATGCTGCTTTCAAGGAGTGTGACTACTAAAGTCCGGCTGTGGGCAAAATAAGCCGAATCGGAAATAACTCAGGAGGAAATTTTTGAGTGCAGATAAACGATTATTTCTTCCATTTGCTCCGGCTGAAACCAACGGATACCATCATCTTTTTTAAACCAGGTCATTTGACGCTTGGCATAGTTGCGGGTATTTTGTTTGATGAGTGCAATGGCATCTTCTAAAGAAATTTTGTCTTCAATAAAATCAAATAGTTCTGTATAGCCGACCGTTTGTAGAGTGTACAGTTTCTGATGGAGATATAGATTTTTCACTTCATCCAACAGCCCTTTATTCATCATTGCCTCCACTCGTTTATTGATTCGCTCGTAAAGAATTTCGCGCGGCAAACTCAAACCTATCTTAAGAATATCAAAAGGGCGTTCCGCTTTTTTCCCAATCCGTTGCTCCGAGTATTTTTTCCCGGTAGTGTATATTATTTCGAGTGCGCGTTTCAGGCGGATGGGATTTTTCTTATCAACGATGGCATAATATTCCGGGTCTAACCGCTCCACCTCCTGCTGTAACCAATCTAGTTCTTTGGTGTTAAGGAATTTTCGAGTCGTGTATAATTGGCTCTCGTCTTCCTTTTCAAATTTGTCGAAACCGCTGCAAACCGCATTGATGAAAAGCCCGGAACCACCTACCATTACCGCTATGCTTTTCTGTTGAAAATACTTTTCGAGGAACTCCAGTACTTCAAATTCATATTTGCCGGCACTATAGTTTTTGGTATGGATAGATATGTTATTCACGAAATGATGAGCTACCGCATTTAGTTCCTCCGCTGTTGGCTTGGCAGTTCCGATATTCATTTCCCGATAAAACTGACGACTATCCGCAGATATGATCTCCGCATCATACCGTTTGGCCACTTCAATAGCCAAAGAAGTTTTACCGATGGCCGTAGGGCCACAGATAACGATTAAAGTTTTTCGAGAAGAGTTTGCCATGGTTCTATGATTGCAGAAACTCAGTATTTCTTGTTTCGCTGTATTTCCCCTCAATACTATCCTTAATTCATTTACCTCCAAAATTCTTGTGATTTCTCCATCGCTAATCAATAAATAAAGTGCTATAACGAAGAGTATCTTTCCCCGCACTCTCTATTGAGCTAAAAAGGGAAGTGAATTAAACCGGGTGCAGTGAATTTCTCCCTGACTGTCGGTCGTGGATCATCTATTTGGGAAAGTGCTTAGCGCAAACCTTTCTTATTATGCCTAATCTTTTAGTTTTGCCGCTTTGCATATTGAAGAAGGGCCTGTGAAACTATCCATAATAATGCCGGTGTTTAACGAGCGTAAAACTATTCGCGAAATCATTGCGAAGGTGTTGGCTGTTCCTATTGAAAAGGAATTGGTGATAGTGGATGATGCTTCTACTGACGGCACTCGCGATATTCTGAAAGAGTATGAAAATACCCCCGGCATTAAAGTGCTGTACCACGACCAAAACATCGGTAAGGAAGGTGCCATCCGCACGGGAATACCGCATACTACCGGTGAAATAATCTCCATACAGGATGGCGACTTAGAAACGAACCCCAATGATTTTATTCACCTCACAGAGCCTATTAAAAAAGGAGAAGCGAGTGTGGTATATGGCTCCCGTTATCTCAACCAAACGGAAAAGTCGTTATACTTTGCGTACAAATTTGGGGCGCGGTTTCTGAGTTGGGTAGTGAACATTCTCTACGGTCAAAATATTACGGATGAAGCTACTTGCTATAAAGTTTTTCGCGCAGATGTACTAAAAAAAATACCTTTGGAATATGACCGCTTTGAGTTTTGCCCGGAAGTAACGGCCAAAGTTTCCAAAATGGGATATAAGATAAAGGAGTTGCCGATGAATTATTATCCACGCAGCTTTGCTGAAGGGAAAAAAATGAACTGGCGCGATGGCTTAAAAGCTTTATGGGTTCTTATTAAATTCAGATTTGTCAATTAAGCGAAGTGTCAAAGCCTACTAAACATACGTCACCACCGCCTGCTAAAAAAAAGTCGGTAACTGAATTTAGTGCAGCGACATATATAGGTCGTAACCTGCTAATAGTAGTCGGTATTGCCTTTCTGTTCTTTGTCATTGATAAACGAAATGAAAAGCAGAGTAAACTTCAGGATTTGTATCAGGAGTTTTCACAACTACGGCAAAGCAATGGCAACCAGTCGCGGTTACAAGAAGTGTATAATGAAATTATAGAGATACAGAGCGATACCTCTTTCCTGACCAGAACCACTCGCGGCTATCACTGGGCTATTCATGAGCTGGCGATGAAAAATTTAGAAAGTATTGAAGGAATCAAAGAAGAGATTCACCGCAGAGGATTAGATAGCACAAAGCAGTCTTTATTAGATGCCAAACTTTCCATGAAAGTGGGGGTGTATCCTTTTATTCAGTACATCCGCAGCAACACTCCCGAGGATGCCGTGATTCTTTTACCGGAGGGCGATTCTGCTGTTTCCAACAATTCAAAATGGAACTTCATTTATGATCCCGAATGGATGGAGTACTTTATCTATCCCCGCCTATGTCTCACTATTGGCAGAGAAGATGAACATCCCGATTTGGCAAAAAAAATCACCCACGTTTTAATTATCGAAGGTAAGGGATATGATAAACTGAAGTACCATGTTCCGGAAAACGAACGCCCTGCGGAGGCGGTACTTCCGATTAATCAGGCACCTGCCAACCTAAAAACGAATCCATAGATGCTGACGCTGGGAATCATATTGTGCTATCTACTCGGAGTATCAGTGCTGTTAGCTATCAGTAGAAAATACACATTGGCCGAACTGATCGGCTATTCATTTCTGATCGGAATTGGGATAGAATCTTTTTTTCTATTTGTGTTAGATATTGTAGGAATTCTCTACTCCCCTACTCTTCTTATTGGGCTAAATGTGACAGTTATTTTAGCCATCAACGGGGCTAATTATCGCTCTTTACTCCGCTTGAAAAATGAATTTAAAAAGCCGAATCTAAGCCTGCGCCATATCAACCTCGTGGCTGTTTTTATCTTTTGTATAATGGCTTATCTGTTTTATGCCATTACAGTGAAGAACCTATTTTGGCCGGCCAGTGCCCACGATGCCATTGGCTCATTTGATAAGTTGGGTAGAATAATGGCTATAGAAGGGAAACTTAAAATCAGTTTGTTCGATTATAATCTGGAAGGAGCAGGAGGGGTATATCCGCCACTGTTCCACGCTTCGTTTGCTTATGCCTATATTTTTGGAGCCGTAACCGCAAAAATCATGATTACCCTGTTTTTCCTGTCGTTGCTTGCTACCTTTTACAGTTTGGTGAATAGCTATGTAGGCTCCACGGCTGCGGCTCTGTTTACCTTTATCCTCATGATTACTCCTGAGATGTTTTCACATGCGGCATTGGCCTTAGATAACCTTCCGACCACTGCTTATTTGGGACCCGCAGCATTGGCAACTATTACTTGGTTAGCTACACGAGATAAGAAATTCTTTTGGTTAGGGGCTATTCTTATGGCGCTTGTTATTTGGATCCGAAGCGATACCATTGTCTTTATCGCAGCCGCACTCTTTATTATAGGTATAGATTTTCTGCGTACCAAAAAATGGCGCGAAGCGCTCGTCTATTCCTCCATCATCGTTTCCCCTTTTATTATCTGGAATCTATACCTGAAATTCAAAATACACTTTACCCAAACGGGGAGATTTAATCTTGGAATAGGTTACGATGCGGATCGTGTTCATCAGATAATGGGCTACATCAAGGCCTATCTTTTCGGGGGGCAACTCGGAGGAATTGACGGTGGGCAATTATATGGATGGGCATTTATTCTCTTCTTCTTTTTCCTATTAGCAAACATTGCGTGGATGTATAAAGCAGGAGTTAAAAAGGTGTTGCTCGACAAAATGAATCTGCTTCTATTCTTCTTTACAGCCTTCATACTGTACACCTTAGTATTTTACTTTATTGACGAAACGGCCCAGAAGGCTCCGCTGTATTCCCTCATGGAAAGTTCCTTCAAACGAGGCTTATTCTGTTTTGTTCCGTTAGCACTATTTTATGCCGCAACCAACCCCCTCAGCACTTTTCTATTTCAAAAGTTAGAGAAGTTCAGAACCGGAGCTTAAATTTAAAGAGTGAAAAACACAGCCATCTTTATCGGAATAGCCGGTGCATTGGGCATGGCTATATGCGATATGATACTGCTGGCGCAGCCGGTCAGTGGTTCTTACTACGATTTGTCGAGCTTCGGGGCTATGGAGCATATTAGTAGTTCTCGCGCTGTCTTGGGATCCACCCTTGGTTTAGTCTGTGCTTTCTTTATCTGCTTTGGATTCTGGTATCTGCTGCAACTATTTAACCGTGTGAGTGAATCAGTAGCTATCCTCCTTTTTATATCACTTTGCTCGGTCGAGTTTTTCGGGGGGGCTTTCCACGCGGGCTATTATTTTCTTTCCGATCAGCGTTTAATACCGAACACCTTGACCGCTGATTTCACTCAACATTTGGAGTGGCTGTCCTACCTTGGAGTTCCCGGGTACATAGCCGGTACTATTCTCTTTTTCAGATTAGCATTAGATTCTCGCTTCCCCAAATGGTTTCGATTTGCCAATCCCTTAATCATCCACGGAATTCTGTTGCTTGCCTTTACACCGCTGCCGGCCCCGATAGGCGGATATATGAAGCCAACCTTTATCAATATAGGGTTTGCCATATGGTTCGGTATTTCGGTCTGGGTAGGCCAATTGCAGCCTCCATTGCAAACTCCTAAAAAATATTGAGATAAACATTTGTAACTGTGTTTACAAAATTTATCTTTGCGTTCCATTTTTCGGAAAAAACAGAAAATCAAATAATTAATGGGTCATAAAACGAGTCCTATAGCCAATCGCCTCGGAATTGTACGAGGATGGGAAAGCAACTGGTACGGAGGAAAAGATGCAGCAAGCAAGCTGATTGAAGATGAGAAAATCCGTCAGTACCTTAAAGCGCGTATCAATAAAGGAGGAATCTCCCGTATTGTTATTGAAAGAACCATGAAGCGCGTCACGGTAACCATCCACACTTCGCGTCCGGGTATTATTATAGGAAGAGGAGGAACTGAAGTAGATCGCATTAAGGAGGAGTTGAAAAAACTCACCGGAAAAGAAGTGCAAATAAATATTGTAGAAATACGCAGACCGGAATTAGAGTCCGCTATTGTAGGCGAAACTATTGCCAAGCAGTTGGAGGCGCGTATTAACTTTAGAAGAGCCGTGAAAATGGCGATTGCCTCTGCCATGAGAATGGGTGCTGAGGGGATTAAGGTGCGTGTAAGCGGAAGAATTAACGGAGCAGAAATGGCTCGGTCGGAAGAATACAAACAAGGAAGAATTCCTTTGCATACTTGGAGAGCCGATATTGATTACTCTATCAGTGAAGCGCAAACCATTTACGGTAAGTTAGGAATCAAAGTATGGGTTTGTCGCGGTGAGGTGTATGGCAAAAAAGACCTTACCGGAGTATTTGATGGAGAAGAAAAACAAGAAAAGCGCAGACCTAAAGGAAGGATTGCCAAGAAATAATTAATCGGTTAAAAAGTAGTAGATATGTTATTACCTAAACGGACTAAGTGGAGAAAAACTCAAAAAGGCAGAGTAGCCGCGAAAGCATTTCGCGGGGTCGAAATTGCCTTTGGCACTTACGCATTAAGAAGTCTGGAAAGCGGTAAAATCAGCAATAAGCAGATAGAAGCCGCCCGTATTGCTTTCACCCGTTTTATGAAGCGTGAAGGAAAAGTATGGATTCGCATTTTCCCTGACAAGCCTATTACCAAAAAGCCTTTAGAGGTGCGGATGGGTAAAGGAAAAGGAAACCCCGAAGGCTGGGAAGCAGTAGTAGAAGCCGGAAGAATTCTGTTTGAAGTGGATGGTGTATCTCGCGAAGTAGCTCAAGAGGCGATGTTGCTGGCTTCCCATAAGCTTTCGCTGAAAACTCGTTTTATCACCAGAAGAGATGCGGTAGAAGCATAGGCTCATTCAATAAATATTCGAACTAATGGGAGTTAATAAAAAAGTAAATAGGGAAGATGTCCACCAGTTTGTAACGGAGGATTTGATTTCAAAAATTGCCGGTGAGCAGGAAGCATTGAAAAAACTGAAATTCACTCATGCAGTTTCAACATTAACTAATCCGGTTTCTATCCGTGCTAAAAAAAGAGATGTAGCACGTTTGATGACCGAGCTTAGCAACCGCAAAAAGGAAAATAAAGCATAATCATTCAGAATCATGGAAGAAAGAAAATTACGCAAAGAAAGAACCGGTGTGGTGACCAGCAACAAAATGGAAAAGACCATTACGGTTTCCATCGAAAGAAGGATGAAACACCCAATGTATGGTAAGTTTGTGAAACAAACCAAGAGTTTCAAAGCGCATGATGAGAAGAATGATGCGAAAGTGGGGGATATTGTAAAGATTACAGAAACTCGTCCATTGAGCAAAACCAAGCGGTGGAGATTAGTGGAAGTGTTGGAAAGAGCAAAATAAGATTGAATGCGGTATGCAGGGTTCGGAGCGGCCTGCAAAACGCTTGAAAGAATATCCTTCCGAATTCTGAATTATTAAATTTGAATTGAATTATGTTACAGCAGGAATCCAGAGCCAATGTGGCGGACAATAGTGGAGCAAAAGAAGTACTCGTGATCCGTGTTCTTGGCGGGTCAAAAAGAAGATATGCCCACATAGGTGACAAAGTGGTGGTAACGGTAAAGAAAGCAATGCCTACCGGAGGAGTAAAGAAAGGGGCAGTGTCAAAAGCCGTAGTGGTTCGCACAACCCGCTCTATCCGCAGAAAGGACGGCTCTTATATCCGCTTTGATGATAACGCAGTCGTATTGCTGAACAATCAAGATGAGCCACGCGGCACTCGTATTTTTGGGCCGGTAGCTCGCGAACTGCGCGATAAGCAGTTTATGAAAATTGTTTCGTTAGCTCCTGAAGTATTATAAAAAGAAAAGTAAATCATAGTTATATGAAACTGCACGTAAAGAAAAATGACGAAGTAATTATCCTAGCCGGTGAGGACAAGGGAAAGAAGGGCAGGGTGATTGACGTAGATCGCGCGAAAGGCCGCGTGTTTGTAGAAGGTATGAACCTGAACAGCAAGCATACAAAACCCAATGCTAACAATCCACAAGGAGGAATTGTAAAAACTCCCGGCAGCATCCATGCCTCTAACGTGGCCCTGCTAAGCGATGGTAAAGCCACTCGCATTGGCCGCAAAGAGGAGAAAGGCAAAACGGTTCGTTTCTCAAAAAAAACCGGAAAGAACATAGATTAATCAGCGTTCTTTAAGAACTTATACAAAAGAGGCTACCTTAATTAGGCAGCCTCTTTTTTTATGACTGGTAGAGGTATTCGTTAAGGGTTATTCGTTACTGTTGTTCGATCTTTGCAGAGCAGGAAAACTTACGGAGACAAAAATATTCCTCCTTACAAAATTCCTAAAGAGGTTTTTTTATTTCACTTTTGACACGTTATTTCTGATTCAGCAAACAAAAAAAATATCATGACAAAAAAACTACTACTGCCCTTCGGCATACTGCTGATGGTTCTATCGGCCTATTCCCAACCACAACCGGTCGGAAACCTGACCATTTTTTCAGAAGATGGCGATAAATTCTTCCTGATTCTAAACGGAGAGCGCCAGAATACCGAAGCGCAAACCAATTTGCGGGTAGAGGATCTCACACAGAATTATTACAGCGCTAAAATTATTTTCGATGACAAATCTATCCCCGAGATTGATAAAAAATATCTGCCCATTGTAGATGCTAACGGTGTGAAGCAAGATGTGACCTACAAGATCAAGAAAAACAAAAACAACGGCAAAATCACCCTCAATTACTTTTCAATGACTCCGATAGTTCAGGGCTACACGGCTCCTACAAATGTATATGTAGTGCACACCGGAACTACTGCACCGGCCGCCAATACTTCGGTCACACAAACCACCACCACTACTACCGGCACTAATAAGGTGGCCGCAGGAGTGAATATAGGCGGAATAAACCTGGGCGTAACCATTACAGACCCTACTTTAAACGGAACCGTGCAAACCACCACCACTACTACGCAAACTGCCTCTTATACAGAAAACAATTCTACTCACGAAAATAAGGTGGACGGTTGCTTCAATGCTTATCCGATGGGAGCATCAGACTTTTCGAGTGCTTTGAACACCATTAATAATCAAGGCTTTGATGAGACTAAACTGAAAACAGCCAAGCAAGTAGCCTCCGGTAATTGCCTGAGTGCCGACCAAATTTCGCAGGTGTGCAATGCGTTTGGTTTTGAAGAATCGAAACTTGATTTCGCAAAATTTGCCTACAAGCACTGCACCGAACCCAACAACTATTTTAAAATAAACAATGTGTTTGGCTTCAGTTCCAGTGTAGATGAACTGACTAACTATATATCGGGAAAGTAATCCCACAATATCAATTTTAAAAAAGGCTGCCTTAAAGCAGTCTTTTTTATTTTTAGCGAATGAAGTATCTAAAACGAGTGGCATTCATCTTCCTCCTTGCTCTTTTTTATCAGCCCTCTTTTTCACAGGCCGGCAAAGCCATTTATCACCCCTGCTTCTTGATGGATAGCGTGGAGAATCACCTCGATTTTATCCGCTTGAATGCCTCCCGAATTTTTATAGACAGTTTTGACTGCAAACAAATGTTGTTCGACAGCATCACAGCGCAATATATCCGCACTAAACAAAAAAAATACATAGATGCCCTCACCTACATCCATAGCTCCAGTGCCGCCCATCTGGTAGAAAATCTTTACACTGACGTGCTTCGGAAATTAGTGCAGAACGACTTTACCGGCTTCCTGGATTTATTATACTCCGGCAGAGGGAAATATCAGGCTTTAGAAAAAGAACTGATTGCCACCATGAATATGATTATAGATGGGCGACCTTACAAGCTGAAATACATGGGTTTAATGAATGTAGAAATCAGTAAAGCGAAAGACAATAAAGAGGCTGCGCGAGCGGCTTATTTAGAAAAACTAAAAGTCAAAATAGAAGAAGAGAAGTATTAACCGACCATTCCTCGTAGCAACAGTTTTTGACTGCTTTCAGAGGGCTGCATCTAAATCACTGTTTATGTATGCAAAGAGATTGGCCTTGCGAACCATAAACACCAACAAATTTATTTCCTTAGCCGCTTAATCGCGAAAAACAAACCCCGTTATGGCCTTCACTGATCTTCTTGAAATACTCAAATTCACCATTCCTTCGCTCATCGTATTTCTAACGGCCTACCTACTATTGACCCGATACATGCGACAGGAAACCACTTCAAAAGCCATTGAATTGAAAATGCAGCGCGACAAAGACATAGTGATGCTGCGCCTGCAAGCCTACGAACGTCTGGCTTTATTTCTCGAAAGAATTAGTCCGGTCAATGTAATCGGAAGGGTGCGAAATCCCGACATGATAGCCACCGAGTTGCAATACGCGATGGTAAAAAACATAAGGGAAGAATTTGAACACAACCTTTCGCAGCAGATTTATATTTCTTCTACTGCCTGGAAACTGATTGCAGCCTCCAAAGACGAAATCATTAAAACCATCAACTTAATAGGCACTCAACTTCCGGGCGAATCATCAGCCGGACAGTTGATCAATGCTATCTTTACGGGAATTGCTCAAACGGGTGCGCCCCTACCTACCGAGCAAGCATTAGATTTTCTAAAGGACGAAGCCCGGCAATTATTTTAATTACACGAAGCGAAGCATGAACAAAAAATTTACCACCGACTCTGGTATCGAGATTCAACCTACCTATTTGCCTTACAAAAATGAAATTGGGCAGGCCGGTCAATTCCCCTTCCTGCGCGGGGTGCATACCGAAATGTATCGCAGCCGCCTTTGGACCATGCGCCAGTATGCAGGTTTTTCTACGGCTGAAGAAAGTAATCAACGGTATCATTATCTTCTTTCGCAAGGGGTCAGCGGGCTAAGTGTTGCTTTCGACCTACCCACTCAAATCGGTTACGATTCCGACCACCCTTTGGCAGAGGGCGAAGTGGGGAAAGTAGGCGTAGCTATTGACTCTTTGGAGGATATGGAAACCCTGTTCAAGGGAATCCGGCTGCAAGAGGTTTCAACCAGTATGACCATTAATTCTACCGCTTTCATTCTACTCGCATTATATGTGGCACTGGCCAAAAAGCAGGGAGCCGATTTGAAAAAAATATCCGGCACGGTGCAGAACGATATTTTGAAAGAGTATGCGGCCAGGGGCACTTACATCTACCCGCCAAAACCTTCCATGAAAATCATTACCGATATTTTTGAATATTGCCACCGGGACATTCCCAAATGGAATACTATTTCTATCTCGGGCTACCACATCCGCGAAGCCGGCTCCACGGCTGTTCAGGAAGTGGCGTTTACCCTGGCAAACGGAAAGGCTTATTGCCAAGCCGCTATTCAAAAGGGACTCGATATAAATAGCTTTGGCCAGCGACTTTCATTTTTCTTCAATGCACACAATAATTTTTTTGAAGAGATTGCAAAGTTCAGAGCCGCCAGACGGATGTGGGCAAAAATTACGCAGGAACTGGGAGCTACCGAAACCAAAGCGCAGATGTTGCGCTTTCATACACAAACAGGAGGCTCTACCCTCACAGCCCAACAACCGCTCAACAATATTTCAAGAGTCACTTTACAGGCTTTGGCTGCGGTGCTGGGCGGCACACAATCGCTGCATACCAATGGTTTTGACGAGGCGCTTTCGCTCCCTACGCAAGAAGCGGCTAAAGTAGCGTTGCGAACGCAGCAAATTATCGGTTACGAAAGCGGAGTAACCGATGCCGTTGACCCCATGGGTGGTTCCTATTTTATTGAAACCCTGACCGACCAAGTGGAAGAAAAAGCGTGGAAGTATATTACTCGAATTGATGAGATGGGAGGCAGCGTAGCCGCCATTGAAGCCGGCTACATGCAACAGGAAATCGCAAGATCCTCTTACGAATTTCAAGAAGCCGTGGAACGCCAAGAGAAAGTAATTGTAGGCGTGAATAAGTTTACTGAAAAAGAAGAAAACAAAATTCCTATTCTCAGAATTGACGACAGCATCCGAAAAGTGCAGAGTGAAAAATTACAAGCCATTCGCAACAGCAGGGATAATGAAAAAGTAAAAGCCAATTTGCTCACCATTCGCCAAACTGCGGTGGATAATCGCAATGTAATGCCTTCCGTGATCGAAGCAGTAGAAGGCTTTGCTACCTTAGGAGAAATATCGGATGTGTTGAGAGGGGTGTACGGAGAATACAAGGGGTAATATCTTACCACTTTAAGTTTGGTAGGCCCTCCGGCTCGCTTAACAAGAAAAAGCAACTGAAAGCAAAACACTTAGGGCGCATCCCTTATTTTTGTTTCGCTGCCAATGAGAAAACTTCTACCCTTATTATTTATTCTGCTCGCTTCCTGTACCAGCGGCTACCGGGCTACCGGCTATCATTTTCAGGAAGATAAAATAGAACATGGCTCAATCGCGGATCAACAGATGCTTGCCGGCATACAACCTTTCAAAGATTCATTAGACAAGGAGATGAACATCGTGTTGGGCATGGCAGATGATGCTTTGACAAAAACACAACCCGAAAGCGATTTGGGAAATTTCATGTGCGATCTCATTCTGAAAAAGAGCAGAGATTACTACAATGGTCGGGTAGATTTCACAGTGCTCAATCATGGCGGTATCCGACTTCCTTCATTACCGAAAGGGAATATTACTGTGGGAGAAATAATAGAACTAATGCCTTTTGAAAATCGAATTGCCATTATGCAATTGAGTGGCTACACCGTTGACACCCTTTTAAATCACATGGCCTCAAAGGGAGGCTGGCATATCAGCGGAGCGCGCTACAAAATAAAAAATGACAAAGCCACCGATATAACGATCAACGGAAATCCCATAGACGATCACAAAACATACACTGTTGCCATATCCGATTACTTAGCGAAAGGCGGAGATGATTGTATCATGTTGAAAGGGCTTCCTTTTACCGATACACAAAAAACAATTCGCGAGGCGCTAATGGAGGGAGTAAAAGAAATGACCGCTAAAGGAGAACATATTAAAAGTAAATTAGACGGTAGAATACAGTTAGCCCCATGAAACGAAAAGAATTTATTTATCGCTCGGCAACTGCTGGATTATTATTGGGAGCAGGGGCTTTCCCGATAGAAGCATTTGCCAAAGGCGGTAGCAGAAAAATTACCATTCTTCATACGAACGATCAGCATAGCCGCATAGAACCTTTCCCGATGGATGGCGGCAAATATCAGGGGCTGGGAGGTTTTGCACAAAGAGCACATCTGATCAAACAAATCAGAAGCACTGAAAAAAATGTGCTACTATTAGATAGTGGCGACATTTGGCAGGGCACGCCCTACTTCAATAAATTTCATGGAGAAATAGAGTTTCGGCTAATGAGTGAAATGAAATACGATGCTTCTACACTTGGCAATCACGACTTCGATCTGGGATTGAATGGTTTTGTAAAACAGCTTCCTCATGCCAACTTTCCTTTTCTGAATGCCAATTACGATTTCACCGATACCATTTTAGAAAATAAAATATCGCGGTATAAAATCTTTGTGTTAGATGAAATAAAAGTAGGCGTGTTTGGCGTAGGGGTAGAACTCAGTGGGCTGGTGCCTGATGATTTGTTCGGTGGAGTGCGTTACATTGACCCTATCCGTATCGCCAATACTACTGCCACTTCACTGCGCCACGATCATCACTGCGACTTAGTGATATGTCTCTCGCATCTCGGCTTCCAATATCCTGATAAAAAAGTAAGTGATGTAGTACTGGCGCAATCCACTGAAAATATTGATTTGATAATTGGCGGGCACTCCCATACATTTTTTGACAAGCCCTTAGAGTATCAGAACACTAAAGGAGAGAAGGTGCTCATCAACCAAGTGGGCTGGGCGGGGATTTACCTCGGTAAAATTGATTTTTACATGGATTCGAGCAAAAGAAAAGGGCTGCTTCCCGACACCCCTAAGTTAATTAGCAGCTAAAAAAAATAAGTAACATTTTTTTCTAAAAAGAGAAACCTTGCAAAAAATAATTTGACGATTTTTATTTGAGAACCTCTTTAAAAAATAATTGACAAAATCAAGAGGGGAAAAATTTTTTTTTACACAACGATTTGCCATTTTCACGTCACCATTCGACACGCACAACATTTATTTTTACTTAACCTTTCAAAAAAGCAACGTGAGCATGAAGGAAAAATCGGCAAGCGCTATCTGGAATAACTGTCTGGAAATAATTAAAGATAACGTTAGTGCACAGAGTTTCAAAACCTGGTTTGAGCCGATAAGACCGGTGGAGTTAAAAGGTTCTGTTCTAACTATTCAAGTACCGTCACAGTTTTTTTACGAATGGCTCGAAGAACACTATGTTTCTTTATTGCGCAAAACCGTTAAGCGCGAATTAGGCAGCAATGCCCGGTTAGAGTATCGCATCATCGTTGAAAACTCTTCCAACGGAGCTTCACCATCCACTGTAGATTATCCCAATTACAACTCCGGCAACTCTGCCAACCCCGAAGTTGGATTCCCTTATTTCCTTTCCGGAAATCAGATTAAGAATCCTTTTATTATTCCCGGACTGAAAAAAATAAACATTGATTCACAACTCAATGCCAATTACAATTTTGATTCGTTTGTAGAAGGAGATTGCAACCGGTTAGCTCGCAGTGCGGGGTACGCGGTCGCACAAAAGCCGGGGGGAACAGCATTTAATCCGCTTGTAATATATGGAGGAGTCGGTCTTGGCAAAACACACATGGCGCAAGCTATCGGCAATGAGGTGAAAGCCAATTTCCCGAATAAAACGGTGCTGTATGTGTCCAGCGAAAAATTTACCAATCAATTTTTTGATGCGGTGAAAAATAATTCCGTCAACGACTTTGTTCATTTCTACCAGTTGATTGATGTATTAATTGCAGACGACATTCAGTTTTTCGGAAACAAAGAGAAAACACAGGACATCTTCTTTCATATCTTTAATCACCTGCATCAAAACGGCAAGCAGTTGGTATTAACCTCTGATCGCCCTCCGCGCGATTTAGAAGGGATGGAAGAAAGATTGCTCTCTCGTTTTAAGTGGGGATTGAGTGCTGATCTTCAAGTGCCTGACTTTGAAACCCGCATTGCCATTCTGGAAAAAAAGATGTATGCGGATGGGATTGAACTCCCTAGAGAAGTTGTAGAGTTTGTAGCTTACAATATCAACACTAACGTTCGCGAATTAGAAGCTGCTCTTATTTCCTTACTGGCGCAGGCTTCGCTGAACAAAAAAGATGTGGACTTGGACTTAGCCAAGAAAATCATTAAGAACTTTGTAAAGAGTATTTCCAGAGAAGTTTCTATTGACTATATACAGAAAACAGTTTGTGATTATTTCAGTGTGCCGGTAGATATGCTTCGCGAGAAAACCCGGAAACGCATGATTGTGCAGGCTCGTCAGCTTTCAATGTTTTTGGCAAAGAATTACACCAAAAATTCATTGAAGGTAATCGGGAAGCATTTTGGAGGCCGCGATCACTCTACGGTGATTCATTCCTGCCAGGCCGTGCAAAACCTGATTGACACCGATCAGGAGTTTCGCGAAGCGGTATCAGATATTCAGAAGAAAATACAAATGAGCATTTCTTAAGCAGGGGATCACTCTCCTCAAAAATCCTTCTAATAAATTTAGAAGGATTTTTGTTTTTACCCGTTGGTGAATTAGAGGGAATTTCTATTTTTGTCGTCCTTTCAGAAAACCTGTAAGGCAACGGTGAGGTGGATGAGTGGCTGAAATCAATAGTTTGCTAAACTGTCGTACTGGTTAAACGGTACCGCGGGTTCGAATCCCGCCCTCACCGCATTGTTCTTACCTTTTTTTGAATACCGTTCGGGGTGTAGCGCAGCCCGGTTAGCGCACCTGCTTTGGGAGCAGGGGGTCCCAGGTTCGAATCCTGGTACCCCGACAAATTAAAAGCCATCAGATTTTCTGGTGGCTTTTTTAATTTTCAATTGTTTGGGAAAGTAAACCTAAGAGTTAGTGGAGCACTAATACTACTTATTCACAAGGCTCTTCAAATAATCACTCGAAACTTCATTCCCGGTAATTTCTGCTAAGCCTTCAAAAGTCTTTAGTTTGACAGCCATATCCTTCATGGCTCTGACTGCTATTTTAAGAAATGAAGGACCTAAACTAACTCTTGTTACACCAATTTTACTGAGCGTATTCAATTCCGGAACACCCGGAAGTGTCAAAATGTTGACCGGCATTTGAAGTTGTTCAACAGTCGCTTTTATATCCTGTTCTTGTCGCATCACAATGGGGTAAAAACAATCAGCCCCCGCACTTTTATAGGCAAGGCCCCTCTTTATCGTTTCTTCCAATTTAGATTCCGCTGTTTCAAATTCTTTCCCATGAATATATACATCTGTTCGGGCATTGATGAATAACGGAATACCCATTTCGGCTGAAACATTCTTCAAGAGTCGGATTTTATCACATTGAACTTCGGTTGAAAAGAGCGCATCGGTTGCCTTGTCAGTGTCTTCAATATTAATTCCTACAATACCGGTAGCCATGAGTTGCTTCATATTTTCCTCAAGTTGCTTATTGGTGGAAGCATACCCACTTTCAATATCGGCAGTTACAGGAATATTTACGCTGTCAACTATTTTAGTGAAGAGTGTTAGCAGTTGGCTGAAGGGAATGTTTTCCCCATCATTATAGCCATTCGCAAAAGCAATTGAGGCACTTGCAGTCGCCACGGCAGGATATTGTAAACTTTCGAGCAACATCGCTCCTAATACGTCCCAAATATTGGGGAATACAAGCATTTTACCGGAATGATGAAGTTGATGAAATTGTGCTGCCTTACTTTGTTGCCGGTGATTAGTTGTCATTTTTCTGAATTTAAATTTGCTGATAAATTCTACCTTTCAAACGATGTTTCCTGCCATTCTCCAACATCTACTGTATTATATCCAGCAACAAGAGAGTGACGATGATTAGAATTCCTACGAGCGAAAAAGCAAATAAAAGTTCAGCAATTTTTTCTGTGCGTTTTTCGATGTTTGGATGTACTGTTTGTATGGAATAAAAGGAACACATGCAAGAGAAAATAAGAAGCAAGGCGACCACAGAGGTAAATTCATCAATAAGGCTGGTTGCGGAATACTTAGAACTGTGCAAGGAGGTGATGACGAAAAGGCAAAACCCCAAAAGCGTTGCCGATGTATTCAGAATGTGCTGCGATGATTTGTTCGCCATGGTTATTGCTTTTAAATACCAAGTCTTTTTCTACAATCTTCAAACTGATGCAGAATTTACTCCTGCATTAAAGCAAAATAACTGCTTTTGTTTGAGCGCGCAGGTACTATAAACTTCTTTTAAGACCTCCATCACTTGTTGCAGACTTGACCACGGAGAAAGGACAATGACCGAACTGTTTTTTAATACCTCCCGAGCCTTCTACCCTCCTTTGCGATCGCTCTAAGCTATTTCTCTCTGTCAACATTTCTTTTAGGATATATGCTACTCCTTTATGGGGTATATCATACCACATTTCTTTTTATTTGGTATCTCCGACAATCAACATGCTATTTCGAAGTAGGTTCACTGAGGGGAAAGATTCCAATTTAGCAAGCCCTCAATGTTAAACTCTTCAAATGATGTCAATTCCACTTCTGATTAATCTACATTAGGTGGCTTAAAAATTAAAGACAATGCAATTTTTGAAATGTACCACTTCGCTGGTGTTGGCTACTCTCCTATTCTTTATTTCCGGCTGCAAGCCCGATACCAAGCAGGGCAATTTCACGCTGGAGTTAAAAGCGAAGTATGGCGATCAATCATTTTCGTTGAATACCCCCAATACAGATCCTCAGAATCGCAGAATCAAAATGGACGAACTAAAGTTCTACCTATCACATATTTCTCTGGTAAAAGCGGATAATTCGGAAGTGAACCTTTCCGAAGCTGCGCTGATAGACTTCAGCAATCCCAATACCCTAAGTATTAGCGTGGATAATATAAGCGGAGACTTCAAATCGCTGCGCTTTAGTACCGGCTTAGATTCTGTACAAAATGCTACCGATCCCCTATCAGTTCCGAGCAGTAATCCATTGAGCAACGATATGGGCATGTACTGGCCGTGGCTGAAATATATTTTCTACAAGTTAGAAGCTCGGTGCGACACCACCGGCACGGGAAGTGGCAGCTATAACTGGTTTCCGCTTTATCACATCGGTACGAATAGTATGTATCGTCAGGTAACGCTTGATAAAACTTTCTCCGTTTGCTGCAACAACCAATACACTCTTACGCTGTATTTGGATGTGAAGAAGATATTCTACGGAGATACGCAAACTCTCGACATTATTTCGGAAAGTAGTACCCAAATGGGTACCTCCGATGATCCGAATGTGGCAATAAAATTCTCTGATAATTTTGCTCAGGCTTTTACTTTTTAAAAATCAGCCATGAGGAAATTCAGTATTCTGTTTTTGGGAATATTAATGGCGTTGCTAACCTTAGAAAACTGCAAGCCCGATGTGCCGGATGCCCCTCCGGGGAAGCCGGAGTCGGATAGTTTGTACATCGGTACCACTTATACGATCGCCAAGCCTTTTCGATTTTCCAACATCAATAATACGTATGCCGACTCGCTGACCTACGAAGGTGTAGAACTCGGCAGAAGATTATTTTATGACAAACATTTGTCGAGCACCGGGCAGTTATCCTGTGCTTCGTGTCATAAGTCCGAATTTGCATTTTCTGATGCCGGTCATGCTAAAAGCACGAATGTGTTTGGGCCTACTAAGAGAAATGCGCCTTCTGTTCAGAATTTACTTTGGGCACCTAAAATTTTTTGGGATGGGCGCTCTGCCACTTTGGGAGAACAAGCAAAAGACGCTTTTCACGGAGAGCAAGATTTGAACGTGCCGAATGCGATTCAATATTTAGAAGCAGATTCAGAATATGTGCGACTTTTCAAGAAAGCATTTGGCCGCCCGGGTGATATTACTGAAGAACATATTTACTTAGCCATACAGCAGTTCGGAATGACGCTGATTTCTTCGGAGTCGCACTTCGACAAAGTGCAAAGAGGGCAGGAACAATTTACCGAATCGGAAGCAAGAGGATTTCAAATTTT
Source organism: Sphingobacteriales bacterium (assembly GCA_018262795.1). Classification (GTDB taxonomy): domain Bacteria; phylum Bacteroidota; class Bacteroidia; order Chitinophagales; family LD1; genus Bog-950. The sequence goes on along the minus strand of JADFDM010000001.1, from coordinate 60,378 downwards.
TTTGACCGAGCGAGGGGATTGTTTCCACTGCCACACACACGGCAATGATCTGCTGATGACGGACAATATTTTTCATAACAACGGGTTGGATTCAGTAAATGATGTAAATGATTTTACTGATAAAGGCCGTGGGGAGATAACCGGAGATATAAATGATTACGGAAAGTTTAAAAGCCCCTCTTTGCGCAACGTAGCCTTAACGGCTCCTTACATGCACGATGGCAGGTATCAAACGCTGGAGCAGGTGATCAATTTTTACAGTGACAGCATTAAGCTGTCGCCAACGGTGGATGCCATTATGTTGAAAGCGAATCATGCCAACGGAGGCGTGCATTTAACGGCTCAGGAAAAGCAGGATCTACTAAATCTTCTTTACTCGATGACCGATACCTCCTATACCAATAATCCGGCATTCCAAAATCCATTTTAAATGGCCGGCTCCTGTTGCGACAGGCAATGAAAACTACCCAGACCCCATATCAAATCGGTAGAATCAAGACCCATGACTTTCCTATCGGGGAAGCAAGTTTGTAAAATATCGAGTGCTTTTGTGTCGTTCAACTTATCTCTGAAAGTGGGAACTATCACCCCCTCATTGGCAATATAAAAGTTGGCATACGATGCGGGCAATCGCTGCCCTTCATACACTACTTTACCTGGCATTGGCAACTCTACAATATTCATTTGCTTTCCGGTTTCTAAGCGCATTGTAGAAAGTGTTTTTAAGTTTTCTTTTAAAGGCCGGTAGTTTTTATCAGAGGCATCGTCTTCTATTACTGTCACCACAGTATCGGCATTCACAAATCGGGTCAGGTCATCAATATGTCCATCGGTATCATCGCCATCAATTCCATCTCCCAGCCAAAGAATATTTTCTACACCATAGTATTCGATAAGGTACTTTTCTATTTCTGCCTGCGTTAAGCCGGGGTTTCTATTTTTATTCAGCAAGCAAGAAGTTGTCGTGAGCAAAGTGCCTTTGCCGTTAAATTCTACACTGCCTCCTTCCATAATTATTTGCGGATAAAATACCGGTAGATTTAATTTACCGGCAATGAGAGTGGGAATCACATCATCTAAATCATAAGGCGGATATTTATCTCCCCAAGCATTGTAGCCCCAATCTACTACTACTTTCTCTTTCGTTTTCCGGTTAATCAAAAAAGCGGGGCCGTGGTCGCGGCACCAAGCATCATCGGTAGGGTGAAAGAAAAAATCTATCTGTTGGAGATTGGCTCCCACCCTATCTAAGTGATGAATGGCAAAAGCCTTCATTCGTTCGTTGGTGATGTTGATACAGACTCTTTGCCCCCGAGCGACCAGTTTTATAAATTCAGAATAAACAGGGTAAATAGCTTCAATTTTTCCCGGCCAACTGGCTTCTTTATGTGGCCACGAAAGCCACATAGCTCGTTGCGGCTCAAATTCAGCAGGGAACGAAAATCCGAGTGAGCGAGGAGTTTCAATCATGTTTCGTCAATAAATCGTTTCGTGATGGGTTGATAGGAATCAATCCGTCTGTCGCGCAAAAAAGGCCAGTGAGTGCGATAAAAATCTGTCTTGTTTATATCTATCTCCACGACTGCATTTTCTTCCTTATCGTGCGAAGCGGAATACAACAAATTCCCAAACGGGTTGGACACAAAACTGCCCCCCCAGAATTTCATCCTTCCTTCTTGCTCAAAACCCACCCGGTTCACGCTGACCACAAATACTCCGTTTGCCACCGCATGAGATCGTTGAATGGTTTGCCAGGCTTGGTACTGCTCTTGGTTGGTGTCCTCATCCTGTGCCGTTGCCCAGCCAATCGCTGTTGGGTAAAATAAAATTTCGGCTCCCATTAAAGAAGTAATACGGGCCGCTTCAGGGTACCATTGATCCCAGCAAATGAGCACTCCGATTTTCGCATACTTAGTTTGAAATACTTTGTAACCTAAATCACCGGGAGTGAAATAAAATTTTTCAAAATAAGCGGGATCATCGGGGATGTGCATTTTCCGGTATTTGCCGAGGTAGGTTCCATCAGCATCGAGTACCGCGGTGGTGTTATGATAAATGCCTTGGGCGCGCTTTTCAAAAAGAGAAGCGATAATGACTACGTTCAACTCTTTAGCTACTGCGCTTAAAGAATCAGTGGAGGGGCCGGGGATGGGTTCGGCCAGCTTAAAATTTTCATACTCTTCTACATCACAGAAATACAAAGAGGTGAAGAGTTCCTGCAAACAAATAATCTGCGCCCCCTTCGCAGCAGCTTCCCGAATACCGGTGATGGCCTTTGACAAATTAAGCGAAGGCTCCTTTGCGCAACTCATTTGCACCAATCCCACTCTAACCATACTCATAGTTCACATTTTGGGAGGCGAAGATAATGATTAAGCCCCATTAATGAGAGAAGCAAGACCGAAAGCTGCACCTGCTGCCAGCGCCCCAATAATGGTCGTTTTTAATGCCCCAACAAAGGGTGGCTGACCAATAGCCTTGGCCTTTAAAAATCCAAAAATAAATAGCGCGATAAGGGTAACGACTACCGATACGAGCAAGGCTTCGTGCGCCTCAGTAATCAGAAAGTACGGAGCCAAAGGAACAAAGCCACCTACAATATAAGCCCCGCCAATATTCATGGCACTTTTAGCAGCGCGCTTCTCATCCGGCTTTTCGAGACCCAGTTCAAATCGCATCATAAATTTCACCCACTTCTCTTTATCCTTACTCATTTCCTCTGCAATCTGCACACTGTAAGGCACACTCACTCCAAACTCTTGCAACACCTCTGCCACTTCGCTTTTCTCCTTTTCGGGATACTTCTCCACTTCAAAATATTCTCTTTTCAATTCTGATTGATAATGATCTACTTCGGTTCTTCCGGCAAGATAGCCACCTAATCCCATCGCAATACTTCCGGCAGCGATCTCGGCAATACCGGCTGTAATAATAATTGTACTGTTATCTACAGCACCACTCAAACCGGCCGCCAACGCAAAAGGCACCGTAAGTCCATCGGCCATGCCAATCACTATATCCTTAACAAAGTCGGGGCTATCGAAATGTTTTTCCTGGTGCATAAATTTTTTCGGAAAATAAAATGTTTGCGGTAATTCGAGATAGGCAACTTTTGACAAGCCGCAAGAGAGAGTCGCGAAACTTCTCCTTCCAGAGTATTATTCCTGCGCTAAAGTGACAAAAGTCATTCTTTACTCCTCTTCGTTTGCTCCACATTTGACTCCTCTTAATAAGTAAATGCCAATTATCATGAAAGGTCATAAACTATTATTATTGGTAGTAGCAAGTTGTTTCGGATTCATATACTCCGATGCTCAAACTTCCTTTGATGTGGCTATGCAATTTCGCCCTCGATTTGAACAACGGCTCGGATACGGCACCCTTCCTGCTACCGGTTCTAAATCGGCTTTCTTTATTTCAGAGCGTGCCCGGCTAAATGTAGGCTTCAAATCCAAATATGTAAAGATGTATATGAGCTTGCAGGATGTGCGGCTTTGGGGTTCCGAAACGCAGTTGCAAAATGTTGCCAGCTTTGCTTTGCACGAAGGGTGGGCAGAGGTTTTTATAAAAGACAATATCTCCTTTAAACTGGGGCGGCAGGAGTTAGTGTATGACGATCAACGTTTATTTGGAAATGTAGATTGGGTGCAACAAGCTCGCGCACACGATGCAGCTGTTTTTAAATTCCAACAGAAGGGAACTACGCTGCATGTTGGCGGGGCTTTCAACCAAGCATCAGAAGGATTTTTCGGCACTTATTATGCGCTCAATAATTACAAAGCCTTGGCCTTTCTTTGGCTCCATCAAAAATTTATTGACGACAAATTCAACCTGTCTTTCTATGCCGTAACCGATGGTTTTAATGCAGATACTTCTTTACATAAAAACAAAGTGTATTTCCGTGGAACCGCTGGCCCGATGTTCAATGTGAACACAAAAGGAGTTAAAGCCAATGTTACCTTCTTTACCCAATTTGGGAAAGATACCTACCAGAGAGACATTCTCGCATTCTTTGCCTCCGCTTATGTAGAATATACAGTGAAGAAATTAGTGTCTTTAGGAGTTGGTTATGATTTTGTTTCGGGTAACAATGCTGCTGCTATTGGCAACAAACGCAACAACACCTTCCACACGCTTTACGCCACCAACCATAAATTTTACGGAAATATGGATTACTTCCAGAACCTGCCAAAAGATACCAAAGGGGGTGGCTTGCACGATGCGTACTTTAAATTTAAAGCCATGCCTAAACCTAAAGGAGCTATCGGATTTGATGCCCACTATTTTTTGCTGGCTAATAAAGTGAGAGACTCCGCTACACCCGGTCAATATTTAAAACTTCCCCTTGGCTTTGAGTTGGATGTGTATGGCTCTTACAAACCCATTGCGTATATCGAGTTAACTGCCGGGTACTCCACCTTGATAGCAGCTTCGTCTATGGAAGCGCTCAAAGGTGGAAACCGCAAACAATTTGCCGGTTGGGGATTTATTATGTTGAACGTGAACCCTACGGTTTTCAAGTGGGAGAAAGAAAAGAAATGACATTGACTCACTAATAGCTCAAGAATAATTACAATGATTTCGGTAGAAGAAGCAAAAAAAGCAATAGTAGAAGCAAGCACACAACTTGCACCTATTCAACATCCGGTATCAAAAGCACTGCATTTTGTATTGGCAGAAGATGTGCTATCACCTACTTCTTATCCTCCATTTCGTCAGTCGGCAATGGATGGCTTTGCAATTGTGTTTACCGATTATGCCGAAAAAAGAACCATTGAAATAATAGGTGAGGCTCCAGCCGGAACTCCCTTTACAGAAAACGTTTTACCCGGCACAGCCGTTCGCGTATTTACCGGAGCAAAAATTCCCGATGGTACCGATACGGTAGTTATGCAAGAGAAAGTTACGGTTGAAAAAAGTCAACTTGTTGTAAATGATGCCGCCTTGTTACATGGCGCAAATGTGCGTGAACAAGGACTACAGGTTAAAAAAGGGGAAGTAGCTTTAAAGCAAGGAATGGTGCTGAATGCCGGAGCCATCGGCTACCTTATTGGGCTTGGAGTGGAGTTCGTCAACGTTTATCCAAAGCCCAAAGTATCCATCATTGTTACCGGCAGCGAATTGCAAAAGCCCGGCCAGCCATTAAAGGACGGGCAAGTGTATGAATCCAATTCGTATTCGCTTATCGCAGCTTTGGAGTCTATTTACATTACTCCCGTTGAGGTAGTTTCGATTGGCGATGATGAAAAGCAAACCACTGATTCACTTCGCGCGGCAATCGCTAACTCAGATATTGTTTTAGTATCCGGTGGAATTTCCGTAGGCAAATACGATTTTGTAGGCAAGTGTTTACAAGAGTTGAACGTGGATAATATTTTCTACAAAATATATCAGAAGCCCGGCAAGCCGTTATTCTTCGGCAAGCAAAAGCAGTGCTTAATATTTGCTTTGCCGGGAAATCCGGCTTCGGTGTTGAGTTGCTTTTACGAGTATGTGTTGCCCTCTATAAAAATAATGCAAGGGTTCACCGAAATATTTTTGAAGAAATTGAATCTTCCACTCTCGGCCAATTTCAATAAAAAGGAAGGACTTGGATTTTTCTTGAAAGCAAAGATTGCAGATGCCAAAGCAGAAGTGTTGGCCGGGCAAGAATCGAACAATCTCGGTGCTTTCGCTTTTGCGGATTGTATTATTTATCTGCCCGCTACAAAGGGGAACGTAAAAGCAGATGAATTAGTGGAAGTGCACTTATTACCTTAGATAAAAGTAATCGCAAGTAACCGGTAGTACGGATAGGGAATGGCGATACTTGCAACGATACATCGAATATAAAAGAAGTAAACTCAAAATATTCTACTCTAAAAAATGATTGTAAACCTTATATAACATCCGCTTCTTGAAAAATTTCTCATTACTACTAATAGTCGGTTCAATTTTATTTGCAGGGTTTAAGTCTCCCGCGAGTCAGCCACTGAGTATTGCAGCAGCATCAGACATGAAGTTTGCCATGGATTCTATAGTTGCCGTGTTTAAAAAATCCAATCCCGATGTGGCAATCCAGGTAACCTATGGTTCCTCCGGCAAATTCTTTGAGCAGATTTCAAATGATGCCCCTTACGATATATATTTTTCGGCAGACATTGCGTATCCCCAAAAACTCAGAGAGAAGGGCTTTGCTATTACGGAGCCGAAAATATATGGGATAGGACAAATTGTAATTTGGAGTAAAAAAAATGATCCAAATACAGATAAGATGAACGCTTTAGCAGACATTTCAATTAAAAAAATTGCGATTGCCAATCCTGCACATGCCCCGTATGGAAAGCGAGCAGTAGAGAGCATGAAATTTTACAAAATATATGATCAGGTAAAAAGCAAATTGGTGTTGGGCGAAAACATTACTCAAACAGCACAATTTGTAACATTGGGAGCTGCCGATATTGGCATTATCGCCTTATCCTTAGCCTTATCACCACCCATGCAAAAGGAAGGAGGAAAGTATTTTATTATCCCGGAAGAAAGCCATCAACCGCTCAAACAAGGTTACGTGATACTGAAAAGGGCGAAGAGTAATTCTACGGCCATCAAGTTTGCTGATTTTTGCGAATCAAAAACGGCAAAAAATATTCTAACGCATTTTGGGTTTTCTTAAATACAGCTCTATGAATGTACTACAAGGAGAAATTTCAGAAATAAAAACAGAGGGATCGCTTTCATTAGTGAAAGTGATGGTTCAAAATTGCGTTATCTCTTCTTTGGTGATTGATACTCCGCAGAGTTCAGATTATCTAAAAACAGGTCACCAGATAAATGTGGTTTTTAAGGAAACCGAAGTAATTCTTGCCAAACAATTAGAAGGGCTCATCAGTGTTCAAAATAAATTGAATTGCATCGTTGAGCATATCGAAAGAGGGGAAGTACTTTCTAAAATCTCAATGGATTTTCATGGCCTAAGAATAGTGTCCATCATTACAAGAAACGCTGCGGACCAATTGAGGATTGTGGAAAAAGAAAATATTACTGCTCTCATTAAATCCACTGAAGTTAGTCTTGCTCCGTATGATTGATTTAGAACCGTTTTACCTCACGCTTAAACTCGCATTGACTACAACCGTTATTTTGTTTGCGATTGGATTGCCTATAGCATATTGGTTGGCGTATAGTAAATTCAGACTAAAGGCAGTCGTTGAAGTGATGGTAAGTCTTCCGTTAGTATTGCCTCCATCCGTATTGGGATTTTATTTATTAATAGCATTTAGTCCAGAAAATGTGTTAGGAAAATTCTTCGATCAATATTTAAATACACGGCTTGTATTTACTTTCCCGGGACTTGTCATCGCTTCTGTGATTTACAGTCTGCCATTTATGGTCCAGCCTTTGCAATCAGGATTCAAAACATTGCCGGCATCACTCATCGAAGCCTCTTACATTTTGGGAAAAAGCAAGTTTAAAACGCTTTGCAAAATCTTAATTCCAAATATGAAGGCATCCTTGCTAACCGGAATCGTATTGTCATTTGCGCATACGATTGGTGAATTTGGCGTAGTGCTGATGATTGGCGGGAACATTCCAAATGAAACCAAAGTAGTTTCCGTAGCTATCTATGACGAAGTCCAATCCATGAACTATCACAATGCAAATGTTTATGCAGGAATTTTGTTTGCACTTACATTCATTATTCTATTATCTGTTTACCTGATTAATCACCGTTTCTATAAAATCAACTCGTCAAATTGATCGAATTCAGTGTAATAAAAAAACTTCATTCGGCAGCAGGCGATATGAATCTCAACCTCGATTTTCAGATCAGAGAAAAGGATTTTGTTACACTGTATGGCCCCTCCGGTTCGGGGAAAACAACCACCCTACGAATTCTTTCCGGGTTAACGCAACCTGATACTGGTTTCATTAAAGTAAATAATGAGATATGGCTCGATACGGAAAAGAAAATAAACCTGTCTGTACAAAAACGTAAATTAGGCTATGTGTTTCAAGACTATGCCTTATTTCCAAATATGAGCATAAAGGAGAACTTAACTTTTGCTTTAGAAAAGGGGCAGAAAAAAAATATCATTGATGAATTGCTGGAAACAATGGAGCTTGTTCAGTTAAAGCATTTAAAACCCGAAAAATTATCAGGTGGGCAAAAACAAAGAGTAGCTATAGCGCGAGCTTTAGTTCGCCAACCCAAGCTATTGTTGCTTGACGAACCATTTTCTTCTTTGGATATTGAAATGCGTTTAAAGCTTCAGGATTTTATTCTTCGGGCACATCGTCTCTATCGCCTCACTACTATTCTCGTTAGCCATGACATTTCGGAGGTTTATAAAGTATCCAATAAAATGTTTGTCATTGAAAACGGTACCATCACAAAACAGGGAGATCCACCGAGCATATTTTCAAGCTCTTTAACCAGTAGAAAATTTCAGTTCGTTGGCGAGATTGTGAAAATTGAAAATGAAAATATTGTTTACATAGTATCCGTGCTGATTGGTAATAACATAGCAAAAATCATTGCTACCGATCAGGAAATACAAGGGCTGCAAGTTGGAAGTAAGGTCTTAGTCGCATCCAAGGCTTTTAATCCAATCTTGCGGAAAATTGAATAATCTCATGCAAAAAATCTGTTTTGAATTTGAGAGTTGGCATACTACTTTACTTTCCTCAAAAAAACCGGAGGCGAGCACAAAAGGTTTAGATGTGATGAGCTGATTTTATAACAAATGGTATTTTTTGGCATGACCAGCATCATTTTTCAGAAAACTCTACACCTACATCTTCGCCTCAAGATGTATAAGGTAAGGGGGAATATATGGATTGAAGGTAAAACCGGGGCTTTAATGGGTTCAGGAAGAATGAACCTATTGGAGCAAATAGATCAATCAGGGTCTATTACTGCCGCAGCAAAAACAATGAAGATGTCGTACCGGCAGGCGTGGGAATTGGTTGACTCTATGAACAAACAATCAAAAAAACCATTGGTTGTAACATCCGCAGGTGGAATCGGAGGTGGAGGTTCCATTGTAACTTTAGAAGGGAAAAAAGCAATTAAAAAGTACAAAGAATTGCTCGCGAGTTTTGATAAATTTAAAAGTAGCCAAACGGTACGGTTGAAATTGTGAATGGCTATTTTTTTGCTTTGCGCTATTTTAAAAAAGGAATAACGAAAAATCAACAAACCTAATTCTTAAGAAACGCTTACAAATGTGCCATTGATATTGAGAATTAAACTTCTGACCACAGTAGAACACAAATGAAAACAAAAGTAACAGGAGTAATTTTAGCAGGAGGGAAAAACAGCCGCATGGGAACCGACAAAGGCCTGTTGCGGGTGAACGGAAAAAAGATTGTAGAGAGGACAGCGGGGGCAATGAAACCACTCGTGGATGAAATCATCATCATCACCAACGGGAATAATTACGAATACCTCGGTTTTAAAACATACAAAGACTTAATTAAAGACTGCGGTCCTATGGGAGGCATATACACGGCACTGCATTTCAGCAAAACAGAAAAGAATTTAGTAATAAGTTGTGATATGCCTTTCATTACTAAAGAACTTGTCGAATTTATAATTCAGGACTCCGGGGATAGTGAAATTGGTATCCCAATGCACAATGGGAAATTGGAACCGCTCTGTGCCGTTTACGATAAGTGTTGCCAAACGAAATTGGAAGAGTTATTAAAAAATAAAGAATGGAAACTTCAAGATGCGTTGGGGCATTTTAAAGTCAAGCACATTTTGGTTTCAGACTTTATGTTGAACAAAAATTGCTTTGTCAACATTAATACACCAGCTGAATACGATAACCTAAAAAGTAGCGAACATGAGTATTACAATTAAAATATTCGGGCAGCTTGCAGAGATTGTAGGAAGCAATGAATGGCACGTACAAGATGCAAGTGACACTAATTTTATCAAAGAGAGATTGATTTCGGATTTTCCAAAACTCAAAAACTTCCCCTTTGTAATTGTAGTGAATAAAAAATTTGTCAATCAGAATCAAAAAATACAAACGGGAGATGTGGTAGCGCTGTTACCACCATTTGCTGGAGGGTAATCATGTTGTCAAAGCAGGAAATATCGAGGTATAACCGACATCTTTTGCTTCCTGAAATTGGAATGAAGGGACAAGAGAAGTTGAAGAGCGCACGAGTGTTGGTGATGGGTGCGGGGGGGCTTGGTTGCCCCGTATTGCTTTACCTTACAGCAGCGGGCATAGGCACCATTGGCATTGTTGATTTTGATGTAGTAGAGGAAAGCAATTTACAAAGACAAACAATATTTGATGTTTCAGACATTGGTAAACCGAAAACAGAAATTGTAAAAGCAAAACTTCAAAAACAAAATCCATTTATTGAAATACAAGTTTTCAATACAAAACTTTCTACCGAAAATGCCTTAGAAATATTTTCAGAGTACGACATTATCATAGATGGCACTGATAATTTTGCGACTCGCTACTTAGTGCATGATGCATGTTTCCTTCTCCATAAGACATTAGTATCAGGTTCCATTTTCAGGTTTGAAGGGCAGGTTTGTGTTTTTGACTTCAGAAAAGAAAATGCACCCACCTATCGCTGTTTATTTCCATCACCTCCCTCACCAGAGCTGGCTCCGAGTTGTTCGGAGGCAGGCGTTGTGGGAGTACTTCCGGGTGTCATCGGCACCTTGATGGCTAACGAAACCATTAAGTGGCTGACCGGCATCGGGGAAATTCTTACCGGCAAACTCTTGGTATTAAATGTTCTGAACATGAATTTTCAGACCGTGGAGTTTGACAGAAATACGGAATCAGTAAAAGCAATTCCAAAAACAGAAGTAGAATTCAAACAAATGGATTACGAATATTTTTGCGGAAGCAAAGTGAAAGATGTTTCTGTCAAAGAGATTTCTGCTGGTGAACTTCTCGATTTGATTTCCGCTGAACAGAATATTCAGATTCTTGATGTGCGAGAAAAAGAGGAACAACCTGAAATAGAAGCCTTGAATGACCTAAAAATTCCACTTGGAGAAATTGCAGAACATGCTTCAGAAATCGCAAGAGATAAAAAGGTAATTGTAATCTGCAAAAGCGGAATAAGAAGTACAAGGGCAATTGAAATCTTACAAATAAAATACGGATTTAAAAATTTATACAACCTAAAAGGCGGTGTCATGGAATGGATCATGATTGAAAACAAAACACAAAGAACATGAGCGAAAAAAAGAAACGCAAAGTATTAGTAAGTGGGGCCATCGCACCTGAGTTTATCGCTAATTCTATTGCCAAACACAGTAGCAAAACAACGATAGGAGCGCATGATATTTTTTTGGGTCAGGTGCGCAGCGATGTGATAGGAGGCAAAACTGTTCAGGCTATTGACTATACAGCTTATGAAGAAATGGCAGAAGAGAAATTTCATGAAATTAGAGAAGCAACTTTTGCAAAATTCAGTCTTAGCTGTATGCACGTCTATCATAGTTTAGGCGCTGTGAAAGCCGGAGAGATTTCTCTTTTTGTTTTTGTATCCTCAACACATCGTGCGGATGCTTTTGATGCTTGCCGGTTTGTGGTAGAAGAAATTAAAGCGAATGTTCCTATCTGGGGCAAAGAAATATTTGAAGACGCAACACATTCATGGAAGGTAAACACAAATTGATTGTATGGTGGACATAACATTTAAAAGCTCAACACTGCGGGAAGCAATTGCAATGGCTGTAGTAAAAGTGAGCGAGCAGGGAACTATTGATGCTGTAAAAAATAAAACTGTGCCCAAGGGCGATGTGTTGGAGTGCGCCCGCACAGCCGGGCTTTTCGCAGTAAAGCGAACGAGTGATATGATTCCCGATTGCCATCCCATGCCGGTAGAGTTTACTCAAATTCGTTACGCTATTTCTGAAATGGAAATTCAGATTGAGGTAGAAGTACATACCGTTTACAAAACCGGAGTGGAAGTAGAAGCCATGCACGGAGCATCGGTGGTGGCGCTTACCATTTACGATATGCTGAAGCCAATTGACAAAGGCATTGAAATTTCTACTATCAAGCTGAAAGAAAAGAAAGGTGGTAAGTCTGACTTTATTGACAAGTTCAGAAAAGATTTAAAAGCCGCAGTTCTCGTATGCTCCGATAGTATTTCGGCAGGAAAGAAAGAAGACAAAGCAGGTAAAGCCATCATTAAAAAATTAGAAAGTTGTAGCGTAAATATTTCCGACTACTCTATTATTCCCGATGAAATAGAGGTGATACAAAATAAGGTGCAGAAACTCTACGAAGAAAAAAATGACATCATCATTCTAACCGGGGGAACGGGACTTTCTCCGAGAGATAGTACACCGGAAGCTATTCGTCCTTTACTCGATCGAGAAATACCCGGCATTATGGAAGCTGCCAGAAATTACGGCCAAGATAGAACACCCTACGCTATGCTTTCGCGCGGTGTAGCCGGTATGAAAGGGAATTGCTTAATACTTGCCCTGCCCGGCTCAACAAAAGGTGCCAAAGAAACGATGGATGCACTTTTCCCTTCCGTGCTTCACATTTTTAGAATAATAGAAGGAGCAAGACATAATTAAATACTAAACCATAAACAATGATAGCAACAGATTTCAACGACAATTATTTTATGTATGAAAACATGGCGATATGGGAAATCAACTCGATGGAGGATTTTTTCAAAAGCCACAGTATGATGAAGGAAATATTTAAAAATGAATATGGTGTTCCGTATTCAGAAGATACCGCAAAGGACATTAACTTGCTGGATGCAGGCTTTGCCATTGTAGAAAAGCTCCTGGACTGTTTCCGAGATAAACATTTTGTTGTTTTCTCTATGAATGATGAGAACCACAATATTCTCAAAGGTTTGCAGAACAAAAAAGTCATCAATTTCGGGATGGATATTTACGTGTTGAATCCCAATAGGATTTATGTGCTGGAAATGGATAAGACCAAAGACCCTCAGAAGTATGACGCATAGTACCTCTCGCCAGATGATGTGGAGGTGGAATTCGGTTATGAACAAATCATTCCGCTACTATAAATTGCAATGTGTATTTTTTTTAATTGTTTTGATTACAACGCAGGTTTGTAATGCCCAAAAAACAGTTACGCATAACAATCAACAGTGGCTACAGTATTATTTACAGTTGCAACTCCCGAGAAAACTGACCTTACTCAGTGATGTTAGCATTAGAAGAATAAATAATTTACAACAATGGTCGCAAATAACCGCTCGCTTTGGGGTAGGATACATGCTCCCCAAAAAGATTCAAATTGCAACCGGTGTTGCCTGCTTCAGTTTTTTCAACAGTAACAAAGCAAGCAAAATAGAATTCCGTGTGTATCAGGAATTATATACCACTCAGAAAATTAAAGGAATTTCCATTCAGAATCGCTTTCGAATCGAAGAGAGATATTTCAGAACAATTTCTGATGGTGAGATTACAAGCAATTCAATCTTCAATTTCAGGTTTCGTTACCGCTTATTTTTCACTGTCCCGCTGCAAAAATCATCCACTAATAATTCTGACCCAAAATTCTTCTTGAATATTGGCGATGAGGTATTCGCAAATGTCGATAAGGGAATTAAATACAATGTACTTATCACCAACAGATTGTTATTGGGAGCTTCGATTAAATTTCAAGATAATATAACAGTCTCTTTCCTATATAGCTACCAATACGGACAAAAAAATGCGCTCAATGTATTTGAACATTCCGATATTTTTTGGATAGGCATAACCCACAAAATAAATCTGAAAAGGCAAAATTGATACCGCAATTAAATATAAAGCCTCTTCAAAAATGCAGCGCAAATAAATTGAAAATATCCTTTGCCACGACAGAACTTTTAATTTTGCACAGTAAACATTAACTAATAAGTATTACCCTTATCTCTAAATGGCAGACCGGTCAACATTTAAAGAAAACCTGAAATACCACCGCGTAGTGATGGCGTGCATTATTCTTGTTTCTATTTGGGCCACCTACGAATACAACACCGCTGATACCAGCTACGAAAACGGACAATCAAAAATCAGCGGCCAAAAAGTAAATGGCAAAGATGAAGGCCAGTGGATATGGTATTATGAGGATGGGAAAAAGCAAATGGAAGGAACATTTGTAAAAGGCAAGCGGAATGGAATTTGGACTATATGGGACGATAATGGGAATAAAGTGAGTGAAAGCCTTTATCAGGATGATAAACTAAATGGAAAATTCATACACTGGCATTCTAATGGGCAAAAGGAAAGTGAAGGCTTTTATGCGAATGATAAATTGGAGGGGGCAGTTACTTATTATGATGATAAGGGGAATGTGAAGGAAGTGAAGAATTATTTAAGTGGAGAAGAAATCCATTAATAAAGTAAACCACCTACATTTGAATTTTACTCCGGCAATTCAAATTCCGTTTCCCAAACATTTTCAGTGTCAGTAGATTTTAGTTTTACTTTGAGATATGAATGATCATCACGTTTTAAATGTGTGCGATCAATGACAACACTCTGCCCGTTTTTATCTCCAGCCACCTTAGGTTCAATTATATCTCCAATGCGGGGCATAAACGGGTAAAGAATAGTTAATCGCTCATCCTGAGTTTTAACTAATTCGGCAGCCGTTTCAAAAAGAATCTCTTCAAATTTCTCGGCTACAATTTCATCATTGATTTCCTCTTTTGCACGATCTGAAATCTTACCGGTCCAATCGAAAAACTTATCTAATGATTGATTGCGCAAAGCCTCTCGGATGTAATGAGGGAAAGGTGAACGAATATGCCCCTGCTCATTGAACCAGAAATTAAATGCAGCCTCAATCATTTCATTTTTTATTACAACAACATCATTTTTTTCTTGTGTCATATCGTGCATTTTATTTGTTGAACTACCCTCCGATGGCTACCATCGTTCTGTTTTTTTGTTTAGTAAAATCCTCCATCGTCTCAATTCCCCCGCGTAGCGCCTTCTTTCCCCAAACTGATTTTAAAATCAATGGCTCAATATCTTCACCGGCCCTCATAGCTGTGAGCAAATCGGTTTCGGATGAAGAGAATAAGCAATTTTTCATTTTCCCATCAGCCGTGAGGCGGATACGGTTACAGGTATCGCAAAAAGGGTTGGTCACAGAACTGATGATGGCGAAGGTTCCCAAATGATTTGCAATGGCAAAATTCTTCGCTGTATCATTCTTCCCATCATCCAATTTTATGACATTGTTTCCAAACCGAGTTTCAATTTTAGTCATCATATCCTTGAATGAAACTCCTTTGCTCCAATCCCATTTATTTCCTTGGAAAGGCATAAACTCAATAAACCGAACATGAACATTTCTATCGCGAGTCCATGACACAAAATCGCAAACCTCATCGTCATTTACCCCTTTTATCACCACTGCATTCACCTTTACATGAAACTTTCCGTTGAGCAATGACTGAATATTAGCAGTTACTCGTTTAAAATAATCTCTGCGCGTAATGGAATTAAATTTTTCTTCTTGAAGTGAATCTAAACTCACATTGATTGACCGAACTCCGCACGATCTAAACGTGTCAATATATTCATTCAATAAAATTCCGTTGGTAGTAATGGCAAGTTCAATCGGAAGTTTTGAAAGCTCTTGTAAAATTTCCTTGGCGTCTTTTCTGACTAAAGGCTCTCCTCCGGTTAACCTGATTTTCTGAACGCCCAGTGACACAAAAGTCTGTGCCATCGTTACCACCTCTTCCAAAGACATGAAATCGCTCCTCGGACGAAGTTTAATTCCTTCTTCGGGCATACAATACGAGCAACGAAGATTGCATCGCTCCGTGAGCGAAATACGCAGGTAATCGTGAACGCGATTATATTGGTCAATGATCATTCCGTCTACTTAAATCAATTCAACCTTTCAAAATTTCTCCATTTGCTTTTGAATGGCTTCAAATTCCTCTTTTGAGATATATTTTTGTGCAAGAGGAAATAAGGTCACATCTTCACGATAAATATGCAGCTTGAGCAATTCAATTAACTCACGAGAAGTTTCGTAGGCAGTATCTAACACAAATATTTTTGACCGTTCATCAACAATTCGGCTGGCTAAACCAAGCAGGTTAAATGACAGTGCTCCGAGTTGAATGAATTTCACATGGTCATCTTCCATAACGTCAATGGCCGTCACTAACTTATGTCCTTTGCTATGTTCACCTGCTTCAATCAGCTTTTGATTAAGGATAGGGAACAGAATTTTTTCTTCCTTCCGGTTGTGAGGGAGCAAGTCATCATCCAAGCATTTGAAAAAGTTTCCAAACGCTTCATTAATTTCATTTGTTAGTTTGTACCCATTTGTTTTATAATCAACAATTCCTTTTTCAAATGCGGTAACTACTTTCAACATCTCCTCGTGCTCGTGCATAAAGGTTTGTAGCGAGTCGCATAAGTCTTCTTTTTTTATATCCACTTTGCCGGGTTCTTCGTAGGCAGCCGGTGGATCCATCGGTGAATCTTCCTGCTGGTCTAAACCCTTTTCTTGTTGTTTTGTAACGGGGTCAACTTTCTTTAATTCTCTTACAGTTATCATGCGTTATGTTTTGTTGTAAATGACGGGAATCTGATTTTATTGAGAAAATGATTTTCGTCATTATTCTCCTAGTACATTTATACAGTTTTGAAATCTATTTCTTAGAGAAAAGCGTCTTGGTTAAGTTGCTGATGAAGCCGATGAATGTGGCGGCCCACGCCAATAGTGCGATGTAAACAAAATATTTAGGCACCGGCAACAGAAATTCCAATTCCATAGATTCAGCCATCATATACGTGCAAACGGTGTACATTCCCAAAGGGAATACAGCTCCCCAATACAGTGGATCGTAGGTCAAAGGAAATCTTTTGTACACATGTCGCCAAAAAGCAAGAATGATTAGCATGGGAATCCACCAGGTGCCGGTTGCCCAATAGAAGATGGTAAACCCTTTCAGGAATGCAAGGGTAGAAAATAAAAATGGAGCATGCGGAGTGTTGGTGATAAGCAAAGAACCCGCCAGTGTAGAAATAGCCATCGCGCCCATATTGATCCAGTAAGGTGGGGAAAGATCGGCCGGAGAAAACTTAAAGAATGTGTAACGATAAAATATAAGGGAAATCATCCAGATATACTGCATCCCGCCCCATAGCCACATAGAAAATGCAAAGAAATTGATAATGAGTTTATGCGCTTCAAAGTGCATAGATAATCGCGCACTCAATACCGCCAACGCTTGTGTAGATACTACTGCCAGCAGCCACGCTCCATTTATTCCTTCTTCAAGAGGAGGTTTATTCTCTTTAATAGTAAAGGTGGTGAATACTGTATAAGTAATAATGAGCCAAAGAATAATAGCCAATAACCAAAGTATTATTGCTATTTCATAATTCTCCCATACAGCTATAAACTGGGCCCCAAGTATGCAAGTAGCGGCAACCGTAGTAAAGAAACCGGGACCGCGAGCATGATCAAATAAATCATGAAAAAATTCATTCCTAAAAAAAACAAGCCGCAGAAAAAAAGCAACACATAAAATCAAATAAGCAACTGTATTCAACCAAAATAAGCCCATCGCAATCATTGGCATTCCGAACAAATCAGAGGCAATAGATACAATACCGGTGGCCATTACCATAGCAAAATAGGAAGGAGATAAATCTCTTATCATCTCCTTCAGGGCTAATGAAAAATGATTGCCTTTTGTGTGATTCAAATTATTTTGAGTTTTCCTGTTTTTTAACTTTTATGTGTCTAAATATGTTGGTGCTGCTAATTAGCAATGCCTATTCATCACTTCGCTTTAGTTAGATTAACTGTTCGGCAATTTCGATGGTAAACACTACTACTGCCCTCGCCCACGGAAACCGGCTTTTAATTTTATTAAAGGATTCACCCGCAACAACAAATGTTGCTGTACCGGTTAAACGAAATCCTGCTCCCATCCCGTTCTTTCCCCGCACTTGCTTACTCCCGATTAACATCCTTAGTTTACTCCCTGATTTAATATTTTGCTCCGTTTTCTCAAGGCCACCGGCAGGTATTAAAAGTTGATCTGCGTTTCCCTCCTCCATATAAGAATTCCAAGTGGCGGTTACATGCGCTCCGGCAGAACTCTCGGTCACTAACGTTGCAGCCCCTTCACAATTCAATATTTCCGTTATTAACTTATTCATGTGAAATTTTTGTTCTCTCTATTTCTCCAAAACATTGAAGCCTATTGAATATTCCCCCTGATTTAGTTCCAGTTAGTTTGATCATTTTAATTTATCAGCAATCGCTTTTTTCTGAGCCTCCGATAGTTTTGCCGCCTTAATAGCAAAGCTTTGGAAGATGATGCAGATGGCTGCTACCAGCGCAAGAAACATCCAGCAGGTGGTCCACACGCCAGTTCCTTTGAGCAGATATCCGAAAAGAATTGGGTTTATAAATCCACCGATACCACCAATCACTCCCACAATACCACCGACCGTTCCAATACTGGTAGGATAATAATCGGAAATATGCTTATACACCGCAGCAGTTCCAATCCCCATCATGATACCAAGGATAAAAATCAAACTGAAAAAGATCCATTTGTTTGCCTGAAAATAAATATGCGTGAACCCTTTGGCGAGAAGTTGCCCTTTAGTAACGGTATCCCCTACCTTCACTTGTGGTTCTTGCCAAAAAGAAGAAGTTGGCAGGGCCGTAAAATCCTCATCCGCATTATGGAATATTCCCAAGCGAATTTCTGATGGAGAGGAACTTTCATTTTTGGGTTGAAGAATAAACCTTGCATCATCAATGACAATCTCCGAATCTGAAACGGCAGTTACATAACCTGGCTTGCTGGCCATAATTCCCTGTCCCGGAGCTCTAATTTCCATACGCGGAGGGAATAGAAAAATAAGACATACAATGCTCACACCAAATACCCAAAGAAGCACTGCTCGGGCACCTACTTTATCGGAAAGCCATCCGCCAGCAGCACGAATTAAACCGGCAGGCAAACTAAAAGCCGAGACCATTATACCGGCAGTAACAATAGATACCGAGTACATATTGACATAATATGGTAGTAGCCATTGCGCCAGCGTAACGATGCCTCCGAATACAAAAAAGTAATAAAGCCCAAAACGCCATACTCTCATTTCTTTTAATGGTGCTAACCGTTGCGCCATAGTTTTAATTTCAGTAGGCTTTCTGTTTTCGGTCGTTAAAAGAAAAATAATCGCCATCACAATCAGCATAGCAGCATATAGTTGCGGCAATGTTCGCCACCCTTCGGGATTATTTCCATGTTGAGTTAGGTGATTGAGAAGAGAGGGGGCAAACAAAGTTGTCAACGCGGCTCCTGCATTTCCTACTCCAAAAATCCCCAATGCAGTACCTTGTTTTTCTTTCGGATACCATAGAGAGGTGTAAGCCACCCCGGCAGCAAAAATGCTCCCGGCCATTCCAAAACCAAAACTCAACATAAGGAAGGAGGAGAAGCTATTGGCTTGCGACAAAAAGAACATGGGCACTGCGCAGAAAATCAAAAGAGCACCCATTACCCACTTGCCGCCAAATTTATCAGTGAGCACCCCAATGGGTAAGCGAAAAATAGAGCCTACCAGCACAGGAACACCTAAGAGCCAGCCGATTTGCACCGGACTCCATTTGAAAATACCATTATTGACTAAGTAGGTCACTAATACACCGTTCAGCATCCATGCAGCAAAGCAAACCGTGAATGCGAGCGTGTTCAAGAATAACATCCGATAAGATTTATTGGTGGTTTCCATTGCTAATTTTTAAAGGTTATATCTGAAAATATCTTCCATATCACTATGGCCACTTTTGTTGTAGTTCAAATCTTTTATTTGCCCATTATTACCATCGTACACCCAACCATGAATTTGCAGGGTGCTATTTTTCCATGCCCGTTGAACAATTCTTGTTTTGGCCAGATTATTCACCTGCTCCATTACATTCAACTCCACTAACCGCCTTTCGCGTTTCGCCATATCCTCAATGGCCAGTAGTTCCGTCTTATGCTTTGCATAAACTTCTTTGATGCTCCTAAGCCAGTTATTTACAAAACCGAAATCCTGATTTTGCATAGCCGCGCAAACACCGCCACAATCATAGTGTCCGCAAACAATTACATGTTTCACTTTCAAAAGATCAACCGCATAGTACAGCACACTCAGCAGATTCATATCCGTTTGAATGACCACATTCGCAATATTGCGATGCACAAACAGTTCACCCGGCTTGGTGCCGGTAACATCATTAGCGGGAACGCGACTGTCAGAGCAACCGATCCATAAGTATTCAGGAGATTGGCCTACAGATAATTTTTTAAAAAAGGAGGCATCTTTAGCGATATGCTTTTGCGCCCAACTCCTATTATTTTTCAAAAGCCGTTGATAGCTATTTTCCATATCCTTGCTTATTGGTGTGACTCATGGGGTTTATAAATAACTGCTTCAGGCGTTAGGTAGGAGACATTATAAGCAGAGGAAAAACACCGTAGATTCATCATGGACTTGGAACTAAGGACTGATATGAATGCTGAGGGGATCTGTAGGAACAGATAGCAACTGAAGGCAATTAATCAAGAGGTGTACTATCCCTAAATGTGGTAATTCTTTCTTTGTATCTAAATTCATCAAACACATTTCTACCTCCACAAATCAGTTCAGCAAAATTGCTGATGAAATTATTACTGACCGTAAGTCACTACAAAGTACATCCCTATCAATACCAAAATTGCCATCATCACAGCCACAGCAATACCGTGTTCACTCATCTTTTTAAAAATGGGGAAGTCTAAATCAGTAATTGAGTAACCATTTTGGCTTAAAATTTTTGATGATTTCTGTATCACGTAAATAATCCAAAGGCACAAAACAATCAGCCCCACTACTATCAAATCATACCATACACTTCTGCCGGACGAAGGTGGAGTAGCGGAAGCGCCATGAGCTGTTACTACAAAAACAAAACTGAGTAGAAAACCTACAGCCTTCCTGTAGTGAGCAAAAATTTTGCTGAAATTATAAAGTGCAATTTTCATAACTGATACTTGTTGGTTAATTAGTTATTCGTTGATTTCTGTCCTTCGCGGTGTGCTCTCGAAACACGGATATTTTTCCGGTTCCAGTTCCAATACACCACTTGATAACTTCTCCAAGTATAATCCAAAGGGTAAACCAAGAAGTGCATAAAGCGGGTGAATGGAATAATACCTATAATGCTGAAAGCAGAGATAACGTGAATTTTTAGTGACAGTGAGTTTACACTGGCAATGGCATCAATTTGTGGATTGAATACAAAAATGGAGCGGAGATACGGGGTAAGGAATGCGGCAAACCATGCAGAACCCCAACGGTTAGTGTAAGCCACCAATAAACCTGAAATGATTTGTATCAACAAAATAGCCAGCACCACGAAATCCATCTTAGTCGTAACAATCTGCACTCGTCTATCGGTCAACCGTCTGTAAACTAAAAGTATGATACCAAAGAAGGCAGATAAGCCGAAAACAAAGGCGGTTATCTCAAGGATTAACAGCCGAACCGGTTGCCCGTTCCATGCCATCACACTTTTAGGGAACAAAAAGCCAATCAAATGTCCAAAAAACAGAACCAACAAGCCCCAGTGAAACAACTGGCTGGCCAAGAAGAGTTTTTTCCCTTCTAAAAATTCAGATGACAGCGATGAAACTGTAAAGGCCTTTTTGTTGTACCGATAAATAGAGCCGATTAAAAAAATCGCTAAACAAGTGTAGGGGAATACAACGAATAATAGATAGTTCATGATTAGTCTAGTTTTTGAAGAGCTACATATTCTTGTACCTCTGAATTTTTTATAGAAATAGTTGTTAAGGCCGTTTGCTTATTGAAAAATGATTGATGATGGGCAGAGGTAAGAACGGTATCCTCCGCAGATGTAAATTCTTTCTCGCCAAAATCTTTAATTAAAACTTCAAGCAGCGCAGCGAAACAATTTTTGTAAACATTGCCGTGATTCAATTCTTCCTGAATAATGGCGCGGTGCATTTTCCGAAGTACTTTCATTTTCATGTCCACTCTGGCCATGGCAAACTCTGCAA
This sequence comes from Sphingobacteriales bacterium, assembly GCA_018262795.1. Taxonomy (GTDB): domain Bacteria; phylum Bacteroidota; class Bacteroidia; order Chitinophagales; family LD1; genus Bog-950. The sequence continues at coordinate 38,316 of JADFDM010000001.1, read as the reverse complement.
TCATTTTTTTCACACATGGAATGGTAATACGCCAAGTTAAATCAGCTACAAAATCCTTGTCGGTAGAAATAGTCATCAGCGTAAGTACGTTGCAGAGATTATCGGGCAGGTCAGTTCCACAGTTGTTTCCTATTTTAAGCTGCTCGGTTTGCATGTTTAGCAAAAACGCACCCCGCTTATAATCTTCTCCAAACATCACATATCCTAAATCGAGATAACAAATAGGCTGTACATCAAATGTTTTGGTAAACAGTTCTTGCTGCTCATCTAAAGTGCAATGTGCCATATATTCTGAAAATACCTGTAACGCATTGGCAGCTTCGGGATAGTTGCTTTTAAGAAATGTCAAATTCTCTTTCACATCTTTCATAAATCCTTCAGTAGGATATTTGAATAGAGTGGACATAAGCGTATAATGTTCTCTGTTCTTTACCATCCTCTTTCAGGTTTTTCTTTAAATCCAAATCCGGTATTTCCTTTTACATCGGCTGTGTTTTCCAGCATTTCAATAGATTCTTCTCGATGTGCCGGTGGAATCACAAAACGTTCATCAAACGTGGCTAAGGCCGTTAATCTGAAAATAGCATCTGCCGTTTCGGCTCCTAAATTTACTTCCTGCATGGCGGTGTCAACAATTTCTTGTTCTACATCTCCAACCGTTGTTTGGCGTCTGTGCCATCTCACTGCCATCAGTCGTTTCAATACTTCTACAATTTTATTTTGATTGCCGGCAGTGAAGAGATTCGAAAGATATTTTATCGGTAAGCGGTTTGTTTCAATTCCACCCCACAAAAATTGTTTATTGGTTTCTTTATAAATACCGTCTTGCACCGATGCCATACCGGGCATAAGTGCCGGCACATAAAATAAATTGGGCAGGGTTCTGAACTCAGGGTGAAGCGGGAGGGCAAGTTTCCATACTTTCACGAATTTGTAAACCGGTGATTTTTGTGCGGCTTCAATCGTTGACATGGCAATGCCGTTTTTCTGCGCTTCACGAATAACTTCGGGATCAAATGGATCTAAATAAATCCCCAATTGCGCGTCCACCAAATCAGCATCATTTTTAGTAGAAGCTACTTCATGAATTCTATCAGCATCGTAAAGCATCACTCCCAGATAACGAATCCGACCAACGCACTGGTGCATACAAGCAGGTGCTTGTCCTGATTCCAATCGCGGATAACATAAAATACATTTTTCTGATTTCCCGGTATGCCAGTTGTAATAAGATTTTTTGTAGGGACAAGCGGTTACACACATTCTCCAAGCACGGCAAACCTGTTGATTAATCAACACTACTCCATCTTCGCCTCGCTTGTAAATAGCACCTGATGGACAAGCAGCTACACATGCCGGATTCAAACAGTGATTACAAATTCTTGGTAAGTAGAAGAAAGTCATTCGCTCCAACTGAAACATCACTTCCTGTTCTGAAGGGCTGAGGTCTTTAAAATTAACATCCTGCCGAGCATAATCCTGAGAACCGCCTAAATCATCATCCCAGTTTGGCCCCGATTTGACATCTATATGTTCCCCGGTTACTAATGAAACCGGACGAGCAGTTGGTTGGTCATCCCCTTCAGGAGCCGTAAACAAATCCTGATATTTGTATGTCCACGGTTCGTAGTAATCATCCAGTACAGGAAGATGCGGATTGTGAAAAATATTTTTCAATCCTTTCAACTTTCCGGCTCCTTTCAGTGAAACCGAATCTCCATTTTTCTCCCATCCACCTTTATAAATATCTTGATCTTCCCATTTGGTAGGATAACCGGTTCCGGGTTTTGTTTCCACGTTGTTCCACCACATATACTCTGCCCCTTTTCTATCTGTCCAAACGTTTTTGCAGGCAATAGAACAAGTGTGGCACCCGATACATTTATCGAGGTGAAAAACCATTGATACTTGCGATCTTACGTCCATATTATTGAGCTGTTTTTTATTGTTCTTTTAAAATTCTACTTTTTCCATTTTCCTCACCAAAACGTGCGTGTCGCGGTTAGAGCCTACCGGTCCCCAGTAATTAAAGTGATAGGAAAACTGTCCGTAACCACCCACCATTAAACTTGGTTTCAAGTGCACACGAGTGAAACTATTGTGTCCACCGGCCCTTCTTCCTCCTCTTTCCTGTGATTTTGGAACGGAGTAAGTTCTTTCAGGAGAGTGATACACAATACAAACACCATTAGGAATCCGTGCGCTTACGCAAGCACGAGTGCAATACACTCCGTGGTCATTATACACTTCTACCCAATCATTGTCTTTCACGCCAATGGCGGCTGCGTCTCCTTCGCTCATCCAGCATGGCTCCATACCTCTTGAAAGAGTGAGCATTCTCAACGTATCGCCATAAGTAGAGTGAATATGCCATTTGCCGTGAGGGGTTAAACAGTTCAGCATTTTCGCCTTACCATCATTTATTGTTTTACGTATATCGCCATAAGCCTCTGGTGTTGGAGATGGTTTAAAAGTTGTGAGATTTTCGCCAAAGGCAATGTAACCATCATGGTCAAGATAAAAATGCTGCCGACCAGTAAGTGTTCTCCAAGGCACCAAGCAATCTACGTTATAGCTATAGGCTGCATAGGCACGGCCATTATCCATTAACCCCGACCAAAGTGGAGAATTGTTATACCTGCGAGGCTGCGCTTGCAAATCTTTATAATCAATTTTCACATCCTTGCTGCCAATACCATGTTGTAGCAGTGGCATGCCTGTTTTCTTCTCCATGTTTTCGTAAGCCCGCACGGTCATTTTCCCGTTGGTCAAAGAAGACAATCGCAATACTGCATTTACTGCTTCTATATCTTCCTTCAAAGAAGGATATTCCACACCATTCACTTTTTGAACGTGACGCTTATCATTTTTCATTTCGGCATACACATCGTTTGCCATAAAACTCACTCCGTGCGCTCCTATCGGGTTCGTTTCCATGTTTGCGCCAAGAGAAATGTAGCGGTTATAAATCTGAGTATAATCACGCTCTACAATTGCAATTTTGTGCATTGTTTTTCCGGGAATAGGCTCGCACTCTCCTTTATACCAATCCAATAATCTCGGCTGGCTTATTTCGTCAATTGAATCGTGTGATAATGGGGTGTTCACTACGTCCTTAATCGGATGCGGCATATATGACTTTGCCATCTCACTCACTTTCTTTGCCAGCAATTGAAATATCTGCCAGTCGCTCTTCGCTTCCCATACCGGAGCAATAGCTTGCCCTAACGGGTGAATGAAGGAGTGCATATCCGTTGAGTTGATATCTGCTTTTTCGTACCACGAAGCGGCAGGAAGAACTACATCAGAATAAAGCGCAGATGTATCCATGCGGAAATTGAGATCTACTATCAAATCCATTTTCCCTTTAGGAGCTTCTCTCCATATTAATTCTGAAACATGGTCTTGAGCTACTTCATCGGCAATCTTATTGGTGTGTGTACCCAAATAGTGATCGAGCATATACTCGTGTCCTTTGGCGCTCGCCATCAGTGCATTGCCCCGCCATATAAACCAGTTGCGCGGGAAATTTATTTCTGCATCGGGATCAGAAATGGAATAGAGCAGTTCCTTAGACTTCAATTTATCTACTACATAATTTTTTATTTCATCATCAGTTTTAGCTCCGGCAGACACTGCATCTGTTACAATTTCGAAGTTGCTCTTGTTGTATTGGGGATAAAAGGGCATCCACCCGTTGCGAACAGCCATTGCAGCAAAATCAGCCGAGTGCATGTTACCTAACTTACTTCCGGTAGGTATGTTGTTGTACTGCGCCTGATTACCATCGTATCTCCATTGGTCGGAATTGATATAGTGCCAAATAGGAGCCTGCTGCAAGCGGTTGGCACTTTGCCAATCTTTAGCGGCCATGATAGTTCCCCAAGAATCCACGGGAGCTAATTTCTCCTGACCTACATAGTGATTCATACCCCCTCCATTCACCCCGTTACAACCGGTCAGCATCTGTGTCATAATTGCAGAGCGATACATCAAGTTGTTATGAAACCAGTGACAAATAGCGGCCCCAACAATTACCATACATTTCCCCTTTGTGGTTTCGGCTGTACTACCCCACTCGCGGGCTATTTGCAACACCACTTCACGCCCTATACCAGTGAATATCTCCTGCCAAGCCGGAGTATATGATTGGTCTTTATCATTGTAGTCGGCAGGATAATCGCCCGGCAAACCGCGTGATACACCGTATTGGCCAAAGGTCAAGTCATATATTGTTACTCCTGCAATTTTTTGCCCATCAACGGTGTCAATGTATTTCACAGGAACTGACCGTAACATCTTTTTGTTCAATCCGAATTCAACGAATTCAACCTTCAGTACATCATCACTTTTGTTTAAGATAGTCAAGGTTGGATCAAACTCAGAATTATCTTCTCCATCCTCAAATTTTAAATTCCAATTACCAATTTTACCCTTATCCCAACGCTGCCCCATACTGCCTTTCGGCATAACCAATTTTCCAGTTTTGGAATCAATATTTAAAAACTTCCAATCTCCATTCTCAACATCCTTATATTTTGCAATTCGATTAGCACGAATCAATCGTCCTGGCTTATAATGATCTCCCTCTTTTTGTAATTCAACCAAGAATGGGCAATCGGTATATCGTTTCACATAATCAATAAAATATGGCACTTGCCTATCGGCATGAAATTCCTTCAGAATCACATGTGTCACGGCCATCCAAAACGCACCATCAGAACCGGCATGGCAAGGAATCCATTGATCGGCATGCTTTGCCACCATACTGAAGTCAGGTGACATTACTACTGTTTTTGTTCCGTTGTGTTTTGATTCGGAGAAGAAGTGAATATCTGGGGTCCGGGTCATTCCTAAGTTGGCTCCCATAGAAACACAAAACTTGGAATTATACCAGTCCGCACTTTCGCACACATCGGTTTGTTCACCCCAAACTTCGGGGAATGCTGTTGGCAAATCGCAATACCAATCATAAAAGCTCAAGTTAACACCACCTAACAATTGCAAATAGCGTGCTCCTGATGCATAACTTAGCATGGACATCGCTGGTATAGGGGAGAACCCAATTACGCGATCAGGCCCATATTTCTTTATTGTGTAGAGGTTAGCGGCTGCTATTAACTCCACTACTTCCTCCCAGTTCGCTCTTCTGAAACCGCCTTTACCTCTGGCTCTTTGGTAACGAGCGCGATTAGTCGGATTGCTTTGAAGATTTTCCCATGCCTGTATTGGATCTCCATTGGCAGCTTTCTTTGCTTCCTGAAATAAATCCATTAAGGCTCCGCGCATTAACGGATATTTCACCCGAATAGGGCTATAGAGGTACCATGAATAAGAAATTCCTCTTTGACATCCGCGAGGCTCATAAGGCGGCAAACTTTCTTCCAATAAAGGGTAATCTAATGCCTGAGTTTCCCATACTACAATTCCGTCTTTCACGTGAATGTTCCAAGAACAGCCACCCGTACAGTTTACTCCATGCGTGCTTCGTACTACTTTATCATACTGCCAACGATTGCGATAAAACTCTTCCCATTTGCGTGTTTTCGGAGAAATGATGTCTTCAATCCAACTCATAGTTATATTGTTTTAGAATTCGTTTTTTAAGATTTGTTCAGTTTATCTTGTTTTCACTTGGCGATCAAAAATCCGCTGTTTCACCATGTTCCACTTTTTCTTACGCCACAGCAGCAATACAATACCCACCCAAATGGCAAAGCCTAAAAATCCCCATTTCAACAAGGGGCTTGCGGCTGCGTTTTGAGTAGCACTTTCTTTGTCAGCTTTATTAAGGAATGCCGTAAGGTCGGCAATCTCTGTTTCGGTGATTGGTTTTCCGTTATAAGCCTCAGTCATAGCAGGGAATGGCGGAGCATTTAAAATTCCCATGATACCGGCATCGCCACCTAAGCGGCTATGTGCGTTGGTCAAATCTTTAGCAAGTAAGCCACCGGGAATAATTTTATTGTTCGTTACATTGTGGCAAGAGATACAGGCTGGCCCTCCGTTGGTAAGTCTTTTCCCTCCCTCAAACAGATGCTGACCGGTAGTTATCTCTGCCGCTGTTGCATTGTCTGATTTATTGCCAACTGCGGCTGTTTCAGATGCTGCTGGAATTTGGCCACTCTTCTCTTTTATAAAAGCAAGAATTCCTTTGATATCCGCATCCGGAAGGTTTTGATCCGGCATTGGAATTTTGTTGAATTCCTCGAAGATGGCTTTTGCATCCGGATCGCCTGCATTGACCATTGCCTGCGAGCCTTTTATCCATTTGATAAGCCATGGCTCAGTGCGCAGTTCAGTTACTCCGTGCAAATCGGGCCCTACTAATTTCCCTTTACCGATGGAGTGGCAGGCAGCGCAATTTTGTTTAAATAACTTTTCTCCATCCTGTGCAAGAATATCCTGCTGAGAACATACAACTGCCATAATCAATATAGCTATTGCTTTCTTATTAGATAGATTTTGAAGAAGCACTGAATAGGCATTTTGTAACATTGACCTCATGTGGTAGATAAATTTTGTTGAAAATTGATTTCTCGGAAATAATTTTTCCATTGTGTTCTGTTCTAAATGAGTAATTATTCCTCCTGTTAATGACGGATTTTGTAGTTTGGCTGCCACCCTATTTTTTGTAACTACCTTTCTCATATTGATGCGGCAAAAGAACATTCGCACGACATGAAAAAACATGACCATTCTCAAGCAGAAAAATGTCTTTTCGTATTTTTTAGAGTTTCCGTTGTAAAGTCAGAGAAGAAGAATTTCCACTTTAAAATATGGCAACACAAGCTGTGATGCGGCTTTTGGCGAGGAACGCTGGCAAAAGCTACCAACTTATAAAAGGGCGAACAACATAGAGTTATTCTTAAAATGAAGGTGTTTAGACTTATGGGAAGAGGAAGTGAAGAGTCATTGAAAATGGGATACGATAGAAAAAAACTGCCTATCCCGATAAAAGATGATTGCACTAATAGTAAGGAAGAATAAAGAGAGATTTTACTCCTTCTCCCCCGCGACCATCTGGTAAACCCTGTCATCTATGGCTCAGTAAATAGTAAATGACAAAAGCTCACTCATCCGAGTTATGGGAGGTGCGGCTATTTTCTATAGTGCTTCTGCTATCCAGTTATATGGATCTATCCCGTTGGCTTTACAAAGTAACAAAGAGAGAATAAAACACGGCCGCGTTCTGTGCCACTTCGCGAGAGCCTGCAAAGAGATAAGTTTCCCCTCGGAGCGAATGGCATTGCCCTCGCTCATCTACCGTTTCCGACAGAAATTTATGATTGGTTCTGACCACTAAAAGACTCAGTCATATTAAATTCGTTAAGTGGATGAGTGCAGGCACCGCCTACGCAAAGCAAAGAGGGATCGGTTGAGATTTGTGCGATTCACACACTCATTATCAATGTATTACAGTAGGTGCCTAAAATAATTCTAAGCAAACACTTGGAATCTTAGTTCCCTAAAATTACATTTGCGCCCCGCTTGTAAAAAGCGTTTTTAAAAATTTAAAGAGAAAAAGCATGAAATCACGCAGCTATAACACCGTATCGGTAGCTGAAAAAGATGTAAAGCGCGAGTGGTTTATCGTGGATGCCCAGGGTAAAACGCTGGGTCGCATGGTTTCCGGGATAGCATCCATTCTTAGCGGAAAGCACAAACCTACCTTTACTCCTAATTCTGACACCGGAGATTTTGTTATCGTTATCAATTCTGCCAAGGTGCGTATGACCGGGAAGAAAATGACCGATCGCCCTTTAGTGCGCTATACCGGTAATCCGGGAGGTCAGCGCCTTACCACTCCTAAAGAATTGATTGAAAAAAATCCGAACAAGTTGATCGAACATTCCGTGAAGGGGATGCTTCCGAAATCATCGTTGGGTAACAAAATGTTCCGTAAACTTTTCGTGTATGAGGGAGCCGATCATCCCCATGCAGCGCAAAAGCCAAAACAATTGTAAATCACTCCAAACCTATAACATGGATAAAATAACCGTAGGAAGAAGAAAAGCATCTGTTGCACGCGCCTATGTAAAATCGGGCTCAGGTAACATTACCGTAAACGGCAAGGACTATAAAGAATACTTCTCGCTCGTTTACCTTCAGAATAAAGTAGAGGCTCCTTTAAAAGTTTCTGACAGTGAAGGCAAGTTTGACATCAGCATTAATGTTTTCGGTGGGGGTGTAAAGGGGCAGTCAGAAGCTGTATCCTTAGCTATTGCCCGCGCATTAGTGAATGATAACCCGGAGAAAAGACCACCGCTGAAAAAAGAGAAGCTGCTGCGCAGAGATGCTCGCGTGGTAGAGCGTAAAAAGACCGGCTTGCGCAAAGCTCGGAAGAGAGAACAATACTCTAAGCGTTAATCATCGTTTAATTCAAATAACAGAAAGATCATGGAAAGAATCGAACATAAAGTATTATTGGAGGCAAGCGTTCACTTTGGCCACCTTAAAAGAAAGTGGAATCCTAAGATGCTCCCTTACATTTTTGGTGAAAAGAAAGGTATCCACATCATTGACCTGAATCGCACTGCCGATAAGTTAGAAGAAGCGGCTGCCGCAGCTAAATCTATTGCAAAAAGCGGACGGAAAATAATGTTTGTGGCTACTAAAAAACAAGCGAAAGAAGTGGTGAAAGCCGCTGCACAGCGAGTGAACATGCCCTTTGTTACCGAAAGATGGTTAGGAGGTATGCTCACCAATTTCTCTACCATTCGCAAGTCTATCAAGAAAATGCAAAGCATTGAAAAAATGTTGAGCGATGGTACTTTGGAAAGTGTGACCAAAAAGGAAAAGTTAGTATTGAGTCGCGAAAAAGAGAAAATGGAAAAAGTATTAGGTGGGGTAGCCAATATGAGTCGAGTTCCGGCTGCACTTTTTCTGATTGATATTATGCACGAAAATATTGCGTTGAAAGAAGCACAACGTCTTAACATCAATACTTTTGGAATTGTGGATACCAATAGCGACCCTACGAAAGTGGACTTTGCTATTCCCGGTAACGATGATGCCGCTACTTCAGTATCGGTACTCGCCAATTTTATAGCCGATGCTATTGCAGAAGGATTAGCCGAACGCGCTGCCTCTCAGGAAGCAGGCGAGCAGGAAACAGATGAAGAGATGGCTGAAAGAAATCGCTATGAGTCAGATCTTGCTGCCGAAGAAGATGATGCCACTAAAAAGGATGCCGGAGCAGGACGCGGAGCTAAAAAACGCGGTTCTTCAGCAGGTGGTTCAGGACGGCCAAGAACAAAAGGCCCTGCCAAAAAAGTTTAATCAATTTGACTGATGCTGCGGATGCAGCTATCCATTATGAGGTTGCCAGGTTGATTCGACTTGGCAACTTCGTTTAATTTATAAACTCGAACACAAATTTCAAACAAGAAAAAAAATAAAAATGAACATTACAGCAGCACAAGTAAACGAATTAAGAAACCTGACCGGTGCAGGTTTAATGGATTGTAAAAAAGCACTAACAGAAGCAAATGGGGATGTACAAGCAGCTATTGATTACCTCCGTAAAAAAGGGGCTAAGGTGGCAGAACTACGTGCCGGACGCGCAGCCGCTGAAGGGGCAGTGATTGCCATCACTTCTACCGACAATAAAAAAGGAGTTGCGGTTTATCTTTCTTGCGAAACTGATTTTGTAGCCAAGAATGAGGAGTTTGTGAAATTAGCGAGTTCCATAGCTGAAGCAGCTTTGAAAGCAGGATCGAAAACCGTAGAAGAAGTATTAGCCCTCGATTTGGGAGGCTCTTCCGTGCAGGAAGCGGTGCAGGGAAAAGTTTCTGCTATTGGAGAACTTATCAGTGTTTCTGCCTATGATAGTATTGAGGGAGAATCGGTGGTAGCTTATAACCACATGGGAAATAAAATTGGCGTATTGGTGGCTTTGAATAAGCCGTTGAATGATGCCGTTGCAACTGTTGGCCGAGATGTGGCCATGCAGATTGCTGCTATGAATCCGATCGCGGTGGATGGTTCCAGCGTTTCGGCAGAAACTATTGAAAGAGAAAAAACGGTAGCTCGTGAAAAAGCAATTGCCGCAGGAAAGCCGGAAAACATTATAGATAGAATAGCCGAAGGGGCTGCTAATACTTACATCAAAGAAAATACTCTGCTGACACAGGCTTTTGTAAAAGACGGAAGCAAAACTGTTGCACAGGTGTTAGGTAGCGCTGAAAGTGGCTTGACGGTAACCGGTTTTGTTAGATTAGAAAGAGGCGCTGGAAAATAATTCAGCAAATGGAATAGGCAACCACCTTTGTGTAGTGGTGCTTCATAAATGGCATAAAAGAAAAGCGCGGAAGAAATCTTTCGCGCTTTTCTTTTTTAGTTTGTTGCCGGAAATCTATACCGCAGCTTGTTTGCGGATAATATTCAGTGCACCACCGGCTTTGAACCATTCAATTTGTGCTTCGTTGTAAGTATGCGCAACTTCGAAAGATTCAGTAGAACCATCCTGGTGGTTTAGCTGTATGGTTAAATTTTTACCGGGAGCAAACGAAGTTAAACCAAGAATATCTATGGAATCATCTTCCTGAATTTTGTTGTAGTCGTCTTTGTTTACAAAGGTAAGACCAAGCATTCCTTGTTTCTTCAAATTGGTTTCGTGAATACGGGCGAACGATTTCACTAACACCGCGCGAACACCTAAGAAACGCGGCTCCATCGCTGCGTGTTCGCGGCTTGAACCTTCCCCGTAGTTTTCATCCCCAACTACTATGGAACCAATGCCGGCAGCTTTGTAAGCGCGCTGAACGGCAGGCACCTCGCCATATTCACCAGTCAGTTGATTCTTTACAGAGTTTGTTTTTTCATTGAAAAAATTCACCGCACCGATCAACATATTGTTGCTGATGTTGTCTAAGTGTCCGCGGTATTTCAACCAAGGTCCCGCCATCGAAATGTGGTCGGTCGTGCATTTGCCTTTTGCTTTAATCAGCAATTTCAAGCCTTTCAAATCAACTCCTTCCCAAGCGGCAAAAGGAGCTAATAATTGCAAGCGGTCAGAAACTGAATTTACCTTTACTTCTACACCGCTACCATCGGGAATAGGAGCCTGAAAACCTGCATCGCCTACATCAAAACCTTTAGTAGGTAATTCATCGCCAACCGGGGCATCTAATTTTACCTGCTCGCCTTTTTCATTGGTCAAGGTATCGGTAAGTGGATTGAAAGTTAGGTCACCCGCAATTGCTAAAGCGGTAGTCAATTCGGGAGAAGCAACAAAAGCCATTGTGTTTGGGTTTCCATCCTGCCGCTTTGCAAAGTTGCGGTTGAAAGAGTGAACAATGGTATTGCGCTCCTGCTTATCGGCTCCATGACGCGCCCACATTCCGATGCAAGGACCACAGGCGTTCGCGTAAACCGTTGCGCCAATTTTATTGAACGTATCAATAAATCCATCGCGCTCAATCGTGAAACGGATTTGCTCTGATCCCGGAGTAATACTGAATTCTGCTTTTGCTTTTAGATTCTTCTCTGCTACTTGTTTGGCTAATGAAACAGCACGAGAAATATCTTCATAACTGGAGTTAGTGCAAGAACCAATTAAGCCTACGCTCACTTTAGTTGGCCAGTCGTTTGCTTTAGCCGCTTCTTTCATTTTAGAAATGGGGGTAGCTAAATCAGGAGTGTAAGGGCCGTTGATGTATGGCTCTAATTCAGTCAAGTTAATTTCAATTACCTGATCGAAATATTTTGCAGGATCGGCATACACTTCTGCATCACCGGTTAAGTGTTCGCTTACCGCATCGGCAGCAGCAGCTACATCCGCACGGCCGGTGGCTGATAAATAGCGGCTCATGCTTTCGTCATATCCGAAAGTGGAAGTAGTAGCACCAATTTCAGCCCCCATGTTGCAGATAGTTCCTTTGCCGGTGCAGCTCATGGAGATAGCGCCTTCGCCAAAATATTCAACAATTGCACCGGTGCCTCCTTTTACGGTAAGTATGCCCGCTACTTTCAGAATCACATCTTTCGGGGAAGCCCATCCGTTTAGTTTGCCGGTCAGTTTCACACCAATCAATTTTGGTTGTTTTAATTCCCAAGCCAAACCGGCCATTACATCGCAGGCATCGGCACCACCCACACCAATCGCTACCATTCCCAAACCACCGGCATTCACCGTATGGCTATCGGTTCCAATCATCATTCCACCCGGGAAAGCATAGTTTTCTAAAACTATCTGATGAATAATACCTGCGCCCGGTTTCCAGAAACCAATACCGTATTTGTTAGAAACAGAAGCTAAGAAATCATACACTTCTTTATTGCCTGAAGTAGCTGCGGCTAAGTCAGTTTTAGAGCCATCTTTTGCAGTAATCAAGTGGTCGCAGTGAACGGTTGAAGGCACTGCCACCTTGGGGCGACCGGCTTGCATAAATTGCAACAAGGCCATTTGTGCAGTTGCGTCTTGCATGGCTACCCGATCGGGGGCAAAATCCACATACGAACCTCCACGCTTAAATTCTTCCAGCTTTTGAGAGGAATGTAAGTGCGAGTAAAGAATCTTCTCGGTCAGCGTTAAAGGACGATTGAGCACTTTGCGAGCCGCAGCAATTTTTGAAGGAAGTTCTGCATAAACCTTCTTGATCATTTCAATGTCGAATGCCATTCTTTAAAAGTATTTAGTAGTAAGTAATTAGTATTTAGATAAAGGCAAAAATGCGGGTGCAAAAGTAGAAGGTTTTGGGAGATAGAAAAAGGATGTAGCGAAAATTCGCTGAATGAATATGATCTTTGTCTCGCAGAGGGAATTGGTGTGCCGTCTTTATCAAAATCGGGGCTAAAAAGCAAAGGCAAATACCATCCCATCACCCCAAAAACTCCGCTACCGCCTCTATCACTGCTTTATCTTTCATCACGCGGTTGTGACCCACTCCGTTGGTACTCATGCTTTTCATCTCCGGATGCTTTTGTAAAAAGAATTTTATCTCTTCTGCCGGAATGTCTTCGTCCTGCTCGTCATACACTACAAATATTTTATCGGCCTTTATCGGTTCTTTGCGCTCTGCGAGATTGTAATAGCCCACCGGCTTGCCAAATTTCTTTTCCATAGAAGTAAACATGGCTTTCCGTAGTTTTTGCGGAATCTTCATAAAGTCAAATGCCTGATCGAAAAATCGTTTCGATATAATAGGCGTAGCCAGCAATACTAATCGCTCTATGGGCACGGCTTCTTCTATCAGAAAATAAGTGCTGGCACCACCTCCCATGGAGTGACCGATAATAGCATAGGGGGTTCCGATACGATGAATCAGTGCTCCGATTACTTCTTTAAAATGAACAAGGTTGGTCACTTGGCCTTCTGACTGTCCGTGAGCCGGGCCATCAAAAGCTACCACTTTATATCCTTTCTCTACCAACACCGGAATCATTTTGTAATAGTCCAGCGCTTTGGCACTCCACCCGTGAACGAGCAATACAACCTTGCTCCCATTCCCCCAACTGTAACAAGACATTTGCAAGGTTTTGGAAGGCTCCATAAAATCGTGCACTTCTACAAAGAACTGCTCTCCCTTGTTTAGGCATTCAATATGAGGAGGCTTCAGCGTGTGCTTCTGCGGCAAAAACATAAATCGCACCAATACCGGAAGCGTAGCCTGTGGAGCAATATTGCCGGCTATGCGAAAAAACCATTGCATCCATTTAACTCGTGTCGGTATTTTTGGTTCCTTCTTCATGATGCCGCGATGTTACCCACTTTTAATAAAACGATGGTCGGTCTGTTGCGCTTTGCACTCTTTTCTTTTGGTTTCTTCGGTTTCTAAAAGTGCGAAATAGATATTCTTAACGGTATTTAAAATATAAGCGCTTTACTTTCGTCCCCTCTTTTTGTTCTTGATTCAAATTTCATTTCCTCTGCCATGTACCTGAAACGAAGAAGTATTTATGTAGCATTTGCTTTCCTGTTTGCCCTCACCTTCTCCCGTCAAATCACTTTTGCGGCTACCGTTATTGATAAAACTGCTGCTCCCGATACTTCCTTTTTGGTGGTGCGGACTATGCAGGGTTTGCTGAAAGGGACTACTGAAAAAGAAGTATATGTGTGGCGGGGTGTACGCTATGCCAAAGCTCCGGTGGGAGATCTGAGATTTCGCGCTCCGCAACCCTTAGATAATTGGAATGGAATTAAGGAAGCAACCGAATTTGGAGAAGCCGCTCCACAGGGGAAAAACAGTTTTGTAAAAGGTCAGGTTACGAGTGAAGATTGTTTGTATTTGAATGTGTGGTCACCGGCAGCGGATGGGAAGAAACGTCCCGTGATGGTGTGGATACACGGTGGTGGTTTTGAAATTGGTTCGGGTTCGGCAGACCTATACAACGGAGCCAACATGGCGCAGAAGGGAGATGTGGTGGTGGTCACTCTTAATTATCGCCTCGGCACTTTGGGCTTTCTGTATTTTGGGAAGGAAGCAGGCCCGGCCTTTGAGAATAACTTAGGCATCCGCGACCAGATGGCTGCGCTACAGTGGGTAGAGGAGAACATTGCGGCTTTTGGAGGCGACCCCGATCAGGTAACTATTTTTGGAGAATCGGCCGGAGGCACCAGTGTAGAAACCTTGCTGGCTTGCCCGGCTGCAAAAGGACTTTTTAAAGGAGCAATTGCAGAGAGTGGGCCGGCTGCGATGTTGTGGCGACCCGAAACAGCCTCCACCGTTACTGCAAAGTATTTGGAATTTCTGGGCTTGACCTCTGATAACCTCCAACAACTTAAAACGCTTCCGCTCGATACGCTGATGGCAGCTCAAAAGAAACTGTCAGGCTATTTAATTAAGGAAACGGCCAACAAAGTGTTTTCGCCCACGATTGACGGAAGGCTTATTACAACTGACCTATTTACTTGCCTCAGCCCCAAACAAAGCGGAGGTATCCCTTTAATGATTGGCACCAATAAAGATGAGTCCTCCATGTTTGCCAGCCATCGGCTCAAGATGGCTCCCAACAACCAAAAGGATTTGAACAAAGAATTGCTGCATCGTTTTAAAGAAGAAGACAAAGAAAAAATAACGGCTGCTTATCCGCGCTTTCCTCACAAGCGGGGCATTCTCGATTTACTCACCGATGCGGCCTTTCGCATGCCGGCTATTTATTTGGCCGAATGCCAAACCCATGTCGCTCCGGTGTATATGTATCGCTTTGAGTGGTCCCCTTTTCTGTTGAAACTTGCGGGCTTACGCTCTTTTCATGGATTAGAAATTCCTTTTGTGTTTGGAAATATCAATGGGCGTTTCGGTCGTTTGCTGCATTTGATGGGAACTAAAAAAGTGGTGAGCCGATTATCGAATCAGATGCAACAATCTTGGATCAACTTTGCGCGTTACGGAAACCCAAATGGAAAAGAGGAGGGAGAATGGAAAAAATACAACACTACCGAAAGACCCACCATGATATTCGATAAACACAGCCGCCTTGTTGACGACCCCGATTCCACTCAGCGCAAAGCATGGGAAGGCATCTATTATTACTATTAGAAAGTCGGGAAGCACTTTTCTTCCATTTTGCCGGGGCGCAAGGGCATTTCCATTAGCCAATGAACAACTGACAAAACTCATTTCAGGCTTTTTGCTAAATCTTCTTCATTTGCGCCCAAATACAGATGTATCACTTGATCTTTACGTGAAATTTTTTGTGAAATGGGAAATGAAAATAGCAGCACTATTTATTCGGAAATAAGGAAACTGAAAGAGGAAAAGAACGCAGTTATCCTCTCTCATTACTATATGCCGCCCGAATTGCAATTACTCGAAAAGGATGGAGGGGTAGCCGACTTTATTGGAGATTCATTGGGCTTAAGTATAGAAGCCACGCGGGTGAATGCTGCCAATATTATTTTTTGCGGGGTGCGCTTTATGGCCGAAACCGCAAAAATTTTGAATCGGGAGAAACAAGTTTTTATTCCTGATATGGAAGCCGGTTGTTCGCTTGCTTCCAGCATAACTGCGGCAGATGTTCTTGAATTAAGAAGGCAACATCCGGGCGTTCCGGTGGTGGCCTATGTAAACACCTATGCCGAGACCAAGGCAGAGGTGGATATTTGTTGCACTTCGCGCAATGCTATGAGCATTGCCAAATCGTTTGATTCGGAAGAATTGATTTTTGTACCCGATGTGTATATGGGGCAAAACCTCAGCAAAAAGATTGAAGCGGAAACCGGAAAGCATTTAATTCTGTGGCACGGCAAATGTGAAGTACACGAGCAGTTTACCGGCAGTGCTATGAAAATGATGCGGCTGATGAACCCCGATGCCGAAGTGCTGGTGCATTGGGAAGTGCCTGCTGAAGGAGTGGATGCTTCCTTTGATCAAAATACCGGAGTGCTGGGCAGCACTAACGATATTTTGAAATATGTAGGAGAGAGCAAGTCGCAGAAATTTATCATGGCTTCGGAATGTGACTTGGGAGCTACTTTAAAAGGGATGTATCCCGATCGGGAATTTATAACGCCTTGCTTCAAATGCCCTTACATGAAAAAAATCACCTTGACGAATACCCTTCAAGTGCTGGAGGCCATCGGCACCGGAAATGTGCCGCCTTACGAAATTATTTTGCCGGAGGAGGTGATGACCAGAGCGTACCCGCCCATTAAACGTATGTTGGATTTTGTATGAAACAGCAGGAAACTGAAGTATTAGTAATAGGCAGCGGTATTGCCGGTCTGTTCTATGCTTTACACTGTGCGAGATTTGCAAAAGTGACCTTGATAACTAAAGGCACAGTGGGCGAGTCGAATACTATGTATGCTCAAGGTGGCATTGCAGCCGTGTTTGATCAGGCAGATGCGGTAGAAAATCATGTGCGCGATACGTTGGTGGCTGGCGATGGTTTGTGTGAGGAGAAGGCCGTTCAGTTGATTGCTCAAAATGCCCAACAGGCTATTTTAGAATTGGATAGCCTGCATGTAAAATTCGACAAAAAAGAATCGGGTACTTTCGATTTGCATCGCGAAGGGGGACATTCCCATGCCCGCGTAGTACACGCCACCGATGCTACGGGGAAAGAAGTAGAAACTACATTAGTTAGTCAGGTGTGTTCCAATGCGAACATTACTATTCTCGAAAACTGTTTTGCGGTAGATTTTTGTGTGACTGATAATCAATGCTGCGGGGTCATTGCCATCCACGATAAAGAGAAAGAGCCTTTGCAAATTCATGCAAAGGTAGTGATGCTGGCAAGTGGAGGAGCCGGGCAAGTGTATCAACTCAACACCAATCCGGCAATTGCTACCGGGGATGGATTTGGGATGGCCTACCGAGCCGGAGCCGCAATGGCAAACATGGAGTTTGTTCAATTTCATCCTACTACTTTGTATGAATATGGGCAGCAGGTTTTTTTGATTACTGAAGCGCTTCGCGGATTTGGAGCAGAGTTGAAGAATATGCAGGGAGAAACTTTCATGGAAAAATATCATCCCATGAAATCACTGGCCCCTCGCGATATTGTGAGCCGAGCTATTGTGAACGAACTGGCAAAAAGTGGCGAGCCTTGTGTGTATCTCGATATAAGAAATTTTGATACGCACGATATTCAAACCCACTTCCCAAATATCTATCAACGGTGCGTGCAAGCCGGGCTTGATTTAAAGAAAGATATGATTCCGGTAGTGCCGGCAGCGCATTATATGTGCGGGGGTGTAGTAACGGATTTAAACGGCAGAAGCTCTATCAAAAACCTTTATGCCTGTGGCGAGGTTTCGTGTACGGGCGTGCATGGAGCCAATCGCTTAGCCAGCAACTCACTGTTAGAAGGATTGGTATTTGCAGAAACTGCAGCCGCTGATACCAAAACACTTCTTGGTCAAGTGCCTATCTCTTCAAAGAGCTTAAACTTCTTACACTTGAATGAAGAAGAAGATTCAGAACTGAACCGCCAGAAAAAACACTTGCAGGAGTTGATGTGGAAGTACGCAGGAATTATTCGCACGGGGAAGGAACTGAATGATTGCCTAAAAGAATTGAAGCAGATGCAGCGCGAACTTCACTCAAAAATTTCTTTAATGGGTATTTCTATCGCTGCCCTGGAACTGTTGAATTTGGTAGAGACTTCCTTATTGATTGTGCAGGGAGCTTTGCAGCGCGAAGAGAGCCGGGGTTGTCATTACCGCAGTGATTTTCCTGTTCATGCCGATTCTCCAAAAATGATCACACAATATTCCGACCGCATATTTTTCCACAACGAATAAAAAAATCAAAATTCTTACAGTATGAAAAATGAAATAAAATCAAGCAAGAAACAGATCGTAAAACGCTCTTGGGCCGAACCGTATAAAATGAAGATGGTGGAGTTGCTGACCATGACCGATCGGCCTCACAGACTGAAAGCTATTAAGCAAGCCGGTTATAACACGTTTCTGCTTCGCTCCGAAGATGTGTATATAGACTTGCTGACAGATAGTGGCACCTCTGCCATGAGCGATCAACAATGGGCCGGCATGATGTTGGGCGATGAATCTTATGCAGGCAGTCGCAATTTCTTCAAACTTGAAAAAACGATACAGAAGTGTTACGGCTATAAATACATTATTCCTACGCACCAGGGACGCGGGGCCGAAAATATTCTGTCGAAAATATTAATTAAAAAGGGCGACATCATTCCCGGCAATATGTATTTCACCACTACTCGACTGCACCAAGAACTGGCAGGGGGCACCTTTGTAGATGTAATTGTGGATGAGGCACACGACCCCGTGAGCGAGTTTCCTTTTAAAGGAAATGTGGACATGGCGAAGTTGCAGGCCATCGTGAAAAAGTACGGAGCCAAGCGCATTCCCTATGTGTGCATTGCTACCAATGTGAATATGGCCGGTGGGCAGCCCATGAGCATGGATAATTTGAGAAAGTTGCGCGCTTTTACCAAGAAGCTCGGCATCAAAGTGATTCACGACATGACTCGCGTGGCAGAGAATGCATACTTTATTCAGCAGCGCGAAAAAGGATACGATAAGAAGAGCATCCGCGAAATTGTTTTTGAAATATGCTCTTACACCGATGGCGCTACGATGAGTGCCAAGAAAGATGCCTTGGTAAACATTGGCGGTTTTCTAGCCTTGAATGATTGGGATGCTTTTGAAGAAGCGAGAAACTTGGTAGTGGTGTATGAAGGGCTGCATACTTATGGTGGTTTGGCAGGACGCGACATGGAAGCCATGTCCATTGGTATTGAAGAAAGTTTGAGCGACAACCACATGCGCGCCAGAGTGGGGCAAGTGGAATATCTGGGGCGCTTGATGGAGAGTTATGGCATTCCCATCGTGAAACCTATTGGTGGACACGGCATATTTGTAGATGCCAAGCAATTTCTTCCGCACATTCCGCAAGATCAGTTTCCGGCACAAACGTTGGCGGCTGAGGTGTACTTGGATTCGGGAGTAAGAACGATGGAGCGAGGAATTGTTTCAGCCGGTAGAAAATCAAACGGAGAAAATTATTTCCCCAAATTAGAGTTGGTGCGCTTTACTATTCCCCGAAGAGTTTATACGCAGGCACACATGGATGTGATTGCCGAGTCGGTGTATTCGGTGTATCAGCGCAGAGAAAAAATTAAGGGATTGAAAATGGTGTATGAGCCGAAGTACCTTCGCTTCTTTCAAGCAAAGTTTGAGAAGTTAGTATAAGCGTTGCTCTCCACCAATAATGGTTTGAATTAACATGGAAATTTTTAAAGAGTTCAGATTTGAGGCCGCCCATTTTTTACCGAATGTGCCGCTGGAGCATAAGTGCCGGAATATGCACGGCCATGCTTACCGAGTGATTATTTATTTGGAAGGAACACCCGGAAGTGATTCGGGTTGGATTGCTGACTTTACGGATATAAAAAGTGCTTTTATGCCGGTGATGCGGCAGGTAGATCACAAAGTGCTGAATGAAGTGGAGGGGCTTGAAAACCCCACAGTAGAAAATCTGACGGTGTGGATTTGGGAAAAAATTTCCCCCACAATTCCAATGCTTTCAAAAGTAACCGTGTACGAAACAGAGACCTCGGGATGTATTTACACCGGGCCCGATAAGAGATAAGAAGGCCGCGGTGAAGGTTGACGAAGATCATTGAATAAATTGCCATAGGATTTATCTTTGTCAAAATTTACTTTATGAAAACCGGTTATCTTTTTCTATCTGTTCTCTTCTGCATTCTCTTTCAAAACTCTTTTTCGCAATCGGCCACCTCTATTGCCAATGGGCCGTGGCTAAGTCCGTTTACTTGGAACTGCACTTGTATTCCCACTCCGGGATACACCGTTACCATTAACCATGCGGTTACGCTGAATACCAGTTTTCAATTACCCTCGGGCGGCATCACGGTGAATGCCAGTGGCTCTTTGATTCAGGATGCGACCCCGAGAGATATGCAGATAAACGGAGGCTTTTTGATCAATCATGGCACGGTTGATTTTCGCTATCTGCTGTTGCAGTCGGGCAGTGTGAATAATAGCGATACACTTCGGTTGAAATCCTTCGCTAATTATAGTGGGATAGAAAATTCGGGTATCGTGTATCAGGTAGATAGTTTTATCAATCTCGGTTTCTTGCACAATAGCGGAACGTTTTCTGCCAATAAATTTCAGAACAGCGATACCTTGATAAACGATGGTTTGTTGATGGGTGTTGATAGCTTTTTTAATACCGGTTTTCTGCTCAACAACGATTCCATTATCTCTCCTACATTTTTCACCGGTGGCATTTTGGTGAATCGGGGAGATATAGCAGAGGTGGACAGCTTTACCAATGCCGGGGTGATGACGAATCATGTAAACGCACAAATAAACGCAGACCGCGTGCTGAATACCGGTTCTTTGATTAATCAAGGCGCTGTGCACACTTCCGCCTTTGCCAATTTGGGAACTATCCATAACCAAGGTCGCTTTGATTTTCAGGACGCGGTGAATCAGAACACTTTCACCAATAGCGATTCGCTGCTGGGAGCGGGCAATTTCTACAACATCGGAAGGTTTACGAATGCACTGGGGGGAATGCTTATGCTGGGCAACAGCTTTATGAATGCAGATTCTATTCACCACTATGCTTCCTTTTTTAATAATGGGAGAATGGTGGTGGACTCTAACTGGTATAATGCCGATACTGTTTCGGGGCAGTTTGGAAGTTTTGTGGTGGCTCACAACACCGGCAATTCGGGCTTTATGATTGGCTCTTTCGACTTTTGTGACCTCACTCCTGCTGCGCAAGCCCCTTTCATTGACAACAATAGCGGCACCATCAGTTCGCAAATTACTTGGTGCAGCCCGCAAATGCCTACTGCTGATTTTGTGGCTGCGAATGCTTGCGAAGGAATGCCTGTGATCTTTAGCAATACCTCTACCGGTGTAGCTTCTTCGTTCTTTTGGGACTTTGGGGATGGAACCGGCTCTGCGCTCACAACTCCTACCCATACTTACTCCACCTCGGGCCTCTACGATGTGATGTTAGTGGCGGGGAATGGAACGAATGCCGATACGGCCTACCATTCCGTCACGGTGTATCCGCTGCCTGCGCAGCCAACTATTACGGGGAATGCAGATACCCTTACCTGCAACGAAACGGCCAGCGGTTACACTTGGTTTTTGAATGGCGTGTGGCAAAGTGCAATTACTACGCAGAGTTTCAAAGCCACTCAGTCGGGCTATTACTCGGTGAAAATATCGGATGCAAATACCTGTATTTCTGCCGAAAGTGATAGTGTGTGGGCGAATGTGCTTACCGGAATTACAGCATTGCAAAATGACCCATGGGTGCAGGTGTTTCCAAATCCATTCCATCAAAAAACTACGTTGAATTTTTATTCCACACAAAAAACGGAAGCGGTTTTAATCATTTCTAATTTGCTGGGGCAGCAACTATTGGTGCTTACAAAAACGACTGATGCAGGCATGGTCAATAAAATTTCGATAGACTTGCCAGCTATGGCCCCAGGCGTTTTTATCTACCAATTAAAAATATTGGATAAGAGATACACCGGCAGAATGGTGAAGCAGTAATTTAAAACCGAAGGGTGGCAATGACTCCATAACTTGAAACGAAGCACCAAAATTTATTTTCTTCTTCTACTACCTGCGTTAGGTGCGGCCCTCTTCCTTGGAGAATACCGAGGAGACAAGTGGGAAGAGTATATCAGACGTTTTTATTACCTGCAAGTGAAGCACACCGAGGTGCCTGCCAGCTATGCGATACGGGTAAATTCAAAAGGCATTCCACTGGTGCATTATGCGCCTTGTAATGGTATAGATGCGGGCGAAAAATATCTGCCCACCACGGTCAGCATTTCTGCCATTCATTATTACGAAGAGTATCAGCAGACTCACGATACTGCCATTCGCATAAAATTTTTCAACTGCATTGATTGGCTGATTGATCACCGAACGATTTATGGGGCTGTGGCCTTTTATGAAATGAATTGGCAGCAACCTTTTTACCCAAGCGTGAGGGTGCCGTGGCGTTCGGGCTTGGCTTCCGGTACGGCTATCGAAGCCTTTTCTTACGCTTATGAATTAACGAAGGAAGCAGAGTATTTGAACTATGCAAAGGAATTGTTGCGCGGATTTTATGTGCCTATTCAGCAAGGAGGCTTTACTTATATGGAGCCGAACGGCTGGTGGTATGAGGAGTATGCCGATACGAATATGAACACGCCACGAGTATTGAACGGGCATATTGGTGCTTTTCTGGGGATAGGTAAATATTGGCAAGTGACCAAAGACGATTCAGCGGCTTTGATTTACGAAAATGGAAAGAAAGCGTTGAAGACGGAGTTGAATAAGTATGAGATGGGGGATGGCTGGAGTTATTATGACCGATGGGGGAAAAAGTCAGATAAAAAATATCAGAAAGTGGTAGTGGATCAAATGGAACAAATGTGGAAGATCACAGGCGATACGATATTCTATGATTATTATAAAAAGTGGAACACTCCTTTAGAGGAATTTTATGGCATTCGGATGGTGAAAGAAAAGAACCGTTCGGCATTTATACTGCTGCTGTTGACCACCCTTGCATTTTGGGCTTTGCTTTCAATAGCCTACAATAATTTGAGGCGATAATCACAGACAGATGATGAAAGTCATAATTACGAATACTGAATACGAGTAGTTTAGTCGCATGGTTATTAGATTTTCATTCTTTCTGTTCACCTTCTTTTCTATACTTCCCGGCTGCAAAAAAACGGACGAAAAAGAGACCGCATGGCAGGTCAATATTTCGTACCAAGTAGATAGCAGTCCGTTGCAAATGAACCGCATGATGTACATGTGCGAAGCGGGATACGATTATGAGGTGACTAAACTGAATTATTACGTATCGCACTTTGTGTTTTCAAAAAATGATGGCAGCCAATATGAAAGCGATAAAGTGTTTTATGTGAACGCAGCGAACCCCACCACCAATAGCTTGTTGTTTGAAAATTTCCCCCCCGGTGATTACACCGCAGTAGATTTTTATGTAGGCTTAGATTCAAGCCACAACGTGACCGATGGCTTGGCGGCTACCCTGGATAACATAAACATGGGATGGCCCGATGAGATGGGCGGTGGGTACCACTTTATGAAGTTAGAAGGGCATTATAAAGATGCAAACGGAACCTATGGTTTTGCCATCCATCTGGGAAAAAATAAACACTTAGTGCCTATTCATTTAAGTCGCGCGCTCACCGTCAGTGGCGGTCATTCCTCCCCCTTGAATCTCACGATGAACATAAATGAATGGTTTAAAAACCCTGCGGTGTACGATTTTAATACGGATGGAAATTATTCAATGAACAACGATACGGCTATGCAAAAGTTATGTATAAACGGTGCCGATATTTTTAACTGACATGAAACATCTTGCCCTTTTAATAGTTGGGTTATGGGCGCTCGCGATTTCCTCTTGTAAGAGAGATAGTGATGCGCCTAAGAACTCTTTCACCCCTTACGACATTCAAATCCCCAAGCGATTTCCACCGATGGAAGTTCCCACTTACAATGCGATGAGTGTGGAGCGAGTCGCCTTAGGTCGCAAACTTTATTACGATCCTATTCTGAGTAATGATGGCCGCGCTTGCGCCAGTTGCCATTATCAGAATATGGGATTTACTTCCGATAACTTTCCGGTAACTCCGGTGTTGCCGCATGTGAATTTGGGATGGAGTAAACACTTTTTGTGGAAAGGAGAAAAGACCTGCTCGCTGGAAGATATGATGATGTATGAAGTGAATGAGTTTTTTCAAACAGACATTAATAAACTGAATGCCGATAAAACATATCGCGACTTATTTTTTAAAGCGTACAACGTGCAAAACATCACTTCGCTAAACGTGGCTTATGCTTTAGCACAGTTTTTCCGCACACTCAATTCAGGAAATTCAAAGTTTGATCAATACCGCAGAGGAGAAGCCGTGCTAACCCCCAACGAACGAAATGGCATGATTACTTTTTTTACAGAGAAAGGAGATTGTTTCCATTGCCATAATGAAATTTTCTTGACCGATAATGACTTTCACAATACCGGTTTGGATAGCACTTTCAGTTCCATTAGCAAGGGAAGATATGATGTGACCGGTGAGGTGAGTGACATGGGAAAATACAAAACTCCCACGCTTAGAAACTGCGAACTTCGCGACCGGTTTATGCACGATGGAAGATATACCACGCTGGAGCAAGTGATTGAGTTTTACAACAGTGGCGTGCATCAAAACTCCCCCAACATAGACCCCTTGATGACGCTTCCCTTTAAAGAAACAGGGCTGCACCTCACCCAACAAGACAAGGATGACTTGCTCTCTTTTTTAAAAACACTCACCGATACCAACTTTACCACCAACCCCGACTTGTCGAAGCCCTAAGTTTGGATACTTTACGCCTACCTCAGCAAGATAATTCATTCGCTATATCCAACAACTTTTTATTAATGTGGTGCTTGCCCTCGCTTACCTTGCGCAGGGCCGTGTAGGTAATTTGATTGTTTTGCAAGCCCACCAACACATGCCTTTTTCCGCTTAGTAATGCTTTCACTGCGTGATTCCCGAACAGGCTGGCAATAAACCGATCAAAACAACTCGGATTGCCTCCCCGCTGAAAATAGCCGAGCACACTGATACGAATTTCGTACTGCTTGAATTTGGCTTTTACTTTTTCGGCAATCGCGTTCACGCCACCTTTCACGGCTCCCTCAGCCACTACCACAATCATGGAGGACTTATGCCTGGCCCAACCTCGCTCTAATCGCTCCATCAACTCGCTGATATTGTTTTTGTTTTCAGGAACTAAAATCATTTCAGCCCCTGATGAAATGCCGCAGTGAAGCGCAATAAATCCCATGTCGCGTCCCATTACTTCTACAAAAAATAAGCGATGATGCGAATTGGCCGTGTCTCTTATTTTATCAATGGCTTCTAAAGCAGTATTGGTGGCGGTATCAAAACCGATGGAATAGTCGGTGCCGTAAATGTCGTTATCAATCGTTTTGGGGATGCCTATAAAGGGCATGTCAAATTCAGAAGTAAACACATGCGCTCCCGCTAAGGAGCCGTTGCCACCAATAATAACAACACCTCCCACACCGGCTTTTTTCAGTTGCTCATAAGCCACTTTCCGCCATTGTTTTTTTCTAAAGCGAGGGCTGCGCGAAGTTTTAATAATAGTGCCTCCTTTATGGATGATGTTGCTGACCGAGCCGGCATCCATTTCCACAAAGTTACCCTCTATCATTCCTTCAAAACCGCCATTGATGGCTAACACTTTTACTTTCTTAACGATAGCCGTTCTCACTACTGCTCGTATGGCGGCATTCATGCCGGGAGCATCCCCTCCCGAAGTAAGTACCGCGATGGTTTTAATCTTTTCTGCCATTTTTTTGTTTAGATTAAGATGCCTGCTAAAAGGCATCTTTGGTGGATTAAAATTTCTGCACTTGCTGTTAAAAGTCGCTATTAAAATCGGTACTTTCCGTTTTAGCCCTTGCGATAAATTGTTTTGCATGGTGAGGTAAATCATGTAACAGTCACATGCGGTTAAATATCTTTCAACGCGAAGGAAATTTGTGTTTTAGTCTATAAATTAGGAAATCGGAAATTGGCAAGTCAATCTAAAAAAATTTTAAACTATTAAAACATGAAAAAGATTAGAGTAGCAGTAAATGGATATGGAGTGATTGGTAAGCGCTTGGCCGATGCGATTGCACTTCAAGAGGACATGGAGTTCGTGGGGGTCTGTGATGTGTCTGCCGATTGGCGAATAAAAATGGCAGTGGGCAAAAAGTATAAGATCTTTGCTACCACCAACGAAGTAGCGGGCGAGATGATACGATACGGCATTCCTGTAGTAGGAGTATTGGATAGCCTGTTGCAACAATGCGATGTGATAGTGGACTGCACTCCGAAAAAATTCAGTGCGTCCAATACTGTGAAATATAAAAACGCAGGAGTAAAATTTATCGTTCAAGGAGGAGATAAACATGAAACAACCGGCCATTCCTTTACGGCAGAAGTAAATTATGACTCGGCTGTGAATCGCGAGAGTACCCGAGTGGTTTCCTGCAACACGACTTCCATTTTGAGAACTCTTGGAGCCTTACAAAATGCCGGCTTACTCTTATCTGCCAGAGGCACTTTACTGCGCAGAGCGACTGATCCCTGGGAAAGCCATTTGAACGGAATCATGAATACACTGCTTCCCGAAGAACATATTCCAAGCCATCAAGCTCCCGATGCAAAAACGGTGTTGCCCAATC
The DNA here is from genome assembly GCA_018262795.1 of Sphingobacteriales bacterium. GTDB lineage: Bacteria > Bacteroidota > Bacteroidia > Chitinophagales > LD1 > Bog-950. The sequence goes on along the minus strand of JADFDM010000001.1, from coordinate 11,614 downwards.
TGGATATAATAACGACCGCTATTAAAGTTCCCGAAACGCTGAGTCATCTACATTCATGGGTAGTGAAACTCACCCGAAAAGCAACGAAGGAAGAAGTGCTTCAAGCATTCAAATCATCTTCAAGAATTGCCTTTATCAACTATGCCGATGGCTTGCAGGCAAATAATGTGGTGAAAGAATTAATGCTCGAAATGGAAAGACCCCGTGGCGACATGTATGAGGTGGCTTTGTGGGAAGATATGCTCGCGGTAAGGGGCGATGAGTTGTATTATTCTTACATCGTAGATAATCAGGCGATCGTTATTCCTGAAAATATAGATGCCATCAGAGCGCTGACCGGAGTGGAAAAAGAGGGGAAGGTCAGCATCTCAAAAACGGACAAATCACTTGGAATAATGAGTACGTATTTCTGATACCAACTGCAAAGCTCTCACTAAAGCAAACCATCCACTGCGCTTCCATACCTCTCAGAAATCACTTTTGCGAAAGAGGAGAATTAGAGTGATAAACTACCTTTTACAAGGAGCGCTATCCTATTTTATGAATAACGCATGACCAAAATCAATTGGTAAGTATTCTTCGGTTTCCTTTTTTTACACTATCTACGCTAAATAGCTATGAAGAAAGAGGACCCAAGTTGCTTTACCTGTAGTACGAGATATTGTTGTATTCTTAAGAATTGCGAGCGGCAGTATCTTGAGTTTGTTGACAATAGTAAGTTCTGCATGACCTATCGCAAAGGGCAACCTATTATCCGGCAAGGAACCTACATTGATGGCGTTTATTTTATTTCATCAGGGGTAGCGAAGGTATTTGTAAACGGTTACAGAGGGCAGCCGCTAATCATTTCGTTAGCCAAAGCCGGCTCTGTGTTAGGTCATTCCACAGATGAATTGGGCAAGCAACAAATTTCAGTTACTGCGGTGGAAGAAACTTCAGTATGTTTTATCGAAAGCAAAGAATATGAAGACATTTGCAGCCGGAACGCAGGAGTTCGGGAAGATTTGACAAAAGCATTTCAACGAGAATTAAATCAAATGCACACCCGGATGATTCATTTGGCGCAGCTAAACGTGCGAGAGAAAGTGGCAGAAGCCTTATTGCACATTGTCAATACCTATCTCTCAGAATACTCTAAAGAACCTTTTGAGGTGAATTTGAGCAGGAAAGACATTGGCGACCTTATAGGTGTTACAAAAGAACAAGTATCAAAAACGATGGCCGAGTTAAAAAAAGAACGCATCATTTTTGTGAGTGGTAGAACGTTACAGATTCTCAACTATGCGAAGTTGCGAAGTATTGCCTGCTTGTAACACAGTTATATGCTACACTATAGAGACAATGGTTAAAATTGCCTTGCAGGAAAAAAATCTTCGAGAAAAAGCAATACCCTCTATCTATTTAACCAAGCAACAAGCCCCGAAGAACTCGAATCTGAAATTAAAATGGGAGAAGTGAAGTAGGCCACAACAAAGGCAAAGGCTAAAAATGCAGCGGCAATACCTAATAATTCATACTCCTTTCTGCGGAAATGAGTATAGCAAGCGGCTCCCATTAGAAGAGTTAGCCCTAAAGCGGAAGCAGAAGTTAAGTAGTATCCGTGCCCTAATAATTTGGGAACGAGAATGCCGAGGGCGCATACAACCTCTACTACACCAATTAACTTGACCTGCGCAGCCGAAAAGTCATTGGCCCAGTTCCACCATTCAGAGGGTTCTTTCCCTGGTGTATGAATAATTTTAGTCACTCCTAAAGCGAGAAACATTAGAGCCAATACAACGATGAATATCCAAATTGGTGAAATCATAATGGTAAATTTTACTGATTAAGAAATCCTGATAAAAGCAAAAACAAAAAAATACTTTACTAGTAATGCTGAAGCCCTCCTAAAAGGATAATACTAAACAAAGTTAAGTGAAACGCCCTTACGATGACTTTCGTCAGGTAAAAAAATATCTTTTGACACTTTTTGGATTTTGACTACTTCCATCTATGCAGTTACACTGAAGTCAAGAAATGGCCTACTGACACGAGCCGACACTCGTGCCCACCCACAGAACTACATTTAATATAAATAGGTAGCGAATCCAAATTTGGGGATAGCATTCCCTCCTTCGCGGGTAAGCAGCCGGCAAACCCCATGTTGCATACCTTCAATTTGCGGATACATGCAAACGTTAATCCCTTCTCAAGGAACATAAAAAAGCCCCGTTACTTTTGATGTAACAGGGCTGTATCTATTCCAAATTATCCTTCGCTTACCTTCTTCTCAGAAAAATAGAAACATAATAAAGCAGGGTAGCTAAGGAAGACAAGGCAGCGACTACATAAGTCATGGCGGCCCACCAAAGAGCATCTTTGGCCATTTCATGTTCACGAGACGATACAATGCCCGAACTATTCAACCAAGCTAATCCTCGGTTAGAGGCATCAAATTCTACCGGCAGCGTAACAAAAGAGAAAAGAGTAGTGGCCGAGAAAAGAACAATACCAAACAGTAATAAGTAAGGGAACACGGTGATGGTTAAAATACCGGCTAACAATATCCACTGCATATAACGTGAGGCCACACTCACTACGGGCACTAAACGCGAGCGCAAGCCCAACCACATATAAGCGCGAGCATGTTGCACTGCGTGACCGCACTCGTGAGCAGCCACTGCGGCAGCGGCCACACTTCTACCACTAAAAACCTCCGGAGAAAGATTCACTGTTTTATCCACCGGATTATAGTGATCGGTCAATTGCCCTTCCACTGAAATCACTTTCACGTCAGTAATACCATTATCATTCAGCATTTTCTCAGCCACCTGCGCTCCGGTGAGGTTGCCGATAAATGCCACTTCCGAATATTTCTTGAATTTGCTTTTAAGGCGCATGCTTACCAACCAACTGGCCAGCATAAACACTCCAACGATTACATAAATTCCTATCATTCTTTCTTGTTTTTTTAGTGATTCAAAGTTATAACAATTAGCGTGCTGATATATTTCACGCACCCCTTTTGTCAAAGATTAAGACGAAGTGGCAGTAAATTTATTGGAGGATTCCTATTCAGTTTTGAGTGAAATAATGAGAGCATCATCGGGCAACCCTCCCCCGGTTGGGGGAATTTCGCCCCTTTGGAGGGGTAGTCACATACTAATCGCAAACATCGAAACGTTGATTTTTTAATTGGCGAAACGAAAGAGCCAAACATTACTTAACCAAAACTAAATTGTATGGAAACCAACACTAAAAAAGCAGTAAGCAAAAAATCTTATCTCAGCGCTATAGTAGTGCTGCTGCTGTTGAACAGCGCATCAATATATATGCTGTTCCACGAAAAAAACAAACGGGAAGATTTAGGATTTCAGAAAACGGCATTGGAGCAAGATTTCAGAATGCTCAACGATACACTCCAAAACAGAAATACGTCCATTGAGCAATTTACCGGTAAAAATGCTGAATTAGATAAAACGATTGCCAGCAAGCAAGAGGAAATCAGCCATCAAAAGCTGACGATTCAAAATCTGCTCAAAAAAGTGAAGCTCACTCAATCGGAACTGAAAAAGGTGAAAGGACTGATGGCGCAGTATAAAAACTCCATTGCCGACATGGGCAACCAAATTGCCACCCTGACCAAACAGAAAGAGGAGTTGCTGGCGCAAAACGGTCAATTAAACCAAGACCTCAGCGCTGAGAAGCAAACGACTTCGCAGTTAACTGAAAAGAACACGCTTCTCGCAAAGAAGGTCAAAATAGGTTCGCTTCTCCCCATTGCTAATATAGACGTGGAGGCAGTGAAAACGAGAAGAACCGGAAGAGAGGTGGATGTGAGAAGAGCGAAAGTGGCTTCGAACCTGAAGATAAGTTTCGAGACGGGCGAAAACAAGGTATTAGATCCCGGCCCTGTAAGTCTTTATGTTAGGATTATTAATCCGAAAGGAGAAACTATTGCAGTCGAGGATCAAGGCTCAGGCATCATGCAAGCAGTGGAATCGGATAAGCCCGTGCAATACACTAAAAAAGCCGACATAAATTACGATCAGTCGAACAAGAAAGTAGTGGTTTATTGGGGCAAATACATACAGGATCCCGGTACCTATAAAGTAGAGCTATACCAAAATGGATATGTGGTGGGCCAGGGTCAGGTAAAACTTAGCTGAGTAAAACTTTGGTTTGGGTGGTTTCCCTCCCGGGCACTTTGTTCGGGAGGGCTTTTTCACTCTCCATTCAATATCTCAAGTTTTTGCTTCGGGTTACTTGGGCTGATTCATAGCGAAGTTCTTCAGAAAAAAAATTGCAAGGTCACATGCAGGTTAATATAGCCAATCGCTGCCGGTGCTGTGGATGAAAACAAAATCATTTATTACCCGTATAAGCAACCTTATACTGTATTTTACTTTTTACAATTAATCCCTTTCAGAAAAATGAAGAAGACGATTTTTGGGTTTAGTTTATTTTTCATCGCAATAACGGCCTTTGCTACCGGTTTCGATGTAAAAACCAGCTCTGTTATCAGCCAGCCTTCAACGGAAGTGTTAGGGGAATACCAAGGGTCTTGGTATGCCATTGGGTTTGAAACTCCGGGAAATTTGAACAAACCTCCCCAATACCGAATTTTAAAATACTCCAGTGGATTTAAAACCGGGAAAACATCTGAACTGTACCCTTCGTTCGGTGAAAAAACCTTTTACCTGAAAGCCGCGATCATCAACAATAAGATTTCTCTTTTTTATAGCCGTTGTGAGTTGAGAGTGGATGAAGAAGGGATGATGGAAAAGGCCGAAGGTCGTGCCGTATTACCTTCTATTGAACGGCAGGATTTTGACTTAAATACATTAGAGCCTGCCGGTCCGGCTGAAGTAATTTTCGATCATAATGATGAACGATTTGCCGCTTCAAGTATCGAGATTGTGCAAAGTGAGGACAAAAGCAAAACAGCCGTTTTAATCAAACCTTACTATAAATATCAGAAGTATAAAGTGATTATTACCGATAACGCTACCGGTCAGGTAAATGCAAAAACGTTTGACTTTAAGGAAACCAAAGAATACTTGCAATTTTTGCATACAGCTATCAGCAACAGTGGGCAGGTGTATTTGCTCTCCAAAGTGAGGTATGATGTATTGAGCTATCCGCCTTTGAAAAGAGATAAAAATGTAAGTGCGGTTTTTCATCTGTTCTCCATGAATGCCGATAGCAAAGAACCGGTGACCGCCACCTTTAATTCCCCTGCGGGACATGGCGGTTATTTGGACGATCCGCGATTGGCAGTGCTGAACAGCGGAGATATGGTACTGGCCAGCGATCTCTTTGCGGATGAAGCAAGAATACATTTGAATGGTATTATGGTGACCCGGTACAATGAAGCGCTTTCGGTCACCGGGCAGAACACCATTGAGCCGAGTGGAAAGTTTTCGGCTATGGCGGGAGCCTACCATGATCTCAAAAAAAGAAATGAATTTGCCAATCTGGAGTTGCAGAAGATTTTACCTCTCGAAGGAAAGAATTTTATGCTGCTCACCGAATACCACGCCAGCGTTTCCGGGGCTGACAAGAACAGCCCTATGAAGGTGGAGCGCGGGTATATGATTACCTACCGCATGGATGAAAATCTGGGAATTAAATCGCAGCATTTTATTCCGAAGAAACAGGAGAGTGCGCTCGTGGATTATGCTTTTTCTGCACAGGCCTATCGCAAAGGCAATGATGTGTATCTGTTCTACAACGATAACTGGGAGAATGACGAAGAACATGCCATGAACTTTAAGTGTACCCGTTTGCCGCTGAATGGCAAACCCGATACCCGAAAAGTATTGAATACCTCCAACGACTTTTTTATCAGCATGTCTAATCTCTATTGGGGAGGTGACGACAAAGTGCTTTTTCAAGAAGATCGCTTAGTGGATTATGGAGAGGTAACTCGCGAAGTGAAACTGTTAGAAGTAACGGTTCGGTAAACGCTGAGAAAAGCAGTCGCACTAAGCATCAATGCCGCCATAAACGGGCTTCTGTGCAGGGCTGCATAGCAAGTTTTCTTCGTTACTATAGTGCTCTTCAATCTCCTGAAGTATGGCAAAAATCTCAGAAAGATTTTCTGTAGTTACCAAGCGAGAACGGTAGGTGCGTATATTCGGAAACCCTGAAAAATAAGGGCCGTAATGCCTGCGCATTTCCAGAATACCTAACTTTTCTCCTTTCCATACAATACTCTTTTCTAAATGCGTTCGGCAAGCCGCTAACCTCTCCGAAAGAGTAGGCGGGTCTAAATATTCTCCGGTGGCTATATAATGCTTCATCTCCCGAAAAATAAAAGGGTGGCCAATAGCCGCTCGCCCAATCATCACTCCATCTACTCCGTATTGTTTCACCATCTGCACCGCTTTTTCTGGAGTATCTACATCGCCATTGCCAAATACCGGAATGGTCAAGCGCGGGTTTTCTTTCACCTTCGATAGCCATTCCCACCGAGCAGTTCCTTTATACATCTGGCTGCGGGTGCGGCAGTGAATCGAAATAGCTTGTATGCCCACATCCTGCAACCTTTCTGCCACTTCTACAATGCGAATGGAATGATCATCCCAGCCGAGACGGGTTTTTACAGTAACGGGCAGTTTGGTGGATTTCACCACAGCTTCGGTCAAACGCACCATTTTATCAATATCGCGAAGAATGCCGGAGCCGGCATTACGGCAAACTACATTCTTTACCGGGCAGCCGTAGTTAATGTCTAACAAGTCAGGCCGTGCAGCTTCCACAATTTCAGCACTCCGCATCATGGCTTCTTCTTCCCCACCAAAAATCTGAATACCCACCGGCCTTTCATCCTCCATGATGTCTAATTTCTTCACGCTCTTATGCGCCTCCCGAATAAGCCCATCGGCACTGATAAATTCGGTGTACAGCATATCGGCTCCATGCTTTTTACACAGATGGCGAAAGGGCGGATCACTCACATCCTCCATCGGAGCCAGCAACAGGGGCAAGTCGGGCAGTTCTATAGCGCCAATTTTTATCATGGGGGTGCAAATATAAGAGGTACGGCTCTGCATTCAGTAGGAGTAATAAAAAATAAATCTCCGGCTTTTAACTGAATAGATATTCACTTATGTTTGCGCGGTGAAACCCAAAGACGAAAGAAAGATTCAGCAAATTTTTCAAGCCACTTTAAAGTTAGTAGAGGCCAATGGCTTAGCGGGAATCACCATGAGTGAGATAGCTCGCGAAGCAAAGATTGCCACGGGAACTTTATACATCTACTTTAAGAATAAGGAAGACTTACTGAATGCACTGTTCTCGCAGTGCAGGCGCTCGGCAGTAGCTATTTACTTTAAAGGCTACAAGGAAGAAGAATCCTTTAAGACCGGCTTTAAAAAAATATGGATGAATCTTCTCAGTCATCGGATGCAGCATTTTAGTGAAGCTGTTTTTATAGAGCAATGCAACCATTCTCCGTTTATCACCGAGAACCTAAAGGAAGTTTCGAAGCAGCAGATTCAACCACTTTTCATATTGATGGAACGCGGCAAAAAAGAACATTGGATAAAGAATGCCGATACCACTTTATTGCTCACGCATATCGTTGGGGCTATTAATAATGTGGCTCGATACAGCCATTACCACCGCAAGCCTTTGAAGCCGGCTATGGTAAAGTTGTTGTTTGAGCTTTGTTGGGACGGTATTAAAGGGTAGTTACCGGAAGGCAAAAATGAATAACCATTCACCAGTAAAGCAATATGGCAAAGTTCACTTTCGATAAAATCATTGTCATTTTCACTGTGGTATCAGCCGCTTTGTTGCAACTGATAGATACCTCCATCGTGAATGTAGCGCTGACCGACATGATGGGAAACCTCGGTGCTACTTTCGAGGAAATTGGCTGGGTCATTACCGGCTATGCAGTTTCTAACGTAATTATGATTACCCTATCCGGTTGGATGAGTGCCAAATTTGGGCGCAAGTATTACTTTGCCGGGTCTATCATTCTTTTTACAGTGGCCTCTATATTTTGCGGCCTGTCTCACAACGTATGGGAGTTAGTGGTTTTTCGGATCATACAAGGACTTGGAGGAGGCGGCTTGTTGGCCACCGCGCAAGCTATATTAGTAGAAACCTTTCCCCGGGAGGAGCTCGGCTTAGCTAATGCCATTTATGGGCTGGGGGTTATCATCGGGCCGGCTATTGGCCCTACGCTTGGGGGCTACATTACCGACAACATGGCTTGGCAATGGATTTTCTTTATCAATGTTCCGTTCGGTATTGTTGCCACTTTTCTCACCCTTACATTTGTGAAAGAGCCGGACGATAAAATGACTGCCGGCAAAATGGACTGGTTTGCCTTTGGCTTGTTAGTAGCCGCTATCGGGGCCTTGCAAGTGGTGTTGGAAAAAGGGCAATCGGAGGATTGGTTCCAAACTCGCTACATTACTTTCTTGACCGTGACCGCTGTTGTCACTTCCGTGCTATTTGTGTGGTGGGAGCTGCGCGCTAAAGACCCGCTCGTCAACCTTCGGCTTTTTTCCATTCGCAGTTTTACGATGGGCACCTTATTCAACTTTGTGCTCGGCTTTGGACTGTACGGAACTACGCTGTTGGTTCCTATCTTTTGTCAAAACCTGTTAGGCCTCACTGCCCTTCAAACAGGGTTGTTGATGCTGCCCGGAAGTTTGGCCACCGCTTTTATGATGCCGGTAGTGGGGTTGATGATGAAGCGCAACTGGGTGCATCCGGCCGTTTATGCCGGAGTAGGATTATTTCTGTTCTTCCTTTTTTCTAATGATATGTCGTTGCTGAATACCTCTGCCGGAGGGCACGATTTCCTAGGTCCCTTGATTGTTCGCGGCTTTGCGATGGGGCTTATATTTATTCCTCTCACTACTATTTCACTGCAAGATTTAAAAGGCCGGGAAATTCCTCAGGGGACCGCCCTTAGCAATATGGTTCGGCAAATGGGTGGCTCTATCGGCATTGCCCTAATCACCACTTTTGTAAGTATCGGTTCTGCGAAACATTATTCAGCTCTCACCGAAAATATCACCGCCACCTCCCCTATCGCTCAACAGCGAATTCATACGCTCCAACACTTCTTTATAAGTAAAGGCTGCGATGCGGCAAGTGCCTTACACAGTGCTTATCAAGTGATCTCGGGCGAAATTACCCGGCAGGCAGTGATGCTTACCTACCGAGATATATTCTTTGACTTGGGCGTTTTCTTTTTGATTTCGATTCCTTTCCTCTTGCTTTTTAAAGAAAAAAATACAGGAGCTAAAAAGGCAGAACCAACGCATGTGGAATGGGGAATGGAGTAACTCAGGAAGTGGTGAGTGGGAAAAGGGAATCACCTAAAAGCTGAATAACAGTTAGTTCGGGGTGTAGTGGCAAACGGGCGATGGGCGGGTGGCGCAGATGCGAGAATAGAGAATCGTGTAATCGTTAATAGTTGATCGTGTAATGGTTATAGGCTAATTAGTTCAATGCAAGTTGTAAAATAGGGAGGAGTGCTGAGAAGCATTTTCTGAATGGGGCGCGGGCGCAGCCTGCGCTTTGTGGAATTAGAAAGACACCAGCAGCTTAGCCGATGTCTGTGTCCTCACAGACATCTATATTCAACATTGCGGGCGCATCTGTGAGGACACAGACGCGGGCAAAGGAGGCGACCCTGCGAAAGAAGAAACGGTTGTTGGTGATAACACACAACAAGGGCTATGCAAGGAATACCAACAAAGGCAAAATGGTTAATCGGAGAAAGTCCATTCGCAATCAAAAATCCGCAATCCGCAATTCGTTAATGTTTAATGGTTCAATGCTAATTGGTTCGATATAAGTTTAAATATGGAGGGGAGTGTTGAGAAGCGTTTTCTGAATGGGACCTAGGCACGGCTTGCGCTTAGTTGGGCTAAAGGCACAAGTAGCTCGGCTCGGATGCCGGGCATCATACTTGCGCCAGTTGGTTTGACTACAGACGCGGACGAGCAGGGAATCTAAGGCATTGCAGTGATTTTAGTCCATATTATACTCCCAAACACACACAACATAGTAGTCGTTATCCTCGACATATCCATTAGTACCGGTAAATCGAAATCCAACTCTTAAGGAAGCGGCTTCGGCAAAAGTCCAATTTGTAGGCGCGATAAATTCAAAAGAACCTCCCTCATTAATGGAATAAGCACCGGAACTAATATACGTTGGGGTTGGATTAGTATAGTCGTCTTGGTTTACACTAAAGCCAATGTGCGCGTTACTTATTTCATTTCCAGAGTTTGATGATGTTCTATCAGCTTTTACAATAACTTTGACCAGCCTTCCCGAATAGGGTGCTATCATGGTTTGGGGTCTTCCTAAATCCCCTCCAGAATCATCAGTGCCTTCAGTTCCCATCATTGGAAACCAGTGCGAAAAGTTTGTGCCATTACGGTAGCTAGGAACTCCAAATGTGTGGTAAGTAATATGCTTAAATGTGCCTTTCTCAGTTGCAATTTTATTCCATTCTCCCCAGTTGGCTGAATTAGTTTCATCCGGCAGCCCTGTTCTCCAATAGATTCCATCGCTATTGAAGTTTAACTGATGGTGAACGCCTCCTGAGTTGTCGCCCCAAGGGGCAAAAGTCATCAACCCGCCATAAGTGCCTGATCCAGGAGCGCCTATCGCACTCAGATTTTTAAACTCAAAAGCTACTTCATTATCATAGTTACTGGGCGCAGCATTTACACTTCGAGTGTCATCTACATGAATGTGGCCATAAAAATCGTTAGGAGCTGTTACCGAGTTAAATGTGGGATCAGCTCCTGTATGGATGCTTTGTGGAAGTGAAAGCGTAACAGCGCCCGTAGAAGCAGTAACATTGACTTGGTTACTTGTTCCGGTAAGGGAGGTAACACCAATATTCGCGAGGTTAATTGTTTCACCTAGGTTCACCGTTCCTCCTCCACTCAATCCTGTACCTGTTGATATCGTAATGGAAGAGTTAGCCAAATCTGCATTGGTAACAGCCGAAGATGTTAGCTGCCCCGAAGCATTGGAGTGAACTACACCATTTCCTAATCCAGTAACTCTGGCCTTACCACCATTAGTAGCAAGCACAACATCAGCTCCCGATATTTCGTTAGCCACCGTAAAATCATCACTTGCGGGTCCGGGATAGCCTGTATATCCTTTACGAGTTACAGAGCCATCAGGATACCATTGAATATAGGCATGGTCCGTTCCTACCAAATTAAGCAGACCTGCATTACTATTAAAAGTTCCCGAACCGTTAAATGTTTTGTTTCCTGCTAAGGTTTGAGTGCCGGTAGTAACTACCCCTCCATACGAAGCACTGGCAGGTTGAAGATTTAAAACCTGTCCTGTTAAAGAAGCCCCATTAGCATTCGGGCTTGAGCCTATTGCACTTAAAGTTACATCGCCTGTATTCGTGTTGGTAATGGCATCGAGCTTTGCTTTGTCGGCTGCACTCATGCTGCCCGCTGCACTGCCTGTGGCTGCCGTAATGCTGATAGTCGGGGTGTTCCCTCCGGATGATACAATGGGAGCCGTGCCAGTAACATTAGTTACCGTTCCACCGGTACCGCTGGTGGCAGCCGTAATTCTTCCCTGTGCATCTACCGTAATGTTGCTATTGGTATAAGAACCG
>JADFDM010000019.1 GCA_018262795.1 Sphingobacteriales bacterium | reverse complement strand
TGGCAAAAGTGGCGGTTCAGTGCTCCGCAGACACATTTGTGGTTAATCAAAGTTTGGTTCTCCGCATCAACATTTGTGGTGAAAATCGCCACCTTCGCCAAGCGCCAAACCGTCAGGCTGTGAAATAACCCCCTCTTTGGTTTTTACCGGCAAAAAAACCTTCATAGGCTTTTTGTATAGAGCGATTCAAAGCGATTTGAGCTTGCTGTTTTTCAGGCAGCTATTCTTCCCCCAAAATTTTGAAGAGCGTAAAAGAGCTGTAAACGAAGCAGTTTTTGGCAAAGCCGGGCAATCCTCTTGTAGTTGGGTTGCCAGTTTCGGAGTTTTTCTAATAGCTCAGGGATGCCGAGGATGTTGATACTGCGTTTGAGGTTATAGACCAAGCAAATCAGGCGGTGCTCTCCGTTTACTTTCCTTCGCTCGTCCGCGTCTGTAGCCAAGCCTGTGCGTAAGGCACGCGCCCGCCTGACCGGATAGGCAGGGATGCAAAACCATAGCATTTGTGACGCGAACGAAAAATTTTATTTTTAGTTAAATGAGCGGAGCCCCTTACTTTATACAAGACCAAAACTGCACCTACTTGTAGTCTTTATGGTAGTAAATTGGTTAGATGTGTTTGTTCGCGAAAGCTACAAGCAGATAATAACACAAGACCTAAATCACGGCATAGCATATAAGGGCTTAGAAGTATTTTGCCGGTGTTTAATGACCAGCCACAACGCAGAAATTTGTTAGTGGTAGAGCTACCTCCGATAAAAAAACATTCTCAAATAGCTTTGTAATATTGCGCGATGAATACAGAATTTAGCTTTCTGAATAAGGAAATGTATCACAACACAATGGAAGAATGGATTATTGCTTTCTCCATTATCCTTTTCACCATCGTGATAGCGAGACTTGCTTACTTATTACTCTCTCGTGTTTTAAAAGTATTTACCGGCAAAACCAAAACCAAACTGGACGACCTTTTAGTTCAGAAACTAGAAACCCCTGCCGTTTTTCTCATTATACTCATAGGGCTGAACTTTGCCTTAGAGCGCCTGCACTTTGGTGTAAAGTTAGAACTATACGTACATCGCAGTTTTATTTTCCTGACCACCATCAGCATTACCTGGTTTTTAGTGCGGGTGGCGTATGCGCTCATCGAAGAATATCTGCGCCCTTACTCGCAACGCAGCGGGAGTAATATGGATGAGCAGGTAGTCATGCTCACGGAACGCGGATCGGGAATATTACTTTGGATGTTCGGCATCATTGCCGGGCTGAACAACGCAGGGTTTGATGTGGGCGCATTGATTGCCGGCCTCGGTATTGGTGGATTAGCGCTGGCCTTAGCCGCACAAGATACCGTAAAGAATATTTTTGGTGGATTAATGGTTTTCTTAGACAAACCTTTCAAACTGGGCGACCGCATTAAGATTGGGGATTTTGATGGATTTGTGGATTACATCGGCATCCGAAGTACCCGGTTAAGAACGTTGGAAAATAGAATTGTAACAATCCCCAATGCGCAGTTTGGCGACAGTCCTATTGAAAACATTACCGTAGAGCCTTCACGAAAAATAATCACTAAGCTCGGTTTAGAATACGACACCTCTCCCGAAAAATTAGAAGAGGCTATGAGAATATTAAAAGTGATTGCCACCGAGTGTCCTTTGGTTCATTCCGATGAGATACATATCTTCTTTGAAAATTTAAACGCCTACTCGCTCGACATCAAGTTTATCTACTTCATCAAAAAGGAGTCAGATATACTGCAAGCACAAAACGACATCAACCTTGAAATTTTAAGACGCTTTAATGCTTCTGGCTTAAGTTTTGCCTTTCCCTCTCAAACAATCTACAAAAAAGAACTTCAGTAATCCGTTGCTCGTTGGCTGTTCTAAAACCACTACCTTCGCACCGCTATGGATAGCGCCAAACCTATTATTAATAAAGTGGCTCAAAGGGCCATCATTACTTTGGATCTTGAAGATTATTTTCCAAAGCAAAATGATATCACAGCGATAGACTTAAAAGCGTTTCTATTCAAAGAGTTGATATTGAAAGAAGCTGACTTTCGCGAAACCGTCAAAAATACAGACTGGACAACCTACCGCGATAAATTAGTCGCCTTGCACTGCTCCTCTCCCGCCATTATCCCAATGTGGGCCTACATGATTTTAAGTGCTGAATTGAGTCATTACGCAAAAGATATAGCTTGTACTCCCCCCCATCTCGCACCTGAAATATTTTTATATCGCGCACTTTCTAACATAGACATGGCACCGTTTACCAATCAGCGGGTAGTGGTAAAAGGTTGCGGAGAAAGACAAATTCCGGAAGCCGCTTATGTGCAGATTACCCGGCAATTATCAAAGGTGGCCCGCGTTATCATGTATGGGGAACCTTGTTCTTCCGTTCCCGTGTTTAAAAAAGTAGTGGATTGATGAAATTTGACAAGAGATACCTTTTGCCCATAGTGGCTGTAAGTTGTGTGATACTGGGATTTGCATCGGCCAAAGTGATGGAGCAGTTTCATTATTTTTCAGAAAGCCGGGTAAATATTTTTGATAAAACGAAAGGGGAATGCCCCGGCATTAAGTGGGTTGACCCCATTGATTCCTCTCAGATGGCCTTCCCGATTACGATAGAAGGCGAACTGTATTTTGCAGGGGAGCGAGTGCCGCTGCAAGACCCGGATGTAAAAGAACGCTTAGATCGCGAGCTGCAAATAAATACTTATTGGCATTCCAATACTTTGTTGAATATGCGCTTGGCCAACCGCTACTTTCCCGGTATCGAAAAAATATTGGAAGCCAACGGGTTGCCCTCCGATTTTAAATATTTAGCCTTAGCGGAAAGTGGTTTTAAAAACGAAACATCTCCGGCAGGTGCTACCGGCTTTTGGCAAATTGTAAAACCAACCGCACAATCGTATGGGTTGGAGGTAAACGACAATGTTGACGAACGTTACAATTATGAAAAATCTACCGAAGCTGCTTGCAAGTACCTGACAGCGGCAAAGGCGAAACTTGGCAACTGGACTTTGGCCGCAGCTTCATACAACACCGGCATTCCTTCTATGAGCGACCGGGTGAAAGACCAGCATACCAATAATTACTACGACATGTTTTTCAATCAGGAAACCAGTCGCTATATTTTTCGGATACTGGCACTGAAAATAATTTTCAGTAATCCTGAAAGAGCAGGATTCTATATAAAGCCCGAAGAACTTTACCAGCCCTACCGCTACCATACGGTAGAGGTAGATACGACTATTGCCAGCATTGCCGACTTTGCTGATGGGTACGGATTAAACTATAAGCATATCAAAATTTTGAACCCCTGGCTGAGAGATGCCTTTTTATCTAACAAAAGCCGGAAAAAGTACACTCTCAAAATTATGCAGCGGGATTGAGTCGCTCTTTTGGTAATGTAAGGGGAATATTTATTTTTGGCCTCCCTTAATAAAGGGCAAAAGGTTTGGTAGCTCAGTTGGTAGAGCAATAGACTGAAAATCTATGTGTCGGGGGTTCAATTCCCTCCCAAACCACAAAAAACCCCTTGTTTCTCCTATGAAATAAGGGGTTTTAATTTTACCGGGGGAAACTATGGGGGGAAATTTTTACTCACATTGGGCCCTCTTTCTTTCTTTAGGTTTTTTGTCTTGATGGTTCATATTCAACAACCTCTCTTGTATCCTCATACAAAAGTTATTTCCACTATGTCACTTCAATAATTTACCCCTTCACGCGCAACTCTTCTATTTTTTTAAATTCTATAGTTTTTCGGGAAATCGGTTTATTGGAAAGGCATACTTCTTTAGTTTTTCATCTTGAGTATCCTCATTGCGGTATTCAATGAAAGCCATGCCGTATTTTATTACGTGGCTGAGTAAGTGATTCTCCCCAGCGCGTAAGTAGATTGGCCATTCAAAAGTGTAATAAACAATTTGCGGGCGATTGCAGAACCAACCATCCGTGTGGGCACTACGGTGCGAATAGAACGGTCAATGTTGTCTTATAAATTGTTTTTTCTACCTGTATAGTACAGTGTATAGAAGAGTGAAATTGTGCGAAACTATATTAATCTTTATAGAAATTTATGTACAGTTTTACGGCTGTTAGTAATACAGAGATTTTTTTTGATTTTACTGGTGTACCTCCCCCGCAATAGTTTTCAAATTCTATTTAGATGCTGTTGTATTCACTGACACAAACCCCCATTTTAAGATAGCCCCCACCCCCCCTATATTCCCCCCGAAAAATGAATAGTGCAGAGTTAATTGCTCTGGATGGAATGGATGTAAATGACTGTCGAAAATTCATTGACAAGTTGCACTCCGTTTCATTACCGGGGTTTATCTGTTTAGTAAACGGTAAACAATAAAATGGATAATATGGAAACAGCTATTTGGAAACAATCATCGGGAAACAAAAAGAAGAAGGCGCTTAAAACCTTTGCACTTTCGCTATTTGCATTTGCAGGGGCATTCAACACCGTTAGTGCAAATAATTTAGACATTACTTCCGTATCTACTCCCGATGATGAACACGTGGAGTTTACCATTTCGTGGGATCACAGTTGGTATATTGCCGGCACCAACTGGGATGCCGTTTGGATTTTTATAAAGGCACAGGATTGTGGCGGCACAGGTACTTGGGATCATGTTGATTTATCTGCCGACACTGCCGACCACAGCGCCACCGGTGGGTTATATATAGAAACGGCATCTGATGGCAAAGGCGTTTTTATCCGTTTGAATGCAGATGATTTTGGCACACAAACCGGCACGGTTACTTTAAAACTGGCTTCGCCTTATACCGGTTATGCCACCATGAATTGGCAGGTGTATGGCATTGAAATGGTGTGGGTGCCGCAAGGTAACTTTACGGTGGGTGATGGCTCTTCTAACAATACCACCCAGTCAACCGCTTCTTTTGGAACCAATAACACTCATACGCCTTACACTATAAGCAGCGAAGCGGCCATTCCCCAAGATCGTTTACGGAATGATAAATCGGGCGATGGAGCCATCACCGTTCACCCTGCCATACCGGCCGCTTTTCCCAAAGGGTATAACGGTTTTTATTGTATGAAGTACGATATTTCGCAACAGGCCTATGTCGCTTTTCTAAATACTCTTACTTTAACGCAGCAAGGCTCGCGCACGGCTGTTGCCCCCACCTCGGCAGCCGGCACCTTGGCGATGACTACTGCTGGTAATCAAAACAGAAATTCTATTGTTATAGATAGCCCTTCTACCGCAGGAGCACCAGCGGTGTATAACAACGATTTGAATGGCGATAGCATTTATGGCGATGGGGGAGACCTCGCCTGTAATTATTTGTCATTCGATGATCTGAAAGCATACCTTGACTGGACGGCTCTTCGGCCTATGACAGAACTCGAATACGAAAAAGCATGCAGAGGCTCCATTGGTTCGGTGCTTACTGAATTCCCTTGGGGCAATACCACCATCTTGCAGGCTATCTCTAACTCTTTAGTGAATGACGGCACTTCCAGCGAAGTATCCACCGCTGTGGGAACCGGCTTAGATGCTTATGGTGCAGGGGCTAGTACTGCCTTAGGCCCACTTCGCTGCGGCTTTGCCGCCACCAATAGTACGGTGCGAACTGGAGCCGGGTCTTCTTATTGGGGAATTATGGATATGGGCGGTAATGTGTGGGAGCAGACCATATCCTGTGGTTTCTATACCGGAGGGGTAAGAACCCCTACGACTCTTACTTTTAATGGTGAACTAGGTGATGGAACACTTGACGGGACCGGTAATTGCAATGTGACCTCTTGGCCTTCTACCGCCACCGCGGGAACGGTAATTGTAAGAGGGGGAAACTGGGAATATCCCTCACAGCAATCGCAGGTATCTGACCGGAAATATGTGAGCAGCAATGCCGAAAATACTTCAAGGGTGAGGCGAACCGGAGGAAGAGGCATTAGATAACTATAGCTCAGCAATGATGTATTCATATTTTGTCAGAATACTTACCACCATTGCATTTTTCTTTTTTGGATTACCTTTTTCCTACAGCCAGTTTTTAGGAGGAGTTGGAAGCGGACAATCTGAAATAGGAACTGTAAATGCGGCATGTGCTGCAATGGGGGTGAACCCCTATGCAGGTGGCAATGCGGATGGGCATTCTAATGCAATCCTTATTAATGTGGTTTGTTCGGCAGTGGCGGTAAACCCCTATGCAGGCGGCAATTCAGATGGTCATTCCAATGCAAGTCTTATCAATATGGCTTGTGTAGCAGTGGCGGTAAATCCTTATGCAGGTGGCAATTCAGATGGTCATTCCAATGCAAGTCTTATCAATATGGCTTGTGTAGCAGTGGCGGTCAATCCTTATGCAGGCGGCAATTCAGATGGTCATTCCAATGCAAGTCTTATCAATAGGATTTGCACAGCAGTGGCAGTAAACCCCTATGCAGGCGGCAATTCAGATGGGCACTCCTGTGCAAGCCTTATTAATAGGGTTTGCACAGCAGTGGCGGTCAATCCTTATGCAGGTGGCAATTCAGATGGTCATTCCAATGCAAGTCTTATCAATAGGGTTTGCACAGCAGTGGCAGTAAACCCCTATGCAGGCGGCAATTCAGATGGGCACTCCTGTGCAAGCCTTATCAATACTATTTGTTCTGTTATTGCCGTGAACCCCTATGCGGGAGGTGTGGCAAGTGGTCAGTTAGCTACTTGGCTGATAAGGGATAATACCTGCACTCAACTTCCGCTACCCGTTGAGTTGCTTTTTTTTAATGCAAAATGTGTGACAGCAGGTCAAAGCAATAAAGCCCGGCAAGTAACTATCACTTGGGAAACAGCCTTACAAACCAACAACGATTTCTTCACCATAGAGCGAAGTGCCGATGGGGCGAGCTTTCAATCCCTTAGTGAAGTGGATGGAGAGGGCAGTAGCAGCCGGCCAATTAACTATTCATTTACGGATGCGGAACCGCTACCCGGTACTTCATACTATCGCCTAAAGCAAACAGACTTCAATGGAACCTCTCAATATTTTAATCTGGTGGCAGTGGCTTGTGGGGATAATAATCCCTCTGCCATTAACATTTATCCCAATCCTACCAAGGGGCATTTTTTTATTGAAGGAGCCGAATTTAATGCACAGTTAATCATCCTCAATCCACTTGGTGAAAAAATCATGAATCAAAAGATTTCTTCCCCCAAAACAGAAATTGATTTAAGCAGGTCGTCTAAAGGAATCTATTTTATTTGGGTGAATTCAGCAAAGGAAAACAGAACTCAAAAACTTATTATCAGCCAATAACGCTGAACCGCTCCGACATCCTTTATCGGTAACTGCTTAAGTGTGAATGGTCGGTAACTCCGCTATTGGTATGTAACCTTAGCTACAGTGCCGAGCGCAGCGGTTCACCGCCCATGTACTGCCATTCCAGTCGAGGCTATCTCCCCATTTGGAAAATGTGCATAAGCTGTTATCTTTGCGCCCCCGCTTTAGAAAAAGGCGTTTTTTTTAAAATTATTTATTCACCCAAAAGCAGATAAACATGCTTAGTCAGTACGAAACAGTATTTATCCTGACTCCCGTGTTGTCGGAAGACGACACCAAAAAAGCGATCACGGCCTACGTTGATTTGCTTAAGTCCCAGGGAGCTGAGATTGTTCATGAAGAACACTGGGGACTCAAAAATTTACGTTATCCCATTAAAAAGAAAACCACGGGTATCTACCATTTGGTAGAGTACAAGAGTGAAGGGAAGGCCATTAACCTGTTGGAAATCGCTTTCAGACGCGATGAAAACATTTTGCGCTATCTCACCATCAAACTCGACAAATACGCGGTAAAATATAATGATGATAAGCGTGCCGGTTTAGTAGGCCGGAACAAGAAAGTTGGTTTAACTAAAGAGAAGGAGGCAAACGTATGAGCCAGCAAAAAAATGACATTAAGTATTTGACCGCTACCAAAATCGGTCTGATTAAAAAGAAATACTGCCGCTTTAAGAAAAATGGTATTCGCTACATTGATTATAAAGACCCTGAGTTTTTGTTGAAATTTATCAATGAGCAAGGTAAAATTTTACCGCGCAGACTTTCGGGCAACTCTTTGAAATACCAGCGCAAGATGGCGCAGGCGATTAAGAGAGCACGCCATATCGCTATTCTGCCTTATGTAGCCGATTTGCTGAAATAATGGTTGAACCTAAAAAGTAATAACAATGGAACTCATTCTCATAAAAGATGTAGAAAAATTAGGCTTCGCAGATGATGTGGTGTCCGTGCGCTCCGGCTACGGGCTAAACTATCTGATACCGCAGGGTTATGCGGTGGTGAAGAACGCTTCGTCCTTAGCACAATTACAAAGCCGCACCAAAGCACGTGAAAAACGCGAAGCGAAATTGCTGGAACAAATCCACGAAATTTCGAGCCGTTTAGAAACTGCTGCCCTATCCATAGGCGCTAAAGTGGGTACTACCGATAAAATTTTCGGAAGTGTAACTGCTTACCATGTGGCGGAGGCTATTAAAAATCAATGCTCGGTCGAAGTGGATCGCAGAAAAATTAAAATCGTAGAAGGCGAGGTAAAAGTACTCGGCCACTACACTGCTGAAGTGGGTCTGGGAGCCAGCCACAAAGTGACGGTTAAATTTGAAGTGGTCGCTGAATAAATCTTCCGGCTCTCTCGAAAGAGAGAAGGAATGCAAAAAGCCGAAAACAAAAACACATCCCTGCCGTTAATTGCGGCAGGGATTTTATTTTTACCCGATTGGCCTTTTACAGAATGAATCTTCCCCAACATCATAGCTATTCTTTACTTAGCCTCCACACGGTGTTGTGGTGTGTGATATGCTTTCTTTCGGTAGGTGTTTCTCAGGGGCAACTCAACTTCGACTTTCAAGAAGGGCGCTTTCTCATCAAAGGGCAGGTGATAGACCTACAGAGTAAGAACCCCATCCCCCTGGCAAATATCAAAATAACTAATACCGGGAAAGGGATAACAGCGGATAACGAAGGCTCTTTCTCCATGTATGTTTCGATGCGCGACACGCTGCGATTTTCCTCGGTCAGCTACATGGCTAAGGTCATTCATATCGTGGACCTTGACTCTACCAAATACTACACGCTCGAAATTCAGTTGCTGCACGATTTCATAAAGTTGAAAGATGTGACCATCTATCCGTTCAGTACCAAAAAAGAATTTGAAGAAGCGTTTATGGATGCCAAACATTTGAATGAGGTGAATATTCCGGGCATTGCCAAGCCCAAATATTCTAATGTAACTCCCAAGGCAAAATTCACCAATCCGGTATCTTTCCTGTATGAGCGCGTAAAGCGCAAGCGAGCCGCCAATCCTGATTTTAAGCCATAGCCTCCTTGCTTTCATCTGCTCGCTACCTAGTAATGAAAAGATAGAAATTGGCAGAAAGATGTAAGAGCCATCTAAAAAAATAGCTTACTTTTTGTTTAATCCTGCAAAAAGTAAATAGATTTGTTTTACACACTTTTCTTGTTCTACACAAAATCAGTCATTATGGAAGGAATTTATACTAAGACGCAGCGCGTATTGCTTACCTCTTTGATATTGCTGACGGTGCTATTCTCCAAGGCACAAGTTGCCGGTTACAGTTTTTCGCAAAGCACTGGAACCTATACGCCTTTATCGGGAGGTACTGTGTACGGCACTAGTTCTACCGATGATCAACGATTTGTTGACCCGGCCACTCCTGCGGGAGGTACCACCACAACTGGAGTAGGAATCCCCATCGGCTTCAACTTTATTTATAACCTGGATACTTTTGATCGTATCGCTATCAATGCGAACGGCTGGATAAGTTTAGGCAAATCTGCGCTGACCCCTTCGGTGAATCTCAGTAGTACCAGCAGTTATAACTGTTTGGCATCCACCAGTGTTATTACTCCGGCAGCTTTGAGAGCAAGAGTGGCAGGGGTAGGAAAAGATATGCAAGGCAGAGTGGGAGGAACTATTACGGTGCAAACTATAGGCACTACTCCCAATCAGGTTTGCGTTGTTGAATGGGCTAACTATAGAAGATATAGTAAAACAGGCGATACCCTGAATTTTCAAATCCGGTTAAACGAAACTTCTAATGTGGCGGAGGTGATGTTTGGCAAGATGGTGTTCGATGGTAGTTCTACGGGTACCGGCACTTCTGCCCCACAACTCGGCTTAGGCGGATTTGCCGCCAGCGACTTTAATTCGCGCACTACAACTACCGACTGGAATAATACCACAGCAGCTACCTTGAATAATCAAGGGTGTGATATAAATAACGGAGCAGGAGTAATTTATCCGGTATCAGGAACCGATATGGCATGGACACCACCAACCTGTTTTTCTCCGATAGCTTTTACCGCCATAGCGGGTATTACTACAGCGGGTTTGAATTGGCAGTTGCCTGCATCCGGCTCACCTCAAAACTTTGAATGGACTGTAGTGCCGCAGGGAAATGGCCCACAGACTGGGGTGGTAAGCGGAGGCACACTTGCTTCTACCGATACAACCGTTATTGCAACAGGATTATCTGCCGCCACAGCGTATTCAGCGTATATCCGCACCATTTGCACTCCCGGAGATACTTCCAACTTTATAGGTCCGGTTAATTTCACAACTAATTGTGCAGCCGTGGTTGCCCCTTACTGTCAAGATTTTGAAAACAGCGGCACCATTCCTTCCTGCTGGTCACAAGGTGCCGGCAATGCCGAGCCGTGGAAATTCTCCAATACTGGTTCGGGTAACCACATTGGCAATAATGGGGTCATTTCAGGGGCTACCACTAGCGGTGGGTATTTTGCGTGGGTGGACGACTCTTCCCCAAACAGTTTGGGCACTACCCTTCAATCTCCTCTGATTGATGTGAGCGGATTAACAACCCCTATGTTGCAATTTTTCTTACTCAGCAACAATGAAGGCTATACCAATGTTGATTTCTCAGTAGATGTGTTTGATGGTGCTGCTTGGAATACGGGAGTGGTTACTCATAACACCAATACTGTAGGTGGTTGGGAACAAATCAGTGTTATACTGAATGGTCTTACCATCACCGGCCCTATCCAACTTCGCTTTATAGTGAATGAAACAAATGGGAGTGATTTTTATGATGATGTGGCTATTGATGATATATGTGTAGTAGAAGCTCCTGCTTGCACCAATCCACCGGTAGCCGGAATTATCAGCGGAGACAGTCTTACCTGCCCTTCTTCTGCTGTAACACTTACCTTGAGCGGTCAAACTCAAGCTACCGCCTTACAATGGCAAACCTCCACTGACAGCCTTGCTTGGACAGATATTTCCGGTGAAACAGGAAGCACTTACACCACTCAGCCAATTATTTCCAAAACTTATTTCAGAGTAAAAGTTACTTGCAGCGACTCCGCTTTTACGGCAGGTTTCCCGATTGATCTCAATTCTCTATTCGCTTGCTATTGCGCTCCCACTTACGCTTATGGATGTGGCTTGGGGGATGAGATTGCTAACGTTACCTTGGACACACTTAATAACACCTCCGCTTGTACGCCCTCCCCTTATTATACCTTCTATGATTCAGTGGTAATACCGGATTTGCCAAAAACAAGCACTCAGAGCATTTCTATCACATTTGGATCGGATGGTAGTCAGTATGCAGGTGTGTGGATTGATTATAATCAAGATGGCGATTTTTCTGATGCCGGTGAGTTTGTAGCCTTCAATACAGTGAGCGGTGGTTCCGGTGGAACTATCACACTAAACTTTATAGTTCCCGCAACTGCCACCTTAGGGCAAACTTTGATGCGGGTGCGCGGTGGAGATGACTCTCAAATGGGCAATACTCCTTGTGGTGCCTCTGCCGAAGATTATGGTGAATCAGAAGACTATATTGTGAATATTACAGCGGCTCCACTCTGCACAGATCCTCCGGTAGCGGGAACCATCAGCGGGAACAGTCTTACTTGTCCTTCTACTTCTGTAACCCTTACTTTGTTAGGTCAAACTTTAGGAACTTCGGTACAATGGCAAACGTCAACCGACAGCCTTGCTTGGACCGATCTTCCGGGAGATACAAATACCAGTTACACCACCCAACCTATCACCGCAAAAACTTATTTCAGAGTAAAAGTTACTTGCAGCGACTCCGCCTTTACGGCAGGTTTCCCGGTTGATCTCAACTCCTTGTTCGCTTGCTATTGCGCTCCCACTTACTCTTATGGATGTGGCTTTGGAGATGAGATTGCTAATGTTAGCTTAGGAGCACTCAATAACTCTTCCGCTTGCACTCCTGCACCTTATTACACCTTCTATGATTCAGTAACGGTGCCTGATTTGCCACAAACAACTACCCAAACCATTTCCATCACCTTCGGATCGGATGGCAACCAATATGCAGGTGTGTGGATTGATTATAATCAAGATGGTGATTTTTCAGATTCCACTGAATTTGTAGCCTTCAATACAGTGAGCGGTGGTTCCGGTGGAACTATCACGCTGAACTTTATAGTTCCTGCAAGTGCCACCTTAGGGCAAACTTTGATGCGGGTGCGCGGTGGAGATGACTCTCAAATGGGCAATACTCCTTGTGGTGCCTCTGCCGAAGATTATGGTGAATCAGAAGACTATATTGTGAATATTACTGCGGCTCCAAGCTGCGCAGCCCCAACCTCTGTTTCAGTCGCTGTAGCCGGTGACTCAGCTACGGTCAGTTTTGTTTCAACAGGTCTTTCTACCACTATTGAATACGGCCCTGTTGGATTTACCCCCGGCACCGGCACTGTAGTAAATGGCATAGACAGCCCTTATGTTATTTCGTCTTTAGCACCTCATACAACTTATAGCTTCTATTTGCAGGATTCATGCAGCGGTGCTTTATCCCCACCAGTTGGGCCCACTAATTTCACTACTCCTTGTGGAATAGAAACGGCCCCTTACTGTCAGAGTTTTGAAAACGGTGGCGCTATTCCCAATTGCTGGGCACAAGGTGCCGGCAATGCCGAGCCGTGGAAATTTTCTAATACGGGTTCGGGTAACCACATCGGCAACAGCGGTGTGATTACAGGTACTACTACCAGCGGAGGTTATTTTGCTTGGGTAGATGACTCTTCTCCAAATAGCTTGGGCACCACCCTTCAATCTCCTCCAATTGATGTAAGCGGTTTGACCACTCCATTGCTACAGTTTTTTCTACTCAGCAACAACGAAGGCTATACGAATGTTGATTTCTCTGTAGATGTGTTTGATGGTGCTGCTTGGAATACGGGAGTGTTCACTCATAATACAAATACTGTAGGCGGGTGGGAACAAATCAGCGTTCCATTGAATGGATTGACTATCACCGGCCCTATACAACTTCGCTTTATAGTGAACGAAACAAACGGAACAGATTTTTATGATGATGTGGCTATAGATGATATATGTGTGATTGAAACACCTGTTTGCACCGATCCTCCGGTAGCGGGAATTATCAGCGGAGACAGCCTTACCTGCCCTTCTTCACCCATAACACTTACATTAAGTGGGCAAACGCAAGCCACTGCGTTGCAATGGCAAATCTCTACCGATAGTCTTGCTTGGTCAGATATTTCGGGAGCAACCGGTAAAATTTACACGACCCTACTTAGTTCTGAATCTTATTTTAGAGTGAAAGTAACTTGTAGCGACTCTGCCTTTACCGCGGGATTTCATGTTGGTTTAAATGCGGTCACTAATTGCTATTGTACTTCTACTGCTACTTTTACGGCAGATGAGGATATTTTCAATGTGACGCTTGGTTCGTTGAACAATTCAAGTACCTGTTCTTCTACCGGCACTGGGACTTCGGTATTAAATCAATATTCTGATTATACTACCACGGTAGCAGCTCCATCCTTGCAAAGAACGGTGTCCTATCCATTTTCTGTTCAGGTAGGTACCTGTGGTACCGGTAGCTATAACAATGTAACTGCTATTTATATTGACTTTAACCGAAACGGATTATATACCGACCCGGGCGAAAAGGTATATTTATCGGCAACAGCTACCAGTGGAGCTCACTTTGAAACGGGGAATATTATTGTTCCCGCAGGAGCCGATACCGGTTATGCCGGAATGAGGGTGATTACAGTAGAAACTAGTACGCCCGGGAATATTACTCCATGCGGCACCTATTCATGGGGCGAAACGGAGGACTACTTAGTGCACTTAGAAGCTGCACCACTCTGCACCAACCCTCCGGTAGCCGGAACGATTGGTGGAAGCAACCTCACTTGCCCTTCTACTTCACCAACGCTTACTTTAATGGGTTATACGCTGGGTACTGCCGTACAATGGCAAACTTCTACTGACAGCCTTACTTGGACGGATATTCTTGGTGCTACCAATTCTACGTACACGACTCAACCACTTTCTTCTGAAGTCTATTTTAGAGCGAAAGTAACTTGTAGCGATTCGGCTTTCACCGCAGGCTTCCATATCACTATTGATTCGTTCACTCATTGCTATTGCGCTTCTTCAGCTACCTACACAGGTGATGAGGACATATTCAATGTTACTCTTGGTTCTTTGAATAATTCAAGTACTTGCTTAAGTACAGGCACCGGAGCTTCGGTATTAAATCAATACTCTGATTATACTACCACGGTAGCTGCCCCTTCCTTGCAAAGAGCATTAACGTATCCTTTTTCAGTTCAGGTAGGCACTTGTGGTGGCAACTGGGATAACTCAACTGCTATCTATATTGACTTTAACCAAAACGGATTATTTACTGACCCTGGTGAAAATGTGTATTTATCGGCAGTAGCCGGAAATGGACTACACTTTGAAACCGGAAGTATTGCTATTCCGCTGTTAGCCGATACCGGTTACACCAGAATGAGGGTGATCACAGTAGAAACCAGCACCCCTGGTGACATAACTCCTTGTGGCACTTACGGATGGGGTGAAACAGAAGACTACTTAGTTCATCTGGAAGCTGCTCCGGCCTGTATCCCGCCAACTTCTATCACAGTAGCAGCAGCCGATACCTTTGCTACGGTTAGTTTTGTTTCAATGGGTCTTGCCACTACGATTGAATACGGGCCTGCAGGATTTACTCCCGGCACAGGAACTATCGTTAGCGGTATTACCAGCCCGTATGTTATTTCACCTCTATCAGCTACTACTGCTTATAGTTTCTATTTACAGGATACCTGTAGCGGTACCTCATCACAGGTAGCCGGTCCTATTAATTTCTCTACGGCATGTTCTCCTTATCCTACACCGGGTAATGGATTTGCAAATGCTATTCAAGTAACTGGAACTTTCTTTACAGATACGGTGAATACGTCCGCTTGCTATGGCGATAACTCTGCTACGCGACCAGGGAAAGATGTATTCCTACGAGTGGGAGGCGATTCCTGCATTACTTCGATCACGGTTTCTCTTTGTGGCACTTCGTTCGATACATATCTGTTTATCCGCGATAGCTCGAATACAACTACGCTGTATTCCAATGATGACTTTTGTAACTTACAGTCACAGGTTACTTTTACGCCCACTCCGGGCACAAGCTATATTGCAGTGGCAGAGCCATACTCAAGCACAGCTACCGGTTCGTTTGCTATAACGGTTACTCAAGCCTTAGATGTGCCAGTGGTTAGCCATGCTTCTGCCAGCCCATCTTGCCAAGGAGTTCAGGATGGTTCAGCTTGGGTTACGGTTAGTTCTGTGGGTTCTCACGTAGCAACTTATGCATGGAGCAATGGTAGCACCACGGATACTATTACCAATATCGCCAGTGGTACTTATTATGTGACCGTGACAACCGCTTGTGGTTCTGTAGTAGATTCTGTGATAGTATCACCAACCTTTAATGCAACCGTTACTTCGGTGACGAATGTATCTTGCAATGGGGGTAATAACGGAGCTATTGATATAACGGTTACAAACGGAACCGCTCCATATACTTACGCTTGGAACAACAGCGATACCACAGAGGATATAAGCGGCCTTACAGCCGGATT
Organism: Sphingobacteriales bacterium; assembly: GCA_018262795.1. Classification (GTDB taxonomy): domain Bacteria; phylum Bacteroidota; class Bacteroidia; order Chitinophagales; family LD1; genus Bog-950. The sequence goes on along the minus strand of JADFDM010000019.1, from coordinate 11,320 downwards.
GTATGACTTAACCGTATCCGAAGCGGGAGGCTGCTCTGTAACGGTAAACGCAACGATTTCTGAACCTGCGGTGTTAGCAGTTTCATTAGATACCCTTGTAAATGTTTTGTGTAATAGCGATTCTACCGGGGCAGTTAACATTGCTGTAAGTGGTGGAACCCAGGTTTTAAGCCCCAATCAACTCTCCACAACCTTCGCAGGTGGAAATGGATGTACAGGTGGAAATATGTTTGACCTGTTGCTCAACAAGGATGTTGTCATAAATCAATTGGATGTTAGCTTGGCAACTACAGCCAGCCAGCCGGTTAGTGTTTACTACAAAACCGGAACCTATAATGGTTTTGAAACTAATCCGGGAGCGTGGACATTGTATGATACCTATACGGTGACAGGACTTGGAACAGGAATTCCGACACCGGTTGTTCTTTCAACACCTTTATCGCTTCCCGCAGGCCAATACGCGATTTATGTATATGCGGATGTTGACTATACCAATCTGGCGGTAGGAACTACCTACTCTACTCCTGATATGGTGCTCACTGTTGGGGTTGGTCTTTGCGATCCTTTCGATTTAGTGAACGTTGGCCGAGGTTGGAATGGTAATATTCACTATTTGAGTTCTTTCGGTTATAATTATCTGTGGAGCAACGGAGATACTACCCAAGACCTGAGCGGAGTCCCTGTAGGAACTTATGATGTCACAATCACCGATGCCAATAGCTGCACTGCTACTGCATCGTACACCATCAATGAGCCTACCCCGCTTATTCCTTCGCTAGATTCTATGATTGGAATTAACTGCCACGGATTGGCTCAAGGGGCTGTTTATATATCAGTGGCCGGTGGTGTTTCTCCTTACAGTTATTCTTGGAGCAACGGCTCTACCGATCAAGACTTAGTGGGAGTACCGGCCGGCATTTACACCGGAACTATTACAGATGCTAATGGCTGCGTATTCGTAAGCCCGCAGGTGCCAATAACTGAACCGAGTGCCATTGCACTGACAACGGATTCCGTCATGGAAGTAACCTGTAATGGGAATTCAAATGGTGGCGTAGATATTTCGGTGAGCGGAGGAATCCCTCCTTACTCTTACTTGTGGAGTGATTCTACTACGAACGAAGACCTTGCAGGAGTTTCTGCCGGTACTTATTCGATTGCAATTGTGGACAGCAATGGCTGTGTATATACAGATTCTTCTTTTGTGGTCACAGAGCCGGCAGCTCTTGCGCTTTCATTCGATTCAGTGATGAACGTGTCTTGTGCCGGAGCGGCCGATGGGGCAGTGTATGCCAGCGCAACAGGTGGAACAGGGGCGTTAAGTTTTGCATGGAGCACGGCTGATACCACCACAAACATTAGCGGTCTTTCCGGAGGCGCTTACGTAGTCACCGTTGCAGATGAGAATGCTTGTACTGCTACGCTCACTCAAATGATTGCCGAACCTGATTCTTTAAATCCTTCGCTCGACACCTTGATTAACGTGGCCTGCTTTGGCGACAACAGCGGTGCTATAGAAATTAGTGTAAATGGCGGAACAGCACCTTACACCTTCAACTGGAGCAATGGCGACACAACGGAGGATTTGATGAACTTGGCGGTGGGAACTTACACCGGAACTATTACAGACGCTAACGGTTGCGTATTTGTAAGCCCGCAGGTGCCTATTTCTCAACCTTCGGTAGGCTTATCTGCTTCCTCTGTTTCCACGGATCAGATACAAGGGGGCAACATGGGTGCTATAGATGTAACGGTTGCCGGAGGAACTTCTCCTTACAGCTTTAACTGGAACACGGGAGCAACCTCAGAAGACCTGAGCAGCTTAGGAGCCGGAGTTTATTCCTGCACCATTACAGATGCAAACGGGTGTAACACGGTGGTAACAGATACGGTTAACTTGATTATCGGTATTGGCGAAGTAGTCGGTTCTTATTCCTTGAACTTGTATCCGAATCCAACGCATAACCAGGTTACTATTGACGTTAATCTTTCCACATCAAACGATGTAACAGTGGTCATTTATTCTGTTGACGGCAAGTTGATTCACCAATTCAGCAAGCAAAATGTGCTGATAGCTCAATTTAATATGAGCTTTGCTAATGAGGCAGATGGAGTTTACATGGCTAAAGTGACCGTTGGTGATCATACCACCATACACCGGATAATAGTGGCAAAGTAAGTCGGCTACTATTCTTAAATCATAGCGGCTCCGGATTCATTCGGAGCCGTTTTTTATTTCGAGCTTAAAAATGATAGCCGGTATTGGTAAAAATGTGAAAGAAAATTACATTTGCCCTCCGCCAATTGAAGCAGATTCATTCCTCGATAGCTCAGCTGGTTAGAGCGACTGACTGTTAATCAGTAGGTCCCTGGTTCGAGCCCAGGTCGGGGAGCCAAAATGGGCAAGTCGTTAGAAATAACTTCTTGCCCATCTGTATTTTTAGTGAAACCCACGCCATTACTACAAAGTAGCCTTACTATCTCATTCCTTCTATTGGTTCGATATGTCCCTCATCAAATACCAGTTTTACGGAGAATATTGGGATAAATTAAATGAACAGTTGTGGGGTATCCTCCTCTGACTGCTTTTTCTTCAGGTATTGGTTTTGTCCTTTTTTCTCTTTTATACTCGCTTACAGTTTAAGCCAAGAAAAACCCCAATGATTAGGGTTTATCTACAAACAAAAAGTAATGGGTGAAGGCGGCTACGATAATCTGATAAAGGCATTTTACCGCGCTACGCTCGAGGCAGAAAAACTAGTTGTACCCGAAAAATTGTAGTGATTGTTTGCTACTTAATTTTTCAAATAGCCATTCACTTCTCGTAGCAATTGATTGTCACTTAGGTATCCGAGAATTCTTTTTTCGACTTTGCCCTCCGCATTAATTACAAGCATCAATGGGTGGGCAGTAACCTCGTATTTTTTAGCTAACTCAATCCCTTCTCCTTTTTCGGCATCTACAGAAATATTGATAAAGTTTTTGTTGAACACACTTCCCACCTTATCTGATTTAAAAGTTGTCTTTTTAAGGTTGGTGCATGGGGCACACCAAACAGCGTACACATTCATAAAGATAAACTTGTGGTCCTTCTTTGCTTGCGCTAATGCTTGACTGAAGGTAATGTCTTGGAATTTAATACCATTTTCACTGGAGCCGGGAAAGCAGGAGTAAGAACTTAGAAGAAGAACGGAAAGTGAGAGGATAAGTATCTTTTTCATCATCTACAATTTTGATTTCGGGAGCAAAACTACGCAATCGAAAGGTAAAATGCAGGGGGCATGAATAGCTCGAACTCTGTGCTTTTATTTTTTATCGCGCATCATTTGCAGCAAACGGCCATAGAGAGCATAGCTGCCAATGTTATAGCGATTAAACTTTTCTTCTTCCAGCGGCCGTAATGCGCGACCTGTTGTTTTACTTTCAAAAATGGCGCGAGCAACAACGTAGAAATAGGGGAAATCGCTATCGCGCACCCCGTAGCCATGTGAGCGCAAGTATTTGATGTTTCGCTCGCACATCTGCAAGATGTCCTCTTCGCGACCCCACAAATAAAATAATGCCACCTGTAAATTGCGCAGTTCCACTTCATATTGAAAGTACTTTCCTTTCGGATTTCTTTGAAACCCCAATTGTAAGTAGTGGAAAGCCGTATCATATTCCCCGGCAAAGAGGTAATACTTGATGCAGGAAAACACTTCCCTCACAGGTATCGTTTCATCGGTTCGCCTGGCATAAAACTGGATAAAACTCTCTACCATTTTTTTTGCTTCGCTGAGGTGGCCGGTAATGAGGCTTACCTGGATATATTTAGTGATATAGTAGCCCCGTTCCTGTATCACATCTACCAAAGGGCCGGTGAGCACTTCATGATATTTTTGAAACGACTCCTGAAAACGACTGGAGAAATAAAGCAACTCTGCCCTTTTCATTTCCAAACGAACAATGTTTAAGGCTACCTCTTCTCCGCAAAAATTCTTTAATGCATCCACTGCCTTTCCGGCTACTTCGGCACCGGTGGCGAATTGCTCGATGGATATGTAGTAATAGGTGAGCACCCAGTAGTATTCGAATAAAAGTTCAGGGTCCGTTAATTTCTCCGGGGATCCCAGTTTCTGAATCTGCGCAAAAACTTTTTTCGATTCAGAGATAATGTGTCCCGAGGCGAATAGATGATCAATGCTATTGAAAATAAGGCGGCACGATACCCATAGACGGGCAGCCGCCAATTCATTTTTGGGCAACGCGGCTACATATTTTTTGCTCAACTGCTTCATCACTTGCCCATCTTTATTCATAATGGACAGGTTGTAATGCATGTGATTAATAGTCGTCTTATAGAAGAGCGCCTTTAATTTTTTGTCTTCTGATTTATCTATGAAGCGCTGCTGCCTCGAAAGTTCTTTGTAAAAATGCTTTACGTAAGTCACCTTGTAGCTCAAAAATTTCAGCAATTCAAGTCCTTTTTCCGGAAATAATGTGTGATAGGATTTGTAGAGTAGTTCGGAAGAAATTTTATCGAAATGAGAATCGGTAAGCTGTAGGCTCTTTTGAATTTTATTGCGATTAAAAGTTCCTGTTTCTGCCTGTGCCAGCATAGCGCGAAAAACCTTATCGGTAGTACCTCTTAAAACAAGAGCCTTCAACTTGCGCAACTCCGCTTCGGGGAGATTTTTCAGAAATTCAAAAAGTAAATTCATCCGTTCATTTCATTATCAGATGCAGCAACTTGGCAAATCGCATAAGCAGCACCTATTTCTGCAAGTACCCTTCTACCCTTTTAAAGGCGTTGGTGTTGTTTGCTCTACCTAAGGAGCGAACAATATCTCTGCGATCGCGCGAGGTAAGGTGAAAACTCATGGCTGCTTTTTCTTCTTTTTTATCAGAGGTATATTCAAACAAAACAAAAGAAAGTTTACCGCGTAACTCCTGATCCATCTCATCTACTCGGTAATCTGTGAGAAAGTCCTGCATGTTTTCCATGTTGTTATACACCGTTCCCAGCGGATCGGTTAATCGCGCCACCAGCGTTTTCTGTTTGGGGGCTTCGGGTTCTTCCATCTTTTCGGTGTCGCGAATTTGAAGAATCACTACTCCGGAAGTATTAGCAGTAATCCATTCTTTAAATGCTTTCATAAAGCGGATAGTAGTTTCAATGCCAAAGTTATCGAGCGCTCCTCCATCCATCACATAAGTAGGAGGATTGCTGGGCAACACCGGGTTAGGGAGAATGAAAGGGAAGGTGGCATTCATCCGCAAAGCCGATGAAACTAACAGATGACGGCCTCCCTGCTTTTCAAAAAATTTACAGAAGTCCACTCCGTCAATTTCGAGTTTATTATCCATTGCATTTTCACCAAGTGGGCGCATGAGAAAAGATACCGGGTGCGGACTCATAAAAAATCTTCGCGAGTCATTCATAATAGCCGTGTGATAAATCATTACGGGAATTTTGGCATCATATTCGGGCTGGCGATAATCGTCCAGTGTTTTTTCGAAACGCATATCGGTGTTGCGGCAAAAGGCTCGCTCAAACGCATAGCCCCGATCAATAAAATATTTATAGTTGCCCAAAGTAAATTTATGGTAGGGCAGCAAGGCATCGTTACTCAGAATAGCAAGTGCTACGGGGTTCAGCAAATCCTTCGTCACCTTAGCTGCATAAATGCTATCCTGTAAGTTAATTGCAAAACCATCTTTCTCTTTCAGAAATAATTCGCGAAGGTAGGTCACCCCCATCATACCCCCTGAAGCTCCGCAAATCATAAATGCTTTGTCAAACAATTTTCCCTTTGCCAAACTATCGAGCCGTTGTAGCACCACAGTAGTAAACATAGCAGAACGAAGCCCCCCACCGCTTACGTTTACAAAATACATCACCGGTTTTTTTTCAGGATGATGGGGGTCGGTATTTTTGCGCTTCCAATTTTCGAGAATAGGAATAAAATAATGTTCATCGTTCAAAATAGTTGAATCGGAGGCTAATGCCCGAAGCGTTTCCAGATTATAAGCAGCTTTTTCGGTGTCGTAGTTTAGCCCATAAGCCCGGCTTTGCGAACCAAACAAATCGTACTTGGTAAGATGATTCGCCACTATCACAAAGGTGATAATAGCAATAGGCCCCCAGCTTCCCGTCCAGTACAGAAACATGCCGAAGAGCGACATCAAGAGGCTGAGAAATAGAAAGCCGCTGGCAGCAATGGGAATCTGAAAGAAAGGATTCTCTAAGAAAAAACCAATGCTGATCAAAAGTAGAAAGGCAATGATGAAAGCGATAAAGGCATTGAAGTGATGCCGCTTAAAAACCAACTGTTGCAAAGCCGGGCCGTAGTGCTCTACCGTACGGGTGTGGCGGATATTCAGATTGTTGGTTACATAAAAATCTACTCGGGTATAGTGATGCGCCTCCACAATTTCGGTGTACGGAATTTTGCTGAAGAGTTTTTTTCTGCGGGCCACATCCTTATCGGATTTAAAAATGCTCTCGGCATTTCGATTGGCGAGATTAAAGTAAAGAGCCGTGAGGAGCAGTATCAGAATAAAGCCGGCAGCAAAACCCAGCAAGCCCAACAACACATCGGGTAGCGGTTGATATTCATTCACGGTTTGATGGTGGATGATGGCTACTACATAAGAGATAATGAATACGGCTGGAAGAATGGAGTTATTAATAAAGAACATTCCCAGTGGATATTGCAGGCTGGCCATAAACGGGAAGCGATGCGAGTTGAGAATGTACACCACAATATTCCAAGTGACATACAAGGTCCCAAATCCCAAACCTACAATAGAAAAACTCAGATAGCCTACATGACCGAGGTACTCGGGGTCGAGAAAAACAGCCGGCATTCCGATGTGCGCTCCGAACTTGCCGATGATAATGACCATGAGAAATACCCAAAAGAAGAGCAGAAACTGATGCCGCTTTATGGACAGCATCAATAGCTGAAAGGGAAAGGAGTAATAAAGGTCTTTTAGCAGCGTAATCATACCGGAACTATCGGCAATTTACTACAATGGAAAACCGCTGGCAACGAAAAGCTAATTACAAATGAACGCGGAGAGATGGGTTGTGTATAAGACTGTACAAACTATAAACTTTCCACCTTGCTCAGTATCATCGTCCAGCCCAAGTCTAAGCGATAGATCAGTGGAAATTTATTCGACTCCATCACATCAATCGTGTATTTTATATCGCTTCCCCCTTCGAGTTCCCAACCCGGCACAGCGACCAGATTGCCATTTACATTAAAATTAAACTCACTGATAGTGTTACTCATCACCGTAGCGGTATCGGATGCGCCATTTACCTTTAAAGCTGCCGAAGCCTCTGCTCCTTCCTCTGCAAATATTTTGCGGGGGAGAAATAGCGAAGTTTCCTTATCCAGATTAGATTCTCCACCGTTGAAGAAATGGGATAAAGCATCGGCATTCTTCACCGCTTCGGCATTCATGTTTACGGTTCCTGTTTTATTCGCGGGGTCAGTGGTTTTCCAATCAAAGGAAATAGCCTCTCCCAATTTTTTAATCGTCACTAACAAATTGTATTGCTTGCCACCCATATTCACATCGTACGTCAACACGGTTCCCGGCTTCATAGCCTGCTCGAAAGTTTCGAGATCAGAAATGTTTTGTGCGGTCAGCGAAAGGAGAAAGCAGAGCAGATTGAAAAGAGCAAAAGTCTTCTTCATAGGTTATGGCTTGTTGAATAAAGATAAGAAGCCCAAACAGAAAGGGGCATTTATTATCTGCGCAGCATTATTGAGTTTCTACCGCGCCAATATCGTACTTGTTGGTATTGGTAGTTTTAGATACCGGGCGGAGGTTGTCGAAAATATCCTTGCCTAAACCGGAAGGGCAGTAATCAATAGCGGGAGAGAAGTAACCGCTACTATCTGAGAGAATAAAATTTCCAACAGAAAAATCTTTAAAGCGCGGATCCTGATTAAACAGGTTTTGATTATTGACAGTGGTAAAGAGCGCAAAGGTATCGGCCTTTGCTTTTATGAGGGAATAAGAGAAGCTATTGTCAAAATTGGCAAGGTTCAAATCCTCCACATTGCTGAACACAATTTCATTTTCTAAACTTCCGTAAACAATAGTATTGGTGAAGGTAGTTTTCAGCGGCTCTTCAAAATTGCTGGTTCCATCCGACACTAAGTTGCTCAGCAATAGAGATTCCTTTTCGTGGCTTACATATTTTGAACCACTATTGTAAAGCGTGCAGTGCGTAAAACTATACTCGCCCCCCAACCCCAACTTCACTAAGTGCTCGCCCGCTATGTAGAAGAGCGAATTGTCAGCCGTAATTTTGGCGTTGAAGCCATAGAGCGCATTGTAAAGACTGTTCTTTACGATGGTGTGGTGCATGGCTACCACCGGTCGCTGAGAGGAACCCAGATAACTGGAAATATCGGAACTTAAACCGGCACCGGCATAAATACCGTACGAAGATTCGTTCACTACACAGTGATCAAAATTTCCGTGAGGAACGCAAGTATTGCCCCGCAGAAAAACAATGCCGAACCATTGGCCGGGCTTGTCGGTATAGTAGGATTCTAAGCGTGCCCCCTGAAAAACAATGGAGTCGCTCCAGGTGTTAGCGATAGCATTCAGCGTTCCTTCTACAAACAAACCGGAGTTGCCTACAAAGAACAGTTTGCATCCGGGATTGATGTTGAGCGTGCCTCCACACTTTACATAAATGCCGGGGTTGGTATCTCGGCTAAGGATCACATGCGGCAAGTCATTCGTCCAAGTTTCTGTTTGCCCATTGGAAATTTCATCGCCATAATGAAAATGCGCATTTTGCCCAAAGGCCTGCAAATGCACGGTGCTGGTTTTATTGCCTGTGGTAAACTGCACATCATCTATAATCACATAAGGCGTGCTTTGATCGTTGGGGTTCACTGTTACTTCCACAAAAACATAAATGGAATCCTTAGCGGGAATTTCTACCTCGGTCAAGTGGTCGCCAGATACTCCATCTATATTTAACCGAAACTGAGTGCCTACGAAGTGCATCAGGCGGATGTCGTTCACCATCACCGCTTTCTTGCTATCATTAAATATTTTGAAATAACGAGTGGTAGAACCGAAGGTGGCAAAAACGGTATCGAAGGTGAGCGTATCGGTACTAAAGGTGATAGTGCCATTGCCAAACTGCTCTTTGCGGCAGCCGCCCGAAAAAAACAAAGCAGCGAAGAGAGTGACTGCTATTAAGAAAGAAAAAAGTTTTTTCACTGACTGAATTGAATCGTATAAACGGTGCGTGAAAATAGAAATTGCGCCATAACTGTGGGGCTTACCCATACAACTGTTCCATCAACTGTTGCACCCGGCTGATGCTCACAATTTCAAGGTTGTATTTTTTGAGGTCAATTTTCTGATTGAATTTGCTGATAAAGATTTTGTCGAAGCCTAATTTATCGGCTTCTGATATGCGCTGGTCTATCCGACTCACTGAGCGCACCTCGCCACTTAAACCCACCTCGGCCGAAAAAGCAATTTTGGACGAAACCGGAATATCGTTGTAGGAAGAAGTAAGAGCGGCTATCACCGCCAAATCAATTGCGGGGTCATCCACCCGCAGGCCGCCTGCTATATTCAAAAACACATCTTTGGTACCAAAGCGAAAACTTGCGCGCTTTTCGAGCACGGCCAAAAGCATATTCATTCTGCGCCCATCAAAGCCGGTAGAACTGCGCTGCGGAGTGCCGTAAAATGCCGGAGTAACTAACGCCTGTGTTTCAATCAGAAAAGGACGCATACCCTCCATCATGGCGGCAATGGCTATTCCACTTAAATCATTTTCGCGTTGAGTCAGCAGTATTTCTGAAGGGTTGAGCACAGGGCGAAGACCTTCGCCCACCATTTCGTAAATACCTATTTCAGAGGTAGAGCCAAAACGATTTTTAGCGGTGCGAAGAATGCGGTAAGTATAGTTGCGGTCGCCTTCAAATTGCAACACAGTATCTACAATATGCTCCAACACTTTGGGGCCGGCTATCATACCATCTTTGGTAATGTGGCCAATAAGAAAAATCGGGATAGAACTTTCTTTGGCAAAGCGCTGCAACTCTGCGGTGCATTCGCGCACCTGGCTCACACTGCCTGGTGGCGATTCCACATACACGGTGTGCAGCGTTTGTATCGAGTCAATCACTATTATATCGGGGGCCAGCGCTTCCGCTTGTTTAAATATTTGCTGAGTGTTGGTTTCGGTGAGCAAGTAGCACTGTTCGTTTTTAATACCCACTCGCTCGGCTCGCAGTTTGATTTGACGGTCGCTTTCTTCACCCGTTACATACAACACTTTTACTCCTTTGAGTTGCAGTGCTAACTGTAGCATTAGGGTGGACTTGCCAATGCCCGGCTCGCCACCAATCAGCACTAAACTGCCCAACACAATACCTCCGCCCAGCACTCGATTCAGCTCTGTATCTAAGGTGTCAATGCGTTTGGTTTCCAGCTCGTGAATTTCCAGGATGGGAATCGGCTTTGCTTCTTCGTGTTTTTTGAGCGCATAGCCGCGCTTCTCCTTTATTTTTTCTTCCTGCTTATCTACTACTTCTTCTACATACGTGTTCCACTCGTTGCACACGGGGCACTTGCCCACCCACTTGGGGCTTTGGTTGCCACAGTTTTGACAGAAATAAATGGTTTTGGATTTGCTCACGATTGCAATATATGGATTAGGGAGATAGGTTTTAGTTCGTAAAGATTAGAAGTAGTAAATGCCAGAGATAGAATTTTTTTCTTCTCCACAGAATTGCCTGCGGCAGACGCCAACGAGGGAACAAGTTTTCGGACCGCCTTTCGGAGGTCGCTCTGAAGAACAAAGTGGAAGGAGAGGAAGAGACAAAAAACAAGAGGAAATGAGGAAGCCGGTAAGCAGTTGTGAATAGCCGATAAGCGATGATAAAAAGCCAAAAAGGAGTTTTGAAAAGCAGGTATGTTCTGATAAAAAGCCTGTAAACTATTCAGCCCTTGAGGCTCTGTTCAACAAGGCAGGTAGGCAATATAGGATTTGCCCGGATGGTTACGAACAAGTGAGGCACGAGCGGATGCCCGCGCCCAAGGGCATTAAGTGAAGCGTAGTTTTTTTGTTCGACTTCTAAGGAGTCAGATGTTTATAGCAAGCAATACCCTATAAACATCCGACCGCATCGCTGTCGCACTTCCTTCACTTAATGACTCGCTGTTCGACATTTTTCGAACTTTAGATAAAAGGAATCTAAGAGCCCCCAGCTATTCGTAGTCTATCGCTAAGCCTGCCTACTGGCGCAAGGTACTGTGATAAAAACCAAATACAAAGGCG
>JADFDM010000018.1 GCA_018262795.1 Sphingobacteriales bacterium | reverse complement strand
TTAGTTAATCGTGTAATCGTTATTGGTTAATTGGATAGAGCGGATTTCTTCGCGCATGAACTCCAGCCTTTAGGCTGGGGCAATAGAATGCCTCTCTCATGGCTTTAGCCCTGCTTAGCACAACAGTCATGGCTAAAGCCGGGATAGTATGTAGCGGCTTTTCTCCGCCATAAATGACGGAGTTAATCATTGTCGCTTCTGAGCGTAATTGCGCGATGGCTTCTGATTCAAACTTCTGGAAGTCGAATCCTGCTTTGCTTTTTTCTTTCATGCTGTGTCAAATTTAGTTTTTGACACAGCTTGTTGAACAGGCACTTATTAGTTAATCGTGCAATCCTTATTGGTTAATTGGATAGAGCGGATTTCTTCGCGCATGAACTCCAGCCTTTAGGCTGCGGGCAATAGAATGCCTCTCTCATGGCTTTAGCCCTGCTTACCACAACAGTCATGGCTAAAGCCGGGATGGTATGTAGCGGCTTTTCTCCGCCATAAATGACGGAGTTAATCATTGTCGCTTCTGAATGAAACTGCGCTAACATTACCACCGATAAGTAAGCATGTGTAAAAATTACTCTATCCTCCTCTTATCGCTACCAATTATTTACCGGTGCTGATTTTACTTGTGCACTGCGGTTCTCCGTTTCGGAGACCTGACACACACAAAACGGACTGGCACATACAGAGGAGGAGGAGTTATTGCAACAATTATTCATTAAACCACAAAGCCACTCCTTGCGAGGTGGCTTTGTGGTTATTGATATGCTTCTTCAGCGCTTCCTGTCGGTAATCTATCGAGCAGGTTTCTGCGGAGTTAGAAAACTTCCTATTTATTCTGCGACCCCTTCGGCTCTCCCAGGGCTTGTGGAAGAAAATTCTTTAATCACTTGGCACTTCACAGGTAGATAGAAATATTCTTGCAGGTAAAGGGGAGCCATGCGCTGATTCGAACCATGAGTATCGAACATTGTGGATCGAATGTCGAATTTGTAACCGCATAAATATATTTCTTTGCTCCTCACAACCTTTAGAAATCCTTTCCACGTCTTACTTTTGTGTGAATTTTCTACTTTTACCCTTCTTGACAAATAGTCACTATGCGAACTATCTACCTTAAAATCTTCACCGTACTTCTTTCCTTGCTTTGTAGCATTGGCTTAATAGCGCAGGAGTGTGACATAATATATGTAACCCCTACCGGAGCAAGCAGCGGAGCAGCGGGCACCAGAGCCAATCCGGCCAGCCTTTCTTACGGCCTTAGTTTGGTCACCGGCACGGCCAATCGGGTGTGGCTTTCCTCGGGCACTTATAACCTTAGCACCCCGTTGCAATTAATCAGCAATGTAACGATGGAGGGAGGTTTTGATCCAACTACATGGATAAAAAGCAATGCCACGCCTTCTATTCTTCATAAAGACAATACTAATCTTTTACCTGCTCCTGCCAATGCTTTAGTTGCCTTGGTAGGCTTAAATCTTTCGGGCTTCCGCTTACAGGATTTGACAGTCTATGTGGATGATGCTCCCGGAAACAGCAATTCAGTGTACGGTGTCTATCTGAATGGGTGTAGCAATTACAACATCATGCGCGTTGCGGTGAACACCGGAGCCGGAGCGCCCGGACTGCCCGGCACAGCAGGTACGGTAGGAGCCGCAGGAGGCAATGGAGCAGCCGGTTCACCCGGTATGTCAGAACCCGGTCCTATTATCGGAGGCCTTGGTGGGGTAGGAGGGACTAATGGCGGTAATGGAGCGAGTATAAACAAGTATAAAAATGTAAATGGCGGTGCTGCCGGAGGAGGAAGTTGTGGCGGAGCCGGTGGAGCCGGTGGATCGGGTCCCGATTGCACAGCAGGCTGCGCTTTTGGCGCTCCCAGTTGCAGTAGCACCACACCGGGGCAGGCCGGGCAGGCCGGGGGAAACGGTGCCGCAGGTACTGCCGGAGCCAACGGGCCTGCGGGAACTGTCAGTATTCCGGGCTATTTTATTCCCGGAGCAAACGGTGGTAACGGAACGGATGGATTGCCCGGATGCGGTGGCGGTGGTGGCGGTGGTGGCGGTGGTCGGCAAGAAAACGGAGCCGATGATTGGGGTGGATCGGGAGGCGGAGGCGGTGGCGGTGGCTATGGTGGAACCGGAGGAACCGGAGGCAGTGGGGGAGGAGGCTCATTTGCTGTATTCTTATATAATAATGGAGCGGGTGGAAATATTACCGACTGCGCTTTGGCGGCAGGAGTTGGTGGTGCAGGTGGCGCGGGAGGTGCCGGAGGAAGTGGTGGCACAGGCGGCTCAGGAGGAGCCGGTGGTGCAGCCGGAGTATGCGGCAACGGCACAGGCGGAACGGGTGGCTCAGGTGGTGTTGGTGGCGGTGGCGGAGCTGGTGGCAATGGCGCTGCGGGAACAAGCGCTAATCTTTCAGAAAATGGAGGAGCCCCAGTGACTCAATCAAACATTATTTCAGTGCCGGGTAATCCACCGGTGATTACAGTGGATAATCACGGATGCACCAATGCCGAAGTGATATTCACTGCCACCACTGCCGGAGCTTGGAATTTCGGAGCAGGGGCTACCCCTTCTATCGGTAATGGCAGCGGACCGATGGCAGTTATGTATGGCACTACGGGAAGAAAGACTATCACTTTTTCAGGTGCTACTTTTACTGACTTTGTAGATATTTTCAACAGCCAGTCGGTAGTCAGTTCTATCACCAATACCAATCTCCCTGCGGTGAACGGTTGCCCCGACACTATGAAAACTACCTTAAGCGGCTCTTTGTATGAATGGGACTTTGGCGCTTCGGCCATCCCTCCATCTCTTTCGGGACCGAACCTTCAACAGGCTCCGGTGGTGTTCACGGCTCCGGGCACTTATACCATTACACTGTGGGTGACTACCACCTGCTGCGGACGAATAAAAGATTCTCTCGTTCTCACCATTCAACCCAATACGCTGAACATTACCTTGGTAGCCGGGGCAGATACCATTTGTGCCGGTGACAATCTCACTTACACCGCTAATCCGGCTAACTACCAAGCCTATTCCTTTGTGGTGAATAATACCCCTGTGCAAACTTCTGCTTCCAATACATTTACCGCTACCAATCTGATGCCGGGCGATAGTGTAACAGTGCTGGGATTTGATGGAGTCTGCTACAGCAATCCGAGTTCTACCCATCACCCGGTGGTGAACCCTATCCCTACCATAAATTTGGCGAGTTCCGATGCAGACGATACCATTTGCGCTGGCGAATCTATCACCTTTACCGCTTCCCCTACCGGTTATAGCAACTATAGTTTTTTTGTTGGAAGTGCCCAGCAGCAATCCTCTGCCAGTGAAACATGGATTGCCACCGCCTTGAGCCAGAATAGTGATGTACACGTGGAGGTGAGCAATGGAGGCTGCGTGAACAGCAGTTCAGTGATTAGCGTTTTTGTGAAGCCGACTCCAATACTTTCGTTAGCGGCTTCCGCCAACCCTGTTTGCACGGGGGATAATGTGATAATGACTGCAGGCCCTACCGGCTTGGATAACTACGACTTTACCGTGAACGGTTCGTCCGTTCAAAATACCACGTCCAACACTTATTCGTCCACCGCGTTTGTGCATGGTGATATCGTGCAAGTATCGGGCGTGTTAAATGGTTGCCCGGGCCAGGCCAGCACTCCGGTCACGCTTGCGGTAAACCCTATTCCTGCGGTTGCACTGAGCAGCAGCGATGCCGATAATGCTATTTGCCAAGGTGTATCGGTCACCTTTACGGCAGCTCCTACCGGCTATGATAACTATGAATTTTTCAAGAACGGCCTCTCTGTGCAGAGTGGTGCTGCTCCCACCTACACCACTAACTTATTGGCCGATGGGGACAGTATCACCGTGATTGCTACCAACCTGACTTGCCCCAGCCCTGTCAGCAATGGCATCGCAACGGCTGTGGCCCCGGCTCCTGTGGTAGATGCCGGTCAGGATTTAACTTCCTGCATTGACGTGGGCGCGGTTACGCTCACCGGTTATTCTCCCGCAGGTGGCACTTGGTCTGGAAGTGGCATCACCAGCGGCACCGATACTTTTGAACCGGCTACCGCAGGTGCCGGAACTCATTCCTTAGTATATTCCTTCACTGATACGACCGGCTGTGCGGGAACGGACAGCATTGAATTTTTGGTGCATCCGCTACCCGTAGTGGTGGTGCAATCTTCGATTGATATTTGCGAAACACAAAGCGCACAGTTGACCGCAAGTGGAGCCAATACTTATGTATGGAGCCCCTCTACCGATTTGAGCAATGCCAACATCGCCAATCCGGTGGCTACCCCAAGCGCCACTACCTCCTATACCGTAACCGCAACGGATGCATATCTGTGCAGCAATACCGCTACGACTACCGTTACTGTAAATCCCAAACCGGTCGCTGAATTTTCATCGGATGAAGTGTGTGCAGGTACCCCTACCACTTTTACGAACCTCACCACCCCTACTTCGGGAACCTACCAATGGTATTTTGGAGATGGTTTTACCTCTGTGGGGCAAGATCCGCAACATACCTACTCGCAAACCGATACCTTCTCGGTGATTCTGATTGCGCAATTGGGCAACTGCTACGACACTGCCACTCATAACGCCAGCGTGCACCCGGCTGCGGTAGCTAACTTTGATGCGAAGCCGCTAAGTGCTTACAACGAGGATAATTCCCTCATCACTTTTAATAATCTTTCCTTGAATTCGGATACCTGGCAGTGGGATTTTGGCGATCAGAATTTCTCGGCTCTGGAAACTCCTTCGCACACTTATACCGACCCCGGCTTGTATTCCATTGTGCTTATATCTGGCAATCAGTTTGGCTGTAGCGATACGCTTACCCGCGATCATTACATTCGGATATATACCCTGCCTAAAGTATTTATTCCGAATGCCTTTACTCCGAACGGAGATGGCGCAAACGATGTGCTGCAAGTATATACGCAAGGAGTCAAATTCTTTGAATGGAAAATATTCGACCGATGGGGCGAAAAGGTGTTTGAAAGCAACAATGTAAATGACGGATGGGACGGAACCTACAAAGGCAAAGAAGCGGCTCCCGGAGTGTATTCCTACTATCTGAAATTAGTTTTTGACGATAACTCGTCCCGCACCATGAAGGGTGGAACTACGTTAATGAAGTAATACGGGGTTTAGTAGCAGCGTTTCAGATGCTGCTTTCGCTACCGGCAATTTTTCTTCTGCAATAATCCAGAAATCATAGCCAACTTAGTCGTTACGCCATTCAAGGATTTCTCGGTCGTGCCGTTTTAACTTCAATACTCCCGGTAAACTGTAACATTTTGTTTCGATAGAGCGTAAAGGCTTGTAGGAATCGAAAATTAAGCAAAATGAAAAAGATTTACACCCTCCTTACCGCCAGCTTGATGATAGCCGGAGTTGCCAATGCAAAAACCTATACTATCGGCTCAGGCAAATGGAATGATGCCAAAATTTGGAACGGTGACTATGCCGGCACTACGGTTAAAGCAACTGATGTGGTGATTATTTCAGGACAAGTAACTATTACCTCTCCTATTGTTGTAGAAGGGGTTCTTCGCGTAGAAAAAGGAGCCAGTATGGTGGGGATGAAAGATTTGATGGTGACAGCTTCCGGCACTTTTGAAAATAACGGCAACACCGTAATGAAAAGAATTATCAATGAAGGTACTATCCATAACAATTTGATTATGGAAGCCATGCTTGATATCGAGAACAAAGGCTCTATTGCTAACAACAACAACATGGTGGCCGGCAACAATATGCAGAACTACGGAGGAGATGCTTCGGGCAAAGGCGGAGCTTATTTTGTAAACAACAATATTACCACCTCCCCGGCTGCAACTTTTGGCAGTGATGTGAAAGTGTTCTACGGCAACGCAATCGAAAACCAATCTTCTGCCAGTGCAGTTTCTATGAACTTAGATGCAAAGATTGACAATAACAGTGTGGTGCTGAAGGTGAGCAACCCCGAGAAAGTTTCGGTGAGCATGTTTGCTATCGAAAAAAGCAATGACGGCAAAAACTTCACTTTAGTAGAAATGGTGAACAAGATAAATGCAGCCGATGAAATTGCCATGAGTTTTACCGATACCAAAGTAAACAGCAACATGACTTATTACAGAGTAAAAGCGATTGACAGCAATGGCGATGAAACCGTTCTTCCGGTAGCCACTGTAAAAATGCCTTTCGATAATGTTTTCTCTATGGCCAGATAATTTGCTAAGAATATTCAGAACAAGCTAAGACAACAAAAGAAAGAGCCACTGAGGCTCTTTTTTTTTATTTCTCATTTACTCCGAAGCGCTGTTTCACTAATTTGTAAAACAGGCGGGCACTTTGGGACGTTTCATCCCAACTATATTTTACGGCCAAATCCTTTTGCACAAAACTCCAGGCTGCATCGTAACTCTCGGTAGTATCAATCGTATGCACGGCATTTGCAAAGGCATCCACATCTCTTCCAAAAAGTTCGTTCACGATAGCATATCGTTTATTAAAGTCAATCAACTCGCGGATGGGTTTTGACGAAAACGCTTGGTGCATTTCCTTCCCTGAATCTTTAATTAATTCATTCAAGGTAGTCTTTGGTTTTATGCCATCATTGATGGTCGCTTTTACCGATAAGGTATCGGGAGCCGGAGATACTTTGACGATTACTTCTTCCACTTTAGCCACTGCTTCTGCGACAGAAGGCTCTTGTTTCGGAGAGGAATCATTTTCGGGAGTATCTGCTTGCTTTTTGCTGAACGGTTTTTCTAGGAGTAACCTTTCAGGCTGAATGGTTTCCACCGTTTCTTTTGTGGGTGCTGCCAAGGTTTGCTCTTCCTGTGGGGCAGTCGCATTTCTTTCGCTATCTATCCCTTCATACATTTCTCGGAGGTAATGTTTTAGCAAGTCTTTCTCTATGAGGGAGAGATGAGGGAAATCGGGTTTGGCCGCCAAGCGATTAATTTTTTCCAACAATTCCGATACATTTGAGCGCATAGTATTTTCTTTTATGATTTTGCAAACTTACAGCAATGCAAGGCGCGAATTATGTGAGTTTTGAACATGCAATATTGAATAAACGGGCAAACGGCTGATTTAATATGTTTATAGAACCGGTATCGGGTAAGGAGCGCAAAGGATGGATTGAAGTAGTTTGTGGCTCTATGTTCTCCGGCAAAACCGAGGAGTTGATCAGGCGATTGCGCAGAGCGCAGATTGCCAACAAACGAGTGGAGATATTTAAGCCGGAGACGGATAACCGTTACGACCTGCACCATGTGGTATCGCACGACTCAAAGGCTATCCGATCCACCCCCATCGCTCATTCTGAAAACATTCTATTGATGACGGCAGAAGTGGAGGTGATTGGAATTGACGAGGCGCAGTTTTTAGATATGGAACTGCCGAGCGTGTGTGAAAAACTGGCTCAAAAAGGCTCTCGGATAATAGTAGCCGGGTTGGACATGGATTTTGAAGGCCGGCCTTTCGGCCCCATACCCAACTTACTTTCCATTGCGGACTATATCACGAAGGTACACGCCATTTGTGTAAAATGTGGCGAAATAGCGCACTTTAGTTACCGCACGACTGCCGATAAAAACAAAATATTGGTGGGAGAAAAGGAATGCTACGAGCCGCGGTGCAGAACTTGCTATTACTTGGGGGGCAAAGTATAGAAATACTTCGCTTTCGGTTTCGGGTTTTCTGTTTTCAGTTGCCAAAACTTTGGAGAACAAGCCCCAAAACACCCCGCCTAACTTGCGCCTTGAGCTTTGTCATAAAATTGTCATTTTTTTTGCAAACCCCACTTTTTTCATTTGTTTTGCGTGCCTTAAAATACTGAAAAGGTTATTTTTACTAAACCATTTTTTAAAATTAAATCAAAACAAAAACGGCACTATGAAAAAGTTATTTACGCTTTTCTGCCTTGTAGCTACAGTTTTTGCACTCAATGCTCAAAACTCTAACTACAAACCAGTTGACGGATCATCCCTTTCTAAGATGCAATTGGCACCAACGGTGACCAAGAAGCATTTTAACAACGAAGCAAGAGCAGCTTCTTACAGTTTTATGCTTGACTATGATGGAGCAGATGAAACCTACTCTACAAATCAAGGTTACGATTACCAAAGATATGTGTGGGATTTGAACCGCAACTATTCAAATGCTGATTTTGCACTTGATTACGCAGCCGTATTTTTCGATACCCTTTTATATGTAGATCAAAATACCGGAGGTTTAAGTTTTTATCCAAAGAGCAGCACTACACTGACTTTAGATAGTTTTGATATTTTCTTTGTTCATACAAACACAACCGGAACTACGGATAGCCTTACCTTCACCGTATTCAACACTGCTTCAAAAGTAGTAACAGGATATGGTGCCCCTAATGCTACCTTCACTACTCCATCTTTATGGGATACTACCATTGCTACGAACAGTTCTATCCCTTTAAATTCTACCAATTTCACTATTGCCACTTTCTATCCAAATGTTGCCTTTGCACAAGGGCAAACCTTCGGTATAAGAGTTGATTTTGTAGGTGATACTGCTAATAAATTTCAGATTCTGGCAGGCTACCGCGACCAGTGCTTAGGTGCTTGTTTTGCTGAAACGGCAGTAGCCGGTAACAACAGTGCTTACTACCTTAATTTGACTACCCAAACAGGCACTAACCTTTCCGGTTATTTTGAAAATGATGGAAATGGCGCTATTTTTTATGACTGCGACCAAAGTAACGGTTATACTCCAGGTGCTTGTGAGAACTTCCCAATTCAGAACATTGTAGCAATTCCTTACGTTACGGCTAATATCAATTATGGTGCTACCATAGTTGCTGACTCATTGAAGGGTTGCCCGAATGCACAATTGAACTTGACTGCCAACGCCTTCGGTTCTACCGCTACTCCTTACACTTATAACTGGGCAACTACCTCGGGTAACTTAACCAGCACAACTGATCCGCAAGTATCGTTAGTAGTTGGCTCTTCTAATGCCACTGTTTCGGTCACTGTAACGGATGCCAACAACTTAACCACTACCGCTTCGGTTTTGGTGAAGTCTAACGGAATTAACGTAAACATTACCAATGCTAACCCTCTCAATATTGCTTGTGGAGGTGGTGCCACTACGGTTTTAACAACTATCAGTGGAGTTACTACCGGTAAAAATTACACTTGGAGCACTGGAGCTACCGGCTCCAATCAGGCTACTATTCAGGTGACTAATCCGGGCAATTACACGGTTACCGTAACTAATAACTCGGGTTGCTCTGCCAGCGCCAGTTTAACGGTGCAATACCAAGGTGGAATTACGAATAACGTAACCATTGGGCAACCTACTCCAAACCCTGTATGTCAGGGTAAAGAGGTGACCTTCCCTAACAACTCAGCCAGCAAAAGCGGATGGACTCCAACTTGGGATTTCGGTGATACCAACCTCGGATTCACAGAGGACGGAGTACACACTTACAGCAATCCGGGAGTATTCCCAGTATCGTTGAAAATGGACAGTGCCGGTTGCACTTTCGTTTCTGCTAATTTGAATGTAACGGTATTGGCGGCCTCTAACAGTGCTTGTCTTTCAGGTATTGAAGATGTCCAATTCAGCAATGCTATCAGCTTGTTGCCAAATCCAACAAAGGGAAATGTAAACATTACCGTAACTGCGGTAGAGAAGAATATAGCTATCAAAGTTTACAATATCATCGGCTCTGAAGTTATGAACTTCACTGCTGCTGAAACCAATGCCGTGTTTAGCAAATCATTTGATTTTAGCTCACTTGCTAATGGAACTTATTTAGTTAAGATTTCCAGCGGAGATAAAGTGGCTATCAAGAGATTGACCATCACTAAATAATATAGTAACAAATAACAATAAAAAAGGCCTCGCGTTGCGAGGCCTTTTTTATTTCCACACGGTTTCCACAGCAAATCCAACTTATCAACAGACGTTTGAACAAATCTTCTGTTTAAACGTGAGTAAGTGCGAAACCTTATGTTCCACACATGTTCTACCTTTGACCTATTCAGTTAGATAACTATGAGAATTACCTATTACGGTCACGCATGTTTCGGGGTTGAAATCGCAGGGGAAAACCTGCTCTTTGATCCATTTATAAAGCATAATGAACTGGCAAAGAATATTAACATAGCTTCTATCGCTGCCGACTACATTTTTATATCGCATGGGCATGAGGATCACGTGGCAGATGTCATAGAAATTGCCGAGCGAACAAAAGCGGTATTGGTTTCAAATTTTGAAATTGTAACGTGGTTTCAAAACAAAGGGATAAAGAACGCCCACCCAATGAATCATGGCGGTCGCTGGGCTTTTGATTTTGGCACGGCCAAATATGTATCGGCTATCCATTCCAGTGTGTTGCCCGATGGTGCCAATGGAGGAAATCCGGGTGGTTTTGTGATTGAATCTGCTGAGGGCAACTTTTATTATTCGGGCGATACTGCCTTGACGGTGGACATGCAGTTGATTCCTAAAACCTGCGGGAAGTTGAATGTAGCGCTGTTCCCCATTGGGGATAACTTTACGATGGGCATTGAGGATGCGGCCATTGCCAGTGACTTTGTGCAGTGCAATAAAGTAATAGGCATTCATTATGATACCTTCGGATACATTAAGATTGACCATAAAAAAGCTATTCAAACGTTTAAGGAACTGGGGAAAGAACTAATTCTGATGAATATCGGAGAGACCCTGGAATTATAGAACTCTAACACATAAAACATATGAGCGCAAAAAAGAAGCAGGAAGTGAAAGAAAGGCAAGGCAAAATTATTGCACTGACCAACCAAAAGGGAGGGGTAGGGAAAACTACTTCTGCCATTAATATAGCAGCCAGCCTTGCTGTGTTAGAATATAAAACACTACTCGTGGATGCCGACCCGCAGGCAAATGCTACTTCGGGCGTAGGCTTCGATCCGAAATCTATCAAAACCAGTATTTACGAATGCTTGGTGAATGAGGTGAAGGCAAGGGATATTATATTAGAAACCGAAACGCCTAATTTGTATTTGCTTCCCTCACACTTAGATTTGGTAGGGGCTGAAATTGAATTAATCAATCAGCCCAATAGAGAGCGAATATTTAAAGCCATGCTGGAGGACGTTCGAAAGGATTATGACTTTATTATTATTGATTGTTCTCCTTCCTTAGGGCTTATTACCGTGAATGCACTAACGGCCAGTGATTCGGTACTCATTCCGGTGCAATGCGAGTATTTTGCTTTGGAGGGCTTGGGGAAACTTTTGAATACCATTAAAATTGTTCAAACCCGGCTGAACCCTGAGTTAGAGATAGAGGGGATTATTCTCACCATGTTTGACCCCCGCCTTCGCTTGTCTAATCAAGTAGTGGATGAAATTAGACGGCACTTTCAGGATATTGTTTTTGAAACGATTATTCATCGCAACACCCGCTTGGGGGAGGCGCCAAGTTTTGGCAAACCGGCCATTATGTACGATGCCGAAAGCAAAGGAAGCATCAACTACATGAACATGGTGCGCGAAATGCTACAAAGAAATAATGCTACCCGCATACCTGACAGTGACAAACAGTTTAATTTAGTGGAGGATTCTTCCACTAACAACTAATGTATTTTATACCCGAAGAAATAAAGTAACATGAGCGAAAAGAAAAAAAGTGTTTTAGGCCGCGGCTTAGGCGCCTTACTCGAAGCAAACGACACCAGCGACCGGCAGCGAGGTAATGATCTTGCAAAAGATCTCGGAGTAAATAGCGGCATGATCATCCATATTTCATTGGATAAAATTGAAGTGAACCCTTTTCAACCGCGCACTTCATTTGAAGCAGATAGTCTGAATGAATTGGCCGATTCTATCAAGATTCATGGAGTGATACAACCGATCTCCGTTCGCAAATCGGAGAACGGAAAGTTTCAGTTGATTGCCGGAGAAAGACGACTTCGCGCCTCTAAGATTGCCGGTAAAAAGGAGATTCCGGCTTACGTGCGCACGGCCAGCGATCAAGAGTCTATCGAGATAGCGTTGATAGAAAATATTCAGCGAGAAGATTTGAACCCGCTTGAAATTGCCATCAACTATAAGCGCTTGCAGGATGAATGCGAATTGACGCAAGAGCAATTAGCCGAGCGCTTAGGAAAGAACAGAAGCACCGTTACAAATTTTATCCGTCTATTAAAACTTCCACCGGATATTCAAGCCGGTCTTCGAGATGGAAAAATCACGATGGGACACGCCAAAGCACTGATGGCTATTGACGATATTTCTTCACTGCTAAGTGCTTTTAGAGAAGTAGTGAGCAAAGGAATGAGCGTACGGCAAGTGGAGGAAATGGTGCGCAATATGGAGGTGAAGCCCAAGAAGTCTATCAGCGGTTCTCTCAAAAGCAAAGACCTTCCGTTTACTATCAAAAAAATGCAAGATCAACTCATGGCTGCGCTTTCTACTAAAGTACAGATTTTGCGAAGTAAAGATGGCAAAGGAGAAGTGGTGATTAAGTTTTACAGTGACGATGATCTGAACCGGCTCACGGAACTTATTACTGAAACCTAACCGCAGCTTTCCACTCTTGAAAAGTTCTTATTACCTCAGCTTACTTTTCTTTTTCTTGTTTCTAAGCCCTTCGGAGATTCGATCGCAATCTACTATTGACACGGTACTTACTAACACCGATAGCGTTCATTTAGAAAGCAAAATAAGAATGAATGCAGATAGCACTATATCGAGTAAGAAAGAATTGAAGGTTATTGCTGAAGACTCTTCCACGGTTGCAAAAAAAGCGAAACGCCATAGCCCAACCAAAGCTGCTCTTTTTTCGGCTGTGCTTCCGGGACTTGGTCAGGGCTACAATAAAAAATACTGGAAAATCCCTATTGTGTACGCGGGCTTTGGCGGTTTGGGGTATGCACTTTATTACACCGCTACAGAATTTAAAGGATACCGCAATGCCTATCGTTTGCAAGTAGATTTAGACCCTGCATCGTATGGTTCTTACAGAGGAGTGGATGACGAGGCGACCCTTAAATCTTATCGCGATTACTACAAACGATACCTCGATATATCCGCTATCTGCACAGCCGTATGGTACACCTTAAACATAGTGGATGCAGCCGTGGATGCCCACTTGTTTGAATGGAACATGAAAGATGACTTGAACGTGAGCTGGCGGCCTGTTTTAATTCCTCCCTACTCTCAAAGCGGCTATGCTACCTTGGGAGTTCAACTTCGCCTGACTATGTAGATTGGCTTAATTTTAAGTTATCCACGTGGGATGGTTAGCAGAACTGTTAATTAGTTATGTTTTGTAGGCGTTACATTTGACTTACATTTAATTTCGACAAACGAAAAAAAACTAAAATTATGGAAGAGACCAATCAAGGCGGAAACAAGAAGATTTACATTGCCATTATTGTATTGCTATTACTCATCAATGGAGTAGCATTATATCTCTTGTGGAACGAGAATAAAGAGAAGAAAGATCTGGGCGAAGCGAAAGTGCAGTTAGAGCAGGAGTTTCACAGCCTGAACGATACGCTGGAAGCGAAGAAAATGGAGATTACTTCTCTGATTGAGCAAGGGAACATCCAGGACAGCGCTGTGTTGGCGCAACGCGATGAATTAGAAGCTAAACAAAGAGAAATTCAACATCTGTTGGCTTCGGGTAAAATGACTAAGAACGATTTGGCGAAAGCAAAACAACTCGTTACACAGTATGAAGCCTCTATAGCGGAGTTGCAAAAGAGAGTGGAGGAACTGACCAAACAAAATCAAGAACTGACGGCACAAAATCAACAACTCAGTACCGACTTAGACTCTGCAAAGTTAACCACCGCCAACCTCTCACAAGACTTGGCTGTGAAAAATAAAAA
Organism: Sphingobacteriales bacterium; assembly: GCA_018262795.1. Taxonomy (GTDB): domain Bacteria; phylum Bacteroidota; class Bacteroidia; order Chitinophagales; family LD1; genus Bog-950. The sequence continues at coordinate 17,468 of JADFDM010000018.1, read as the reverse complement.
GGTAGAGTTAGGCTCTTTACTACAGCCCCGAAATTTGATGGTAGAGGCGATCAAGAAGAAGAACAACGGCAAGGAAGTAACGGTGAACCGTGTGAAGTCGGCTGAAAGTCTTCGTATCACTTTTGAAACCGGTGATAACAAAGTATTGGAACCCGGCAACTTGAGTTTATATCTGCGGATTATTAATCCTAAAGGAGAAACAATCTCTGTCGCTGACCAAGGATCTGGTTCTTTGAAAATGACCGAAAGTGGAGAAACTATTCAATACACTAAAAAGGCTGATTTCGACTGGAACCAAAGCAATAAAAAGGTAGTGGTATATTGGAGTCAGAATATTCAAGAAGCCGGCACTTATAAAGTTGAAATTTATCAAAGCGGTTACCTCATCGGCAAAGGGGAACTCGCATTGAAATAACATAGCTTTCGCAATAAATTAAAAAGTCCTTGAGAATCTTTCTCAAGGACTTTTTTATTACGCACCCTGAGATATTGAAACCAAAAGTAGGTGTAGGTTTGCAGTTGAAAGATGGAAAGAAAAGAAAAGCCTTTGATTATCTATGATGGTTCGATAACATTTATAGCACGCCTCCTCTTTCTCGCACTCCTTCGCTTTCAAAATAGTGGCAACAGTTTTCTTTGGTTTGGAATCTTAGCTGAAAAGCTATGTGTGTGCATTGTTTGCTCATCGCTTTTTGTTTTTTTATCAGCAAACTTATCTTCACACTGCACAACTTAACTGAGTTCCGTATTTATGCGTTTAATCCTATCTTTAAAATATCTTTAGCCTAAATCAAAAATCAAGCAGCATGAAAAAATTTCTTCTCTCTCCGTTATTAGCATTGCTTTTGCTTTCAGTAACTTCTATCCATGCACAATATTGCGGAGGCTCCGGCTCCACTGTTTGCACCCCTGGCGGACCTTATGCTAATTTTGGTTTTTATCCTCCCTATGATTCGGTGCCTTGTGCGCAGATAGGAACGCCTTACAATCAGAAGATAGACCTACAGGTGGCTCCTTACATTTACTACCAGGGAAATACTTACACTCTTAATTGGGTAAAGATTGACACTATTCTAAACCTGCCCTGCGGTTTGTGCTGGGCTACGAGTGATGCCAATAATCAGTTTGCGGGAAACGGCACCGGTTGCGTTCAGGTTTCGGGCACTACTTATGACGCTCCGGGGCAGTATAAACTGCATATCATCTTAGATGCACAGGTGAGTGTTGGAGGTTCTCCTTATAACATCTTAAATCAAAATGCAGATGTATTTGGGATAGAATACTGGTTGCGAGTACAGGATTTGGCAGGCACTTGCGCTGCGGTGGATACTTTTATGGTAGGCAATACCGCTACCGATAACGGAGCCATCACTACTCCGGTAATTTCGGGCAATACGACTTTCTGTACCGGGCAAAGCACTGTGCTTTCGGTTTCTACTACTAATTTCTACGCTTATAAATGGTCCACGGGAGCTATCGCTTCTTCGATCAACGTAAACGCGGGAGGTACTTACAGCGTAACGGCTTACGCAGCTTGCACTTCGGCCACTGCTTCCGTTTCCGTTACTGAAAATCAAATTTCTGCCAACATTACTCCGAGCGGGCCGCTCAGTTTTTGTCAGGGAGGCAGTGTTACACTCACGGCTGCGGCAGGGAACGACACTTACGCATGGAGCGATAACTCTACCGGACAGAGCATTACGGTGAATCAGTCGGGCACCTATTCCGTTACCGTAACACATGCTGCTTGCACAGCTTCCGACAGTAAAACTGTGAACGTAGATAGCATCAGTCTAAACCCCGTCATTAGCCCTTCGGTAGCTAATATTTGTGCGGGAGGAAACGCCACCTTAGATGCCGGCACCGGTTATGATACTTATACTTGGAGCGAATCGTCCACTACATCCAGCATACAAACCGGCACGGATGGAACTTACACTGTTACCGTGACACAAGGTACTTGCTCCGGCACCGCTTCGGCTACTGTCAACGTAGGCAACTTTCCGGTAGCCGTTCATATTTCACCGGCTGATTCTGTGAATGCTTGCGATGGCGATGCCGTATCGCTCGATGCCGGTGCGGGATATGATGGATACAGTTGGAGCAGTGGAGAAAACTCACAAACTATTCAGCCGACTTTCAGCGGAAATTATTTAGTAACGGTTATGGACAACGGATGCGTAGGGCACGATACGGTAGTGGTCACGTTCCACCCACTTCCCAGCCCTACCATTACACCTTCGGGACCGCTTAATTTCTGTGGAGGGGAAACGGCTATGTTAGATGCCGGAGCCGGATATGATTCGTATTTATGGAGCAATAACTCTACCACGCAAAGTATTGTGATTTCAAACCCCGGCAGCTATGCGGTAACGGTGGAGCAAAACGGCTGCACCGGCTCTTCTGCCAATTCAGTGATGGTCAATTTGCATCCCGGCCCGGTAGCTTCTATTGTCGTACAAGTAAATGCTTGGGGAGATGGATTGATGATTGCCGGGGATGAAGCGAACAGCACGCTGGTGTGGCAATATGCGGTCAACTACGACACCACCGGGCAGTTGAACACCTTGAGCAATACTGACGACACGTTAATCGTCAACTGCGATGCAAATGCGGGTTATTATCGGGTGATAAAGTCAAACCAGTGGGGATGTTCCGATACCTCTTTCTTTGCCTACATAGCCCCTTGCGTAGGGATACCACAAACCAAGCTGCTTCAGTCATTCCGCTTATTGCCAAATCCGGTCAGCGATGTGCTTGCTCTTACTTATAGCGTAAACCATTCGATGTATATAGAATTAAGCATTGCCGATATGACCGGCAGAGTGATACAGAATATATGGCAAGGAGTCCGTGACAAGGGGGAACACCATCAGCAAATTTCCGTTGCTGCACTTTCATCGGGCATGTATTTCATTCACTTCAAAAGTTCAGAAGGAACAGCCACCTATCGGTTCATTAAAAAGGCCTACTGCTCGTACACGAAATGAAGGTTTTTTAGTTTTAAGGGAGCGAGAGAGCATATAGTTATGAGTTAGCGGCAACTTTTGATGACCGCACCACCTTGATAGCTAGCGCAAACGGATAGACTACGACAAGAAATACTCACTACATCCCGAAAGATTTCGAGACATGCCAAACAAACCAAGACACAAGTCAAAGTTTGCAAAAGACTATGTCTGCCCAACAGCATAGCGACAGACGTGCAGACGGTCGAAAAGAAAAATGAAGGCATAACAACGACTTGGCGTGAGAACAATATCAAAAACAGGGAAAAATAACAAGATGAATAAAAGTGTAAATTGGTTTTTTGACAAAAAAACAAAATGGCAAGAAGCCTATCAAGAGTTAAGACAACTTGCTCTTTCATTTGAATTAACGGAAGAATTAAAATGGGGTTATCCTTGCTATACTCTTGGCAAGAGCAATGTATTTTTAATTCATGGGTTTAAAGATTATTGTGCTTTACTTTTCATGAAAGGTGCAATAATGAAAGACCCTAAAAACATTCTAATTCAGCAAACTGAAAATGTGCAAGCGGCAAGGCAACTTAGATTTGTAAATCTTGAAGAAGTTGTAAAACAAAAATCGGTTATCAAATCCTACATAAAAAATGCCATCGAAGTTGAAAAATCAGGGGTAAAAGTAGAAATGAAAAAGACGGCTGAGTTTAAAATACCAGAAGAATTTCAAACAGCATTAAACGAAATGGCAGAACTAAAAACGGCATTCGAAAAACTAACACCGGGGCGACAAAAAAGTTATTTACTATATTTTGGTTCAGCCAAACAAGCCAAAACGAGAAATGAAAGAATTGAAAAGTATATTCCAAAAATACTTGACCGAAAAGGATTAGATGATTAACGAGAAACAATAATCAAAAGAACAAAACAATGATTCTCGTTTTACCCCACCCCAGTGTCTCCGTTTCGTAACTCTGCAGTTAAGGAGGTAGTTCTGCGATGTCCTATTCCCCTGCATTTATTTTAACCATCCGCTAAACCCCATATTGCTTACCTGCCATTCCCGGATCCCCTTTGCGTCATAAAAAAATGATTAAGCACAACTCAATTTTATAAAAACACGGTCTCTTCTTCCCGTTTACTGAAATATCCCAACTAAATTTTAAACTTTGTGAAGGCTCAAAATTTCATTCTGCTTTTTTAATGAGGAACCATAAAAATCTCTACAAAATGACCAAAGCTTTCTTTTTCGGAACTTTACTGATAGCTGCATTTTTCAATGCTCAAGGGCAGGCAGAAATCCAAAATCCCACTTTCCCCTTTTGGAAAGTAAAGGGAAACTCAGGTACCAACAGCGGCTCTAATTTCATTGGCACTACAGATAATGTAAGTTGGCGGGTGCGCACTAACAACAGCGAACGAATGGTAGTGGATAGCGTTGGTAATGTAGGCGTTGGAACTGCCTCCCCAGTGCAGATACTGCATGTTTATAATCCTAATGGTAATGCCATAGTAAGAGTTGAAACCCCAAGTAGTTTATATGAGGCCAGAATGGAGTTCTATAAATGGAATGCAACTTTCACTGCCAGCGTAGGTTTTTATCCCGGTAATGCTAATTTGAGATTGCGCACAGGAAACGCGAGTGATATAGTATTTGAACCTAACTCGAGCGAGGTGATGCGCATAATGTCAACCGGCAATGTGGGTATTGGAACTACCAATGCACTCGATAAGCTCCATATTGTCGGCCATCTCCGCATGGTGGACGGCAACCAAGCAAATGGTTACATTATGATGTCTGATGCCAATGGCACCGGCACTTGGACGGACCCCTCCGCGCTAGGTGGAGATGATTGGCACTTGACTGGCAACAGCGGTACAACTACGGGTACCAACTTTATTGGAACTACAGATAACCAGGATCTGATGTTTAAGGTAAATAACCAGCAAGCGGGGTTAATTACAGATAACGGGAGAAACACTCTTTTTGGCGTGGGGTCTGGTACAAGCACTGGCCAATACAACTCGGCCTTAGGCTGGCACGCGCTCAATGGAAGCAATACCGGAGATGGAAACGTAGCCATCGGTTTTAATGTTTTAGATGTTAACACTTCGGGAGCATTCAATGTGGCTATTGGTTATCAGGCTATGGCTCATAACGCTACCGCTTCAAACAATACCGCAGTAGGTAGCGGTGCTCTTTTCTGGAATACTACCGGATACTCTGATGTGGCTTTAGGCTCCGGAGCTTTATCTGCTAATACTTCCGGCCAGCAGAATACTGCTTTAGGTAATTCGGCAATGAACCATAATACCACTGGCTACAATAATGTGGCAGTGGGATTCAATACGATGAATGCAAATACAACAGGACAAGAAAACGCTGTGCTCGGATCTTATACATTGACATCCAACACGACAGGAATTAGAAACACTATTTTAGGAACCGGTGCCGCAGAATTAAATACCACCGCCAGCAATAATGTGATGATGGGGTATTATGCAGGAAGGAGTAATACTACTGGTGGAAACAACACTTACATAGGTTTTGAGGCCGGGCAACTTAACCTAAGCGGTTCTGGCAATGTATTTTTGGGATACAATGCCGGTCAGAACGAAATAGGAAATAATCTCTTGTATATTGACAACAGCAATACTGCGGCTCCTCTAATCAGTGGCAACTTTGCGACCAACAGTGTTACGATAAATGACAGTCTAATTAGCAAGTATTTTAAAATGTCGAATGGCGCTGCTAACACCTTTATACTACAAAGTGATGCAACTGGCAATGGTAAATGGGTGGATCCAGCCACTCTCAGCGGAGGCAATAATTGGTCATTAACCGGCAATGCCGCAACAGACACCACGATCAATTTCGTTGGAACTACCGATGCGAAAGATCTTGTTTTTAAAACGAACAGTTCCGAAGCGATGAGAATACTAAGTACTGGACAGGTATCCATTAACTATGATAAGCCACCGGCCGGAGATATTTTTTCTGTGTATTCGAAAAACAATGATGATGCCGTCAATATTTTCGCCTCCGGTGCCGGCCGAGGGATGTACATTTCTGCGGCAGGTGATGGTAGCGATGCTATAGAAATGTTAAAATCAGGAGCTACCGGTAAAGGAATTGACCTTACCATGGCAAGTGGAACAAACGATGTTGGGATTTATGTGAATTCAAGCAGTACAGCTCGGGCGGTTTACATTCAACAAAATAGCAGTACTTCACCTGCTTTATTTGTGTCTAACTCAGGGACAGGTAATGCAATTTATGCTAAGAATAGCTCCTCTTTAGGGGTAAGCCCTATCGGGTACTTTTATCAAGTTTCAACAGGAGTGACCCCCGGTACTTATGCAAATGCTTCAGCAGTTTGGGGGCAATCTGCAGGTATCAGAAGCGGAATATTTATGGCGGATGGCATTAGTTCCAATACAACAGCTCTTTTGGGAACTTCTACTGCCACCGGATCGGTAGATGCAGTAGGAGTTTATGGTTTGTCTTCTGCTATTGATACCTCTTTCGGTTACGGGGTCGTTGGTGAGGGGAATAATTTTGGAGTTTATGCGATGGGAGATGTAGGGGCAACAGGTGTAAAACCTTTTCAGATTGACGATCCACTCGATCCTTACAACAAATATTTAAGACATTATTCGGTTGAATCTCCGGAGGTGATAAATATGTACCGAGGCACTGTTATACTCGATGGAAATGGCGAAGGAACAGTGACCATGCCCAATTATTTCGATTCAGTGACCATCAACTGCACCTATTCACTCACAGCTATTGGGAAACAAACAAACGTTTTCATTAAACATGAAATAACCAATGGAAAGTTTGTAGTGGCCGGTGGGGCACCGGGGCAAAAAATATGTTGGTTTGTTTACGGAAACAGAAACGACCGATATGTGCAACAGAATCCGGGAAAAACGAAGGTAGAGGTGATGAAACACCCCGATGAGCGCGGCAAGTTAATAAGCCCCGAACTATATGGTATGCCGCCTCAATCCGGAGTTTTCTATAAAAACAAAGCAAACCCTTCCACCCTTAAAAATGCAGGGGAAGAACCGGAAAAAGAATAAATTTTTGAATCGAAAGCCGAAACCAAGAAATAAGAACTTTTCCGATAGTTCTTGCTGAAATTCTTCAAACGCATTGTTTTTGAAGGCGCTAAAACCTTAATCATGTGTAATACTCGAAGATGCGGCTAAATTTGTCGCTTCAAAAAAATCATTATCATGCTCTTTCGTACCTCCCTCTTGGCTTTGTTTGTGTTGATGGTAAACATGAGTGATGCACAAATGGATAATCATCATCGGATCACGCTCGATCCTTCGATGCACCCTTTTTATCATGGCATTGAGTCGGGGGATCCAATGCCCGACCGCGTAATCCTTTGGACCCGGGTAACTCCCGATAGTGGTATGCTGGGCAATATTGATGTGTACTGGCAGATTGCTACCGACACGAATTTTATGAACATTGTGAACTACGGCAAGGCCATTGCGACCGAAGACAATCAATACTGTGTAAAGGCAGATGTGTGCGGCTTGCAGCCTGCTACCTATTATTACTACATGTTTCAAGCAAATGGAGCGAATTCTATCATTGGCAGAACCAAGACCGCTCCCGATGCTAATTCCGATGTGGATAGTGTGCGCTTTGCCGTAGTGAGTTGTGCCAGTTGGGAACATGGCTATTTCAACGCCTACCAAAGCATCGCAAACCGTAATGATGTGGATGCAGTAGTGCATTTGGGCGATTACATTTATGAATATGCCAGCGGGGATTTCTCTGCTAATCTTTCCGGAAGAACCTACGACCCGCCTACTGAAGCCGTAACCGAAGTGGGATATGAGCTCCGCTATTCGCAGTATAAATTAGATAAGCAATTGCAGCGCGCTCATCAGTTGTATCCATTTATTACTGTTTGGGATGATCACGAAACGGCAAACGATGCTTGGAGTGGTGGTGCACAAAACCATCAACCGGCTACCGAAGGTTCCTACTCAGTTCGGAAACATAACTCTACTTCTGTTTATTTTAAATGGATGCCTATTCGCAAACCCGACCCGGCTGATACTATCCGTATTTTCCGCAAACTTCGCTATGGTAAATTGTTGGATTTAGTGATGTTAGATACCCGCCTCTACGACCGAGATGAACAAAACCTTGGCGCGGCCAACGACCCTACTCGCCACATCATGGGGCCGGTAGAAAGAGCTTGGTTTATGCAACAGTTGGATGATACCACAACTCGTTGGAAGATTATTGGCAATCAGGTAATGTTTGCGCCTTTAACGGTGTTCGGGCAACCGGTAAATGCCGACCAATGGGATGGCTATAGCTATGAACGCGGGCTGATTGAAGACCACATTATGAATAACAACATCAAGAATGTGGTGATACTGACCGGTGATATTCATACCACTTGGTGTAATGATGTGCCCGGCCCCAATTACGACCCCAATACAGGAGCCGGTTCAGTGTGCGTAGAATTTGTAGGCACCAGCGTTACTTCGGCAGGGTCGCCTCTTCCGGTAGGGATGAATATTATTAAGTCATTGAATCCACACATGAAATACATTGACCTGACCAATCACGGTTATTATGTGTTGGATATTAAAAAAGGAAAAACGCAGGCCGACTACACCTACATGAGTACCGTTACTTCACTGGGCGCTACAGATGGTTTTGGCCCTTCGTACTATGTGAACAATAATGAGCGATTTCTACGACAAGGAACAGCAATCACGAATGCGCCAAAGATACAAGCCGCATTGCCTCCTATATATGCCAAACAAAATATTGGAGTAGTAAAAATTACCGACCACTATGTGGTAACCCCTGAGAATACGCAAGTCATTCAAAATATTTTACCCGGCAATCCAATTTGCCCCGCTGTGGTCATGAGCGTGGCAGTGCCCCCTGCTCATGGCGGTGTGATTTCACTGAACGGACACGATGCTACTTACGTGCCGGTAAATAATTACAATGGATACGATACGGTTGCTTTTGCTATTTGCACTTTAGATACAGTACCGGTTTGCGATACCGTCTATCTCTTTGTAGTAGTCACCTCTGAACAAACGTTGGATACGATTACCGTAGATATGAAGGAAGATAGTTCTTACTATGGTTGCGTTTCCTTCGATGATTTAACGCTTCCTGTTTCCACTTTCAATAATAGCCAAACCATTCATGGCACTATCAATGTGAGCGATACCTGCTTTACCTATACTCCCGATACTTCTTACCGAGGTATTGAGTGGATCACCTTTATTGGTTGCGATTCATTGGGGGAATGTGATACGGTGGTCTATAAAATAAAAGTAGATTATCCCGTCAATGCTTCGGAGGTAGCGCTTACCTTAAACAAAAATAGCAACATCAGCTATTGCGTATGGTTCGATGATTTAGTATGCCAACCCGCTACGGTTAGCATTGCGATGGCTCCTTCGCACGGAACCTTTCAATTATCTGATGGGAACTGCTTGAAGTATTTTCCCTACTATAACTATATTGGAGATGATACTCTGGTGGTGATTGGATGTGATACTTGCGGCTTGCATTATTGCGATACGGTCAGTTTGATTTATCAGGTAGAAGAGCCAAACGCGATTGCCGATGACCATCGCTTGGTGGTGTTTGGCATGTTTCCCAACCCGGTGGGCGATAAGCTGATTGTGCAGTATTACTTATATGAAGCGGCCGATGTGCAATTTAATGTTTACAATATGGCAGGTAAACTTATTAGCACCGATAATGTTTATCATCCTGACTACGGATTGCAATATGCTCAGTTAAACACTACCGCGCTCTCAACAGGCTCGTATGTAGTGGAAGTAAAAGCAGAAGGCCACTCGTATCGCAAGCAAGTGATCAAGCAATAGAACCGTTATGGTTTACTTCAATATCTTTCGGTTCTCTCGAAGAAGACTTTTTATTTTTCTTTCTACGGGGGTACTTTTCGCAATCGGGATATGGTTGTTGAACAATTTCTTTTCATATCCTCATTTCTGGGATCGGTTTTATACTGAAAATGACATAGATACCTCGTTTTGCGAGCGAACATTTATGGATAAAATAGTTCGACAGCCGATCAATACCTTCAGCAACTTTGTTTATTGGATGACCGCTATCATTTTACTGAGGCGCGGATGGAAAGATCAGAGTAAGCGCAAAAAATACAATATCATCTGTGCCAATCCATCTTACAGCATTGCTTACGGATTTATTCTTTTATACACATTTATAGCCAGCACTATTTTTCATGCTTCTCTGATTCACTTCGCCAGCCGTCTCGATTTTTCTGCGGTGTATTCTATGGTGTTGTTCCCGCTCATGTATTTTACGCACCGTGTTTGGTTACTTCGGATAAGGCTTCCTTCTAATGCCAAGCACCCTCGCAGTATGCGGATTTTAATAATCGGATTCACCTTGATGTATCTTTTCTTTACTTTTTGTATGCCGATAGGGTGGGATGATTATGTAGTGTTAGTCCTCATCTTCTTAGTAGTGTTGTTCGGAATAATTATGGAAAGAGAAGACCCGGGAAGAACAAATACCCGCTATCTAATGGCTTGTATTGCGTTTATTCTCGTTGCCGTTATTTGCTTTGCGCTCGACCAATACAAAATCTTTTGCTACCCCGATAACTTTCTACAGATGCACAGTCTATGGCACTTGTTTTCGGGCACTTCCGCTTTTTACTTCTACATGTATATCCGCAGTGAGAAGAATATGATTTAAAACCGCAGGTGCTTTACGGTAAGCCCTTTGTTGATGAGTTGTTTGAGAGAATCAATGCCAATTTTTAAGTGCAATTGCACAAACTCAGCGGTCACTTTCAAATCACTCGCTTCTGTTTTTACTCCTTGTGGAACCATTGGCTGATCGCTGACCAATAACAAAGCCCCCGCAGATATTTCATTCTTAAAGGCAGTGATAAAGATGGTGGCGGTTTCCATGTCAATGGCCATCACTCTCACTTCGTGTAGATATTCTTTAAAGGCTTCGTCCCATTCCCACACTCTGCGGTTGGTGGTGTACACGGTTCCCGTCCAATAGTCCTGACAATAATCGCGGATAGTCGTAGAAATTGCTTTTTGCAAGGCAAAGGCCGGCAGTGCGGGAACTTCTGCCGGGAAATAGTCGTTAGAGGTTCCCTCCCCGCGCAAAGCGGCAATGGGGAGAATAAAATCTCCTATTTCATTTTTCTTTTTCAAGCCACCGCACTTGCCTAAAAACAAAACTGCTTGCGGATGGATAGCCGAAAGTAAGTCCATGATAGTAGCTGCGTTGGGGCTGCCCATTCCAAAGTTGATGATCGTAATGCCATCGGCACTGGCGCTGCTCATTGGTTTATCGGCTCCAATTACTTCTACTCCGTGCAAATCGGCAAACATCTGCACGTAAGTATCGAAATTGGTGAGTAAAATATACTCGGTGAAATCGCTCAGTTCGCGACCGGTGTAGCGGGGTAGCCAGTTGTTTACTATTTCTTCTTTTGAATTCATGTGAAATGCTTCCTGCTAAAATAGGAAAGTATTTACCTTCCCGTTTTTAATTGCAGTATGACAGAAGTTGTTTTCGGCCAATATAAATTTCGCACCGGTGAGCAGGAGGGAGTGAAAGTGATATTTGACGAAGTGCGTAAAAAACCTGTGGCGCTAACTCCCGAAGAGTGGGTGCGCCAGCACATTCTTCATTACCTCATTTACGACAAGCAATATCCCAAAAGCTTGATCGCTGTTGAAAAAGGAGTGCCCCTAAATGAACTTCAAAAAAGAGTGGACATATTGATTTACGGAACAGATGGAACACCTAAAATGTTAATTGAATGTAAAGCCCCCGAAGAGAAATTAAATGAAAAAGTGTTTGAACAAATAGCGCGCTATAACCAAAAACTCAGGGTGCCTTACCTATGGGTAACCAATGGTAGCTACAATTTCTGTTGCCGCCTTGGTCGCCACATTGAACTATTAGATAAAATTCCTTTCTACAAAGAGCTTTGAACAATCCCCGCTGGTAACGGTTTTTATTGCGTATCTTGTATTTAAACCAATGAAACCTATGAAACTCTTCAAGTATCTTTTAGCCGGTCTTTTCTTATTTTTTGTAACTGCCACTTTTGCACAACAGAACATGGAAGATGTTCTCTATCTAAAAAATGGAACCGTTTATCGGGGGATGATTATTGAACAAATCCCCAATGTGAGTTATAAAATTCAGATTGCCGGAGGTAGTATTGTTGCAGTAACTCTTTCTGATGTAGAAAAGATTGCGAAAGAACCCGTCTATCATTCGCAGGCACAGAACAAATCTTCTGATCATCAATTTGAAAATGATTTTGGGAGGTGTTCTCCATTCCATCATCGCGACACTTCGACTGTTCCTTATCATCTGCGCAAGCATCGTTTCTTCTCCTCCATAGAGTTTCGTCCCGGGTTGAATAATGTAGGGTTGCGTTTTCTGCGAGGTTATAAATTCAATCGTTTTGCTTTTGTAGGGATTGGATTTGGATTTGATGCAGTTTCCTTTGCTAACGGCTTTAACGACACCAAGCACGTATTTGATAATACCCGCGTAAATAATGGACTTTACATTCCCGTTTATCTGCACTACTCCGGTGAAATTCTCAGCAAGCGAATTACTCCTTATTATTTCTTAGAAGCCGGTTATGCTGCACATCCGGTCAATCCTTTTGTCAGCAATCCGAACCACACTAAGAATTACGGAGGCCCAACTGCTTCGGCAGGCTTTGGTGTAAAGTTCTATAGCAAACACAGAGCAAACCTTGCCATTAACATGAACGTGAACTGGCGCAGCGATAAATACCGTACTACGATAAGTACTACCGATATGTTTGGAACCCCTTACAGTTATGTTGACAAAGGATTTAGCCAAAAAATATTTGGTGCTATGGGCTTGGCTATCGGCTTTTAAAATTGGTCGGACCAATAGGAAGATATCCATCCATTAAACCAGAGAAGTAATCTCATCTTCCCGGTATCAGCAAAGTTGTTTTTCAGTGCATCTGCCCAGCGGAAGCGGACTAACGATTCTTTAACATTCTTAGTATCTGAATCCAACTTTATTTTCGGAATATTTTATTCGCGCAACCCGTAGTGCATCCTCATAGTCTGTAAGGTATTCGCTCACTAAAACCTTTGCTATCCGATATAGCTTATTTCCTTATTTTTGAACCGAAATTTAGATAATATGACAACTGAAACAGCATCAAAAGCAGACTACCTGATTGAATTAGAAGCAAAGCACGGAGCGCACAATTATCATCCGCTGCCGGTCGTTTTAGAAAGAGGGAGAGGAGTTTATGTATGGGATGTGGAAGGGAAACGCTATTACGATTTTCTTTCGGCTTACAGTGCGGTCAACCAAGGGCATTGCCACCCGCTGATTACCGATGTGCTGCGTAAGCAGGCGGAGAAACTGACACTTACGTCTCGTGCGTTTTACAATAATGTGTTGGGGGAATATGAAAAATACATCACCGAATATTTCGGATACGATAAGGTGTTGCCCATGAATACAGGGGTAGAAGCAGTGGAAACGGCTATTAAATTGGCTCGTAAATGGGCTTATGAAGTAAAAGGAATAAAGGAGAACAAGGCAAAGATTATTGTGCCTGAGAATAATTTTCATGGGCGAACCATATTGGCGATTTCTGCCTCTACCGACCCCTCCAGTTACAGCGGCTTCGGTCCCTTTGTTCCAAACTTTGTCAAGATTCCCTACAATGATTTAAGTGCATTAGCCAAAGCATTAGAAGATAAAGAAGTGGCCGCTTTTTTGGTAGAACCCATACAAGGCGAAGCCGGAGTAGTGGTGCCGGACGAAGGTTATCTGGCCAAGGCTAAATATCTCTGCGAAAGTGCAGGGGTATTGTTTATAGCCGATGAAGTTCAAACCGGGCTTGCCCGCACCGGGAAGTTATTAGCCTGCGATTGGGAGGAGGTGCGTCCCGATATTCTAATACTTGGAAAAGCTTTAAGTGGAGGAACCCTGCCGGTAAGTGCCGTGTTGGCCGATAACCCGGTGATGCTCACGATTAAACCCGGAGAGCATGGTTCCACTTATGGCGGGAACCCTTTGGCTTGTAAAGTAGCGATGGCTGCTTTGCAGGTAATTAAGGATGATAACTTAGTGTATAACGCATTTTATCTCGGCAAATATTTCCGGCAAGAATTAAATAAGATCAAGCATCCGCTTATTGAGCAAATAAGAGGGAAGGGCTTGTTGAACGCCATCGTGCTTCACCCGGGTGATAAAGACTTGGGGTGGAACCTTTGTTTACGCTTGATGGAAAATGGACTTTTAGCAAAGCCTACCCACGATCATATCGTGCGATTAGCTCCGCCACTTTGTATCACCAAAGAGCAAATGGATGAATGCGTAGAGATCATTACAACTACCTTGCAGGAGTTTAAAGACTGAGTTGATGGCAGTAAACGAGCTTTGTGAGCAAGCAAGCCCTTTCAGTTTATAGCCCACCGCACAAATTTAGATTCACTTCCTCTGTTTGTTTCGTCTCGCAGAATTGCGGGCCGGGCAGCGGTGGTAAATAAAAAGCGATACTGATTTATTGCACTTCCACCAAGCGGCCTTCAAAGGGCAATAGTTTTTGGTCTTGGCCGATAGGGTGTGTGCTGAGCAACACTTTACCTCCGCTAAAAGGATTCTTCACTTTTGATTTAGACATGTTGAGCAGCACCAAATATTTCTTCGCTTCGTACTCGCGGTAGTAGGCCAATATTTTAGGAGAGCATAGTTTCGAGGCTATTTCAAAACTTCCTTCGTTGAGTGCAGGAGTTTCTTTGCGCAGATGAAGAATTGCTTTGTAGAAATTCAACAGTGAATTCGGCTCGCTCCACTGCTTCTCCACATTAATTTCTTTGTAGTTACTCGCTACCGGCAGCCAGGGTTTTACATCAGGCGGACAAAAACCTGCATTTGGAGCCGAAGTCCACAGCATAGGCGTTCTACATTCATCGCGGTTCAGCGTTTCCTTGTTGCCATCTACTAAAAATTGCGGAATCCAACTTTGCTGAATCGCAATAGCATCCCTGCCTTCTTTTAGTGGGATGCGCACTTTAGGTATTCCTATTTCTTCTCCAAAATAAGTGAAGGGAATACCGCGCGCAGTAAACTGAAACAAGGTTTGCAGTTTGCGCTTTTCCACGCTGCCGCCTAAGCGAGTCATGGTGCGGGTGCGGTCGTGGTTTGAAAAAACTAAAGTAGGGATGAGTGGTTCGGGAAAATACTTTTCAAACTTCGTTATCAGCTTGCGGTACTTGGTGGCTTTAAATGGAGTGGAAACAGCATTGAAAAGAAAGATGGCTTTCAATCCCTTCTTGCCTTTGTAATTGCAGAAACCGTTGATCCAGCTTTCATCGCCATGCGACTCGCCCAATAAAAACCTGTCGGGATTTTTGAACTCATCAATCACGCTTCGCAACTCGGTGCTGAATTCAAAACTCTGCTCCTGCAAAAAGTTGTATTTGATGTGTTGAAATAGAATAGTGAGCGATTTGTCGGAGGGGGTTAGTCGCCCGCTGGGGGGATTGTTTCGCAGGGTAGAATCTTCGTAAATAGCACTGATAATATCGAGGCGAAACCCATCTACCCCTTTAGCGAGCCAAAACCTTGCGACATCAAACATGGCTTTTTTTACATCGGGGTTGTGATAATTAAGATCGGGCTGAAAGGGTAGAAAAGCGTGATAATAAAATTGTTGGCGAGCGGGGCAATACGTCCATGCCCAGTTGCCCGACATAGAGCGCCAGTTGTTAGGTCGCTTCATGCCATGCTTCCCTCTCCCATCTTTCCAAACATACCAATCGGCCTTGGGATTGGTGCGCGAACTGGCAGATTCTTTAAACCACTCGTGCTGATCGGAGGTGTGATTCATCACTAAATCAAAAACCAGTTTCATATTTCTACTGTGTACGGCTTCCACTAATCTGTCAAAATCTTGCATGGTGCCATACTGTGGAGATATAGCAATGTAATTGCTTACATCATACCCAAAATCGCGCTGTGGGCTTTCGGTAAAAGGAGAAACCCATACTGTTTCGTAGCCAAGGTCTTTGAGATAATCGAGTTTTTCGATAATGCCCTGAATATCGCCTATGCTATCCCCGTTGGTATCGAACCACGAACGCGGATAGATTTGATACACCGTTGTTTTCTTCCACCATTCCATTTCAGCACTTTTAGCTGAAACAAATTTACCGCTATCAGTTAAAGAATAAGAGTCTTGACAAAAGGTGGAGTAGCCGGGTAGCAAGAATAATAGAGTGAGGAAAAAGAATTTCTGCATAATGGAAGAAAGTAAAAAGTTGCCAGATTATAATCACAAGGTAAGAGAAAGATTTTGGGAGGGTTATGCAGGAGACAAAAGGCAAGAGACGAGAGGCAAGAAGCAAGAATGAACTTCATTTTACCACAAAGGTCACAAAGGGGAATGCACAAAGCGCACGATGAGTTTCTCTTGTGCTCATCGTGTATTCCTGGTGTGCTGAGTGGTTCAATGTTTTTTGTCGGATGGAGGCTTCGTTTGCTGGATGTTTCGACCCTTGAAACTTCTCCCATAGGAAATAATTAACTCCGTCATTTATGGCGGAGAAAAACGCAACCTATCGTATCGGCTTTAGCCATGACTTTGAGCACCATCAGGGCTAAAGCCCGAGGTGGTCGTTTGGCTCTATCTCCAGCCTAAAGGCCGGAGTTAATCGAATACCGACTACTGAATGTCGAACATATCGAATAACGATGGCGCGCTTCATCCTCCTAAAGCATAGATGATAGGTCTTCGACAACAGACAATTAACCATTAACGACTCAATGCTTTTACCACAAAGGTCACAAAGGTGGATGCACAAAGCGCACGATGAGTTTCTCTTGTGCTCATCGTGCATTCCTGGTGTGCTGAGTGGTTCAATGTTTTTTGTCGGATGGAGGCTTCACCTGCTGGATGTTTCGATCGGTGAAATCTTGGCAGATAGGAAATAATTAACTCCGTCATTTATGGCGGAGAAAAACGCAACCTATCGTATTGGCTTTAGCCATGACTTTGAGCACTATCAGTAAAAATGAATAAGCAATACTATGGTGACTGCCATGTAGCTTTTACTGTCTTCTCATTCTCTTCAAAAGAAGTAATCACTTCATTCTAACTTACCTATCAAATAATTAAGTCTTGTATAGTATGGCATGAATTGAACCGTTCAGTATCATATTTTGGAACAATCTCGATAAGGCATTGCTGCTCACTGCAATATGACGCGGCATACGACACTGTGCAGACTTGCTCACTCCAATATGACACGGCATACGACACCGTGCAGACCTGCTCACTCCAATATGACGCGGCATACGACACCGCGCAGATCTGATTTGTTCAAGGTGTCAACTGCCACCGCAAGCAAATGGACTCATTCATTCAAGGTGTCAACTGCCACCGCAAGCAAATGGACTCA
>JADFDM010000017.1 GCA_018262795.1 Sphingobacteriales bacterium | reverse complement strand
TGTTTTTTGTTTGTTTAAGTAACTTCTCCGGGTTACTCTATTAATGTAATACCAAACAAAAATTTTGTCAAGGGGGGGGAAGTGAAAAAAAATTAGAGAAAATTAATGAATCTGCTCAAAGGATAGTCCTTTCTGTATCGCCAACGCTGTGTTCGTTTCGATAGTATCCGTTACCAGCAGGCGCATCAGAATGCTGCCTTGCTTTGTTTGGGCATGTATAGTAAAAGGAGAATTATCTTTTTTATCAGAAGCGGTCAGCCGAAATTGATAAGCCCCTGTAATCCCTTTTTGATTATTCACCACATAATAGGGTTGGAGATTATTGTTGTAGAAGGCGAGGCAAGCGTACTGAGAGCTATCGGGAAACTTTCCGCTAAAAAGCAAATCTCCTTTACTGACATCATAAAAGACTGCGGAATAAATGAAGTCGGGATTTGGCAATACTACTCTCCTCAATTTCGCATCTGTCCTGGGAGCATTAATTAGAGTATTAAGTGGCTCGTGCGAGAGAGGTTCAGCAAGCGCAAATATGATTCGTGGCACAGCAGCGATTATCCAGGACTGAACTGCCCAAGCAAGAGCTATGCAGAGAACAAAAGGAACGATGTAGCTTTTCACTTTCACGATTGCTTTACGATTTTAATTTCAGGAA
This sequence comes from Sphingobacteriales bacterium, assembly GCA_018262795.1. Lineage (GTDB taxonomy): Bacteria > Bacteroidota > Bacteroidia > Chitinophagales > LD1 > Bog-950. Next base: position 35,730 of record JADFDM010000017.1, on the reverse strand, counting down.
GTGATGCCTCTTTCAATTTCTTTATAAAGTCTTTATTTCCCCGGTAAATCCTAAAAAGCAAATTGAAACGAGAATCCGGAGCCGTTGGAAGCCAGTTTCCTTCATGGGGTTTAGAAGATAGAATAATCGTAAAATTTCCCGCACTGTCTGCTTGAATATTTGCCCCGTTGAACGAGAAGCGATTTTCTTTATTCGGTATCAAAAATAAATCTCTGCCATAAGCAGTAATACTCCAGTATTTTGCTTCTACTTGATGAAGGTTACCTGTAATTTGATACTCGTGGTTAGCATTCAGCAAATTACCTTCATTGTCTTTTCGGGCAAAAAGATAAACGGCCTCTTCAGAAGGCAAGGCATACAATGCAAACAAAGTTACCTGAGCAGTTATTAAAGGTTCTTTTCCTAAAGGCAGGTCGTTCGTTCCCATCCAACTGCCGTTTTTAAACAAAGCCTTACTTCCTTCAAAATCAAATAGACGCATTGCCGCCACCACCATACCGATAATAACACTGAGAACTCCCCAAAATAAAATCTTCTTCATGCGCTGAGCTTAAAAGTAATTTTTTGAATCATAAGGTGTCCGTAAAAAGCGCTCAAAAAAAATTCTTTGAAGAATTGTATTCGTTTATATTTAGCCTCCCTAAAAAAATCCTGATAGGATGAAGAAATTATACTTTCTATTCGCACTGCTGTGTTTTATAGCAACAGTTAGTTCACAGCAAATAACTTTCCGCACCAGTTACGACATCGCCTTATTAGATATACCGGGCAACGTTATTCAGAATCCTCAAAGCAATTATATTTTGGCCGGGACGAACACTAGTTTTATTCCCTTGTATGGTAACGTTACGCAGTTAGATACCATTGGCAACGTGATGTGGAGTAAAGGATATTCTGCCGGCTCCATTGCTACCGATTTATGGGATATAAAGAACGTAAGCAGCGGTGGCTATATAACTACAGGTTCTACCGGTTCCGGTTTGTTGCTGATGCGATTAGACGCTACGGGGGCAGTCACGTGGGCAAACAGATACCGAGTATCGGGGAGTACCGATGAGCACGGGCAAAGAGTGATCGAATCGTCAGATGGAGGTTTTGTGGTGGCGGGATATGTGTATAAAGCTGACCCGGATGGAGGTGGAGCACTCGCCCGTCAGGATTCGGCCAACCTGTTTTGTATGAAGGTAAATAGTGCCGGAGTATTGCAATGGGCAAAGGTGTTCTTTGTTTCCACCAGCTTTATCAACGACCACGTGTTGAATGATGTGGCGGAAGTGAGTAACGGATACATTTTTACAGGAACAGCAAGTGTTTCGGCTGTAGATGATGATGGAGATTACGGGATTGTATTAAAAACCGATGTAAACGGCAACTTTCAATACCTGAAACGTTATGGCAGTACCAGTACCGAAGGGAATGCTATTGTTCCGCTTAGTGGGACGGAAGTAATGATTACCGGTGATGACAATAGCTCTCCTTATTATTTGCGGTTCAATTCTTCTGGTACTGTGAACAGCGGAAACAAATACAGCTTTGGCTTTATTAATGTAGGAATACCTTACAGTGGCTTTGTAACTAATGACGGCCAATTTGGTTTTACGGGAATGTATATCGCTCCCTTTTCTTTCACCTTTGCCTCGTATATTATGAAGGTGAACTCCGCTAATGGGAACGTGATCTTTTCCAGAGGATACAATTCCGGTCTTTCCTCCATTTTAGCAGAAGGCACTCAAGCGCGAGATTCAGGTTACATTGCCGTAATGACCGCCCAACAAATGACCGGCTTCAACTACCACGTAGTAAAGACCGACAAGAACGGCTTTATGAACAATGTAAATTGTGACACAATAATTGTAACTAACCCCAGCAAAAGCAGTTACTCCCCGAGCCTCACAACATTATCCGATATTGAAATCAGTGGAGCTACTACAACTGCGGTCAGTGTTGTAGTAGCAACACTTAACCCCACACAAACGATCGAATGTATCAATGTGCCTTGCACCCCTCCTGCCGCGCCTACGGTGACGGCTGCTCCTTCTACTATCTGTGCAGGTCAGTCCAGTACTATTACAGCCAGCGGTTCGGGCACTGTTGATTATAATGTATATACCCAAGCTACAGGCGGCACTTCTATAGGATTAGCTCCGATGAATGTATCGCCCACTAGCAACACGACTTATTATGTGGAGGCCAGTCCTAAGGCTACCCCCGGTTGTTTCAGCACCAGAACACCGGTAACGATCACTGTGAACCAGCCGCCTACAGCCGTTGGGAATATTAGTGGGTCTGTCAGCCCTTGTCCCGGTTCTCAATCGTATTCCATCAGTGCGGTAACAGGAGCTACGTCTTATACTTGGGCGGTTTCAGGTGGTGGCTCTATATCCAGTGGGCAAGGCACTACTTCCATCAACGTGAACTGGACAAGCAGTGGCACTTATAACGTGTCGGTAACTGCTACCAACTCTTGCGGCAGTACCAATAAAACATTGTCTGTAACCGTGCAAGCAGGCCCACCGGTAGCAGTAGGTTCCATTACAGGGAATACTTCTCCATGCCCGGGTAGCCAGACTTATTCTATCAGTTCAGTAGCCAATGCATCTTCCTATACTTGGAGTATATCAGGAGGTGGAACCATCACTTCGGGACAAGGCTCCACCTCACTAACCGTAAACTGGACCTCCAGCGGTGGCCCTTATACAGTTTCAGTAACGGCCTCGAACGGTTGCGGAAGCACCTCCAACAGTGTATCGGTAAATGTGCAGAATGGCGCTCCCGGAACTATAGGAAGCATTACCGGTTCGGCAACCCCTTGCCTCGGCAGTCAAACTTATTCTATCACCGGAGTGAGTGGCAGCCCCACTTACACATGGAGTGTTTCATCTGGCGGAACTATCAGTAGTGGACAAGGCACTACCAGCATCAATGTAAACTGGGCAACTGCCGGAGGGCCGTACACCGTTTCTGTAACCGCCTCGAACACCTGCGGAAACAATAGCCAAACCCTTTCTGTAACCGTATCTGCCTGGGTGAGCGGAGTTGCAGCAAGTGCCTCCCCTAATCCTGCTTGTGTCGGTAACGCAGTTACGCTAAGCGGCACCGGAAACGGAGTGACCACTTGGGCTTGGGCGGGGCCAAATAGCTTCACCTCTTCTCAGCAAAGCCCTAATCTTTCATCTGTTACAACTTTAGACGGAGGAACCTACACAGTCACCGCCAGCAGCACTTGCGGCACGGCCACCGCCACTGTAAACTTGGTGGTGAATGATGTACCACAAACAGTCAACGCTTCTGCAAATCCAAATCCCGCTTGTGTCGGAAATTCGATAAGCCTGAGCGGCAGCGCTACCAATGCTACCTCGTGGGGTTGGAGTGGGCCCAACAACTATACCTCTACACAGCAAAACCCTTCTATAACTAACGCACCAGCCAATGCAACGGGAACCTATACTTTAACCGCTACCAATGCTTGTGGAGGGAATACAGCAACCGTAAATTTAGTAGTAAATGAAGCTCCTACTTTGGTGACAGCAACCGCCAATCCAAACCCGATTTGTGAAGGAACTTCACTAAATCTAAGCGGCACTGCAACAGGTGCAATTAGCTATGCATGGAGTGGACCGAACAGTTTTACATCTACCCAATTAAACGAAACGATCAACAACTTTCAATCCGTAAATGCAGGGAACTATACTTTGTCGGCAACTAACTCTTGTGGCACTACTACGGGAATTATTGCAGTCAGTTTAGCAACTGCTCCTACAGCCGTTAGTGCGAATGCTAACCTTACTAACATCTGTTTTAACTCCGGTTTGAATCTAACCGGCAATGCCACAGGCGCTACATCATACGGATGGATGGGGCCTAATGGATTTATATCCAGTCAACAGAATCCTTCTATTACTAATGTCACGATGGCGGATAGCGGCACTTATACTTTCACAGCAACGAATACTTGTGGTAGCACTACAGCAACCGTAACGGTGGATGTGGATACCACCATTGAGAACGTGCAAATAAACGCCACCCCGGATGACACGATCTGTAGTGGAGGCACAATTAATCTATTTGCCAGCGGAAGCAATGTGAATACGTGGAATTGGATTGGTCCCAATAACTTTACTTCTACCCAACAAAATCCAACCATTGGCACTGCTACTTCGGTAAATACCGGCCATTATATAGTAACAGCCGGCAATGCCTGCGGCAGTGTGTTAGACACCCTTTTTGTGTTGGTTAATACTGTTCCTGTAACGCCAGGTACTATTACCGGCTTAGCCACCACTTGCGGAAGTGATACATCTACTTACACCGTCACCGGGATTGTAAATGCTGCTTCGTATAATTGGACCATTTCCGGTGGAGGGAATATCCTTTCAGGGCAAGGCACTACGTCTATTGAGGTGCTTTGGGGAGGAGCTGCCGGTACCTATACCATATCTGTGACTGCGGGAAATAATTGCGGCAACAGCACCGCAGCTACTATAACCGTAGAAGTGCTACCTTCTGCACCGGTGATGAATGCAGTGATGGTAGGCGACACCGGAGTGTGCCCCGGCTCGGAAGCATATAGCATTACTGCTATAGCAAATGCCACAGGTTATACTTGGACCGTAAATAGTGGCGGTACTATTGCGAGCGGACAGGGAACGAATGCCGTTCTGGTGAACTGGGCCAGCCAAGGAGTGCATACCTTGAGTGTAATAGCTACTAATACCTGCGGGAATTCGGCAGCTGCTACCTTAGATGTGAACGTTTACCCCTCCCCCACTTCTGCTACAGTTTCGCTCAGTGATGATACTATTTGCGAAGGCAGCAGCACTACCATCACCGCTACCAATTCTACCGGTGGAAATGTGAATTATAATTTCTATGACGCAGTTACAGGAGGCACTCTTTTAGGTTCCAGTCCTTTGAACGTTTCACCTGCCACCACTACAGTGTATTATCTGGAATTGATCAATGAATTTGGATGCAACGGGAGCATGGGTAGAGAGCCGGTGACAGTGTTTGTGATCCGCGCCCCGGCTATACTCGGAGTGGCTTCGGCAAACGATACTATTTGTTACAACACCGGCACTACGCTAACGGCCACCGCTACCCCGGGAGCTACCATCAGTTGGTGGGATGCCGCCATTGGAGGAAATCAGATAGACTCCGGCAATGTGTATGCCACCGGTAATTTACAGTTCAGCACTACTTATTACGTGCAGGCTACCTCCATTGGTGGTTGCCAAAACCTTCAGGGACGAGTGCCGGTAGTGGTGGATGTAACTGCACTGCCAACCGTAACTCTTAGCAGCGATAAGGATAACAACACCGCTTTCCCCGGTGAAGCCATCACTTTTACAGCTTCTCCTTTCGGCTATAGTAATTACGAATTCTTTGTGAATAGAGTATCGGTGCAAAGTGGAACAGAAAATACTTGGGCCAGCGCCAAACTGAGTGATAAAGACACTGTATCGGTAATGGCTACGGATAATGGCTGCAACAGTGTGGAGAGTGAGTTAGTAGTAACCATTGCTGATTTCCCCAATGCCTTTACTCCGAACAACGATGGGGTAAATGATGTGTTCCTAAAAAATTACGATTTGGTGATTATGAACCGATGGGGTCAGGAGCTTTACAAAGGTATGGACGGCTGGGACGGCACCTACCACGGCACAAGGGTTTCGGCAGGCACCTACTTCTACATCGTTACGCTGAAGAATATCACCGATCGCGACACGCAAGTAAAAGGAACCGTTTTACTCATTCAGGAATAAGTTTTTCTAAACAGAAAATATAAAGGCATGATCCCTTTAAAAAATAGTACGCCATTGCGAATGCTTCATACAGCAGTAAAAATTGAACCGAGAAGAATGCGATCTTCTTTTTCTTTTCAGCATTCTTTTGAAAGATTGCTTCAGAAGAAGAATCTGTTCTTTTTCGGAATCTTTCTCGCAATGACTACTGCCATATCTGCACAAACCAATTTAGAGTTGGCAATGGAGTCATACAACGCCAAAGAATACACAACTGCGCTTCCCTTATTTGAAAAGGTGCTGAAACGACCCGATAAGAAAACGGATGTGGCCGATATAAAATTCAAAGTAGCCGAATGCTACCGCTACACCGGTAAGCCCGATGAAGCAATTAACTGGTACGAGCAGGCCAAAGCGGAAGGGTACACCAATCCTAACTATCTATTTCACGAAGGGAATATTTATTTAAAGCAAGGGAAGTATGAGCAAGCGCAGAAAAAGTTTGAATCGTTCTTAGAGAAGGTTCCTAACGATAAAGAAGCAACGCGGCTGCTGAACAACTGCCGCTTTGCACAAAGCACCACTGAAGAAAAAAGTATTTACACCTTCAAAAATGAAACCGCACTCAATACCGAGTTCAGCGACTACTGTCCTTTCCCAGTTAAGGACCAACTGATTTTTACCTCTGCGCGCATAGAAGACAAAGCGCAGGAAGTGTATTCGTATGATGGGCAGGGATTTTCGGCTCTTTATACTTCCTCCTATCAAAAAGAGGATAAGACATGGAGCAAGCCGACAAAACTAAATCTGCTGAACACCGACTTTAATGATGGCGTACTCACCTACTGCGAAAAAACAAAGACCGCCTATTTTACTCGTTGCAACGATAAGAAGAGCAAGACCGGCCTGTGTGGAATCGTGGAAACGAATTACGATGAAGCTACCAACACCTGGAGCGCTCCGAAACCCATTACACTTTCTTTTGTACCGAAAGGCGATATGGAGCAACCGGCTATCAGCACCGATGGCAGCAAACTTTTTTTTGCCAGTCGGATGGAAGGCGGGCAAGGCGGTAGCGACATCTGGGTAATGAATCGAGCAGGCAGCCGGTGGAGTGAGCCACAGAACCTCGGCCCGGTGGTGAACACCGAGTTCGATGAAATGTTTCCGGTGGAGAATACCAATACTCTCTATTTCTCCTCTGAAGGATTTACCGGCTTTGGTGGTTTAGACCTCTACTCCTCCGCTAACCGCGATGGCAAATGGAGCCAGCCGGTGAATTTGAAGGCTCCCTTCAACAGTAGTGCCGATGATTTCTTTATTACTTACAAAGCCGATGGCAGTGGTTACTTTACTTCTAACCGTGCCGGTGGCGCAGGGAAGGACGACCTCTACAGTTTCTTTCTTACTCCAGTTAATCTGATTGTAAAAGGGCGAATAACAGATCAGGATGATAGCCACCCACTGGCAGGTGCTACGGTGTATCTTACCACTACAGACGGGCAAATAGACAGCACCCTGACCAATGCAAATGGTGACTATATCTTTACACTAACTGCCGACAAGGATTACAAGATAAATGTGAACAACCCCGGCTACTTTGGCGACTCACGCAAACTGACTACGCAAGGCGAGAAATTCAGCAAAGAGTTTTCAAAAGCCAATGGTAACAACTACGACTTTGCTATTAAGAAGATACCGAAAACCGAAATCAAGATTGACAATATTTACTACGACTATGACAGCTATACGCTGCGCGAAGAATCGAAGCCGAGCTTGGATAAATTGGTGAAACTACTGGAAGACACTCCCGATGCGATGGTGCAAATCAATTCGCACACCGATGAGCGCGGCAAGCAGGATTACAACTTGAAACTATCAGACGAGCGAGCCAAATCGGTGGTGGATTATTTAGTGGAGAAAGGTATCAGTCAGGGAAGATTGTCGTGGAAAGGGTTTGGATTTTCACAGCCCGTGATTAAAGGCGCTAAGACCGAAGAAGAACATCAGATGAATCGCAGAACGGCTTTTCAGGTGATTAATAATGATTAGACAAAAGACAAGAGGGGAGAGATAAAAAGCAAGAAGCAGATGAATAATTCAGCGCGACAAACAACAAAACAGAACAAGTCTGCCTACTATGCACTTTTGATTATGGATTGTGGCAGAATAACTATTGACTAATAACAATGAACTTTCAATGGACTATAGACTCCCGACTATGGACTAAAAAAATAAACCAACAAGCATGAAACTCAATTCTACATTCAAGCAATTAACCGCAGCCTTTCTGCTGATGGTGGGCACCTTGACTGCGACCGCACAGAACGAACCCATAGTGGCGCATTTCATGTATCACACGAATGTGTTTAACCCGGCTACTGCGGGTAGCACACGCGATATTTACCTCGGGGTGTTGGCGCGGCAGCAATGGGTGGGTTATAAGGAAGCTCCCTCTACACAGTTGCTCGATGCCTACGGATATGTGGCTAAAATACGCGGTGGAGTGGGCTTTGTGTTTACGAACGACATGTTGGGCAAGCAGCGGTTTACCAATGTGCGCGCCTCGTATGCTTACTCACAACGGCTGAACGACCGAAGCCGCCTAAGCATAGGGCTGGGGATAGGGCTCACCAATTCATTTGTAAAAGGCAGTGAGTTAGTGTATCAGCAGAGTGGCGACCAAAGCGGTATTTACGATAATCAGAGCAAGTTTAAAGCCTACTTAAGTGCCGGCTTAGAGTTTTACGGCTATGGATTAACCGCAGGGTTTTCAGTAACCAATTTAGATCAAAGCCTCGGCAAAAGCACTCCTTTCAGAGTACCGCGACACTACTTCGGTTATGCAAAATACGACTGGGACATCAACGAGAAAATACGCCTTACTCCTGCTGTGTTTGTGCGCAGTATTGACTTTACGGCACAAGCCGAAATCAACATCAGCGCGACCATTAAAAAGAGAGTGATTGTTGGGGTGCTATACCGCACCGTAGATGCTGCCGGCCTTATGCTGGGGGTGCATATTACCAAGCACCTGACCGCCAGCTATAGTTACGACTTCGACTTCGGACAACTCAGCAAATACCAAACCGGCTCACATGAGTTGAACTTAGTGTATCGCTTCGATGGCCCTAAACCCAAAAAGATATTCTTGAAAAGCCCAAGATATTTGAATTAGAAGTTCTTGAAGCGTGTAATCGTTATTCGTGTAATGGTAAGTATTGAAAATTAAGCGGGAACTGTGTAAACCGGCAAGTACACTTCTAATAGCTCAAGCATCCGCTCAGGCTTAAATACCTTCTAAAATAATGGGCTGATTGGTGGCTTGCGACAATCACATCGTACTACTAATGAATGCTTAAATCATTGGTAATACTCAATTCAAGAATAACTGACATACAGATGGCGAGACTTCCTCTCCTTTATACATAGCTCGTTTGTTCCCCATAATCATATTCCTAATCCGTAATCTTATTAAGTTTGAGGTATCTCATAGACCATTGGAAGCAAAATTTACACAGAATCTTTTAATCATAGCTTGGGTGCTTTTTCAGCACACTGCATTTGCACAATATGCCCCAGGCTCAAATCCAGAGCCGGCTGTATCGGTATCAGTGGCTATGCCAACCGCAGTTGCCCCTGGCGAAAGTTTTGTGGTAACCATTACCCTAACTAAAGGACGGGTAAATGGTTTCGCAAAGTTGGAAAACATATTGCCTCCCGGCTTACAAGCTACTGCCATTGATAGAGCGAATTCTACCTTCTCTTTTAAAGATAGAAAGGTTAAGTTTTTATGGATGGCTTTACCGGCTCAATCTACTTTTACCGTTTCCTACAACTTGGTAGCGGCTTCCTACCTAAGTGGCAAACAAATAATTGAGGGAACCTTTGCCTACATAGATGATAACGAAACCCGAAAGTACATTTTACCCAAAGCGACTATTGAAATAATTACACAACCCCACCCCGATGCGAACAAAATGCAAGTGTTTGAATATAAAAGTGGAGACACCTTCTCTGACACCACTGCCCCTTTAATAACGATTACGTCTCCTAAAAATATCAAACCAAACAACCGACTTACGGTGCAGGATGGGGTGGTAGAAATTAGGGGAAATGCAAACGATTTGAATGGGGTATATTTAGTAAAAATAAATAACCGAGAGGTAGTGTTAGATGCGAAGGGTAATTTTCAATACACAACTAAACTTCCTTATGGCGAAACCAAAGTAGCGATTGAAGCAGAAGATCTTTATGATAATAAATCTACGTTTCAATTTACCCTTTTGCGCTACGGAAGTCCGGTTTCGCAAGCATCAAAAGGAGCGGTAGTTACTAGTATAGAAAATCCGATTATCAGAAAGGGGATGTTTTATGCCTTATTCATTGCCGAGCAAAATTACATAGATAAAGAAATTAACGACCTCAGTTTCCCTATTGCCGATACCAGAGACCTTTCCAATATACTAAAGTCGAAGTATGTGCTCGACAGCGTTAAAATTCTTACCAATGGCAGCCGACAAACAATAATGTCAACAATTTTCAAGTATCGGAAAAACTTAAAGGAAGATGATAATTTCTTATTGTTTTATTCAGGCCATGGCACTTGGGATAAAGAAAACGGGCAAGGCTATTGGCTCCCTGTGGATGCTGCGAAAGACGATCCCAGTACCTGGATTTCAAACAGCGATATAAAAGATCAGTTGAAGCCTATGAAGTGTGTTCACACCTTACTTATATCTGATGCTTGTTTTGCCGGTGGTATTTTCAAAACACGAGAGGTAGATTTGTCAGAGGCCTCACGAACCGTTCAAGAATTGTACAAAACAAAAAGTCGAAAAGCGATGACCAGCGGGGCTTTAACTACAGTACCCGATAAAAGCTCTTTTTTGAAGTATATGGTGATGGCTCTTCGCAACAACACTTCAAATTATCTACCTGCCGAAAAACTTTTCGTTTCTTTTAAAGAGAATGCAATTAACAACAGTTTAATGTCAGGTCTTATTCCTCAATTTGGAGTCATTGCCGATACGGATGATCGAGGTGGAGATTTCATTTTTATCAGGAAATAAAGCCGTTTATACTTTAAACATCTCAGGCGTAAATTCTTTTCAAAAGCTATTGTGTTGAGGTAGTTGATCGTGTAATCGTTATTGGTTAAAATCAAATACTCAAAATGGCGCTAAAAAGGCTCCCTTTTTTTACTCCTCTGCAATTTTTTCTGCGCGGATTTTTTTTTAAACAACAAGGATCGAACGCTAATTATCATAAAGATGGTAAAGTTTAAAAACAGGCGCGACTTACACTCGTTTAAGGCGCATTTCCAAGTGCTTTATTCTGTTGCTATAAAACACAAAACCCACCAGAACAAAATTCTGGCGGGTCTTTCGCTACATTGTACCATTTACAATATAGCATTAGTGGAGCTGGTGGGATTCGAACCCACGTCCGGTTAAGTTGATGATAGACTTTCTACATGCGTAGTCACTTATTCGTTTTCGTAAATCAGCCGGCCAAGTAACCCTCCTACCGATTTCTTACATCCGTCATTCATACATCTTAAAGTGGATGAATCTTTAAAAGTACGTCACCAAAGTTTGGTTGCGGTTACGCTGTGTATGGTGCCTTAAGCGTAGCGCAAATGACTATTTAATCTCTAAGATTAAGCAGCCATGGCGTAGTTATAATCGCCATTTAAATAGTGTCGCATAATGGATTTACGTGGTATCATACCCCCACGGCACGCGGGTTTACCGCCAATGCTTCCCGTCAATTCCGGTCAGCCCCCTCATTTCAAAGAACCGTGCAAACATAGCAAATGCTCTGCCATGAATTGCCAAAAGAAATTATGACCGATATCAAACGCTATCTCCAAAAACATAGCTCCCAAAAAATCTTGTAGGTTTGCTCAATATGAAGATTGGAATACTGAGAGAAGAAAAATTTCCACGAGATTCACGGGTGCCCTTAACCCCATCACAATGCAAGTTTTTGATGGAGCGAAATCCCGAGGTGGAAGTCTTTGTGCAACCTTGTAATTATCGCTGCTTCACCAATGAAGAGTTCAACTATCAGGACATCGTATTGCAGGAAGATTTATCAGATTGCGATGTGCTGTTGGGGGTAAAAGAAGTCCCTCCTGCTTTATTGCTGGAAGGCAAAACTTACTTTTTCTTTTCCCATACGATTAAAAAGCAGACAAAGAACCAAAAACTGTTGCAGACTATCCTTACTAAAAACGTTCGCCTTATTGACTACGAATGTTTGACCGATAAAATGGGGAAGCGCGTGATTGCCTTTGGTCGTTGGGCGGGGATTGTGGGCGCTTACCATGCTATTCGGATGATGGGTTTCCGCACGAGCAGGTACCGACTTAGGCAAATGATAGACTGCCTTAATTTTGCCGAAGCGCAGAAAGAATTAGAGAAGTTAGACTTGCCGAATTGGAAAATTGTGCTCACCGGCAGCGGACGAGTGGCCGAAGGGGCCATGTTTATGCTGGATGTGATAGGGATTAAAAAAGTTTCGCCCTACGACTTTTGTTACCATCAATTTGAAGAGCCGGTGTACACTCAACTTCAATCCGCTGACATGTATTATAAGGAAGGACAGGAAAAATTTGACCGAACCGACTTCCACACCCATCCACAAAATTACCGGAGTTCCTTCTACCCATTTACCAAAGTAGCCGATGTGATGATCAACGGCATTTACTGGGATAAGCGAATGCCTGCGTTCTTTACCAAAGAGCAAATGAAGGAAAAAGACTTTCGCATACGGACGATTGCCGACATCACTTGCGATATTGCTCCCAATGCCTCTATTCCTTCCACTTTGTATGCCTCGTCTATTGCTGATCCGTATTATGGCTACAACCCGAATACCGGAGAATTGACGCAGACGTTTCAAGACGAATCTATTGACATTATGGCCATTGATAATTTACCCAACGAACTGCCGCGTGATGCTTCAGAAGACTTCGGAAATATGATAGTTACACGCATTATTCCTGAAATACTGAAAGAAGAAAAATCAGAGATGTTACATCGAGCTACCATCGCTAATAAAGGGGAGCTGAACGAGCTGTACAGTTATCTGTCTGACTACGTAAATACTTGACAAAGCGTAAGAAGAAGTAGTTAGTAGCTAGACAAGAGACAAGCATAGTCAACTAACAAAGCCCATCAACTGAAAAAGAATTTAGCTTTTCACATAAATCCCTTTCTCAAAAGAGATAGAGCTATTACTCACGTTGTAAATTTTGCTGGGGTAGCGATCAATCAAACCATAGTTGTGTGTGCTCATTAAGATGGCGGTATTGTGTTCGCGGTTAATGCGAATGAGCAGCTTCACGATATCATCAGAAGTTTCAGGGTCTAGATTTCCGGTGGGTTCATCGGCTATAATTAGGGGTGGATTATTCAGTAGTGCGCGGGCAATAACCAAGCGCTGTTGTTCCCCACCAGATATTTGAAAAGGCATTTTAGTGCTTAGATGTAAAAGCCCCACCTCATTCAACACTTCACTAATTCGTTCATTGCGTTTCTCCTTTACCTTCCACCCGGTAGCTCGCAATACAAAATCAAGATTTTCGTACACATTCCTATCGTTCAGCAATTGAAAGTCCTGAAACACAATACCGATTTTTCTTCTCAATAAGGGAATCTCTCTTTTCTTTAGTTGCAGCATGTTATAGCCGCACACCGAAGCCTCGCCTTCAAACACCGGCAACTCGCCATACACCGTTTTCAGGAAAGTGCTTTTCCCGGTTCCGGTTTTCCCAATCAGGTAAATAAACTCTCCCTGATCTACCTCCATACTCACATCTCCTAAGGCAATGGTTTTGCCGTGGTAGATGTTAACATGTGAATAGACAATTACTTTTTCTTCCATAGTTCAAAAGTAAGGAAAGAAGCGCAGGCTTCTTCCACAAGTAAACAACAGCGGTCGCTGATTCTATACAACTGCTAAATGCTTGTAACGAAAGAAAATCAGGGAGCCGGCCACCATCGTGAGCCAATAAATCCACTCAGCCGTCCAGACTGTCCAGAGGCTGGCCCACGGTTGGCTGAGCACAAACATGAAATAGGCGATATAGGCAATGACCACCACCACTTCAATAATGAGAGCCGTAATAATATCGCCCACACTAATCACCCCATTGAACATGATGTTGCTGAAACTCATTAGTAGAAAAATAACATAAATCACCGGCAAAGCATTCTTGGCTTCGGGCAATAATTGGGCGCTGTCAAATTTGTTGATGAAGATATTGATGCAGAAGTCGGGAAAAAAATAAATTAAGGCGCAAGACAGCACGGCAAAACCAATACTTACAACACTGATTCTGCGGATAGCAATTTTTACTTCCTTAAAATTTTGTTGCCCCACCAGATTACTGATAATGGTATTAGCCGCAGAGCCTAATGACCAGGTTGGAATGGTAAAGAACATAATTAACTGCCGATAGATAGAGGAGATAGCAAGTGCATTTTTGCCCAACGTAGTTTCGATGCGCGCAAAGAAAACCAACCAACCGCCCACGGCCACCAAAGCTTGTAGCATTAATGGAACCGATATATTGATCATTTGCCGCATCAGTTTAGTATCAAACTTCTCAAACCTGAAAATGTAAAACTCCTTCTTCCTGCCTTTATAAAAAGTTCCCAGAAACATCACCAGAATAGCCAGCGTTTCGGCCACACTAGTGGCTGTTCCCGAACCGCCTATGCCCATTTCGGGCAATCCGAATTTGCCGTACACTAAGCCATAGTTCAGAAACACATTGATGCAGGTCATTAGAATAACAGAGATAGAGAGTATTTGAGTTTTGCCGATGCCAGAGTAAAAGGCGATAAAAATAAAACTCATGTAGCTGGGCACTAATCCCCACATGCGATAGCTGAGAAATTCGTCACAAGCGGCAATGATGTCTTTGTTGTGCAACATGAAGGTGAGTATTTCATGCGAATACACTTTGATAAGAATAAATAAAACCAGCGCCACAGCCGAGAGAGCAATCACGGTGTTATCAAAAATATTGCCGACTTCTTTCTTATTCAGTTCGCCCATTCTGCGGGCAATGAGCAACTGAGTGCCTCGTGTAAAACTGAAGCCCATCATAAACAGCACCGAATAAAACACACTGGCAAACCCAATCGCATCTAACTGCACCTTCCCCAGGTTGCCCACAAAAATAGTATCGAACACTCCGTTGCTGGTCCATGCTAAGTTGCCGAGAATAAGCGGAGTAGCAATCTGAAAAATCTCTTTATATGTCGCCTTTAATTGGGCCATTCAATAGTTCCTTTATTTGATCGCCATCACCGTGCTTCCCTTCGCTACGATTACCTTCTCCCCTTCTTTCAGATAATATAATTCACCTTCGCAAAAGTGAAAAGCCTTTCCCGCTTTATCTACCCAACCTCTGGCATAAAATGTATCGGCAATGCCGGGATTATAATACGAAGCGCGCGCCTCGGCAGTAAACACTTGCTGACCATCATTTACCAAAGTATAAGCAGCATATCCTTCCACCGTATCAAGGATGGCAGATGTAATACCTCCGTGCAGCCAACCGTTTTGTTGCTGGTGCATCTCTTTAAACTTCAGTTCTCCTTCCACATAGCCGGGTTCAATGGTAGTGATATTAAATTCGAGCCATTCGATAAACTTGTTGCAATCAATTTTGTGTTGGGTGTATTCGCGAAACGCAGGGTTGCGTGCATCATATTTAGTCATCAACCAAACATAAACGAATTAAGCAGTAATTACAATAAGTTTATTTTCGCAGAATGGCAGCGGGGCAGTTGAAAAATTCATTTACAAGCATTGGGGAGATTGATAACGCAGTGCTACCTTCTACTTTAGTGCTAAAACTCGCCTTTTCAAAAAATCATTTGCGGTATTTTGTAGTGTCAAACACACATGCCACCGTGTTGTATTTTGGAGAGTACACCTTGCATCATGTGGCAGACAATGAGCAACTGGCACAGCGCTTAGAAAAAATTTATGCAAAGGATGACGTGTTGCAAATATCCTTTGCCGAAGTGCTAATTGGCTTAAATACGCCCTATTCTTTAATACCACCCGACTTTGCATTTATGAAAAAGGAGGGCGAACTCATGCAGCGTTGTGCAGTGGCTAATACGAACATTGCTTTCGGCACCGAGGAGGAAGTGCTCCCCGTTTTCTCCAAACTATTTAAGCGCAGCAAAGTGCTTCACTTAAACTCTACCCTGCTCCATCTACTCCCCGAATATTTGAATGATAACCCCGAAAAGATTTTTGTAAACGTTCAGTCCAATCAGTTAGATGTTATTCTTTTTAGAGCAGACCACTCTTTAGTAATGATGAATCGCTTTGATTATAAAACCGAAACAGATTTCATATACTTTCTGCTGCTTTGCTGTGACGAGCTAAAAGTAAACCGCGAGAATACAGACTTAGTACTGATAGGAGAAGTAAGCGAAAAATCAAAGATCTACGATGCTTGCTATCGTTATTTCAAAATCATACAGTTCATTGAACCGGTATCTAACATCAGCTTTTCAAAGGAGTTTAAAAACTTTGATAAGCACCGGTATTTCACCCTATACAACTTGAGCGCATGAGAATTATAGGAGGCCAAATGAAGGGTTTGCGATTTACCCCTCCGGCAAACATTCCCACCCGTCCCACTACCGATATTGCCAAAGAAGGACTCTTTAACATCCTCCACAATAATTTCAATTTCGATCGGATTAAAGTGTTGGATTTGTTTGGCGGCACGGGCAGCATTAGCTATGAATTTGCCTCGCGCGGCTGCACCGATATTACTACGGTAGAAATATTCCCTAAGTGCGTTGCCTTTATTAAACAAACAGCCGAGCGCTTGAAATTAGAGGGAATAAAAGTGTTGCAGATGGATGTCTTCGACTTTGCAAAAAGCAGCCGCCAACAGTTTGATGTGATATTTGCGGGGCCTCCTTACCCACTCGAAATTCTCGATACCCTGCCCGATGTTGTCTTAGCAAATAATCTGATAGAAGGAGAAGGTTGGTTTATTTTGGAACACAACCCCAACCATAACTTTGAAACACATCCCCATTTTTTGAAATCGAAAAATTACGGCAGTACCATCTTCTCTATCTTCACCAATAAATTGGCAGAAGCGGAATAAACCCACCATCATCATTTTGTCAAAAAACCGCCATCGCTTTCAATTCGATAGGTTAATTCTATTTTCGCAGTATTGCGTATGAAAAAGATTGCTGTTTTCCCAGGTTCCTTCGACCCTATTACAAAGGGGCATGTAGATATTGTGCTTCGTGCACTGCCGCTGTTTGACCAAATCATTATTGCCATCGGCTCTAACTCTCAAAAACATTCTTTGTTTTCTTTAGAAGAACGAATGAGATGGATTGATGAAGTATTCAAAAATGAGCCGAAGGTGACAGCCGAAAGTTACGAAGGGCTAACGGTGAATTTCTGCGAAAAGAAAAAAGCGAATTACTTGCTTCGCGGCATCCGCAGTGCAGCCGATTTTGAATACGAAAAAACCATTGCTCACCTGAACCACGATATGCTGCCCGATGTAGAAACAATTTTAATCCTTTCGCGACCGGAGCTTTCGTCTATTTCCTCTACCATTGTTCGCGAAATTATTCGCGGCAAAGGCAAGGTGGCCAAGTTTTTGCCCATCGAAATTGCTAAAGACTTCCTATAAATGTTGCGCTGCGTTCCCTTGATTTTCTCTTTGTTGTTTTTTCTTCAAAGCTACTCGCAGGACACCCTGCTGCCCAACAAAACGGTGGGCTACGAGCAGTTGACTTCTCTCAAAAAAGGAGCCTTGATTGTTCGGCTCAAAACAAATGATAAATCAATAGCCGCGTATCGAAATTCAGGAAGAGCAGATATTGCCGATAAGATCGTTGGAGAGCGAAAAGTGCAGAACGAAAAAATAATGGATGCCTTTCGTTCGCAGTTTGACTTTTGCAAGGTCTATTTCATTTACGCTAAGGATGCCGATGAAATATTGCAAGGAAAGAAAGGATACTTTTTGAATGAAAAAATGGAGCGCGATACCTCTATCCAACTCCGTGAGAATTACTTCTTATTTGCCGAATACGGTAGTGTAACCTCTAACATGCCGGAGGATGAATTTCACTATAAAAATGTAAACAAAACGGTGGCTACTTCTAACCTCACCACTTCCAGCGCTATTTTTATTTCAGACACTACCCTCACGCAGTTGAAAGAACCATTCCCCTTTTATCAGGTAGTCATGTTAGATAATTACCGAAAGGCGGTAGAACGACTTAACGCAGCTTTATATCGAATATATGATCGCTGGACAATGAAGAAAGAAAAGGCTGATTCAAAGCAAAAACACTAGATTTTTCTAATTAAGAAACAATGCCCCGGCACCTACACATCACCGATACCGGTCTTCGACATTACAGTGAAGTTCTTCAACTTCAAGAGATGCTGTTTTATAAAAACATTGCTGCAAAGGAGCAAAATGAACCCACCGAAAACCATCTGATACTTTGCGAACATTTTCCGGTTTATACCCTCGGCAAAAGCGGAAAGAGAGAGAATATTTTAGTGAGCGATGAGGAATTGAATGCCGAATATTATACCGTTACAAGAGGAGGCGATGTGACCTTTCACGGCCCCGGACAATTGGTGGTGTATCCTATTTTTGATTTAGACACTTTGGGTTTTGGCTTAGCGGAATATATATGGCGCTTAGAAGAAACCATTATAAATACCCTGAAACAGTATCAGCAAAAAGGTGAGCGCTTAGAAGGAGCCGCAGGCATCTGGCTGCGCAAAACAAATGGAACTGATGAAAAAATATGTGCCATAGGAGTAAAAGCCAGCCGACATATTACCATGCACGGCCTTGCAATTAATTTGAATACCGACCTTCATTATTTCGATAAAATTGTTCCTTGCGGATTAGTGGGCAAAGGAGTGACTTCTCTAAAAAAAGAAACCGGTGAAGCAGCGAACATAGAAGCCTTTAAAAAAGTATTTCTGGGAGAACTTTGCCGGGTGTTTGAGCTATCGGTTTAAAGAAGAGATAAACTTCCCTCTGCGCTAAAGGCATCTAACAATAAGACCTGAACCATTCCACGTATTAAATCAAATGTCTTTCGGCATGGTAGCTACTGCGCACCATAGGTCCGCTTTCCACATATCTAAATCCTTTGGCCAGCGCTTTCTCTTTATAAGCAGCAAACTCAGCCGGACTCACATAGCGAGCCACTTTCAAATGCTTGCCCGTAGGTTGCAGATATTGACCGAGCGTGAGAATATCTACTTTAGCTTCGCGCAAATCATCCATCGCCTCATAAATATCTTCGTCCTTCTCTCCTAAGCCCAACATCAAACCACTTTTGGTGCGTTTAATTCCTCCTTCTTTTAGTTTCAACAACACCTCTAAGCTGCGCTCATACTTGGCCTGTATGCGCACTGTGCGTGTGAGTCGCTTCACTGTTTCGAGATTATGCGATACCACTTCGGGCTTCTCCTCAATAATTCGTTGGAGATTTTCATCTATCCCTTTAAAATCAGGGATCAGCGTTTCTAAGGTAATGCCGGGGTTGTGTTTGCGAATCATACGAATAGTAGCCGCCCACACTTTAGAGCCGCCATCCGTTAAGTCATCGCGATCTACCGAGGTAATCACCACGTGCTTCAGCCCCATCATCTTCACCGATTCAGCTACTCTTAAAGGTTCGGTAATATCCACCTGTCCGGGGTTGCCCGTTTCTACATTACAAAACATGCAAGAGCGGGTGCAAATGTTTCCAAGTATCATCAAGGTGGCAGTTCCTATGCCCCAACACTCTGTTTTGTTGGGGCAATTTCCGCTTTCGCAAATCGTATGCAGCCGATGTTCTCTTACATTGCTCTTTACCTCGCTGAATTCGTGTCCGCTTGGCAATTTTATTTTTAACCAATCCGGCTTTTGTATGCCCGATACTTTGGCAGTGGTTTTCTCTTCCATGCGGCAAACTTATATCATTTCGCAGAATTGAATCAATCGCGCAGGCCGGATAAATAAAACAGAGGGAAAGCGGGAAGTTTTATTCCCTTATACTGCATACACTTTTTACTTTGCGCAGCACTATTGTCCCTATCAGCGAAAAACTTAGTTTCGTGACCCCGAATTTCAAAATATTCTCTCTGTAAATCTGAAGCTAATTTTGAGTATGACTATCCCCTTTAAAGATTCCGCCAATAAAATTGAACTACATTATTATTTCTCTGATACATCGCATAGCATGAATGCCCTCATTCGCAACAAATGCGAAATGAACTTGCTGGGCATTCTGAAAGAAATTTCTTTGGTGCTGAATGCTCGGTTATCAGTAGAAACGGAAGCACTGGCCGAAGGTGGTTTGAAGGAACGCTTTGTGCTGCGCGGCAAAAGCGAATTGCTCCGCTGCTTTGCTGCGGCTATGTTTCATTTTGTAATGCCATTAGAGGTGGATATTGAGAAAACTGTGAGTGAAGAAAATAAGCAGGAAACCAAGTTGATGTTAGAGCAACTGCGCAGAGAGCTAAGGGAGAAGGAAAAGGAGCCGGAAGTGGAAGTGGACATGGAAAATGCAGCTTCGCTTTTCCGCAATAATCTTAAGATCATCAAGCTGAAGTCAAACTTCTACCGGCAAATAAGCAACAGTGAGAAGGTGACAAAGATTTCTACTCAATTAGTGGATAAGGAGGGCAATTATTCCGGCAAAGCAAATACCGTGAACCGCAAAAAGTTTAATACCTATATGCTGGTGGCCGATACACTGAAACCGGAAACGGATGAAGCGGCATTGATAGAAATTATATCTCCCGTGCTTAAATCGGGGAGCTATAAGTGGAAAGGAGTGTATGAGCAGACGGGGAAAACCATCAGCTTTTCAATGAAGGATAATGATTTTAAGAATGATGTGATTCGCCAGAGCATCCCCTTCAAAAATGGCACGCGGATTCAATGTGTGTTAGAAAGCACCCGAAAGATGAGTGAGTTTGGTGAGGTAGTGGTCACCGGCTATTCGGTACTCACAGTGACCAATAAGCAGGATGATAAAGTAGTGGTAGAAACGCCACAGGCAAAAACAGTTCGCAAAAAGAAAGAAGTAGAAATGACGCAACTCGATTTATTCAGCGGTTTTTAAGGCAGTTATGGCAAAGCAACTATTTCAGGATTTATGATTGTAGCTCCGCTGTTTACAGCAATCCTCGTTGTCGTGAATTTTAATTCCATATTTTTATTGAAATGAAGAAATGGAGTTTTCTGTTATGGATGGTTTGGGGCGCTTCTCTTTCAGCACAAACTATAAGTTTTTCTATTCGAGTGTTTGGCTCTACTATCGGGCGAATGGACGTGACGCACCGCCACGAAGCAGATGGAAGTGAGGTGTATTCTATCGTTTCAAATTCAAAGGCAAAGATTCTTTGGGTCAGCAAAATCTATCGTTCGGTTTTTGAAGCTCGGTATAATCACGAGAAGTTTATTTCCTCTTCACATCTCGAAACCGAAAATGGGAAAACTAAGCGATGGACAAATGTGATTTTTGACGGGAAGTTATATCAGGTGGACTCATACACCGGCAAACGAAGTTTCAGTGAAGAGCCG
Source organism: Sphingobacteriales bacterium (assembly GCA_018262795.1). GTDB lineage: Bacteria > Bacteroidota > Bacteroidia > Chitinophagales > LD1 > Bog-950. The sequence goes on along the minus strand of JADFDM010000017.1, from coordinate 14,364 downwards.
GTTTGCTGCGATGCCAGTTACTATTTTGCTGATTTCAAAAAGGTGAATCGGCTCTTCTATCTACCCGATGCTTCGTTCTATAATTTAACTCACACCGATGCCAATACGGTAGAATTCAAAAGTGCGGACGGCCACCGAAATGTTTATTTTTTCAAAGACGGGCAATTAAAGCGGATGGAGTTTCATCTCGCGTTAGCTACGGTGTACATGGATCGTATCAATTGATTCTCCCCACCCGATTTCTCTGTGATAATTCTACTGCTTGATTATTTTCTCCGTTCGCGAAAAGTCGAAGGAGGAAACATGCACCAAGTAAATTCCCGAAGGCAAGGCGGACATGCTCATGGTGAGTTTGCCGTCTGAACTTTCTGCGGTTTGCAGTAATCGTCCGCTCAAATCGGTGAGCCTGCAATACGTTTTCTCTGCTTTGTTTTCTACCGTGATTTGAAAAACATCGCTCACCGGATTCGGCATTATTTTAAAAGGGAGAATTGTTTCCTGATTGCTCACTGCGCTGGGAGTTACTGCCGATACATGAACGGTATCGCACGATATGCAGAAGAAAGATGAGTTTTGAAAAACAGTTTGCACACATACCGGCACGTCATACCCATTGGCATTATATACCGAGGGATTGTAAGTAAGTGTGCCGCTGCCGTTCATCAATCCGGTGGACATTTGCTGCCCGTTCTCTGTCCATGTAGCAAGCGTCATCCCGATGAATTCAGGCACCGGGTTTGGCTGAGTGATGAGTAATTGCCCCGGTTGAGTTTCGATCCAGTCGAAGGCGGAGTAGCAGTTAATCGCATTGGTGTAGGCGGTATCATTTAAGCAGTTGCTGCACCCGGTAGAGTCTTGAATGCAAAGGGTGAAAAACACACAACCATAATTAGAGAATAAATCATTGTTGGCAATAATGATGGTATCGCCTGTAGCACTCACATAAGTTGGAGTGATGGAGGTGCCGGAAACCCCGCCATTGATGGTCCATGTAAAAGTAAAAGGCGGAACACCCGTTGGAATGCCCACTAATTGCAGGTTTAAACCGGGAAGTAAGGAGTCTTGTACCGTAACCCCACATTGCGACTGAGCGTTCACTGAAAACAAGAAGCTAAAGAAGGCGGCTAAAACTAAAGAGGGGAAATATCTTTTCATGATTTTTTATTTAGAGAGGGACGAAACGCAAGCAGCGTTGCAAATTTGGTTTGTAGAAATTCTTTCATGGGCAAGGTAGCAATTTAAACTCGCTCATAGCCGGAGGGCATTCTTCACTTTTGTTGGCCGGGCGACACAACAGACTCCCTATAGTTTTTGGGGGTGCTTACAGGGCTTACAATGCAAGTCCAGTTGCCCTACACCATACTGGCAGGTTACCACCGCTCCTCCTCCTTGTATTTTATTAGCAACCACCACCGAGTAGGGATTTATAGGCTTTACTATATTTGAGAAATATGTTTAGGCTTTGGCTGATTTGCGCTTTGTTGCTGTGTTCATTTTTAAGTGAGGCACAAAATGATTTTGACAAGATTGTTCAATCGGAGCGCAAATCTTTTCAGCACCTATGCAGAGATGAACGCGCAGGAGCCGAAAACAACACGAATGTTATTTATCAGCGCTTATCGCTTCGAGCAAATCCTTGGGAAGACTCCATTTCAGGCAGCGTAACCACTTACTTTATTCCGGCAGCCGGCATTCCCTACATTGAATTTGACTTGACGGATGACTTAACTGTGGATAGCATTCTTTACCACGGTGACACCTTGAGCTTTTCGCACCAAAATGAAGTAATACATATCGCCTTTCCGACTTCATTAACCCCTCTACAAACAGATTCTATCAAGGTAGTTTATCATGGAGTTCCGGGCAATAGCGGATTCGGTTCCTTCATACAATCTATGCACGACAGTGTTCCGGTTATCTGGACTTTGTCAGAGCCTTATGGCGCTAAAGACTGGTGGCCTTGCAAGCAGAACTTGCAAGATAAGATTGACTCTATTGACATCTTAGTCACCACTCCCGACAGTTTTCGCGTAGCAAGTAATGGTTTATTGGTGGGAGAAATTCACCACGGCAACGAAGTGACTTTTCATTGGAAACATCGCTATCCTATTGCCACTTATTTAGTCTGCTTTGCAGTCACCAACTATATCGCTTATTATGATTACGTTCCTTTTAACGGTGACACTTTGCCGGTACTGAATTATGTTTATCCGGAACATTTAGCGGAGTCACAACTGAACACTGCGAAGATTGTTCCCATGATCCAACTCTATGATTCGCTGTTTGGAGTTTATCCCTTCAGTAAAGAGAAATATGGGCAAGCCGAATTTGGCTGGGGCGGAGGAATGGAGCACCAGACTATGACCTTTATTACCGGCTTTGGATTTGAACTGATGGCGCACGAGTTGGGGCATCATTGGTTTGGCGATAAAGTGACTTGCGCCAGTTGGCACGACATCTGGCTGAACGAGGGATTTGCCACTTACCTTAGCGGCCTTTGTTATGAGCATTTAGATCCCAAATGGTGGGAGTCCTTTAAGATCAGTAGAATTAACAGTGCTGTTCAAGAGCCACATGGTTCTGTTTGGTGCGATGATACCGCGAATGTAAGCAGAGTGTTCAGCAGTTCATTGACTTATAACAAAGGAGCAATGGTGTTGCACATGCTACGCTTTGAATTAGGCGACAGTATATTTTTTGTGGCCTTGAGAAATTACCTTCAGGATGAAAACTTAGCCTATTCTTATGCTACTACTAACGACTTGCGGCAACATTTAGAAGCTGCCAGCGGCAAAGATTTGCAAGAGTTTTTTAATGACTGGGTGTACGGCAAAGGTTTCCCTTCGTACCAAATTACTTGGCAGCAAGATTTCGCAAATCAGGTGCAAGTAAGCATTGAACAAACACAATCAGACCCCTCTGTTTCGTATTTTGAAATGCCCGTACCTATTCGATTAAAAAATGCCTTTCGAGATACTACCATTATTTTAAATAATTCCAGTTCGGGGCAGGCATACAAAATCGCCCTCCCGTTCATCGCTGATTCTCTGCTCTTCGATCCTGAATATTGGCTAATCTCAAAAGAAAACACTGTGTCGCGCAAATCGGCTTATGATTTTCTTTTCTCTATTTATCCCAATCCGGTGGGCAATTCATTACAAATTGAGTTTCAATCGCAGGTGGATCAAAACGTTGAGATGGAAATTTATAACGATGCCGGGCAGTTAATCAGCAAACAGACCTTTGCCGTCACGCAAGGGCGCAATATCACCCAAACAGAAACGGGAGGATTCTCCGGAGGGGTATATCACCTTACCGTAAAAGCCGGAGGAAAAAGATACCACGCCTCCTTTGTAAAGGCGAAAAATTAAAGCCTCTGTATTTTATTCCACAAATTTGACCGCTTAAACTCAACCATTATGCAGGAGAAATTAGATGCCTTTGCCCGAATACTTACTATCATGAACGAACTGCGCGAGCAATGCCCTTGGGATCGCAAGCAAACCTTAGAATCACTTCGCCCTTTAACGATTGAGGAGACCTACGAATTAGGCGATGCCATCCTTCAAAAGGATATGAATGGGATCAAGGAAGAATTGGGAGACTTGATGCTGCATATTGTTTTCTATTCCAAAATAGGAGAAGAAACAGGCAACTTTGATATGGCCTCGGTCATCAATGGCCTCTGCGAAAAAATGATTGCCAGGCATCCACACATTTACGGAGATGTGAAAGTGAACAATGATGAGGAAGTAAAACAGAATTGGGAAAAATTGAAATTGAAGGAAGGGAAAAAGTCAGTACTTGCCGGAGTACCAAATTCGTTACCCGCAGTAATAAAAGCTTATCGGATTCAAGATAAAGCTGCTCAGGTAAAATTTGAATGGGAGAAAATTGAAGATGTTTGGGAGAAGGTAGAAGAAGAAATGGCAGAATTGAAAGCAGAGATACCCATCGGAAAGCCGGATAAAATAGAAGAGGAATTTGGCGACTTACTTTTTGCCTTAGTCAATTACTCTCGTTTTTTGAAAGTAGATCCCGAAGCCGCATTAGAACGCAGCAACCTCAAGTTTATACGCAGATTTAAATTTATTGAGGAGAAAGCTCTTGCGCTCAACAAATCGCTTCATGACATGAACCTTGACGAAATGGATGCTATCTGGAACGAAGCAAAAGCACAAGGACTTTAGCATTGCCGGTTTGAAAACCCCGCCAATCCAATTAACTTGCCTAAAAGCACAGCTTTGTTGTTGAAGGAAACTCTCCGTAAATATTTCTTGCCCGCCTTATTGGTGGTGGCGATAATTATTTCGCTATACCACCCTTCTTCCGATAACTTAAATGACATTGCCAACCGAATACAAAACAAACTGAGCAAGAGCGAAACGCTCTTTCAGTCCTCAATAGCAAATCCCTCTCTTACCGCTGCATTATCTGCCGGAGATATTCAATCCAAAATAATCTCCGATTTAACCCGATCCGATATTTTACTTTACTACTACCGCCACGACTCTTTGCTTACCTGGACGGACAATCACGTAGTGCCACCGGCTACTCTTAGTGAATTGCCCGAAGGAACTTCTTTACAAAAATTAAAGAACGGATGGTACGAAGTGCTGAAAGCAAGCCATCCCGATAAAGAAGAAGTACTGCTGGGCTTGGTGCCGGTGAAATATGCCTACCCTTTTGAAAACCGTTTTCTAAAAAATGACTTCTCCTCCGGTTTTAGTGTACCGGAAAACATAGAGCTATCTGACAAAAAAATTGCAGGAGCTATTTCGGTAAATAACAAGGAAGGGGAAATGCTTTTTTGCCTGTATGTATCAGGAGAAGGCGCAGCAGAAAACCTAAACCTTTCCCTGCTGATAGCGCAACTAATTGTATTGCTGCTCATTTTCTTTTACCTACAGCAATTCACCGGAATTTTGAAGAATCGTTATGGCTTTCCCAAAGCTTTCCTCTTCCTTTTCCTGACCATGCTTCTAATTAGAGGAGCCATGCTTTGGTTAAATGTGCCTACTGAAATGAACAAATTAGACTTGTTCAATCCAAAAAATTACGCTTCTTCTTCGGTCACCAAGTCACTCGGAGATTTAATCATCAACATAGGGCTGATAGTGTGGTTAGTATTTTATTATGAAGCAAACCGACCGCTCAAAAAGTCTAAACAATTACGATTTCCGCTGGTCTTTCTATGGATAGCCGGAGTGTATCTTTTTTCCGGAATAGTCGCTTGGGTTTTCAAAACCTTAGTGATGGATTCTGTCATTTCCTTCGAGGTGTACAACATTCTTAGTCTTAACTTTTACAGCATTTTAGGGCTTACCGCTTTTGCCTTTCTATTGATCACACATTTTGTAATAAGCAGAGCAGTAGTAGTAAAACTTATTGCCGCTAACATTTCACTTAAACCTATTCTTGCTATAAGTGGTATCTGCACCCTGCTTTTCTCCTTGTTTGCCATTGACTCACCGTTTTACCATGTCATTCTGTTTACTGCCGGGTGGCTGTTTCTGCTACTCCCATTTATGTTTTTGATGCTTCAAAATGATTCGAGTTTATCGGTCAGAAATATCATTCTCTACGTTTTTGCTTATGGCTTACTCACTACTTTTTTGATCGAAAACCTGTACGAACGAAAAGAGCGCAATCAGCGCGTATTTTTTGCCACCAAGTTGGGAGCCGAAAGAGACTATGTAGCAGAGTATATGTTCAACGATATTGCTAAACGCATTTCGAAGGATGTATTTATTAGAAACTACTTAACCAATCCGATTATCTCGAAAAAACAAATCTTCGACCGGCTCAATGCACTCTACTTATCGGGTTATTTCAACAAATATGATTTACAAATTTTTGCCTTTGACAGTTACGGCCACTCTATAAAGGCAGAAGACTCCGTTGCTACAGCGCAAGTCAAAGAATTTCTGAATCTTAAAGATGCTCCGAGCTTGCATTACGTAGCAGACACTACACAGAATTACGCCTACATCAGCACCATAAATTTTTCAGACGACAGCACCAATTATGGCGCTCTGATAATGAAACTCACTCCTAAAGTTTATTACGGCCAAAACGTGTATCCCGAACTGTTAGTGGGGAGCAATGTGACCCTCTCTAACAATATTTACAACTACGATTACGCCATTTATCAGAATAATCGGCTGGTGGCACAGTATGGCGACTTCCCTTATACTTATCAATGGAATAAGGAATATAAGTTTGGCGATGAAGTGCATGAGTTTATCGAGGAGCCGGATTGGGAACATGGCATTATGCGATTCCCCAACGGCAAGCGGGTAATCGTATCGGTGCACCGTGAACCGCTGTTTGAACCGGTGGCTACCTTCTCCTATCTCTTTGCCTTTTTCTTCACACTGGCTGTTTCACTTTTAATTGTAGCCGGGCTGCTGAAAAAGGATATTTACGGAGAGGATTTCTTGAATAGCCTCACTCTTTCCTTTCGCACTCGCATTAACTATTCCATGCTTGCTATGATAGTGTTTTCGTTCCTTATCATTGGGGTAATTACCATTAACTTTTTCAGAACTCAATACGACCATTTTTACAATGACCGCCTGATGCGTAAAGAGAAAGTAGTGCACGCCAGTCTCGAATATTATATTCAGCAAAATAGAGTGTTGCTAAACAATGATTGGGGCGACAATCTGGATGTAGAAATTGCGCGCTTAGCAGAAATAAATTCGGTGGATGTTAATCTGTATGACACCAATGGCGATTTGGTAGAAGCCTCCCAGCCTTCCATTTATGATAAAGGAATTATCAGTAAAAAGATGGACCCCACCGCTTACTTTCATTTAATTAAATCAAAGTCGGCTCGCATTACCAACCAAGAAAATATAGGAGGGCTAAATTATATGGCCACCTATTCTCCGGTCAGAAATCTTAGCGGCAACACCGTAGCATTTCTTGGCATACCTTATTTTGAACGATCGAAAGACATTAACGATGAGGTCTCCGGCTTTTTAGTTGCGCTGATGAATGTGTACGTTTTCCTACTGATATGCGCAGCTATTCTGGCTTACTTCATTTCAAATTCCATCACTCGCCCTTTAACTATTATCAGCGAGAAGCTTCGCATACTTAATCTCAATAAAAAGAACGAGCCGATAGAATGGAACAGCCGGGACGAAATAGGCGTGCTCATTGGAGAATACAATAAAATGATAGCCGAGTTGGAGCGCAGCGCACATAAGTTGGCGAAGAGCGAAAGAGAAAGCGCCTGGCGCGAAATGGCCAAGCAAATTGCGCACGAAATAAAGAACCCGCTTACCCCTATGAAACTCAGCATCCAATACCTTCAAAAAGCAATTGATGCCGGGAATCCAAATATTGAGCAATTAGCAAAAAAGGTGGCTAAAACCTTGGAGGAGCAGATTGAAAACCTGTCATCCATTGCAACAGCATTCGCCTCCTTTGCCAAAATGCCCAGACCGGAGAATGAACTCATTAACCTCAACGAATTTTTAAAATCTATCGCTGAGCTATTTAATAAGGAGGACGGAATCACCATTACGTTTACCAGCGATTGCAATGCTGCATTTGTTTTTGCCGACAAAAATCAGTTCGTGAGTGTGTTCAATAATCTGGTAAAAAATGCCATCCAAAGTATTCCCGAAAACAGAACCGGCTTTATTGATATTCATGTGAAAGAAGAAGACGAATTGCTGTTGGTAACAGTGAGCGACAACGGCTCCGGCATCCCCAAGGAAAATTACGAAGCGGTCTTTGTTCCCAACTTTACCACCAAGTCATCGGGCACGGGGCTGGGCTTGGCAATCAGTAAACGAATTATCGAAGGCGCGGGGGGTAAGATTTGGTTTGAATCGGCAGAAAATGTAGGTACCACCTTCTACGTTCGCTTAAAGAAAGAACAATAAAACACAGCCGCCTTTAATTGGCGCTTTGAAATCCTACAAATGAGGTTCATCAGCCGTTACAATGCGCAAACCTTTCTATTTTGTCGCACTTATGAAGCTCGTTTATAGCTTTCTTTTCAGCAGTATTGTATGCGTCAATCTATTTGGATTTTACCTCAGCTTTTTTAAAGCGCAGTGGCAAATCAAAAAAGAAATGCGAGTAGCCATCAAGCATTCCGATAGCACTCAATTAGAGCGTTTCGTTTTCACCGAAACCGAATTTGCCGCCTTACAAGTAGAGGAAGATGAAATCCGTTTCAGAAATAACATGTACGACATTAAATTGAAGGAAATCAAAAACGGGTTGGTGACAGTATGGGCCAAACACGATAAAGAAGAAACCGAGTTGTTGAGTTTTTTTCTTTCCTTTTTTACTGAGAACAACAATAGCGATACCGACACCAATGTGTTAGTAAAACTACTGCAGCAAGAAATGTGCAGCTATCAACTTTGGGTGCCCGTTTATCTGCCCGAAACGGCTCTGTCCCTCATATCTTCACCACATAGCTATCTTTCTTTTTTCAGCCCCCCTGCTACCCCACCGCCCGATCAATCTCTTTGTTGAGTTGTAAAGGAAGTTCCTTTAAAGAGCAAGCGTGCGTTTGAAGAAATATCAAGCGACAAATTATTTATCCATTAACACAAAAGAAATGAAGAAATATATACTGCTGTTAAGCGTATGCCTATATGGTATCGCCTACAGCCAATCTGATTCTACTAACAAAGTATTAAACGTAGAGGAGGTAGTGATTGCAGTAGATCGCTTTGAAGGGCCTAAACAAAATGTAGCCCAGCAAACAATGGTTATTACCTCTAAAGAGATCAAAGAAATGAATGCACAAACATCAGCCGATATGCTCACGCTGAGCGGACAAGTATTTGTGCAAAAAAGTCAGCAAGGGGGCGGTAGCCCGGTGTTGCGCGGCTTCGAAGCCAGCCGGGTGCTGTTAGTGGTGGATGGTGTTCGCATGAACAACATCCAATACCGGGCAGGGCACTTGCAAAATGTAATCTCGGTGGATAATAACATGATAGACCGAGTGGAGGTTTTGTTTGGCCCCTCCTCTACCATTTACGGCAGCGATGCTTTAGGTGGTGTAGTTCATTTTAGAACCAAGAATCCGGTGCTGGCCACTCACTCTAAATTCCTTTCAAAAGGGAATGCCCTGTTTCGCTATGGTTCCGTCAACAACGAATTGACCGGCCACATGGATGTGAGTTTTGGCGGCAAAAAATTTGCCTCGCTCACCGCTGCTACTTTTTCGCGATTTGGCGATTTGCGTCAAGGCAACTACACCACTTTAGCAACCGCAGGCTACTGGGACCGAAACATGTATCAAAGTGCTGCCAATGTTTATGATTCGTTAGGAACAATTTCCGGCCAAAAAGATACCTCCATTACCAACCCGAACAAATCCATTCAAGTAGGTTCGGGTTACTGGCAATACGATCTGATGCAGAAATTTCTATTTCAGCAATCGAGCAATATCTCCCACGTAATTAATGTGCAATTCAGCAATTCGAGCAACATACCGCGTTACGACAGGCTGTCAACCATGTCAGGCCCCGATTTCAAATTTGGCGAATGGTATTACGGCCCTCAAACCCGCTTGCTGGCTATCTATGATTTCAACTGGAAAAATGCCGGCCCTTTTAATGAGGTGAGTATTGGAGTGAATTATCAGCGCTTAATGGAAAGCCGCAATAACCGCAAATACGGAAATAAGTGGAGAGCCGAGCGAACCGAAAAAATAAATGTGGGTGGTTTTCATGCTGACTTTAAGAAAAAGTTCAAGCACGATGATCTCGCTTTCGGTTTAGAAGGGCAATTCAACGATCTTAAATCATCAGCCGTTGAGCGCAACATAACCACCGACACTGTGCGCGCAAAAGACTCTCGCTATCCCGATGGGAAGAACAAACTGAACTCCGTAGCTATATACGCGGCTCACACTTACAACTGGAAAGATAAAATCATTATCAGCGAGGGAATCCGATATAATTTCATTCAGCTTCATTCTGATTTTACAGCACAGAGCAATGATTTCTTTCCCTTGCCTTATTCCGAAATAAACAATAAGTATCACGCTCTCTCCGGCAACATCGGCTTGGTAGGCAAGCCCGGAGCAGGATTTAGAATTGCTACCCTTTTCTCTACCGGTTTCCGCGCTCCTAATGTGGACGATATTTCAAAAGTATTTGAGAGCGTGCCGGGCAGCGTCATTATACCTAACAATAAACTGAAGCCGGAGTACACCTTTAACGGTGAACTGACCCTTGAGAAAACATTTATCAATAAAATCAGATTCAGCGTAACCGGCTTTGGCACTTACTTTATGAATGCCATCACCACCGACCTCGCTCAGTTTGGAGGAAGCGACAGCATTCTATATGATGGTTCGCTGAGCCGAGTTATCACCTTAGTGAATAAGGACAAAGCCTATCTCGCAGGGCTTAGTTCGCAGTTAGAAGGCGACCTTACCAACTGGATGAGCGTGTATGCTTCATTCACTTACACCTACGGTCGCATCAAAACCGACAGTGTTCCCTACCCACTCGATCATATTGCTCCGATATACGGCAAAGCCGGATTTCGCGCTCATTACAAATGGATAAAGGGAGAGTTTTTCTCAGTATTCAGCGGTCCGAAAAAAGTAAAGGATTACAACCTGTTGGGAGAAGATAATTTCGGAGGCAGTACCGCAGATGGAATGCCCGCTTGGTACACTCTGAATGCTCGCATAGGATTTCAACCCGTAAAATATTTGGGAATCGAATTAGGATGCGACAACCTTCTCGACATGCGGTATCGGCATTTTGCTTCCGGCATCAGTGCTCCGGGAAGAAATTTCTTTGTTACCGCCAGAGTGAATTGGTAATTCCCAATAGCGTTTCGGGGAACCGTCTTAGGGTACACCGCAGTGCATTAAAACAAGACCCCACACATCGTGGGGTTTTGTTTTTCTATTGGGAAGAAGTGGTTGTGCCGGTAAAAACCAAAGAGGGGGTTATTTCACAGCCTGACGATTCGGGGCTACACGCAGTGCGGGATTATTACCACTGAACTTCCTACGAAGAACTGAACTTTAATTTTACTACTTTCCTGTCCTACGAAGCACGAAACCCCTGCTTGCGTATAGGTGATGTTACCAGCTGGCGTTCTGTCATTGCACATATTTCAGAAGTTCTCTAACTAGTCTGAACACAGTCGTTGATGATTCTTCTCTAGCTGGATTTGTATGGTCAAAATGATTGTAATTTCTCTCTGCTCTATCTATTGCAAGTTCAGTTCTTTTTCTGCTCGTTTTGTCGTCTATGCCGTCAAGTAATTCAAAAAAATCTTCTTCTATTAATTTTGTCCCATTACCGTCATAAGTTACTTTGAATGGTTTAAGGTGTTCGTTGATCTTATCGTTGTAGCTATCTCTATGCATTCCACCGCCTTGATGGTCATTAAAATGTAATATCAGCCAATATTCAAACGATTGATTTGAATAAGCTACACCAAAGTTATTGGCTACGGCTATTTGAATTGCAGAGTTGAAATCATTATCGTTAAAATCGTCTTTGTCAAACACACACCAAACTTGGTCGTAATTTCCTTGTTGAGCTAGCACGAGGGCTCTATTTACTAACGAAACTGTATTATATCCTTCACCTACTGATTTGACTTTCGCTGAAGTAATTCTGAATTGATTAAAATAAGAGGGTTCGGTATTTTCTCCTTCACAAACAATAAGAATATAGGGTTTTTCTGTTAACTCTGCAACAGGTCTTTCTAGGCTCGGTTCTTTTCTCCGTTGAGCCTTTAACTGTTCAAGGTGCTTTTTCTTAGCTGCTTTTTGTTCAGCTTTTTTGTCCTTCATTTTCATTTTCTGTCAATAAAAATTTTAGATTATCAAAAAAGCCTAGAAATGGAACTGCACCATATTTACCCTTAATGTAATTATCTTCAAAAGGGTCATTTTTTCTCACTTCATCTGATTTAAAGTCAGCTAATGAATAGAGTTTAGCTTCTCCATATTTATTTTTGTTTGTAAACCAAATTTGGTCTCTTCTAAATAGACCTGAACTTAATAAGTTTGTGTCGTGAGTATTGAAAATCAGCTGTGCATTCTTCTTATTAAACTCTTTAGAGTTAAAAAGCGAAACGATTTTACAAACCAAATTTGGATGAAGTTTTGAGTCTAACTCATCTACAACTAATGTGTAACCGTTTTCAATCACATCAAGAATTGGCCCTGTTAAAGCAAAGAATTTTCTTGTCCCTGATGATTCATCATCGTCCAAAGAAAAACTAATGTTTCCTACCGCTTTTAAATCTTCATTGTATTTTTTATGCTTGGTCAATACATCAGAAACATACTCTTGCTTTTCTTCACGAACTTCTTTAATAATTTTATCTTTAAGTTCTTTGGGCATCCCTTTCGGAAGGCTATTGATGTCAAGTTTTTGTAACTCGATATCTTGAATTTCTAAATCAGCAGCTTTCAATAATTCAAGAATTTTGATTTTGTGGTCAGGGTCTTCTGTTCTGCCCATTGTAAAACCTTGGTAACCTGATTCGTTTAACCCTGATAAGGTTTTTAGTCTTTTAAACCAATCTAAAACATTGATTGCAGTCTTTTCGTTGAATTGAGCGGCTACAGAAATTAATAATGCATTATCTCGAACGAGTCCTTCCTTAACAACCGTATTGCCTTTGGTGAAACTTCGTTCGTGAGTATTGAAGGTGCTACCTTCTCTGTAAAAGAGTTCAACTTCTTTTGTTTTTGGTTTGTGATAAAGCCACTCAGATACAATTCTATCGGTTGTAGCTTCAAAACCATAACGATAAAGCACATTTTTGTGAACGAAAATGATTTCAAATTCAGATGGTTCGTTTTCCGTCTGTGTGCTTAGTTTAAAGGGTTCAACTTCAATAGCCTCACCTTTTTGACTTTCTTTTGAACTGTTGATTACGAAATATCGCATAAATGCAAATGCGTCTAGCAACTTGCTTTTACCACTCGCATTTGCACCATAGATAACAGCACTTTTGAGAAGTCTCAGTCCAAAGTTGTCATTGATTACGATGTTTTCGTGCTCTCTGGTGTCTTTGTCATAGTTAGAAGCAATAAGGCTCAAAGTCGCTTTGTCCTTAAATGTCCTAAAGTTTTTTAGTGAAAATTGCAGAAGCATCTTTCTATTCGTTTTTGATTAATTCCCTGCAAAGATAGTCTTTATTTTGTAATTGCAAGCAAAATAAAAGTCGTTTTTGATTGTTTCAACTCAAAAATCTTGTTTATGCTGCTTTTTTTACGGTTCTGACTAACGTTTCCCTCGTTGCTTAGAAATCAGGTTTTTGTAAAGCCGAGGTCTTTGTCAGTGAGAGCGAATTTATCAATTTGTTTTTTGATGCGATGTAGGGCAGCAAGTTTTCTTTTTTGGTCAAGGAAGAGATAGTTTTCGGGATTGATGTAGGGAACTTTTTTAGTTACCATGTTCCAAATGATGACAGCCAGTTTACGAGCCGTTGCAGAAATTGCCGATACCCTTCCTTTTCTGAAATTGATTCGTTTGAAGAAATCGGAAAGAGGGGTTGAATCTTTTAAGTTGCCGATGGCATTGGCGGCATTCCGCAAAGCAATTTTCAAACGGTTACTTCCTTTCGGAATTTTGTTTGACAACACTTTACCACCACTGATTTTGTTGTTTGGAGATAGCCGCAGCCAACTGGCAAACTGCTTGGCGGTGGAGAATTTTCTAATTCCCTCTAATCCGACTTCGCTGATTAAAGTAAGGATGGTAGAATAACTCACGCCTTCTATGGCCAATAAATCAACCCCTTCAAAAAGTTGATAGCTCACGAGATTGAGGTCTATATTCTTAGGCGTGTTTTTATTGATTTTTTTGTGCGCTTTTTTGTCAATATAGTGTTGTCGCTTCTCGTCATCGTTGTTGATTTGTTCGTTCAACATTTTTTCAATCTCCTTATCGCACAAAGCAATTTTTGTTTGAAGGTGATGATACATTTCCAATTCTTGATTCAAAGCAAAGAGGTAATCTTTTCTGCCGTTGGTTTGTAATGCTTTGGCAATTTCCTGTTCAGATTTTTTACAGTTGCCGTTGCGAAGCGCAGCCAATTTTTCGGGGTTGGTTTCTCCATTGCAAATAGCCTGAATGATAGATAGTCCTGTAAGACCGCAAATATCATTGACCACCACATCTAAGCGCAGATTGAGCAGGCGTAAATACTTCTGCATTTTACGAGCGGTGTCGGAAGATTGCTCTAGCAAATTAGTCCGGTGCCGGCAGTAAGTTCTGAGTTGTTCGGTGGCTGCATCCGGAAGAAAACTTCCGGTCAACAATCCAATACTGTGGAGTTTTTGAATCCATTGGCAGTCCTGCACATCGGTTTTTCTGCCTTTGATGTTCTTGGTGA
>JADFDM010000016.1 GCA_018262795.1 Sphingobacteriales bacterium | reverse complement strand
AGAGCCGTTCCCTCCCGGAGAGAAAGCCCTCCGGCAATGTCTAATTTGCTTTTAGGGTCATTAGTGCCTACGCCTACATTTTGGGCTTGTGCAGCCATAGCAATCAAGATGGCTGCGGAAAGGAGAAGTTTTTTCATACTCGGTTTAATTTAAAGTGACAGGCATTTCATCACAATAATAGTTCCAAAGTCTATGGAAGGAGTGCAATAAAACCTATTTACCAATAGTAAAGTAAATCAAAGGGTATGATTTGTCAAGGGGCCGAAATAGATGCTGTATAACGGTTAGGGCATGGGTGTAGTGGGAAGCAGAGGGAAAGGTAGAAGCAAGCGCTCGCGCCATGTTGGGAGTTTGAGGAGACAGAAACAGGAAGCAGGCAGGATTACAAAATCCCGATTAGCTTTTCTTCGACATACTCTACGGAATAAGTCGAAGAGCGGGCTTCGTAGGCTCGAACCCTGACCGATAATAAAGTCCTAATCTTTTTGAAGAGGAATAGAATTTTTGCGAATGAAAGAAGATCGTGCGTAAACTTTCTCACTTCTACCTAGAATATACCCTTATCTAACAGGACTGATACTCCATTGGTCAAACTGATTGTTATCATCCATAATTTTACCGTTATAAGTAATAGGGTAATAATTAGCAGAGGATCCACCGTACCCCTGAAAACCAATGACGGTAGATGAAACTCCTGCTTGCCCGTTTAAGGTAGCGTTAGTGCCAAAGTATTTCACATTAATCAAGCCAGAAGTTTCATGGATCATGACCATACATTCAAGGGTAGAAACAGTATTACTGTACTCTCGCATCTTATACCAGAGAATGTATGTTCTACTCGGAGCTGCCCCCACGGTATAATCTCTCATAAATTCTCCCCCACCATAATCTTTCATATCATGGTAGTAAAACGCTATCATGGGGTTGTTAGTCACGGTTAATGGCCATGCTTGACTACAACATGCATTAATGGATACATTGCCAAAAGCAATTAGTCCATTGGTGCTAACAGATACTTGGCTATAACTGGTTCCATCTATGGTCACATTAAATCCTAAATCGCGGGTATAAGTCACGTCATCCGCTTGGTCAGCGTCAAAATTAGTAGTTCCCAAATCATCCCGACTTGAAACAAAGGTGCCGTTTAAAACCCATGAAGTATTTCCACTGTTGGAACCTCCACTATTGGTAGTTAGGGTGCCATTGTTGTCGGCATAAACTACCTTGTTACCGTTGTTAGCCAAACTATTGATTTTCACATTACCACTTGCATCAATTCGCATTTTCTCTGTGCCATTATTGGTAGTAAAGGTCATAAAGCCTCCGGTGGTTCCGCCTCCTCTATAAAACTCTATAGAGCTATTTAGTTGCCCGTAGAATGTATTTTCAAGAGAAAACATCTTCCCTCCATAGGTCGCTTGTTGGGTTTCCCAAGCTCTAACCCCTAAAAACGTTCCACTTCCGGTAGAGTTCCCTTCACTTTGGCGGGCAAATACAGCGCGTAAAGCACCGGCAGCGGTGGTTTTACCCAAGTCTAAATCGGCCGCTGGAGATGTAATGCCAATCCCTACGTTTCCGGTTGATTGCTGTAGAAAAATTCCATTGGCAACACCATAAGTAAAAATGGTTACCCCTTGCCCAGCGGTGGACTTTATTCCGTGGTTAGCATCTAACAGATATAAAGGCCCGCCTCCGTCTAAAAGCGCAGCACCGTTCACCTCTAATTTTTGGGTCGGTGCACTGGCCGTTCCAATCCCCACATTCCCCCCATTGTTATAAATATTGCTGGAATTAAGCACCCAAGAGGAGCCATTCCAAAAGGTAGTGTTGCCTGCTACTGTGCCGGGTGATAAAAGTCCCGCAGCACCCTGTGGCCCTTGTGGGCCGGCAGGGCCTTGAGCACCCACAGCACCGTTTGCTCCCGCAGGACCTTGTGTGCCGGCAGGACCTTGAGCGCCCACAGCACCATTCGCTCCCGCAGGGCCTTGTGGGCCGGCAGGGCCTTGAGCACCCACAGCACCGTTTGCTCCCGCAGGGCCTTGTGGGCCGGCAGGGCCTTGAGCACCCACAGCACCGTTTGCTCCCGCAGGACCTTGCGGGCCGGCAGGGCCTTGAGCGCCCACAGCACCATTTGCTCCCGCAGGGCCTTGCGGTCCCGCTGGCCCCTGTGGCCCTACAGCGCCTTGCGCACCCGCAACTCCGGCCGGCCCTTGCGGCCCGGTTGGCCCGGTGCCGCTGGGCGTGTTATCGCCACTCACTTTCCATCCGGGGTTGGCTCCCGTGCCCACATAAATAAAATTGGCCACGCTGGGGTTAGCAGCGGTGCCGGCAAGTATGGTGTAGCCGTTTAAGCTAGCTGTATTATCATCTTCATTTATCACGGTGAGAAATTGCCCGTCTTTGGGAGTGGCAACGCTTAACGCAGTATTACTTCCTCCGGCTGTATTGGTGAGGCGAAACAGCGTTACGTTATCGGGGATAGTAACCGTGGTCGCTGCCGCCAGTGAAGTAAGGCGGGCGGAGAGCGCTCCGTTAATATCTAATTTGGTTTTAGGGTCGTTCGTGCCTATCCCTACATTTTGGGCTTGCGCAGCCATAGCAAACAAGATGGCGGTGGAAAGGAGAAGTTTTTTCATGTGCCGGTTTTATTTGTGTGATTTACGATTTATTGCAACAATAGTTCCAAAGTTGATGGAACAAGTGCAATAATATGTACCCACCAATAGTAAAGTAAATCAAAGCACCTGATTTGCCAAGTGGCCGAAACAGATACTGTATAACAATTAAGGCATAGGTGTAGTGGAAAGTGAGCGAAGAGCGGAGAGAAAAATAGTTAATCGTGTATTGGTTATTGGTTAATGGGGTATCGTTCATTGCTTAGCCGATGTCTGTGTCCTCACAGACATCTATATTCAACATTGCGGGCGCATCTGTGAGGACACAGACGCGGGCAAAGAGTTAAAGTCACAATTAGTTTGGCTCTAATATGCCGGGTGTCATACTTGGCGAGTTGGAAGTCAGATACCAGCAAGAAGCTATTCTCGGTTAAACTCTACAACTTTTTTCCCCGACCTGATTTCGTCAATTATTTTCCGATAAGTTGTTTCATCTTTTGTCGAGTAAGTATGCACCTCTCCGGTAGAGTTGTCTCTTATCTTTATTTCCTGGCTGTTCATGAATATCGAATAACCAGTCTGTTTTTTAGAAAAATTGATCCCCCGGCAAAGCGAATCCATTGATTCCTGTTTTAGATGGTCTCTGTTATTCTGAAAATGGGCGGAGTTATTCATTCCAGCTATTCTGTTTTGACTGTGTACGCTGGTTAAGCAAAGACACAATAAACTTACTATTGCTAATTTCATAGTCTGTGTTTTATTCCATAATGGTAAGCACTGCATGCGCATTGTCTGGTACAGAGGCGGGGTTACAAACCATACTGGCTGACCCCCATAAGCGAGTTATACGCCATTGCACTTTAAAGGTGACCGATGTACCGACCGTTACACTCACGGGTATGCCGTTAATAGCGGGGTTTGCTGATGAGGTCTGATAAATATCGCCATAATAATCTTCATCAAAGTCTTCTAAAGTCACATTGGTTCCAGCTACGCTAGTGCTTCCTTTTAGTATGCGAAAGGCCCCCCATGCTTGCGTAAAACCATTCACATCCACCCCGGCTGAAAAGAAGAGATAAACCGTACTATGTGTAGGTGTAAAAGTCAAAGTGAGGGAACCCATGGTTGCAAAGGTAGAGGAACTGGTTGAAATATCAGACGTTTGCTTTACAGAATGAATAGAGCCATTGGAGGCACTGGTAATGAGTTTACCATTAGCATCAGCATATACAGGTCGTGAGCCTGATCCAACTAAACCTTTAACAGTCATATCTCCGGCTATTTGCATATCTCCAGTGTTATTGATAGCTGCAACAGGGGTAGATCCCGACACCCCCCATGTCCATCCTCTACCAGAGTTATTACTCATGTTGTTTTTTATACTGTAATCGGTTACTGGACCATATTTATATTCTGATGTATTTCCCATGCTAATTTTGTAACTATCGCTACTCCAAAACCGCAATCCGTTTCCCGTTCCCGAACTTACATTGATAAAAGGAACATCGGATATCGCATTTCCATTCATATTTAAAGTTGTTGTTGCTTTGTGGTCTCCAAGATTATCTCCTGTGGGCGCTGTAACCCCCAAGAAAGAAAGTACAGCAGCCGCATTCCCGGTGCGGTGGAAGTTGTCTCCGGCTTTAACCATAATTCCACTAACGCCAGAACTTACCGTATTGTCAGTGGTATTAACATAATCTGTTCCAATATATCCCGAAGCTACCTGTAATTTATAAACAGGGTTAGTGGTTCCGATACCCACGTTCCCATTGGCCAGAATGGACATGGCATCTACCCTGCTTGCCCATCCGCTCTGCATACTAGTTTTAATTTCTACTCCATTATCAGACGTAAGATAAAGTACTTCTGATCCCGGGTTGGCAATTCCTGTGCTTGCAGTGGCGGCAGATTCTCCGGCACCTAACACGGTGAGTCCACCGGCACCTAAAATCAATGAGTTGCCATAAACATCTTCATCAAAACGCATCCAAGCTGAGCTATAGTTTGCGCCACGACTCATCATTGAGCCGGTGTGCATGATATTGCCCTGTACATCTAATTTTTGAGCCGGGGCACTGGCCGTTCCAATCCCCACATTGCCGCCATTGTTATAAATATTGTGGGAATTGAGTACCCAAGTTGAGCCATTCCAGTAGGTAGTGTTGCCTGCTGCAGTACCGTTTGATAAAAGACCGGCAGGGCCTTGTGGGCCTTGTGGGCCTACCGCTCCGTTCGTTCCGTTAGAACCTGTTGCCCCTTTGGGGCCTACAGGGCCTTGTGGCCCGGCAGGACCTTGAGCACCCACAGCACCATTCGCTCCGGCAGGGCCTTGCGGGCCCGCTGGCCCCTGTGGCCCTACAGCGCCTTGCGCACCCGCAACTCCGGCCGGCCCTTGCGGCCCGGTTGGCCCGGTGCCGCTGGGCGTGTTATCCCCACTCACTTTCCATCCGGGATTAGCTCCCGTGCCTACATAAATAAAATTGGCCACGCTGGGGTTAGCAGCGGTGCCGGCAAGTATGGTGTAGCCATTCAGCGTAGCGGTATTATCATCTTCATTTATCACCGTTAGAAATTGCCCGTCTTTGGGAGTGGCAACGCTTAACGCAGTATTACTTCCTCCGGCTGTATTGGTGAGGCGAAACAGCGTTACGTTATCGGGGATAGTGACCGTGGCCGCTGCCGCCAGTGAGGAAACCCGAGCAGAGAGCGCTCCGTTAATATCTAATTTGGTTTGAGGGGTATTAGTGCCTATCCCTACGTTTTGGGCATTAGCAGCTAAAGCGAATAAGAGGCTTACCGGAAGGAGAAGTTTTTTCATGTGCTGTTTTATTTAAACGTCATACGCCTCATTACAACAATAGTTCCAAAATTCGTGGATTTGGTGTAAGGGGCATTTGCTACTGGCAAAATAAACTAAATCGGCTGACTTGTCAAGTGTTAACAATAAATAATGTATAAAGATTAGGGCAGCAGGTGTAGTAAAAAGCGGGCAATGCGTGGGGAGGGTAAACATTAATCGTGTAATCGTTATTGTTCATTGGATATTGGTAAACCATGCTTTAGTTCTTGTTGTCTCGGCTCTCTTTTCTTAGCCGATGTCTGTGTCCTCACAGACATCTATATTCAACATTGCGGGCGCATCTGTGAGGTCACAGACGCGGGCAAAGATGTTAGGCAGCAGGAACAGAGGGGAAGCAGGCAGGATTACAAAATCCCGATTAGCTATTCTTCGATATATTCTACGGAACAAGTCGAAGAGCCTTTTATACCGGCAGTATAAACGTCAAAGTCAATACATCTGTAACTAGCTTTGTAACCGGCTTTCTCAAACTACCAGATTTACTTTTATTCGATTGCTGCCCCGCCAACTATCAATAGGTTTATCACTTCACCGGTCTTGCCTCTCTCACACAGCGAAAGCCTACATTCATCAAAGAAGTGGCTGGAGTCGTTTTATTTCGGGCCGATACCCGGTAGCCGGCACAGTAACTTTTGTTGCACATAAAGGAGCCTCCGCGAATCACGCGCTGTTCCTCAAACTTTCGTTCAGGGTCGTAGCTCTTATCAGGGCCGATGGGGTTCTCTATATCATTATCGGCACAGTAAGAATAATAGGCGGAGTGATATTTATCGGCACACCATTCCCATACGTTGCCACTCATATCGTACAAACCATAAGCATTGGCAGCAAAAGAGGCCACCGGTGCCCAATCCACAAAGCCATCGGCAGCCGAGTTAGAATTCGGAAACTCCCCTTCAAACACATTGGCGTGGCGAACACTCTCCGGGTTTTCATTGCCCCAAGGGAAAACGGCATCGGCCAATCCTCCGCGAGCGGCATATTCCCATTCGGCCTCGGTGGGCAAGCGCTTGCCGGCCCAACTTGCATAGGCCATCGCATCATACCATGAAATATGTACCACCGGATAGTTTGACATGGTATCAATATGGCTGCCCGGCCCTAATGGATGTTGCCAATCGGCATCGGTTACAAAGCTCCACCAACTCAAATTGTGATGAGGAGAATAGACGGAAGGACGAAAAACGAGAGAGCCTTTATCGGATGTTCTTTCGGCCGTGGTTTGGTAATGGGTGGCATTTACAAACTGTTGAAATTCTTTGTTGGTCACTTCGGTGGCATCCATCCAAAACGAATCTACGATTACCAAATGTCTCGGGCTTTCATCTTCGCGGGCAAATGAATCACCGGCTACAGCCCCCATCCTAAACTCTCCGGCAGGAATGAAGGCCATCCCCTCATAATTATTCTTCATAGAATCAGAAGCGGGATAAGGATAAACGGTATCGGTGAGCTTTGCCGTAGGAAGATTATTAGAACACTGCGGATGTTCGTCCGAATGAGGATGGCAAGCAGTAAGCCACCACACAAAAGTAAAACTGATATAGACGGAAGTCTTAAACAGCGAAATAATAGGTTTCCCCATCTATGACCACTTTATAGTTTAAAATCCAGGGCCAACTCGGAGCCATCAATCCCTTATCCCAGTTTTGTATATCCTTTCGAAGTTGCTGCAAAATTACCGCATGGTTTTCCTTCACATCATCGTGCTCTCCCCGATCTTTTGCCAAATTATAAAGTTCGATGGTTTGGTGTTCATCATCAATAATCACCTTCCAGTTGTTCCAGTGAGCGGCATAGTTGTAACCGCTGCGCCAAAAAAGTTCGCGGTGTGGTTTATCTACCCGCAATCCTTTGATGTAGGGAATCAAATTCACGCCATCCAACCCAAGCGTATCTGTTTTAATGTCGGCAACGCGGCAGGCAGTCGCAAAAATATCTAACTGACTCACCATCATATCCATTGTTTTCTTTCGAGGCAGCGTTCCTTTCCATTGCATCATGTAAGGGATGTTGATGCCTCCTTCAAAGTTCATAAACTTGCCGCCTTTGAGCGGATAGTTAGTCACAGCATTGGTATAAGTAGCGGCTCCGTTATCACTGGTAAAAACCACCAGTGTATTTTCTTCCAGCCCTTGTTGGCGCAATTCATTCATAATCATTCCCACGGCATCGTCCAGCGCCATGATCATGGCATAATAAATTCGCTTGTTTTCGTCCTTAATATTCGAGAGTTTGTTGTAGTAACTTCTCGGTGCTTGGAAAGGTTCGTGCGGAGCATTAAACGGAACATAAAGAAAGAAAGGGCGGTTCGCGTTGCTATCAATAAAATGCACGGCTCTTTTAGCAATAGCAAAAGTGAGATACTCTTTCTCGTCAATAATGCTGTCGTTGAGCCGGATGCGGCTTTCGCCTTTCCCTCCTTTGCGCCACATCCAACGGTCTTTAAAGTCGTCAATGTGCTTGTAGTTCACAATGTCTTTATCGCGTTTGTCGGCATACAGCGCAAAGGCTTCGTAGAAACCATATTGCTCATCAAATCCGCGGTTGTTGGGCTTTGAAGAATCGGCTGTTCCCAAATGCCACTTACCAAAGATTCCTGTTTTATAACCGTTGGCTTTCAGCACTTCGGCTAAGGTGCGAACTTTAGTGGTCAGCCCATTTTGGCGGCTCAGTTTATTTTTCGGAGCATTGGCATTTTGCTGAATACTCCATTTCGTTTTGCGCGTCATCCAGCGCAAAAAAAGTTTCTCGAGGCCTGAGTTGGGATAGTTTCGGTGAGGCAAAAATTCAAACCCAAAACGCTGCTGATATTTACCGGTCAATAATCCGGCTCTGGAAGGAGCACAAATGGGTGCAGTAGAATAACCGTAATCAAAAGTAACGCCATTCATACCGATAGAATCAATGTGCGGAGTGGCCACATTCAGACCGCCATAAAGAGACAAATCGTACTTACCCAAATCATCGGCTAATATCACCACAATGTTAGGTGGACGTTCCTGCTTAGCGTTGCCAATGCCGGAAGAGTGCACTAATTCTCCGGGGTTTTTGCACTGATAAATACTCAGTAATAAAATGCCTACAAGCAGTGCGGATATTATTTTGAAGGAACGTTTCATTTGTTTTGAAGCACATTTTGCTTTGACTAATAATGAATCAAAGTTTCAAAATTTAATTGAACTAGCTGATGGCTCGCTCTCC
The DNA here is from genome assembly GCA_018262795.1 of Sphingobacteriales bacterium. Classification (GTDB taxonomy): domain Bacteria; phylum Bacteroidota; class Bacteroidia; order Chitinophagales; family LD1; genus Bog-950. The sequence continues at coordinate 50,616 of JADFDM010000016.1, read as the reverse complement.
ATGATGACTTTGAAAGAAAATCAATTTGGGGGATAAGGCTACGGAACCAAGCGAAGAAAAACGCTGGCTCCTTTACTCATCTCCATCTCGTACAACACCCCGTTTTTGTAGCGGTAAATATTGCTAACGCCATCGGCCAATTTGCATACATATTCACCTTCACCGGTTTTGGTAAAGTGGCAGTACTGCCCCAATCTCTCTGAAAAAATGTCGCTTTTGCCTTTCGGTTCTGTCCAGTACAGATGAATAGCTGAAAAATCTATCGGCTGGGTGAGGTGTAGCATCTCCGCACCTTTCGTAATCAAGTACTGCGTACCTTGCCAAAGAATATCTGATATCTCTGTCACCCCGTCTTTCACGTTTTTCACATAAGCAGAAAACAGTTGTCCGTTGCGATACAGAATGTCGTAATTCATCACCGAAGTCTTTTTTACAAACAGCGCGTTCACTTTAGATTCACTGTTGAGTTTATACTCCATCACTCCGTTTCCTTTATCAATTCTCTCCACTACGGTTTGTCCGATTTTATTTCCAAATAAAACAATATCGTACACATGTTTTTGCGCGGAACTTGCCAGCCCGGCAATAAGAAAAAGAAGGCTAAATAATGTTTTCATGTAGGGAGTAGGTTCGTTTCGGCTAAAGTAAGTAGAAATAAATGTATTTACGCAGTAAAACCCGGGATGTTTTCTTAAACTGTAGGAAAGGCTTGAAGTTTTACCATAAATTTTGAGGTCGCGAGGTATTTCGGTAAAAAACAAGGGCTGCTGTTACCAAATCGTATAACATTTTACAGTAAGGCTCATGGCTAAAAAGTGTTTGGCTTTTGTCGAAGTTTTTATATTTGCCGTCCTTTTAAAGGAAAGCACCCTTCTCCATTTACGGATTCCGGTGAAAAATAACTGCAAAAGGCACCCGTAGCTTAACTGGATAGAGCATCTGACTACGGATCAGAAGGTTAGGGGTTCGACTCCCTTCGGGTGCACACCAAAAGTAAAATGGTTATAAAGCGAAAAGCCTTGTAACCATTTTTTTATCCCTCTTGTGAATTGAAATTCACCTCCAGCCAACTGCCTCCATTTTCGCAATCAACCCCACAACTTCTAAGATAGGAAGTGGCTTGCTCGCTGCGGCTCCCGCTGGCACAACATAGAAGGATAGGCTGCGGCATAGATTTTATTTCCTCTAAGCGCTGTTGAATTTCTTGCAAAGGAATATTTATGCTCCCGGCTACATTTCTTCCCATAAATTCTTGGGGAGTTCTCACATCTATGATTATTGTTTTGTTGCTGCTCATGGTTTTTGATTTTGCTCGGTGTCAGTTTTTTTGAAACTGCTGAATAATAACCCTCCTAACAAAGCTCCATACAAGGTGCTGTTAAGTGGCTTTGAAGTAATGGCACAAGTGCCGCTGGCGCAGCCAACAAAATAGTAGTAGGCATATCCGGCTATTGAACCGATTAAAATTCCAAGGATGGTAAACTTATGTTGTAGGATAAAACTCATGGTTGAAATGTGGTTACGGCTTCACTTAAATCATAGACTTGTGGAGTGCCATTTAGTTTTGATTGAATAATGCTTGCTCCTGCGGCACTTCTGTAACCGCCTGCACAATGCACCACAATAGGTTTGTGCAAAGGAATCTCGTTGGTTCGTTCTCTCAATTCGTAAAGAGGAATGTGCAAAGCATTTGCAAATATTTGGCTTGCCTTTACTTCAGAGTGATTGCGAATGTCAAGGATGGTATAAGCATCTCCGTTGTTCCTCAATTCCGCACTATCAAATGCTTCCGTTTTAGAATCTCCAAAGGCGGCTATAAAAGCCAATGCGATTTGTTTCTCGTAACCAATTTTTGCGGTGCGTTCAATCAATTCATTTAATACCGTCTCATTTTCTGCTGCCAAATAAAATGGTTCGTTAGGGTGAATAATGCTGCCCAACCATGTCTCAAACTTTGTATCGTTCATTAGGTTGATGGCATTTTTCAAGTGAGAGCTTTTGAATTGCTGTTGTGGTCGGCTGTCAATAATTAGGATAGTAGGGTCTAAAGCATTCGCGCCACCTTGACAAGTGATCGGCTCTCTCCTTTTTACCCCTGCAATACTTCGCAAGTAATTATCAGCCCCTTTTTTATTTACGCCCACGTCAAAGGGAAAATATTTTGGAATGAACGGTTGGTCTGCCAGCAGTTCCTTTACAAAATCTTGTTCGCTCCTATTTTGCAAACTCCAGTTTGAAATTTTTTCTGCGCCAATAGTGCTCACCTTTTCTTCGCTCAAACCCTTCCCGCACAAAGTGCCGGCTCCATGTGCCGGATATACCAATACCTCATCGGGCAATGTCAGTAACCGGTTGCGAAGCGAATGATACATCTGCTTTGCTAACTGTTGCCGGGCTGCGGTAATAGCTCCGGCACTTTCTCTCAAATCGGGTCGGCCGCAATCGCCAATAAATAAAGTATCACCTGTAAAAACGGCTTGTTGTTTCCCATTTTCATCCATAGCCACAATGCTGATACTGTCGGGGGAATGCCCCGGAGTGTTCAAGGCTTTTAAAGTGATGTTGCCTAAAGTAATTACATCGTTATCATCAAAAGCATGATGAGAATATTCTGCTCCCAACAATTTGCTGACATAAATAGTAGCCCCGGTGGTGTGGTGAATTTCTAAATGGCTGCTCACAAAATCGGCATGAGGATGGGTCTCAATAACGGTGGTAATTTTAGCATGGTGCTGCTTGGCAAAATCGTAATATGGCTGCGGATTTCTCGATGGATCAATCAACGCCATTTCACCCTTGCTCACAATTGCATAAGAGTAGTGCGCTAAATTTTGGTCTTCAAATTGTTTGATCTCCATAGGTCAGTTGTTTGTGTGACGGGGCAAAGTTGCCACTATTAATTTATCGGAGCAGTTACATTTGTTACAATTCATTTTAGTGCTTTTTCAAAAAACAACATTTTTATAGCAATGGCAATCAACAAAAATGCAAATGCTTTTTTCAAAAATTCTTGCGGAACTTGATTGGCAAATTTAGCGCCAATGAATCCACTTACAAAAAAAGCAACAGCAAGAATGAGCGCTGTTTTTATCTCTACATTTCCCACCTTATAATACTGCCAAGCTGCTAAAGCACCAACCGGAAGCACTAACATGAAAAGCGTGGTGCCTTGTGCCATTTGTTGTGAATAGCCGAGTAACATGACTAATGCAGGTATAATAATGATAGCTCCGCCCAAACCCAACACTCCACCAAGAAGCCCTGCGGCAATGCCGATGAATGCAATGGTTACATTTTGTTGCATCTCCATGTTACGGTTTCTTTTTGCGGGTAGAAATTCCGAATGGGAAATACAGCGGACAAAAACTCACAGAACTTGTGAGAATTAAAATTCCCGCGATGACCAAAAGAATGATTGTTGTGATACCTGAAATTAGATGACTGAAGTAAAGCGCAATAATTACGACTGCCAGCACTATTCGGATCACTCTATCTAAAGAACCTATGTTTTTTTCCATTGCCTGATTTTTAGAGATGAACTTTTACGCCATAAAGTTCGGCCAATGAAATGGGCGGGACGGTTACATTTGTTACAATTCTCTCAGGAGCTTGATTTGGTTGCGGTACAGAAGCAGCTTTTTATCGTTCTCTAACTTTTTCAACAGCCGCGAGATAACCACTCTTGAAGTTGCTAATTCACCGGCAATTTGCTCATGTGAAAGATTGATTAGAGACGACCCGGTTACTTTTGATTTCTCTCTTAGGTAATAAATCAAGCGCTCATCTAATTTTTGAAAAGCTATTTGGTCAATAGTTTTCAATAGTTCATTGAAGCGAGTTTGAATAGTCTTCATTACAAAGCTCTTCCAAGTTGGGTATTCCATCATCCATTTATCCATCACCGCAATGGGGATTGCAAGGAACTCTACCTCCTCTTCGGCCACTGCTTTTATTTCGCTTGGGTAATGCTGCATACAGCAAGTAAAGGTCATGGCACAGCTTTCATTTGGACCGATATAATAAAGTAGCAATTCTCGCCCCTCCTCATCCATCCTCGAAACCCTGATGGTGCCGGAAATAACGATGGGCATTGCTCTAACGGTTTGCCCAATGTCAAGAATTACATCGTTTGCCTTTGCAGAAAGGAGCGTTGCTTTTTGCTCCAATTCTTTGAGCAGTTCAGGTTCAAATATTTGTGTGAAATATTCAGGGATGTTCATCTGTCGAAGGTATGAAATAGAATGTTGAGGACTTCCCTCTTTTGATTTTACTGTTGGTTGGCTTGCGCGCGAACGGGAAAAGAAAAATTGTCGCAAGGGTACTTTTCCCGTTCTTCACGTAAGGCAAAGCGACCGATCTATTTCAAGAACAAATTCGTTTCTAAATAGTAGCACTACTTTACTTTCCTTCCGGCTCTTCGTGCATCTTTTTAAAGTGTAAGAGTGATGGTGCCCACATGTGTTTTACAGGGTTCACATCCACATGTATAACTGCGCATTTTCCAGATTCAAGACTCCGCTGAATGGCACCTTCCAATTCGCGGTGGTCGGCCACTCTTTCACCGTATGCGCCCATGCTTTGCGCTAATTTATCCCATTCAATTTCGCCTAAATCAGCATTGATAGTTTCCGTTTCATCCAACGACTTCTTAATTAAAGTTTTCAGCGGCTTTAGCGCAAACTGCTGATTCATTTTTACCATGCCCCATTGCTTATCTGTAACTACCAGATACACCACTTTGAGATTATTGCGCACCGCAGTTTCGATTTCCTGCGGATGAAAACCCATTGCTCCGTCACCGATAATGCAGTACACCTGCCGTTGCGGGAAAGCAGCGGCAGCCCCCAATGCCTGCCCCACTCCCGCCCCTAACATGCCCATTTTAGGAGTGGAAATTCCGGAGCCGGGATTTGTGCATTTATAAAAAAACTGGCCCCATACAGAAGTGTTGCCTCCATCAAAAACAGCGATAGCATCTTCGGCAAATGCCTTCTTGCACACCGTAGCCACATGGGCGGTATTCATGGGCACTGCATGATCCTCCAAGTGCTCGTTCAGTTTGTTTCTGGTTTTGTCCTTTGCTTTCACGAAATTTTCTACGGTGGCTTTTCTTGCACTCACTTCTATCTTTGATTCCAGACTTTTCAATTCCTCAAAAAGGTCTTGCAGAAAAGTATTCACATCAGAAAGTATAGCGAAATCTACCGGCTTATTTCTACCTAATGATTCTTCATCAATGTCCACCTGAATCATTTTTTGTTTTGCCGGATCGCCCCAATGAGGCATTTTTCCCCATCGGTCAGTTTCGCCAATACGCGAGCCGAGCGTTAGCATCACATCGGCCTTCTGCCGTATTTCATCCACCAGTTCAACATAAATCAGAGCGAAGGATAAATTATTGTTTTCGCAAAGCGAGCCGCGCGCCCCCCAACTGGTTACCACAGGTGCATGAAGCAGGTTCGCCACATTTTCTAAAGCCTCAAAAGCCTGTGCGTGAATCACCCCGCTGCCGGCATGTATCACCGGGAACTTTGCAGTGGCCAATAATTGAGCAACTCTTTGCACTTCATTTTTAGCGGCTCGCATCGGCTCTGTTCTACGATATTTTTCAGGAGTAGAAAAAGAATCTTCTTTAAAATCAGTTTTGCCATTGATGTAATTTTCGGGCACATCTACATGCACCACTCCCGGGCGACCTTTGTAACTCATCCGGAAAGCCTGCTTCATCAATTCGGGAATTCTTTCGAGCAAGCTCACCCACTCACTGTATTTCGACATGGGTTTAATAACCCCTACTTGATTGAAGCATTGGTAAGTGCCGCCTCTATCGGGATACACAATGGGGTTGCGCCTCGAACTGGTAATTAACAACACGCGATTGCCTTCGGCATTTTCTACCGCTACACCGGGTAAGGCATTTGCTACGCCAGGCCCATTGCTGGCCATGCAAACTCCCAACTTTCCGGTGAGCCGCGCATACGCCCCTGCCATGTGCATAGCGCTGCTTTCATGGCGCGGAGTAATTAATTGTATGCCGTGTTTTTTCAGATTAGAATACAAACCAAAATAGGTTCCATCAATAATTCCGAAAACGGTTTTAACGCCTTCGTTTTTCAGCATAATTGCAATGGCTTCTCCTCCGGTCATAATTAATGTGATTTAGTAGTTTGTAAGATAATTGTAATGGTAACTAATTTATAGGTAGGAAATAAAAGACGGAGGATTGAACAGAATATTTTATACTCACATGAGGAACAATATTTCGGGATGAGTGAACATCGCAATTTGTCCAATGTTTATCGGTGTCATTTCGTTGCTAAAACTTTCCTACAAGAAGTGGCAGACTGAATTTATACTTTCCAATAAACTCGCTCCACTATTCTCCGCAAGATTGTTTACAGCATCGTCTGTAAAAAAAAAGATGCTCCGCCCATTGGTGGGCAGAGCATCACAGCAACTCGGATTCTTTGATCAACTGAGGCTCACGGAGCCTTTTCCTATCACCTGCCCGCTTTGATATACTTCTACGCGGTAGGTTCCCGGATCGTTGATGTAGCGATTCCAATAAACCACTACCTTTTTATTTTTCTGATTCCACGGAATGCTGGCTTGCTTGGTGTATGGCACCGGCTTGCCCTCTGCCGTTTCGGGGATAAAGGCAGAGCCGTTTTTACTTAGCGAAATAGTCTCCCCTCTCGGATTTATAATGCGCACATACAGGTCTAACTTGCCCGGATCAAGTGCTTTATTGGCACCGGTTTCAAAACTAATTTTCAGACTCTCGGCAGCTTTAGCCTTTTTCACATCTACCTCTTTTCCATTAATCATTTTATGCTTCACGGCCTCTACTTCCAACTTAGAAAGGTCGAGGATAGACGCGGTTTCAATCTTTTGTGAAAGCTGACCGTTGTGCTGTGTCAGCGCATCATTTTGCTGCATTTGACAATCCAGATCAGAACTCAACGACACGGTTTGCACTCGGTAGCTCTCTACCTTTTGTTGTAGTGAAGCGATGGTTGCCTCGTACTGGCTAATCATCGCTCGGGCATCTTCCAAGTTTTTACCGGTGAGTGTGTTTTTAGCATAGGCCGAAGATAGTTTATGTTTGATCTCTGCGATCATCTGCTGCTTCTGTTGTATCATCCGGTCTAAGTCGGAATTTTTACCCTTCAAATCGCCAATCTCTGCGCTGGCCTGATCCAGTAGGTTGGTGGTCTTTTGATATTCATCTTCCAGACTCGTGTATTGTTTCTCTACCGCAGCCTTTTGTACGATTAGTACATTTTTATGGTGCAGATTGTTGAACATAAAATAAGCGGTAACTCCATTGACGAGCAGCAGTGCTGCTATGGCGGCAATCATCAGTTTTCTGTTGCCTGCCGATTTTGCATTTGTTTCCATTGTCTGTTGATTTTAATTAGTAAAAAAAAAGATCGGGTTTAATACAGCGCTGTCTATATCCCTGTTTCTATGATTGGTAATTTAACTCGCTTCGCAATACGAAATTGTGCTGAATCCCCCACTTATACCATCCCCTATTTGGGTGATATGATGAACAGTGCTTTTCAAATCAACTATGCTTTAGGTGGCGTAGCATCCCATTTATTTTTCTCTATGAAATGGGGTTTTAGCGAATAGAAAACAAAGTATGTTCGCAGCACTCTTACAAGCCTTCCTGCGGATAGGTGTTACCTCATCAAAAGCAATTATTGCCGGAAAGGAAGAACGGATATGCGCACTTTATTTATCTTGTTTCGCAAAAGCAAGCGGATTTATGAAAATGGATTTTGAACTAAAAGGGCAAGAATTTATTGAGTTGAATAAATTACTGAAGGTTTTGCAACTGACCGAGAGTGGAGGCGAGGCTAATGATGTAATCACCAAGCGAAAAGTGCGGGTGAATTATGGCATAGAAATACAGAAGCGAAAGAAAGTGCGCGCAGGCGACCGAGTGGAATATGGCAAAGTGATAGTCACGGTGAAGCCCTAAGAGAAGAGGAATTGTTTCTTGCTTTTTCAGGAATAAATATCTTAACACCGGCACCTAAACTTTACAGCCCCCTTCCTGTTTCTTGTTTATATCCAATCATCCTCAAAAATAAATAGCATGTTACAGCAAATCGTTTCTGACACTCTTGAGCGCGACCTGAATAAATTAAAGGAAGAACTTTCTCTTTACAAAAATGAAAGTGATTTATGGATAGTGAAGGAAGGTATCAGCAATTCGGGAGGCAATTTATGTATGCACATAGTAGGCAGTTTCAATTATTTGATTGGTACGGTGTTGGGCAATACCGGCTACGTGCGCGACCGGGCTGCCGAGTTTGAATCAAAAAATATTTCGCGCGAAAAAATTCTCTCCGATATGGAGGCTACCATTGTGATGGTGAAAAAAGTGTTACAAAATATACCCGATGCAGAATTGAGTAAAGACTATCCGCTGGAACTGGGCGGCAATAAATTTACGATAGCGAAGTTTCTTGTTCACCTGACCACACACTTAAATTATCATCTGGGGCAAGTGAATTACCACAGACGGCTGTTGAGTGCGCCATAGCAGCACTTCGTTTTTTTTAACTACTGCCATAAGTGGATGGTTTCGTAACTTGCGAAAAATTTAAAAGATGGAAGCCTTGCCATTTGCCGAGCGTTTTGCAAATCATCTGCTATACGACATACTGCGCTATTTTTTGTTTTGCGGTATTCCCTTCTTGATATTTTATGTGTGGTTCAAGTCGCCCCTCTTCCGCTTTAAAATTCAACCCAAGTTTCCCGGCACATCACATATCCAGCGCGAGATACTTTACTCCCTGCTGTCTATGCTGATTTTCACCACCATCGGCTCGGCAGTGTTTGTGGCGCATCGCAACGGTTACACAAAAATTTATACTGGCATTCACGAGTATGGCATGGCCTACTTTGTTTTCTCAGTGTTCCTGTTCATCTTTCTGCACGATACTTATTTCTATTGGAGCCACCGCCTCATGCACCACAAAAAAATATACAAGCACGTGCATTTGATCCATCACAAAAGCATCAACCCCACACCTTGGGCTGCTTTTTCTTTTCATCCTTTAGAAGCCGTGGCACAGGTGCTTATTCTACCCATCATGGTGTTTGCCATACCCTTTCATCCGGTGGCTATCCTCCTTTGGGGCATTTATCAGTTAGCGCTGAATGTGGGTGGCCATGTGGGCTTTGAATTGTTCCCCAGTGGCTTTACGAACAACCTTTTTTCTAAGTGGCACAACACTTCTACGCATCACAACATGCACCATAAATATGTAACCTGTAACTACGGGCTGTACTTCAATCTGTGGGATCGGCTGATGGGTACTAATCACGAGCGCTACACCGAAGAGTTTGAAAAAGTATGCGGCCGCAGAAAGACATCCGCTATCCAAGACACTGAAATTACTACTGCTCAACCGGATACAAGTTCTGTGCCTCTGTAGCCAAAAAGTAACAACAATTTATTTTCAGGGGCTTACTTATTCTCGCAATATTCAGTTTCTTAGAGCACAAACCTCAACCCTATGACCCGTGAAGAATGGCTTAAACTAAGTGCCACATTCAGTGCCGGAAGTTTGCTGCCCCGCCACCTGCTGGCTCAACTCATCTCCGATGGCGAATTAAAACGAAGCGATTTTGGAAAAGACTTTGTGTGGGGAACGGCCACGGCTGCGTATCAAATTGAAGGTGCTTGGAATGAGGACGGCAAAGGCGAAAGCATTTGGGATCATTTCACTCACCACCATAAAGGAAAAATTAAAACACGCGAAAATGGTGATGTGGCCAATGATTTCTACCATCGCTACGCCAGCGATATTGAACTAATGCACCAACTGCATATCCCGGCTTCGCGATTTTCCATTGCATGGTCAAGGGTGTTACCCCAAGGTACAGGGCAAGTGAATCAAAAAGGAATTGATTTTTACGATCGTGTAATTGATAAGTGCTTAAAAGAAAATGTAGCGCCTTGGATCACATGTTACCACTGGGATTTGCCTCAGGCTCTCGAAGAAAAAGACGGATGGGCCAATCGCGATTGCATCAAGTGGTTTGAGGAATATGTGGATGTGATCACCCGAAAATTTGGCGACCGGGTAAAAAATTGGATGGTGTTTAACGAGCCGATGGCCTTTGTGCCACTTGGTTATTTAGTGGGCATTCACGCGCCCGGCCACATCAATTTCAGCAAGTTTTATAAGGCTACTCACCATGTGGTGATGTGCCATGGCGCAGGTGCCAGAGTCATTCGCAACAATGTGAAGGAGGCACACATCGGCACCACCTTTTCGTGTAGCCATATAGATGCAAAGAACGATCACCCCGGCAATATAAAAGCGGCTGCGCGAGCCGATGCCTTTATCAATCGTTTATTTCTTGATCCTGTGATGGGGCGCGGCTACCCCATTAAAGATTTACCGGCCTGCAAGCACATCGAAAAACATATTCAACCCGGGGATGAGAAGCTGATGCCCTACGATTTTGATTTTATAGGAATGCAGAATTATTCGCGCATGGTGGTAAAAAAATTAGCGCTCATTCCCATCATTCATTTTGTGAATGTGCCTGCTAAAAAGTTGGGGCACGACATTACCGACATGGGTTGGGAGGTGTACCCCGAAGGCATTTACCAGTTGCTGAAACAATATGCCGCTTACAAAAACATGCCGCAAATAATTGTAACCGAAAACGGAGCCGCCTTTCCCGACACAATGGTAAACGGAGAAATAAATGACACCAAGCGCTTACAGTTTATCAAAGATTACCTGAAACAAATTTTGAAAGCCAAGCAGGAAGGGGTGAATGTGGGGGGCTATTTTATTTGGAGCTTTATGGACAATTTCGAATGGGCCGAAGGTTACCGACCGCGCTTTGGAATCGTGGGGGTTGATTTTAAAACACAACAGCGAACCGTGAAGGCAAGCGGCAAATGGTTTAGTGAATTTTTAAGTCAATAGCGATGGAATCGAAATACATATCTGCCAACGGCATTCAACTTCACTATGTAGAAGAAGGAACCGGAGAACTTGTCATTTTGCTTCATGGGTTTCCGGAATTTTGGTACGGATGGAAAAATCAGCTTCCGGTTTTGTCGAAAAAATATCGAACCGTAGCAGTGGATATGAGAGGCTACAACCTGAGCGATAAACCCCCGCACGTCAGCGATTACAAAATGGAACTGCTGGCAAAAGACATTGCCGAGCTCGTGAAAGCTTTAGGGGAAGAAAAAGCCATTATTGTGGGGCACGACTGGGGTGCGGCAGTGGCATGGGCGGTGGCTTCTTTGCATCCCGAAGTGGTCAAGAAATTAGCCATATTGAATGTGCCTCATCCCAACGAAATGAGTCGCGCTTTTACAAGTTTCAATTTTTCACAGTGGAAAAAAAGTTGGTACATCTTCTTTTTTCAGTTGCCTTTTATTCCTGAAAAAATAGTGGGCACCGAAAAATTCTTTCGCGGTACTTTTAAGAAAATGTTGATGCGCAGGGAGAATATTACCAAAGAGGACGTGAAAAAATATGTAGAGGCCTACGCGCAGCCCAATGCCGTGAAGTCAGCTATTGCTTATTACCGCGCTGCCTTTCGCAGCTTCATCAGCCCGGTAAAAATGCCAACTGTGCAAGCTCCGGTGCTGATGCTGTGGGGGGAGCAGGATATTGCGCTCGGCAAAGAAATGACTTACCATACCAAAGATTATTGCGACAATACTTGCGAGATATTGTATGACCCAACGAGCGGCCACTTTGTGCAACACGACAACTCCGATTGGGTCAATGAAAATCTGATGCGGTTTTTCAGTGAGCCTTAATCTGCATATTCCAAATCCACCGAAAACTTCTCCGGATGCTTGCCTTGTATGGGTTTGTAGAAATCCATGATTCGCTTTAAATCCTTCTTCATATCACCGGTAGGCATAAACACATCTCCCACCCCGGCAATTTTATTCTTGTAGTCTAAATATCCCAATGCAATTGGCACTTTAGCTCCTACCGCTACATGGTAGAACCCGGTTTTCCATTTAGTGCGCAGGGCGCGGGTTCCCTCGGGAGTCACCATCACTACCAGTTCATCAGTGCCGTTGAACAAGTCAATCATCGCTTCCGTCATACTCGGCCTTTCTTCACCGGTTTTTTTAGGTCTGCGGTCAATGCCGATAGCGCCCAGCGAGCGCATAATACCCCCAAAGGGGAATTTCAACCATTCCTGCTTCACGGTAAAGCGGATAGGAATATTCATCATCGCAAAGGAGGCGCGAGCAAAAATCAAATCCCAGTTGCTGGTGTGTGGCACGGCCAGCATCACACACTTTTTAAAGTCAGTCTTTAAATGGTCATCTAACGTCCATCCGAAAATCCAAAAAATAAATCTTGATAGCATCTTTCCCATAGCAGGGCGAATATAGACTGTCGGAATTATTATTGTCCGAATATTTTCCTTCATAAATATTGTTCAAATTCACCGCACATAAACTCAAATTTATTTTATGAAAAGAATGCTACTCCTTTTCTCTGCCTTCTATACTTTGAATCTCTCCGCTCAGGTAAACCCCAACTACCAGGTAGAGATTGTGCGCGATAGTTTCGGGGTACCGCATATTTTCGGAAAAACCGATGCCGACTGCTCTTACGGTTTGGTGTATTGTGCGTTGGAAGATGATTACAAGACGGTGATGTGGGGGCTGCTGCTTTCCAGAGGAAAGTTGGGATTGATGCTCGGCATCGAAGGAGCCAAAATTGATTATGCGGTTCAGTTATTGGGGGTGCCCGATTTTATAAAGAATCATTACGAATCAGATTTATCGCCCGAAGCAAAAAAGCTGCTCGAAGCGGGCGCTGCTGCCGGAAACGATTGGATCAAACAACATCCGGATAAGATTCGATTCAAAAGCTTGCTACCCATACAGCCCACCGATTTTATTGCCGGCTATATGCTTTCGATGGCCTTGATGACGGGAGTAGATGGAGCTATAAAAAGTGTAGTGGGCGAAACTGTTCCCACACTTGAGTTTAATAAAGATGCGCGGGGCTCCAATGCCATTGCGATGAATTCCCGCATTACCACCGATGGCAATGTGTACTTAGATGTGAATGCGCATCAACCGCTCGAAGGACCTATGAGTTGGTACGAAGCACACTTGCATAGTGAAGAAGGGCTGAACATCTTAGGCGCAACTTTTCACGGAGCTGTTTCAATTTTTCACGGAGTGAATGAAAACTTAGGTTGGGCACACACCACCAACTATTTCGATGCCATTGATATTTACCAGTTGCAGCCGGATCCGAAAAAGAAGAATCACTATTTGGTAGATGGCGTTTCGTATCCGCTTGAAGTGAGTAAAGCAAAACTCACGGTGAACCTGGCCAAGAATCGCGATAAACATAAATTCATTCTCACCATTGGAAAGAAAAAATGGTGGAGCATGTATGGAGCCACGTATGTAAACAAGAAAGGGATTTTTGCCATCCGCTTGGCTTCGAACATGACCTTGAAAAGCGTAGAGGAATGGTACCGGATGAACAAGGCAAAGAACTATACAGAGTTTAGAAATGCGCTGAATATTCAAGGCATCATTAACCAATATGTAACCTATGCCGATCGCTACGATACCATTTATTGTGTGAGCAATGGTGCCATGCCTATCCGAGCCGATGGGTACAACTGGCAAAGCACTGTGCCGGGCAATACGAAGAAAACTCTTTGGACAAAATTTCTTCCGCATGATTCATTGCCACATGTCATCAACCCTAAGTGCGGCTATGTGTTTAATGTGAACAACACTTCTTACAGCATGACGGCTAAAGCCGAAAATCCTAAGCCGCTGGCCTGTCAGAAAAATATATCGTTTGCCACGAACGAAACCAACCGCAGTATGCGTTTTTATGAAATGATGGAAGGGAAAACGAAAATCTCTTGGCAAGACTTTCTTAAAATAAAATACGATGACCACTATCCTAAAACGGTAGTTGCCCCTTTCAAAAGTTTCGATTTAGAAGAGGCCTTTCACTTAGATGGAAAAGACTATCCCGATATAGCCGATGCTATTGATGTAATGAAAGCTTGGGCGATCAATCGCTCCGGTGATATAGCCGACACCAACGCTACGCTCGTTTATAAATGGATTTATGGCACTTACTTTTCTATTAATGATGAGATAGAGAAAAAATTCAAGGACGATCCATCCTATAAGCTCCAATATTTTGCGGAGGGAGTGCGGAAAGCAAAAGCCGAAATGTTGACTGATTTTGGGAAGCTATGTGTGCCGCTGGGCGAGTATCAGCGCCATCAACGCGATGGGGTGGACCTGCCCACCAGTGGCGGCCCTGATATGTTTAATGCGAAATATGGTGAACCGTATCAAAAGGGCAAGCGCAGAATTACTGCCGGTGAAAGCTACATCCTGCTGGCGAAATTTAAAAAGGACGGCAGCCTGCCAGAACTGCACAGCATCGCCTGCTACGGCAGCAGCAATACCCCGGGGGCCAAACACTATACCGATCAAATGCAAATGTATGTGCACCAGCAAACCAAGGAAGAAAGCCTGAGTAAAGAGTGGGCCTACAAACATTCCGAACGGATTTATAGGCCGGGAGAATAATTTTACCGATCCAACTGCACATTGAATTCGACATGGCAGAGCACTATGCTGCCTTTAAAAAATACAGGAGGAGCGCTTTTTTGTTTGAACGTAGACCTTGACCACGCCTATGTATATTTGGTAAAATCGCAAATCTCTCACCCTCAAGAAATCCGAAATATTAAATGGTATTCTTCATATTTTTCTTCGTATCGTACTCGAGTAATTATTGTAAAAAACACTTTGACTTTTAAAATTCATTATCTAACTTACATCAATAAACTCAAATCAGTATGCAAATAACTTGCACCCATGTAACTCCTTGCTCACCGTGTAATTTTTCAATGCTAGGAATTTTTGTTAGGTACAGGCAGTAGGAGGAGAAAGCGCAAGCAAATAGAATAACTAAAATACAAACCGAATGATTTTAAGCTTGCGATATAAATACATAGTTTTAGTTATTGTATTACCTATAATCACTTTCATTACCATCTCTACAACGTTAAAGGACTGTAATGGAAGCCCGCCACCAATAATACAAGTGGTAACTGTGGTTCAGCTACTCAAGGCACTGCGTTTGTATATGTAAAAGCACCAACGCCAACATCTGTACAATATGGGGCAGATACCTATACGTTCAGCCAACAGTTCTGTGTCCCCTTTTATCTCGTTTCGGGCAGCTTGATTCCATGAACTGCTGCAATGACAAATGGATGGAAATTTTGGGTCAGTGAAATTGACGAAGATCAAGGTTGCCCTGAAGAAGGTCGTTTTATTTTTCAGGATAAATTCTGTGGCAATCCATATTTTTCAGCTGCTCAGTTGAGTACTATCAGCATCCTGTACCCTATATATTTCGATTGTAGCGCTGCAGATGTGCAATGTCCCTAATAATTTAAGTAACTTTAAAATCAACCATTATGAAATCTATAGCCTTTATCTTTATGTGTCTTTTTTTGACCGCGGCATCCTGCAAAAAAGAAAATTCTTCAAACGGCAAATGGAGTACATCTGGTACAAGTAGTTTTCGATCAGAACTATCCAACAGCCGAACTGATTCGTACGATCAGTTTTTAGAAGATACTCATGGTGTGATTAGCTTTAAGGCTTCCCATGAGTATTATCAGTCGTACATTACTTGGAATTGTTATGCCATATTCTGTCAGAACCTTTGGGCAAGCTTTACTTTTGATAATCGTACGTATGAAAACGTTGGCGATGTTAAAATCAATAATTTGCAGTTACCAAGGGAAACAAGGAATGGCTATATGATTCGTGATGCTTCCGATGATCAGGCTAATATCTTGTCCGGTTTCTTTGGTCATACAGTCACCTTCTCTATGGAAGGTTCCGGTACCTCGGGTTATTCATCACTTCAGACCTCTCTGTATATCCCCAAATATTTAAATGTAGAATTCACTGATGATGGGCAGACTATTAATTCTCGTCCGGTGATTACTCGAAATAGCGGACTAATGATGCATTGGGCAACGGATGAAAATAATACGAAAGGGGTACTTATCAAAGTGGAGAATCAAAATGAAGTGAACGATCAGGGGCAGCCGGATATGAGTAAACTATACCATTATGCCACTAACTATATATTAGTTGATGATGATGGCTAATACACTTTTACGGCAGAAGACTTTAAGAACATACCTGCGATGCATGAATTACTCATTACGGTTAGACGAGGTAACGTGACCATCGCAACAAGCAACGGCCATAAAGTAAAGTTGTATGGTGGGGAAGAAGTATTCTGTAGTCAGTATATTTTGGCATATTAACCCAGGTTAAAATCTCGAACCATACCAATAGCCATTGTGAAAATATTTCTTCTACTTGGAACTGCTCCGCGAGATATTGCCAAGTAGATGTTGAAGAGTAGATAAACGAGAAATAATTTTCCCAACCGACCGTTTGGTAAATCAATAAATCTTCCTACCTTCGCTGCCCAAGTTGCAAGAGAAAGTGAATGGACACATCCGTAGCTCTTGACCCTTGCTACTTTACCAATCTATGCCTAAACAAAAAGCTGACGAGCAGACGATCATTCTCGAAGCCTTGAAGTTATTCCGCAAGAAGAGCTACTTCAATACTTCTATGAGTGATATTGCATCGGCCTGTGGCCTGCAAAAGGGTTCTTTGTACCACTATTTCCCCAGCAAAGAGGATTTAATGAAAAGGGTCATCAAAATGGTACATGAGTTTTTTAAGACCAATGTTTTTTCACATGCCTACGACAAAAGCCTTTCGCCTCAAAAACGTTTAGAAAACCTCTTTATCTCTGCAGAGAAAGTATTCTTAGATGAAGAGCGGGGTAACCTACTGGGAAATATAGGCGTAGAAACCGCCTTGATGGCCCCCGAATTCAACACTTTAGTGCAGCGCTTTTTCCTAGATTTCTTTCATGCAGTAAAGACGATTTATCTCGACAAATACCCGGAGAAAATTGCAACCGAACTGGCCGAACGGAGTGTGGCGGAAATTGAGGGTAGTCTTATGTTTTCACGAGTTTTTAACGATCACAATTATCTGAAAAATACAATTAAAAGAGTCTTGAATCGCTTAGAGAAAAATACCGATCCGGCAAAATCAGAAAAGGACGTTACATCACTCAAGGCAGTAGGAAGTATCATCGGTTAAGCAAATGACAAAATGCTTACCGAACGTTTGGTCAATAATAAATAAAATATAGTTTCGTTTCCCGTTTTTCGGAAAACGGACAGACACTAGAAAATTATTAGTAACCATAATTATTAAAGTAAAAATGGAAACAGCTACAGAATCAAAAGCGGTGAATGTAACACCCGCTAAAGCGCGTAAAATAAAAACTGTTGCCGTGTTGGGAGCAGGGGTAATGGGCAGTCGAATTGCTCTTCATTATGCCAATATCGGACTAAAGGTCTTTTTGTTAGACATCGTAACGCCCGGCCTCAGCGAAGAGGACGCTAAGAAACCGGCTTTGCGGAATAAGAAAGTGAACGATGAACTTGCTTTTGCGCTAAAGAGTAACCCCAGCCCGGTGTACGATAAAGCGTTTGCATCACGCATTACTACCGGAAATTTAGAAGACAATCTCAGTTGGATAAAAAATGCTGATTGGGTAATCGAAGTGGTGGTGGAGCGCCTCGACATCAAGAAAATGGTATTTGAAAGTGTCGAGAAATACCGCAAGCCGGGTACTTTAATTACTTCCAACACTTCCGGCATTCCTATCCACTTAATGGCCGAAGGAAGAAGCGATGATTTCCGGGCGCATTTTTGCGGCACTCACTTTTTTAATCCTCCTCGTTATCTGCGTCTGTTAGAAGTTATTCCTACCCCCGAAACTCATCCAGAGGTAATAGATTTTCTGATGCACTATGGCGATTTGTTTCTGGGTAAGCAAACCGTATTGTGTAAAGACACACCTGCCTTTATCGCCAATCGCGTGGGGGTTTTTAGCATTGCCGCAGTGATCCAGCTAATGCAGGAAATGGATATGACGGTGGATGAAGTAGATGCCTTGACAGGTACCTTGATCGGCAAGCCCAAATCAGCCACCTTCAGAACTACGGATGTAGTAGGCCTCGACACCATGATTAAAGTAATGAAGGGCGCGTATGACAATCTGCCCAACGATGAATACCGCGAAGTGATGCAGGTGCCCGATTGGATTATGAAGATGAATGAGAACAAGTGGTGGGGCGACAAGAGCGGTCAGGGATTTTTCAAGAAAACCAAAGATGCTTCCGGTAAAAAGTCATTTGCTACACTCGATTGGAAAACACTGGAATATCAGCCTTCCACTAAAACAAAATCGGCTACTACTGAACTCAAAAGCATCGAAGATTTGAAGAAACGTCTTCCTGCAATAGCGAAGCAAACCGATAAGCACGGAGATTTCCTGCGCAAATTGACCTACTATGTTTCAGCGTATGTGAGCAATCGAATTCCCGAAATCAGCGATGAACTTTATAGAATAGATGATGCGATGCGTGCCGGCTTCGGATGGGAAATTGGTCCCTTTGAACAATGGGATGCTATTGGTGTAGAGGCACTGACAAAAGGCATGAAAGAAGCCGGTTTCAAAGTGAACGGATGGGTAGATGAAATGTTAGCAGCAGGCTTCAAAACTTTCTACAAAGTAGAAGGTGGCGTGCAGAAGTATTATGATATTCCGAGCAAGTCATACAAAGCTATTCCCGGCCGCGAAGCCTTTATCATCTTGGATAACTACAAAGAGCAGAAGCCGGTTTGGAAAAATGCCTTATGCCGGGTAGATGACATCGGTGATGGAGTATTGAACGTGTCCTGGGCTACTAAAATGAATTCTATCGGTGGCGAAGTGATTGAAGCCATCAATAAAGGAATTGATATTGCAGAACAACAAGGCTGGAAAGGGGTGGTTCTCGGCCATGATTATCCAAACTTCAGTGCCGGGGCTAACCTCGCCATGATTTTTATGTTCGCCTTGGAGCAAGAGTATGACGAGTTAGATTTTGCCGTTCGCGCCTTTCAAGGAGCCACCATGCGTTGTCGCTATTCCTCTATCCCTGTAGTAGCAGCTCCGCATGGTATGACCCTCGGTGGTGGTTGCGAATTCAGTATGCACAGCGATAGTGCGGTAGCAGCAGCCGAAACATACATCGGTTTGGTGGAAGTAGGCGTGGGACTTATTCCCGGTGGCGGTGGAACCAAAGAAATGGCACTTCGTGCTTCCGATGCTTATTACAATGGCGACCCGATGATCCCTCAGTTGGCAGAACGCTTTACCGCGATTGCTACCGCTAAGGTGGCCACTTCGGCTTACGAGGCTTTCGGTATTCATGTCTTGGACAAAAAGAAAGATATGGTGGTGGTGAATCAATCTCGACAGATTGCTGAAGCCAAGCGCAGAGTATTGGATCTGTTTGAAGAAGGCTATGTGCAGAAACCACTGCGCACAGATATTACTGTATTGGGCAGAAGCGGGCTTGCCGCACTTTATGCCGGAGCTGCTTCCTTCAGAGTTGGCGCTTATGCCAGCGACCACGATTACAAAATCGCGCAGAAAATTGCTTGGGTACTTTGCGGTGGCGACCTCACCAGCGAATCTATAGTGAGCGAACAATATCTGCTCGATTTAGAAAGAGAAGCCTTCCTTTCACTGTGTGGGGAAAAGAAAACATTGGAGAGAATACAAAGCATTTTGACTACCGGAAAGCCTTTGAGAAACTAAATACAATATGCGATTATACGATATACGAATTTCGACAAACCGCAACGAAACATTTATAATTTCTCAAAAACATTAGAAACTCAGACAAAATTTAAATAACCAGACTGTCGGTTTTTTATCGAAAAGTGAACAGTCGAAAATCGCAAAACATGGAAGCATATATCATAGCAGGAAGCCGCACCGCCATCGGCAAAGCAAAAAAAGGCGGATTCAGATTTACCACTCCGGTGGATATGGCCTACTACGCTATTAAAGACTTAATGAGAAGAGTTCCCGAACTCGACCCTAAGCGGGTGGATGATTTGATAGTAGGGAATGCAGTACCCGAAGCAGAACAGGGCTTGCAAATGGCTCGATGGGTAGCCGTTCGTGCTTTGTCGTTAGAAATTCCCGGAGTATCGGTGAATCGCTACTGTGGCTCAGGCGTTGAAACCATTGCTATGGCTACTGCAAAAATCAAAGCGGGAATGGCAGATGTGATTATTGCCGGAGGAACAGAAAGCATGAGCTTAGTGCCCACAGTTGGCTACAAAACCGTACCTAATTACGAAATAGCCAAAGACCATCCTGAATATTATATCGGTATGGGATTAACCGCTGAAAACATTGCAACTAAATTCGGAATCACTCGCGAGCAGAGTGATGAGTTTTCAGTGAACTCTCACCTAAAAGCTATTGCTGCTCTAGAGACCGGAAAATTTTCGGAGTTCATAGTTCCGGTAGAAGTAGAAGAAGTGTATTTCGAAGATGGTAAGAAGAAAACCCGCACCCATACCGTGAGTCAGGATGAGGGTCCTCGCAAGGGCACTTCAATGGAAGGGTTGGCAAAACTAAAACCGGTTTTCAAAAACGGAGGGCAGGTAACTGCCGGTAATTCTTCGCAAACATCAGATGCGGCTGCTTTTGTGTTAGTGGTGAGCGAAAGAGTGGTGAAGGAGTTGAACTTACAACCGATTGCCCGCATGGTGAATGTGGCTTCTGTTGGGGTTGACCCTACCATTATGGGAATGGGCCCTGTAGCCGCTATTCCTAAAGCACTGAAACAAGCCGGACTTAAATTAGAAGACATGGAATTGATTGAGTTGAATGAGGCTTTTGCCGCACAATCGCTGGCGGTTATTCAGGAAGCACACCTCAACACCGATGTCATTAATGTGAATGGAGGAGCAGTAGCTCTCGGCCATCCACTCGGAGCATCGGGAACTTATCTTTTCCATAAACTTATTGGTGAGATGCAGCGTAGAAAGAGCCGTTACGGTATGGTCACTGCCTGCATCGGTGGTGGACAAGGGATTGCCGGAATTTTTGAAAGGCTGTAGCTAAAGTAGGTAGTAGCAAGTAAATAGTATTGAAACAATAAAAATCAATCATGCACAATTACAAGCAATTAAAAGTTTGGGAAAAAGCGATTGGCTTGGGTGTAGAAATTTATAAAGCTACTGCTGAATTTCCAAAGGACGAGAAATGTGGACTAATCTTTCAGATGAGAAAAAGTGCCGTATCCGCTCCATCCAATGTGGCGGAGGGGGCAGTCTGCTAATGTTTTTAATGAATTGTGTGAGAAGGGCAATGAAGTTCAGCATAGAAATTTTACGCTTCAACAAAAATTAAATCCTGAGATGAAACACTTTGACAAATACACCAAACCAAAACCTAACAATTCATTCCCAGCCACTATTTTCTAACTACTAATTACTATTTACTTCATACTCATACTCAACTAAAATGGAAACAAACACACAAACAAAACGAGTTCTCAAAGGCGGAGAATTTTTGATCAAGGAAACTTCTTTTGCTAACATCCGCACAAAAGATGAATTAAGTGAAGAACAAAAAATGTTTGGCCAAACGGCTGAAGATTTTATTAGCAGCCGCGTGGCTCCTAACATCCAGCGAATAGACAAACAAGATCCTGAATTAGTGATTCAGATTCTGAAGGAGTCTGCCGAACTGGGATTATTAGGTGCTGCGGTGCCGGAAGAGTTTGGTGGCATGGGAGTAGATTTGATCACCGACACTGTTATTAATGAAGAAATCGGGAAAGGACATGCATGGGCGGCTGCATTTGCAGCTCACACCGGCATTGGCACCTTGCCTATTCTTTATTTCGGTACCGAGGAGCAAAAACAAAAATATCTTCCCGGATTAGCTGCCGGAGATATTAAAGCGGCTTACTGCTTAACGGAGCCGGGTTCGGGTAGCGATGCACTGGGTGCTCGCACAAAGGCGGTGCTCACCGAAGATGGGAAATACTATGTGCTGAACGGACAAAAGATGTGGATCACTAATGGCGGCTTTGCCGATATCTTTACCGTGTTTGCGAAAATTGACGGAGAGAAATTCACCGCCTTTATCGTAGATGCCAAATCAGAAGGCATTTCGCTCGGCAGTGAAGAAGAAAAGTTGGGCATTAAAGGCTCTTCTACCCGCCAAGTGTTCTTCAATAATGTAAAAGTTCCGGTGGAGAATGTATTGGGCGTAATAGGCAAAGGACATAAAATTGCTTTTAACGTGCTGAACATCGGTCGCTATAAATTAGGGGTGCTTTGTTTGGGCGGTTCAAAAAAAGCATGTAGTACCGCTATCAATTATGCCAACGAGCGCATTCAGTTTAATGTGCCCATTTCATCCTTCGGAGCTATCAAACATAAGCTCGCTGAAATGGCTGTTAAAATTTATGCTGCCGAATCTGCTACTTATCGCATAGCCGGTTCTATAGATGAAATGATTCAGAACCTGGCGGCCAAAGGCACCGACAAGGTGCAGGCGAAATTGATCGCGGCAGAAGAATATTCTATTGAGTGCGCAATTCTCAAAGTATTCGGTTCCGAAGTATTGGATTATGTAGTGGACGAAGCGGTGCAGGTTTTTGGTGGAACCGGTTTCAGTGAAGAATATCCGGTGGCACGCGCTTATCGCGATTCGCGTATCAACCGCATCTTTGAAGGCACGAACGAAATTAACCGCTTGCTGAGTGTAAGCATGTTAGTCAAGAAAGCGATGCGCGGTGAGTTGGATTTAATTACTCCGGCTATGGCGGTGCAAAAAGAATTGATGAGTGTGCCCGATTTCGGAGGCGATAGTTCGGATGATTTCTTCGCAGCCGAAAAGAAGGCTCTGAAAAATGCTAAGAAAGCGATCCTGATGACGGCCGGTGCAGCGGTGCAGAAATTTATGCAAGACTTAGAGAAGCAGCAAGAAATTATCATGAACATTTCCGACATGCTGATTGAATTGTATGCCAGCGAATCCATACTTCTTCGCACTGAAAAATTATTGAACACTTTGGGAGAAGAGGCTTGTGCTTTACAGATTGACATGACGCGCACTTACATCTCTGATTCATTGGAGCGCATCAATCTTTCAGGCAAACATGCTATTACTGCTTTCAACGATGGCGATACACTGCGCATTATGCTCATGGGCTTAAAGCGCTTTACCAAATACGAAGCCTTTGATACCATTGCCGCCCGCAGAAGAGTGGCCGATAAGTTGATTGAAGAAAATAAGTATTGCTTTTAGACAAGAGATAGAAACCGCATTAGCGACACCTCCAACATATTGTAACCATAATCTAATACCTATTGTCTAACGTCTAATATCTTTTATCTCACTACTTAATCCCAAACAGATGTCAACTACCACTGAAAAAACAACCGCGCTGAAAGGCGGAGAATTTCTAATCAAGGAAACCTCATGGCAGGATGTATATGTTCCTGAGCAAATCAATGAGGAGCAAACCATGATGCGCAACATTGCCAAAGACTATATCACCAAGGAGGTGGACCCTCGCTTAGATGAATTAGATAAAGATCCGATGAAAGGCGTAGAGATGCTGGACAAAGCGGCCGAACTCGGCTTGCTTAGTATTCACATTCCCGAAGAGTATGGCGGACTGGGCAAAGACTTGGTCACACATTCTTACATCACTGAAATTCAGGGTTGGGGGCATGGCATGTCGGTAGCTATTGGCGCACACACCGGCATTGGCACCTGTCCTATTTTGTATTACGGCAATGACGAGCAGCGCACGAAGTATCTGCCCAAATTAGCTACCGGTGAACTGAAAGCTGCTTATGCCCTTACCGAACCGGGTAGCGGAAGCGATGCCTTGGGTGCTAGAACCAAAGCCGTATTGAGTGAAGATGGAAAGCATTATGTCCTCAATGGGCAGAAGATATTTATTACCAATGCCGGCTTTGCCGATGTGTTTGTAGTGTTTGCCAAGATTGATGGCGATGATAAAAAATTCACCGCCTTTATCGTTGACCGTCATCTCGAAGGGGTTACTATTGGTCCCGAAGAAAAAAAGATGGGAATTAAAATGTCTTCTACCTGTCCGGTGTTTTTCAATAATGTAAAAGTGCCGGTAGAAAACCTGTTGGGCGAAGCCGGTAAAGGCCACAAAATCGCTTTCCAGATTCTGAACATTGGTCGTTACAAATTGGCCAACGGTGCCATTGGTGGTTCCAAGCGCGCGCTTACACAAGCCATCCAATATTCGAATGAGCGCCAGCAATTCAAAACGTCTATCTCCTCTTTCGGAGCCATCAAACACAAAATTGGTGAAATGGCTATCCGCATTTGGGCAGTCGAATCTGCTGCGTGGAGAACCTGCGATTTAATTACTCGCAAAGAGCATGAATTGAAAGCAGCCGGCAAGTCTATGAACGAATACCTGACCGGTGGTGCCGAAGAATATCAGGTAGAATGTGCCCTGCTGAAAGTATTTGGTTCAGAAGTGCTGGACTTCGTGATTGATGAAGGGTTACAGATTTACGGAGGTTATGGATACATTGAAGAATATCCGATGGCACGCGCTTATCGCGATGCTCGCATCAACCGCATTTTTGAAGGCACCAACGAAATCAACCGCATGTTGTCTATTGATGCCTTGTTGAAGTTTGCGATGAAAGGCAAGTTAGATTTAATAACTCCCGGCAAGGCTATTCAAAAGGAGCTGATGAGTGTGCCCGATATGAGTTCCCCCGATCCGGACGATGTGTTTGGAGCCGAAAGAAAAGCGCTGAAGAACGCCAAGAAAGCATTCTTGTTAGTAGCCGGAGCAGCCGTGCAGAAACTGATGATGAACTTAGATAAGGAGCAAGAAATTTTGATGCACGCCTCAGATGTGCTCATTGATATTTATGCGATGGAGTCGGCCATGTTGCGCGCTGAGAAATTAATTAACCTGCAAGGCCAAGAAGCCGCTCAGATATACATTGACATGGTGAAGTGCTACTTCTTTGATGCGATGGATCGCATACAGGTGAATGGCAAGCAGGCCTTAGTTGCATTTGCCGGGGGGGACGAACTGCGCATGATGCTGATGGGGCTGAAGCGTTTCACCAAATACGAAATCATCAACACCAAGGAAATACGCAGAAAAGTAGCCGACAAGTTTATTGACGAAAACGGTTACGCTTTCTGGAATTAATTTCTCTAAAGCACTTATTATAAAAAAGGCGAACCGCATGTTCGCCTTTTTTATTCTCTATTTAGTAGGAACCTGCGGCTACTAAAGCAATAAACTTTCCTCAAACTCAAATCCGGTATTTGCGCCAATCTTGTGTGTACGCACATTGCTATAGAGTAAACGCACCTTTATGAGCAAAGAAGTAAACTGACTCCACACTTACCCCTCCCCCCCAAAATGCCGCACTTTTAGTTCTCCTATTTTTCTATTTTTATTTTCGACTCTCATTACAAATCACAAAAAGAAAAACAAGCTACTCATGAAGACAAATCTGATGCTCCTTGCCATGATCGCCTTTACCCTCCACTCCAATGCTCAGGACACAAAGAAGGTATTCGGAAGCCCTACCATCGTCTGGTACGGGGTGGATTTTACGCAAGCAAAACTTATTGATTTTGGCGAAGAATCTCCGCACAAAATCCAAGAGGAATGTTTTAAGCCCTGGAACGATATGACCATTGACTTAGACATGGGGAAAATCTTCCAAAAAAATGCAGCTTACAAAGATCCCAACGGAATCCTAAAAGAAGACCTCGCCCGCGAAACTTCCAATCTGAAAGATTCCAAAGAAACTGAACTCACTCCCGAAATGATTGCCGATAGAGTAAAGTCTATTCCGCAAGGACAAAAAAAAGATGGTTTAGCCGTGGTGTTTATAGTGGAGAGTTTCAACAAAACATCCTCTGCCGCCACCGTGCATGTAGTATTTTTCGACATCAAAACCCGCGAAGTATTATGGTCGAAAAAACTGAGCGGAAAAGCCGGAGGCGGCAACACCTGCAAAGCATGGACGGCTGCCCTCAAAGATATATTTAATCAGATTGAGAAGAAGGAATACAAAGCTTGGAAAATTGAGGCGAATTATTGAGGTACAGAAAGCCTGTAAATTGTCTGCCCCAATGGGTTCAGAGGTTGCCATTCCGAACAGAGGCAGATTTCACTCACGCTCAAACGCCACCGCTTAGTTTTATGTTTATCGTTTCTATTACACTTTGCTTATGACCATCACCTTTCACGGAGCGGCTCAATGTGTTACCGGCAGCAAACATTTAGTAGCACTAAACAGCGGCACCAAAATTTTATTGGATTGCGGCATGTTTCAAGGCAACCCCAAAGAATCGGATCGGCTAAACCGGCAGTTGGGCTTTGAACCCGCGGAAGTGGATTTTCTTCTTTTGTCACACGCCCATATAGATCACTGCGGTTTAATTCCATCACTAGTAAAAAAAGGATTCTCGGGAACTATTTACTGCACGCCCGCCACGTTTGACCTCACAAATATTTTATTGATGGACTCCGCGCAGATACAAGAAAATGATGTGGCTTTTATCAATAAGAAACGAATGCTCGAAGGCAGGTCGTTGCTGGAACCTATTTACACCACTGATGATGTTTATGCCGCTTTATCTCACTTCAAGATAGTTCCCATAAATGAAACGATTCGTCTCACAAACGAAGCGAGTTTCACCTTTACAGAAGTGGGGCATATTATTGGAAGCGCAGCCATAAACCTTCACATCACCGAAGATGGGAAGAAAACAACCTTGGCCTTTAGCGGAGATGTAGGAAGGTATAACGATGAAATTTTAAATGCTCCTGCTCCTTTTCCGCAAGCGGATTATATTCTGATTGAATCCACTTATGGCGATTCCCTGCATGAAGACATGACCATGAGCGATAAACGCCTCCTCGAAATTGTTATAGATACTTGTGTAGAGCGAAAAGGCAAACTGATCATACCGGCTTTTAGTGTGGGGCGCACGCAGGAGTTGGTATATGCTTTTAACCGACTGGAAATATCAAATCAACTTCCCGACATTGATTTTTATGTAGATAGTCCTCTCTCCGTAGAAGCCACCGGGGTAATGAGACAGCATCCCGAATGTTACAACCAACAACTGTTAGATTATATGAAGCGGGATAAAGACCCCTTTGGATTTAAAAATTTGCATTACATCTCACGGGTGCAAGACTCTATCGCATTGAATGACAAAAGTGAACCTTGCGTCATTATCTCAGCATCGGGAATGGCCGATGCCGGAAGAGTAAAGCACCACATACGGCACAATATTCGGCAAAGCAGAAACACTATTTTACTCGTTGGCTATTGCGAGCCGGAGTCGCTGGGCGGCAAATTGATTCGAGGCGATAAAGAAGTCAGTATTTATGGAGATATGTATCCGGTAAATGCCCGCGTAGAAGTAATGCGAACCCTAAGCGCCCATGGCGATTACCAAGATCTGTTGCGATTTCTGAAATGTCAGAATCCTGCATTGGTAAAGAAGATTTTCATTGTACATGGGGAGCCGGAGGTGCAGAAAAATTTCAGCGCTAAATTGCGCAATCAGCAATTTCAACACATTGAAATTCCGGCCATGCACCAAACCTTTTCGCTCGACTAAATGGTACTCGCCAAAAAAATAAACCAGAGATTCTTGATGACTCTCAGCCTGCTGATTATTGCAGCCAGCGGGCTCATTGAGTTCTACAGTCCCCCGGGCATTTATGCAGGCTGCGGATACACCATTGCCATTATGCTCACGCTATATTCCGAAAGTAAGCGCACCACTATTCTTACAGCAACCGGAGCGGTAGGCGTTATTCTGCTCTCTGTATTTTTTCTCCATCGGCAGGAAGATTTCTACATCGCTAACATTAACCACGTCTTTTCCCTCACGGGGGTCATCATTGCTATGTTCATTGTGAGGTATGTAAAAGAAATTCAGGAAAAAGCAGAAAAGGATAATAAGCAGATGGTTTCGCTTTTCAACAATTCTACAGAGGGAATTATTTTGACAAAAAGTACCGGCATCATAGTAATGGCGAACCCACATGCCAATAATCTTTTCGGATATACTGAAGATGAATTACTGGGGCAAAAAATGGAAATTTTAATCCCTGAAAATGTGCGTTCACAACACGTCAGCTACCGCAATAAATTCAACCAGAAACCCGTGAACAGACCCATGGGTGCCGGACGTGATTTGTATGCCAAACGAAAAGACGGGAGTGTTTTTCCAGTCGAAATTAGTTTAAGTCATTTCCGGCTCGGCAAAGAGGCTTACGTGGTGGCGTTTATTATTGACATTACTATCCGCAAAGAAAGCGAAGCGGTATTGTTGCAGCAGCGGCAGAAATTAGAAGCAGTTTCAAAGGAAGTGCGAAAACTCAATTTGGATCTGGAACAGAAAGTCGAAGATAGAACAATGATGCTGCGCGAAACGCTGGTTCAGTTAGAAAAATCAAAGGAAGAACTGGCTACTGCTTTGGAAAAGGAGAAGGAGTTAAGTGATTTGAAATCTCGTTTCGTATCCACGGTTTCGCATGAGTTCCGAACTCCGTTAAGTACCATTTTATCCTCTGCGGCACTGGTAGGGAGATACTCTCTGACCGAAGACCAAAACAAGCGAGAGCGCCATGTAGATCGAATCAAAGAAAATGTAAAACACATGAATGCTATGTTAGAAGATCTGCTTTCCTTAGGCAAACTGGAAGAGGGGCTTGAAGAAGCGAAGTGCGAAGTGTTTAGTCTTCACAATTTCATGTCTGAGTTTATTGATGAGATGACCGAAAGCGACTTGAAAAATCAAGAAATAGTGTACGAAGAAATAGGAGAAGAAATGATTCACACGGATAAGCGTTTGCTGCGTAATATCTTGACAAATTTACTTTCAAACGCCATGAAGTTTTCTCCTGAAAATTCTGTTATTGTCATTCGTGTTGAGAATAAAAATGAAAATGCGACCATATCTGTAAAGGATAGCGGAATTGGCATTTCAAAAAGTGATCAACAAAATCTTTTCGAACGCTTTTTTCGTGCAAGAAATGCCGCAAACATTCAGGGAACGGGGCTTGGCCTTCATATTATTTCAAAATATATAGAATTATTAGGAGGAAAAATTACCTTGCAAAGTGAAATTGGGAAAGGCAGTATATTTACCATTTCTATTCCGAACATAAACGAATAATTTACATGAAGAAAATACTTATCGTAGAAGATAACCAAGCGGTGAGAGAAAATATCTCAGAAATTTTGGGTTTAGCTAACTACAAAGCAATCAGCGCTGAAAATGGAAAAGTGGGGTTAGATATGGCAGCTAAAGAAATCCCGGACTTGATCATCTGCGATATTATGATGCCGGAACTCGATGGGTACGGGGTGCTACACATGCTCAACAAAAATCCCAAACTGAGCGCTATTCCTTTCATCTTTCTGACAGCGAAGGCCGATAGATCTGATTTTCGTAAAGGGATGGAAATGGGGGCCGATGATTTTATCACGAAACCTTTTGACGATATTGAATTATTAAATGCGGTGGAAACTCGGCTGAAGAAAAGCGATATGCTAAAAATGGAATTTTCTGTCAGTTCATCAGGGATTAACGAGTTTATGAATCAAGCCCGCTCCTCTATCAAATTGTCTTTAACATCGGGAGATCGCGAAATACAGCACTTCAAAAAGAAACAGATGATATATACGGAAGGGCATCGCCCGGTGGCGCTTTATTTTATACAGAAGGGGAAAGTGAAAACGTTTAAAATAAATGAGGATGGAAAAGAACTGATCACCAGTATTTTTAAAGAAGGTGATTTTATGGGATATACCGCCTTGCTGGAAGAAAGTATGTATCAGGATCATGCGGAGGCCTTAGAGGATGCTGAACTGATGGTGATTCCAAAGACGGATTTCATTGCGCTCATCAGTAATGACAGCCAGATAGCGCGCAAATTCATTCAGCTCTTATCGCATAATCTCGCAGAGAAAGAGGAACAATTGGTCAACTTAGCTTACAACTCTTTGCGCAAGCGAGTAGCTAATGGGTTGCTATTAGTGTATGATAAGTTTAAAAAAGCGCCATCAGATAAACCTAAGTTAGAAATTTCGAGAGAGGATTTAGCACAAGTAGTAGGCACTGCGACTGAATCGTTGATTCGCACTCTAAGTGATTTTAAAGGAGAGAAACTGATTGAAATAAAAGAGGGCAAAATCTCGATTTTAAACGAACAGCGCTTAAAAAATCTGCTAAACTAAGATAACATTAAGCCCACTTATCGCGGTCGGTCGCGTCTAAGTCCTCAGCACTTTTGTAAATATCTTTGTGGTTGCTTATCTCCATGCCTTCTTTATTCTGCCGATCTAATGTCCATGAATCAGTGAGGCTGGTTTCTATCCAAAGATTACCCGACTTGCGGAAAACTTGCACAGAAAGTCCAAAGTGACTCCAAAATTCTTCTTCAACTTTAAAAACGGTGTCGCTTTTATCAATTTCTAAAATCCCACTAACAGAAGTTTTTCTACAAACAGCTACTTTGCGACTCACCGGATACATCTTCGATTTTGGAAGTGCTTCCTTCCTGAGATGTGGGGTGTCAAAGAATTCAATCTTCAGATACGGAAACTCCGTATTGAATTCCTTTTGAATCTCGCTAAGAATACGATCATTATTTATTTCAATCTCCATGAGCCTATGCTCTAAAATTTTCGTTAGTTATTTTCTTTGGCAACTCTTTCTCAACTATCCAACCCTTCTATGAATGTATTGGGATACTCCGCGTTGCAATATTTTTTAGCGCTTCTAATCACTACGAAGATTTCACTTTAGAAATAAACGAGAATATGATTATTGTCATTTGATATTTTTGATTGGCTATAACACTTCCGCAAAACCATACACATAAACTACAATGCGTAAATTCATTTTCAAATAACTCTCCAAATGAAAACTACCATTGCAATTTTCATCGCAATGGTAGTTTTGTTTAAGTTCCTCTTCCCAAATCGTATTCGAAGATGGGACTTTATTTTAGGACTCAGCGATTAAAGAGAATGCCGACCAGGAAGAGGCTATTTTTAATGACTTACTTTTTTCGTTTTGTTTGTATCTATACCAAATATTCTATAAATAGGACATTTAGAAACCACTGCGGTAGCAAAAAAGATAATGCCTATAATTGACCACCACCATTGCCCAGTCATAATGCTCACTGATAATGCAATAATGAAAAGTAGAACTCTAACTGCTCCATCAAATCCTCCTACATTCTCTTTCATTTTCACAGGCTTTAGTTTCTCAAAACTTGTGCGACAAAAGTATCTCGGATTGGGAAACAGCTACATGACGACAGTCAGCCCGACTTGTGACTTTAGTCAGTGTGCATAGTACGAAAAGACATCAGCAATAGGATAGCTCAGAAGGGAGCATTGAGGGCATAAAAACAGAGATAATAGCGCTATTAGTTTATGTTCTTGGCAATATAATTTGGAGACAAAAAATATCCATTGCCTTCCCGTTGGTCTGTAAAGCAATGGATATCATTGAAATTCCTAAAGAGAGAGGGTTAGCAATATTGTTCAAACAACTTTTGAAGATGCCCGGCAACGATTTCAGCACTATTACTTTCTATCTGGTGGCGCTCAATAAAATGAATCAACTTGCCATCTTTAAAGAAAGCCATCGAAGGCGAAGATGGAGGGTAAGGCAGCGTGTACTCTCGCGCCTTGCTCACGGCTTCTCTATCTACCCCGGCAAATGCGGTCACCATTTTGTCCGGTAGTTTGGATGAACCCTTCACAGCCATTCTGATAGCCGGCCGTGCAGAACCGGCTGCACAACCGCAAACGGAATTGAAAACGAGAAATACAGTGCCCGAAGTTTTTGTGAGGGCAATATCCACGTCTGAAGGGGTTAATAATTCTTCAAAGCCAAGACCGGTAAGGTCGGCTTTCATTGGGGTTATCATTTCTGCAGGATACATATTGGTTTGATTTTTCTGTTTTATGAATTTATTGTTTTTATAAAAAGCCTAGTTCAAGTTTTGCTTCCTCACTCATCATCTCCTGCCCCCAGGGCGGTTCAAACACTAATTCCAAGATCACATCTTTCACCCCATCTACCATTTTGGTTTTTTCTTCCACCTCGCTCGGCATCGAAACCGCAGCAGGGCAGTTGGGAGAAGTGAGTGTCATCACCACTTCTACATTTCCATCCGCAAATACGTTCACCTCGTAAATCAATCCCAAGTCGTAGATGTTTACAGGAATCTCCGGGTCGAATACGGTTTTGAGTACTTCTATAATACTCTCCTTTATCTCTTGTTCGTTAATGACATCTGCCACAGGGTGCAAATTTAGACTTTATCTAAACAACGTGAAAAAAAATCAAAGTTTAAACCGAGATTTCGCACGTTTAACATTTGGAGAAATTGCGAAATGGTAGAATTTTAGGGGGTAAATACTTGATTGTTTAGCCTACCCATCATCTTTCTTCTACTCTTTCCGCAATCTATACGTAACCCCAATTACCAATTAGCGTATTATCCGGTATGCACTAAAACACCTCCAGTCCTGATAAGTTCGCAGGCTTTAAAATCAATAATATTTCTATCTTCGAATCCTAAATCTAAAAAAATGAAAGGAATTTTTGCCACCGTTATTTTATTCATGGTAATAACCACCGGTGCCTTTGCACAAACTAGCAATGATCTTTTTAAAATGAGAAATGCAGAAGATGCGGATCTTGTATTAAAAGTATTGACCAATGACTTGAGCCTGCCCGCAGATGTTCATGGCACCTTAAGAGATATACTGCAAAAAAGTGCGAAAAGCCAACAAGATCAAATGGCACGTATGCAAACGAAAGATGCGAACATGGAAAGTGCAATCATTGCCCGTCAAACGGCTCATATTGAAACCAACATGAAAAACCTTATTGGGGAGGAAAAATACAAGCTATACGAACAATTGAAAGAGAAGATAGTTGCCGATGTAAATAAGTTGAAGCATTAATGCTTCCCCAACAAATTTATATTCAAAAGAGCGGTGATTTCCATCGCTCTTTTGTTTTTATAGGTATTAGACCCCAGCATTTTTATCCATTGAATGCCCCTCACCGCATTCGTCAACAGTATTTCATCGGCCGCCATCAACTCCTCCATTGGGATGGGGCGCTCCTCAATATCTTCTTCGAGGGCAGCTATTAGGTAAGTGCGCATCACTCCGTTCACACAGCCACTATCTAAATCGGGGGTAATGAGTTTATCATTCTTGCAAATAAAAATGTTGGAATGTATGGCTTCACATACCTGCGAGAAGTGATTGAGCATAATAATTTCGTCCCACCCTTCCGCCTTGGCAAATTGCGCAGCCAGCACATAGTTCAGCGCATTGGAAGTTTTCAAATCGCTGGTCATGGAAACAGGCTTATAGCAATCATCTCGAACACCCGCCCGCAAGCCATTGCCACATTCAAACTGTGTGTTCGCCAATTTATCCATAGTGATCACGAAGCCTAATTCTTCATTCTCCGGCAAATACAAACCCTCCCCTTTCCGAAAAAATTGAAGGCGAACCTTTGCATTAGTCACCGCTTCATTGACCGAAGCGAGATCTAAAATCATGCTTTCAAGACTCTCAAAGGTGAGGCGCTTTGGCATCACTGCAGAAATCACTTCGGCTGTGAAGCCTGCACGGCTCCAATGAAAATCTAAGAGGGGAATCTTTCTATCAAACATAGCCATGCTCTCAAAAAAGCCATCTCCGTAGCGAAAGGCACGGTTAGTAACCGGGAGCAGGGTTTCATGCTCGCTAAAAATGTTGCCGTTATAGTTGATATACTGCATAGCTATTATTCTCTAAAATCAATTTCCCCAATGCGGGCGGATACTCTTTTTGGGTAAGTATATAACCGACCCCTTGCTGCTTCAATTTCTGTAATTCTTCAGAGCTTAAGTGATAAAAATGTTCATCGGCTCGTTGCTGCAATTTAAAACCTTGCAGTTTCATTTCATCATTCACACCAAACACTTCTTGTATTCTATCATACCACTGCGCCACATAGGCCTTATGACGCACGTTTGCTTTAAACTCAACATAACTGCTTCGCTGCGCGTAAAACTTCAATTCGGTATTTTCAAAAGGTTGGATAAACACCGCATCGGGCGGAGTGGCTGTTTGGATGCTTTCACAAATGCGAAGGATGTCTTCTTGCTGCTTCATTCCAAACAACTGATAAGGCACTGTGTAAGGGAGATGGGAGTGAAAGAAGATGATAATGACGAAGGAAGCCGCCCCCCCAAAAGCCAACAGAGTTTGCTCCATTACTTTTGGGAATTGATAGTCTTCCTTCTTCCATAAATAGTCAGATACAAAACCCAAAGCAGCCACCACTCCTAAAAACTTGACCCATTGGGTGACTTTGTAAAACTGAAAATCGGCAATAAACAGGAGATGAAAAATATCGGTAGCGATGATATAAATAAGGAGGCCAATAGTAGAAAGCAGAACGAAACGGAAAAGTTGTTTCGACTGCCGAAAAAAATAAATCAATGCAACAACTGTTAGGAAGGCATACACAGCAATTTTACCTTTTGAGAAAGTAGCAAAAATGAAGTGATGCGGATGCCGGAACTCAATCATTACTTTAAAAGTTTCAGAAGGGCTTAATAGATGAGAAGTGCTGAAGGTTCCGATTGATTTCTGATATAAAATTAGAACGAGAAAGATACCTGCCGTAAGGCCGAAGAGGACAAACCAACTTAGCACGGTTTTGCAACTCACCTGATTTTGTAAATAATTCCAAAGCAGCATTGCACTCAGCACCATCATTATATCTAAGCCATCTAACACTTGGATAAAGGTGCCAATGGACAGAAGCACGGCTACCCATAAATATTTTCTATCTAAGAACAGATTCAATGCCCAAATGACCAATGCACAAGTAACTCCGCTGGCTTGTAAACATTCAGAATACACTTCTACATTTCCCAGTCCGAAATCGTTTAATGGGATCAGCGCGGTAATGATTGCTAACCACGCTAAGTATTTATGCCGGACGAAGCGCAGCGCTATTCGTTCCAGTCCCAAAACGAGAAAAACGGTGGTGAACATTTGAAAGAGGAAACAGAAAAATTCGAGATGGTTTACAAAAGGCAGCAGTAGCGTAGCCATCACTGTACGTTCATTGGGGATAGAGGCATTTAAGCCCTGAATAAAGAAATCGTGCGGGTAAAGCTGGGGCTGATGCAGATACAAGGTGTAAGGGAGTAGTTCTACCTGATCGCCCGTGCCGTATCGGTAGCCAAACCGCAACAGCAACAGCCCCCATACAAAAAGCGCAAAAAGTAAAGAGACTCTCTTTTGAACTGGCATGTAAACAAAAGTGCAGAAAAATAGCGGGAGCCGTTTTATTGGTAGCAAAAAAGGAGCAGCATCATTTTTCCATCTGCACTCAACACTCCTCCCCTCTCCTACTTAGGCTCCTCGTCAAAGTCCATAAACTTGGGTTGTTCCTTCACATCAAAGTATTTCTCTTCTCGCTTTTTTTCTTCGGGATCCATCGGGTTGGCAGGTTTGCCCTTTATCAAATTGCGCAACTCTTCTTTCTGCTTTTTAAAGTCCTCCTTCATCTTGTTGCGGGCAGCGGGCTTGTCGAAACTTATTTTCGGATTGCTCAGCGGACCGGTCATGGTCAAGTACAAATTCAAACCCTCGTAAGGGTCATTCTCTATATACTGCACTTCGCTGGGGTTGCGGTTAAATTTTTGCGCCAACACTTTGTGCAGGTTAATTTTAAAATGATAGTCCACCACATTATTAAAAGAATGATGACCCGAAAGAATAAGATTGAGCGCAGAAGATTTGATTTCAAACTCCGGCAGGTCAATACTGCGGTTGGCAATGCGAATCGTATTGGAAAGGTCGGCAAAGCGAATATCGTCTAACTCTTCTACCCTAATAAATTTTGAAGCAGCTCGTAGCGGCTCAAACTTCATCAACTCTCCATTCTTAATATTGAAATCAACAATCGCATTCAGTTTATCCTGATCCAGTTCCTTATAATTTTTCCAGGAAGCATTTAGACTGATGGCGGTGCTCACCGTTCCCTTTAAGTTTTTATCGGTAATGGTGCTTTGTCCAAAGTTGGAACACTCCCTGAAAATTTGCGGAATATCCATATTCACCGCAGTGATCTCGCAGCTAATGTTCAGGTCATTATCAGTAGTAAACGAAACTAACCCACCGGCTTTCACCTCGCCCGACATAGCACTCGCTTCTAAATGATTAATGCGAATATTGCCCGGTGATAACTGCAAGTTGGTGCGCAACTGAGTAAACTCCATCTCTTGCACTAAGAATTTATTAATCTCCACATCCACATTGCCCTGCATGTGAAAAATGTCGCGGATATTTATTTTCTGTCTTTGTTGCGCTTCGGGTCGGTTCTTTTTGTCGTAGGCTTCTAAAATGCCGTTGAGATTAAAGGTGTTGGTACTCAGTTTGCCGTTTACGTTCAGCACCGCATCACCGGCTGTGCGCTTTTTACTCAGATTGTACACAAAGGCAAACATGTTTTCAATGCGCCCGTCAAAGTGCAAATCGGTGCTCAAGAAATTAAGTGTGAAGTTTTTGGCGTTGATGGTTTGATTGTCATACCGCAGCAAGCCGTTGATGTTGCCGTAGGTAATACCGTTTTGCCGAAACTCTGCTTGCTCCATTTCAAACTCACCGCTGCCCGAAAGGGTAGAGTTTCCCGTGCCGGTAAAATCACTCTTTTGCCCCGTTAAATGAAAATCTCGAAACTTAATTTTACCGTCAATATCCTGTATCACCGAGTCGGGAACAAATGAACTAATCTCAGAAAGTTGAAGCACCCCGTTGGCATAAAAATCAAAGGAAGGGTTGGCCAAATGAGATAGCGTTAAGCTAAAATTAAAAGGTAGATCATTGAGCATGCAATTGAAATTGCTGATCACCAGTTTATCGTTGCCCTTCTCATCCATTTCATAACGAGCCGAGGCATTTACCTTTTTCAGAAACTTATTATAACGACTCAGGCGGAGTTCACTATTCTTCAAATCGGCTACCACTTTAATACTGGGGTTGCTCTCTTTGCTAAAAAATCCTTTCATGTAGGCCGATACGGAATACTCTCCGCTACCATCTGCTTCGGCAAAAGATTGCCGAATGTTTTCGGGAAACAGCACGAAGAGCTCCTGCATATCCTTCCCCGAATTTTTCAAGCTGAAATCTACTTGCGTTGAATTTTTGAGCAGCGCAAAAAAACCGGTAATAGAGAACGCACTTTTCTCCACCTCAATTTTCCCTTTCGTAAAGGAGTAACGTTTTTTGGCTTTATCCACCTGTAGCGTTACATCTACTGAAATGTTTTTACTGCGCACATATTCCTGTCCATTAGCAGTAATCAACTCCGCAAATATTTTCCCCGAAGCATCCAGATCATATTGCGCCTGATTAAAATTACCATCCAGGGTCGCATCTTTCAGCCGCAAACGCATATCGGTGGCCTGTGATAAATCAGTAAAACTGAAACGCACATTTTTAATCAATGCCTTGCGCAACTGAAACGCTAATTGATTTTCAGTTTTATCTTTTGATGGCTTGAAAATATCGAAGTTGCTTCTTCGCTGTTCGTCTCGGTACAGGTTCAATTCCCCATTCTTCAGCAACACTCGACTAAACTCTACTTCCTTCCCAAACAAGCTGAAGATGTTACAGAGAAAAGAGAATTCCTGCACATTGAGCAGTTTCTTTCTCTCGCGCAATTTATCGTCAATACTCACTTGCCGGAAAGTGAGCGAAGCATACGGAAAGTGACGTATCAGTGAAAGGTCAATCGCCCCATTCACTTTCACCGGCACCGTGATCTCGGCATTAATCTCACGGATGATTTTTGATTTGATCGTGCTTTCCAATGCCAGTGCAGCTACAAAAGCAATTCCAAACAACACCAGCACGCTGCCCAGTAACCACAAGAGTCCCTTAAAAAAGCGGAGGCTCTTTTTTACTTTTTCACTGTCATTTGGAGTGCTGCTGTATTCCATTGTATTTGCTTCAACGCAACTTTATATTGAAAATTGAGTTCTTCATATCAAGCTACCTATTCATTGTTAAAAGTAATGGTAGGTCTGTATCAAAAAATTACTTTCACACTATATGTCAACAACAATAAAGAATCGTTTACTCCTGTTCACTTTTCTGCTAACTTTTATCTTGAGCCATGCGCAAGTCAAGGAAGCACTCTTGCCAAAGAGTTCTACTGTTTCCAACAAATTTTTTCCGGCAATAAAAAAAACTGTTTTGCCGCCTTTAAACATCACCGAGGCCGAAAAGCTCGATAAAATTGATTCTAAAACCGGTGATCTCCCAAAGTTTTCCCGATCTATTTACACCAACCTCAATCTTGATAATTCAGGAACTTGGTCAGCCCTGCCCGATGGTGGTAGAGTGTGGCGGCTGCATATCGCAGCGCAAGGCGCACTGGCGCTCATTCCGTTCTACAACAAATTTTATATCCCTGAAGGAGCGATGCTACATGTATATTCACCCGATAAGGAAGAAATAATGGGTGCTTTTACCGCAGCTAATCATTCGGCAACAGGCTACTACTGCACCGGCCTTATTCATGGGGATGAATGTGTGATGGAATACTACGAGCCAAAGCAAGCCATCGGCCAGGGAGTAATCAGTATAAATGAAGTGGGATACGCTTATCGGTGGATCAACCCTCGTCATAAATCCACCAATACTTTTGGCACTTCTACAAGTTGTGAGGTGAACGTAAACTGTAGCGAAGGAGCTGCCTGGCAAGATCAAAAACGCTCCGTAGCAAGAATATTAGTGCAGAGTTCACAAGGTCAGGGCTTCTGTTCCGGAGCACTCATTAATAACGCCCGACAGGATTGCACCCCTTATCTTTTAAGTGCCCAGCATTGCAGCGAAGGAGTCACCAACGCCAATCAATATAGCCAGTGGGTATTTTATTTCAATTACGAAGCTCCCGCTTGCAGCAATCCTTCTTCCGAAGGTTCGTTAGGCAGCCATGTAGTAATCGGCTGCACTAAAAAAGCCGACAGCGATGATAATGGTGGAGATTCAGGCTCCGATTTTTTATTGCTCGAATTGAGCAGCCAGCCCGATGCTGCATTCAATGTTTTTTACTCCGGGTGGAATACTTCGGCCACTGCTTCTCCTTCGGGGGTTTGCATTCACCATCCCGATGCCGACATTAAAAAGATTTCCACCTACACCGCCACCCCTACTTCTGCTTCTTGGGGAACAAGCGTTCAAGGCACGCACTGGAGGGTTCGCTGGGCAGCCACTGCCAACGGTCATGGGGTCACTGAGCCGGGATCTTCCGGTTCGCCTTTGTTCAACGATCAGGGACAAATTATCGGTAAACTGACTGGTGGCGATTCGTATTGCCAAACTCCTACCTCGCCCGACATGTTCGGAAAAGTGGCTTACGACTGGACCTCCAACGGCAGCACCGCCACTCGTCAACTAAAGCCCTGGTTAGATCCTGATAACACCGGGCTTACCTCCTTGGGTGGCTCCAATTTCCCCTGCGGAACACTGCAACAAAACGATGCGGGAATTGTAACCGTCACGAATCCTTCGGGCAATATCTGTAACCTCTCTTTTGTTCCTACAGTAGTACTCAAAAATTTCGGAGGTAACAATCTCACCTCCGTCACCATCCTCTACAACATAGATGGAAACGCCTATCAATTTGCTTGGAGCGGAAATCTCTCTGCGCTTTCTTCTACTACTGTCAGTTTGCCCTCCGCTACCCTTTCAGTAGGCCATCATACCTTCGAGGCTGCCACCACCAATCCCAATGGGGTGAATGACTCCAACAATTCCAACGATCTGGCAAATTCTACTTTTATTATTTCTCCTCCTTCCGGTCAGTTGAATCTGCATTTGGTGACCGATACCTACGGCAGTGAAACCACTTGGCAAATTACAGATAGTACCTCTACTGTTCTGTTTTCCGGAGGCCCTTATGACGATAGCTTCAACGGCATGACTTATAATATCCCTTTTTGCTTGGCTCCGGGTTGTTACACACTTTCACTTTACGATTCATACGGAGATGGCATGTCGGGAAATGTGACTGGATCCATGACCTTAACCGGCCAAAGCGGAAGTATTGTGTATGCCACCCTCACCGATCCCAATTTTGGAGCGCAGAAAGATTTTCCCTTTTGTGTACTCAACTCCACCGGAATCACAGAGCCAAATAACTTCCAAGTTTTGGTAGAACCCAATCCCTCCACAGGAGTATTTAATATCCGGACCGAAAATGAAGAGCAAAAAACCATTCAGGTGTATGATGATTTAGGTCGTTTAGTATTTTCGCAAGTATCCTTTAGTCGCAACGTTCCGGCTGATTTATCACAACAAGGAAAAGGAATTTACTTCGTGCAGGTAGAAACTGCCAAAGGAAATGCCACCCGAAAATTAGTGATCAGATAATGCAGAAACAAAAACTACTCCTTCTTGGCATCGCTGGTCTCCTGCTTTTCTTATTTGGATGCAAAACTGCAAGCAAGAGCACTGCCGCGCTTCCACCATCTACCGAATTAGTGCAGGATGATGCCTTTCGAAAGGTGATAAAGAATAAAGAACTATATGCTGCTACCAACGAAGTAATTCCGGTAGATTCGGTCTATATCAGCAAAGACACCCTGCATCTGTTTACACCAAAAATTCAAGCCTGCAATGCCGCTAATCTGCGCCTGCTATGGAATGGCAGCATGGCAAAATCACTACCACCACAAGCCACCCTAAAACTGTTGCTTACTAACGACCCCACTTGCAAAGAGAACCACCCCTTTCACCTCACCTACAACCTTTCAATGGTGAAGATGAAGAATGACTCCACTGCCTCCGGCTCCACCCTTATTAAAATGTTTGGGCTGAAAGAGGGAGTGCTGTATCAGTTTTAGGCTTTGTTGGTTCTTTTAAGAATTTTCCGAGTCGGAATCTTTGGAAGGAGGAACTTGTTCAGGTTCATGGATTTCAACATCAAGCGTTAATTCAGGATTTTCGCCAATGGTATTTTCACCTTGAGGAGGCAACACATCTTTCAGTTTGGGTAGCTCCTGAGTGGAGTTAATGCCGAAGTAATCAAGGAAATTTTGAGTGATTTTATACAGCACGGGTTTGCCCGGAGCGCCTTCAATGCGACCTGCTACTTCAATCAATTCCTTTTCCATCAATTTCTCTACGGAGTAATCGCAGTTTACCCCGCGAATTTTTTCGCATTCGCTCTTGGTCACCGGTCCCCGATAAGCGATAATAGAAAGCGTTTCAAGGGCAGATGTAGAAAGTCTTTTCTTTTCTTTCAGGCCAATCAGCGCGGCTACTGTAGTGTGGTATTCTGCCTTAGTGAAAAACTGATACCCTCCGCCAATGACTCGTAACTCAAAAGCGTAGATGTCACTTTTAAATTTATCCTGTAAGTCTTGTAGAATTTGTTCCACCACTATTTCATCTAACACCGTATCGGGGTAGGCTTTCTTCATGGCCTCAATCACATCGCTAATGGTAACAGCGCTTTCGGAACTGAAAACCAAAGCTTCGATATGTTGATGAAGGTTTTCCATTTGCATTCACAATGAAAGAGTGATAAAAATGCGGCTTGCTGAACAGCCGGTTGTATAATGCGTTTCTTAATATTATCCCTGATCTTCCAACGCAGCAGCACCGCCCACAATTTCCAATATCTCTTTGGTAATAGCCGCTTGGCGCTCGCGATTATACAATATTCTCAACTGGCGCATTAAGTCCTGTGCGTTGTTAGTAGCCGAATCCATGGCCACCATCCGCGCTCCATTTTCCGAAGCGTTAGAATCTAAAAGAGCTTTAAAAAACTGTGTGTTCAGAATTTTCGGAACTAACTCTTCCAGCAATCTTTCTTTCTCGGGTTCAAAAATATAATCTGCTTTGATTGTTTTTTCTCCGCTTGTCTTTCCCGAAGCTACCGGAAGAAAGCGCTCCACCATGAAGCGTTGTGTAGCTGCGTTTACGAACTTGGCGTAAATCAGCTCAATCACATCATATTCTTCCGCGATAAAGCTACTCATCAGGCCTTCTGAAACTTTTTGAGAGTTTTCGAAAGTAAGGTCTGAGAAGAGAGTGAGATGGTCGGTGAGGAACTGAATATCTTTCTCTTTCTTGAAAAAGTCGTAGCCCTTTTTGCCCACACACAATAGTGATATTCCTCCACTTTTCCGCTGGCTGGCGTATGTTTCGGTCAATAATCTGCGAGTGGTTTTAATCAAGTTAGAATTAAATCCTCCGCACAAACCCTTGTCGGAAGTAATTAAAACCAACAGCACTTTTTTAGGCTCCCGTACTTTATTGAAACTGAGCGAAGAGCCGCCTTCGAGATTGCTCATAATGTTGCTCAAAATCTCATTCAGTTTCTCAGAGTAAGGCCGCATTTGTAAAATTCGATCTTGGGCACGTTTCAACTTAGAAGCAGCCACCAATTTCATCGCCTTGGTGATTTGCTGTGTGGTATTCACACTCGCCAATCTTATTCTTACTTCTTTAAGGTTTGCCATTTCTCGTTAGATAGTTTGTTATCCATCCTTCACAGTATTGCACTATTCAAATGGATTGTGGGCTGTAGCCTATTTATAATGCAGCGCTACTTCAGCCGCTAAATCAGTTAATTGTTTTTCGACCGCAGCATCCATTGGCTTGTTCAAATTGTTCAGGGTATCTGTGAAACGGGTTTCTAACTGGGTCAGAAAATCTTTCTCAAAATCCTTCATTCTGTTCACCGGCACTTTTGATGCTAAGTTCTTCGTTCCGACAAATAGAATAGCAATTTGTTTTTCTACCGTAAACGGAGAGAACTGTGCTTGTTTCAAAATTTCTACGTTGCGCGCCCCTTTGTCCAATACAGCTTTGGTGGCAGCATCTAAGTCAGAACCGAACTTAGAGAACGCTTCCAATTCACGATACTGTGCTTGATCGAGTTTCAGCGTTCCGGCCACTTTCTTCATGGCCTTAATTTGTGCATTACCACCCACGCGGCTCACGGAGATACCTACGTTGATAGCCGGACGAATACCTGCGTTGAATAAATTCGACTCCAAAAATATCTGACCATCGGTGATAGAAATCACGTTGGTTGGGATATAAGCAGATACGTCACCGGCCTGTGTTTCGATAATTGGAAGAGCCGTTAATGAGCCCCCTCCTTTCACTAATGGGCGGAGAGATTCGGGCAAGTCATTCATGTTAGAAGCCACTTCCTGATTGGCGTTCACCTTAGCGGCACGCTCCAGCAAACGACTGTGCAAATAAAACACGTCACCGGGGTATGCCTCGCGTCCCGGAGGTCTGCGCAACAGCAGGGATACTTCGCGGTAAGCTACCGCTTGTTTTGATAAATCGTCATATACAATCAAAGCCGGGCGACCGGTGTCGCGGAAAAATTCTCCAATAGCGCAACCGGCAAATGGTGCGTAGAACTGAATAGGAGCAGGGTCGGCCGCAGAAGCTGAAACCACTACGGTGTAAGCCATTGCTCCGTTATCTTCCAACGTTTTTACGATGCGGGCAACGGTGGAGGACTTCTGTCCGCAGGCCACATAAATGCAAAATACGGGTTCACCTTTTTCGTAAAATTCCTTTTGATTAATGATGGTATCAATGGCTACGGCAGTTTTACCCACCTGGCGGTCACCGATAATCAATTCGCGTTGTCCGCGACCAATCGGAATCATCGCATCAATCGCTTTGATACCTGTTTGCAATGGCTCATTTACCGGCTGGCGGTAAATAACTCCCGGTGCTTTTCTTTCTAAGGGCATCTCATATAACTCTCCGCCAATAGGGCCTTTTCCATCAATCGCCTCACCCAGTGTGTTTACCACACGACCTAACATCCCTTCCCCTACCTTAATGGAGGCAATAATGCCGGTTCTTTTCACGGTGTCCCCTTCTTTAATTTTATCAGAAGGACCCATCAATACCACCCCTACGTTATCCTCTTCCAGGTTAAGTACAATTGCCTTTACTCCGCCCTGAAACTCTACCAGTTCCCCCGCGCGGGCGTTAGTTAATCCGTACACCCGGGCAATTCCATCGCCCACTTGCAATACGGTACCTACTTCTTCCAGTTCAGCAGCACTTTTAAAGTTCGAGAGTTGTTCGCGCAGTATCGCTGAAATCTCGTCTGGTTTTACTTCTGCCATTTTTATACTTGTTTATTGGTTTTATGAATATTTCTTGATGTAAGTATTGTCCTCGATAATCGTATGCAGTTCTTCTAACCTTCTGCGAACGCTACTGTCAATCATTTTATCATCGTATTTCAGAATAAAACCA
The DNA here is from genome assembly GCA_018262795.1 of Sphingobacteriales bacterium. Classification (GTDB taxonomy): domain Bacteria; phylum Bacteroidota; class Bacteroidia; order Chitinophagales; family LD1; genus Bog-950. The sequence goes on along the minus strand of JADFDM010000016.1, from coordinate 6,203 downwards.
CCCACCAACGATTCATCCACCTCTACTTGCAGTTCTATTTCTTTTAAAAACTCCTTTGTTTTCAAGGAGGTGATCATAGTTTCTACTAAGCCCGAATCGAGTTTGACCGCAGTAATGAGCCGAACCGGAGTGATGCGCTTCAGTAAATTGTATTGGGTGATAAAGGAACTTACCACTTCGTGGAAGTGAGATTCACGTCCTTTTTTTACTAACAGCACCAAAAACTTATAGACAAGATCTGACGATTTTCCTTTAAAAATCTTCTCAACAATAGCTAATTTCTTTTCAGGGTTAATGATGGGACTTTTGAAAAATACTCGCAATTCAGGAGTGGTGGCCAAGGCATTGTCAATACTCTTGATGTCAGTAATTACTTCTTCCAGCACATTGTTTTCCTGTGCCAGTTGAATTAATGATTTGGCGTATCTCGATGCTATTCTGAATGAGCCCATATTCCTTTCTTCCCTTTTCTCTTTTACTAATTACTGCTGGCCGATACTCCGCTTAACTCGGCTTCGGTTGCCAGTATCTTCACGTAATCTTGTTGCGCCTTATTGCCGGCTAACTCTTTGCGAATCACTTTTTCGGCAATATCCAAGGCCATTAAACCAACGGTGTTCTTGACTTCTACAATAGCCGCTTTTTTTTGTGTTTCAATTTCGCGCAGTGCTTGTGCTAATTTCTCTTCGGCTTCTTTTTGGGCTTTCGCCATGATGTCGCTTTTTACCTTTTCAGCAGCTTCGCGAGCTTCGCGCAAAATTAGATTTCTTTCTTCCTTCGCCTGATTTAGCAATTCTTCATTCTTAGCAGTCAGGCTGGCCATTTCAGCACGAGCTTTGTTGGCTTCGTTCAGCGTATCGGCAATCGTTTTCTCTCTCTCGTTCAGCATCCCCAGAATAGGTTTCCATGCAAACTTAGCGAGTAAAAACATCAGCACACTGAAGGTGATCAACATCCAAAACAGCAGGCCAATTGATGGTGTTAAGAGTTCCATTTCTTTATCTTTTTGTTTTCTTCTTTTCTGATTTCACTAGAACTATTCATTTAAAAAATCAGGCAGCGCAGCCAACCGCTTTTGCTGCCTGAATGTTTTGAAGGAATTGATTTACTTGAATACTACAAGCAGACCAACTACCATGGCAAAAAACGCAGCACCTTCTACCAGTGCGGCTGTCAGGATCATGTTAGACCGGATATCGTTAACGGCTTCGGGCTGGCGAGCAATAGCTTCTACCGCACCTTTTCCAATTTGTCCGATACCAATCCCTGCTCCTACAGCAGCTATTCCGGCTCCCAGCGCAGCTACTCCGTAGCCGATTCCAAGACCACCTACTTCTGCTGCTTGCAATAAAATTGTGTTAAGCATGTTGTTTGGTTTTTAAATGAATAAATAGTTGAATTATATGATTGACTCTTTGTGCTGATGAGGGTCTTCGATGGCTGCCCCAAAATAGGAAGCCGAAAGCAGCGTAAATACATACGCCTGAATCAGCGCTACCAATATCTCTAACAGCCCCATAAACACGTTAAACAATACGCTGAAAATGCCAATACCGTATCCTGCTCCGGTACTCATTTCGGCAAAAATGAAAATGAGACAGAAGAAAGAAAGTTGAATGATGTGACCGGCCAGCATGTTGGCGAAAAGTCGAATCATCAATACAAAGGGGCGAAGAAATACACCCATGATTTCGATGGGCGTAAGAATTAACAGCACTGCCTTTGGAACCCCCGGCATAGCAAAAATATGATGCCAATAGTTCTTGTTAGCGTTCAGCGTAGTGATAATGAAAGTGACCAATGCCAAAAATCCGGTGATGGCAATATTGCCCGTCAGGTTAGCTCCGGCCGGGAAAATTGGAATAATGCCCAACATATTGTTGAACCATATAAAAAAGAATACGGTGAGCAGGAAGGGCATAAACTTTTCGTATTTGGTAGGCCCAATGGCCGATTTGGCAATATCATCGCGGATAAAGATGATAATAGGCTCTAATGCCGATTGAATTCCTTTAGGGGCTTGATCTGGGTTTCTCTTATAAGTAGAAGCTACAGATAGAAAGATATACAGCATCAGAAATGCGCTAAAAAATAAGCCCACCACATTTTTAGTAATAGAGATGTCCACTATTTTTTTTGAAGCAGCCTCATCTATGACTCCTTCCTCATTTACTATTTTAATATGGTTCTCTTCCAGTTTGTAATTATTCTTTCTGCTCACGACTGCCTCTCCGTGATGAAAAGCAGAAGACATGAATACATCGAATCCTTTAGGAGTGAATAAGATAACTGGAAGCGGAATAGATACGGCATGTTCGCCTTTGCCCCACAAGTGCCAATCGTGAGAGTCGCCTATGTGCTCCATTATCAATTCTCCGGCATTGAATTTACCGGCTTTGTGTCCTTCCTCAGTTTTAGCCGCACCGGTTTCCTCGGTGCTATTGGCAAAGACATGGACAGGCACAATAGACGCGAAGAAAATTGCAGCGAAAACGAGTAGGAATAAGGGTTTTATGGATATTTTCATTGCCTTGTTATCAGAAAGCGGGTGCAAACATAAAATTTTCTGCCAAACGTGGAAAGGATTGAAAGTAAAAAGATAGGCTATTTGCGGTGACTTAAATCAGTTCGCAAATTCAAACTTATTTGCGCTTTTGAAGGTCGCTATATAACATGCTTATTTCCAACACGGTAAATGCCGCGTAATAAAAAAGGAAGTGCAAAACCAAAGCCTTTTTGTTTTCATCAAAAAACATCAGATACACGATCAAAACCAGTAAAAGGAAAAGCATTTTGAAGGCAGTGCCCGCCATAAAGAAGCGAATAAATACCTGCGGAGACCCTTTGGATGATTGAATTAACAGAAGATGTAAGAGGCTAACCGACAAAGCAAAGATGCCCAACAGCAGGTAGCCGCTTTTCATGGTTAGTGGCTCGGGCATGTAAATATTCCACACCTTTTCTATCACGGCACAAACTGCGGTGAGTACTATCACATAGAAAACAAATCGGTTGACGGTGGTGCGCATCTTTTAATAAGCAGCGCCAAAAGTAAATGTTATTTGCTGTCATAAAAGTATCCCCCCAAAGTAGGCGGTACCTTATTTTTGAGCGCATTTAAAAATTACACCCATGAAAAAATTTCTACTTCTCGTTAGTGCCAACCTGCTTCTCACCGGACTGTTTGCCCAATTTTTTCAAGGTCTTCGCAGTAGCCCGTTTGGTGGGGTTACGAATGTTCCCTATAATCCGGCTATAGCCGACAATCGTTTTATTGCAGATGTGAACCTCGTGAATCTGGCGATGAACGTGAACAACAATTACGTGGGAGTGGCTCGCAAAGCACTGTTTTCTAAAGGGGCATTCAGCGATAGCAATTTTCAGGACACCTATTTGAAAGAAAGACTCAACGGCAAACAAAAATACGCTTACATAGGAATGCAAGCACAGTTGCCGCTGTCGTTTATGTGCTCGTGGGGAAAAAAGACAAACAACAATGCCTTTGCATTTACTTCTCATTTCAATTCCATCACTAACCTTGATAATGTAGATGAAACCTTTGCTCGTATCGCTTATTACGGGGTGGGTTATAAGGCCGAAAATCTCCTTTCATTTATAGACAAACCGCTAAACGATAAAAACCTCTCGGCTAAAACGATGACCTGGATAGATTACGGCTTAACCTATTCGAGAGTGGTGTATGAAAAAGGCGACCACATGATTAAGGTAGGTGGCACGCTCAAACTACTTCAGGGAATTGCGGGAGGATATGTGTATGCCAAAGACCTGAAATACAAGTGGCAGGATTATGATACTCTCTCTGTTTTTAAAACGAATGTGGACTACAAGTACTCCGAAGGCTTGATTTCCTCAAAAGGTTTCGCTACAGATAATGCGAGTAATTTTGCGGGCGATCTTTTTAAATTCAAATATGCCGCTCCTTCCATTGCAGTTGACCTGGGGATTATCTATGAATGGCGACCCGATAAGGATAAATATAAATACCAGATGGATTGTGAGGACTGGTGGCGCTACGACCTGAACCGCTACAAATTAGCCGCAGGTTTCTCGCTCATTGACTTTGGTGCCATCAACTTTAAAACCGGACAATACAGTGGAAACTTTACCGCTGACCTGGAGAACTGGTATGTAAAAGATGCTGCCTTCCCCGATGGATTGCAAAGTATAGATGATACGATTAGCGCCCGCTTTATTTTAACTCATGACGGAAAAAAAACCTTTCGGATGTGGTTGCCCACCCGCTTCAACTTGTTTGTGGACTACAACATCGGTTTAGGGTTCGGTGTAAATGCGAACGCTACCATCTCTACTAACATGGCTCCCAACCGCAACATGGTGCATCAGGTAACCACCTTTACCCTAACTCCCAAGTATGACCATGCTTGGTTTGGGTTTTATCTTCCTCTTTCGTATGATGTATTGGGGAATATCAACTTGGGAACCAGCTTGCGGATAGGCCCTCTCATTGTAGGCACCCAGGACATCCTCGGGCTGTTTGCGAAGAAACATCTTTACAATGCCGATATTCATCTGGCGCTTAAAATCACCATCCCTTATCATAAAATCCGCGACCGTGATAAGGACGGGGTTTCCAACAAAAAAGATTTGTGTAAGAAGGAAAAAGGAAACTGCGAGTCGCACGGTTGCCCCGACCGCGATGGGGATGGTGTGACCGACTCAAAAGATAAATGTCCCGATGTGCCCGGCTCCGTTGAACTGAATGGCTGCCCCGACACCGATCACGATGGTATTATTGACATAGAAGATTCTTGTGTGAACGAAGCAGGTCCCATTGAGTTTCACGGTTGCCCCGATCGCGATGGCGATAAGGTGATTGATAAATTGGATGACTGCCCCGATGATCCCGGTTTGCCAGAATTCAACGGCTGCCCCGATCGCGATAAAGATGGAGTGCCTGACAAAGCCGACTTATGCCCTGATGTGCCGGGCGATACAGCGCATTTTGGTTGCCCCGATACCGATGGAGATGGCGTATATGACAATGAAGACCGCTGCATACAGGTAAAAGGGCCGATAGAAAACTTCGGCTGTCCTTGGGCCGATACCGATGGAGATGGCATTGCCGATAGAGAGGATGAATGCCCCAACGTGCCCGGAGTGCCCGAAAATAAAGGTTGCCCGCAGTTAGAGAAGAAGGAAATAGAAACCGTAAAATTTGCCTTCCAAAACTTAGAGTTTGAAACCGGCAAAGACGTGATCCGCAAACACTCTTATGCTTCCTTGAATGCTTTGGCCGAATTGTTAGTGAACAAGCCAAACTATGGCTTGCGCATTGAGGGCTATACCGATAATGTAGGCAGCGATGAGAGCAACTTGCTGCTGTCGCAGAAACGAGCCAATGCCGTGCGCAACTATTTAGTAAAACGCGGAGTAAAAGCCACCAAGTTAGAGGCCATTGGTTATGGAGAAGCAGATCCGATAGCCGACAACGATACGCCTGAAGGAAGGCAAAAGAACCGCAGGGTACAAATGACGATTACGTTTAAGTAGATGGTAGATAAATACCGATGAGAAATTAATTTCACCTTATATCTTCCATCTTTGCTAGTTTGCTTAGGTGGGAGATAAGTGATTTTAAAAGGATGCAAAATGTCCAGCATCCTCTACACCCTCTTGGCGCTTTCTTTATACATTTCTGTGCAATGGCACTTGACAGCTCTTAAATCTCTTTTTATTTTATCATTGGCAAATTGTATCAACCATACAATAGTGGCATAGTTTGGAACAATAATTGCGATTTTGTGAAACTCTATTCGGCAACCAAAATTTAATTTATGAAAAAAATTCTCCTCTCCGCAGCCGTTCTCATTACCTTAAACAGCTACTCGCAGAACATAGGTATCGGCACCAATACTCCTAATTATAAATTAGATGTAGTGGGCGATGTAAACGTAATTAGCGGAAGCGGATACCGAGTAAACGGAACTGCTCCTCAAGGTCAATACCTGCGCGGTGACGGTAGCCGATTTGTATCTGATACGATTCACTCTTCTGACCTTCCTGGGGGAAGTGATAAATACATTCAGAATCAAACGGGAATAGGGCAGGTAGGTAATTTTCGTATTACCGGTAACGGTTCACTTGGATCCATGAGTATCGGATCAGCTACCCCGGATGCATCAGCCGCCTTAGATATCGTTTCCTCAAACAAAGGAGTCTCC
>JADFDM010000015.1 GCA_018262795.1 Sphingobacteriales bacterium | reverse complement strand
CCGTTTCCGTTCTGCCGCAGCCATAAACAAACCTTCACTAATCTGTAACTGCAACAGGTTTACCCGCAAATTTGTGTCGCGCCTGCCTTTAACCAGCAGTTTTGCAGGAAAGTTCTCTTTAGAATTTTTTCCATTATTCTATAAGGTTTTCAATGCAAACGCTTCAACTATTGGTCGTTCTTTTCTCTTTATTAGGAAACAATTTCTCATCATCAGGAAATAATTGGATAGTATCAGAAAACAATTTCCCTTTATCAGGAAATATTTTCCTCTACTGGCGCGAGCACAATGTCATTCAGTGAAGGAAGTGCGACCGCGATGCGGTCGGATGTTTATAGGGTATTGCTTGCTATAAACATCTGACTCCTTAGGAGACGAACAAAAAAACTACGCTTAACCTAATGACATTTGACGCAAGAGTACAGAGATTGCCAATAGCCAAGCGTTCTTGTGCCAAATTACTACCACCGAGCTTGATTAGCACAAGACCCCTCTTCTATTCCCCACGCGGCATTCTTGCGATAGTGGCTCGCCCATCTCTATCAATGATCAATAAGTTTCGGGAAAGCACATTTGTACTTAAAACAAAAAGGAAGTATTTTTATTAATCGGTTGATGTGCGGATCATCACAATCAATAGCGGATGCTTTTATCTTTAAGTAATTAGCAAAACCCTGAAAATGAAATCACCATTCGGCAGCCACCGGTTCTCTTTACTCGTTTGGATAAGTTGCTTTTCTCTGCTGACATTTGATTGTGTAGGCCAGGTGCCAAGCGTGGAGTGGACTTATGACCTAAACGCTCCTTCGTTTGGTTCGGCAGCCGCAGCAGACTTGGATAAAGACGGTAAGTCGGAAATTGTTTTCACCACCTACACCAACGATGGCAAAGCCTATTGCCTAAATGCCGAAGATGGCTCTGTGAGATGGATTTATGACCTTGGAGGCTGTGGCGATGTGGCACCACTTATTTATGATACAGATGGAGACGATACGCTCGATGTGGTAATTAACGGCTCGTGCAACCCTACCCTGTTTTGTATCAACGGATTTACCGGAAAATTAAAATGGAGTGTGCCCTCGGGCGGAGGCGATTCGCCCCCCACTATTGGCGATGTGGATGGGGACAGCTTGCCCGAAATATTGTTTGGCAATTTTGATGGAGAAGTGAGAGTTTTAAATGCGGAAGATGGCAGCACCGCCAAGGTGATACAAGCAGACCCCAACGGCAATACGGTACAGACCGAACCTGTATTGACGGATGTAAATGGCGATGGCCGCTTAGATTTTATTGTGGCAAATTATTTCAATATAGATGGGTACCACATCCGCGCCTTTGATGCCATGACCGGTGATACGCTATGGACAAATTATATGTTTGACACCACGAGTACTTTCCATGCCTATCATGGTGGTGCTTTGGCCGATGTGGACAAAGACGGGAAGGAAGAATATGTGATTGGAGCCAACAACGGAGCCATTAGAGCTATTAATGTAGAAGACGGCAGCCAGCAATGGATACAGTATGTTCCCTCCAGCGCTATGGGAGCATTGTCTATTGCCGACCTCGATGGCGATGATACGCTCGATGTAGTTTACACCAATAACGACCCCCTTACTTTCGATGAGCGAATCGGGATGCTCAATGGCTATAATGGTAGGCAAGAGTGGAGCTATTCGGTGCCTTTGTCTTCCTTTCGCGGATGTGCTATTTCCGATATTAATGGGAACGGAAAATTAGACCTTGTCTCCGGCCATTATATGGGAAAGCTCTATGCTGTTGAACCTTATTCGGGATTGATTTGGCAATATGATTTGAAACAATTTTTCCCGCAAAACTTCCCGTGGTTTGATGTAGATCACGGCCCTCTGATTGCCGATTTTGATGGCGATGATTCATTAGAAGTGTTTGTAGTGGCGGGTTATGGCAGCTATCCTCCCGACAGCCTCAATGCCGGCAAAGCCTTTATGATAAAAGCAGGGAAAGGCCACTGCCCCGAATGGCTGATGTTTCGCCACGACATTCACCGCACCGCCTATTTGCCGCAGGAGGAGATTGACAGGGAGTGCGATACGGCTGTCACAGGATTGGCAATGGAAAAATCTATCGCCAGCGAATGGGCTTGCCAAATAAACCCAAACCCATTTACGGACTTTGTTAGCATCAACATAAGCGGCTATTCTCAAGACCCAATCCGGGTAGATGTGTACGATTTGGAGGGCAGGTGGGTGCGGCATTTATTTTCAGGAAACAGGAAAACTGAAATCGTGAGAGTAGAATGGGATGGCAAGAACAGTAGGAAACAAAAGGTTTCTGCGGGAGTTTACATCTGCCGGGTAGCCCTGGGCGACACGGTGAAATGTATGCGGATAGTTTTGTTGCGATAAAGTTTACGCCTCTAATACTATTCTGCTTTCCTGTGGAAAGGAAGGCTTGAAATAAAAAAACCTCCTTGGACATTTATCCGAGGAGGTTCTTTATTTTATGAAGAAAATACCCTTGCGGGAAATTCAAAAACCGGAAGGTTATTTCAAGTTCGGTTCTTTTGCTACAAAGAAAAGGGTAAGACCGATTGCAAGCATCAATACGGCTATCACTATCTGCACCATATACCCGGTTTGATACAAGCTCATGTGAAGTTTAGGGTCATTATACTTTAGTATCCAAGAAGTGTTTTCTAACACAAAAGCATAATAGAGAGTCATTAAAGCTCCAACGAGGGTAAGAATACCGGCAATTATCTTGCTCATAATTGTATTTAATTTTTACAGTGCGAATGTAAGGCAAAAACGGAAATTGCAAAATGAATTTCAATACCCGTGAGGAATATTTGACGTGCCGTTTACTCTTTATATCAAATTGTTTTAAATCATTTATTCTGACTTCAAGTCGGCTGCCGCTGCTTTGTCGGCAAACCACCACAAATCCCCGACAGCGGGTTTAATTAATTGTGCCGGATATTTATCTGTTTCCATTGGGCCTTCCAACACTGTTTTCAATATCTCGGATTTAGATTTACCGGTAACCAGAAATAAAATGTTGCGGGCGAGGTTGAGCAGAGGTGCGGTCATGGTGATACGAAACATCTTTTGCTCTTCTACATACACCTGTTTTACCAAAGCTGTTTTTTCATGCAGCACTTCGGTTTCAGGAAAAAGCGAAGCCGTATGCCCATTTTCTCCCAAGCCCAGGAGGATCAAATCGAAGCCGGGCGTTTTATTGCCGAAATAATCTTTGATGGTTTCTTCGTATTGTCGTGCCGCTTCGGCAGGTTCCATGTTTACCGGTATGGGAAAAATATTATCAGATGGAATGGGAATTTTATCAATCAGTAAAATGCGCGCACGGTGCGCATTGTTGCGCTCATCGTTGTAGGGCACACAGCGCTCATCTCCCCAAAAAATAAAGGTATTTGTCCACTGAATTTTTGTGTAGAAAGGAGATTCCGCCAAAATCTTAAACAGCCGTTCAGGAGTTTTGCCACCGGAGAGAGAAATCACAAATCGCCCTCTCTCCGCCAATGAGTTTGCTGCTATCTGCACCATCAATTCTGCAGCAGCCTCACTCAGTATTTCGGGAGTTTCAAAAACTCGCAATTTATTTTCACTATTCATTTTCAAGTGGCATCACAATCCAGTTGTGTCCGTCTTTGGCAATGAGCGCTTCGGCATCTTCCGGTCCCTGCATCCCCGCATCATAATTCGGGAAATTAACCGAAGGGTTTGTTTCCCACGCATTAATAATAGGCATCAATATTTTCCACGCGGCTTCTACCTGATCGGCTCGCATAAACAATGTAGAATCGCCCTCCATAATGTCTAACAGCAAGGTTTCGTATGCTTCAGGAGTTCCTGATGAATACGTTTCGCTGTAGTTAAACAACATGTCCACCGGATGAAGCAACATTTCGAGACCGGGACGCTTTGCCTGAAAGCGCAGACGAATGCCCATGTGCGGCTGAATGTTTAACACCAATCGGTTAGGTTGCCAGTTTCCCACTGCCTTTGAAGGAAAAGATTGATGGGGAACGTGCTTAAATTGAATAGTTATCACAGAGAGTGTTTCATTCATCCGTTTCCCGGTGCGGAGATAAATGGGAACCCCTTGCCAACGCCAGTTATCAATATAGAATTTGACGGCTGCAAAAGTTTCTCTGGTAGAATTTTTATTTACATCCTGCTCCTGCCGATAGCCTTTCACTTTTTTGCCCTGAATCCAACCTTCACCGTATTGTCCTCTAACGGCAAATTTATGTGCATCTTCTTCCTTGATTCTTTTAATGGCATTCAGCACATCTACTTTGCGATTTCGCACTTCATCGGCATCAAAAGAAACAGGCGGTTCCATAGCGATTAGACAAACCAATTGCAAAATGTGATTCTGAATCATATCGCGAAGTGCCCCGGCTGTTTCATAGTAGTTGCCCCGTGTTCCTATACCTAATTGCTCTGACACCGTCATTTGAATATGGTCAATGTAATTGCGATTCCAAATAGGCTCGAACAAAGCATTTGCAAACCGAAAGGCGAGAATATTCTGAACTGTTTCTTTTCCCAGATAATGATCAATGCGGTAAATCTGGTTTTCGCAAAACATACCGTGCAAGAGTTTATTCAAGTGCATGGCGCTTTCCAAGTCATGCCCAAAGGGTTTTTCAATGACAATTCGACTTTTCTCTTGGTCTTTCGATAGTCCCGACTCTCCAATTTTTGTAGCGATTTGCTCAAAAAACATGGGAGGAACAGCTGTGTAGAAAACGCGGGTGGCAGTAGTTTTCCAAGCTTTCTCTAACTGACTTATTTTTTTACCCACCCTTTCGTAGGTCACGTTTTCATGAAACTCTCCTTTCAAATAAGAAAGGTTTTCAGCAAACGAATCCCAGTCGGGTTTTTTAGGTTTCCCTCTTCGGGAGAAGTCATCTACTGCATCGTGCAGAAACTTTCTGAAATCTACATCGGCAATTTCTTTGCGGCTTACGCCAATCACGGCAAACTTTTCAGGTATCCATTTATCTAAATACAGATTAAAAATGGCGGGAATTAGTTTGCGTCTTGTCAAATCTCCGGTGGCTCCGAATATGACGATGATGGTAGGTCCCGGTTTTGTTATTGTTTCCATAATCTGTTTTTTTTATTCTGCCCAATGGGTATGAAATACGCCTTCGCGGTCGGTCCTTTCATACGTGTGAGCGCCAAAATAATCGCGTTGTGCTTGTAAAAGATTGGCGGGTAGCCATTCGCTGCGGTATCCATCATAATAGGCCAGGGAAGCCATTAGCCCGGGAATAGGATGCCCGTTTTCAACCGCTATTTGAATCACTTTCCGGATAGCACTTTGTGATTCTGTCAGTTCGAAGGCAATCGCTTCATTCATCATCAAATTTTGCAGGTTGGGTTGTTCTTGATAAGCACTGCGAATTTGATCTAAGAAGTTAGCGCGAATAATGCAACCACCTCGCCATATTTTTGCTATTTCAGCAAAATCTAAATCGTACTGATATTCCTTCGATGCCTGTTGCAGTAAAGCCATTCCTTGTGCGTAAGCCGTTATCATAGAAAAGTAAAGGGCAGTTTCCAAGGTTGCTACAAATTCATTTTTATCAGAGATAATATTTGACGCAGGTCCTTTTAGTTTTTGACTTGCTGTAACTCTTTCCGTTTTTAAAGCGGAGAGATTTCGCGCAGTAACTGCCGCATCAATCCCCGGCACGGGCACTTGTATTGCTAAAGCATCTTCCGATGTCCACGCACCGGTTCCTTTCTGATGGGCAGCATCTAATATCATATCCACTAATCGGTGATTGGTTAAATCATCTTTTTGGGTGAAGATGGTGGCGGTGATTTGTATCAAAAACGATTGTAAGCGGCAGGTGTTCCAAGTGGCAAATGTTTTATGTATCTCGTCATTATTCATCCCGGCTGCTTGCTTCAGTAGCAGATAGGTTTCAGTAATCAGTTGCATGAGTGCGTATTCAATTCCATTGTGCACCATCTTTACATAATGACCGGCAGAGCCATTGCCCAACCAAGCTACACAGGGTTCATTATTCACCTTTGCCGAAACAGCTTCAAGCATAGGCGCTACTCTTTCGTAAACTTTCTTATCGCCACCCGGCATAATGCTGGGGCCATACCGCGCACCCGATTCACCACCCGAGACTCCCACCCCCATAAAATGAATGCTCTCTTTTGTTAGTTCTTCTATTCTGCGATTGGTATCGGTGTAGTGAGAGTTGCCGCCATCTATAAGAAGATCGTCCTTTCTCAATAGTGGTTTCAGTTCATTGATTACCGCATCCACGATAGCTCCCGCAGGCACTAATAGGATAATTGTTCGCGGCTCTTTCAAGGATTGCACAAACTCTTCAGGTGATTGAGTGCCTATAACTTTTCTTTCTCCGGCTTCTTGTACCAATGTTTTCACTTGCGATGAATTCTTGTCAAATCCGGCTACAGAGAAACCGTGATCACACATATTGTAAACCAAATTGCGACCCATAGTGCCCAACCCAATCATGCCATAATCAAATTTCGTGTTATTCATTTGCTGTTATTTTAAATCCAACTGTTTCAAAATATTCTTTCGCACTTTCCAAGCCCGTGTAATGCAGTGAAGGTATTTCAAGATTTCTTGCCACTTCTACATTTAAAATTCGGTCGTCTATAAAGATTGCATTTGCGGGAGATGTTTGCGAAATATCACAAGCCATTTTATAGATACGGCTATCCGGTTTTCGCAACCCCACATAGCAAGAGGAGATATAAGCATCAAACAATTCGTTGAGTTTGAATTTTTTGATACGGTATTCGTTTAACTCGCGCACTTCATTACTCAGTGCAATTACTTTAAAGCCGTGGTTTTGCTTCAACTCTATAAAATATTCAATGGCTCCTTTAAGTGGTTTCGACTGGTCGAACATGAAAGCGATATAGTCTTGTTTCGAAAAATTTTGGGGCTGATAAAAGATGACTTCATTCAGATACTCCTCTAAATTCATCTTGCCTATTTCAAACGTATTCCAACATTCTTGATGGCGCTCTTCCACTTCAGTCATATTGAATGCAAATTTTTCTGCGGCTCTTTGGCGAGAGTCGGCTCCCCAACCATTGGTGAGTAACACTCCGCCAATGTCTAAGAATAAGGTGGATGGTTTATGGAAAGTCATTTTGAATATTTAAGCAAAAGCCTGGGCTATACTTTTTAGTTGTTCATCCATATTTTTACCCAGCGTAACATAGATCACTCTGCGGTTTTTTCCAGTTAAGGAACGAAAATCTCCGAGTGCTTGCGCTTCGTGTAATACCCCAAAACCAAATTTTTCATCCGGTATCGGCATCTCTTCGGTTTCTTCTCCAATCAAGATAATATACAAACCGGTTGCCGGGCCGCCTTTATGTAACTGACCGGTAGAATGAAGATAACGGGGGCCGGTGCGAAGTGTAGTAGCCACTTTTATTTTCTCTCTTAACTGTAGCCGCCAGTTTTGAAATATTTGCATCCGGTAATCGGTCAGCACAAAATAGGGGAGTAGAGCGATGTAGTCGTGCGGCTTTGCGAGCGCAGCGAAAGCGGAAAGAACATTCCTTATAGAGGAATCAGCATTTTTTGTTTTAATCTGAGTCTCTGATCCGTAGATAGAAACATCTCCTACAGTTACTATTGGACTTTCTTTTTTGAAAACTCCCTTACTCTTCCAATCCTCTAACAAATTATCTGTATTCTTTTTACTCTCTGCCACGTTCGGTTCATTAAAGGGATTCAAATTCATGATCATTCCTGCAATGGCAATAGCTACTTCCCAGCGAAAAAATTCTCCGCCCAGTTCTATTTTATCTGATAACTGTATTCTTACGACCGGGTGTCCGGCTTTCTCCAGATCGGAAATTTTTTGTGCATCGCTTCCATTATCATCAGTGGCTAAGTGGAGGTGAACAAAGACGCGGTCATCGCTATAATCTTTTGGCGTTCCTATTTTTTCGCCTTCAATTGGAATTAGTCCGCGGCCTTCTTTTCCGGTACTCTCTGCAATCAATTGCTCTAACCATAAGCCAAATGAACTGACAGAAGAGGATAAAACAAAAGTGATTTTATCGCGCCCATGCTTTTGGCAAATGCCCAACAATACGCCTAAACTTATTCCCGGATTGGATGCTGTGGGTACCGCAGGGCTGCAACTTTCTTTCATTTGTTTTGCGTTGGTAAGTAGGGCGTTCACATCTATACCCATCAGTGCCATTGGCAATATTCCAAAGTCGGAGAGAACAGAATACCGACCCCCTATATCTGACGGGTTAATAAACACTTTTCTAAACTTATAGGTCTCGGCTAACTTCACTAAGGGAGTACCTGCATCAGTGATAGCAACAAAATTATTTCCCGATTTGCTCTTTGTTTTTTCCGCTAAGCGGTGATAGAAATACTTAAAAAAGCTGATCGTCTCTTTTGTTCCTCCCGATTTACTTGCGACTATAAATAAGGTTTTTTCAAGAACAATTTTCTTTTCCAAATCTTTAATGGCTTCCGGAGAAGTGTTGTCTAACACGAGTAATTGAGGGTAGCCTTTCCGTGTGCCAAAAGTTTCACGGGCTACTTCGCTACACAAGCTGCTGCCACCCATGCCCAGCAAAACAGCATATTCATATCCTTCGGTTTTTACCTGTTCGGCAAAGGCGATTATATTTTCTGTTACCGGAAGAAAGTTATCCGGCAAGTTTAACCAGCCGAGGCGATTGAGTATTGCCGTCACTTCCTTTGGTTCCGTTTCCCAAAGTGTGGCATCTTTTGCGAGCAGCCGTTTGCCCATCCGTTTTTCATCTAACGAACTATAAGTTTGCTTTACCTCTTGCGTAAAACTTGAAGCACTAATTTTTTGCGGAGAAAATTTTTCACCCAATATGCTCGCTCTCTTCGCTGCCAAACTATCCATTAATTCATTGTAAGCCTTTATGAATTTTTCGATTCCTTCATCCTCTAATTGTTGCGTGACAAAATTTATATCAATGTCGAAGTCAGAAAGTTGAGAAAATAATTGTTGCGCCTCATCAAGTCCGTCTTCAATGGTATTTGCTTTCAAGTTTCCATGGTCGGCAAATGCGGTGATAGTTTCATCGGTCAAGGTGTTGACGGTATCTTTTCCAATGAGCGTTTCCACATAGCGCACATCGCTGAACAATGGGTCTTTATTACTGGTGCTTGCCCACAAAAGCCGCTGAACAGACCCACCATTTTTTTCTAATTCTTTCCAGTTGCTGCTGCTGAAGATTTGTGTGAATTGCTGATACGCTACTCTTGCGCTATTAATGCCGGCTTTGCCAAACAGTGCTGTAAGCGCTGAATTCACCTGAGAGGGAATGATTCGCTGCCCGAGCAACTGATCTACCAAGGTATCAATTCTGCTGACGAAAACACTGGCAACGGAGTTTATGTGATTGACTGCTTTCCCCTCTGCCAGGCGGTGGTTAAGTGCACGGATAAAAGCTGCTGCTACCTCCACATATCGCTCCACTGAAAAAAGCAGCGTGATGTTGATGTTTATTCCTTCATACAGCATTTGCTCAATAGCCGGCAATCCTTCTTTAGTGCCCGGTATTTTAATCATGCAATTGTCTCTTCCCACTGCTTTAAATAGCCGCCTTGCTTCGCTGATGGTTCTTTGTGTGTCACGTGCTAAGTAGGGCGATACTTCGAGGCTTACAAAACCATCGAGCCCGTTAGATGATTTATAAACCGATGCGAGAATATCACAGGCATCCTGCACATCTTTTATGGTGAGTGCATCATAAATTTGCTCTATAGTTTTTCCCTCTTTTACCAAGTCTTTTATCTGCTCGTCATAATCATTGCTACCAATAATAGCTTTATTGAAAATGCTCGGGTTGGAGGTGATGCCGCGCAATCCTTGCTCGCTCACTCTTTTCTGAATTTCGCCACCGGTTATTTTCTTCCGAGCCAAATTATCTAACCAATAACTTTGTCCGCAATTAAGTAGTTCTATTAAATTATTCATAGTCGTTCCTCCTTCATGTTTTTATTTTCAATAGCTTCTATTTTATCTAACCTTCGTTGATGCCTTGGTGCATGACTGTAAACAGCTTTTAGAAATGCGAAAACAATTTCACGCGCCAATTCAATACCGATAATGCGCTCGCCTATGCAAAGCACATTTACATTATCGTGTTCTACACATTGGTGTGCGGAATAAGTGTCGTGACAAACCCCTGCTCTAATCCCTCTAAATTTATTGGCAGCTACCGACACGCCTACTCCGCTACCACAAATCAGGATTCCCCTTTCTGCTTGTTTTTTTAGAATGGCTAAAGCCAAAGCTTCGGCATAATCGGGGTAATCATCATCGGGGGTATTGCCGTGTGTGCCGAGGTCTATTACTTCGTAACCTGCCTGCTGCAAATCTTTTACGAGCAAGGTTTTGTAGGTGAAACCTGCATGGTCGGATGCGATAACGACTTTCATGATTTTGCCTTTATCATTTTTTTTACTGTGCTTACAATGTTTGCCGTAGTGATACCGAAGTGCTCATAAATTTCTTGATAGGGGGCACTGGCTCCAAAGCGGTCTATTGCTATCACTTTGCCTTCATCGCCCACCCATTCTCTCCAGCCTTGCGAGGAAGCCGCTTCCACAGCCACACGTCTTTTTACCGATGGTGGCATTACTTCGCGTTGGTACCATTCCGGTTGCTTGCGAAAAATTTCCCAGCTAGGCATACTCACTACTCGTGCGTTTATCCCCTCCAGCCATAATTCGGTTTGCGCTTCTATTATCAACTGCACTTCTGAGCCTGTTGCCATCAAGATGACATCGGGGGGAATGCTATTATCTTTTTCGTGTGATAAAATATAAGCTCCCTTTAGAACTTCTTCTGCCGGAGATAATTTTGTGCGGTCGAAAATTGGCAACTTCTGTCTTGTCAGCACCAGCATGGTCGGCCCATCTTTTCTTTCAATGGCAGCTTTCCAGGCATAGACTGCTTCATTCGCGTCAGCCGGACGGATAACATGAAGGTGCGGCATTGCGCGGAGAGAAGCTAACTGCTCTATTGGCTGGTGGGTGGTGCCATCTTCGCCCAAGCCGATGGAATCATGCGTCATTACATAAATCACCGGCAACTGCATAATGCAAGCTAAACGGATAGCCGGCCGTGCATAGTCGGAAAACACAAAGAAGGTAGCTGCGAATGGGCGAAGACCTCCGTGTAGATTTATTCCGGAACTGGCAGCACACATCCCATGTTCGCGAATGCCCCAGTGCATGTTTCGGTTCTCGTATTTCCCCACTTCTATGTATCCCGATGATTTGATTTTAGTTTCGGTGGAAGGCTCCAAATCGCCACTGCCACCTATTAACCAAGGAATTTCTTGTGCCACTGCATTTATAAAAGCAGAGGAAATTGCGCGGGTGGCTTTGGGGCCGTCTTCCGGTTTATAATTGGGTAAGTTTTTATCCCATCCTTTCGGCAAATCTTGTTTCAGATACGCTTCAAATTGAGCCGCCAAATCAGGATACTTCTTTTTGTAAGCTTCAAAAGCATTGTTCCAATCATTTTCTAACTTTTCACCGGCTACTGTTTTTTGCATGTGCTGCTTTACTTCATCGGGCACCAAAAATTTTTCTTCTTCGGGCCAGCCGTAAAACTTTTTAGTGAGTTTCACTTCTTCTTCCCCCAATGCCGAGCCATGCGCAGCAGCAGTATCTTGTTTGTTAGGCGAGCCGTAACCAATATGCGTGCGCAGTATAATCAAGCTCGGCTGATCAGTTTTTTCTTTTGCTCGCTGATAAGCAGCAGCAATGGCTTCCACATCGTTACTTCTCTCTCCGAGGTCTTCTACCTGCCAATGGTATGCTTCGAACCGCTTGGCTACATTATCGGAATAGGCGAGGTCGGTATCGCCTTCAATGGTGATGTGGTTGTTATCGTATAAGCAAATCAGTTTGCCCAAGCCCAAATGCCCTGCCAGTGAACCGGCTTCGTGCGAAGCCCCTTCCATTAAATCGCCATCGCTGCAAAATACGTAGGTGTAGTGATCCACAATTTTGTTGTCTTCTTGATTAAAACAAGCAGCGAGATGCGCTTCGGCAATTGCCATGCCTACGGCTGTCATTATTCCCTGCCCCAACGGACCAGTGGTGGTTTCGATGCCGGGAGTTAAACCATGTTCGGGATGACCAGGAGTAATGCTATCCCATTGGCGGAAATTTTTAATGTCATCTAACGAAAGTTTATAGCCGGTTAGATGTAGCATGGCGTATTGCAACATGCTGGCGTGCCCGTTAGAAAGTACGAACCGATCGCGGTTAAACCATTGAGGGTTTTGCGGATTATACCTCATCACATTCATCCATAAAGCATAAGCAGCGGGAGCCAGTGCCATGGGAGTTCCCGGATGACCGGAGTTGGCTTTTTGAACCGCATCTATTGCCAAACAACGAATGGTGTTAATGCTCTTTTCGACAAGGTCAGTTGGTTTCATCATCTTTCTTTTTATCAGATTAAAGTGACACGAATGCCACTTGTAAAAATCAATCTATATGCGCATCCTAAGAGGACAGGTGCATTGTGTGAACCGAACATTTATCTTTTTCGGCAAATTCCTTTTTAAACCTTTTTAGAGGAAAGAACTCAGTCTAAAAAACATTTCTACGGGTATATAGTTGCGAAAGTAGGCACAAATGGGAGTGGACTTTTACAACTATTGTGAAAAATTTAATGGCTAAGCATTCTATGAGAGGAGAATTAGGCAGACTTTGCAAACACTTTCACCGCTACATTATGTTCTGCTCCGTCATCGGTCAAGGGAAGTGTTCCATCAGGTTGTTTTGCATTGTCAAGCGTTACCGACATTTCTCCTGTGCCTTGCGCTTGCATTACCTCGATGTGGTAAACGGCTTTTCCAAACCGATAGTGAACTTTGAACGAAGTCCATTCAGCAGGAATGCAAGGGTTGAATTTTAGCGTATTGCCTTCTTTAATAATACCGAGAAATGATTTTGTGATCAGTTGGTACATCCACCCTGCGGAGCCGGTGTACCAAGTCCAGCCACCTTTGCCGGTGTGAGGAGTTTCGGCATACACATCGCCCGCAGTCACATAAGGCTCTACTGTGTAGGTTGCAATTTCATCGGCTGTTCTTCCGTGATTTATCGGATAGATATCTTGCAACAACTCCCAAGTGCGCTCCCTGTTTCCGGCTTTGGCAAAAGCCATTACTAACCAAACTGCGGCATGGGTATATTGACCTCCATTCTCCCGCACTCCCGGCAAATAGCCTTTGATGTATCCCGGTTCTAAATCAGATTTATCGAATGCAGGAGTCAGCAGTTTTATCAAAGCATCGTCCTTTTTTACTAAATGCGAATAGGCACTCTCGAGCGCTTGTGTTGTGTGCTTAGCATCTCCGGCTCCTGACAAGACAGACCAACTTTGTGCAATGGAATCTATCTTACATTCCGGATTAGTGGAGGCTCCGAGTGGGGAGCCATCATCGAAGAAAGCTCTCAAATACCATTCGCCATCCCAAGCGCACTTAGCAATATTTTCTTGTAGTTTTTTTGCCTCTTCTGTACATCGGTCGGCAAAAGTTGTATCCTGATTTTGCCGAGCTATCTCCGCAAATCGGTTCAGAATATCATAAAGGAAAAATGCCAGCCACACACTTTCGCCTTTCCCATCTTTGCCTACCTGATCCATTCCATCGTTCCAATCGCCCATTCCCATCAGCGGCAATCCATTCGCGCCAAATTGCAAGCCATGTGTAATTGCCTTTACACAATGTTTATACAAGGACTCTGCAATTCTTGAAGCAGTAGCCAACTCATAATAAGAGTCTTCTCCCGGATTGAGTACTCGTCCTTTCAGAAAAGGAATTTTCTCTTGTAAAATATCGGTATCGCCTGTAGCAGAAACATAGTGGCATACTGCAAACGGAAGCCATAGATAATCATCGGAACAGCGAGTTCTTACTCCTCTGCCCATAGGAGGGTGCCACCAATGTTGTGCATCGCCCTCTGCAAATTGGCGCGAAGCGGAAAGAATAATTTGTGCCCTCGTTAACTGCGGTGCCGCGTGGGTCAAAGCCATCACATCCTGCAACTGATCTCTGAAACCGAAAGCGCCACCTGATTGGTAAAATCCGCTGCGGCCCCATAAACGACAAGAGATCGTTTGATACACTAACCATCCGTTGCTTAAAAGATTGGTCGAAGCATCAGGAGTTTCTACCTGCATAGTATCCAAAGTGTTTTGCCAATGCGCTCTAACTCGATTCAGTGCTTCTTTCGCTTTGTCAGAGCCTTTAAATTGAAGCACCGTTTTCCTTGCTTCGTCCATAGTGACTCCGGCTCCAAGTTTGAATATTATTTCGCGTTCTTGTCCATCAAACAAATCAACAGTTACTTGCATCGCTAAACAAGGGTCTAAGCCCACACCCGTTTTGCCCGATAGTTTAGTGCGAAGCAGTGCATCTGGATTTTGTAAATTGCCATTGCGACCTATAAACTCTGAGCGATCACCGGTGTAGGTCTTCACCGTTTCATCGGTATCAAAAAACACTACTCTTCCGGGGAATTCGGTATTGTAAGGGTTTTTGGCAAATAGTGCTCCCGTGTCAGAGTTGAACTCTGTGACTAAATACATGGAAGTTTTGGTTCTCAAATCGCCTAACACTACTTCCATATATCCGGTCACAGAAATGCGCCTTGCCCTCTCTGAATTATTTTTCAGTTTAAGAACAGAAAATTTTATAGAACTTTCCAAGTCCACATATACACACAGTTCAGAGTGTATTCCGTCTTCTTCATGTTCAAAAATGCTGTAGCCAAATCCATGGCGCACGAGATAGCCATGGATGCCTTTACGCGGCAAAGCAGTGGGCGACCACACATGCCCTGTTTCTTCATCGCGCAGATAAAATGTTTCTCCGGCAGCATCTGATACTTGGTCATTATGCCAGGGGGTAAGGCGGAACTCGTGTGCATTTTCGTTCCAGGTATAGGACTGACCACTTTCTGAAACAACGGTTCCGAAGTTTGGATTAGCAATAACATTGACCCAAGGGGCAGGAGTCATGTTGCCATCGGGAATATGGATTACATATTCTTTCCCATCTTGCGAGAAACCTCCGAAGCCATTAAAGAATACGAGATCTTCTGGGGGAGAAATCGGTTTAGTAGATGGGATGTAAGTTTTTGCCGGAGCAATTTGAGGGATGGGCAATTTTGCTGGATTTTTTCGGAGGATATGATCTGCGAGGGAGCCTCCGCTTCCGGTGATAACTACTCTTGCCACCGTTTGAAACAGAATTTGATCTTCTTCCGACATTTGCTCTCCAGTTCTTAGGTACACTTTTCCCTGCTGGTTATTTGGTTGAGAGCTGAGTAATTCTGCAATTTGATTGTGCAGTAGTTGGCGATATCCTCCATGCTTTTCGTTCCAGATTACAAGATCTACCATCAAGCCTTTCAATTGCCAATAGGCATGAGCCTGTACCAATTGCCGAACCAATTCAATCTCTGTTTCTTCTTCAATTTTTAGCAATACAATTGGCAGATCGCCTGAAATAGAGTACGGCCAAAGTCCGGACTGGCCGCGTTGATTTCTGATGAGAATGGAGGGATCCGCCCGCTGTGACCGATTGTTGAATATGATAGACCCGGCCAAGCGATTGTATAATTGTGCATCGGAGTTGCTGGCATTAATCTGTCGGGTAATAATTTGATTATGCGCCCATGCCAACTCGAATACACGATCTTTATGATGTTTATCCTGATATTTATCCACCAGATTTTGACATATCTCTCGCGTTTCAGCCATTCCAATGACCATATCCAGCGTAATAGTTTCATCCGGCTCCAACGTTATCGGAACCCGAATGGATACCACCGGATCGAGCACCGGTCCTTGGCTGCCTGAAAGTTTGCCTTCGCTTTGCATAGCAGCAGGGTTGGTCAAGGTGTTGCCTCTTCCAAGAAACTTCAGGCGGTCTGTTTCGTACGAAATATCTGTAATGTCCTTTCCGTGCAGTTTGACCATGTGAAACATCCAGGGAGGCTTCTCTTCGGACGAGCGCGGTCTTCTGGTGCAGAGAATCGCGTGATGATTCGGCAAAATTTCAGTTTGAACAAATAGATTACTGAAGGCCGGGTGTGCCTCGTCATCGGCAGGAGGCGCAATCACCACTTCGGCATAAGTGGTAATGTCGAGTGTTCTGCGCTTGCTCGAAAGGTTCGTGAGATGCACTCTTCGCATTTCAATATCATCTTCCGGTGAAACCACCATCTCGATGTGCGACACGATATTGTTTTGCACCATGTGCAGGTCAGCTCGCCCCTGCGAAAAAGCGACTTCAAAGTTTTTCCCCGTTTTTAAAGTTGGCTGATGTGCCACCGACCAAAAGTGATTGGTTGCATTATCGCGGAGGTAACAAAATACTCCCCAGTTGTCGCAGGTGGTATCTTCGCGCCAGCGCGTTACGGCTAAGTTTTTCCATTTGCTGTAACCACCTCCGGCATTGGTTACCATCACATGGTAGCGACCGTTCGACAATAATTGCACGGCCGGCACCGAAGTGTTGGGGGTATTGATAATCTTCACTTCCGGCTCTTTGCTGGTCTTCTGAATTTCGGCAATTTCTGTCGTATGCTTATAGAAAGTAGAAGCTTTAGGAATGCGCTCTTGCAGTAATAAGAGGGTGGCTTGAAAGGAGGGGTCAGCCATAAAGAGTTTTTGCATGGGTTGATTAAGAAGGGCATAAGCAAGCGACAGAAAACTCATGCCTTGGTGATGTGCCATATACGTATGTACAATGGCGAGCGTTTGACCCGGAGGCACCCGAGAAGGAGTAAAGTCTATAGATTCGTAAAATCCATAATCGCCTTCAAATCCTTTGATAGCCATCTGCTGTAGGTTCTCGCAAGCCTTCTTCGCGTTTACCATTAATGCCATTACGGTAGCGTACGGTGCAATGACTAAATCCTCTCCTAACCCTCTTTTCAGGCCTAAGCCCGGTACTCCGAATGCTTTGTACTGATAATTCTGATTATTGTCACGGGCGTTGTAGCAACTCTCCGAAATTCCCCACGGAACATTTTGTTGCCGACCATAGTTTATCTGCCTATCCACCGCTTCCTTGTAGCTTTGATCCATTAGCGTGTTTGGGTAAGTAGGCAAAACCAGCTTGGGCATCAGATATTCAAACATAGAACCACTCCATGAAAGGAGGATAGGATGCCCGTCCACATTTGTCAGTAATCTGCCTAAAGCAAACCAACTCTTCTGCGGTAATCTTCCCTGTGCAATGCCAACAAAAATTCCCAACCGAGCTTCGGAAGCCAGCAAATCATAATAACTCGGATCGCATCGGTGATCCTCCACATTATAGCCAATGGTGAGTAAGTCTTTTGTTTTGTCATACAGAAAATCTAATTCCATTTGCGAAAATTCATTACACTCTTCCGCTAATTCCTCTATAGATGATTGTTGGCTTTCTATCGTCTTTGCAGCTTCTGTTAGTTGAATTTGAAGTTTGGATAACCATTCCTTTTCTCCGGCATTATTTTCGGCAGCTATTAAATCTGAAATTTTTTCTAAAACCGATTGGTACCATTTTGAGAGATCCGATAAAGTGGGGATATGCTTGAAGCTCAGTAAGTCATTAAATTTTTCGGGAGGGGGCGGTAAAAATATCCAAGGGGTCATATTTTTCAACTCTTCCAAAGCGGCAGTTACCATAGCTTCCAACGAATTTTTCCAACGAGTTGCAGTCGTATTATCTGCCGTATCTATCGAAGCAATTTGAGTAAAGCTTTGTTGGAGATTTTCCAGCCGAGACTTCATTGATTCCAGCGTTTTATCTTCATTTGATAATGCTGCTTTTAACTCCTCATTAAAAGGTTTCAAAGAATCTAAATCAGTCTTTTTAAGTTCATTTTTCAGTACATTCAAGGTGTCTCTGAGGCCACAAAAAAGAGGAGATGCAATTATTTTTTTGTTCAGGATATTTAGTACTCCTTGTCGCACCGTAAGTAAGTGACCGGCCAGATTGCCACTATCCACTGTTGAAATATATCGCGGAGCAAGTGGTCGAAGTGATTGAGTATCGTACCAGTTATAAAAATGACCGCGATACCGCTCCAGTTTCTTCATACTGGCAATGGTATTGGTAGTTCGATCTATCAATTGGGCAGTGGTGATATATCCAAAATCATGTGCCGTTAAATTGGATAGCAGATATAATCCGATGTTGGTGGGTGAAGTGCGATGCGCTATAACTGCCTGCGGAACTTCTTGAAAATTATCAGGAGGCAACCAATTATCATCAGCCGTTACTAACTGATCAAAAAAGAACCATGTTTTTCTGGCTATTTTTCGAAGAAAGATATTTTGTAAAGTGGTCAGCTCCGATTTTTTCGGCTTCATCGGCAAGCTGAAGTTCCAAGTGATGAACGGAGCTATCACCCACAGTAACAACACAGGCGCTGCCACCGGTAGTGCTAAAGGATTCAAAATACTTAGCCAAATAAAAATGATTAATCCCGCAGCCGGTTCTGCCCACATAGATAGATAAGAGGCAATCAGTGTTTCTCGCTTGCCATATTCATTTACGCTGAGTGATTTCCATCGAAGTAGATTCTTATGCGAAAAAATAATTCGCCAAGTGGTGCGGAGAATTGCATCCAGATTAATATACGCTTCGTATGGAAGGCAGATGACTGTAAAAAAAGTTTCCAGCGCTGTTTTGCCGGCACTAACTGAAGAGAGTATCAGGTGATGGCGCAGAATCACATCTTTGGGCTTGCGCATTATATCCCAGAGGGTAAACACAATGCCGGGCAGAATAATAATGCCGGTAATAAGAAGGGTCCATATTCCTGAAGCGGGCAATACCGTCCAGCCAATAATTAGGAAGGCGGTGAAGGCAAGTGGGGTAAGGCTTCTGCGAAGGTTATCAAAGATTTTCCATCTCGATAACCCTGACAGAGGATTGCGGTGCCACCGAAAATCTGAGCCGGGTACTATCGGCAGAATCCACGCCATAATTTGCCAATCGCCCCGAATCCAACGATGCCTTCTTTGCATGTCGGTGAGATACCCCGAAGGATATTTTTCGTAAAGTTGAACATCGCTCAACAAGCCCGACCGGGTATAACATCCTTCAAGTAAGTCATGGCTGAGAATCCGATTCTCCGGAAACTTATCATGCAAGGCTTTCAAAAATATATCTACATCGTAAATCCCCTTACCAATAAATGAACCTTCCTGAAAAATATCTTGATAGATGTCGGAAACAGCCCGGGTATATGGGTCAATCCCCGGCTCGTTACCGTTCATGCGGGTGTAAAGTGAACTATGAATATCGGGCAAGCTCACCGACACCCGCGGCTGCAAAATCCCATAGCCGTCCACCACTCGCTTTTTATTCGGGTCATACACCGCTTCATTTAATGGATGCGCCATTGCTCCAATCATTTTCCAAGCCGCATCGCGAGGCAGTTGAGTATCTGCATCCAGCGTAATCACATACTTTATTTTTTGCAGCACTGATTGCTCGCCTACTATCAGCGAAAAACAATCCTTGGCACCTCCGCGAAGAAAACTGTTCAATTCCTCCAGCTTACCGCGCTTCCGCTCATACCCCATCCAAATACCTCCCGCAGGGTTCCATTTCCTAGATCGGTGAAATAGGAAAAATAAATCGCTGCGCTGCTCCGAATATTTTTCGATTAATTCCTTTATTCTATGTTGAACAAAATGCAGCAGCTCTTGATCTTCCGGCATTTCTTGCTGTGGCGCATCTTTAAAATCTGTAAGAAGGGCGAAGTGTAAATTATTTTCTTTGTTCGCGAGAAAGTGAACTTCTAAAGTCTCTGCTAAAAGGTCTATATCCGCAATACTCGTGAGCATACAAGGAATCACGATTAAGGAGCGATGCTGTTCAGGAATTTCTTCCGAGTAATCCATACGAGGTAATAGTGCCGGCTGAACTATTAGGCTGGAAAAGAAGTTGACAAAACTGATGGCGAGCTGACTGGCACAAACAAAACAAAGTATCCCGATGATGGTGATGATGCGATAATCAGAAATATGCAAAACCATCTCATAAATAACCCCCGCAGTAATGGCGGACGCTATCAATAATATACTGCCCAAATAAAAAGTCAGAGAGAATTTTGCAGTGGCTTTTCTCAGCCGCTCTGAAAAACGGATTCGCTTCTCTGTCTTTCTTTCGGTTTGTTCTAATCCTTTACTGATAAGGTAATACCCAACATGCGAAGTTTTGGCATCCGGCATTTCTTTTTTAGCATCGTCTTGTGCGAGTTGCACCGCAACTCTCGCCACTTCTTCTTCCGACAATTCTGAATTTTTTGCAAGGTGCTCTATCACATGCCTATACCGGTCGCGAGTCGAAAAATCCATTTGCGGGTAAATAGCATCCTCGCGAAGAATTTGCTCAACGATGCTATGCTCTTCCACAAAAAGCCGCCAGTCAATAGCACTTAACTCTCTTAAACTCGCAATACTGTTGCTCACAGAAACCTGATCTGCTGCCTGCTGCTGGTTTTCATCTTGCACCAATTCATTACTCGTTTGGCCGTTCTCCGCTAACCGCTGTTCCATCCAATTGAGTGCTTGCGCAAGCGTGGGTCCCTTGCCGCGAAGTTGGCGCGTAAACTCGGCAACAAAAGCACGCTCTAATGGAGGGTTCGATCGCGCCATATCGGCCAACACCAAAATTAAATTCTGAGGTTTGTTCTCTGCGGTATCTGATAATTCTTTAGCCCAGTAATCAGCCAAATTTCTCTGTGCATCACTGACCGCAACTAATGCCGCCACTCTTCGCAAATTTTCGATTAGCGCCAGCCGCACCATAATCGGAATGGCCCACAACTCCCCTAACTTTAGGTGGGTAATCGCGTTATACGATTTAATAAATTCGCTGATGCTTTCCTTGTCTATTCTTCCATCGCTGTGGGAAATCAATTCGAGCACAATGTCATACACTCGTGGCAACCCTGCTGATGCCCCTTCCTGCAACTGCGGCAAGCCTTCACTATAGCCCTTCGGAAGATGTTTTTTTGCCAGTCGAATTTGCTCCTCAATCAAATAGAAATTATCTAAGAGCCACTCTCCGGCAGCGCTCATTTGATAATCCTGCTTCATAGATTTGGTAAGTGATTGGCGTACTTGAAGCAGTACTCTTTCATTATTGGCAAGCCGAGGTAGTAGGCGGTCGGGTATCTTTTTCTTGCTCAGCTTATGCGACTTTGCCAAGGCCGGACAATGCTGAAGCATTTGGTCAGAGTTAAATAGTTCTGAACGTATAGGAGCTTCGTTTTGCGCACTAATTTCAGACGATGTTCCTTTGACAAGGTCATTTAGTTGCGACAAAAGTTCATGAAGATTTTTCACTTTCAAATTCATTGGCTATATATCAACTCTTTAAAGGATTTAGGTAGTCGCTTCTATCATTCAACTCGGCACTTTTCTGTTTAAAGTGTTATCTACAATATGTTGCGCCTCTTTCAGAATTTTTTCAAGGTGTGCTTCATTCAGAAAACTCTCCGCATAAATTTTATAAATGTCTTCAGTGCCGGAAGGGCGAGCGGCAAACCATCCATTTTTAGCCAGCACTTTTATTCCACCAATAGCTGCTTTATTTCCCGGAGCCGTGGTAAGCGTTTGTATAATCGGTTCTCCCGCCAATTCTTTATCGGTGATGTCTGAAGGAGAAAGTTGAAGCAATATTTTCTTCTGCGCTGTAGTAGCCGGTGCTTCCACTCGCTGATACACAGCTTTGCCAAACTCACCTTCCAAATCGCGATAAATTTCTCCGGGATCTTTACCGATAGTGGCGGTAATTTCAGCCGATAGTAACGCGGGTACTATTCCGTCTTTATCTGTCGTCCACACGTTTCCATTAAAACGCACAAAGGAAGCCCCCGCACTTTCCTCCCCTACAAAGCCCAGTGAACCATCCAAAAGTCCATCCACAAACCATTTAAAACCCACCGGCACTTCATATACTTTTCGCTTCATTTTAGTAGCTACCCGATCTATCATCGCACTGCTCACTAAGGTTTTGCCGATAGCCGCATTTTTATTCCACAACGGGCGATTTCCGAAAAGATATAAAGCAGCGACCGATAAATAATGATTGGGAGGAAGCAAGCCCGAACTTTTCGTCACAATTCCATGCCGATCGTGATCCGTGTCGCAGGCAAAAGAAATATCGAATCGGTCTTTCATTTTTATCAAGCTCTGCATCGCATAAGCCGAAGACGGATCCATTCGTATTTGTCCATCCCAATCCACTGTCATAAATGAGAAAGTAGGATCTACCTCTTTATTAACGATTGTAAAATCCAACCCATATCGTTCCGCAATCGGCTCCCAATAATGCACACCTGCTCCTCCGAGTGGGTCCACCCCAATTCTAATTTTTGAATGTCGGATAGCTTCTAAGTTTACAACCTGGGAGAGGTCATTAATATAGGGAGTCATAAAATCGTACCGCTGAGTAGTGGCTGCTTTGGAGGCGTTTTCAAACGCTTGCCTTGGCACTCCTTTAAGTTTGTTTTCCAGAAATTCATTGGCTTTGTTTTCTATCCATTTTGTCACCTCACTTCCGGCCGGTCCACCGTTGGGCGGATTATATTTAAAACCTCCGTCTTTCGGAGGATTATGCGAAGGAGTAATTACAATCCCATCTGCAAATCCGGAAGAGCGACCTTTGTTATAAGCAAGAATTGCATGAGAGATAACCGGTGTGGGGGTGTATTCGTCATTCTTAGCTATGATTAACGCTACACCGTTTGCAGCGAGCACTTCTACCGCAGTCATAAATGCAGGTTTTGAAAGTGCATGAGTGTCGAAACCTAAAAATAAAGGTCCTTCAATCTTCATTTGCTTTCTGTAATCGCAAATAGCCTGACTGATGGCAACAATATGCCACTCGTTAAATGCAGAATCAAAGGAACTACCACGGTGCCCCGAAGTGCCAAAAACTACTCTTTGTGAAGCGACCGATGCCTCCGGAATATTGCAGTAATAGGCACTGATCAATTTATTTACATCTACCAGCATGAATGGTTCTGCCGGTTTGCCTGCATAAGGGCTTATCTTCATAACTGTCTAAAATTAATTACTCTAAAATATTGCAATAATTGCCTGTGAAAATCGCTGACTCAATACCACCTCTGAGATGGAACAACTTACATCAAGGAAGGACAAATTTGCAAAACAGATGCTATGAAGTTAGAAACATTTATAGCAGAACATTGTTCAGTAGAAGTCGGCAACTTATATTCTGTTAACGTTTTGAAACAATATGTTCTCTCCGCAGCATTTAGATATTATTCGAAGGTATAGAACTGATTAGGGTTTAGGCCTTTGTGATTTTATACTACTGCCGGCTACAGTAGTTGCTGAATGAAAAGTTTCTCAAAAATACTACTGCTTTAAATCTGTAGAATTTGGTACAGTGATTGTTTAAGTTCGAATCGTTTCTTCGGTTGGCAATGGGGGCATAGGCACTCACTGCAATCCATATTTGATTCTTTACATCATTCGAGGAATGCTACCCAAAGGATTATGTTTTAAGAGCTTTCGGATACTTACTAAGTTAAAAGACAGAAGTAGAGTATGTCATTCTTATCAAAGGACCGTTCTCGGTAAATACAATGCCATGTATATTATTCGACTATTTGAAAGTATGTGGAGCCTCGGTCAGAGAATTCAAACAATAGCAGTAGTGACGAATAGAACTCGAGTAGATTACAAGCCAAGAATTTTGGCATCCACAAAAAAATTAGAGTAGATATTGACGGATACATCTGTCGTGATAAGTTGATCGGTAGTGCTGACTACTTTCAGTTTGAAAGCATCTGCCTTTACATACTCTTGTAGTTCCACATTGTCTATGTCCAGATCTAACTGTGCTCCTATATTGTCGGGAATGTTGTCCTTATGCGCTACGCGAACTTCGGGCAAATTATCGGCTGATATATAAACGTCCACAGCTTTGAGAAATGAAAAAGTGGCGTTGGATGGGGAAGTAATTTGTAGGCTTAATTGCTTTAGCAAAATACTTTCTATCAGATCTTTCCGGGTATCATTGATAGCAAATTCCTGTTCGGCATTAGTTGTTACATCAGGAGTGCTGAGGGTGAGTGGTAGATGGAGCGGAACCCCAGCCGAGTATGTGTAGGAGGCATCGTAATCCATGTAAAACTGGGTAAGTTCATGTAGTTTCTTGCAAGAAGAAAAAAGTGACAACACTACCGCGGCCACAAACAGAAAAGAAAATAGACGCTTCATTTCCGGCAAAAATAATATTACCGATGAAAATAAACTCAGTAGGGATGCTGTTGGAGATTACTCTCTGGTTAAACTCGCTCCTTCTCACCCGCTTAGGTGATTAATCTTGCGCGCAAAGGGCAAGGTAACAACTTCACACTTCCACAGCCAATCACATCAAAAAATATCTCGCCCCTAATTTTTATGTCTCCGAAGGTTCACTTGCCGGAGGCCAGAAAATGAATTGTAACCTTTTTAATTCTCTCTTACTCTAATCTGTCTAATTCAATTTATTCTAATCATTCTAAAAAGTAAAGTCATGTTTACATCTCAACATTTACCCAAAGGCTTAAAAAGCCAAACTATGCTATTGTTATTTATAACCGTAATGACGCTCCCCTTTTCAAGCTGCAAAAAAGACGAAGGGCCGGGTCCGCTGAGGACAGATAGTTATCGCACTTTCGATAATTCGATGCACAAATTGTGGGCCGACCACATGCAATGGACCTTTGCTACCGTAGATGCTTATTTTAATAATCCGGGAGGATTGCAAGCGCAACTCAATAGATTATTAAAAAACCAAGAGGATATCGGAGCTTCTATCGTGCCCTATTATGGTCAGGCAGCCGGAGACCAGTTGACTACCTTTCTCAAAGGTCATATCAATGGTGCTGTGCCGGTGCTACAGGCCGCAAAAAACAATGATCAAGCAGCGCTAAATCAAGCAATAATAAATTGGCGGGCAAATGCCAAAGAAATTGCAGACTTTCTTTCGGCAGCCAATCCGCAATACTTGTCACAAAATGATATGGGTGCAGAGATGGATATGCATATTACACAAACGGTCGCCTACTCTGTTGACTTGCTTCAGCAAAATTATGATCAGGCAGTTATTGACTATGACTTAGCATTTGACCACATGACACATTTTGCCACCATGCTATCTGAAGGTATTGCAAAACAGTCCCCCGAAAAATTCTAAACAGTAATTTGATGTAGATTCCAGTATTGAGCTATGAAAGTAGTACTCCGCATGGCGTAGCTCAATACTGGTTATCTCTAAAACTCGTCAGCAAAGGTTGTTCCCTCACTTCCCTTTCATAAGCGCCCTTTTCACGCCCTCTCCTCAAATCAAAAACTTGCCATTCTCATAAATCTTAATGCCATCGGCTATTATTTGCCCACCGTCTTTCATGTCGGTAATCATATCCCAATGCACGGTGCTTTCATTTTTGCCTCCGCATTGTTTATAGCTCTGCCCTACGGCCATGTGTATGCTGCCACCAATTTTTTCATCGAACAGAATATTGCGAGTGGTGCGCTGTATGTTGTAGTTAGTACCTATGGCGACTTCGCCCCAATGGCGAGCCCCTTCGATGGCAAACACCTTGTCGAGAATATCCTGCCCTTGCGAGGCCTCCCAGTTTATCACCTCGCCATCCTTCACTTCTAAGCGCACCCCTTTTACATCCTTCCCCATATAAATAGTCGGGTAGTTGAAGTAGGCCCAGCCATTCACACTGTCCTCAATCGGTGCGCTGAACACCTCCCCGCTCGGCATGTTGGCGCGGCCATCGCTGTTCATCCACAAGCGGTCTTTCACCGAAAAGTGGATATCAATATTCGGCCCCTTGTATTCCACGTGCTCCACCTTGTTTAGGTAGTCCACATACACTTGCTGAATTTTGCGCACTTCTAACCATTTGGCCACCGGATCTTCGGCAAATAATTGGCAAGCGCCAAACACAAAATTCTCATACTCTTCTAAGCTCATCTCAGCATCATCGGCACCGGCTTGTGTGGGATATTGGCACAAGCATCTGCGCATGCTGCCATTGCCAATTCGCTCAAAGTAAATGCGGTTGATTGGTTGCTGCGCCTGCTGTAATAGTTTGAATTTTTCGGGTTGATCCGGTTCTTTTTCGTCATCTCCTTTTTCAAAGGGCGCGCGGATGTTTAGGTAACAGTCAAAGTGCTCCATAATGTATTGCTTCATAGGATTCACCCAGCCCAACTGCGCTTCGCCCGCAAATTCCATCAGGGCATTTCCTAATCCTTTTATCTCGATGTTGAAAACGGGAATGCCTCCGGCTTTATACACTTTTTTAGCTACTTCTATCAGTAAAGGCTCCGCTAAATAAGAGGAGTTAATATATACCTTATCGCTCGGCTTCACTTCTAAACAATAGTTCACTAACAGGCGCGCATATTTTTCGAGCAGAACACTTTTCTCCCTAACTTGGTTTGACATAAAGCAGTTTGTTTTGGGTGCGAAAATAGAAGAAAGTGAGAATGGGATGTGTAGCGGGGTGACGGGGTGGCGGGTGGCGGGGTGGCGGGTGGCGGGGTGACGGGTGACAGGTGACAGGTGACGGGTGGCGGGTGACAGGTGACGGGGTGGCGGGTGACAGGTGGCGGGGTGGCGGGTGATAGGTGGCGGGGTGACAGGTGGCGGGGTGGCGGGGTGACGGGTGACGGGTGACGGGTGACGGGGTGACGGGTGACGGGTGACGGGGTGACGGGTGACGGGTGACGGGTGACGGGTGGCGGGTGAAGGGGAAAGGTTTTACTTTTATAGAAAGCGAAAAGATGGAAAAGGATAATCTGGAAAATTTCGGAGTTTACAAACTGGCTATGGAGCTATGGGATTTGTTCTGGAAAGTGGATTCGGAAAAGATGATAAAGGATATTAGGGGGAAGAAGATAGCGGAACAGCTGACTCGCTCGGCCTATTCTATAGCGGCAAATATTGAAGAAGGTTACGGAAGAGGATTCGGGAAGGAGTATCCGCAGTTTCTGCGCTATGCACGTGGCTCTGCCCGCGAAACCAAAGGAGGCTATACCCGCTCACGGTTTTTATTGGGCGAAGAACTTGCCGGGGAAAGAATACAACTCATCAATAAGATTATTGCAGGCCTTAACACTACCCTGAAAACCCTCCAAACCAAAAGCAACAACTAATGTATTTCATTCACCCTGTTACCTATCACCCGTCACTTATTTCACTTGTCACCCGTCACCCGTCACTTTTCACTCTTGCTCTATGAAATTATACACTACCGAAAAAATAGAATCATTTCGCACGAGGCGAATGCGTTGGGTTTTTAACTACTGGCCCTGCATTTGGTGCAGTGGAGGAAAGGTGCAATTTATTTCTGGCGACTTTCGCGAAGTGCATGTGAGTTTGAAACTAAACATCCGAACTCGCAACCGAGTGGCTACGGTTTTTGGTGGCAGCATTTATAGTTCCATTGATCCATATTATATGCTGATGTTGATGGAGATATTAGGGAAAGACTATGTGGTGTGGGACAAGGCCGCTTCCGTAAAGTTTGTAAGGCCAATTACGAAAAGAGTAAAATGCCGCTTCCTGATTACAGAAGAGAAGGTGGCGGAGATTAAACACCAGATTGAGATGAAGGGCGAATACATATTCGATTTGCCCCTGCACTTTGAAGATGAAGCCGGGAAAGTATATGCCACCTTCACTAAAACCATTTACACTGCCGACAAAGAATTTTACAAAAAGAAGCTGGCCAAGCGCAAGTAGCCGCCTTTTTCTTCCAGCCAAAAAACTATCTTAGCCGCTATTCAGCACTCATGCGAAACCGTTTACTATCTCTATTTAATATCCGCAGCGATGAGTCGTGGTTAGTGACCAACCTTTTTTTGTTACAGTTTTTTCAGGGGGCCGGAGTGGCCATTTTCAACACTGTAGCCTTTGCTTTATTTCTAACACATTTTGAAATACATAAGCTACCCGAAGTGTATATGTTTTCGGCACTGTTGCTTTGGGTTACCGGTTGGATATATAGCAAGTTCGAGCATTCCATGCACATCAAAAGACTGGTGCCGGCAGTTATCGTCACTATTGCGCTCAGTATTCTCGCCTTCCGTCTGCAATTCAGTTTCATCAACAGCCCCGTATTCATTTTCCTGATGTTCTCTTGGTATTATGTGATATACCTGCTCAGCAATCTGGAGTTTTGGGGAGTGGCTGCGCTGTTATTTGATATTCGCCAAAGCAAGCGATTGTTCGGCATGATTGGGGCAGGCGATATTCCGGCAAAGCTGATAGGCTATACGGCAGTGCCGGTTTTAATCCCTTTTGTAGGAAGCATCAATCTGCTTATTCTTTCCAGTTTGTCCATCCTGACAGCGCTCATTTTTTATTACCGCTTGAGCAAAGCGGGCAAGCTCGATATTCATGTAGCGCACGAACATGCACCACACCGCGCATCGGTAACACTGCGTGACATCGCAAAAGGATTTTTTGGCAACCGCATGATTGCGATGGTGGCCGGACTTTCATTTATTGTGATGACCTGTGTAACCATTATCAGTTTCTCCTTTTATTCAGAAATAAAACACGAAACACATACCAATGAACAGTTAGCCGGATTTATTGCTATGTTCTATGCCGGAGGAAGGGTGCTGGCCATTTTTATCCGACTCATTTTTACAGGTCGAATTACCAGTCGCCTCGGAACCAAAGGAGCATTACTCGTCAGCCCGATTATCCTCTTTGTCTTTCTCATTGTCATTATTTTTCTCCCTGTCATATCACACGAAAAAATAGCTATCCTCTATATTTTCGGAATCATGGCTATAGTGACTGAGGTGCTCAAAACTTCGTTGCAAGACCCGGTCTTTCTTTCACTGATGCAGCCGCTTACTTCTCCTTTGCGATTGAAAGGTCACATGATTGTAAAGGGAGTGATGGATCCCTTTGCCTTAGCCTTTAGTGGTTTTATGTTATTCAGTCTGCTGAAAATTTCAGGTAGAGTGGATTTGTTTCAGTTGAGTTATATGCTTTTTACCCTGCTCATAGTTTGGGTGGTCATGATTTTTTTGGTGGATACAGAATATGTGAAAACGTTGATGAAGGCGCTGAATCGAAGGTATTCTATAGGGCAGGAAATTGATTTGGAAAATGAAAAAACCCGTCAGGTGTTGATAGAGAAAATCACCAACGGAGAAAGAGGCGAGGCCATTTATATCCTTCATCTTTTAGACAAACAATATTCCTCCGATAAGGATAAAATTATTTTGATGGCGCTGAAACATCCCATTGAAGAAGTGAAAATGGAAGCACTGAAATTAGTAGAGCGTAGAAAGTTGACAGAGGCGCTCCCTTTCATTGACGAAATTATCGAACAAAAAAGGGAGGCCACTTTGTTGGCGGAAGCGGTGAAAGCTAAGTGTATGCTACAGCCCGATGAGGTGAGCGACATGGATATGTTTCTGAACGAAAGTGACCGGGGCTTGGTCAAGGCTTCTATCACCGGCTTTATGACCAGTGGCGGTATTGGTGCTGTAGTTACGGCAGGGCAAAAATTGCTGAACCTGCTGGACTCTTCAAATGCCGCAGACCGAAAGCTGGCGGCAGAAATTATAGGGGACCTCGAAGTGGCTTCGTTTTATAAACCATTGCTTCGGTTGATGCAGGATGAAGATGATAGTGTAGTTTTAGCGGCTATAGCGGCTTCGGGGAAGGTGAAAAATAAAAATTTAGCAGAGCCGGTGATGCAGTTTTTTCTGGCAACTAAAAATGAACGTCAAGCGTTGGAAGCACTGTTGGGTTTAGGGGATCAGTCGCTCTTGCAAATCCGCAACGCTTTGCTGCAACACAAGCTCAGCCATCAACAACAATCGAAACTTATTTTACTCTGCGGAAGAATAGGAAGCGAGGCGGCTATTAACCTGTTGGACGATTTGGTGTGGAAACTTCCAACCATGCGCAGGCTTATTTTCCACTCTCTGCATCTCTGCGAATTTAAATCGCAGCCCCATCATCTACAACACCACATCGAACTGATGAATCAATACCTCACTTCGGCTATTCGCATCCTTTTTATGATCAGGGAGTTGCCAAAGTCGAGCCGTGTATTGGCAGATGCGCTACACCTCGAACTGGATGAAATCAGAGATTCAATGTTGCTGTTGTTTTCATTTGTGTATGACAAGGAGAAAATGATAAAAGCCAAAAATGCTTTTCTGATAAAAAAGAAAGAGAGTATCGCCAATGCGCTGGAGATCATTGAGATTGAAGTGCCCAAAGAAATCTCCCTTAAATTTATTGTCATATTTGAATCGGCCGGAGTAGAAGATCGCTGTAATACATTGAGCCCGTACTTTAAAGAGCAAGTCAGCTACGAGAGCACCATCGAAGAAATTTTAAGTAATAAACATCATCATTACCATCGCTGGACGCGGGCGGCAGCTATCTATTCGCTGATCTTTTACAAAGGCGGAAACAAAAAAGTGTGGCTCCATAAAGTCCAAAATGAAACGGACAAACTAATTCACGAAACCGCCTCAAAAATTCTGGCAGAATTAAACTGATATGGCTCAAGTACAAGAACACGAAAACCGCTTATTGCTGATTGAGAAAGTGCTGTTGCTCAAATCGCTTAGCCTGTTTGAAGAAACACCTGAAACCGTGCTGGCCGAAGTAGCCGAGATATTGGAAGAGGTGGAGTTTGAGAAGAACCAAAATATTTTCAAGGAAGGAGAGGTGGGGCAGTGCATGTATATCATATTCAAAGGGGAGGTGCGCATTCATAAGAACGAGCATACGCTTGCTATCTCTAAGGAGAATGATTTTTTCGGAGAGATGTCGCTCTTAGATACGGAAACCCGTTCTGCCAGTGCTACTACGCAAACAGAAGCCTTGTTGCTAAAATTAGATCAGGAGCCATTTTATGAAATAATGGAGAGCCGAATTGAGGTAGCCAAAGGAATTATAAAGACACTTTGCAGAAGGCTGCGAGCCCAAAATATAAAATCTACCGAGCAGGGCAAAAATTAATCGTAGCTATTCACCATGCGAATAATCTCCTGTAGATGTTTCTGCTTTGCATCTTCCCTGTTCTTTTTGCAGAAATCGGTAAAGTAGTGGTGTGATTTTAAAAAGTTCATTTGGATGATGTTCCATTGGCGCTCCCCCTCCAAATTCACATAAATCTTCATTTCTTCATACAAGGTTCTGCCTACTTTGTCAAACTGATCGGTCCCGAGGTATTCCAAATCAGCATCGGCAATAATGAATTCTAATTTCGTTTTGGGATTTTGGGGAATTTTGGTGGCCATTATCATGCCACATATCTTCTCTATTTCATTCTCTGTAAATCCAAATGCAGGAAGGTCTTCGCGAGCCATTTCACAACCCGCTTCCTCATGGTTTTTATATGTTTTGGTGAACCCCGAATCGTGATACAGCACAGCTACTTTCAATAGAAACATTTCCTCGTCATTAATCTTCTCTTCTTTCCCTATCATTTGGGCAGAGCGTAGAACATCCAGGGTGTGGTGAAGCCCGTGGTAATATAAGTCTTTCGGAAGCTCTCTTTTTAACTTGCCGATGATATGCGTTTCTACTTCTTCAAACGTCCTCATGAAGGGATAAAAATAAAATTATTTAATAATCAGCTTATGGCCTTTTCAACGAAATACATTTCAACGGCTCCTTTGTTCTTTGCTTCATGCTTTCCACGAGGGGTGCAAACAAATCTATGCTTTACAATTTCATAGGTGGCTCCTGAAATATTAATCTTTCCGGGTTCTCCGGCCTGCTGCATCCGGGCGGCCATGTTCACGGTATCGCCCCAAATATCATAGGCAAACTTCCGAATACCGATAACTCCCGCAACTAACTGACCGGTATGGATACCTATGCGGAACTCAAACGGAATTTTCCCTTTTGCAGTACGTTCAACCCGCAGTCGTTCAATTTCCTTTTGAAAATCAAGTGCGGCCTGCACTACATCAAAAGCATTATCCTCACTTTTGGTAGGCACGCCCCCGGCACATACATAAGCATCGCCTATGGTCTTTATCTTCTCAATGTTGTGCTTCTCAATGATTTTATCGAATCGTTCAAAATAGGTGTCTAAGCCCTCTATCAGTTCATCGGGAGTTAAGCGCTCGCTGATGGAAGTGAAGTCTTTGATATCGGCAAACAGCACCGAAGCCTTCGAGTAATTGCGCGCCTGAGTTTTGCCATGCGCTTTTAATTCGTGCATCACTTCTTCGGGAAGAATGTTGAGCAGCAACTCATCGCTCTTTCTTTTTTCTTCTTCTATTACTTTGTTTTTCTCCCCTAAATCACGAAGCGTTTTTTGCCGACCCAGAAATAATACAATGATGATGGAGAAGAGAGTTAAAGAGATGCCTGCGATAATGATGTAGAAAGCGTTTTTTGCTTTCTGAGCAGTCAGTTCTACCTGCTTGGCTTGTAATTGAACATCCTGTAATTCCTGTTCTTTCTTCAGAATTTTTACGCTGTCGTCCTGTCTTTGCTTCTCCTCTAAAATCCGTTTGTTAATCATTTCAGCCGACTGTAACCGGGCTTCTGTTTCGTCCAGAATACTTTTAGCAGAATCAATTTTTATCTGAGTTTCCAATAACTCCACCTGCTTGTTCTGTAATTCCAATTTGGCTTTCTGGGCTTCCTGCTTGGCGCTTTGTGCCTCCTGCTTAGAAGATTGCACTTCTAAACTCTTCTTCTTGTTTTCCTGATTTAACTTTTTGATTTCTTGTTGGGCAGACTGGTCATTCCACTCCTGTTGTTGCAGAATGGTTTTCTGATCTTCCTGAATCTGCTTCTTAATCTCTTCTAATTGTTTCTGTTTAGAGCTATTTCCCGATTGCGCATACATCGGGAAGAAGCCTATCGTCAACAAAAAGAGAAGCAGTAGTTTAGAGAAACGGTACATAAGTGAATAGATGAATTTGAGCCTAACTGAGGTGACAAAGTAAATAATAATACTGGTTAAGCCAGTGACAAATCAATAAAATACATTTCAAGCTCTCCGTCACCGCTGATGGGAATGTTGCCATAGTGCACACAATTGAAATCATCCTTTACAAAAGAATAGGTAGCCGATGAAATATTGACTTTCCCCGCCATGCCGTGTTGTTCTATCCTGGCGGCAATGTTTACGGTATCGCCCCAAATATCGTGGCCGGAGGTTTTTAAACCAACGATTCCTGCAATAACGGAACCGGTATGAATGCCAATACCGATTTCAAGAAAAGGATTTCCGTTTTTCTGATTTTCTGCCTTTCTCATTTTAGCAAATTCCAACAGTTCAATTCCACCTCGAATCACGCTGGTCGCTAAGTGTTTGGCCGAGGTTCCATTTTGCCCTATTCCCATCAATACCTCATCATCACCTTTGATACTTTCTAATTGATGTTTTGCTAAAATAGCATTGAATGTTTTAGTGAAAAGCGCTCTTTCTGCTTTAATAGTTTCTGTCGATCCGGATGAATTTTTAATATCGGCAAAGATGACGGTACAGTGATTATTGCTCAAGTGTTTGCGTTGTTCTTGTACTTCTGCAATCAGTGTATGGGGCAACAGGCTTCTGAGTAGTTCATCGCTCTTTCTTTTTTCAGCATCAATCAGTCGGGTATCTTTGCGCTTTTGCATAAAAGCAAAAATGGCTACTGCGGCTATCAGGGCAATAAAAATAAAACCAATGATGACCGCCTTCTTCATCAATTTTTCTTCTCCTATGCGGGCATTCATTTCGGCATTTAATTTTTCTTGACGCGCTTTATCAATCTTTCGTTCATTTTCGAAATTAGATTGCAATTCCATCTGCGTCAATTTTTTGGTCAACTCCTCCCGGTGTTTACTTTCAGAGAGTTGATGAAACATAATGTGGAAGTCGAGTGCTTCGGCAGTGCTCTTTTTCCCCCGATAAGCATAATAGAGAATTTCAGCAGCATCTCGTTGTAAGGCAACATCTTTTTTCGCTTTCCCTTCCTCTAATGAGTTTTGTGCCAGCTTAATGGCCAAATCCCATTCTTTATCCTTTAATAGAATAGCACTCATCAGCAGCCGGCTGTAACTGAAGGAAGAAGCGGAACCGGTTTCCTTGAAAATATCCATCGCCTGCCGAATAAATTCTATCGCTTCCTCTGACTTATTCTGCTCATAATAAATGGAGGCTAATTGCTGTAGGCAGTTCGCCTTATTGTTCAAGTTGCCACTTGCATCGGATAGGCGTATAGCCTCTTGATACTTTTTTATTGCCTCCTCTATTTTCCCCTTTTTATAAGCAATGTTGCCCAATGAAAAGGTGACTGTTGGTATCCACTCGTCAAAGTCTGATTCTTGGGCGATTTTCAATGCTTCGAGGTAATACTCTTCTGCTTTATCGGTTTCGTCCAGCGATTCATAGATAGATGCTTTCCCGTCAATGGCGCGGGTCATATTTTGTTTATCCCCTGTTTTCATTGAAAGGGTATAAACTTTCTGATATAGATCCAACGCTTTTGAGTATGATCCTTTAAACAACTCTATATTCCCTTTCCAATAAGTAGCGTACGCCAAAGAAATGGAATCTGAATTTTCTTCTGCCAAGTCAATGGCTCGGTTCAAATAAAATTTAGCACTGTCATAATGATCTATTTTATAATGAGCCACCCCTATTAGTGCAAAGGCGCGATCTACTCCGAATTCATCTTTTGCTTTTTCTGCTTCCAGTTTTGCATGGCGGGCTTGCTTGAGCGCTTCTTTAGGGTTGGAGTTTAAAAGTGATGCAGCGCTATCGTTTAATAGATTTACATCGGATGCGGTCGAAAAAACTGGTGAGCTTATCCAGAGCAAGAACAAAAAGTACAACTGCTTCATGCGCCTAATTTTTACGGAAGGTATGTTTTATGTTATTAAAATGCAAAAGATAAAGGAGGGAAGAAGCGCTGTGGTTTTCAAAAATGAAGAGTGAGGCCACTCGGCCTTCATAGAATCATAGCAAGCATATTTTTACTGAACGGGTTTAAACTGCTCAAAGCCCTGCTTGCAGTGAAAACAAAAGCGAATGGCTCTGCAAAGGGTAGAACCAAAAGATGATCGCAGGGTGGTATCTGTGCTTCCGCAATGCGGACAGCGAACTCGATTGAGCACTTCTTCGCTGAGTTCTTCGTCTGCTAATAAAGAGGGAGGGGGAGCCAGTCCAAATTTCTCAAGTTTTCTTTTTGCCTCCGGTTGCATGCGGTCGCTGGTCCAGCTTGTGGCTAAGTCAACCCGTACTTCCACTTCTTCAAATCCTAATTTGGTCATCTGTTCGGCAATATCTTTTTTCATCATGCCAATAGCCGGGCAACCTACAAAGGTAGGAGTCATAGTGACCACGCATTTTGAAGTGGAAGTCAACTCTACTCCAGTTATCATTCCCATTTCCACAATAGAAATCACAGGAATCTCCGGGTCTTTTACATTTTCGAGAGCTGACCATACCTCTTCTTCGCTTATGTTTTTTACTTCCGCCATTTATTTACCATTCTGCG
This sequence comes from Sphingobacteriales bacterium, assembly GCA_018262795.1. Lineage (GTDB taxonomy): Bacteria > Bacteroidota > Bacteroidia > Chitinophagales > LD1 > Bog-950. The sequence goes on along the minus strand of JADFDM010000015.1, from coordinate 41,557 downwards.
TCTATATCTGTACGAACCACTTCGGTCATTTCATTTAACAAGGGAGTTAGAAATTCTGAATGGGAACCTTTTCGACCACCATACACTATTTTATTTTCTTCGGTTGCGGGTAATTTAAGATTTGCCGCTTCAAGGGTGGGAGTGATTTTCTCCAGCCACTTTCTTTTCAATTCTTCTTCTCCGGTAAAAATTCCTTCTTGTATCAACTCCTTTTCAAACTCACTATTTTCAAAGATTCCAAGTGCCAGATGCCAGGAATTGTTTAATGCACTTTGTAAGCGAGCCTGGCTTTCTTCTGAGCCGTTGCCGAGTTGCTTCATAAAAGTATCGCCATGCATCACGTGGTATTTTATTTCTCCTTTCGCTTTGCGAGCTAACTGTGCCAAAGGCTCAAAAGAAGATCGAGTGAGTGCCTCATAGCGCAGTAATTCGGCATTGTCAAAAAGAAACTGCCTCATTAGACTGAAGTCATATTCGCCAATAGGCTGTTCCACGTATTGGCAGCAGTGGAAATCTTTTTCCTTTCTCATAAAGCCCAGTTGATCGGGATGCGGTTCGCCCAACACATCGTGCAGTATGGTGTAAAGTGCCAGCGCATGGCCTATTTTGTCTTGAGCAATAGAAGAAAACGCCAAGTCTTCTTCCAACATAGGTCCTATACCGGTCCATTCTGAATTGCGATGGCCGATTATTAGTGCGTCATCAGCCATTTTATACAGTAATTCTTTCACAGCGTTGTTATTCATACGTCAGCTTTATTTTCTTTCTGAAATTTTTCAATTCTTCCGCGCACTTTATAAGCGCCCGGTTCCCGGAAAGTTTTCTCCGGAGTGGTTTCAAAAATATCTTCGTCCTCTGAGGAAAAAGTATAAATATCTGTGGTTTTAGCTACCCAAAGATTAGTGGTCTTCCCTCTGCGAGCAAATTGTTCTTTGGCAAGCACCAATGCTATTTCGGGTGTGGAAGCGTGAACAATGCCGCAATGGGTCACTTGTTTGCCGCGCTTTTCCTGATGGAATACCTCCCAGGTAATCAGATGGGAGTTAGTGTGTAGCTCTCCATCCTTTACTTTTTTTGTGTCGAGCCGATTGACTCGGGGATCTAATGAACTCATGCTATTCTTCTTTTTTTAAGCTAATGGAACTTGATATTTCTCTTGCGGATTCAAGAGTGCTTGGCGCACCCAACGGCCTGCTTCCTCAGCATACCTTCTGACTTCTAATCGCTCGGCATTACAAGGGCCGCCACCGTTTATTACTCGTTTAAACTCCTCCCAATCTGGGTCGCTGAATTCCCAAATACCATCGTTGTTTTTCCGAAGATTAGGGTCGGGAAAAGTAATGTCTAACTCTAAAATTTTGGGCACATACTGATCGAGAAACTGATTGCGCATATCATCATTGGAAGCCAGCTTTACTTTCCATTTCATCAATTTTTCACTGTGGGCACTCATTTTATCGGGTGGCCCAAAGAAGTGTAACAGCGGGCGGTACCAGCGATTAATGGCATCTTGTAGAATGGCTCGCTGATGTTTGGTGCCGGTGGCGAGATAAACCACATTATCGTGTCCTTGTTTTAAATGAAAACTTTCCTCGTAACATATTCTTTCCAATGCCCGACAGTAAGGCCCATAAGAGCCTTTGGAATTAATGACTTGATTAACGATAGCCGCTCCATCTACTAAAAATCCAATCACAGCTATGTCGGCCCAAGTTTTAGCCGGATAGTTAAATACATTGGAGTATTTGCTCTTGCCGTTCAGCAAGTCTTCCAGCATTTGTTCACGAGTTTTCCCCAGCGTTTCAGCCGCAGAATACAATAATTGCCCATGGCCAATTTCGTCCTGCACCTTGGCAATTAAAGCCAGCTTGCGCCTGAAATTAGGAGCGCGGGTAATCCAAGTGCCTTCGGGAAGTGCGCCTACAATTTCACTGTGGGCATGTTGCTCAATCATTCGAAGCAACTGCCTTCGGTATTCCTTCGGCATCCAGTCGCCCGGTTCAATCTTTTCACCGCGGGCTATCCGATCTTCAAAGGCCAGTAATTTCTCCGGCTCTTCATCGCTTACATTCATTCTTCGGGCATCTTCCTCTGTAATATTAGTGCTTCCGTACATAATGGTTTTGTTTTTTTTAATTACTCTTTAAGTCCTTTTAATAAAAGATTGGCAATGTCTTCCGCGATGTTCTCCTCCGCCATCGGTTCATTGTTTTTAAGCAAATCATAGGTGGCATTTAAGGAGGAAAAAATTGCAAAAGCAACTAATTTTGAATTCATCTTTTTGAAACTTCCCTGTTTCATTCCCGCTTCAATCGCTTCCCGAAATTTCATTTCGTATTCGTACCGTTGCTTCTTAAAGTCAGATAGATGCGGCTCTTGCAGAAACATCCATTCATTGAAAAACACTTCTGAGGCTTCAAGATTTCGGGCAATCACACTTACGTGCGCTTTCATCAACTGCTTTATTTTTTTGCCGGGCTTTTCGTGTATTCTCTCGGCTATTTCAAAGGCTTTGAAAAATTGCTCGGCTATGTCGAAGCAAATTTCACGTAACAAATCATCCTTTGACTTATAATGGTTGTAAATACTCGGAGCTTCAATTCCTACTTCACGTGCCAGCTCCCGCATACCAATAGCAGCATATCCTCTCTCGCGGAAAAGCTTTTCGGCTGTATGGCGAATATTGTCTTTTGTGCTTAATGTAGTGGTGCTCATGGCTAACAACTGTTAGCGAATATACTGTTCGCGAGTGAACCAAACAAGTGTTAGTTTATAAGTAATACAAGTAGTTGTGATCTTTTAAATGCTTTTCAGCATTTTCATAGGAAGGCATCACTGTCTCTACTAATTTCCAAAAGCGAGAAGAATGGTTGTGATGTACTAAGTGAGCCAATTCGTGTATTAACACATAGTCCACTACCGAGCGAGGAGCAAATAGCAGACGAATTGAAATAACAATATTGCCCTGTGCAGAGCAATGCCCCCAAAAACTGGTGGCGTATTTCATTTTGACTGTGCCCAACTGTTTCTTAAAAAACCGATGGTTAAAATCATGTAGCCGTTCACTGATGAGCGGTTGAAAAAAGCGGCACAAGCATTTCGCTACCAAATATGAACAGGCATTGGCTTCCGACTCGGGGGTAAGTCCTTTTGCCAGCGATAGAACAATGTTATTTCGGAACAGTTTAGCCGTGGAATTGGCTGCGCTGTGGTAATGTATAGAAATAACGAACTCTTGTTCCCCTACTTGCAAAATTTCTCCATTTACATATTTGCGCTGCGGAAGGCTGTCGAGCAATTCGGGTTTGTCGCCTAATTTATTTTTCGCCCACTTCAGCAGGGTATCAATACTTTTGCGCTGCTCGGCTTTCTCCTGCTTTTCGTTAACGCGCAGCAGAATACCTTTCTTGTTCACCGTTACTCGATTATTAAAGCGAGGTTCAAACAAAATACGAACAGGAATATTTTCCCCATTCACCACAATCTCAAATTGTCGTTGAATGCCGTTTACCTCATCTTTCGATGTTAGTGCAGGAGCTGAAGTATTATCAAACAGAGAAAGTGGTATCATTAATAGCCGCTAAAATGCACAGAACAAACAGCTTACGCGAAGTATTTTTTCAACAAAAAGCGGATAAGAATTCAAGGCTTCTGCGCGGCTGCTTTCTCTTTTTTAATTTTTCGAATCAGGTCTTTGCGCACCCCGGTCTCCCGCGAAATTTCATTCACCGTCATTCCGCTGTCTATCATTTCTTGTATTTTCTGCTGAAAATCTTCCTTCATGATCTGCGGCTGTGTCGGCTCATCTCGTTGATAGGTAGGTGGTTTTAAGGATGACTTTTCGGTCGAGGAAGGTTTTAAAATAAAAAAAAGCGCTATGCCGGCTACTAATACGATGCCTCCCCATAGCAAGTACGTCTTCTTTATTTTCACATGGCCATCTTCCGGCTCAGCTGGTTTTTGTTCTTCCTCCATATCAAATTGTTTATTCAAAGATAAAATCCTTTTGAGGTTGCCCGAATGAATTTGTTAGCTAAGCCGCTACACATTGATTTTAAAAATGGAGAATAATAGAAAAGCAGATTACCACGCCATGCAAAATATTCTATTTTTGACTTTGTGTTAAAACCAAAACTATTTATGAATTATAGAATGGAAGATGAGCCGGAGACTCCCGGTATGGAACCCGATAAATTGATCGAGAAGTTTGCCGGAGGAATGATGAAGTTCGACAACAAATTCCTGGAGCAACGCAGAGTCTTTTTATGGGGACCCGTCACCGATGAGTCATCTGAAAAAGTAGTAAACCGACTTTTGTTTCTGGAAGCCAATGATCCTGGGAAAGAAATTTTCTTTTACATCAACAGCCCGGGCGGTGTGGTTACTTCCGGAATGGTGATATATGATACTATGCAAATGATTTCTTCCCCGGTACATACTATCTGTATGGGCTTAGCGGCCTCTATGGGATCTATTTTGCTAAGCGGAGGCAAAAAAGGCAGCCGGCAAATATGGCCCAATGGAAGGGTGATGATACACCAACCTTCATTGGGTGGCATGTACGGACAAGCTACCGATATTGAAATCACCGCTAAGGAAATTCAAAAAACTAAGGAATTGAGTGCACAAGTGCTGGCAAAAAACTGCGGCAAAACTTTTGAGCAGATTATGAAAGACTTTGACCGCGACTTTTGGATGAATGCGCAAGAAGCCGTGAAGTTTGGTATCGTAGATAAGGTGGCCGACAAGTTGAGTTAGCAAAAATATACTGATAACAGTAAGAAACTGAGCTTGATAAGCTATTGCTTCTTTTTAAAGTACTGGCGGCACATTGATATTTACTTTCAGTACCCCTTTGAATATGTATTATGACCCGACCCGATCAAAATGTTGAAATAGCTCACTATCAAAAGGAGGTAGCAACGCGCTTAGGACTTGATCCGCAGAATCTTATTTTTAATTATAAGGAGAAGAACGAAACCGTTCGCTTGGATTTAGTTACAGTAAACCCCAAGCACGACCAGTCATTCCTATTCCATACCATCCTTGGCACCGATAAAATAGATGCGCTCAAGAAAATGCTGGACTACATTGTGCAGAACTATCACAACGAAAGCAGCATGACCATTCAATGGATTAAGATGGGGGAAAATCGTCTGCATACATCCTACTTCAGAGCATCAAATATGTACGAGGCGCTCGATAAATTCTACTATGGTCGCGATATGAGTCAATACAAAATTTTCAGTATCGTACTCAATCCGGTGAGTTAATAGTCAATTTCCCTGTAGCACCATTTTTTAAGAGCGGAACCGGCTTTTGCTTTATTTAATATTTCTCCATCTCCTTGCACATAAGCAAGGCCAAGGGAGGGTCATAAAACCGCCCTTTTTCGCTCGCTTTAGCAGTATAAAAGTCTTCAATCCCAATCTTATAATTTCAATAGCCAATCAATTTTTGCCCAGCGTTAAAACTCCTTTATCCATCATCAACAAAAGCTACGCTCAATCAGGAAGAAGACAATGAATGCTCAGTTTTCGAACTCGGTTTTTAACTCTACAATTTCATTTTCTAATAATAATATCGTTTAAATCACTACATTTCCACTCTAAACATACCAATATGAAAAAACTGATCCTTTTATTATTCATCAGCACTCAGATGGCCAATGGGCAGGATTTGGCTTTAGTGCGTATGGGGAAAATTTATGGGTACATCACTAAAACTGGAGCTTGGGCTATACCGCTTAAATATGAAGTGGCTAAAAGTTTTTCAGACGGGTACGCAGCTATTCGCCAAAACGGCAAGTGGGGGTTTATCAATACCAAAGGCGAAGTAATGATTCAACCCACTTATGATGATGCCAAGTATTTCAACAGCGGCATTTGTGTGGTAGCAAAGGATAAAAAGTGGTTTTATATCAACAAGAAAGGAGAAATGATAAGCACTCCCCCCACCGATAAATATTATGACTTTGATGATGGTTTAGCGTTTTTCAGAATGGGAGATAAAATAGGAGCTATCAATACAAAAGGGCAAATTGTAATTCAAGCATACTATCAAGCGGTTAAACCATTTGAAGGGAATTATGCTCGGGTAAAACAAAATGACAAATGGGGCATTATTGACAAAAGCGGTAAAGTAATTATTGAGCCGGCTTATGACGATATTGGCGATTATTACAAAGGAGTAGCCTGGGCAAAATTGGGAGATACTTATGGCCTCGTGATTAACGGAAAATTCAATGTGCTTCCGGGTATCAATAAGATATGGGATTTTGACGAACAGAACTTGACCTATGCCCGTAAAGACAAAAAAGTTGGATTCATTGATTTAACAGGGAAGTGGGTCATAGACCCCAAGTTTGATAAAGCTCGCGAATTTTCAAAAGGCCTTGCTCCCGTATGTATCAATGACCAATGGGGGTATATCAATACCTCCGGTTCTTTCGTGGTTCAACCTTCTTACCCTGATGCCGAAATTTTCAGCGCAGACGGGCTGGCTCCTATCAAAGTGAAACAATGGGGATTCATTGACCTAACCGGTAAGTTGGTTATCCCCGCTCAATACGATATTTCTGTTGCATTCGGATTCGTAAAAGGCAAACAGGATAAAGGTTTTATCGGTGGAGTTGCTCGCGTGAAAAAAGACAAGAGATGGGGCTTTCTGGATACGAAGGGCAATGTGATAGGAGATATGTGGTTTGACAATGCTGAACTCTTCAGCAACTAAACCTTTGTTTAGCCATATCTAACCGCCCAGTTTGTGCATTTTCTTACTTGGCGCTTCATTACCTCTTGCAGTAGAAATTTGAAAAAGATAGTATTGTATCATGAACAGAGTGGTGATAACCGGTCTTGGAATTTATTCCTGCATTGGCAAAAATCAGACGGAAGTAAAGGAATCGCTTTATAAGGGGAAATCAGGGATTGTTTTAGATCCTGCACGGAAAGAATTTGGCTATCGTTCGGGGCTTACGGGAATGGTAGAGAAACCGCAATTGAAAGGTTTGCTCGATCGCAGATCACGAATTATGTTGCCCTAACAAGGAGAGTATGCCTACTTAGCTACTTTGGAAGCGCTGCTACAGTCCAATATGGACCAGGAATATCTCGAACATCACGAAACCGGCATTATTTTCGGAAACGACAGCACTGCACAAGCGGTAGTTGAGAGCACAGACATCATAAGAGAAAAAAAGAACACCATGTTTGTTGGCAGTGGTGCGGTGTTTCAGACCATGAATAGCACGGTAAACATGAATCTGGCTACTATCTTCAAACTGAAAGGCATCAATTTTACGGTGAGTGCGGCCTGTGCCAGTGGCTCCCACAGTATAGGTTTGGGTTATTTCTTAATCCGGCATGGCTATCAAGATCGCGTAGTATGCGGAGGAGCGCAAGAGATTAATATATACAGCATGGGGGCTTTTGATGCTTTATCGGCCTTCTCCATACGTGAAGACCAACCTACAAAGGCTTCTCGCCCTTTTGATAAAAGCAGAGATGGATTAATACCGAGCGGAGGATCTGCAACTGTAATCATTGAATCTTTAGACTCTGCGAAGAAACGCGGAGCCAAAATATTGGGCGAGATTATCGGTTACGGCTTCTCTTCTAATGGGGGGCACATTAGCAATCCCACCGTAGATGGCCCGGTTCGCTCACTCATGATGTCACTGAAAGATTCGAATGTGAAGGCCGATGAAATAGATTACATCAATGCCCACGCCACCTCTACTCCACAGGGCGATGCCAGCGAAGCACAAGCACTGAACGCGGTGTTCGGTTCATACAAACCTCCCGTGAGCAGTACCAAATCTATGACCGGCCATGAATGTTGGATGGCCGGAGCAAGCGAAATCGTTTACTCTATGTTGATGATGCAGAATAACTTTATAGCCCCCAATATCAATTTTGAAACTCCCGATGAACATTCGGTTAAACTCAACATCATACCGGTTACGAAAGAGAAGAATATTGATGTATTTTTGTCCAACTCATTTGGCTTTGGCGGAACCAACTCTTCGCTCATTGTTCGCAAATGGGAATAACACTACCAAACACCATGAAGCAGGAAGAAATTATTAGCAAAATCAATGAATTTTTAATTGAAGAGTTTGAAGTAGAAGAAACCAAAATCTCTCCGGAGGCTCCCCTAAAAGAAACTCTTGAACTCGACAGTTTAGACTATGTGGACCTCGTAGTAATTCTCGAAGGTAATTTCGGAATTAAAGTAAAACAGGAAGATTTTACCGGCATTATTACTTTCCAGAACCTCTATGATTATGTGATCGGAAAATCACAGCAAACGATAGTCAACTAATGTCACAATGGGCAGGTAAGTCTAAGGGGACAGCATTCGGTTACCGGTTTTTTATTCTTATACTGAAGTATTTCGGAGTTTATCCCGCTTATTTTTTCTTGTACATTATAGTGTTCTATTATTTCCTTTTTTCATGGAGCAGTTCGCGCTGGTCGTACTACTTCTTTCATCACCGCATGGGGTATAGTTCCATAAAATCTGTGTTTAAGATTTATAAAAACTACCTCTTGCTTGGGCAAACTCTCATTGACCGGGTAGTGGTTTCTGCCGGACTGGGAGGCAAAATCACCTCTGAATCCTTCGGTGCAGAAAACCTCCGAACTATGATAGACGAAAAAAGAGGGGGAATACTATTGGGTTCGCACATCGGCAACTGGGGAATTGCTTCTGAGTATTTGATGAAATATGACAGCAGTATCAATGTGCTGGTGTATGATGTTGAACATGAACAAATTAAAAAAACACTGGAGAACACCACCGGTGGACGACATTATAACATGATTCTGATTAAAGACGACCTTTCCCATATTTATCAAATCGGAGAAGCTCTTCAGCGCAACGAAATTATTTGTATGACGGCAGATCGTTTTATGCCGGGAGCTCGCACGGCACAGGTAGAATTTGTGGGGGCAAAAGCGCTCTTTCCCATTGGCCCATTTCAGATTATTAAATCGTTCAAAGCGCCTTACTCCTTTGTGTACGGATTAAAAGCCGGGACTACTCATTATCATTGCTTTGCTCGACCACATCGAGATGTCACTCGTGAAACGACTACTGCGCAGATTATGGAAGATTATGTGCGAGATCTGGAAGGAATGGTGCGCAAGTACCCCGAACAATGGTTTAACTTTTTTGATTTTTGGAAAACCCCCTGACAGTGTTACCTATTTTCGGACCATCATTAATAGCCCTTCTTCCGCAAAAGCCACCGTTTGTACTTATCAGCACATTGGAAACGGTCAGCGAAAATCATTGTGTAGCCACCTTCACTTTTTCAGAAACCCATGTGATGTGCTGTAAAGGGCAACTCTCTGTGGGAGGATTGATTGAAAATATCGCCCAAACCTGTGCGGCAAAAGCGGGCTATGAAAGTTTCTTGGCAAACCAGAAAATTCCATTGGGCTTTATTGGAGACGTAAAGGACTTTATTTGCTCTCGTTTACCCTTGGCAGGAGAGCAGTTGAAAACAGAAATAACTATTGAGAATAAGATTTTTGATGTTTCCATCATTGTAGGAAGAGTTTTTGTAAAGGAGGAAGAAATAGCTTCGTGCAGGATGAAAATTTTTGTAGAACCCGAAAAAGAGGAAATGAAAGTTTCTGATAAAGCATGAAAAAACCCAAAAGCATATCGGCTGTAGCCCGCCAAGAAATTCGGTTTAATGAATGTGACCCTTTAGGGATTGTGTGGCATGGCAATTATGTAAAATACTTTGAAGAGGGGCGCGAAGCCTTTGGCAAAAAATATGGTCTGGATTATATGGACTTATATGTAAACGGCTATGCTACCCCAATCGTTCACTTAGAGAGTTTTTTTCGGAAAACACTCCAATATAAAGAGGTGGCGCTGATTGAGTGTGTCTATCGGAAAACCGATGCTGCTAAAATTATTTTCGATTACACCATACGCAAGGAGAGCACAGGCGAGATTGTATGCACGGGAAGTACCACTCAGGTATTTGTAGCGAATGGAACGATGCAGTTAGCGCTGGTAACACCAGAAATATTCATCAACTGGCGCAAGAAAAATAATCTTTAGATGAGCAGGGTTTACATAGCTTCTGATAATATTTTTTCCCCGCTTGGAAACTCTACGGCAGAGAACTTCGATAAAGTGATGGCCGGGGCTACGAGCCTCCGTGTTGTAAATAATCAGCACTTATCCTCTACTCCTTTTGTTGCCGCCATGTTTAGCGATGAAAATTTTTTCTTACAGGAGGACTATACAAGGTTCGAGAGCTATTGCATCGCTTCTATCAAAGAGGCACTTAATGATACCGAAATTAGTTTGTCATTGCCTGAAACCATTTTTATTCTTTCTACGACTAAAGGAAACATTGAATTAATTGAAAACCCTAAGCAAAGAAATACCCTAAGAAGTAAAGTTTCGTTGTCGCAAACGGCTAAGCGAATAGCTTCTCATTTTGGTGCGTCCAATTCACCGCTGGTAATTTCAAATGCTTGTATTTCAGGCGTGCTTTCGGTGATGGTCGCAAAACGCCTTCTTGAAACGGGGCAATACCGACATGCCGTAGTCACCGGTGCTGATGTGCTTTCCAAATTTATTATTTCCGGTTTTCAATCACTGCAGGCCATGAGTAGTGATGTTTGTAAACCATTTGATAAAAACAGAAGCGGGATTAACCTGGGGGAATGTGCTGCCACTATTGTCCTCACAGCTAAAGAAGAATATGTTTCAACTGAAAAGAAGGTTGTTGTGAATGGGAACGCCTCCAGCAATGATGCCAACCATATTTCGGGCCCCTCACGAACGGGCGAGGAATTAGCCGGAGCCGTATTGAAAGCGATGAGTGAAAGTGGTCTATCTGCAGAGGATCTCGCTTTTATTTCAGCACACGGCACCGCCACCCTTTTTAATGATGAAATGGAAGCGAAAGCTTTTACCCATGCCTCACTTTCATCGGTGCCGCTTCACAGTCTCAAGGGGCATTTTGGACATACATTGGGCGCTGCCGGAGTAGTAGAGTCTATCATCTCCTACCAATCTTTGTTGAATGGAGTGATTTTGCCCAGCAAAAATTTTGAGGAAATGGGAGTCTCCGGAAAAATAAATATTAGCCAAACACTTTCGCGAACTGATAAAAATCATACATTAAAAACTGCCTCCGGGTTTGGTGGTTGTAATGCAGCAATTGTATATTCGTTAAAATAAAATAAGCTATTATGAGTACAGAAAAAGTTGATGTATTAGTGATAGGAGCAGGGCCTTCGGGTACGGTAGCCGCCTCCATCATTAACCAAGCAGGGTTTAAGGTGAAGATTGTAGAAAAAGAAAAGTTTCCGCGATTTGTTATTGGAGAAAGCCTCTTGCCAAAATGTATGGAGCCTTTAGAAGCGGCAGGATTTCTTCCTGCACTGAAAACAAAAGGCTACCAAGAGAAATCAGGAGCTAAGTTTGTAAACTCTGAAAAGAAAGTGATGGACTTCAATTTCTCTGACCAATTCACTAAAGGGTGGAACTGGACCTGGCAAGTTCCTCGTGCCGACTTCGACAAAGTACTGGCCGATGAAGTGGAGAAAATGGGTGTGCCCATTGATTACGAAACCACTGTTACCGATATTCAGTTTGAAGGCAGCAACTCTACCACTACAGTGAAATGTAAGGATGGGTCTGAGAAGAAAATTGAAGCTCGCTTCATCGTAGATGGTTCGGGCTATGGCCGTGTTATTCCCCGTTTGTTGAAACTCGATCGTCCATCCGATTTGCCACCGCGAAAGGCATTATATACCCACATTGTTGATACCCGTAGGAATGATTACATAGAACCCGATCGCATCCTGATTGCCGAGCATCAATCTCAAGTATGGGTTTGGTGTATTCCTTTTTCCAATGGAAATACCTCTTGTGGTTTTGTCGGTAATCCGCCTTTTTTCGAAGACTTCAAAGGTTCCCTCGAAGAACAACTTCGCAGCATGATTGCTTCTGAGTGGAGTATAGCAGAGCGCTTTAAAGACTCTAAATTTATTTTTGAACCCCGTGTCATCGAAGGTTGGTCTATATCCATCGAAAAGTTTTATGGAGACGGATATGTACTCACCGGCAACGTGACCGAATTTTTGGATCCTGTATTTTCTTCAGGGGTTACACTGGCGGTAGCTTCATCGCAATTAGCCGCTAACGTAGTGGTGCGCCAGTTGAAAGGCGAGAACGTGGACTGGGAAAAAGAATATACCACCCCCATGCTTGATGGGATAGATGTTTTCCGTACTTATGTGATGGCTTGGTACGATGGCTCCTTACAGAAAATGTTTTTCAATGAAGAGCGCAACATGGACGTGATTCGACAAATGTGTTCGGTGTTAGCCGGCTATGTGTGGGATACCGACAATCCATTTGTAAAAGATCACCGCACCAGCCTCAGTCGAATGGTCCGACTGATTAATGTTGAGAAGAAGATGAAAGATTTAGAAGAGAGCGAGGCAGGAGGATAAATGACTAAAGCCCCTTCCATTACCTCTTATACCGCTCTTCGGAATAACAAGATTGTTTCAGATGGATTAGTTGTGTGCAAAAAATCAGAAGTTTCGGCTTCTGATTTTTTGCTACATGCTTACGAAGCACTTGAGCTTAACTATCCTAAGTTTTACAAGATGGATCATCTCAGTAAAGCGGGCTTCTTGGCTGCTGAAGTGTTGCTGCGCGAAAAAGGCTGGAGTGAAAAATACCGACCGGAAGAAATCGGTATTGTGTTTTCTTGCGCCAATTCGAGCCTGGACACAGATCTTCGATATGCAGAAACGGTAGCTGATATTCCCAGCCCGGCATTGTTTGTATATACATTGCCTAACATCTTAATAGGAGAAATTACCATCCGAAACCGAGTAAAAGGGGAATCGGCCTGTTTTGTTTTTGATACATTTGACGCATCTTTTCAAACCGGGTATATCAACACCTTGTTTGGCTCCGGCAGAGTAAAAGCCTGTATTTCAGGTTGGGCCGATTTTTATGAGGATAAAGCAGAAGCTTTTTTTTACTTAGCAGAACTAATTGATAATAAGACAAACCCTATACACGATTCAAACAACACCTCCAAAATTTACTCAGAACTATGGAAGAATTAATTGCTACCCTTAAAAAGCAAATTGTAGAACAACTGAATCTTCAGCATATAAAACCGGAAGATATTGGAGACGACCAGCCTCTGTTTGTAGAGGGTTTAGGGCTGGACTCTATTGATGCGCTGGAATTGATTGTACTGTTACAACAGCATTACGGCATTAAACTCGCAAACCCCTCAGACGGACCGGCTATTTTTCATTCTGTAAGAACTTTTGCGGAATATATTTTAGCACATCGAACCAAATAATTTTTCCGGCTATGCAGGTGTTTGTTGCAGGAAAAGGAGTGATAACGGCCATTGGAAATAATGTAGCAGAGAACCTTCAATCGTTTTATGAAGGTCGTTCAGGCATTTCCGATATTACCATTCTGCGCACAAACTATGCCGGTAAATTACCTGCCGGTGAAATCAAATTCAGCAATGCAGCATTGGCCGCAATGGCCGGCTTGGAGGGCACGGTATCGCGCACCGGGCTGTTCAGCATGATAGCCGCCCGCGAAGCACTCCAAGATGCACAAATTCCAGAACCGGGTAAATGGCGCATCGGTTTCCTTTCTGCCAATACGGTAGGTGGGATGGATATCACCGAAAATATTTTCAAGGCTTTTCACGAGGACCATACGAAGGCTGATTTGAGTGAAGTAGAACAACACGACACCGGAGCCATTACGGATATTGTGGCCGCACAGTTGGGGATTAAAGATTTTGTCACCACTATCAGCACGGCCTGTTCTTCTTCTGCCAACTCCATTATGTTAGGGGCGCGGCTGATTAAAAACAATCTATTAGATATTGCGCTTGCCGGAGGCACCGATGCACTATCGCGCTTTACCCTCAACGGCTTCAACTCCTTGATGATTTTGGATGATAAGCCCTGTACCCCTTACAATGAAACCCGAAAAGGCTTGAACTTGGGAGAAGGTGCGGGTTACATTGTTCTTGTTTCAGAGCGAGTGGCAAAAACGCTCCCTAAAAAAGTGATGGCAAGTCTTAGCGGCTATGCCAATGCCAACGATGCGTTTCACCAAACCGCTTCATCGCCCGAGGGAAAAGGAAACTACTTAGCCATGACGGGAGCTTTAGCTATGACCGGCTTGCGCCATGAGGCCATAGGCTACATCAACGTTCACGGCACAGGAACCAACAATAATGATTTATCAGAAAGCATTGCCATGGAAAGAATATTTGGAATTGCCCCACCTAAATTCAGTTCCACCAAAACCTTTACTGGGCATACCTTGGGCGCTTGCGGTGGGGTAGAAGCGGTTTATTCCCTACTGGCAATGGAGCATCAAATAATTCCTCCTCATTTGCGCTGGACGGCACAAATGAAGGAAGTGCCTTTTAAACCCGTCACAGAATTAATGACAGGGGTAGAAATTAATCATGCGATGTCTAACTCCTTTGGCTTTGGCGGCAATTGTTCATCGCTTATCTTTTCAAAAGTAAACTGAACATGCTTTACATCAACGGAACAGTTTGCCTTTCTCCCCAGCCCACCTCCGACACTTCGGTATTTCTACCCGAAGTGAAGGAATATCACAGCAATAAGATTTTTTGTATAGATGTAGATTACTCCAAATTTTTCGATGCCGGCTCTATGCGCAGAATGGGGCGCATCATCAAGTTTGGTGTCACTGCCGGTATTCTTGCACTAAAAGATGCAGGAGTAGAAACTCCGGGAGCTATTTCTACCGGAACAGGCTATGGCCTCATGGATATTTCGCAGAAGTTTTTGAACAGCGTAATTGATTCGGAGGAAACGATTGTGAGCCCCACCTCTTTCATTCAGAGCACACACAATACAGTTAGCTCCAACATTGCATTGATGGTGGGTTGCCATGCGCACAACAACACGTTTGCTCATCGAGGTTTTTCTTTTGAAAGTGTTATTACCGATGCCCTTCTTTTAGGGAAAGAGGGTTTTGACAATATTCTGGTGGGAGCTTATGATGAGGTGAGCGACCACAGCTATCGATCAATGATGCGTATGGATATGCTGCGTGCAGAGCCTTGCAGCAATCTGAAACTTTTCAGTGAAAGTCACTGCGGAACCATTGCCGGAGAAGGTGCTGCATTCTTCGTGCTGGCCAAGCAGAAAAGTGACCCTACTTATGGCACCATCAAAGCCTGTAAAACTTTTCCTGCTCCTGCCGATGCCAATGATTTGAAACGCACGGTACTCGGTTTCCTTTCCGATAATGGGTTATCCCCTAAAGAGATAGATATAGTATTAAGTGGCCATTGCGGAGACGCAAAAGCAGACCGACTGAATAATATTTTGACACACGATACTTTTAGCGAACAAAGTATTCTGGCATTTAAACATCTCTGTGGCGAGTATATGACCGCTACTTCTTTTGCCACTTGGCTGGCTGCAAAAATGATGAAAACACAAACAATCCCGGAGGTGCTTTATCTGGAAAACAGAAATCGCGAACCGCGAAATATTTTGATTTACAATTCACTAAAGGCGAATCATTCCCTGATGTTGTTTGCCAATGTATAAGCACCTGCACACTCGCCTCTTTTATGCAGCGGCAATACTTATTCTATTCTATGCCGACTGGAAATACGACCTGCCTTGGTACAGCTACCTGCTCTGGTGCATCTGCTTTCTGCTCACCGTTTCTTGGGGAGTTTACTTTATGCAGCTCAACTATTTCATGGTGTCGCTGTGTAAAGGAAGTGCGGATAAAAAACAAATTGCCATCACCTTCGATGACGGCCCCCTGCGCGAGTTTACTCCTGCGGTTCTGGATATTCTGAAGTCGGAAAATGTACCCGCTGCCTTTTTTCTTATCGGGAAAAATATTTCCGGCAACGAAGACCTTGTCACCCGAATGCTGGCCGAAGGACACCTTATCGGCAACCACAGTTTTTATCACGACTTTTGGTTTTCGCTACATCTAAAAAAGAGAATGACGGCCGACTTGAAAAAGTGTGAGAAAGAAATATTTCGAGTAAGCGGAAAGCGAACGACTTTTTTTCGCCCACCGTATGGAGTTATAAATCCCGCAGTCGCAAAGGCGATTAAACAGTGCAATTACCACAGCATTGGCTGGAGCGTGCGCACTTACGATACCGGAGCTAAATCAGCAGAGAAGTTACTCCAAAAATCTCTTAAAAATCTAGAGAATGGGGATGTGATATTATTTCACGACTGGGGGCAACACACTATTGGCATACTTTCTGACTTTATTCGCGAAGTAAAAAATCGCGGGTTCAAAATAGTGAGCTTAAATAAAATGTTTGGAGTAGAACCTTATCGCACCTAATTTCAATAGCTGTAAATGATGAAAAAACATATTCCCTTTCTTTGGCTCAGTTTGTTTGTGCTGACCTTTTGTAAGGGGCAATCACAAAATTTTACACCGGTGAAAGATGCTGCTGAACTGCGCAGCGAACTCACCGCTTCTTCACAGAAAATAGAAAGCATTGTCTGTGATTTTACACAGGAGAAAAATATGAGTATGCTGGCAGAGAAAGCAGTATCGAAAGGCAAATTTTATTTTAAGAGAGAAGGCAGAGTGCGTTTGGAATATCAGCAACCGGTAAAGAATTTGATAGTGATGAACAACGGTAAAATGCTGATGCAGGACGAGAAGAAAACGACTCAGATGGACATGCACCGCAGCAAGGTGTTTCAGCAACTCAACAATATTATAATCGGTTCTATTAATGGCAGCTTGTTTGCCGGCAAAGATTTTATCCCCAAGTTTTATGAAAGCAACGCACTCATTAAAGTGGAGTTGACTCCTGTTTCTAAAACCTTGCACAATTTTATCAGCACCATTGTGATTGTGCTCGACAAAAAAGATTTTACTGCTACTCGCATAGAAATGAACGAAGCTTCGGGCGATAACACCGTGTTGCTATTTTCGGCCAAGCAAATCAACGGGGCGGTGCAGGACAGCCTTTTTGCGGTGAAGTAGTAGTAAAAGGATTAGGTAGAATTACATTCTGCGTTAACTTTATGCCGCTTAAAAAAATTACAACAAATGCCGGTCCTTTCAATGTTCTACGGATTAATTGTAACGATGTATTACCTGGATACGAAACAGCATAACTATCCTTACATACCTGTAAAGTACGGAGAACACGAAATGATATTCAGGATACCCAACGGAGATGCATTAGAAAGTAGCCTTCCTCCCGGCAAAGTAAAATTGGTCAAAGCTATGGATTGAGATTCATCAAGAAGAGCTAATGGCCAACTGGGAATTAGCCGTGTTCTGAAATGAAATTTTTAAGATTGATCCGCTTCAATAAAAAAATATGAACCCAAGAGTTGAAAAAGTAAAACCGTTGAAAGATTTTAAACTTCCCCTTTTCTTTAAAAATGGCGAAGAAAAAATATTTGACGTAACCCCTTATTTGGGAATAGGTGTTTTCAAAAAGCTGCAGGATATCACATTATTTACTACCGCTCGTGCCTATTTAGCAACAGTAGTGTGGCAAAACAATATTGACTTTGATCCTGACACATTATATCTGGAAGGGGAAAATGTAAAAGCAGTAAAATGAACCCCACCGAACTCCACTTCCTCTCGCATCTTTTTATTCATTAACATTTATCCATGCTTATCGAAAATTTTTACCATATCACCACTTCATCACAAGAGGGCAACCTCATTCGCGCTACCGTAAAACTGAATCCTGCCCACGCTATTTTTGAAGGCCACTTTCCCGGCAATCCGGTAGTGCCGGGGGTTTGTCAAATTCAAATGGTAGAAGAAGTGCTCAACGAACTCTCTCCCCTTAAATATGAGTTGAAGCGAACCGGCTACATCAAATTTCTGCACTTAGTAAACCCAATTACTGACGATACCATTTCAATGGAACTCAAATTAGAAAAACTGGAAGATCACCTAACACAGGTCACCGCCAGCTATCACTGGAACCACCTCATCGTGTTCAAGTTCAAAGGATATTTCAATGAGCGATAAATCGGCATGCCCGCAAAAGTTTAAAAGTCTTCGCTGCTGTGTATTGCTTCCTACCTATAACAACAGCCACACCATTGCTGCTGTAATCAACGAGGTGCTTCAATACACCCATCAGGTAGTAGTGGTCAATGATGGCTCTACCGATAACACCCTCGAAATTCTCGCACAGTTTCCGCAGATAAAGCTATATAGCTATGCCCCTAACCGAGGGAAGGGTTGGGCTTTGCGGCAAGGCTTTCAGTTTGCCGTTCAAGATGGATACGATTACGCCATCACCTTAGATACCGATGGGCAACACTATGCCGAAGACCTTCCCACCATGCTCGCCATGCTCGAGCAACACAAAAATGCCATCGTGATTGGTGCGCGCAACATGCAGCAGCGCACCGTGCCCGGCAAAAGCAGCTTCGGCAATAAATTCTCTAACTTTTGGTTCGAATTAGAAACCGGCATTTCGCTGCCCGACACCCAATCCGGCTATCGTCTTTATCCCATTAAGCAACTCAGCCATCTCCGTTTTTTTACCCGCAAATACGAGTTCGAAATTGAAGTCATTGTGCGGGCTGCATGGAGCGGGATAAACGTGCTGGCCGTCCCCATCAAAGTATATTACCCACCTGCCCAGGAGCGCATTTCGCACTTTCGCCCCTTTCAAGATTTTTCGCGCATCAGCGTACTCAACACCGTGTTCGTATTCTGGACCTTTGCCTGGATAAAACCCCGCAACTTTATCCGCTCACTCCGAGAAAAAAAGTGGGAACATATCTTTGAGCAATACCTCATTCGCTCCCACGAAACCCCCACCACCAAAGCATGGAGCATGGCCGTAGGCGTGTTCTTCGGCATCACCCCCTTCTGGGGTTTGCAAATCTGGTTCGTCCTTTTCTTCGCTTGGCTTTTCCACCTCAACAAAGCTCTTGCCATCCTGGCCTCCAACATCAGTGTGCCGCCCATGATTCCCTTTATCGTTTTTGGCAGCTACCAAACCGGCCGTATATGGATGGGCAGCAATACCCTAAGTTTGAGCTTTAACGAAAACCTAAAACCCGAAATGATTGGCCAAAATTTTCTGCAATATGTAGTGGGCAGTTTCACCCTGGCTGCCATCTGCGCCTTCACAGCATGGATTATCACCTACCTATTTGTAAAAAGACTCAAGCGCAAAACTGCTAATAACCTTTAACCGGTAGGCCATAGTGAATCAATAGTTGGCACCTTACTGCCGCGTCTTGTTTCTAAAACCTTTGCACCACGTGTGTTTATACGGAACGAAATCAGTTGCCTGTTGTGAGTGGCCGGTTGCCCGATTTTGGATTCTCCTACTTTTTATGAACGATTTGGATCTGCTTGGCGGTAAGGCCGCAGTTTGGAAGTTTTGTTCTTCCTTTTGGTTGAAGCCTCTTGTGTTTTCACCGAGTCGGAAAGCATTTTGTTCAGCGCCTCTGTTTCAGCAAACGATAAATTGCGCCATTTGCCCACTGCCAGATTTCCCAGCTTGATATTCATTATCCGCACCCGTTTTAAACTCATCACTTCGTAATCGAGCACCTCGCACATTCTGCGAATTTGTCGGTTCAGACCTTCAGTGAGAATGATACGAAAGCTGCGGTGTCCCATCTGCCTCACCATGCAAGGTTTTGTTTTGGTGCCCAATATGCGAAGGCCGCCTGCCATGCGTTTTGCAAATTCGGGCGTAAGGGCTTTGTTCACCGTCACGATGTATTCCTTTTCGTGATCGTTCCCCGCTCGCAGTATTTTGTTCACGATGTCACCGTCATTGGTCAGCAATATCAACCCTTCAGAATCTTTGTCTAAGCGACCAATAGGAAAGATGCGTTTGGGATGGTTGATAAAACGGATGATGTTGTTGCGGTCATTCAAGTCGGTGGTCGAAGTAATGCCCATCGGTTTATTCAGTGCGATATATAGGCTTTGCTTCCGGCTCACTTTTATGCGCTCTCCATCCACTGCCACTACTTCCCCGGGCTGCACACGTGCCCCGGGCATCGCAATCTCATCGTTGATAGTCACACGGGCATCCTCGATATAGCGGTCTGCTTCTCTGCGCGAACAAAAGCCCGATGAACTGATAAACTTGTTGAGTTGAATGCCCGGCTCTGATTGCTTCATGCAGTAAATTTAATTGAAAGTAGGAGGAGTTTGTAGATGAATCGTATCCGCAAACACTTCAAACACTATCAGCAGTACTGCGAAAAGAGAGGGGGAACCTTAATTTCACAAATGGGTATAGCAGGGAAGGAATGTGGTTTCTTGTGACTTTCTCTTCAGGTGGTATAACAGAATAAAAATAGAAAGGGACAGTAGTTGATCGTTGTTTTTTTTGTGGCTGTTGCAGTCAATGGGTTAGCTGAGGCTACATTCCATGGCAATTCTGCTGTTGATTTTGGAAGCATACCCCGTATTTTCTCCGTGAGCGGGCTTTAAGTCTGATGGGAATTGGCCACCTCTTCTACGAAAGGATAAAGTTTGAAATATGAAATAAGATTTTCTAATTTTTTTTAGGCTGAATCCAATTTCCGTTTATCTTTACGCGCTCTTTAAATTTTTGATATAGATATGACTAAAAAGGTACTGTTTTCTCTCATCCTCCTATCCTTTTGTGTTTCAGGTTCTGTTTTTGCACAGTTAAGCGTTACACAAAGCAATAATGCTCTTACTATAGCACAGTCATTGGTGGGAAGTGGTGTTACCATTAGCAATGCTACGATCTCCGGTAACGCTAACCAATCGGGAACTTTTACGAATGGAAATTCCGCTAATTTAGGTTTCAACTCAGGCGTGGTTTTATCCACCGGTAACGTAGCTTCTATTCCACAAGGCGGTTCAGCATTTGCAAGTACAGATTATTCCGGAGCCGGAGATGCTACCTTAAATGGGATCGCCTCAGCACCTACGCGGGATGCTTCGGTGCTTCAATTTGATTTTGTGGTGCAAGGTAATGTCTTGGATTTTAGGTATGTATTTGGTTCGGAAGAGTACCCCGAGTATGTCTGTTCACAATATAATGATGTGTTTGGATTTTTTATCTCCGGGCCCAATCCCGGAGGAGGAAATTACTCAAATTCAAACATTGCTCTGATCCCTAACTCCAGTTTATCGGTTGCAATCAACGCAGTGAATTCGGGCCAGCCGGGGGGAGGGTACTCCTCTAGTGGATGTAATTCTTTAGCGTACTCTCAATATTATATAAGCAATACTAACGGTGGTTTTATTGTGTATGATGGCTATACTACGGTATTCAACTCACACATATCTGTGGTGCCTTGTCAGACATACCATTTAAAGTTGGCCATTGCGGATGTATCAGATGGGGTTTTTGATTCAGGAGTATTTTTAGAGGCAAATTCATTTGTTTCACAGGCATCTAGTGTGACCACTTTTTTTGATCCTGGCTTTACCAGCACTTTTGAAGGTTGTGTAGGCGGAGGCTTTACTATTTCTGTTCCTAGCCTTGCCACGAGTTCAACAGCTATTAATTATACCGTCAGCGGAACTGCTACGAACGGGGTAGATTATCCGCCACTTTCCGGTACTGCTTATGTGAATCCGGGTGGAAGTACTGCTTTGGTTTATGTAGATCCATTAACTGATAATCTTCCTGAAGGCACTGAAACGGTCACTCTTACAATATATGATCCGTGCTCCGGCTTACCGGTAGATAGCGCCACTATAAATATTAATGAGCCACCGGCTGATACCGCTTATGCTTCAACTTCAACCGCTTGTTTAGGACAACAAGTTCAGTTGACAGCAACAGGTGGCGGTACTTATTCGTGGACACCCACTACAGGATTATCTAATCCTAACATCGCTAATCCGGTCGCTACTATTACATCTAATATTAATTACACCGCCAACATTACCTTCGGCACTTGTGTCACTAATAGGTCTGTCTATATAAATGCCGACTCTTTAAATGCGGAGATATTATCCATTCACAATGCCACCGTTTGCCCGGGGACTATGGACACACTGGTTGCGAAGAATGATTATGGGGTATCTCCACTCACCTATCAGTGGTCTCCGGCAGGTCAGGTTTCTAATCCAACCAATGAATATGTAACCACCAGCCCCACTGTGACCACGAACTATACCGTGACGATTTCAGATGCAGCAGGATGCTCTGCATCGGCAAGTCATACCATAGATGTAGCTACTAACTTACAGTTTTCGTTAGGCCCGGATGTGAAGGTTTGCCCGGAAAATAGCCCTTACACTTTAGGAGTATCGGGAGGAACATTTGACTCTTATCTATGGTCAACAGGAGATACCACCGCCACTATCAGTGTCAGTTCTAATGGTGATTTTTCCGTCACGGTAACTACAGGGCAGTGCACTTATTCATCTGACACCATCAACATACAGTTTCTCGTTCCCGTGAATCCTACTTTACCCGGAACTGGATTTTGCACCGGTAGCCAAGCTACGCTGCAAGTGGCTCAAAGTAGCTATACCAACATTCTTTGGAGTAATGGAGATACCACTAATAGTATTGCCGTGAGCACCGCAGGAGATTATTATTATAGTGCGAATGATGCCGATGGTTGCTATATTCATTCAGACACAGCAACCATAGTAGAGAATCAAGTGCCTGTAGTCAATGCTACCGCTTCTCCTGATACTATTTGTCCTGGTTCTTCTTCCACTTTAAGCTCAGGGGCGCCTGCCGGTTTGTCTTATCAGTGGTCAACGAATGAAACCACTTCTTCAATTACTGTTACCGCAGCCGGAACCTATTATCTGACGGTTAGCAATGCAGTATGTGCTTCATACGATACCGTAAGTGTTTATGAATATCCTAATCCTCAACCAACGGTGGCTGCCGATACTACTGTTTGTAATGGAGAGCCGGTTAGCTTTAGTTTAACCAATGGACCATTCCAAACGTACAATTGGTCAAATGGAGACAGCGCAGTTACCAGTATCACCGTAACCTCTGCAGGCACTTATAATGTAACCGTGAATGATGGTGTTTGTGACTGGACCTCAAATGATGTGCATTTGAATAATTTCCCAACCCCGATACCTACTCTATCTGATACCGGAGCTTGTTTGGGAAATAACGTTATTCTATTTGCCGAAAATGGCTTGGTAAATATTTTATGGAATACGCTGGATACAACGATAGCTGTGGTGGTAAGTAATAACGGAACATTCTACTACACTGCCGCAGATGTAAATGGTTGTCCGGTGAATTCTGATACGGCTACCGTTACTTTCCAAGCGCCACCGACTGTGAATGCCACCGCTTCATTAGATTCTATTTGCCCCGGCTCATCCAGCGTTCTCACAGCAAACGGGGTGGGTAGTAATTTAAGTTACTCATGGACTCCTACCGGAGATACTTCTTCGGCAATTACGGTAACTCAAGGAGGAACTTATATTGTAGAAGTGAACGATTTCTTCTGCCCGGCTTTCGATACCATTGAGATTTATGAATACCAGTTCCCTCCGGTAAATCTACCGACAAGTGATACTGTTTGTGCCGGGGAATCTCAGATTTTAACTCCTAGTGGCGGTCCTTATATCAGTTATATATGGTCTGACGGAAATTCAGCTTCCAGTGATACAGTGTTGCTGCCCGGTAGTTACACGGTAACGGTCAATAACGGAACATGTGACCTCGTTTCTAACACCTATACATTAGCCAATTATCCAGATAGCCATCCGCACTTAGCAGATGCAGGAGCTTGTCAAGGCAATGTAATTGTACTATCGGCTGTTTCTAATCTGTCCGGAATAATTTGGAACACAGGTTCGCAAACGGATACTATTCAGGTAGCTATAAGCGGAGATTATTATTACACAGGGATGGATCAGCATCAGTGTAATGTAGTTTCTGATACGGCAACAGTTACTTTTAGCACTGCTCTGGCTGTAAATGTGACGGCATCTCCCGATACTATTTGTCAGGGAAGTTCTTCTACCCTTACTGCTAATGCACAGGGAAATAATCTAACTTATATATGGCAACCCGGAGGAGATACTACGGCCTCCATTACCGTTTCTCAAACCGGAACGTATTATGTGACAGTAGATGATGGAGCTTGTCCGGGAAATGATAGCATTACTATTTATCAATATCAACCGGTTCAGGTATTATTAAACAATGACACTACCGTTTGCCCGGGAAGTAGCGTTACAGTAGCCCCTAATGGTTCTTTTGTTACTTATACTTGGAACACCGGAGCCACCACTTCTACTATTTCAGTCAATACAGCAGGAGCTTATTGGGTAACCGTAAATGACGGACATTGCGATTATGTTTCTGATACATTCTCACTTTCCAACTTACAGGTAAGTTCGGTTTTTGCTTATAGTGATACCAACGTGTGTGCAGGTCAGCCGGTGATACTTCACGGAGACGTGAATTATACCAATTACGGATGGAGCAATAGCCAAACCGGAGTTTCGATTACGGTAACCACTCCGGGTACATATAGCTACACCGCTACGGACGCAAATGGTTGTCAGGTTAAATCTGATACGGCCACCGTGGCTAATCGCCCATATCCTACTGCAAACATTGTCGCTACTCCGGAAGTTATTTGTGTTAACCAAGGGGCAACAACGCTGAATGCAGGAAGTGAAACAGGGGTGAATTATACATGGCAACCCACCGGAGCAAATACTCCCACTATTCAAGTTAGTCAGGCTGGCACTTATACGGTTGCTGCTGATTTGAACGGTTGCATCAGTTATGATACGCTCACGGTAAATGTAGCTGACTCACCGGTTTTGAATATGGATCCTTTCGTTCTTAGTTGTTGCGTGGCTGTAACTTTAGATCCGGCTCCAGGAAAGGGCTACACTTACGTGTGGAGTGACAGTTCTACCAATTCAACACTTACGGTTAACTCTACAAACAATGCTTCTGAAATATATAGCGTTACGGCTACTTCTGCGGATGGTTGCACTGCCACTGCATTTACAACCGTTCTCATTAAATGTATTAATGCGGTGGCAACTACACTTCCGGATACTATCATGATGGGAGATACCGCTCAACTGAATGTAGTAACAGATTACAATACTAATTTCAGTTACAATTGGACACCAACATCAAGTCTGAATGACCCAACTGTTCAAAACCCGATGGCGGTTCCAACAGATGAAACTCATTATACCGTAGTGGTAACAGACATTTCAGATGAATGTGTAGATACCGCAGAAGTAACCGTGTTTGTTCTTTATGGTGATAAGATTGCCATGCCGAATGCCTTTACACCTAACGGTGATGGAAAGAACGATAACTTCTATCCAGTGTTATTAGGCGAATACCAACAGGTCGTTGAGTTTAGAATTTACGACCGTTGGGGAGCGATGATACATAATGGCACCGAACCGTGGGATGGCAGTTTCAACGGGAAAGGCCAACCCGCAGATACTTACGTTTACTATATCATTGTAAGGGTTCCTGATCCTCAGAATATGGGAAGCACCAAGAATATTAAGCTAAATGGCTCCTTTACTTTGCTACGCTAAAATTCAAAACTTTGAACAACGCCTCCTTTACGGGGGCGTTGTTATTTAAAGAAGATATTCTTTAGTATTTGGTTCTTCCAACCCGCAAGGGTTTTTATCTATCTTTAAAGGTCGAAGGCCTAACGTGAAAACATATTTTCATACCCTTTTATTATGCCCTGTTTTTTTATGCTTGTCACTTTCTGTGCAGGCATCAACCTCTGTGTTGGGTAGCCGCCCAAATCCCTTGCGTTTTACTGAAAACAAGGGGCAGTGGGACCCCCGAATTTTGTATCACGCTCAGTTGCCGGACGGCACACTGCTATTAGAGAAAAATGCTTTCTACTATTTTTTTTATTCTTTCAAAGACTTGGCAAAAATTAAACACCCGGGGGCGAATGAAAACGTGGTGATTCGCGGCCATGCATTCAAGGAGGAGTTTATCGGAGCAAATTCTCATCCTGTCATAAATGGAGCTGACTCCTATTCTGATTATGCAAATTTCTACATCGGTAACGATGCTTCGCATTGGGCATGTGATGTCAAGATATTTCAGCAGGTAAGCTATTCCGATTTATATCAAGGGGTTGATCTAAGGATTTACAGTCGGGGGGAGCAGCAACTGAAATATGATTTTATCGTTCACCCCAACGGGAACACAAACGATATTGGAATTAGATACCGAGGGGCCGATCAAATTAAACTGAAGAGAAAAGGGCTACAGATTGAAACTTCCGTCACTACCTTAACAGAGAGTAATCCGGTAGCTTATCAACTCATGGATGGAAAGAGAGTAGAAGTGGCTTGTCAATTTTTGGTGCAAGGAAATGAAGTGAAATTTAGCTTCCCGCAGGGGTACAATCATTCCTTTGATTTAGTGATTGACCCCACCATTGTTTTTTCTACCTACACGGGTTCTACGGCTGATAACTGGGGTTATACTGCCACTTACGACAACCATGAGAATATGTACGTGGGAGGTTACGTGAATGCTTTGGCACCTGCGGGCAGTGCTTATCCAACTACGGTCGGTGCTTTTCAAACAGTTTTTGGCGGAGGAACGGGAGGGAATATCGGCACCGGAAATGGAATTGCTTTTGCCTGCGATATGGGTATTTCTAAATTTTCAGCCGATGGTAGCCAACTGTTGTATTCAACTTATATCGGTGGCAGCGATAATGAAACCCCACATTCATTAGTGGTAGATCCACAGGACAACCTCATTATTTACGGAGTTAGTTTTTCAGCAGACTATCCGGTGAGCAGCACCGCATATGACAAAATACAAAACGGACAAGAAGACATCGTTGTCACAAAACTGAATGCTGCAGGAACTGCTTTGTTAGGCTCTACATTTATTGGGGGTAGTTTAGATGATGGAATCAATTTTGAAGCGCAGGAATTTACTTCAGGAAATCTGAAACGAAACTATGGCGACCAGAATAGGGGAGAAGTAAACATTGATGCCAACGGAAATATTTATGTGGCGAGTTGTACAAAGTCCTCCGATTTTCCGGTGACAAGTGGAGCTTTTCAAAGTACCTTTGGGGGTAATCAGGATGGCTGCGCATTTAAATTAAATAGCGACTGCTCTCAACTGTTGTGGTGCACCTATTTAGGCGGCTCTGAGGATGATGCCTGTTATTCCTTAGACATTGGCCCCAACGGCACTTTGTATGTGGCCGGTGGAACCATGAGTGCCAACTTCCCCACCACCAATGGCACCTTACACCCCACCTATCAAGGGGGACTTTATGATGGATTCTTAGCGCAAATCAATGCGACCGGCACTCAATTACTCGCCTCTTCATTTATAGGTACCGCAGGAAATGATCAAGTGTACTTTGTGAAGTTAGATGCTTCGGGCAACGTGTATGTGGTGGGGCAAACTACCGGAACATATCCGGTGGTAAATGCTCCGTATTCTAACCCCAACAGCGGACAATTTATCGTAAAAGCAAACCCCGCTTTAAACAGCGTATTTTATTCCACGGTGTTTGGGAATGGAAGCGGATTGCCCAATATTTCCCCCACTGCTTTTTTGGTAGATACTTGCGAAAATGTTTACGTGGCCGGATGGGGAACGAATAACCCCACCTTCTCAGGCTTTCAAAATGGGATGCTTCACATGCCTCTTTCGCCCGATGCTGCACAAACCTCTACCGATGGCACAGACTTTTATTTTTTCGTGCTATCAAAAAATGCACAGAGCCTACTGTATGCCTCCTATTTCGGAGGGAATGGAGCTATTGAACACGTGGATGGCGGAACCAGTCGTTTCGATAAACGAGGGGTTATTTACGAGGCAATTTGTGCCGGTTGCGGAGGCACTTCTCTGACTCCTACCACTCCCGGAGTTTGGGCCCCCAGCAATCTCTCTCAAAACTGCAATCTGCTCGGATTAAAAATTGCCTTTAACCTATCCGGCACTCATGTGGCTATTAACGCTTACCCCAAAGCGACCGGTTGTGTTCCGCTCACCGTAAATTTTCAAGGAACGATTAATAATGCCCAGTCCTTTTCTTGGTATTTCGGAGATGGAACTTCTTCCATACAACAAAATCCGGTGCACGTATTTACCGATACCGGCACCTATACCATTATGTTGATTGGCATTGACTCTAACTCTTGCAATTTAGCCGATACCGCTTACGTGGAGGTGTGGGTGCGAGACGATTCTCTCTCGGCTGATTTTCTGCCTAATCTCTTGATTGATTGTGATAGTAATTTGGTCAGCGTTTCCTCTAATAATTACGCCACTACGCAATACCATTGGGAAATGGGCGATGGAACCAACTTTACCACCCATGCGGTGCAGCACCAGTACCAATCAGCGGGGGCGCATACCATTACACTGATTGTTTCCGATACCTCTAAATGCAATTTACTCGACACGTTCTCTGCCCCCATTTTTATTCCCGCTACGCTTCATGCTAACTTTTATTCCAGCGACACTTCAGGGTGCAAACCTTTGGCCGTACACTTTTCTGCACCGGCTAATCCAACGGCTCATTACAATTGGAATTTTGGGGATGGAAACAGTGCTATCACTAATCCGGCAAATCACACTTACAACGATGCCGGAGTTTACACCGTTAGCTTGATTGTGAGCGATACTTCTTCTTGCAATAAAGCCGATACTGCTTATGCGTATATCACGGTGATTGATTCTTTTGCCGATGCTTCCTTTCATTTTTCCAGAACCTTCTACGGTTGCGATTCGGTACTGGTAGAAGTGTGGTCCACTTATGCCGGAGCCGATTCAGAGATATGGGATTTTGGAGATGGCACAAGTGCTACCTCCGACTCTGCTTCGCACATGTACACCGTAGGCGGCTCATACACCATTGCTCATTACATCACTGATGCCGATAAAATTTGTAAGCCTATAGACACCGCACAAATTGCAGTCAGTCTGTTCCCGCTCATTACTACTATCACTGTGCCCGATACCGGAGGTTGTTTGCCGTTCACGGCTCAGTTCACCGGTAACTCTGCTTTGCTCTCTACCGATTATTATTGGTTTTTTGGCGATGGTGATTCCACCAGCGGCAAAAGCGTTTCACACATTTATACCAACACCGGAATCTTTGATGTGATTCTTATTGGAGTGGACACCAACGCCTGTGTAGGGGCCGATTCTGTTTTTGCCCAAATCACCGTTATCAATGATTCTGTGATTGCCGATTTTCAGTGGAGTGTGCTCAATGACTGCGACTCGAATCTGCTTATTGATTTAGTGAACCAAAGCACGAACGCCATTGATTATTTCTGGAATTTTGGAGATGGAATTTCTTCCACTCAAGTAAACGAACAGCACACCTACACGCAGCCGGCCTCCTATACCATCACCTTAGTGGTAAGTGATACCAACCGCTGCCATCCCATAGATTCTATTGCTAAAACAGTGGTGCTGCTGCCCAACGTAGCGGTGGATTTTACTTTCCAAGATGTTTGTTTCGGAAACGCGGTGGAGTTTACAAATCTCAGCAATCCGAATGCGCAATTCTCCTGGAGCTTTGGCGATGGCGTTACCTCTTCACAATATTCTCCTTCACACAATTACGGCTCTCCCGATATTTTTCAGGTGCGATTAATAATAGTGGATTCCTCTACCTGCGATGTGGTGGACACGCTGATAAAATCGGTTCAAGTATTCGAGCAGCCGCTGGCAGGATTCATTGTGCCCAATGATACTTTTAAATTTGAAACGCCCGTTTCCTTCAACAATAAAAGTCTTTACTACACCAACTTGTTGTGGAATTTTGGCGATGGCACCACGGCCACCGATGAAGAAAGCCCCGTGCACACGTACGAAAATATCGGTTGGATGCACGTGTGTATAGTGGCTTCCAATAATGCATGTAGCGATACCGCCTGTCGCGATATTTTTATTTCCTACCATGCGCTCATTGGTGTGCCCAACGCTTTTTCTCCCAACGGAGATGGCATTAATGATGTGGTGAAAATTGAAGGGAAGGGAATTGTAGATCTCACCTTCCGCATCTATAATCGCTGGGGCGAAAAGGTGTTTGAAACCCATGACAAAAATATTGGCTGGAATGGATACTATAAAGGCGTGTTGCAGGAGATGGAAGTATATACTTATGCCGTAGAGGCGAAGCTGATTAATGGAGACACCGTTCCCTTGAAGGGTAACATAACTTTGTTGCGATGAGAAGCAGCGCACAAAATATTGAACTCAAAAGTGGAGTAGTGCGAGCGATAAAACATTCGGCTATTGCGGAAAGGTTGTTCACTGCTCTTGCTTCTTGCTTCTTGTTTCTTTCCTCTTCTTCACAGGATATTCATTTCACGCAATTCTTTACCAATCCACTGATTATTAATCCGGGTCAAACGGGCTATTTCGATGGCAATTATCGCATCGGGTTCAATTTTAAATCACAGTGGCCCTGGGCGACACACCCTTCCGTTTTTAATTATCATACCGAAACCCCGTATGTTGACTTTTCATTTGGCGAGCGAAAAATTAAAGTGGGCTGGATGGGGATTGGTTTCAACTTTTTGAATGATGAAGCCGGTGACGGGCGCTTGACTTCCCGCAGATTTACACTCAGCTATGCCTACCATCAGGCATTCGATAAAGATCATCGTTACATTCTTTCTGCGGGCATAGGACTTAGCTACGAAATTCGCTCTATTGATTTTTCTAAATTCTATTTTAATAATCAGTGGATAGAGGATGAAGGCTTCAATGTGGCGCTGCCTACCAATGAATCGTATCAGAAAGAAAGTTTCAGTATGGTGGACCTCACTGCCGGCCTCAACTTTGGAGCACAGGTGCAGGAGCAGGTGAAGCTGAATTTTGGTTTTGCCATGTTACATCTCAATCGGCCTAAGCATACTTTTTACAATTCAAACGAGCGCCTCGGCTTTCGCTATCAGGCCAACGCGGGAGTAGAATATAAAATCAATGAGCAGGTTTTGCTGGATGTGAATGCCTATTACACTTATGAGAAAAAAGCCAGTGAAATCACCTTAGGCAGTATGCTTGGCTATGGCCTTTACGGAAAATCGCATTCGCACATTGAGCACACACTTTATATCGGAGCGTATTATCGAATCAAGGATGCCTTGTCACCCATTATTGGGTATCAGTTTAAGCAAACTCGGCTATTGATAAACTACGATGTAACCCTTTCTAAATTGATAAAGCCTGCTAAGGCGAATGGCGGACTTGAAATTTCGTTGGTTCATGTGGGAAGTTGGTACAAACAATTCAATGGAAAGAAACTCTATTGCCCCCGATTCTGAAAACCCTGTTTTAATCAAACTGCAGAATGAGGATAGCAACTAAACAACAGCACAAGAACTCTACCCGAAAATGTCGGGCTGTATTTTTGCGCCAGTAGAGCGGAAGCATGGCAACCTTGTCTTTTTGCTTTGTCACATCGTAGGTGGCAGGGGAACTCTATATTTTTGTTGGTTCATTGAATGCTTTCGCATGATAACCCCGTATTTCCCCTCGGTTTTAACCCGTATAAGAAATTCACGGCAATATTAAACTCGCAACAATAAGAGAGAAGCCGCCTCCTATTTCTTCACCACAAAACGCAGCGTACTTTTGACCGTTTCACCTTTGTATAATTCCATGAAATAAACCCCTGAAGGCAAGTAAGAAAGGTCAAGTGCCGTTTGGGTAGCAGTAACATTTGCAGAAAGCAATAGCTGCCCTAACATATTGCGCAGTCCGATGTTAGTTTCGGGCAGCACTTCATTCACAGCGAGAATAATTTTACCGGATGTAGGATTCGGATACAACTGAAACGATTGCGCCACTTTCGGGTTTTCGATACCGGTAGTTTGGCCTACAACTACCGAAGCCGTTTTTACACAACCATTATTATCCGTCACTGAAACTGTAAACGAACCGGGAGCAAGATTCACGAAAGGATTAGTAGTGTCACCGGTATTCCACTGATAACTATAAGGAGCGCTTCCTCCGCTTACATTGCTCACCGTGATGCTGCCATTGTTCTCCCCGGCAGTCGCATCGGTAGAGGCCGTGGCAAATTGTATTTCATCCGGTTGGGTAATGGTCACAGTTTCACTAACGGTGCATTGGTGACTGTCGCTCACGGTCACATCATAAGTGCCTGCAACTAATGCGGCAGGAACCACTGAATTGCCCCAAGTAAAAACATAAGCCGGTGTTCCGCCACTCACAGCAAGCACCGCAGTTCCGTTGGCTGCTCCATAGCAAGTAACATTAGTAATGGCAGCACTCACGTTCAAGGCGGCCGGTTCATGCACCACCGCAGTAGCCACCGTAGAGCAACCGTTGGCATCGGAAATGCTCACTTCGTAATTACCAGCTGAAAGATTCGTTAGGGTAGAAGTAGTATCGCCCGTGCTCCAGAAATACAGCAAAGGAGCAGTACCTAAGTTGACAGCAGCCTGAACCATCCCATCCATGTTGCCGTGGCATTGCGCATCGGTGGAAGTGATGCTTACGCTCAGAGAGCCGTCATTAGTCACAGTAGCATCGGCACTGACCGAACAGTTGTTCTGATCTACCACCGTTACTTCATAAATCCCGGCTGCAAGATTTTGTTCATTCGCGGTAGCCGTTCCGGTGTTCCAGTAATAATTGTAATTGCCCGTGCCTCCGCTTGCATTTACCAGCACACTTCCCACCGTGCGATTGCAAGTGTCGGGGGTGGAAACTCCCACTGCAGTCAATGTCGCAGGTTCAGTCAGTTGGAAAGAAGCTGTAGCAGTGCAGTTATGAATATCATTTGCGGTTACAGAATAGGTGCCTGCACTAAGTCCTGAAATAGGGTCTATACTTTGTCCGGTATTCCAGTGATAGGTGTACGAACCGCTGCCACCCGAGGCAATGGCGGAGATGCTGCCGTTATTCAATCCGTTACAAGTGACGTTAGTAGCAGTTCCCGTTACAGTTGGAATCGGGTGAATGCTGACCGCTACCGGAGTGCGCTCCGAAATGCAGGCTTGTTCGCGCACTTCCCAATCGTAAAAAAAGTAGTAATAATTTGGAGCGCTTGTCGCATCGGTGCCGGTGATGCTCACCATTCCGTTCGCATCATTATAAGGAAAGATAGCTCCTGAACTGTTGCGAAATAAATTCAGCGTGTCGCGCACTCCCAATTGATACGAAGTGCCGGGTGTGAGCGGAAGATTGAGCGTGATGCGGCTTTCTCCGTTGGGAATAAAAACGGTTTTCTCGGCAATCACCCCACCGGCCGAGTCGCGATATTGCACCGTGCGAAAACCATCGCCTTGCGCATACACCAACACGCTGACCAAGGTGCTGTTTTTAAACACATCAAACACCAAACTTCTGGCAGGGTTTGTAAATATGGCCCCTCCACCAATGGTGTTGTCGGCAGGCCCGGCATAGTAAGAGGGTTGAGTTATTTTTTCTTCTGCATAATAAGTAGTGCTGCTATTGATAATCGGTGTGTGAAACGGATTTCCCTGATACACCGCATTGCCCGATGGATTATACCAAGTAATAGAGTCGCCCCCGTTGGCAGTTAAGGTAAAAGCAGAAGGGCCGCAAGAGCTTGGCGCAGCCACCACCGGCCCCGAAGGTTTGTTCACGGTGATGTAATTATTTTTCGTCACCGTGTTAGAGCCGAAGCCGTTAGTCGCGGTCAGCGATACGGTATAAGTGCCGTTGCCGGTGTAACTGTGCGAAGGATGTTGAAGGTTAGAAGTAGTGCCGTCTCCAAAATTCCAAAGCCAACCATATACGCCTCCGTTGGTTAAGTCGGTAAAGTGAATATTGCCACTGCAACTTTGAGTCACATCAGCTTTAAAGTTTGCTACCGGAGGGCTGCTTGGCTGGTTGCACATCCAACTGATAGCAAAGCCGCTGTCCACCACATACACATCCGAATACTGGCGGATGGTAATGGCCGGGCCCGAAGAAGTGATATTAGCAGGAATCGTATTGCCGGAGTAGGAACCAATCACCGGGCTGGCGGTGCTGGGGCCATCATACACATACAAAAAGTCGTAAGTGCTCTCCATCCCAAAGCCGCTAAAATGTAAGGTCACTGAAGCGGCTCCCGGAGGAGCAATAGTGACCATGCTGTTGGAGTTGTTGCTATAAATCCCATTGGGTCCGCCATCGTCATAAATAGTTCCGGCACAAGAAGTCTGCGTTTGGTAAGTGCCGTTAGTGGGCAGTATCACTATGCAAGGGTTTGTGGACTGCACACTCACCGCATTGGGAACCACTAAGCTATCGGTGCCGCAGATGCCACCATTGGCTACCAAACGAACGGTGTAATTTCCGAAGGAGTTGTAAGTATGCGTAGGGTTTAAAATGGTGGAGGTAGCCCCATCGCCAAAATCCCATGAGTAGGAATTGGAGTTGCTGCTTCCATTGGTAAAGCTCACAGTAAACGGAGCAGAACAACCCGAAGCAGAGGAGAGGGTGAACTGCGCATCGGCTCCGCCTGTAAAATCAGCACCCACACCTACCGCATACCAAGCTTTAGTGGTGCTGATGGCTTCCGGTGAGCAAGCTCCGTAAATATCATTGGCAGATTGAATGGCATAGAAGCGAGCATCGGTATAATCGGCCGTGTTGGTGAGGTAATACACCATGTTGCGCCAAGCAATCTGCTTCGCTTTGTTTAACCCCAAACCGCTCACGTTAAAAGTATTTCCTAAGTCGTTGGTGCCGCTGCCACCCATGCACAAGCGGTAGAACCAGTGATTTTGCACTCCGCTATTGGTGTGCACGCCACCGTAATCGCCCGTGCCGCTATACCAATAAGTGCCCTGATAAGTATCGGGGTCGCCATAGGCATTGGGATTGCTCATGCTGCGAAAAGGGCTTCCTAAATCTTCTGCCATTAACCAGTTGCCTTTGGTAGAGTCGGCAAACCATTCCACACAAGTGCCAAAGATATCGCTGAACGATTCATTCAAAGCCCCCGCTTCATCCTGATAATCTAAGTTGGCGGTGTGTTCATCTAAGCCGTGCGAAATTTCATGGCCGGTCACATCTAAGGAAGTGAGCGGATGGTAAGAACTGTTGCCATCTCCAAAAGTCATGCGAGTGCCATCCCAAAAAGCATTCACATAATTGGTGTTGTAGTGCACATATAAGTTCAGCGCAAAGCCGTTGTTGTCAATCGAATTTCTTCCCATGCTCTGATAGAAATCGTACGTCATTTCGGCTCCCCAATGCGCATCACCGGCATACTGGTCTTTGTTCGCGTTCACATTGTTCCAGTAATTATCGGCATCGGTAAAGTCAACCGAGTTGCCGTAGCTGGTTCCTTGCAACATGTTGTAAGTGCGGATGCCCTGACCGCGAGTGGTTTCGCGCAAGCGGTAAGAGCCGTTGTAGCTATCGGCCACTATGCTGCGATTGCCGCGATAAGCAGTCACAGCCGTGCCGGTGGTATTGGCGGTGCAAATGCGCGAAGTCTTTTTTACTATTTCTCCATTGTTGGCATCTACATACACATACCAACGACCCATGGGTTGCTGCGCATACACATCAAAGCGCCAAACCAATTTGAATACGGTTGCAGTATTGCTGCCTATTTGCAGAATCATCAACTCCCCTTTCGGATAAAAGGTGGCCAGTTCATCTCCGGTTTCTTTTTTCAGGAACTGCTCTTCTTGCGGCAATTCCCATTTATATTCTTGCGCACCCACCTCCGCTAAAGCATAATGCAGGGCATCGGGCTGATTTACCGTGGGAACAGTAGGCACCGAAATATTGGTGAACACGTAGCCATTGTATTTTTTTACCCGGTCGTTATACAGGTGCAACACAAAAATACCGTTGAACACCGGCACCCCACTCACTTGCATCTGATATTTCACATGTCGCCAGTTCAGGTCATCGCTTTCTATAGATATAGGTTGAAAGGTGATGGCTGCGGGCAACTGAAATTTCTTTTGAAGATAAGTGAAGAAGGTGTTCACTTCGGGTTCCATGCCATCGCGAAACTCGATAAAGGCAGGGAGCGCATTGAATTGTTTTTGCCACACCATGTCAGTGCCGGGCCATATATTCCCTGCTTGTGAGCCGCTGTATTTTCCGGGCATCAATACGCTCTGCGCCATTAATTGAACAGCAGAAAATATAATCAGAGTTAAAATGTAGAATCGCCTCATTGACTGAATGCTAACACCAAAATAGTAATTCCCTTATAAGATAGTCTGTTAAAGGTGATTTGTAAAGGGGTAGAGGGATGTATTGGTGCTGCTCACTTCGCTTGGTTTGATTTTCGTATGAGGGATTGAAGCGAAGGAGTGGATACTAAATTACCGATTCTCAAAGTTCCGTGTATTCATCAGTCGAGCTTTCATCTAATCTTTTATTCGATAGCCCAATCAAACCTCTTAGCGCCCCATCCTTGCACTTGGCACGGAAATAATTCCTCCTATTAGCATGACTAATTCATAGATTAATGAACTGTCTTTATAGGCTTGTCCTTTGAGCCTTGATTGAAATGCGCTGTATGGGATGCCATATATATTCCCCGCAATCATGACCTGAACAGCCGACAGAATAATCTCCGCTTGCTTTTCGCCATATTCTTTTACAACGGCATTATACTCATATTTCTTTGGGAAGCCTCATGAATCGGCAAAGTGCTGTGCAAACAGAATAGCTTTTGCTTCCTCGGGTAGAATGAACGCTTCTCCTCCACTTAAGAAACTGATTATTTCTTCATTACTCATGCCCTCCCGCAAAGCCATTTTAGTATGTTGGTACGAACAAGCGGGGCACCCGTTTACTTCGGTGACTGCCAATTGCAAACGCTCAATAAATCTCTTACTAAGCAATTTGCTTTTATTGTTCTCCACCTATTTTGACACTGCTCTCGGAAGAAAAACTAAAGCGCGATATAGCTCCCCAAAACTGAACTGGCGTTTGAATTCTTTTCTTGAGAGGATGGCATCGGGTAATTTTATAGCATCTGTCATTTCAAATCTTTTTTTTCATAGGGCCGCCTGTGGCAGAACCCGCGAGGGAAGAAGGCAAATCCTTCGAGCTTTTGTTTTTTAGGTCCAAGAACCCTCTGCTCAATTGCCGGGCTGCATTCTTGAACCAGTTAGAGAATGGAACAAACTATGCGTTTACGTTCCACACTTTTTTAGTAAGACTACTGCTCATTCTCTATTTTCGCGGCTTTGAATTCGTGTCGGCTTTATGCAAAAACTGTTTCCGCTTTTAGTAGGTATGTGTCTTATTGCTGCTTGCAATCCATATTTCGCACGCAGTATTTTCTTGAACGACCCCGGAGTGAAGGTGGAGAAAACGATGCCTTTGCGACAGGTGAAAAATGGGACTACTCGTCCGCTTTCTGTTTCCGATAACTATAATAAATCCGCAATTCCTGATTCGCTTCGGTATCTGCTGAACAAATCGCGAACGGTCGCTTTCTTAGTGTTGAAAGAGGACCGCCTGCTGTGTGAATGGTATGCCAAAGGATATAGCGACAGCAGCCTCACCAATCCTTTTTCGGTCACTAAATCTATTGTGAGTATTCTCACGGGGGTAGCCTTGAAGGAAGGAAAAATTAAAAGTTTGGAGGAACCGATTTGTAATTACTACCCACCGTATCGAAAAGAAGGATTAAACACTATCACCTTTAAAGATTTGCTGCGGATGAGTTCAGGGGTAAACTACCGCGACAACCTGAACCCTGCCGGAGGAACCGCCCGTATTTATTACGGTAACAATATTCCCAAGCTCATCAATTCATTTAAGGTGGTGAAGCAACCGGGCACCGAGTTTCGCTATAAAAACTGTGACCCGGAAATCCTCACGCTCGCTTTGCAGAATGCGGTGGGCATGAACATGAGCGACTATGCTTCTCAAAAACTTTGGCAACCCATAGGCGCGGCACACCCTGCGGAATGGAGTATTGATAATCCGAAAAACGGAGTAGAGCGATCGTATTGTTGTTTTCACACCGATGCCCGCGACCTTTCGCGCATTGGTATTTTATATGAGCATCAGGGAAACTGGTTCGGAAAGCAAATAGTGGATACGGCTTATGTAAAAGCATCCTTAACCCCTCACAACCTGCCTCGCGAAAATGGAAAGCAGCAAACCCATAACGGCTACTTGTGGTGGCTCAGAGATGTGGATGGGTTGGGAGACTTTGCGGCCGATGGTTTGAAGGGGCAGTATGTGTGTGTGATTCCTTCTAAACATCTGATTTTTGTTCGCTTGGGCAAACGTGACTGGCTGAAACACGGGCAGCGATTTAAAGCGCAGAAGGGGAATTCGTTCTATAGTAACATGGTGCGGCAAGTGGTGAAGGCCTGGGGTTCGTAGGGGCTTGTTGCTCTTCTCTCGCAGGGTTATTTCCCATTGCAAAGGTTTCTCTGTCGTAAGCAAAGTTTAATAAGTTTAAACAGCACCCCTAAATAGATATGCTCTGAAAAGCCGAACCCATTATTCACAACAACCAAGTGCGCATTGCATCCCTGTCAGAAAAGGTATTGCTGATGCTTCGCTGGTATTATAAAACGGATAGACTCTAAACCGGGCTTTTTAAAGGCAACTGGAAAACGAGCAATACGATGAACGCAGCCTGCAACTGGTGCTAACGGGAGCATTGGCAAGAACCAACATATAAAAACTGTTCCGCTACATTGGTTAAGGCACAGTGACGCTACTCCCCTGCTTGAAGCGGGGACAGATTTGCGCTATATTCAAAAAATAGCAAGCCCTTTTGATACATGGTGAAAAAAAATAGGGATATTTGGTTACAGCCATTTTATGGCACATGTCTATCCAAAAACAGATGGATATGTGCCACGGAGTGGCACATATAAACAAGTTAGGCGTAATATTAGGGCGACACAGTAACATTAGACATTCAGAATGAAAATAGACATTCATACTCATACAAAAAAAGTGAAGCAAGGCGACCCAGAAAGTCGCAACATTGACGCTGCTAAATTTACCAACATCATCAACAAGACTGATGTGAAAATTTTAGCAATAACAAATCACAATCATTTTGACCACGAGCAATACGTTCAGTTCAAAAACAGTCTGGACGGGACTTGCCAAATTTGGCCAGGTGTTGAGTTTGACATACTTGAAGATGGACGAAGAGCACATTTAATTACAATCGTAAATCCTAAAAATGCAGAATCGTTTGGTAAAAAAGTAAATGAAGTTATTGGTTCTGTTTCTCCTGACACCTTTGCCATAAACCTTGACGATGTTGTAAGACAGTTTTACGACCTTGACACAATTTTCATTGCACACTATCATTCAAAAAAGCCAAACCTAACAGACAAGGATGTTGAAAAACTTGTAAGTTTGGTTTCAAATCCAAAAAGGGTTTTAAAAGAAGCTTCAAACTCTATTTCAGCAGGCATCTATATAAACCACGGACATAACTCAATCCACGGTTCTGATGTTCAAAATTGGGACAACTACGAAAGCGATTCTAAAAGTTTACCCGAACTGAGATTGCCAGTTGAAAGCTTTGAACAGTTTTGTTTGCTTTTAGACAAAGACGAAGCGACTATCAAAACTATTCTAAATCAAAAAACAAAAGAATCTATTCAAATAACCCCATTTGGTATAGCTGAACTAATAAATCTTGACATATACAATGACATAAATATTCTTTTTGGCTCAAAAGGAACAGGTAAATCGGATATTTTAAAAGCACTTTCAACTTATTATAATGGTAAAGGATTTAAAACTCAAGTTTACGAGTCAAACTCGACTAAACTTGATGATGTATTTGATTTAAAAGGCAATTCATTCACTATTGACATTGAAGATTTGGCAATTGACAATTGCTCTGCCGAATTAACTTCAATAAGAAATGCAACAGAAAAGAGTGTTACAAGTTTATCAGTTTATAATCGTTACTATTCGGACGAAGCAAAAAATCAAAAAGCTAAGAGTATTAAAGTAAATCAATTTACTCTTCTTGACGAAAATTCACCTAAAAGAACTTTTGATGAAGTAAAAAATGACTTGAAAAAATTTGCTGATTTTAAAAATTACGTTAGTTCAAATGTCAAACTTGGAGAAATCATAGGAGATGAACTATTAAACGAATTGGAAAGTGTTTTAAATAGAATTTTAGCGAAAATAAATTTAGAATCTGGTAAGCGTTTCGTTGATTACAAAACCATAAATTTATTTAATAAATTGATACAAGTTTTTGTTGATGAAATTTCAAGAAAAACTGGACAGGCAGTAAAACCAACAAAAACTGGTTTTTATGAATATGCGAGTAATAGAATTGCAATTGAAAAGGCAGTCAAAAAAGTTAAAGAAAATATTGCAAAATCAATCTCACCGATAATTGTTGAAGTAGGTGATTTGGGAGAAAAAGGGAAATTATTTTGTCAAACCAATTTGATTATTCAAAATGGGTTAAATTCAGATTCAGAGTTTAAGCATATACAAAGTAAAACGAAACTTCCTCAGAGATATGTAGCTTCTCAAATAGATACGATTTCAAAACACATCTATGCAAATACATTGTTTGAAAAAATTGATGAACTTAAAAGAATTGAGGGTTCTGAAACGGTAACTTCAATTGGAGATTTATTGCTTTTCAATAGGCATTTTACTTTAAATGGAAATCCTTATACTCCTTCCAATGGAGAATCTTCAATGGTTTTATTACACAATGAATTGATGAAAGACAAAGAAATTTATCTTATAGATGAACCAGAGAAAAGTTTAGGAAACGACTACATAAGTGAAGTAATCGTTCCTTTGATTAAGGAGCGAGCAAAAAGTGGTAAAAAAGTAATTATTGCAACACACGATGCAAACATAGCTGTAAGGACACTACCTTATAACTCTATTTATCGTGAACACGATATCAAAGGTTATTACACATATTCGGGGAATCCTTTCTCGAATAATTTAATTTGTAATCCAAGCACAAAGCCAAACTTAGACTGGAAATTAATTAGTATGAAAACATTAGAGGGCGGGAAATCCGCCTTCGGAGAAAGAGGTAAAATATATGGCAACACATAACGCAACAATTGACAGAAAAGACAGTAACAGTGCAACATTGAAATTGACACTGGGAACGGAGGAATTAAATATAACTCTGACCGAAGACAATCCTAATGAGGTTAAATCTGTTTTCAATAAACTATTAATCCATTTAAAAAATGGTGAAATTGATTTTAATTTAACAGACACAAAAGATGATTTGTATTTCCATATTTGCAAGGAATACATAACACAACTTAACTCTGAACTTAAAAGCACTTACACCGAACTAAAAGACAACGGACTATTAAACACAGTAGAATAAATACTACGCCTAACAGCGGTTTGGCGTAATGGCGGGTTCAGTGCTTCGTTTGACAGTTTTGTGGTAGGTTCAAGTGCAGTTCTTCGATTGAACTTTTGTGCTAAAAATCCGCCACTACGCCAAGCCGCAAACCGTCAGGCTGTGAAATAACCCCCTCTTTGGTTTTTACCGGCAAAAAAACCGCGGTAGGCTTTTGTATAGAGCGCTTT
>JADFDM010000014.1 GCA_018262795.1 Sphingobacteriales bacterium | reverse complement strand
GTTTACAGCTCTTTTACGCTCTTCAAAATTTTGGGGGAAGAATAGCTGCCTGAAAAACAGCAAGCTCAAATCGCTTTGAATCGCTCTATACAAAAAGCCTATGAAGGTTTTTTTGCCGGTAAAAACCAAAGAGGGGGTTATTTCACAGCCTGGCGTTACGCCACTTCATATTCGACCTTAGTAGGTTGAGGAAGATTTTTTGAAGCGTTGAGGATTTCGATTCCAACAATTTTACCATCAATAGAATAGTCAAGAATAATTCCCTGCCTTTCCTCATCACTTTCGGCAACCGCAGCATCGTTCAATTGTATGTATAGCACATCGGCCTCTTTATCGTATTTTACTTTCATTGGTATTTGCTGATTTTTGAAGTTTTGTAAACAGTTACAATCAAATTTGGGTTTATATTTTCATTAACTAAGATACGAATCAAATATGATTTGCCGTTTCCCTCTGACAATATTTGATAAATAGTTAGACCATCTTCTACTTTATATGTAGATGTAGAATTCAGAGCTTTCCAAATAAGTTCCTCAGCGATACCCTTGAAACTAATCGCTCTTTTGCATGCTTTGATAAAATCACTTTCTTTTCCATAAGGATATTTTACCTAACTCTTCTTCTTATACAAATATCGAACACCGAATATTGAATAACGAATGATGAATTGGTTTTACCTCTTTATTCGATGTTTATCGTTCAGTATTCGTAATTCTCTTTTATCGAGAGAGCATCATACTCTTCTTCTTGTATAAATCTCTAAAGTAAGGGTCGTAGAGGTCTTTGATAAAGCGGATGGATTCACCGGTTGATTTCATTTCGGGGCCGAGTTCGCGGCTTACACCGGGGAATTTATCAAAGCTGAAAACAGGTTCTTTAATCGCATAACCTATCAGGCGTTTGAAGTAAGTAAAGTCTCTGAGTTTATTGGTTCCCAACATCACTTTGGTGGCGTAGTTCAGATAAGGAATGTTATAGGCCTTGCTGATGAAAGGTGTGGTGCGACTGGCGCGCGGATTGGCTTCAATCACATACACCTTTTCGTTTTTGATGGCAAACTGAATATTGATAAGCCCCCGAATGTTCAGCGCACGGGCTATCTTCTCGGTAAATTCGCGCATCTGTGAAATCACATTTTCGCTCAGGTTATAGGGAGGCAACACAGCATTGCTATCACCAGAGTGAATACCGGCCGGTTCAATGTGTTCCATCACGCCCATGATTTCTACCTGCTCACCATCGTAAATAGCATCCACTTCGGCTTCGGCTGCACGATCCAAAAAGTGGTCTATCAGAATATTATTATCGGGGAAGAATTTTAGAATGCTCACCACGCTCTTCGTCAAATCGTCATCGTCAATCACAATGCGCATCCGTTGACCACCCAACACATAACTGGGGCGAACCAGCACCGGATAACCCACCCGGTGCGCCACCTCAATCGCCTCCTCGGCATTTTTTGCTGCTCCATAATTCGGGTAGGGAATATCTAATTCTTTGAGCAGGTCGCTAAATCGTTCGCGATCTTCGGCAATATCCATTGCCTCGAAACTGGAGCCGATAATTTTGATGCCGTTGTCCTCTAAGTTTTTTGAAAGTTTCAATGCGGTTTGTCCGCCCAATTGCACAATAACGCCTTCCGGTTTCTCATGCTCAATCAGTTCGCGGAGATGCTCCCAGAACACCGGCTCAAAATAAAGTTTGTCGGCAATATCCGGGTCGGTAGAAACGGTTTCCGGGTTGCAGTTCATCATAATGGCTTCGTAGCCCGCTTCCTTAATAGCCAGCACACCATGCAC
Source organism: Sphingobacteriales bacterium (assembly GCA_018262795.1). Taxonomy (GTDB): domain Bacteria; phylum Bacteroidota; class Bacteroidia; order Chitinophagales; family LD1; genus Bog-950. The sequence continues at coordinate 92,667 of JADFDM010000014.1, read as the reverse complement.
ACAGCAATAATCAAATTCAATACCCTGCCCAATGCGGTTTGGGCCGCTGCCGAGCACTATTATTTTTTTCTTCTTGCTCACCGGGCTTTCATTGCCAGGTAAATTGCTACCCACTGCCTGTGGCTCAAAGGAGGAATAATAGTAGGGAGTTTTGGCCTCAAACTCAGCGGCACAAGTATCTACTAATTTATATACTCTGCGAATGTCGAGTTCTTTGGTTCGGTGATAGTACACTTCATCTTCAGTGCTCTGCGTCATCCAGGCAATTTGCAGATCGCTGTAGCCCTTCTCTTTCAACTCCTGCATCAGTTGTTTATCAATCTGGCGCAATTGTAGTTTGCGGATTTTCTTTTCGGTGTCCACTAACTCTACAATCTGACTAAGAAACCAGGGGTCAATCCGGGTAATTTCCTGAATGGTTTTTACCGGCACTCCTAATTTTAAAGCATCATACAGACGGAAGATGCGATCCCATGAAGCATTCTTAATTCCCTGCAACATATCATCGGTACTCACCCATTGTTTGCCGTCAGCGCCTAAGCCAATTCGGTTGTTCTCTAAACTCTGACAGGCTTTTTGCAGCGCTTCCTGAAAACTGCGTCCTATGCCCATCACCTCTCCCACCGCTTTCATTTGCAGGCCAAGGTTTTCATCGCATCCGGCAAATTTGTCGAAGTTCCAACGGGGAATTTTCACAATCACATAATCTAATGCAGGTTCAAAAAAGGCAGAAGTAGTTTTCGTAATCTGATTTTTCAGTTCATCGAGTGTAAAACCGATAGCCAATTTTGCAGCGATCTTAGCAATGGGATAGCCGGTAGCTTTAGAGGCGAGCGCAGAGGAACGCGACACGCGCGGATTCATTTCTACCGAAATAATATCCTCGGTGACCGGGTCAATGGCAAACTGCACGTTGCAACCTCCCGCAAAAGTTCCAATTTCCTTGATCATGAGTTTGGCATATTCGCGCATGCGCTGATAGGCTGTGTCGCTCAAGGTCATGGCCGGTGCTACGGTAATGGAGTCACCGGTATGAATCCCCATAGGGTCTAAATTTTCAACGGTGCAAATCACTACGAAGTTGTCCATCACATCGCGCATCACTTCCAATTCAAATTCCTTCCATCCAAATACTGCTTTTTCAATCAGCACTTCATGAGTGGGCGAAGCCGAAAGACCGCGCTGCAATTTCTCGTCAAATTCTTCTTTGGTATGCACGAAAGACCCGCCTGTTCCGCCCAAGGTATAGCTGGGGCGAATCACCAAAGGGAATCCAATTTTTTGTGCCGCTTCTTTCCCTTCCAAAAATGAATTGGCCATGTATGACGGAGCTACCTGAATGCCCAACTGCAACATAAACTGCCGAAAGGCTTCGCGGTTTTCTGTGGTTTCTATTGCCTTGAAGTCGGCTCCCAACACTTTCACATTATACTTTCCCCAAAGGCCGAGTTCGTAAGCCTCCATGCAAAGGTTCAGTGCAGTTTGTCCGCCCATCGTGGGCAATACGGAATCAATCACATGGCCTCTTTCCTTTTGCTCCTCCAATATTTTTACAATGCTGTCAATCCCTATAGGCATCAAATAAACATTATCGGCTACCACCGGGTCGGTCATAATGGTGGCGGGATTGCTGTTCAGCAGTGTGACTTCGATCCCCTCTTCGCGAAGGGAGCGGGAGGCTTGAGAGCCGGAGTAGTCAAACTCACAGGCTTGTCCAATAATAATAGGGCCGGAGCCGATGATAAGGGTGTGTTGGATGGAAGTGTCGCGTGGCATTCAGAAAATTTGAGAATCCGGAAATGTGACCATTCGGAAATGAGCCGTAAAAAGTCGTGCGAAGATAAAAAATGAGGATAAACGAGGCTTGCGGAAGCGAGATAATCTCGAATGAATTTATGGGGATAGTGTTAGTATTTAAGTTCTGCTGACTGCGTATCCGTTTGCATATTCGCTTTTTGTTTCCGATGAATTTCAGTCCTCTATTCTTTATTTCTGTAGGTTTATCGGCTCTCTATTTTTTGATGATGCTTTACTTTTTTGTAGGCTGGCTGCGCCTGAAAAAGAGTGCTGTCGGGGAGCAAAAGCATTCTGAAACTCCCCTTCCTTTTGTCACTATTATCATTCCTACCCGCAATGAAAGTGAGAACATAAAAGCCTGCTTAGAAAGTATTTTCGGGCAGAATTATCCCAAAGATTTTTTTGAAGTGATAGTGGTGGATGATTACAGCACGGACCCCACTCTCCGTTTGGCAAAAGAAAAAAACGAGCGAAACCTGCTGGTGCTGAATTTGCAAAATTACTTGGGGGCTTCCGGTGAATATGTGCCCAATAAGAAAAAGGCGATTACCCTGGGAGTGAAAAACGCCAAGGGCGAACTGATTATTACTACCGATGGCGATTGTCGAGCAGGAGAAAACTGGCTGCGCACGATGGTGAACCATTACACCCAAAACGCTTTTAAGTTGATTACCGGACCGGTGATGATGAAACCCTGCCGCTGGCCGGTCGAAATTTTTCAGCAGTTGGATGTCATGAATTTGGTGGGCATTGCCGGAGCCACTATCAGAAATGGACTCCCAACCATGTGCAATGGCGCTAATTTGATGTACAGCAAAGAGGTGTTTCACGAGGTGGAAGGATTTAAGGGAAACCAAGACGTGCCTACAGGGGACGATGTTTTCCTGATGCACAAAATCAATGCGATGTATCCGGGGAGTATCGGCTTTGTGAAAAATTTTGAGGCCTGTGTGTTTACCAAACCCGAAAATAGTTTCAGCGATTTTGTAGCTCAAAGGGTTCGGTGGGTTTCTAAGTCATCTCGTTTCAGCGACTGGCGGGTAAGCTTCATTTTGATATTTGCCTACTTCGTTAATCTATTCACTATAGTAGATGCGATAGCCGTGCTGCAACCGGTTGAAATGAGTTGGCTGCCATTAGCGGTGATAGGAGGCACGAAACTTCTGAGTGATTTGTTGTTCAACATTCCGGTAACCATCTTCTTTCGCAAAATAATTTTATTGTTACTTTTCCCCGTGATAGATGTGTTGCATGTGGTGTATGTGGTGGTGATAGGAGTGCTCAGCCTGACCGGGAAATATCGCTGGAAAGACCGACTTATAAAATAAGTGACCCTTCTGCCACTCATCTTACAATTTTTTGTTTTCAAACATTCATGGCTCCAAAAGAAATTAAATCCACTTCGTTAAATCAAAAGGCCTGGAGGCGACTCAAGCGCAACAAGAGCGCCATGTTTGGTTTGTGGGTAATTGTGTTTGCTGTAGTGTTGGCGCTGCTGGCTTATGCCGTTGCTCCTGATAATTCGCCTATGAGCAATGAGCAGATACTGCAATTAGAAACTCATCCACCCGGATTTTCTATCCTCCTCTTCCACAAGCCAAAAGAAAATTTTGAAGCCACCGGAATTCTCAAAGGATTAAAAAGTGGTTTTGATAAAGGGTATGAGCCTATCCCTATTTTGGATTACCATTTTGGAAAAGACTCAATGACCTACAGCGAGTATCGGGGAAAGGCATTTCGGCCGGAGGAAAGAGTGTTGGCTTATACCGATATTCTACATGGAAAACTGAAGGCAGAAGCGGGGGATGCCCCTTCGTACATCAAAGACCATCTGATGGTAAAGCGAACGTTTCTTTTGGGTACCGATAAGTTTGGCCGCGATATTCTTTCGCGATTAATAATAGGCGTGCGAGTATCGCTCTCGGTGGGTTTGGTATCGGTTTTTATCGCCTTGTTTATCGGTATTATTCTCGGAGCATTTGCCGGCTACTTTCCGGGGTGGATAGATGAAAGTATTATGTGGCTCATCAATGTTTTTTGGAGCATCCCTACATTGCTGTTGGCGATGGGGCTGTATGTAGGGGCCGAAAATTTCTTTGACGATAAACTCACTTTGATTTTTGTAGCGGTAGGCATTACCATGTGGGTAGAAACCGCCCGTATTGTTCGCGGACAGTTTCTCGGTATCCGCGAATTAGAATATGTGAGTGCTGCGAAGAGCCTTGGCTTTAGTAATGCCCGAATTATTTTCCGTCATATACTGCCCAACATTATGGGGCCTATTATCGTGGTGGCTTGTGCCAATTTTGCCAATGCTATTTTGGTGGAAAGCGGTTTGAGTTACATTGGCTTGGGCATTCAGCCACCGGCTCCCAGTTGGGGAAGTATGCTGAATGAATACAAAGATTTTATTGATACGAACAAGGCCTACCTTGCCCTTTTTCCCGGTATAGCTATAATGCTATTGGTGCTGGCATTTAATTTAGTGGGCAACGGCCTGCGCGATGCCTTAGACGTGAAAGGGCAACTGGATTGAACCTTGTTTGTATATTTATCGCATCGCTTCTTGGAATTTAAGAACCGTCAAGTAACTTGGTCACATGTCACAGCAACAATTTTCTGAATTAGATTTTTTCAAAAAGCGCTTGAGCCAAACGGAGAGTCTGCTCGGAGTGAAGCAAAGGCAAATTGATTCACTGCTCGAAATTACCAGAGCGGTGAACAACAATATGCCTATTACTGCGCTGGCGCGTATTTATGAAAACATTCTACACGCACAGATGGGGGTGGAAAAGGTCGCGCTATTTATACAGGATAAGGAGGACCAGTGTATGTGCCTCACCTCTGCCGAAGTGCCTCCTGCTTTGTTGAATTACGACTGCAAAGAAAAATTTGCGCTCTACACGTTCATCACTCCTGTAGCAGCTATTGAAGACCCCATGTTAGAAGGCTTTGAATATCTTATTCCCGTAGTGCATAATAAAAAGTCAATCGGTTTAGCGCTGGTTGGTTCTTTTGGAAACGAGCTGAGCGATACGAAAGAGGAAAAGCTGAAGTTTATTCAAACCATCACCAATATCATTATTGTGGCCAATGAAAACAAAAAGCTCGTAAAGAGCCAGATTGATCAGTTGGTGATGCAGAAGGAATTAAAGTTGGCGGCAGATATGCAGAATATGTTGGTGCCTTCAAACCTGCCAAACAATGAAGTGATAGAGGCTTCTGCCTTTTATAAACCACACAAAAATATTGGTGGAGACTACTACGATTTTGTGCAAATTTCTGATTACGAATATGCTTTCTGTATCAGTGATATTTCAGGAAAGGGAATTCCTGCGGCTATTTTGATGGCTAACTTTCAGGCGAACATGCGCATTCTTTTAACTCGCAGATATCCGCTGACTCAGTTTGTGGATGTGCTGAACGGAAAGGTGTGTGAGATTACCAAAGGGGAGAAATTTATTACTTGCTTTATCGCTGTGTATAATTGCAAAACGCGGAAATTGCAATACGTGAATGCCGGGCACAACCCCTCTATTTTATTGGATAATGAAAAAATTCAATTGCTGGAGGAGGGCTGCACCATCCTCGGCATGTTTGAGCACCTTCCATTTATTTCTTCCGGAGAAGTGGCGGTAAATCCCGGAGCGGTGATTGTCAACTACACGGACGGCTTGTCGGAGGCGATGAATAATGAAGGGGAACTGTTTGAGATAGAGCGGCTGATTGACTTTGTGAACCTGAATAATACTTTGGGGCTAACAGATTTCACCACCAAGTTGATTGATCAGGTCATTGCCTTTAAGCAGGATACTGATTTTGATGATGACATTACCTTACTCACTCTTCGCTTGAAGTGATCGGTGTTTGATGTCGTACGAAGCGAGCAACGCAAGCCCTATAAAAAAGAAGGGACCCACCTTATCAGATTCCATCATATCGCTCAATAGCAGATTTATATACACCATTGCAAATACCATCAAAACTCCCAGCACAATTCGCTTATCCTCTTCCTCTTGTATGCGGTGATATATCTTTTCGCCATAAATAAATATCACGGCCGTTAAGAAGATAAAAATAGCCAAGCCTATAAAGCCCTGCTCGCTGAGAACAAGGATGAAGTAATCATGCGCGGTAGATTTCTCCGGATTGTCACTGACGTAGGTTTGAAAACTGGTCACCGTGTAGCTCTTATAATAGGGATAAAAATTACCGGGACCGAAGCCAAACCACGGATGCTCTTTAATCATTTTAGTGGCTGCTACCCAGCGGTACACCCGCTCCATACTCGACACATCCTTTCCCTCAAAAGTGGACTCTAAGTGCGCATCAAAATCTTCGTGATAAATCGTTTCTTGAAAGTCAGGAGCATAGTGGAGGTAACGGTTCTGCTTAAAGAGAAAGGAAATAAAAACGAGGGTGATGATGCTTACTGCGACCAAAGCTAATCGGGTCAGTTTATGACGAATCATAAAGGAAACCGGCAATATCATCAACACCGCTAAGTAACAGGTTCTGGTGTACGAAAGGTATATAGCAACGATGTAGAACAGAATAGAAAAACCCAACAGCTTGCGCTTAAATGAACCTTTAGGATACCAACTGCGCGCCAACCAAATGAGAGGGAGGAAGATGGAAACAATAGCGGCATAATTTACATGGTTGCGAAAGAAAGGGAACATCGTCAAATTAATATCTTCAAAGGCAAAGCCGAGCAACGCATGCCTCGCTATCACTTGTGCAATAGCTAAGGTGAGTGGAATATAAATGCACCAAAACGCGCGCTTCAAATCTTCTTGGGTGCGAATCACAATGGCCGTGAGCACGGTAAAGGAGGTGACATACCATATTTTACTCAGAAACACTTTGAAGGATACCAGAAAGTTTACCGAAGTGAGAGCTGTGATAAATATCCAGAACAGATGAATGACCAAAGCTACTATCAGAATATTTCCGAAAAAACCTTTTGGCAAGGCTTTGGGATTTCGAGCCAGATAAAGAAAGGTAAGCAGCATTAAACCTATCATCAAAGGCTCGTCCGGCAAGTCGGTGCCCAGCGAAGGCGAAAAATTGTATTCCATCGAAATAGGAATACAGAACAGCAACAAGTAATAGAGTAATCGAAAATTGATGATGCCTATGTAAACCACTAAAATGGCTGCCGGAATCAGCATCAGATAGGTGAGTTCTAACTGAAAAGCCAGCAGCACCGAAGCTATGGTGATAATTCCGAGGGTGGCAAAAGCGCCTAAATGTAGTTTGTCAAATGAGCGGATCAAGCTAAAGTTGCTTTTTGATTTCCTTTACTTCTTCCATCAATAGCACTCCTATCACGGAGACAAACGCAGTGATCAGCACCGTGACTAACACTACCAAGGAGCGCACTGGCTTGGTTCTTCTATCAGCCGGGAAAGCTTGCTCCAGAATAAATAGAGAGCTTTCGGCATTGCGAAGTGAAACGGCCATTTGTCCTTTGATGTTCATCAGGTTATTCAATTCGCGAGTAGCATTATTCTGTTTCGACATAAAGGTTTTATAAAGTTGAACCGCTTTATAGTCGTTCCCTTCAACAATGAGGGTGCCATCTGTTCCCACCGATGCTTTTATCTTGTATTTCTCTCCCAGATCGGCCAGTGTATCTATATAAGAACTAACCACCGTTTGATACTGTGCTATTTGATCGCTGATAGCCGAAAACGTTTTCCGTTTTATATCATTCACGTGGAGTTTGTTGAGATCGTCCACTTGGTTTACCACAGTGTTAATGAGGTCAGCCGCCAATTTGGGGTCGGTGTCGTACAGTGAAATCTCTACGGCATCCTTATCCGTTTTTATGGCAGAATAATTCTTCTCAAATTTCTTGCGCACCTTGGTTCTCCAGTATGCGGTAGTGGTATCTATTTTGTAATGCTGTGCGATTTTGAAAGAATCAATCACAAAGTCAATGACGGGAGTAGAATTGGCGATAGTTAATATGCGGTTTACATCGGCCTTGGTGCCGAAGTATTCTAACTGCGCATTTTCAGTACTAAAAATTGCGCTGCGGTCGGTCAAGGATTGGTTGGTGGGGTAAAAGGTGGACCAAGACAGATAATATTCATCCATCACAAAAACAGAAAAGAGGGCGGCAATCACTCCTGAAAGCAGGGTGAGGGTAATGATCGGAGTTTTCCATTTAAGGATAGTTCTGATAGCGGAAATGAGGTTAAACTCTTGGTCCATACGGTATTTTTTGAAGCGCCAAATGTAAAATAATTTAAGGAGCGACTTCACCGTAAGGCGCACTCCGTTTGCTGTCCCCGCGTGGTAGATTGCTGGCAATACGGGGCAGGTTGCTGTCCCCGTGTGATCGGTTGCCGGCAATGCGTGGCAGATTGCTGGCAATGCGTGACAGGTTGCCGACAATACACGACCGGTTGAACAGAAAAAGACAAGATTTTATAAGGAAATTCCAATAATTAACACGAAAAGATTAGAAAATGGAGGAAGAGTCTGTTCCCTAAACCTAAGTGCAAGCGACAAAAACTAAAGTGCAAGTGATAGAAACCAAAGTGCGAGTGACAAAAACCAAAGTGCGAGTGATAGATTAAAGTTTTACAGAAGAATAATACGGCCATCGCACCGTTTAATCTTGTTTTTGAATACGCCCGAATAGTGAAAAAAATCTTTCCCTCTTATTCAATTTCCCATACAACTTCGTTTCTTCGCCACCCTTTTTAAGGATATTATTTGTTTGATCCATGAGATTCATTCCGCGATTCTTTCTTCTATTAATAGTAACTGCCTTCAACAGCAACTTGTGCGCGCAGAAGAATTTCACGGTGAGCGGAACCATCCACGATGGTAAAACAGGGGAGGAATTGATAGGTGCTACCGTTCTGCTGAGAGACACCACCGGCATAGGAACGGTGACGAATGCCTACGGATTTTATTCGCTCACTGTGCCTATCGGAAAAAAGGAATTGGTAATTCGTTACGTGGGGTATGACGAACAACTGCTCACCTTGGACTCCTCAAAGAGGCAAACAATTAATATTTCATTGATGCCCGCTTCCACCAGTTTAAAGGCAGTTGAAATAACCGCGCGTAAAAATGATGAAAATATTAAGACGGCTGAGGTGAGTGCCATAAAATTAGACATCAAACAATTAGAAAAGATTCCGGTGCTTTTTGGTGAAAAGGATATACTGAAAACCATTCAGCTATTGCCCGGAGTGCAGCCGGCTTCGGAAGGCAGCAGTGGTTTTTATGTGCGCGGCAGCAGTAACGACCAAAACTTAGTGCTACTGGATGAAGCCCCGGTTTACAACGCCTCGCACCTACTCGGATTTTTCAGCACCTTTAATAATGATGCCATCAAAGATGCTACCCTTTACAAAGGCAACATGCCCGCTGAATACGGAGGCCGATTGGCCAGTGTGCTCGATGTAAAGATGAAGGAGGGCAATAACAAAGATTATGTGATCAGCGGAGGAATAGGACTGATAGCCTCGCGGCTGAATATAGAAGGGCCTATTGTGCGCGACAAAGGCTCCTTTATTGTAACCGGTCGCAGAACTTATGCCGATTTATTTCTCAAACTTTCAAAGAAGCAGGAACTAAAAAAGAGCCAGCTTTATTTTTATGACATCAACGCCAAAGCCAATTATCAGATTGGTCAAAAAGATCGGCTGTTTGTATCGGGATATTTCGGGCAGGATAAATTGGGCTTTCAGGACATCTTCAGCATTGTGTACGGAAACGCTACGGCTACCTTGCGCTGGAATCACATCTTCAGCGATAAGCTGTTTTCTAACACCTCCTTTATTTACAATGATTTCAACTACACCATCGGCATTAAGGTGGCCGATATTGATGTAAAGTCGCTCATCCGGGATTTCAGTTTAAAAGAAGACCTCGACTATTACCTCAATTCAAAAAACAAGCTGAAGTTTGGTTTCCTGAGCACTTTTCACACCATCGTGCCGGGCGAAGTGGTTTCCAGCGATACTTCTCGCCTCAACAGTTTCCGACTTACCAAAAACTATGGCTGGGAAAACGCAGTGTATGCCCAGCATGAAGTATCGCTGTGGAATCAGTTGAATATTAACTACGGTATTCGCCTTTCGGTATTCTCCCAAACCGGCCCTTCTGAATATTTCAAATTTGCCGATAACGGAAGTATAGATACGCTGAAGTTAAAGCTCGGTCAGTTCAATACTACTTATGTAAATGCCGAACCGCGCTTATCCTTAAGTTGGAATTTTATTCCGGGCATGAGTTTTAAAGCGGCCTACTCGCGCAACGTGCAAAACCTGCACCTACTTTCCAATACTACTACCTCCTTCCCCACCGATCGCTGGGTACTCACTACGAATAATGTGAAGCCTGAAATTGCAGATCAGGTGAGTGCCGGATATTTTGCCAACTTCTATAAGGATATGTTTCAGGTTTCGATAGAGGGCTATTTTAAATGGCTGCAAAATCAGATTGATTATAAAAATGGAGCCGTGCTGCGGGCCAATGAAACCGTAGAAGATCAATTGCTGTTTGGACTGGGACGCACTTACGGAGCCGAGTTTTTCTTTAAGAAAGCCACCGGAAAGTTTACCGGCTGGATCAGTTATACCTATTCACGTTCCGAACGCAAATTTCCTACGGTGAATAATGAAAAGTGGTATAACTCGCGCTACGACCGCACGCACGACTTAAGTATTGTGCTGATGTACGACATTACTCCGCGTATCAACGTATCGGCTACTTGGGTCTATTACACAGGAATAGCGGCTACCTTCCCAACCGGCAAGTATATAGTAGATGGACAGGTAGTCCCCTTTTATGGGGAGCGTAATCAAGATCGGTTCCCTTCTTATCACAGATTAGATATTGGCGCTACTTTCATTCTGAAAAAACACAAGAATTGGGAACATGACCTCAACGTGAGCGTGTATAATGTGTATGCCCAAAAGAATGCTTACACTATTGATTTTAAAGCGGATGATGATGGGAATACTTATGCAGAGAAAAGTTATCTCTTCCGCATTGTACCGTCCATTTCATACAATTTCAAATTCACCGTTCCGAAAATAAAGAAGAAGTCTAAATGAAAACACGAAACATCTTCCGAATAATAAGTGTGGTAGTAGCCGCAGTTTTTTTAGCTACCGCCTGTACGGAGAAAATTGATCTGAACCTAAAAAGTTCTACTCCGCAAATGGTGATCGAAGGAAATATCAACGATCAGCCGGGGCCTTATTTTGTATTAGTGAGTAAATCGAGACTTTATAATCAGGACAATAATTTCACCGGCATTGATTTGGCTACGGTAGTAATAAGTGACGATGCAGGCAACAGCGACACGCTGACCGAAGTAGTGCCCGGTTTATATAAAACCCATTCTATTCAGGGAACTATCGGCAGAACTTACCACTTACAAGTAGAGGCCGAAGGCACCACTTACGAATCGTATTGTCTAATGCCGCCACCGGTGGATATTGACAGCATCATCATTGCTGAGGAAACAAATTTTAAAGGCGAAACCAAACTGAAAGGGGATATTCAGATACACGACCCCGCAGGAGTAGCTAATTATTATCAAGTGGTGTCGAGAGTAGATTCAGTACCCAGTACTGGATTTCATGTACACAATGATAACCTTTGGGATGGAAAAATCAGAACCTTCAATATTCCGCAAGATGAATTTGAAACGGGCGATACTTTAGAGGTAAAACTGTACAGCATTGCGTCACAGTTGTACACCTATTTCTACGAGTTCAATCAAAATCAGAACAACTTTGGGCAACCCGCAGCACCAGCCAATCCCGAATCAATATTTACCCCTACTGCTTTGGGTTATTTCAGTGCTTATTCAGTGAAGTCGAAAATCCTGATTATTCCTTAGCGGAAATCTTCAAAACAGATTCTCTTGAATAGTGCGCACCGGGCCGGGGCACTCCTCCTTATGGCAGGTAACACACGTTATCACCAGGGCATTAAAAAACGCTTTGCGCGCTACCGAATCATTCACTTGGTAATAGTTGCCGAGTTCATCCATAAAGGAGGCGACATACTCATTGTGCCGAGGCGCAAATTTCTTGCCTCTCGTTACTCGTGCGGTCTTAATTTTGGTAAACTCTTTCGGTAAAAGTTGCGGTGCTTTGCCGCTCTCTATGTTCAGTCTTTCGGTTTTGATAAACAGAAGCATTTCGCGCATCAACTTTGCCATAGGGCTTATTTTAGCCCGTGCCGGAACAGCCGAAATATGGGGGAGTATAATTCCCACAAGGAATAGGGCACATACAGTTAATTTCTTCATCGGCACAAATCAAATATATTTCCGAAAATCAGATTCTCTTAGATTTGACTAAACTCTGCTAATGCAACCACTGCACTTACTCGACTACACCGTATTCCTTTTTTATTTTTTGATAGTAGCCGGTTACGGTCTTTGGATATACCAACGAAAGAAAAAAGCAAGCGTAGATTCAAAGGATTATTTCTTGGCTGAAGGTTCTTTAACTTGGTGGGCTATCGGGGCTTCTCTCATTGCTTCTAACATTTCAGCCGAACAGTTTATAGGCATGAGCGGTGCGGGATTCACCATGGGGCTGGCAGTGGCGAGTTACGAATGGATGGCAGCCGCTACACTTATTATTGTAGCGGTATTTTTTATGCCGGTGTATCTTAAAAATAAAATTTACACTATGCCGCAGTTCCTCAGCACCCGCTACAATGGCACCGTAGCGATGATTATGGCGGTGTTCTGGTTGTTGTTGTATGTGGTAGTCAACCTTACTTCCATTCTTTTTTTGGGAGCGTTGGCCATTAGCAGTATTTCGGGTTTCAGTTTAACGGTGTGCATGATGGGGTTGGCTGTGTTTGCGATCCTTATCACGTTGGGCGGCATGAAGGTAATTGGCTATACCGATGTGATTCAAGTATTCTTTCTGATACTGGGTGGATTAGCTACTACTTATATCGCCCTCAATTTGGTGGCGGAACAATTTGGCACTAAAGGGATGTGGCAAGGCTTCAGTTTAATGACCGCTCATGCCGGGGATCACTTCCACATGATTTTGCAACGCGATAATCCCTACTATCTTGACCTTCCGGGCTTAACCGTATTGCTTGGAGGAATGTGGATTGCCAACTTTAGCTATTGGGGCTGCAACCAATATATTACGCAACGCGCCTTGGGCGCTGACCTGCCTACTGCCCGAAACGGAATTTTATTTGCCGCTTTTTTGAAACTGCTGATGCCTGTGATTGTCGTGCTGCCAGGCATTGCCGCTTTTGTATTGTATCAGCAGGGAACTTTTCATTCAGAAATGCTGGATTTGCACGGGCAGCCCGTAGGCGATAAAGCCTACCCCGTGCTGCTGAGTTTACTTCCCGCAGGGCTAAAGGGTTTAAGTTTTGCAGCACTCACAGCCGCTATAGTTGCTTCGCTGGCCGGTAAAATCAATAGCATTGCCACCATTTTTACATTAGACATATATAAGAAGGTAATCAATCGCGAAGCCGATGAAAAGAAGCAAGTGCAAATAGGAAAAGTAACAGTGATAGCCGCTATGCTGATTGCCGTGTTGATTGCTCCCTATCTGGGAATTGACAAAGGTGGGCTGAACTATATACAAGAGTACACCGGCTTTGTAAGTCCGGGGATATTTGCCATGTTTCTGCTGGGTTTTTTCTGGAAGAAGACCACTTCTAACGCAGCTCTGTTTGCTACCATCGGAGGTTTCCTATTCTCCGTTTTACTCAAATTCCTTCCCAGCATGATGGACTTATCGCCTCTGGCAACCATTGGGTTCTCGAAAGCAACGGCTGCGGGAGTGTTTGAAATACCCTTCTTAGACCGTATGGGAATTGTATTTTTTCTATGTATCGCAGGCATGTGGCTCATCAGTTGGATCGAAAACCCCAAAGGCGATAGAACCAATGCTTTGGAGGTAGATACTTCACTCTTTAAAGTATCAAACAGTTTTTTGGCAGGCAGCATTATTGTTATTGGGCTACTGGTAGCGCTGTACCTGTTGTTTTGGTAATACCGCAAACTTTCTATTTATGAACGGAGGGCAATAACTTTTGAAACAGGTAAAAAGCGGCAAATGAAAAATAGTTTAGAGGGAACACAAGTGAAAACCAAGTTGCCAAGTAGCGAAGCACTGATCAAAGAATTGCAGTATTTATCATACGTCCCTCATTTCTATGACTATTTAGCCTTTTATTCACGCATAAAAATTCAACATCCATGAAATACATCCTACTCTACTCATCTATTATCGCCAACATTCTCACCAACGTTGGGTTTAACTTATCTGCGCTGAACGATGCTACTCCTGCTAAAAAATGGGGGTACTTTTCGGGCGGCTTGGTATTTGGGCTTATCAATTCATTACTATTTACAGAATGTCTAAAATACATTCCGCTACAAGTGGCGAGCGCTATTTTCTTCTCGTTGACTATCGTGGGTTTGTCACTGGCGGCTCATTTCGTATTTGGCGAAGATGTTTCGGTAAGGCAAATAATAGGCACGATAGTGATTATTGCCGGGGTAATTCTCGTTTCATTTAAATAGCGCTCCACTTATTCCTCTTGTTTTATTTGGCTTAAAGTCAAGATTGCCCGAACCTTTGAAAGCCCTATTGTATATATAATAGAATGTCAAGAAAGGCAAAGAAAATGGCCTCTCGATTTTCATCCAATTTGCCTTCCGCGAAAAAAAAAAATCACATTCAGGAATTTTTTCTTTGTTCGTTCAAAACCTTTTGTAGATTTGAAAACAGAATCACTAACAAATCCCTGACATTATGAGTCTTTTTACCCGATTATTTAAAACCGCTGTTGTGTTATCAACGGTATTTTCTGTAGCCCAATTACAGGCGCAGGATCTCCATTTCTCTCAGTATTATACCCAAGCTTCTTTTCTGAATCCTGCTTTAGTAGGAAATTATGATGGCAGTTTCCGTCTTGCAGCTACCTATCGTCAGCAATGGGCTAGTGCCTTGGGTAGTTCCGGATTCCGGACGGTAGGAGCCGATGTAGATTTCTGTATGTTAGAAGGCTACCTCCGCACCGATAAGTTAGCGATAGGCGTTGGATTCTTCAACGACCGCTCTGGCGATGCGGGACTTTCTATTTTAAATGCTAATTTGACGGTGGCTTACCACAAAGGATTTGGAAAAGATGGTCAACACCGTTTATCCGTAGCGGCTCAAGGAGCATTCATCCAAAAGAGAGTAGAGGATCCTTTGTTTGGGGATCAATTCCTCGGTCATAATCAAACTCCGTCTTTGGCTTCTGCGGAAGATTTCAATCGCGGCTTCTACCGTTTTGATTTTAATGCAGGGGTGTACTGGCGTTCTAACTTTAAAGATAAGGTGAAACTCGGTATCGGATTTGGCGCTTATCACTTGATTACTCCGAATCAATCTACAGTGACCAATCAAGTAACGGAAGAGAAAGACAAAAACAATGTTTTACCTCGCAAATACGATGTGGACTTCAACCTTGAGGCATTCATCGGAAAGAAAAAGAAAGTGTCTATCACTCCTGAGTTTCTGTTCATGTATCAGGAGCCTTTTACTGAAATGCTTCCCGGCTTATCTGCTACTTACTACTTCAACACCGGCTTCCGCAACAATAACAGCGTAAGTCTTGGTCTTCGCTACAGATATGCTGGCACCAGCTCAGGAACATCAGATGCTGTCATTCCTATGGCAAACGTGCAGTTCCGCAATGTAAGCCTTGGATTTGCTTATGATGTGAATATCTCTACCTTGAAACAGTCCACCACTAACCGGGGAGCCTTTGAATTATCGTTGGCGTATGTCGGAGAAACTGTGAAGTCGTTTAAGGCAAATAAGTCATTGCCAAGTCGCAGGTTCTGATTTTAAAATAAGTATTGTATTTTAAAAACTTAAGTATAGAAACCTGCATTACGGTGCAGGTTTTTTTTGAATAACATAGGACTCTTAAAACCTCAAAGGAATGAAGAAGATATTAACCCTCACCGCTTGTGCATTGGTTCTTTCTGTAGGAGCACAGAAACACCAAGTACCTTCCAAAAGACCTAACACGGAAGTGAAAATTGCAGATAAATTTTATGCTGAATCGTATTTCTATACCGCTGCCGAATACTATCGCGATGCAGTACGGCAGGACTCCGCTAATCGCTACGCCACTTATTGGTTGGCGATGGCTTTATTACAAGGTCGCGATTACGAAAATGCAGAGATTTTCTTTGCGAAATTTTACTCTATTAAGCCGGGCGAGAAAGCTAACCAGAAAAAGTGGGCGAAAGAAGATGAAGTGCTGTTCAATAAAGCCGGATATTATTACGGGCAGGTATTGCATCGCAACGGCAAATACGAAGAAGCAATTTCATATCTCGAAAAATTTAAAAAGACCTATAAACCAAAAGATGAAAATGATAACCTCCTCAGTTTAGCTAAACGGGAAATAGAAGGCTGTGAATTTGCAAGCAAAAATCCTTTAAAAGCAAAGGTGAAAGTACTATCTGCCGGCCCCGGTGTTAATCACTCTTATACCGAGGCTTCCCCTTTCGGAGTAGGCGAAAATGATCTTTATTATTCTTCTTTAAAGATTGATGGCAAGAGCAGTGGCGACACCCTCATTTTTGTGGAAGGAAATAAGTCAAAAAGAGTCTATCAGATTTATCATAGCGTAGCAGAGGGCAAGTCTTGGGGTAAAGGTAAGGCTATTGACAATAAAGACATTAATGAGGATGGCTACATTGTGGGTAACGGCACTTTTAATTCGGAACTTTCCAGATTCTATTTTACTAAATGTTTAGAAGTTGATGATGACCGCTCTCTCTGTAATTTATTTGTAGCAGATTACAGCAACGGCACCTTCTCTAATGTGCAGCGCTTACCCGAGCCGATTAATTCTAAAGAGAAATACACCTCTACACAACCTACCGTTCGTTCCGCAAGCGATGGAATGGAGATTGTATATTTTTCATCTGATCGTCCGGATGGGGTAGGAGGAATGGATATATGGTATTTTATGCGCGCTCCGGGAGGTGATTTCAAAGGGCCTCAAATTGTAAAAGGACCGATCAACACTGCCGGTGATGAAATCACCCCCTTCTTTGATGATAGCACTAAGACTCTTTATTTCAGCTCCGATGCTCATCCGGGATATGGCGGTCTCGATGTTTTCCAAAGTACCGAACAACCCGACCTTTCTTGGGGCGAAGTGACCAACGTTGGTGCTCCTATAAGTTCCGGGGCGGATGATCTATACTATTCAAAAAGCACTGACCAGACCAATGGCTTTATGGTTTCAAACCGTGTAGGCAGTGTTCCTTTGAATGGAATTAAAACAGCATCGGATGATATTTTTACTTGGACAAACTTCCGGTATGCGGTAGAAGGCATTGCTTTTAAAGAAGGAAATGAAGGTGGAGGTGCTTTGGAAGGGGCAATGTTCCGTTTGTATCGCAAGAACGCTGATGGAGAAAAGGTATTAGTGGCCGTAGATTCTACGCATACCGATGGTTCTTATTTCTTCAAGCTACAGCCTGAAACGGATTACTTAGTAGAAGTGGAGCGCCCGGGCTTTCAGAATAAATTTGAATCTATTACTACAAAAGGATTGCCGGGAGAAGATACCTTACAGAACAACATCAATATCCGAAAAGCCAGCTACATCCTAAAAGGTATCGTTGCTGAGGAAGGGAAACCAGGTACTTTTGTGAAAGATGCCAGCGTAACCTTAGTAGAAGTATATCCCAACGGAATGGAAAAGACGGTGTATTATATGAACAGTGATCCAAATTTCTATTTTGAATTGGATAAGGGCAAAAAATACAAAATCATTACTCGCAAGAATGAGTATTTCGCAAATACCACTGAACTCAACACTTCCGATTACGGCAACGTTGATACAATCACCAAAGAAATTTCGATTAACCATTTAGAAATAAACAAAGACTACACCTTACAGAATGTGTTGTACGAGTTTGGAAAAGCAACGCTCACCGAAAACTCTAAATTGGTATTGGATAATCTATATCAGATAATGGTCGAGAATCCCTCCTTTATAATAGAATTGAGCGCGCATACCGATGCGATAGGCTCCGATGCTTCTAACATGAAATTATCACAGGCTCGTGCTGAAAGTTGTGTGAAATATTTAATAGAAAAAGGAATTGCGAAAGATCGCTTAGTTGCAAAGGGCTATGGAGAATCGAGACCCAAAGTGCCGAACTTGACTCCTGAAGGAAAGGATGATCCTGCCGGTAGAGCGATTAACCGCAGAACAGAATTTAAGATCATTGGAGTTAAGAAAGATCAATAAGCCACCTACTAACCAACATAGAGGCATCTCGAAAGAGGTGCCTTTTTTATTTCTCCTCCTTCAAAGCCTGTAAAAAGAGCAAGCCCCAACCCACTATAAAGAAAAATCCTCCAATAGGAGTGATAGGTCCTAGAATAATAGTAGGAATGCCGGTCAGCTCTCGGGTAGCCAAGAGATATAATGAGCCGGAAAAGCAAAAGATACCCAGCAGAAAACAAATGGCCGCATTGCGAACAAGAATGGTGTAATCCTTTTTGAGAAAAAGATAGCACATGAAAATAGCTAAAGCGTGATACAACTGGTATTGCACTCCCTTCTCCCACAACGCTAAATGGTCGGGGCTGAGTAAGGGACGCAAGCCATGTGCGCCAAAGGCTCCGAAAATGACTGCAGTGAATCCCGTTAAAGCGGCCGCAATAAGAAATGGTTTTTTCATGTGGAGGAATTACAACAAATAAACGCGAAGTAACACAAAAACTCTTGAGCACATTTATCGTCTGCCGAAACCTGCAAATTCAGATGAGCACTTTGCTTATATTCTATTCGTATCTTCTGAATTCAACTAAATGAAAATACATTTGTGGCCGTGCTGAAAAAACATCGCAAAATATTTATTGGCATTGCTGCTATCCTGCTTTTGGTTGGGGCTGCTATCGCCTGGTTTTTTCTTTGGAATACAGAGGTGTACCGCGCCATCCCTAACTCAGCCGTAGTGGTGATAGAGGTCAATAACTGGAAAACTTTTTCCGACAAGCTGAGTACCACCTATACGGGAATGGCATTTCAGAAAACCGATGCAGGCAAGCGCTTGAGGAATGAATTAGATGGAATGGGGGCACTTATAGCCTCTGACCAATCGCTTGTGCAAGCGCTTTATGCGGGCAGCACAGTCGCTTCACTTCACCTCACTACGGCTGAAGACTACGACTACCTCTTTACAGCTCGTTTTGAAAATATAAATGACAACACGTTACTCAATCGGGTGCAAACTGCAGCAGGCGTGCAACAAATAAAGGTTCGGATATTCAAAAACCAAAAGCTATTGGATGTAGCTATGAGCGATGGACGAAACATCACCTTTGCTGCACTTAAAGGAGTGTTAGTATTCAGCTATACTTCTTTTCTGACGGAGTCAGCAGTGTCCTCTTTGGCAACCGGAGAAAGTATAGGAAACCAAAAGTCATTTAAGCGAATTTATAAGGCTTCATCCCATCGAGCAGGCATTCGCTGTTATGTAAATTACTCGCGGATCAGCGTGCTATTACCGGCTATAGTGAAGGAAGCGGTGATTCCCCTTTTCGGCAGCTTAGAAAAAACGGGGGACTGGGCAGCCTACACGGTCAACTTTACAAATGATGCAGTTCATCTCTCCGGCAATGACAAGAGTGATAGCCCAAGTGCCCCTCCCGTGGCGCTCCACACTTTTCTGCGCTTTATTCCTGCTAATACATCAGTTGCAGAGATGAGTGCTATTGACAGCTTTCAGTTGAATCCCGATGACATGGCCACCTCTTTCTTTCACGGCTGGGCGGGAGGCTTTCAAGCCTTCCTTACACTGGAGCCTTTAACGGATAATATAAAGGAGCAAAACATTTGTTTAGTAGGGGTGAAGGATAAAAGCAAGGCACAGTCGGCACTGCTCAAGATGGTGACTACCGAGGGTTCTTCTACCTCCCCCGTAGATACTTTTATGGGAGCAAATATTTATACCCTCAAGGCCGGTAATTTATTGAATCGGATTTTTGGCAACAGTTTCTCCGTATTGGGGCAGGTATTTTTTACGGTGAATGATTCATTGGCAGTGTTTGCTAATAATAAGGATGTAATGAAATTGGCCTTAGAGAATATTCATGCCGGAAATACGCTGATTGCTTTGCAGAAAGAGGATTCTTTACAAAGAGACCTCAGCCGGATATGGTATGTGAACCTACATCGCTCCGCCAATTTACTCCAGTCGCTACTGCGGAATCCGTCCACCACACAAGAGTTTCTTTCTCAGTTCTCATCCATCTTAGTTTCCACCAAAAAAGGAAAGGATGGAATGGAAAGCGCTATTACTTTGACAGTAGGGAAAGCAAATGCCGAGAAACAGAACACCGCCTGGAAAACAAGTACCGGCTCTTTCATTGACAGCGAACCGCAACTGGTGCAGGACGATGGAAACAATCCGTCAGAAATAATAGTGCAGGATACCGCAGGTGCTATTTTTCTGTTAAGTGCAGCCGGAGAAATAAAGTTTAAGAAGGAAATTGGAGTGCCCTTGATTAGTGCTGTTTACCGCGTAGATTATTTTCACAATGGAAGCACCCAGTATTTGTTCAACACCGCTCAACAGGTTTTTCTGTTAGATGCACAAGGAACGGATGTAGCCTCCTACCCGCTGCGATTGAGCAGACCAGCCACTGCGGGCATGAATTTGCTGCGCAACACGAAGGTGCCCAAGGTACGCTATTTTGTTCCTTGTGAAAATGGAGCAGTTTATGGGTACGAGCTTTCCGGCAGACCTTTAGCCGGGTGGAGCCCCAACAGTATTGCCGGAGATATAATTACACCGGTGAACGCATTTAGTAGCAATGGTAAAGACTATGTAGCTGTGAATACCACTGCCGGGCGCTTAGTGCTTTGCGATGCGAAAGGGAATAAGCAATGGAGCACTGAAGGTGTGACTGATTCCTTAGCAACCTTACAGTTGATTCTGTTGAAAAACGATTTTGTCTTTTTATCAGTGCGCGGAAATGAACTGACCAAAGTGGAGAAGAATGGGAAAGCAGATACTGTTTCGCTTCTTGAACCCGCCACTGCTTTCGCGGCACAAACCCTTTCTGATACTTCCTATACTTATGTGTACGCATCGGGTGGAGCATTGCGCAGTTATGATGGGGCTGATGTGTTTATACATGCTGCTGCTGCCAATGGAGCTTCGATCACTCGCCTCTTTTTCGCGCAGCCGTGGATAGTGGCGGCTGATGATTCTTCCGGGAAAGTAATGGTGTTTGACGCTGCGTTAAAATTGTTGCGACAGTTTGAAATCGGTCATGCAGCCAATGCCACCGTTGCCGATTTGTTTGACAAAGGCGAACCGGTGGTGATTAGCATTACTGCCGAAGGGCAGGTCATCTGCATTCGGTAACAACCCTGTAAGAAATTGACAGTTCCTATTCATGCAAATAAGCCTTTTGCCATCTAAAGCTACTACCACCAATCAATTTGTTTTGCACGGTCGAAACTTTCCTCTGCCGCATAAATCACAGAAAGCTGAAAGAATTTTTATTTTTTTGTAAGATATGAATCCAGTAAAGGCCTACCTCAACGACCTGAAACGATTTCCCTCAGCTACTCCCTACATACTGGGAAACGAAGCAGCGGAGCGCTTTAGTTTTTATGGCATGAAGGCCATCCTAACTACTTTTCTTGCCACCACCTTTTATGTCCATTACTCTAACCCCAACGCAGCGGCTAACGAAACCACTCACCAATTCATTTCGGCAGCTTATATGTTTTCGGTATTTGGAGGCTTGCTGGCAGATTGGTTTATCGGGAAATACCGAACTATTCTTTGGCTTTCGATAGTTTATTGTTTGGGGCACTTATGTCTGGCTTTATTCGATGTTCAAATCAATGGATTCATGTTGGGACTATTCCTTATCACACTTGGAGCGGGGGGGATAAAACCATGTGTGAGTGCTAATGTGGGCGATCAATTTACAGAGCGCAACAAAGACCTCATCTCCAAATTATACGACATCTTTTACTTCAGCATCAATTTTGGAGCATTCTTTTCTCAATTGCTTATTCCGTATCTCAAAGAACATTATGGCGCTTCTGTGGCATTTGGAGTACCCGGCATCCTGATGGCCATTGCCACGCTTGTATTTTGGATGGGGCGAAAAAAATATAACATGGTAAAGCCGAGCGGTGAACACCGCCCGCTGGCTATCAAGCTGCTGATAATACTTGCCGGGTATGCCATTCTGCGAGCCGCGCTTTGGTATTTTAATATGGAAGAAATAAGTTTTCTGAATATTACTTACACCACTTGGTTGCTGCTGCTGGTATTGATCATTAAACTGGCCGATTCGGTGCTGTTTCCCACGAACGTGTTTGTAGATGTAAATCTTTATTCGCTATTGCATATATCCAAAATGAGGAAAGACATATCCTTTATGGACGTGGCCAAAGAAAAGTTCCCCGCAAAGAGGGTAGATGATTTTAAGGAGGTTTGGAAAGTGCTGATTGTGTTTGCTTTTATCCCTGTTTTTTGGGCCTTATACGATCAGAATGGAAGCGAGTGGGTGCTGCAAGCCACTCAATTAGATTTGAATTTTATGGGCCGAACTTGGTTGCCCGAACAGGTGCAATCTATCAATGCCATCTTCATTTTGCTCTTTGTTCCGTTGTTCTCTATTTTTCTCTATCCCTTTATCAACAACATCGGTATTCGCGTAACTCCACTGCGTAAAATTGGTGCCGGCTTTGTGCTGATGGCGCTTACCTTTATAATCATTGCGTGGATACAAACACAGATTGATGCAGGTGGTAAGCCAAATGTAGGTTGGCAGTTACTTGCCTATATCATCCTTACCGCTTCAGAAGTGATGGTGTCGGTCACCGGCTTAGAATATGCCTACACGCAAGCACCTCCCACTATGAAAAGCACGGTGATGGCTTTTTGGTTGCTCACTGTTTCTGTCGGCAACTACTTAGTTTCGGCAATTAATGGAAATATTCAGGCGCATGGGTTCTTTAGTCAATTTACGGGAGCCGGTTATTATTGGCTTTTTTGTGGAGTAATGGCAGCAACCACCGTTCTTTATGTTGTGGTGGCTTCATTCATCAAACCCAAAACCCAATTAGTAGCAGAAGCAGCATTGGATATTCACGAATAAAACGCTGAAAAATACTATTGGAGTTAGATAAATTGGATAATGCGTCAAAAAGAGGAGTAACGAACGATAGTCTAACGGAGTAAACGTTACCGAATAAAATTATTCTTGGGTATCCACATCGGCTAAGTTCTCAAAAGTTTTCAGTTGATTGAGCACATTCCAAACGGGTTGAGTGTGGTAATTGTTAGAGTTAGATTTGTTGCCGAGTACGATAACGGTATAGCCATCTTTCAGATCGCGGGCAAACACATTATTGCTGCCATGCCATAGGCCGTTGTGGTAAATCAGATAGGAATTATCCGGCTGCTTAATCATGCGCCAGCCATAGCCATAGTTTTTATCCTTTTCTTTCGCAAATGAATAACGGTCTAAACTGCGCGGCTTATACGCTTCCTGAAGTGTTTCTTCGGAAAGCACTAAGCCCGCACGAAGAGCCTGATCCCATTTCAGCAGATCCTCTACGGAAGAATAAATCCCTTTGTCGCCATACACTCCGTCATACACCCCATCCTTCCATTCCCGCCACCGGCCTTCGTAGCTGATGGTGCGACAACAAGTTTCTGAATCATCCGGAGTATATACATACGTGTTGGCCATTCCCAAGGGAGCAAAAAACACATCGTGCATAAACGTTTTGTAGTTGATGCCGGTTACCTTTTCTATAATAGAGGCAAGCAGTGCGTAATTAGTGTTGGAGTATAAGAACAAGCGATCGGGACGGCAGCGCACATCCGGTTTTTTGCGAATCAATAGATCCAGCACTTTGGCATTGCTTAGGTATTTCACATCGGTGCCAATGAAGTATTTATCCCAATAGATATAATCGGGCAAGCCGGAGCGGTGCGATAAAAGAAGTTTTACCGTGATGCCGGAGTACGGAAATTCAGGAAAGAATTTCTGAATAGAATCATCTAAGGAAAGAAAACCTTTTTCTACCAACAGCAGAATAGCGCTGGAGGTGAAAGTTTTAGTAACAGAAGCCAGTTGGATCGAGGACTCTAAAGTTAGCGTATCTTTATCGTAGTAATCACCATAGCCGAAAGCTCCTGAATAAATAGGAACCCCATCTTTAGCCACCATTACGCAGCCGTTAAACCCATCGTACTTATGTCGCTTTTGATAAAAAGAATCAATCAGTTCCCCCGCTTTACCTGTAGCTACCTGCATGATCTCTGATGGCTCATCGTAACATTCATTAGCTACGCAGGTAATCAGGTTATCATTGCCGGTACCGGCATTTGCCGAGAACACAAATGCGCATAAAACGGTAATCAGGAGGATATTCTTTTTCAAAAATTTCACGAGCAGTATTTTCAGAGGGAACTTCTTTTAAATTTTACTGGATTTGCGAAGATATGTTTCGTCACGAAAAATCCAAATCGGTGTTTGTTAGAGTGTCGTGTGGACAGGGATGCTAAAAAGGACAGCAAAATAGTGAAAGACCGTTCCGCCCAACACAAACACATGCCAGATAGCATGGTGATAATGCAGCCGTTTCCAGATGTAAAAAATAATACCGAAAGTATAGCAAAGCCCTCCGGCTAACATCCACCAGAAAATTTCGAGTGGCATATTGTGTAGCAGTGGTTTGAGAATAAACACCGCCATCCAGCCCATGCCCAGATACAGAAATACAGAAAGCGCTTCGAACCTGCCGGTAAAAAATATCTTTTGCACTACACCCACCCCCACAATACCCCACATCACCGAAAGGAAGAGAAAGGCCGTGTGCGGTGGAGTATATTTTGTGATAATAGGAGTATAGCTACCCGCAATCAGAAAAAAAATACTGATGTGATCCCACACACGGAGTATGCGTTTGGCTCTCTTGTGTTGTATGGCGTGGTATAAAGTGGAGGACATGTACACCGTGAGCATTCCAAAGCCGAAAATGGCCACCGACCACAAGGTAATGGCCGTTCCTTGAGCCGATGCCGAAAAAAGAAGTACAGGAATACCAATGAGGCAGAATAAAATACCGGCCGCATGGGTGAGAGAGCTGGCAATTTCTTGCCGGATAGTAACAATGGGTTCGTTCATGATCTCAGTAGGTCAAATGGCGGAAGTGCGCCTAAAAGCATAACGAATCATCCCTCTTTTTTGTTTTATGATGCTTACCTTTTACCAAATACTTTTAAAGTCTTTGGTAGTGAACTTATAGTTCCGCATAAATGCGCTATGCGGAACTATAAGTTGGTCACTAGCCTCTCGCACCACTATTCAATATTCAATATTGTTTTGCCTATTTGCTTTTGCGGAGTAGAAAGATTCAAGATGTAGGCACCTTTGGCCAACTTCAGTTGTTGAGCATCAATTTTCAATTCTTTTTGTCCTTTATCCATCTTACCACTATAAATGTTGATTGCTTTTCCGGTTACATCGCTCAATTGAATATTGATTTCAGTATCGGCCTTTAACTCAAAACTTACCTTAGTCGAATTGCTAAAAGGGTTGGGCACTACTTTTAATCCGGCAATAAAATCTTTATTCAAATCATTGATGCCGGTTCCACTTTCTTTAAGCATAGTAAAGTGATCGCGCACAACTCCGGTAGCATCTATTTCGCGGCCATCTAAGCGGTTGCCGTTTATATCAATGATAAGTGAACCGCAGCAAGTATCGCATCCGTAACTGGTGTACATATATGGGTGGTGCAAGGGCGCAGAGCCATCGCTGCTGCCGCTGTTTCCATTCACTACATACACGGTTCCTTGATTGGGATTGGTGCCTCCGGTATATTTCACAAATGCTTGCCCCATAGAGTCAACACCATTATTGCTTTGCACATAATTGCTGGGGTTTATGTCTGCGGTGTTACCATAAGACCCTTTCACTAAGTAGCTTCTTTCATACACATGAGAGTGACCACACACCACCAAGTCCACTCCGTATTGTTCCCATATCGGAGCAAAGTGTTCCCGCATTGCTTTCATATACACCTCCCACCAAGCACCGGTATCGTGCGAGCCATCGGTATAGGGAGGCTGATGAAAATAGACGATTACCCAAGGTTTTGTGTTGGCCTGTAAATCTTGTGTAAGCCATTGGGTCATGGGCGAAGAAGTGAAGGTGTTGAAAGGACTAACTCCCGTCCAGTCATCGGCAGAAGTGAATAAAGAGCCTAATTCAGAATTCAAAGAGATAAAGTGAGCATTGGCATAATCGTACGAATAAAACAATTCATGCCCGGTAGGTACTCCCCCCGCTTCGCCATTCTTATACACATCTACAAAATCATAGTAAGGGCCGGTGTGGGTCAAAGGAGGCTTAGGAGAGGTCACCGGTGACACAGAGTTGTAGTCGTGATTTCCCGGAGTAGGCAAAAAGGGCAAATGCTCCATTAGTTTTTTATAGCCATATACCGAGTCGAAAACCTTGTCCTTATATTCCTGCTCAGTGCCATCTTGATAGGCATTATCGCCTAACCAAATCCAAAAGTTAGTTTCGGTAGTATCGTAATTTACAAAAGCATCGCGCACGGCTGCTTGCTTGCTGTTGCCTTTGCCAAAATCACCAGTTGCCCACACCCGAAAAGGAACTTCAGTGCCGGCTACCGGAAAGGTGCGAAACCAGTGAGCGCTGTCAATGCCCTCTAAAAGGGTGCTGCCATCATACACCGCATAAAAATATTTGGTGTAAGGGGCCAACGAACTAAGTTCTACAGCATGGCGAGTGACCAGAGCCGTATCAGTAGCGGTGAGATTCAGGTTGGCCAAATCTGTGCCGTAGGTAACTTTTGAAGTAGCAGCTATATCGGTTCTCCACAATACCTTAATGGAGGAAGGAGTAGGGCTTTGTAAGTAAGGCCCCACGGTAATATTCACTTGTGCAAACGCTCCCGTGAAAACACAGAAAGCAAGGGCGAGAAGAAAACTCTTTTTCATACAGTTCAATTTTTGTGCGAAGAAAATAAATATAC
Organism: Sphingobacteriales bacterium; assembly: GCA_018262795.1. GTDB lineage: Bacteria > Bacteroidota > Bacteroidia > Chitinophagales > LD1 > Bog-950. The sequence goes on along the minus strand of JADFDM010000014.1, from coordinate 65,757 downwards.
GGTAATCAGGCCTATTTAAGCCGATAATGACCGTGCTAAAGGTAACCTTTTGAGGGATGATATTTGTCATAGAGATACCGGATTGTTGCCGTTTTTGCTGGAGGGGAGAAAATTTTGCGATCGGCAAGATACCAATCGAGGGAGAAGGAAGGAATACGGTTTTAATCAGCCAGCCACAGTTCAGGATCCATCTTTTCCTTTCCCTTCCAGATTTCGATATGCACTTTGGTGAGGTCTTCTCCTTTATCGGTAAACAGCTTGCCAATAGTTTGCTTAATGGTAACGGCCTGGCCTGATTTTACGGCCACTGATTCTAAGTTGGAGTAAACGGTAAAGTATTCGCCATGCTTAATAATGACGCAGTAATGAGTGGTGGGTAGTGAGAATACACTCACAACCGTGCCGCTGAAAACAGACCGCGCATCGGCTCCGTTTTCGGTTTTAATATCCACTCCATTGTTCTCTATCATCACCCCTTTAAGTGCCGGATGCTCGTGCTTGCCAAATTGAGAAATGATATGCCCGCGCAATACCGGCCAAGGCAGTTTGCCGATGTTGCCGGCAAAGTCCTTTGACAGCGCCTGCTCTTCGGGGGTCATAGGCATGGCTCCCGGCTTCACTACGGTTCCATTAGCGGCTTTTTTCTTTGCCTCCTCTTCGGCCTTTTTGCGAGCCAGCCGTATTTCCTCTTCAATGATTGCCTGTATGCGATCATTCAGTTTGCGAGCGGCAGCATTCTTAGCTTCTACTTGTTTGCGCAATTTTTTTTCTTTTTCCTGCAACTGATTAACGGCTGTATTCTTTTCGCTCTTCTCCTTTTCCAGCACCGACTTTTGATTGCTTTGCTTTTGCAGCAGCCCAACTTTTTCGTCTTTGGTTTGTTGCAAATCATTCTTTCGATCTTGCAACTTATTGATACTTTCCTGAATGGCCTTGGCTTGGTTGCGTCTGTATTCGGCAATAGTGAGCAGATAATTATATCTGCGAAGACCTTCGAAAAATGAGGTAGAGGAAAGCACAAATACCACTTCATTTCGCAGGGTGAGGTTTTCGTAACTCTTGCGAAGCATATTGGCATAATCGGCCTTCATTTTTTCTACCTGCGCATTCTGCGCACTTATTTCGTCTGACGTTTGTCCAATAGTTTGATCCAAGTCGCCAATCTGATCGTTGATATTTTTAATCAGCTTTTCGCGCGAGCGGATTTTCGCTTGCAAGGAAAGTATTTCGCTAAGCCCTTTTTGTTTTTTGTCGCTGGTTTTTTTGATAGCCGCTTCTATGAGTTTAATCTCATTCTGTAGTTTTTCCATCTGCGTTTGCAGTTGGTCTTTCTTTTGTTTGAGCGAACCTTGCGGGAAAGCGAGGAGAGAAGTGAAAGAGAGGAGGACTAAAAATAGGAGGCGGAAAGCTACAGACAAAGAGGGCTGCCAACGACTGGCGGCTTTGTGTGTTCTTGTCTGAATGTTAATTTCTGAATGCTGATTATTGATCTCCGCTGTCATTCCACCTTCTTGTATCGTTCGTTTATTTCAAACGGGAACGAAAGTGAATCGTTTATCGTGATTCTGGAAATTTCCATTTGTAGATGGAAGCCCATTGAGCCTTGATGAACATCCACTGCGCGCCTGTATGAAAACGGTTTGCCGTTCAAAAGATTATAGGCTTCAAAGGTAATGGTCATATCCTGTTGCAGCATTTTGTCTTTCAACAGAATTTTGCCCACTGTATAGTTTTGGGGGTTTAGCCAAATCTTCTCTAACAGTTTATTGTTTTCGCGGTAAAGAATCACTGCACTGTCTTCGCGGCCTACGGCTACTGCCAACTGAGGAATATCTATGAGTTGCCCGGCCAATAACTGTTCCAGCATTTTATACGAAAGCGGAAACAACAACCAATGTTCGAGGTAGTTGAATTCGCGGATGGCGTATTCATTCCCCAACCGATTGATAATTTTAAAAGTATCGGGAGAAATAAGCACGCGAAAACCTTCAATACCCATAGGCCCCGAAAGGCTTACCCATATTAAACTGTCACTTTGAATACGAATACTGCCGGTGAAATCCTGCTCCGTTTTTTCATCGGCCCAAGTGAGTTTTGCGCGCATAGAAAGAGAGTGAAAGAGGGTTTGCTGCGCTTTGGCGCTGTCTTCTATCAAGTGATATTTGGTGGCGATAGAATCACCGGCTACCGCTTGTGCGTTGCTACACAAACCGGAAAATAAAAGGGTGCTAATAAGTACAAATCGAAAGGCAGAAAAAAACTTCATGCGGTGAAAGGGTAAATAGTATGCCAAAGATGGAAAGATTGAAATGATGATCGGGCAAGTTCCTATTCTAAGTATTTCTGCTCGGCAATTTTGCGATCTAAAGCGCCTGAATCTGAACCGGCCTGTTTTGCTTTTTTCCAGTACTCCATCGCCTCTGATTTATTGCCGAGCTTAAAGAGTATGTCGCCATAGTGTTCTAAGATGGTGGCGCTTTTGTCGCCTCCTGCCTTCAAGGCTTTCTCCTGCCATTCTTTTGCAGCCGTATAGTTCCCCATTTGGAAAAGTATCCAAGCATAAGTATCCAGAAAGGAATCGTTGTTGGGGTCTAATTTGGTGGCATAGGCACTCATCTGCTTGGCCTTGTCTAAGTTTTCTTTTCTAACACTGAGGTAGTAACTGTAGTTGTTCAGCACGTAGGCATTTTCGGGATCTAACTTCAATGCTCTCTCATAAGCGCTGTCACTTTCACCATTCTCGTTCAGGCTGTGGTAGGCATCGCCCATATTTGCCAGAAACTGTGCGCGCAACTTGGTATCATCGGCACTCATCTTTTCTCCTTTCGAATAACTGCGGATAGCTTTGTCATATTCCTTCAACTGCATTTCGGCTCCGCCTTTAAAAAAGTATATCATGGCTTGATTGGGGAAAAGTTCCATCGCTTCATTGGCCGTTTCCAATACTTTTTTCCAGTCCTGCTTCAGGTTGTAAATAACCATGACTTGCTGCCACACCTGAAATACATCCTTACTGAGTGTAAGCGCTTTTTGATAAGATGCGAGCGCTTTATCGTTCTGCTCATCCATGTAATACAGATCGCCTTGCACGGCAAATGCTTTAGCTTCATCGGGATGAACACGGGTGAGAATATTTGCAAGTTCAATAGCTTCCTTTCTTTTAGCAGAATCGCCACTGTTCATTTGTATGAAGGAAATAAGCAGAATGCTCACCTTTGTATCAATATTCACTTTCGGATTCTCAAAAATCTCTTTCAGGTTTTCCTTTTTCTGCACATCGCTGTTGGTGCTCATATTCAGTTGCGCCAGCCCTAACTGCGCTTGCGGATTATTGGGATCTAACTTCAGCACACGGTCATACACTTCCTTTGCCTTCTCCTTATCCCCTTTTGCTTTATATAAATCTGCTTCCATCAGCATATACTGAGGTTCATTCGGATAAGCATCGGTGAGTTTGTGAATTTCATTGGCCGCTTCGTTGAATTTATTGAGGCGCAGATACAGATTCTTTTTTTCTTGAATCACCTGCTCATCTATGCCGAAATTCTTCTCAAATTGGTCGTACACCTTGATGGCATTTTCGTATTGGCCCATCTTAGAATACAGAAAGCCCAGATTGAGATAGTAATCGGGATTAGAAGGGAATTTTTTGACAAGCGTTTCAAAGGTGCTTTGTGCTTCTTTGGCCTTGCCTTCGCTCATATATATATTGGCCAGGGTTTCTAAATACCACTTATTGTTTCCATCTAATCGGATAGCTTCTAAAGCTTCTTTCTCAGCTTCCTTCCAATTGGTTTGATCAGAATATATCTGCGCTAACTGAAAGTGAGCATCGGCATTAGAAGCATCGGTTTCTATCACGCTTTTGTAGTCCCTGATGGCGGCCTCCCAATCCTCCAATATCTTGGCCTTCTCCGCATCTAAAAACAAGCGATCTAATTTGCTGCGCTGCTCTGCGGTAAGTGAGGAAGCGTGCGATTTGTCCGCCTCCTTTTTCTTCTTCTTTTTATCCCCTCCGGGAAAGGAGCCGGCAGCCTCTGCCATTACAGCACAAGAAATAAACAAGACAAAAAACAAAACCGGTCTCATGAACTGCGATTAAAGTGATTAAGGGTTTGCGCCATCAGCGCTTACTGAATGATAATATTGTGATCGCCAATGCTCCAATCTTCCATTCTGCCTTCAAGTTTAACATAATTCCCAAGCATGGAGTTGTAGATTAACTTATTTTTTAAGATGGTTTTGTTCTGGATAATGGAGTTTTTGACTACCGAGTTTTCGATCACCGAATTTTTTCCTACCGAAACAAAAGGACCAATCACTGAGTTTTTAATCACCGCCCCTTCATCCACAAAGCAGGGATGCACAATCACCGAATCTTCCACAAGGGCACTGGGGCTAATTCGTTCCTCCGGTTTAATAAATTCCAACACCCGTTGATTGGTGTAAACGGTCGCGTCTTTGTTGCCGCAGTCTAACCACTCCACCACTTCTCCTTTATAAAACTTTGCGCCTTTCGCTTTCATATTCTCCAGCGCATTAGTCAGTTGATACTCTCCCTTTTCGCGGATGTCATTATCTACCAAGTATTGCATTTCGCTGCGCAGATGCGCGCCATCGCGGAAATAGTAAATACCGATGATGGCCAAATCAGAAATAAACTCTTTCGGTTTTTCTACAAAGTCAGTGATCACATTTTCCTCATTCAGTTTCACCACTCCAAAGGCTGCGGGGTTAGCTACCTTTTGTACCCATATTACCCCATCTTGTCCGGTATTTATTTTGAAGTCGCTTTTGAACAAGGTATCGGCAAAGGCTACGATGATGTTTCCTTCCAGAAACTCTCCGGCACATAAAATAGCATGAGCTGTGCCGAGCGGCTCATCCTGATATTCAATATGCCCTTTACTCCCGGTTTTGTCAGCAATCTTCATCAACTGCTCTTCGATTCCCTTTCCAAAATCTTTGCGGATAATGAAAACAATATCTTCTACTTTCTGATCGGTGGAAGCCATTAAATCTTCTACTAATCGCTGCACAATCGGTTTGCCGGCTACCGGTAACATGGGCTTGGGAATAGTGAGGGTATGTGGTCGTAGGCGAGTTCCCCATCCCGCCATTGGAATTATGATTCTCATATCAGTGAATGCTTATTAGTTAATTGATAATCGTTTTTGAGTAACTGTGGTTTTCAGCTTTGGTTAGTGTTTTCCGGTACTGCCAAAACCTCCTTCTCCTCTGGAAGTTTCTGTGATCTCCTCTACTCGTATCCATTCGGCACGTTCGTGCCGGGCTATAATCATTTGGGCTATTCGTTCGCCACTCTTCACCACATAATCTTCTTTAGAAAGATTGATGAGCGCCACTTTGATTTCACCCCGGTAGTCGCTGTCAATAGTAGCCGGGCTGTTGGGCAAGCTGATGCCATGCTTAAACGCCAAGCCGCTCCGAGGGCGCAGTTGTGCCTCATATCCTTCGGGCAATTCGAGAAATAAGCCGGTGGGAATTAGTTTGCGGTCTAAGGGCTTTAAAAGTATTTCTTCTTCGGTAAATGCACGCACATCCATCCCTGCCGATCCTGCTGTTTCATATACCGGCAAAGGGTTTGTGCTCTTATTAATAATCCTGATTTTCATGGAGGTGGGCAAAGATAAAATTTAAACTTTGGCGGATAAGCGGAAGCGCTGGAACAACTTCCTGCCCTCGGTGAACCAAATGATGAGGAGGAACAGCAACATTAAAGGTGTTGCAGTCATCCAGAAGGGTTGTGTGGCAAAAATATTTTGAGTCAGTAAAACATAGCCTTGCCAAATACCCAGGCCTAAGAGAATGTATCCCAAAATCGCTTTTACATCGTAATCAACCGGATAGAATTTTCGGCCGAGAAGATACGATACCAATGCCATAAACGCATAACAAATAAAAGTGGCCCAAGCGGCTCCCATATATCCCCAAATGGGAACCCACAGAATATTCAGCACTAATGTAATCACTGCCCCGGCAATAGATACCCAAGCACCCATCATAGTTTTATCGGTGAGTTTATACCAAATAGATAAATTGACATACACCCCCAGAAACAGATTGGCCATCAGCAGAATAGGAACTACCGGCAACCCTACTCGGAAATCTTTACCGATGAAGTCCTGAAACCAGTGGAGGTAAAGCATCACCAACAGGAACACGAACACACATACAATCACAAAGTATTTCATCACATCGGCATAAATTTTTCGCGAACCGTTTTCCTTTGCGTGCGAAAAGAAAAAGGGTTCGGCTGCGTAGCGAAATGCCTGAATAAACAAAGTCATCAGAATAGAGAGTTTATAACAGGCTCCGTAAATACCGAGTTGCTGCATATTGGTAGCATTATCATAAGGCAATAAAAACTTGAGTACCATCCGGTCGAGCATTTCATTGATAATACCTGCAAAACCAATGATCACCATCGGCATAGAATAGCGAATCATTTTCCCGAAAAGTTCTCGGTCTATACCTCCCCGAATGCCGAGCAGCATCGGGAAAAGCAAAAACATTTTTATCGAGGAAGCAATGAGGTTGGAAATGAAAATATAGCCGACTCCTATTTCGGGTTTATACAGTGACCCCAGCCATGAATTCGGATTTTTCTCCCCCGCTTCACGGCAAATCACAATGAAGAAAATGTTGAGTGCTACGAGTATGCCTATCTCCAATAATTTTATCGCTACAAATTTTATCGCTTTATTTTCTGCTCTCAGTCGGGCAAAAGGGATAGATGAAATAGAGTCGAAGGCCAGTATCAGCGCAAACCAGTAAAAGTATTCGTGGTGTTGTGGGTAGCGAAGGGAGGCCGCCAGTGGGTTTACAAACAATACAATCAACAATAGAAAGAGCACGTTCGCCAGCATTACAAAACTTAAAGCGGTCGAGTACACCTTTTCCTTTTTTTCTTCCTCTTGGCTAAATCGAAAAAATCCGGTTTCTAAGCCAAACACCAATAGCACCGAAAAAAAACCTGAGTAGGCATAAAACTCAGACACCACTCCGTATTGGCCTGTTTTAAAGGAATAGGTGTAAAGCGGCACTAACAAGTAGTTTAGAAAGCGCCCAACAATGCTGCTGAGGCCGTAAATGGCGGTTTGTGATGCAAGTTTTCGAATCGGATTCAACGATGAAATTTCAAGTGATATTCAAACGCTAAGTTCTTCCATTTATGTTAACGCAAATGACACTTTTCAAGAAGCAAAACCACGGGTGTAACTTTTTACATACGCCTTCGTAATGTAAATGTAGATTCGACACACACGGAGTGTCATTGGTTTTTAAATGGAGTCATGAAGAGTTTTTTACTACCCTTTTTTATTGTCGCTATTGCCTGTTGTGAAATAAGTGCCCAAGACAACAGCCCCATTTATGTAAATGGGAAGTACGAAGGCGAATACAAAGACGGCAAAAAAGAAGGCCTCGGAAGAGCTACCTATTTTGACGGCTCAATGTATTCGGGGGAATGGAAGAACGATATGCGGAATGGTGTAGGCCGGGCCGTATTCAAAGATGGTTCCTCCTATTATGGCGATTGGAAAAATGATACCCGCTCCGGCAGAGGCTCTTATGATTTTATTAATGGCGATAAGTATGTGGGTCAGTTTGAGAATAATGAAATGAGCGGCTGGGGCACTTACGCCTACGCCAATGGCAATAAGTATGTGGGGGAAATGTTTGTGGGGAGCATCAGTGGCAAAGGTACCTTGTATTATGCCAATGGCGATCGCTACGAAGGCGCTTTTACAAATGGAATTAAAACCGGACAGGGGAAGTATTACTACCGCAATGGAAATATTTATGACGGCTACTTTGCTGCCGACAAAAAAGAGGGATTTGGTAAAATGACTTTTTCTAATGGCGATCAATACATCGGACAGTTTACTGCAAACAAGCGCACCGGTAAAGGAATTTTTATTTGGGCAAATGGAGATAAATATGAAGGGGCCTTTGCCGATGGTAAAATGGATGGACAAGGGATATTTACCTGGGCGGATGGCGACCAGTACATAGGTCATTGGAGCAACAACCAACGCGATGGCCAAGGAAAGATGGTGCACAAAGATGGAGGACAGGAACTCTTAGTGTTTGAAAACGGAGAAAAGAAATAAATAAAAGTTTTGGTGGTTTTAGGGGGCGGCTCAATAGCTGCCCTTTTTTATTTTATGTGCATGTGTTTTAAAACTTGACAAGTCTTTCCATATTCGGAAGTGCTTTTGCCCTATTATCAGAAAAAATTTGTAGAAGCCGGCTGTGATGAGGCCGGTCGCGGTTGCTTAGCAGGGCCGGTGTTTGCTGCGGCTGTTATTTTGCCCAAAGGGTTTCAGAATGAATTGCTGAATGATTCAAAAAAACTTTGTGTTAAAAATCGGGAGGCTTTGCGGATTGTGATTGAGAAAGAAGCCACTGCTTATGCAGTCGCCTCGGTAGATAATACCCAGATAGACGAAATCAATATTCTGAATGCCTCGCTGTTAGCTATGCACTTAGCTTTAGAAAAACTCCGGACGCAATTTGGCTTTATACTGGTGGATGGCAATCGCTTTAAACCCTATAAGAATATTCCGCACCTGACTATTGTAGAGGGAGATGGCAAATATATGAGCATTGCAGCCGCCTCGGTGCTTGCTAAAACATACCGCGATGAATATATGGCGCAGGCGCATGAAAAATATCCTGCATACGGATGGTTGCAAAACAAAGGATACGCTACTGCCTTCCACCGAAAAGTACTAATTGAATCGGGGCCATCTCCTCTTCATCGCAAAAGTTTTGTGTTGAAGGAGACCCAACTTAAAATTTGGTAGCTGCTGCTATTGCCTCTTTAACGCTATTGAAGGCTTGGCATCACTGCTTTATAAATCGGCTGGAAACATTCCCGCTGCTGCCATGTGCTGTTACCAAATAAATACCCGCAGGGTAATGCGAAATATTTTTTGAGATTAACAACGTGTTTGAATGCACGTCACTGAAGCGATCCATCTTCTGTCCATTGATATTGATAATTTCATATTCCGTTGCTCCCTCGATAAAACCACTTGCTAAAATATAAAGCACTGATTCGGCAGGGTTAGGGAATACTTTTAACGTAATCTGAGAATCACTCGCCATCACTACTGGCCAAATTGAAGAGGTGGTATCATTTCCGTAAAATCCATCAAACCCTAAATTATCCAGATATACTATTGAGTTGCCGGCTGTATGATTTTCGCTGGTTGAAAACCGAATAGAGCAGCTATCAGGAATGGTACTTGTATCGTTATACATCAGCGGGACAGAAAAATAATTATAGGAAGTAACGGGTGTTACTAAAGACAAATTTCCCCAGCCAACCGGCTGTCCATTCTTAAACATCCACACAAAGACCTTCAGAGTATCCCCATTTTCAGGTAAGAATTTACAATAACCATTCAGCGTTTGGTATCGGTGATTTACCGGGAAATTAGGGGAACCATCTTCATTCGTTAAGGAGGTGTTAATGTAGGCAACTTTTATCACGGGTGGCTGATAAATACTTTGGAACCGGATAGCATAATCTCCCGAATAAGCATCAGTTGATTTAGTAAAAGGGACGAACGGAAGGAGATTAACAGGTGTTTCTATCAAACTTAATCCCCATCTCTCGGGAGCATCATATTGTACGGTATCCCAATTTTCAAAACCGGGATCAGGAATATTTTGTGAGGTTCCGCTAAAAGATACGTCATCTATTTTCATCCAACTGGACGTATTTCCCACTTGGCCATTCAGAATGTTTGTGTTCAAAAAACCTAGTATCACAGTATCTGGAGTGATAAAATTGGTATATGGAATGTTGAAGGCCTGGCGCTTGAAAACTCCACTAGTATTACCCGTAATGGGGAAGAAAACTTGATTATTAATAGTCCCATTTTTTTTAAACACCAGAAGCACATAACCGGTATCGCCCGGTTGTATATCATAAGCGCTATAAAAAATCAATGAGTCCGGCAGAGACGTAAAAGGAGACCCGCCTTCGCCAGGACCATGAAGCCCTAAAGGAGCATTTGCTACTAATCCGGCAGGCATTTCAGGGGTGCTGTATAAATAGGCCGCCTTAGTCCCATTATAGGAGGTTACAATATCCACATTGCCAAGCGTAAACATATCGGATAATGCTACTTGGGTAATATGCTGCCAGTTTTCAAAGTCCCAATTTGGAATCTCGTTTTGGCCAGCAAAAAATTGTTTTGTATGCGTATAAACAACAAAACCATTGGTATTGAGTCGGAGGCGATAGTAATAAAGAGTGTTGGAAGTAAGGCTTGGCAGAGTAGCGCTCACCTGATGTAATACATTATCGCTCACAATATTTGGAGAGGCGGCTATTTCATTGCCAAAGGATAGGGTGGTGCCATATTCAAATGTGAGCGTGTCATCGCTGGCTAAAGACTGAAACAAAGCATTTAACTGAGCGCTGTATGTGGTAATCTTACTAGCCGGTTGAATCTGTAAAGTTACAAAGAGGTGCCCCGTGAAAAATGTATCTATCGAAGAAAAATACGAACCGAATTTTGTGGCTGCTCTTATCCTGAAATAATAATAAGTGTAGGGTTGCAGATTGTTGAGGTTGGCATGTAGTGGATGTGGTAAGGTATCATTAATATTTGTGGGGGTAGCTACAATGCTATCCGATAACTGCAATGGATTGGTGCCATATTCAAAAACCAGATTAGCGGCTACCTGAAATTTATCCAAAACGGCATTCAATGTGGCAGATGAATCAGTAATATTGGTAGCTGATAGGATTTCCAGCTTACTATACAACCCATTGTTGAAGGTCACAAAAGACTGTATGTTTCCGCGGTAAGTAAGACCGTTAGCTGTTACCGCGGTTAAACGGTAATAATACTTTGAGTACGGTAACAACCCGGAAAGGGAAGCAGTTACTTCATGCTTCATAGTATCATTGATCAAGGATGGGGAAGCTAAAACTGAATGGCTGAAGGTTTGTGTAGTATCATACTCAAAATAAACCGTAGCACTGACCGGAAACTGTTGAACGAACCCTTTCGCGCGAGCACTGGTTTCAGTGATGCTATCTGCGTTTTCAGTTTGCACCTGATAAAGCCCGGTACCGGTTGTGAACGATAAAGTATCGCCATAATAACTCCCATCAATATTGGACAGCGTCAGGAAATAATAATAAGTAACATTAGGCTGAAGGTTATAAAATAGAGCTTCTATTTGAGCGATGGTATCTGAATTGACATCAATCGGCCAGTTTGCAGCAATGGGGTTGCTGAAGTTACTTGTAGTGTCAATAGTAAATTTATACTGAGCCGGGTAGCCGTGGGTATTTACTAACGCATACAAAGTGGCTGAATTTGAAAAGGGAGAGTAATGCCCCTCTGCAAGGATTTCCGGTATTCCGGTGCCAGCATAGAGGGATACTCTCCCAAACTGAGATCCAATAAGTATAAAATCAGAGGCAAAATACTTTACCACATTAAAATTATCATTGGGAATTGAGTTGGGGATGGACTGCGCCACCCAGGTTTGTCCCCCATCGGTAGTTGTAAAACAGGTAGCACTGTCGCCAACGGCATATCCATGCATGTTATCTGCAAATGAAACATCATTTAAGCGAGATCCAGATTCATCTTTACTAATGTTCCAACTACTGCCACCATCGGTAGTTTTCAATATTGTTCTTGTCTGGTTAGTCCCTGATTCTCCTCCTGCAATATATCCTGTATCTGCATTGACAAAAGTAACTGCATTGAAATCTCTCAGTACAGGAGTAGTTATCGCTGCCCAAGAGATACCCCCATTGATTGTATGCAAAATGATACCGCTGTCTCCCACTGCAAAGCCGTTTAAAGTATCTATAAACGAAATTGCTTTAACCCACTTTCCACTTGTATTTAGAACTACATTCCAAGTATTCGCGTTATCGGTGCTTTTAAGAATTGTCATGGTATCGGATAAATAGTTTCCGCCTACGGCAAACAAAGTGGAAGCCGACACATACTCAACTTTAAAGAAATGACGCTCTACCGGGGAATGGCGGAATATCCAACTGCGACCCCCATCCGCAGTGCTAACCATCTTGCCATTAAAACCAACGCCAAAACCATGGAGGGTATCACTAAAACTGATACTCTTTATCCAAGAAGAAATGTTGTCGGTCGGGTTCATATTCCACATCAACCCATAATCATTGGATCGGTATAGCGCTTGAAGTGAATCGTTGGATAAGTTACCACCTCCTACTACTATTGCATTCCGATCCAAAATAGCGATGGTGTTCACTGCTCGCAAATAGGGCACATATGAAGAATGCCATTGTTGGGCATAAGAGGTCAAGAAGGCGGCACTGATCAGTAGTAAGGCAAATATCGCTCTCATGGGTAGTTATTTTTGGTGCTGATTCAGAAGCGTTAGAAGATCAAACGGACAACTTTCTTTAGAAAAAATCAGTTCGCAAACATAGTTGAATATTCCGCTTAAAAACGTTCTAAAGTAATCTTCAAAACAACCTCTGTTACCTAAAAGTAATATTGCTTTTAAGTTGTTCCACCTTTCATTTGGTACGATCACCAACCCTTACGCATTCCGCTTAATGATTTACCCTCAACATTGTCATCGTTTAATTTCTTTTGCTGCTATTGCCTCTCTGAACTTTACCGTATAAATCATTTAAAATCTGATTGCTCGTATTTCGTTCTAACTCTTTTCAGTATTCCTCTATTTTCGCGTTCAATGGACTTTAGCTTTTCAGTTTTTTCTCATCCCGATGCATGGATCAGTTTGATCACGCTGACCTTTCTGGAGATTGTTTTGGGGGTAGATAACATCATCTTTATTTCGTTAGTGGCCGGCAAGTTGCCCAAGAGTGAACAGAAGCGCACCCGCAATGTAGGCTTACTTTTTGCCTTGGTCATGCGCCTTATTTTGCTGGCATTTATCGGGTGGATTATTACTCTTACCACTCCTCTTTTTGTGTTGCCACTGCAAACTATTTTTGAATGGCTGAAGGTGGCAAACCCTGCCCAAGTGGTTGCTATTTCCGGTAGAGATTTGATTCTTATTCTTGGAGGGTTTTTCCTTTTAGCTAAAAGCACTACCGAGATACACGGTAAGGTGACTGCTAAAGAGGAACATCATAAATCTTTAGGGGGCAACGCTTTTTGGTCTGTTATCCTCCAGATAGTTTTGATTGATATTGTATTTTCTTTTGACTCTATCCTCACGGCTGTGGGGCTGACACAACATGTGATTGTGATGATGGCGGCTGTGGTTATTTCTATTGTTATTATGATGCTTTTTGCGGGCTATATTTCAGACTTCATCAATAACTACCCCACGCTGCAAATACTCGCGCTTTCGTTTTTAATCATGATAGGGCTTACGTTGATATTGGAGGGATTTGAAGTGCATGTGAACAAAGCCTTTGTGTACGTCTCTATCTTGTTCTCCCTCTTCGTGGAGTACCTGAATATTCGATTCAGAAAGAATGTGGCGGATTAAGCACGGTAGTTCAGCAGCGAATCAACCTTGCTTTTCATATTGCGAATGTCTCAAGCACTTAACTGCTCATTCCATTCTTCCCACTTTTGCATTTCAGCATCTAACTGCTTTTTCAACTTTTCGTAGTTGGCAAAAAAATCAGGGTCTTTGCTCAGTTCTTGGAATTTTTCGGGGTGCTGCAATTTTTCATCCAACGACTGAATAGAGGTTTCTAACTCTTCGATGCGCTTTTCGCATTTTTCAATTTCAGACTTCACCTTTTTAGTTTCGCGGTCGTGATCTCTGCCGTTGTTGCCGGGTTTGCTTTCTGCTTTTGTGCTTTTGCTATCCGACTTCTTTTTCTCCTCTTCTTTTTTAGCCAGCAGTCGCATATCTTCCACCTGCTTTTTGGCAAGAAACTCATTGATATCGCCCAGATGCTCTTTAATCCCCTCTTTGGTAAATTCAAAAGTTTTGTCGGTGAGGCCGTGCAGAAAATCGCGGTCGTGCGAAACGATGATCACGGTTCCTTCAAACTGATTGATAGCACTTTTCAAAATTTCTTTCGACAGCATGTCGAGGTGGTTGGTCGGCTCGTCCATGACTAAGAAGTTGCGTGGCTCCAATATCATTTTGCACAAAGCGAGACGACCTTTTTCACCACCGCTTAGCACCTTTACTTTCTTGTACACATCATCTCCCTTAAACAAAAAGCAGCCGAGCAAATCACGCAACTTGGTCCGGATGTCGCCCACGGCTACCCGATCCACCACTTCCAGCACCGTATCCTTTCCATCCATGCTGTCGGCTGCGTGCTGAGCATAGTAGCCGGTAGTCACATTATAGCCCGGTTCCAGATCTCCGCTGTCAAAATTCAAGTCGCCCACTAAGATGCGGCTGAAGGTGGTTTTGCCCATGCCATTCTTCCCTACAAATGCAATTTTATCGCCCCGGTCAATCTGCACACTCTGCTTATTAATCACCGTTTTGGGGCCGTACTTCTTCACAATATTTTTCGCAGTCATCACTACTTTACCCGAAGGCTGTGCTGCGGGAAAGCGGAGATTCATGGCAGAGATGTTTTCTTCTTCCACCTCTATAATATCCATCTTGTCTAACTTCTTAATTAAGCTCTGTGCAAAGGTGGCTTTACTGGCTTTGGCGCGAAACCGTTCGATGTTGCGCTCTATCTGTGCAATTTCTCGCTGCTGGTTTTTCTGCGCGTTAATTACCTGCTCGCGTCTTTCTTTGCGCAACTCGGTATAGCGGGTATAGGGAGCCGGGTAGTCATCAATATTTCCGCTAATCACCTCGATGGTGCGCGCTGTAATGTTATCGAGAAAACTGCGGTCGTGGCTCACCATGATAATAGCCCCGGGATATTCCTTCAAAAATTTTTCGAGCCACAGCACCGATTCAATATCAAGGTGGTTAGTTGGCTCGTCCAGCAGCACTAAGTCGGGTTTCTGTAATAGAATTTTTGCCAACTCTACTCGCATTTGCCAGCCGCCACTCAGACTTTTCATCGGTTTTTCAAAGTCGGCAGGTTCAAAGCCGAGGCCTTTGAGCACGCGCTCGGTTTGCTCATCTATACTGTATCCATCATGTATTTCGATCTGATGTTCCACTTCGCCCAAGCGCTCAATCAACTCCATGTAACTCTCGCTTTCGTAGTCGGTGCGGGTTTCCATTTCGTGCATGATCTTCTCCTTCTCCTCTAAATATTGTGAGGCCAGCTCAAAGGCCTTTTTAGTTTCCTGTATCACACTGAGCTCTGACTGGGTGTGAAGTTCTTGCGGCAAATAGCCGATTACGGTTCCCTTGGGATACATAATATCACCTCCGTCTATCGGTTGTAATCCTTTGAGCACTTTGAGGAGGGTGGACTTGCCGGCTCCGTTCCTGCCCGTTAAACCGATTTTATCGTTATCGTTAATGAGGAAAGAGATGTTGTCGAACATAGCCCGACCACCAAAACTGAGTTGAATATTGCTAACTGCTATCATAAAATGAGGCGCGAAGATACATTGCTGCGAGCAGACTTCCGAGATTTCCCTGCTTTTGAAGTTTAGAAAGATGTTTAGAAACAAGAATCGAGCAGTAAGCAACGAGTGATAAACGAGAAAATAATTACCAATAAGCAGATTATCAATTGGCAGCTTTACAAAATTACGGTGCCTTGATGGATGTGAGGCTTCCATAATTTCTCGTCATTCTCTGCTCACGCTATAACCTTATTGACAGAAACGCTAAGAAATTGAGCAAAAGCACGAATGCTTAAACAAGAACCTCTATTTATTGAAGACCACCTGCCATTCGGGAAAAATAATGATACTCGGAAGTCGAGATAGATTGAAGGCTGGAAGAAAGCATCGGTTTCTTTTTCGGGAATAGAACTTTGGCTTGTAAAATCAGCAAAAAGTCAAAGCACTTCGCATCAGTGGGTATTCCGACTATAATTGATTTGCCAATAACTAATTTTCAAACTGTGGTCCCTACAGGAATCGAACCTGTATTTAAAGTTTAGGAAACTTTCGTTCTATCCATTGAACTAAGGGACCTTAAAAGCGGAGTGCGAAAATAGAAAATCTGCCCTGCGGTAAAACCTATTCACTTTCAAAACAGTAACAAGCAGAGTACTTTTTGTAATATAGCCGATATAAATCAACAACTATGAAAAAGAACTTCCTTGTTTTAGCTTTTGCCGTTATCGGAATTACTTCGGTGAAAGCGCAGTATTTTACCCTTCGGGTAGCCGGGGGTTACGCCTGGCCCGGATTTCAGAGTAGCGAAAATCTGACAGGCCCTAAAGTGGATCCCTTTTCACCGGACAAAGATGGCTTGATTGATATGGCCAACATCAACGACTCCATTCCTTTTAATCAACCCATTCACGGTTCGTACGGAAAAGGAATGAATTTTACTTTCGGGTTTGGCTATATGATTAACCCATACATTGGGGTAGAATTAGGGGTATCCTATCTCAAAAGCGGCACCTACTCTTGCGACCAAACTCGCGAACTAACAATTCAATCCGGCTTTGGCAATCCTCCTGCTTTTACCAGTGTGGGGTATTATATGAATGCACATATCACCACTAATGCTTTCGGTCTTTCGCTGATGCCTTCGGTGATTGTGCAGGGAGCCAAGCCCGGTTGGAAAGTGTATCCCTACGCCCGCTTAGGAGTTTCTATGCCGGTGTTCGGAGAACTGACTCATAAGATTAGAATTGATGTAGAGGATGATGTGTTTAGCAAAGAGCCGGCCTTAGCAGACCTCATTAATAAGTCGCCCTATTATTTGGGCCATCATACCGATGTGACTTTAAAAACCGAAGGCGATATATCCATTGGAGTGAATGGTGCTGTGGGAGTTTGTTACAAGCCACTCCCTTATTTGGCAATTACTGCCGAAGTGAATGGTCAGTATTTGGTGATCAAAGCAAAAGAAGCGAAGTTAACTCAGTGGGATACAGATGGCGTAAGCCGGATTGACGACAGAGGAGTGTATCGCACAGAATTTAATTTCGTAGATAAGTTAGACAACACTTCTAACAATCAGGATTATAATTCGGCTTATGATAAAACGAAACCTAAGGAAGATTTCAGGCCTTCAGCTCCCTTTACTAATCTCGGATTTAATGTAGGCGTAACGTTTATGTTGAGCAAAACGATTCTTAAAAAGAAATCAGCCGCTGGCAAGGGGTAATACTTCTTCCATCTTTTAATCACAAAAAAAGTCCCGACTCAATGAATCGGGACTTTTTTTTATTTGAACAGAGAGAGGTTTTATTCAATCACTACTTTTCGGATAGCAGTCATATAGTTTCTATCTGCGAATTCAATTTTCACCAAGTAAATTCCTTTTGCAAGAGTTGAAGTATTAAACTGCAAGTTGTTTCCTTCAATATTATTTTGAAGCAATACCGTTTGCCCCAAGTTATTTAGGATAGCAACAGACGAAGGTTGAACACTGGTATGAAGATTCAGTTGGGTATTAGCCGGATTGGGGAACAACATGATGTTGGCTTCAAATTTCACATCATGAATAGAAGTAGAACTGCTACACATCAGCGAATAAAAGAAATTAGCCGAGGTCGTATCAATCTGAGTCATTTCACCGGCATTACTCTGCCAAGGCACGTGCCCAGCACCGGGGTAAACAATGCTTACATGGTTTACATTATATTGAACGTAGAGCGGCTCAATCGCTCCCAAACCACACAAGCGAACGGGGGTAGCACCTCCTTGTGCATTTGCACATCCATAAGGCACGGTAGCATCCTGATCGCCTTGCGCATTGAAAGAAGGACCACTGCCGGGGCCTACAAACTCAGGCACATTTAACCCACCTGCCAAATTCATCACGCCTTGTATTTTTGAAGAATAGCCATCATTCCCACTATTGCCTTCAAACCCACCATTGCTATTGATAATCCCTTGCATCGCAGCAGGAGCTTCTCCGGTAGAGTCCAGATACATCACGTGCATATATGTTACGGCTCCAGCTGAATTACCTCCGGCAAAAATCCAGTTAGTATCTATTTTATAAGTATTGGTAGTGGCCGCGTCCTTGCGGAAAAAACGAACAGCCGATTTGCCATCGCTGATAGATTTCAACACAATGGTTATTGCTTTAATGGAATCCAACATATTCAAAGGATTCCCCTCTAATCTGTAATTAATAGATGCTGCCACATATCCGCGTTTAGCATAGTTGGTGCATAGTTGGGCGCATACAGATTCTGTTTTATCTCCCCCGATAAAACTACCACCATGTGCCATAATCAAAACCGGTCGCGTGGAGGCGGTGTCACCGGTGGGTTCATAAATATCCATTTTCAGCGTAGTGCTGTTAGAAGTAGAGTAAGTAACATCGCTGGTCACGGTTACGTTCGGGAAAATCATGTCCTTATAGCGGCTGCCGCACTGAGCAAATAGCTGAGACGAGGCAGTGGCAAGAATCAGGAGTAAGTAAAGTCTTGTTTTCATGAATAAGAAGTTTGGATGAATAATAATTGCCGAAAGTAAAAAACTCTTAACGGATGGCACTACCGTTTTTGGTTAATTGTTGAGAATTTACAAAGTGTAGTTTGCCGTCTTCGTTCTCTGCCAGTAAAATCATTCCCTTCGATTCGATGCCGCGAATTTTGCGCGGAGCCAAGTTTACCACTACGCTCACCTGCAACCCAATCAACTCTTCCGGTTTAAAATACTCTGCAATGCCCGAAACAATCGTGCGCGTTTCAAAACCCACGTCCACACTTAACTTCAACAACTTGTCAGCTTTCTCTACTTTTTCTGCCGTAAGAATAGTGCCTATACGCAAATCCAATTTGCTGAAATCATCGTACGCAATTTCAGGTTTGGGGTTTTCCATTTCTACTTTCTGAGCACTTGCCGGTTGTTTAGCAGAGGCATCATCGGCTTTGTGATGTTCGGCAGCTACTTTCTTTAGTTTCGATATTTGAGTTTCCACCTGCTCATCCTCAATTTTCTGATATAACAAAGCTGCCTTTCCGAGTATATGCCCCGGCTTCAATAAATCCTGCCGCCCCACATCGGACCACGAAAAATGAGTAGGATCTAAGTTGAGCATCGCAAAAATTTTGCGCGAGGTATAGGGTAGAAATGGCTCGCACAAAATGCCGAGGTTTGCGATAATTTGCAAACAGTCGTACAAAGTGGTGGCCGTGTATTCCTTATCGGTCTTAATTGTTTTCCACGGCTCCTTCTCGCTCAGTAATTGATTGCCGTGCCGGGCCACATTCATCATTTCACTAAGCGCTTCGCGGAAGTGGAAATGCTCAATAGCCTCCGATATTTTGTTGCGCTGACTTTCTACAAAGGTTTTCAGTTCACTACACTCTCCTGACGGAGGTACTTGGTTGTCGAAATACTTTTCGGTGAGAATAAGCACTCGGTTTACTAAGTTGCCGAAAATGCCGACCAACTCGCTGTTCACTCTTGTTTGAAAATCCTTCCAGGTAAATTCGCTGTCTTTGGTTTCGGGAGCGATGGAACAGAGCACATATCTGAGTTCATCGGCCTTGCCGGGAAAATCCTCTAAGTATTCGTGCATCTCCACACTCCACTTGCGGCTGGTGCTCATTTTATCGCCTTCCAAATTTAAAAACTCATTAGCCGGTACATTATCGGGAACAATGTAATCGCCATGCATGTGCAGCATCACCGGAAAAATGATGCAGTGAAAAACGATGTTGTCCTTCCCCACAAAGTGAATCAATCGAGTATCAGAATCTTTCCAGTATAACTCCCAGCGCTTATTGTTTTCAATGGCCCATTGTTTTGTAGCCGAGATATAACCGATAGGCGCATCGAACCACACATACAACACTTTGCCTTCGGCATCTTTCACCGGCACTTTGATGCCCCACTCCCCGTCACGAGTCATGGCGCGAGGTTGTAAGCCCCCTTCAATCCAACTCTTGCATTGGCCATATACATTCGACCTCCAATCTTTGGCATGATCGCGCAACAACCATTTTCGCAGCCAGGGTTCGTATTCGTTCAGCGGCAAATACCAGTGTTTGGTAGCGCGCATCACCGGTTTTGCTCCGCTTAAAGTAGAGCGCGGGTTAATCAGTTCGCTGGGTGAAAGTGCCTTGCCACATTTTTCACATTGGTCGCCATAAGCCTTTTCGTAGCCGCAATTGGGGCAAGTCCCCTGAATGTACCGATCGGCCAGAAAAACTTTTTTCTCTTCATCGTAATACTGTTCCGAAGTCACTTCCTTAAACAAACCCTTGTTGTAAAAATCGAGGAAAAATTCCTGCGCAGTTTCGTGATGCAGCGGCTCGCTGGTGCGGTGATAAATATCGAAGGAGATGCCTAATTGTTCAAAGCTGTTCTTTATCAGCAAGTGATATTTGTCAATAATAGCACGTGGGGTGGTGTGCTCTTGCAAAGCCTGAAAAGTAATAGCGGTGCCGTGTTCATCGCTGCCGCATACAAATACTACCTCCCGTTTGTTTAAACGCAGATAACGCACATAAATATCAGCCGGTAGGTAAGCCCCGGCTAAATGCCCGATGTGCTTGGGGCCATTGGCATAGGGCAAAGCGGCTGTAATTGTATATCTTTTCCAGTCTTTCATGTTCGGCTAAATTCAAAATTTAAAGTAAAGCGTCAAAGACGGTAACTGTTTTATTTTCGCTTCATGCTGTTACGACCACCCGCATTGAAAGAAGGAGACCTTGTTTATATATTGAGCACGGCACGTAAAATTACACAGGAAGAAATTCAACCGGCCATCCGAATTTTTGAAAGCTGGGGCTTGAAAGTGCGTATCGGGAATTCCATTGGTAAGGAGTTTCGCCAGTTTGCCGGAACGGATACCGATAGGCAGACAGATTTTCAACATGCCATAGATAACCCGGAGGTGAAAGCGATTATTTGCGCCCGCGGGGGCTATGGCACCGTGCGCATGATGGATGAGGTGAATTACGATGCGTTTATGAAACACCCTAAGTGGGTAGTCGGCTTTAGTGATGTTACTTTCTTGCACGTGCATATCACGAACATCATCGGTATTCAAACCCTTCACGCGCCCATGCCCTTTAACTTTCCGAAAGCTACCCCTGCTTCCATAGAGAGTGTGCGAAATGAATTATTCGGGATGCGAAATGAATTTGAAATAGGATCAAATCCATTAAACCGAGCCGGAAATGCAGAGGGGGTCTTAATAGGTGGAAACCTTTCTATTCTGTATAGCATTACCGGTACCAAAAGCGGTATCAACACCTCCGGTAAAATTCTTTTTCTGGAAGACTTAGATGAATATCTCTATCACATAGATCGCATGATGATGAACCTAAAGCGCTCCGGAAAATTGCAAAGTCTGGCGGGTTTAGTAGTAGGTTCGTTTACTGATATGAAAGACAATCGAGTGCCTTTCGGCTGCACCGCTTACGATATTATTGCCGAACATGTGGCAGCGTATCACTACCCGGTTTGTTATGATTTCCCGGCAGGTCATATATCCGATAACTTAGCCTTGGTGATGGGGCGAAAGTATAACTTAGAAGTGAGGTCGGACAAGGTGAAGCTGTATTGATGGAAACATATCTTGAATATTTGGCAGTTGCATTAGGAGTGCTGTATGTGCTGCTCGCTTCAAAAGGGAATATCTGGTGCTGGCCAGTCGGCATTATCGGCTCCGGGCTTTATATCTTCATTAATATCCAACACTACTTGTTTCAAGATGCTATCCTTCAGAGCTATTATGTATTTGCCGGCTTTTACGGCTGGTGGAAATGGAATAAAAAAGAGCATCACGAAGAGCAGGATATAAGCCGCTTCTCAGTGACGAAGAATGTATGGCTGATGATTGCCGGAGCTTCTTTGGTGCCTCTGTTTGGATACGTTTT
The DNA here is from genome assembly GCA_018262795.1 of Sphingobacteriales bacterium. Lineage (GTDB taxonomy): Bacteria > Bacteroidota > Bacteroidia > Chitinophagales > LD1 > Bog-950. The sequence continues at coordinate 43,874 of JADFDM010000014.1, read as the reverse complement.
TGCCCGCTTGGGCAATTCGCTGTCATACTACGATTCCACCGTCACTGTATTTAGTTTTATCGCCACCTGGATGACGGCACGTAAAGTATTGGAGAACTGGCTATACTGGATAGCCATTGACGCTATTGCTGCGGTGATGTATGCCGTAAAAGGGCTTTACCCTACTGCTGCGTTGTATGTGTTTTTCTCTATCGTAGCAGTGTATGGTTTTACCGAGTGGCGAAAACAATTTCGGTTGGAACAAAAAGCAGTAGCATGATTCCGAAAGTAACGATTACCGGCACCGAATCAACCGGCAAAACCACACTGGCAGAGCAATTGAGCGAGTACTTCAATACGGTATATGTTCCTGATATTTCTCGACATTACATCGCAGCCCTTCACCGGCCTTACAATCGGGAAGATGTGATACGAATTGCTGAACAAATAATAGCGGAAGAAGAGCGAATGATTCAAAAAGTAACTCGCATATTGTTGAGTGACAACGATCTGATCAATATTAAAATATGGCTGCGCTACTATCGGTGGGAAATACCTGATTGGATAGATAAAGAAATTGCAAATCGCAAGCGCAGGCTGCACTTACTTTGCTATACCGATGTCCCCTGGCAGGCCGATGAGCAAAGAGCTAATCCGCATGATCGAACAGACCTGTACCAGCAGTTTGTGAAGGAGTTGGAGCTGGCAGATGTAAACTATAAAGTAATCAGAGGAAGCGAATCAGAGCGATTCTCACAGGCTGCTGCGTTTATCGAAAATCTACTTTGATATTTTTTCCGTTGAAGGAACAAAAAAGCTTGCTGTCCGTATTATAATAAGACTCATATTATATGGCAGGGGCACACGCATTATCCAGATCTATCACAGAGGTTATCGGAAATCTTCTTTCCGAGGCGGAAAAGCGTTTTGAAAAGCGAGAGGCCGCCACTGAAGAATTTGCGGTGGATGCTTATAATCTCGCTTGCGATATTGGTAACCGGCCATTGATTTTTAAAGCGGCTCGTCAGTTAGCCCGCTTCTATACGGACATTGTCAGTTCTTTCCCTGCCTCCATTGAGTTATTAGAAGCCGCCATTGAGCGGTTAGATGAGAGGGAAGACACGGAACACAAAGCAGAGTTGTTGCGCTTGTTAGGGTTAAATTGCGATTATCAGGGGCAGTTAACTCAATCGAAGTATGCTTACGATGAATCCATTCGCCTATTGCAGTCAAAGATAGATCTCAGTCAAGAGGGGAAGCTCACTCTTGCCCGTTCTCAATTTAATCTTTCAATTATTTACGGCAGGCTTGAACTTTCTTCACTGGCCGAAGTTTGTCTGAACAGTGCCTATGAGCAATATAAGCAGTTGAACGAAAAGAACGGCATTGCCCGTTGCTATATTTCATTCGGTGTAAACGTAGAGGAATCGGGTGGAAGTAAAGAAGAAGCATTTGAGTTTTACAAAAAGGCAGCCGACTTGTCGCGCGAAATACAAGACGATGTAAGCCTGAGTGTAGCGCTTGGAAATATGGCCGTGAAACTGGCGGAGAAAGGAGAGTTCGATTCAGCACTTTTAGCTGCTTTCGAGGCTTTGGAAAAAGCTACCAAGTCGGCCAACAAACGCTTTCAGTTAAATCTTTGCCGGCAGATAGGGCGTTGCTACCATTTGAAAAAAGAGTATAAGGATTCGCAGCACTGGTTTTTGGAAGGGGAAAAAATATTCAAAGAACTACAACTCAATATTGACTATTACAATTTATTTGGCTACTGGAGCGAGATGCTCTACGATGCGGGCAACTATCGCGAAGCTTGCGATAAAATGAAATTAGCGGAGAAGCACAAAGAGGAAATGCACGTGTTTCACAAAAGCGCTGCGATTAACGATGCCATGTTGAGTTTTCAATTAGAAGAAGGGAAAAAGGAGCAAGAGGTGCTAAAGAAAAAGGCCATCGAAATTGAAGAATATGCGCGCAAGCTGGAGGCCAGCAACTTTGAGTTAAAGCAATTTACTCATGCGGCCTCGCATGATATGAAAGAGCCTTTGCGCATGATTTCCAATTACTCGCAACTGTTGGAGAAGTCTATGAATGGAAGCCTTTCGAAAGAACAACACGAATACCTGCAATATCTGAGCGATGGTGCTAAACGCCTGATGAATGTGCTGAACAATCTGATCGAGTGGAGTAACATCAATCCCTCTGTAAATACCGAAGAGGTGGACATCCGTCTCTTGCTGGAAGAAGTGAAACAGAGTATGGTATCGGAGAATGGAGACCTGACGGCCATTATTCGCTATGAGAATATGCCAAAGGTGCAAACCGGCTCCATTGCGATGCGCCACATTTTTACTCACCTGATTGATAATGGAGTAAAATATAATCTGAATAAATTACCCGAAATCGAAATTAATTGCACAGAGCAGAGTCGTCATTATTTATTCAGTATTGATGATAACGGCATTGGAATTCCGGAAGAGTACCGGCAAAAGGTATTTATTATTTTTCAGCGGCTGCACGCTCGCGATGAATACGGAGGAGCCGGAATTGGCCTTACCATTTGCAAAAAAATCATTGACAACCTCAATGGTAAAATATGGATTGAGCCTTCGCTTTTAGGCGGCACGAAGGTATGTTTCACCATTCCCAAATAACAGTTGCATTTCTCAGTTTTCTTCTTCTACCTTTGCGCCAGCTTTCTGGGGGCGTTTTTAAATTTTTGATTTCGGACATCGGAATACTGATTTAGAATCTGAGAAGAACCCTTCGAACCTGATCACGGTAATTCGTGCGTAAGGGACAGAAAGAATCTCGCAGAATTGCGGGACTCTCTCGCTCGAAATTTTCTCCACTCTTAGAAAGAATAATTCTTTCACCGGTTTAAACACTGCAATGAAAAAGACATTATTCTTTCTGTTTATTGCCAACGCAGCTTTGGCGCAAACAGACACTACCGGCCACGGAGCCGATTCACTGAAAGTTATTTTTAAAGACGAAGTGATCGTAAATGCTACACGCGCAAAGCAAAATTCTCCCACTACCTATCAATACATCGGCAAGGCGGAGTTGAACAAAAACAATCTGGGACAGGATTTGCCTTTTCTGCTCGACAACACCCCTTCGGCAGTGACCACTTCCGATGCCGGAGCAGGAGTAGGTTATACCGGTATTCGCATTCGCGGCAGCGATAATACCCGCGTGAACGTAACGCTAAACGGAATTCCGGTAAACGATGCCGAAAGCCAGGGAACTTTTTGGGTGGACTTACCCGATGTAGCATCCTCCGCGCAAAGCATACAAATACAACGGGGCGTAGGTGGCTCTACCAACGGGGGCAGCGCTTTTGGCGGAACAGTGAGTGTGCAAACTCAAACCGCTTCCCCCAAACCTTTTGTAGAGGCAGAGGTTTCTGCCGGCTCCTTCCATACTTTTCGCGGCAATCTGAAAGTTGGTAGTGGTCTTCTTAAACAACACTATTTTATCGAAGGCTCCGGCTCTTGGATTGTGTCGGACGGGTATGTTGACCGCGCTTCGTCTAACCTCCAGTCCTGGTTTTTTCAGACCGGTTATCAGGATGATAAAACACTTGTGAAACTGTTGTATTTCGGAGGAGGTGAAAAAACTTATCAGGCTTGGTATGGCGTGTCGGAAGATTCGTTGAAAGTGAACCGCACCTATAATGAGGCCGGCACCGATTACGGCTCTCACTTTCCTCCCTACAAAAATCAAACAGATAACTATAAGCAACATTACCTCCAACTGCTATTAGCCCGGCAGTTGCCTTCTCACTTTTATTTGAATGCGGGATTGTTTGCTACGCTCGGCAAAGGGTATTATGAAGAATATAAAACCGGTGCAGCTATTCAGAGTTATTTTGAAACGATGCCGAGTGCCTATACCGATTTGGTTCGTCAGCTCTGGCTCAATAATATTTTCTATGGAGGCACTTTTGCTCTAAACTACGATTATAAAAAAGTATCGGCTACGTTGGGCGGTTTGCTGGCACAGTATCGCGGAAAGCAATACGGCAAAGTAATTTGGGCACAGGAAGTCGTGATAGACAAGAGCAAGCATTACTACGATGGCCACTCCACAAAAAATGATTTTAACGTGTATGTCAAGTTCAACTACGAATTGTTTCATCATTTAAATTTGTATGCCGATGTGCAATACCGCTACGTGGGCTATACCACCAAGGGAGTAGATGATTCACAAACATCTTACGAGGTATCGAAGACATGGCACTTTATAAATCCCAAAGCCGGATTGCTGTATCAAATCAATCCGCTACATCAATTATATGCTTCGTATGCGCTGGGTCACCGCGAGCCGAACCGCGATGATTTGTTAGCCGCACTATATGCGGGGCGCGAAGTGAAAGCGGAGATGATGCACGATGTAGAAGCCGGTTATAAACTACACCGAAGCGATTTCCCTTTCAGTATTAATTATTACCTGATGTATTACAAAAACCAGTTGGTACTTACCGGCCGGCTGACCAATGTGGGCAGCCCAATCAAGGAGAATGTGCCGGTGAGTTACCGAACCGGAGTAGAGCTGACCGGCTCTTTTAATTTTAAAAGAAAAAGCAGCAAGGCAGCGCGTACTGTCCCGGTGAACGTGTTCTCCATTCACTACTCCTTTGCTTACTCGTTCAACAAAATCAAATCGTTTGACGAATACATTTATACCTACGATGAAAACTATGTGCCGGTGGATACCCTCACAATCATCACAAATCATCACCAAACCGACATCTCCTTCTCTCCCTCTTTTATCGCTTCGCTGGAGTTGGTGCTTCGTCCGCTCAAAGGGCTTTCCGTCAGCTTGATGACCAAAGCCGTAAGCAAGCAGTACTTAGACAATACCCAGAATGATAACCGCAAGTTGAAACCCTTTACCTACTCTAACATCAACATTACTTATTCGGTGCCGTTGAAACAGGAAGGGAAGGAGATAACGCTGAAACTGCTGCTCAACAATGTGCTGAACCGCTTATACGAAAGCAATGGCTACACTTGGACCGAGCGCTATGCTTATGACGATGGCAGCGGTTCACTGCAAACGGACGGCCCTTATACTTACAACTACTACTATCCGCAAGCGGGCTTCAACTTTCTGGCAGGCGTGAATGTGAGGTTCTGAAAAACGAGTAACAAGAACCGTAAGATACTCTCATTTTAAAGCGAACACCTATTTTCTTGAACCGACACTTGAGTATTGAAAGGTGCAGGCTCACAAAACGAGAGCTTGCTGATACAATTTTTATTCAACCACTTTTCTACTCAATACTAATTTTCTTCATTACTGAATTCTCTTTCGAATAGAGTTGCAGCAGATAAATTCCACTACTTAAACTGGTGTTAAATTCAATTTGTTTCTGGTCTGAAATATTTTTTTCAAAAACATTTTTTCCGGCAAGGTCAAAAATTATAGCCGTTGAAAATTCAGATCCTTCTTCTACTTCAATAATAAATGAACCATTGCTCGGATTAGGAAACACATGCAGAGTACTTTCACTTAGTTCATTCAGACCAGTGCAGTTTATCACTTGAATGGTGGCATAAGCGGTGTCCTTGCAGCCGCCCGATACGGTAGCGTAATGAAGGGTATAATTACCAGGCGGCACTTGGCTTAGGTTTACCTGTGTAATTACCGTGTTGCCTACCCCCCAAACCCCTCCGGCCGGGGTACCGTATGGTGCTAAAACAATCGTTCCTCCATTTGTGCAGAAAGTGTCATTTTGAAAATTAATACTAGCTAAAACTTCATTGTCAATAAATAAGGTATCGCTCGCACTTGCGGTACCGCAATTATCGGTAATGGTGTATGTAACTATATGAGGTCCGAGTCCGGCACTTGTGGCATCAAAAAGTCCATTGGTCACATAGTTGCCGGAGAAGGTACCTCCTTGTGGACTACCGCCAATAAGCGAAAGATTAAGGAGGCCATCAGATACACAAAAGTGGTCGCTATTGGCCGGTGTAAAGCCTACTGTTGGCGGCCCGCTGCTAACAGTTACCGGAATGCTGCCGGCCTCTGCAATGCAGGTTCCAAACTGACCGTTTACCGTTACGGTGCAGGTGTAAGTGTCAGCAGAATTAACGTAAATAGAAGCAGTAGTAGCGCCTGTGCTCCAGAGATAAGAAGTACCTCCCAGTGCAGAGAGTTGAACAGAATCACCGGTACATAATTGAGTGCTGCCCGCAGCGGTCAATGAAACCCCGCTGTTGAGAATAACGGTTACACTTCCGACTTCATTACAGGAAGCAATGTCGGTGAATCCATCGTAATTAAAATCAAAAAGCAGCGCATCTTGTGGATGGTAATCTGTTTGGTAAGTAGAGAGTGCTCCAAAGGTACCGTTGCCATTATTCAGTAACACCGCTACGTTACTCGCACTATACTGCGATACAATTATGTCCATAAAATTATCGCTGTCAAATTTTTCGACAGCGACTGTGCCCGGGCTTGCGCTATTGGAAACCGCATAATTTACAGCCGAAGCAAAGATGCCGTTGCCATTGTTAATCAGTATAGAAATATTATTGCCATTATTATTGACACAAACAATATCCCGATCGGTATCGTTATCCAAATCAGCCAAGGCAACGGTGCGCGGCCCTGCACCGGTAGGTACGCTTAATGGCGGCAAAAAACCTCCTGTTCCGGTTCCAAATAATACAGTGACATCGTTTGAAAGATCATTCGGCACTACCGCATCTAAAAAGTTATCGTTATTTATCAAAGCAAGTTTTACGTCATAAGGTCGGTCGCCCGCTTTATATCCTAAGGCAGATTGAAAAGTTCCGTCCCCGTTTCCCAGAAAAACATAAATACTATCCATGTTGGCAGAAGAAAGAACGGCATCTGTTTTAGTGTCGTTATTTACATCGCCTAATGCTACTGCTTGGTCGCCACCGGCTGCTGTAGCAGAATAAAACACCGGAGTTTGAAACGTTCCGTTCCCATTGCCGAGTAAAACAGAAATGCTTCCAGAATTAGTAGCTGCTACGGCATCCATATAAGCATCGCCATTCAATTTCGCTAAGGCGACATCATGCAGCGAAGCCCCTGCAATGTTATGAATAGAACTTTGAAATGACCCGTTGCCATTGCCAAGCATCACACTTACGGAATTGGAGCGATAGTCTGCCGTAATAATATCGGGAATCGTATCCCCGTTTATTAATCCGATAGTGAATCTTTCAGGGCTGGCACCTGCATGTAAACTTAGTGGGCCGAAAGAACCATCGGTTTGCCCTTTTAAAAAGGAAATGTTGTGGGCAACACCATTGGAAGTAACCATGTCCTCATAATTATCGCCATCAAAATCTGCGATAGTAAGATCAACCGCATTTCCGTAAGTGCTAGTTCCTAAAATTTCTTGAAAGGTGCCATTGCCATTTCCTAATATACTTCCTGCCGAGTGATTGCTTCCATCTGCCCAAGCCACATCCATTTTAGTGTCATGGTTCCAGTCGCCCGCAAATAGTTCCCGCGCAGTGCTCGCTATGTATATGTCCGTTCCGGTACCGAAAGTGCCGTTACCGTTTCCTTTACAATAAGTAAAATAAGGTCCATTGCTGTAAATAATATCCAGCTTGTTATCGCCATCAAAATCTGCCAACGCAACTCCTCCGTAACTGGTTACATTTCCCAAAGATGCACCTGCGGTAAAGGTTCCCGAACCGTTATTCAGAAACACAGAAACGCTGCTTGTACTGTATTCGTGCGTGCAAACAATATCAGGCTTGCTATCACCATTTAGATCACCTAAAGCAATATTTAGTGGGTGCACATCTGTTGAAAGAGAATCAATGACCGTGAGTGTATTGTTGCCATTGTTTTTACAGATGTAAAGTTTATTGCCGCTGTAATTTGTAATCACCACATCCTTCTTTCCGTCTGCATTTAAATCAGCTACTTCTATATTTCCCGGATTGCTGCTGCCGCCACCAGCTATGATATTAGTAGGAAATGAAACCGCTTGCGAAATGCCGGTGTAGTTATTGTTCGTATAAATGCTTAGTGATTTATAGCCTGAATTGGGGTTATCAAATGAAATGATGTCGGGTTTATTATCGCTGTTAAAGTCGGCCACTTCCATTTCTCTGGTGGCTTTTCCATTTGAAGAATATTCCGCACCCACCGCAAAGGTTCCATTCCCATTGCCATTCATAATAAAGATGTTCGTAGCCCCTACGATGGCATCTAGTTTTGAATCATTATTCATATCGGCATAAGCAATGTTGGTGGCGTAACCTGAGTTGCCGTAGTAATAGTGAAAATCAATAAACGGGGCAAAGCAACTGGTTTGTGCCTGACCTAAAATTAGGCTACCGCAAAAAAACACGAGCGTGTAAATTTTTTTCATGTCTTTACATTTTTATTGTGAAAAATACACAAAAAACAGATTCGTTCTAATTAAATTGATCTATCGGTTAATAACACTCCCCTATGGTGAGAATGCTGCGATAGCCATTAGCAAGATCCAGCTTGCAGATAGGACAAGCAGTACTAATATTTTTGTCTGTAAACAAATAAAATGGTCGCCCCTATGAGGCTTCAATGCAGCATTCGCCCTTTCCTACCAAAAGGTTGCTCCTATGGAGCTAAAGCCGATTCAAGCAAATTAAATAGTTGCATTTTTCCAGTCCCGGAGGGTCGAAACTTTTGGTAGCAAAAAATAGTGTATTCAACAAAGCCTCGTAGAGGCGACCGTTAAAAAAGAGAGCCAGATTTGTAACAGGTAGAGACCTATGCGCCTAATCCTATAATTGAATAAACTTGTGTGAGTAAGGAGCTATTCCGCTGGCTGCTCATCGCTATGCTTCTTTCTTCTAACCTTATTCTTAATTACGCCCATGTCTAAGTATGGGGTAATTTGCTTTAAGTTATGCCGATACACATACATTAACCATCCAAGGTTGCCATACATTTCAGCGCATACTTTTTTGCGCTTTTGCTCCAGTATATTGCTTTTATCTTTTACGTCTCCTTCGGCACCGTGGCGGGGGCGCACTTGCTTTCAAGCAGCTTATAAAAATTGAGCACTTCGGTGCACAGCGTTGCGAGGGTCGGATAGTTTGCGAGCTGATTGGCCAAAACATGTATTTGCTCGCAACGGGCTATATCGCTGCCTTTGTAAAAAGGCGTGCGCTTGTGCGGAAAAATAGTTTTCTCATCCTTAGAGTCTTCGGGGTATAAAAAATAAACCTGCGGCTCCCACTGTTTTAGTTTCTGATTAATGGAAAGGAGGGTTTTGTTTAAATCCAAAGCGGCTGCTTTTTGGCTCCCCTTGGCAAAGATCCAACGCACGTAAGCGTTACTAAAGCCCATAAACACCGGCCCGAAACTATTTTGTAAATGAGGGCAATATCGAGATTGCCGGAGGTGCCTTTTACATAAGCAAAATGACGTTGACCCGTGGAAACAACTTCGCGGACAGTTCGCCTCATTTCGTAACGGGGGACTGACAAAGAGTTAGCAGAATACATCAACGCAATGCGCTTACATCTTAAAGCCATGTTCGTTTGAATTTAATTGAATGCGGCTTGAAGAAGATAGCACAAGCCACGCAGCATTTCGTCATCGTTGGACAGCAACTCTCTTCTTGCACGGGTTTCAGAGCACAGCGCCTCAACCGGACAAGTAGCGTGTGACAAGACAGCGATAGGGCAGCACATGATCGAGTAGCCCGCCCTGCCACTCGTAAGTGACAGGGAGAGGCTCTCACACCATCCCGATAGCCATCGGGATTCTAATCATGCCAAATACAATACCTCATGTTGCGCATCCAACTGTCCAAAAAAAACGTCCCGCTTTGCAGCAGGACGTTTGCGAAGATTGTTGGAAGTGCTTATTTCATCAGCGTTACTGTTCCGCTTATATCTTTGGTAATGGCATCCCAATAGGTCACTTTCATTTGATAGACGTAGGTGTCCTCCGGTGCTTTTTTGCCATTTACGTTTCCGTCCCATCCGTGTGAATTGGTAATACCATTTTGCTGGGAAGCATTGTAGTACACTCTTTGCCCCCAGCGGTTAAAGATGCTGATTTCGATGTTGGTAGCACCGAGAATATCGAATTCAAAGAAGTCGTTCAGCCCGTCATTATTAGGCGAAAAGGCTGAGGGAATAAAGACTGACGGCTGGTTGAGCACCGTTACGGTTAAGGTATCGGAAGCAATACAAGAATCGGCATTCATTACATAAACGGTGAAAGTGGTGGTAGTGCGCGGAAACACGTAAGGGGTAGCGCAGTTATCGGGCTGTGGACAACCAGTGAAATCAACCAATGAATCGGGGTTCCAGAAGTAGTGAATAATATCGGTGTCGGAAGTAGCGGTAGCCACCAACTGAGTTTCCATGCCAGTGAGAATAACCTGTTGGGTTACCCCCAAGCTAACGCTAATTTGGCTGGGGGCTGCCACGGTAAAGTCGGTACTGCCTTGGCATCCATTAGCATCGCTGACCAAAATGATATAGTCACCGGGGAACAAGCCGTTAAAGTTGCCGGTTGATTGAGCGGAGCCGTTGAGTAAATAGTTATAAGGAGGGAACCCACCTGAAACAATGGTATTCACCGTTCCTGTTGCGGTATTGAAACATTTAGCACCGGTGACATCGGCAGTCACCACGATGGCAGCGGGATCTACCAATGTAGCGCTGGCGGTTACCGAACATGCTTTACTATCGGCAACAGTGAGGTTGTAAGTGCCAGCCACTAAGCTGCCGGCAGATAATCCGGTTTGCACCGGAGTGGTGCCCCACTGGTAGGTATAAGGGCCCGCCCCACCACTGGCAATAGCCGATACGGAGCCGGAATTACCTCCGTGACAAATAGGATTAAAGGTACCTACGCCTACAATTATTTCATTTCCTTGATTCACCACAAAGGTGGCGGCTTTCATACAACTGTTCTGGTCGGTTACCGTCACGGTGTAGGTATCTGCGGTTACGCCCAGTAGGTCTTCACTTACTGCTCCATTGGACCATACGAAAGTATAGTAGGGCGTTCCTCCGGCAACTGTAATATCTACCTCACCGGTAGCCGCGCCAAAGCATAGGGCATCGGTGATGGTTCCGCTGATGTTGAGTGGAAGAGGTTCTGTAATCTGAACGCTGTCATAAGTGAAACAGCCGTTTGAATCAGTCACTTGCACTACATACTTACCAGCAATAACTCCGGCAATGGAGGAATCTGTATCAAAGGTATTCCACAAGTAGTAGTAGGGGGTAGTGCCTCCGGCAGGGATCACGGCTACATTGCCCGTTTTGCCACCGGCACATAATACATTAGCAGCCGCCATTGTGGTGGTCAGTGGAGCAGGCTCGAGCACCGGATACAAGGTAGCTGCTTGGCAGCCGTTCGCATCGGTAACGGTGACGTAATAGTTACCGCCCGGCAGGTTGCCAATATCTTCTGTAGAAGGACCGGCCGACCAAAGGAAGGCGTAAGGCAAGGTTCCGCCATAAGCGGTAATGTCTATAAATCCATCAGCCGCTCCGGCACAACTTACATTTCTGATAAAGCCGGAAGTCACTAATGGCTGCGGCTCTACTAAGGTAGCTGAATCCACACGGGTGCATCCTTTAGAATCGGTGAGGGTAACAATGTATGTACCCGCTCCCACTCCCGATAGGTCTTCGGTAGTAGCCCCGTTGCTCCACACAAAGCTAAATCCCGGTGTGCCACCCGATGGAATTAAATCAATAGAACCATCGGTGCTGCCGAAGCAAAACGGATCGTGGGCAATAAAGTTGGCAGTGATTACCGAAGGGTTTACAATGGTGACAGAAGTAGTGGCGGTGCAAGAATGAGCATCGGTCACCGTGACCGCATACACACCATTCTGCAAGTTGTTCATGTCCTGCGTCATAGCACCATTACTCCACAGATAAGAATAAGGAGTAGTTCCTCCTGTTACAGTGAGGTCAATAGCTCCGTCATTGGAGTTATAGCAAGAAATATTGGTGATGGTAGTGGAGAGTGTAAGCGGAGCCGGTTCGGTAATAATCACCGAATCCTTATTGGTGCAGCCATGTGCATCGGTAATAATTACATAGTATAAACCACCACTCAACCCACTCACATCCTGCGAACCTTGGAAGTTAGACCACAAGTACGTGTAAGGAGATGTTCCTCCGCTTACGGTCAGGTCGGCAGTGCCGTCTGCCGCGCCATTGCAACTCACATTGGTTCCCACTACAAAAGATATGATCGGGTTGGGTTCGTTTAGGTTATAAGTTTGAGTGATGGTGCATCCGTTGGCATCGGTAACGGTGACGCTGTAAGTACCGGCAATCACGTTATGAATATCCTCCGAAGCAGGGCCGTTACTCCAAGCATAATTATAAGGGAACACGCCTCCATTCACAGTGATGTCCACTGAGCCATCCGAGCCGCCTGCGCAACTCACGTTTACCGTAGTGGCGTTCAGTACAAGAGTAGCCGGTTGAGTGATTAAGAAGGTAGCTACCACGCTGCAACCATTTCCATCGGTGGCGGTAACGGCATAGGTTCCACCAATCAGATTAGAGATGTCCTGTGTGTTTGCTCCATTACTCCAAGTATAGGAGTAAGAGCCGCTGCCACCACTCACGGTAATATCAATAGCTCCGGAGGAGTCTCCATGACAAAGCACAGCCGTTACGGTTCCGGAAATCAGAATAGGCAAGCCTTCGTTCACCACTATTGAATTAGCTGCAGTGCATGAATTAGCATCGGTAATAACCACCGTATAAGTGCCTCCGGTAATATTTGTGAGGTCTTCGGTGGTAGCTCCGTTATTCCATACAAAAGTATAAGGACCTACACCTCCCGACACCGTGAGATCAACACTACCGTTAGCCGCACCCGGACAGGTTACATCTACCTTAGAAATGGAAGAAGCTATAGCCGTTGGTTGTGAAATAATAGTAGAAAAGGTAGCAGAACAACTGTTGGCATCGTTCACCGTTACGGCATAAGTGCCGAGGGTAAGTCCGTTTAGGTCTTCAGAGGTAGCGCTGTTGTTCCATGTGTAGGCATATAAAGGAGTTCCTCCAAACACATTGATATCAATGCTTCCATTATTCCCGCCAAAGCAACTAACATCGGCATGGCCGGCCAGCACTACTGTGAGCAAGCCGGGTTCAGTGATGGTGTATGAAGCGACTGCGGAACAACCGTTCAGATCGGTCACTGTCAGTGTATAATTTCCTGCAGAAATATTCTGAAGGTCTTCATTGGATGAACCATTGCTCCACGCATAAATGTATGGGGTAGCTCCACCAGAAACACTAACATCAATGGCACCGGAAGTATCTCCATTGCACAATGTATTGGTGACCACTGCTGAGATGTTTAAAGGAAGGCCTTCATTCACCACAGCTGAGTTCACCGCATTACAGCCTTTTGAGTCGGTAATCACTACAGTGTAGGTTCCTCCGGCAACTGAGGATAAATCTTCTGAGGTAAGTCCGTTGCTCCATAAATAGGAGTAAGCCGGAGTCCCACCACTCACCGATAAGTCCACCGCTCCGTTCAAGGCTCCGGCACAGGTTACGTCCGTTACTGAAACAGATGAACTAAGCTGAGTAGGTTCAGTAAGCGTTTGAGAAACTCCGTTTTGACATCCATTGGCATCCGTTACCGTAACTGCATAACTACCGACATGAAGGCCATAAATATCTTCTGAAGAAGAGCCGTTAGTCCAGTTAAAATTATAAGGCGGCACTCCACCGTTTACCGTAATATCAATTGCGCCCGAAGAATCATTATAGCAATTCAGGTTTTGGTAAGATGCAATGCTTACAAACAACGGCAAGGGCTGGTTGATAGTTACGCCCGCAGCCGTGGAGCAGCCCTTTGCATCGGTGACGGCTACATTGTAAGTGCCGGCTGTAATTCCTGAGATATCTTCGGTGGTGTCTCCGTTGCTCCACAAATAACTGTAAGGAGCCGTTCCGCCTGTTACGGTGATATAAATTCCACCGGTAGTACCTCCGCTACAAAGAATATTAGAGACAGAATCAACCAAAGCCTGCAACAAGTTGGGCTGAACAATATTAACCGGAACAAAATCTGTACATCCTTTTGTGTCGCGAAGAGTGGCTACATAATTACCGGCCGATAAACCGGTGAATGTTGGCGAAGGCTGAAACTGCAACCCATTAATGGAGTACGAATAAGGAGGGATGCCACCGGTCAGTTGCACGGTAACGGTACCATCTGAACCTCCGAAACAGGAAACATCCGTTTGTGTTACAATACTGCCAATCACTCCATAAGAGTTATTGATAAGCACATGAGAAGTATCGGAACATCCATTATCATCATTCACCTGTACCACATAAGTACCTCCCGATAAGCCGAGGAAAGAGTTTCCATTTTGTGAAGGCCCTCCGTTTAGTGAATAATTGTAAGGTGGCACTCCACCGGTAGCCGTCACAACGATAGAGCCGTCAAACACATTGGCGCAACTGGCATCGGTGGTTGCCGTGGAGTGATCTAACTGCGTAGGCTGGGCAATAGTTACAGGATTAAAACCATAAGCAGTGGCGCAGCTCAGTGCATCGGACACTACTATACTGTATGGCCCAGCGGCTAAAGCGGTAAAGGTGCTGCTGGTCTGGAAAGTAGCTCCATTATCAATTGAATACTGATAAGAGGGAGTGCCTCCGGTAGCTGTCACAGAAATTGTTCCTGTGCTTCCGCCATAGCATAGTACATCGGTCACGGAGACATTTGTGATAGCAGGTTGCGGAGCGACTGTTACTGTAGCGCCTCCCAAAAATCCGGAGCCACGGGTGCACCCGTTAGCATCAGTAATTTGCGCATACGTATAAGTAAGCGTAGAGGGAGGAGCCACTTGAGCCGTATCTCCATCACTTACACCGTTCTTCGAGAAAATATTGGTTCCATCAGTAAACGAAATATTGAAGGGGCCTGTTCCAACGGAAAAATGGAAAGTAATAACGGAAGAGGAGCCACTACAAATGGTGTTTGTACCACTGATATTTCCGTTCGGTAATGGATTTACAGATACCGAGGTACTGGCCGTGTTGGAACAAGTATTTTGGTCGGTGACAGTGACAGCGTATGTGCCGGCCATGGTAAGTGTAGCATTGGATAGTGAAGGCGAGCCGCTGGAAGACGAAAATCCAAGAGGGCCACTCCAACTATAGGTGTAAGCAGGCAAACCACCCGAAGCATTTGCATTCAGGTTAATCTGATCATTTACACAAACGGGAGAGTTACTGGTAGGCACTGCCGATGGCAGCGCATGTACTGCGATAGTTCTAGTAGCAGTGGCTACGGCACAAGGACCCGCTCCGTCCGGATCGTTTGAAGTCAATTGTAATGTAACCGTGCCATTAAAATTAGCCGCTGGGGTATAGGTAACGGATGAAGGGGTAGCGGTTTGAGAAGTATTGCTCAGTGAACCTCCCCCTGTCACGATAGACCATGCCGCAGTAGAGGCACTCCCTCCAAAGGAAGAACCACTCAAAGTAATGGCAGATGGGGTGGCCGACTGACATACGCCATCAGGACCGCCAGCGGTTACGGTAGCTGCCTGATTCACTGTGATAGTTCTGGTAGCGCTAACTGCCGGGCAAGGCCCCGCGCCATCGGGGTCGTTTGTCAAAAGTTGCAACGTCACGGAGCCAACATAATTAGGAGCCGGAGTATAAGTAACCGTAGCCGGAGTAGCCGTTTGGGAGGTGTTGCTTAAACTTCCTCCACCGGAGGAAATAGACCATGCACCTGTGGTGGCACTACCGCCCACGCTGGCTCCGCTTAAAGTAATGGCGGATGGAACTCCCGACTGACAAGCTACGTCTGGCCCACCGGCATTTGCTGTAGCTACAGGAGTTACTGTTACGGTTACACAATTACTTGCCCATGTTCCTCCACTGCAATCAGGAGAACCTGTAGGATCTACTTGAACAGCATACGTGCGTGTTTGAGTTAAACCGGAAGGAGGATCATAAGAGGGAGAATTAGCTCCGCCAATGGGTGTCCATCCAGAAGTATTTGTGCCACTGGGGCAGGATACCGTTCCGTTCTGATAATACCATTGATAGCCGAAGGAACCGGTGCCTCCGGAAGGAGTTACTGACATGATGCCCGGGTCAGCCGTTCCGCAATAAGTTCCACCACCACCAGTCACCGTTCCATAATTTATTTGGGGAAGTACCGTAACCGTCAGAGTGTTGGAATAAGCATTGCCACAGTAATTAATAGCTTTTCTTCTGTAGCAGGTTGTTTGTGTAATCCCAGCCGGAATATTGTAAGTACTGCTTGTGGCTCCGATAATGTCGCCAAAGCCTCCGGCACAATTTGTTTGTGATTCCCACTGATAGGTAAAGCCCCCCACTCCTCCTGAAGCAGAAGCTGTGTTCGTAAACGCTGCGGGGTCACCTCCATAGCAAACCGTTTGTGCGCTGGCAACCGACCCACCATTCAAGGCACCGGCCACTGTAATAGTTAAAGGAAACCAACTTTGGCTTTGGCAACTATTGTTTCGGGTGTATAGGCGAAGTGTTTTTGTGGAACCTACGAACAGCGTATAATTTGATCCCGTGTAAGTAGTTGTTAAGTAGGATGCAGTGGACTCGTCATAAATAGCATACGTTCCGCCAAACACTACCCCGGATAAATTAAGAGTCACATTACCACCTCCCGCACAAAGGCTGGTAGCCGTTGCGGTCATGGTGGGTCGCGGTGGTGTCCAATACACTTGCAACTCAGCACCTACGTTATCATTTTCTGAACTTCCACAGCCGGAGGTATAGCGGTCGCCAATCCAAGCAGGGCCATTTCCTGCCAAGAGTTGAGAACAAGGAGGCACCACTCTGAAAGGAATAGCGTAATCTATATCCTGCGGACCGCAATGCTGGTCTTCAGCAGAGCAACCACAAAGCACGTTGGTACTACATCCGCACCCACCATCGTAGATATAACTGCTGCATTGGTCACATGACCAACTAAAGGTACCTGTTGAACGGTAACAATCAAAGCAGTCATCTTCCCAACCTTCTCCTCTCAATTGCAAATACGTTGGGACGTTCTGAGCCGTGGATCCGGCTGCCCCGTATTGTTGGCTCATTAAAAGATTAAACCCTCCTCCTACCCAACCATAACCGCCAGAGTTTATTCCAATGGTTGCACCTCCTCTCCAACCTTGTCCGTCTAAGTTGGCATTATCAGCTCCCCAAAAAATCCAGCGAAATTCATTGTCATTTAATTCCCCGGTTGTAAAATCATCTACGCTCCCAACCCAATAGTAGCTGGTATAGTATTCCAAATACATGGCACCATCGGTATTGGTTTGAGATTTGGAGGAAACAAATGCAAATACAAAAAGGGCTAGTGTCAGGAAGTTCTTTATATGGGTATATCTCGTTTTCATGTCTTTCGGATTTCTTGTCTGGAACAATTATTTACCTCTTTTCAATGTATTATAATCCGGATCCCTTTGCCGTTCAATCAACATTTTTGAATTTGTCCTATACTGTTCGGCACTGAAATCGGAAGGATAATCATAATCTTTCCCATAGCGTCTCTCAAACTCTTGAGGCTTGAAAACAAAGTACCAGTTGCGCACCTGCAATTCATAAGTAAGTTCATCCTGTAATTTATCTTTCGAGTTTTGCTTTTGGGGAAATTGCTGAGTAATGGTAGCTCCCAAAAACCGTGGAGTGTAGTTAATGGTGATCTCTCCTTTTGCATACGGGTTTAAGGACTTTAATTCAGGGGTATTGAGGAACGTGATATATTCCTTCGGATATAGTTTTTGCCAGATCGCAATTCGCCTCTCAAAGTTACTTCCCAAGGTATCCCCCTTCAGGGAGTTATCTAATTCGGGAAAGTGAGGGAACAATTGCTCCTTTCTTTGTTTGGTCACTCCACTGGCTTCGTACCATTGGTACCAGGAACTATTCACCGTTTCTTTTTGCGCCAAATATTTTTCTGGAATTCCGTAGGTGGTCCATCCAATACCATTATCGGTAAACACCTTCATTGTGCGGAGTGCCTTCCATTCACGCGGATATTGCTCCAGCCACTTTGAAAGTTGTTCCTGATAAGTAGTATTCGCATAATCCCATGGAAAATGCGGAGCCGCTTTCTGAATTTCTGATTGGTTAACCTTTAAATATTCAAACAAAGAAATGATGGGCGGCTTTGCCGTGGCTGCCACTTGGTCTTGAGCCGATAAACTCATCGAAAAAGCACATAGCAGCAAAGCAAACGCAAAGGGAAAAATCCTCTTCATAGTCGTATATTTAGTGATCCGATTTTTTAGTGTGGAGGGTAAAGATAATTTCCCTTGCGTGATTTCCGAATGTTATTGTCGTAAAATAAAAGAGGCTGTCTAATAAGTCAAAAAAGTAACGATTTTCTCATAGGGGTAGAAGTAGGTTTTACTCTCAGACGCATCGTTCTGACTGATGAGGTAGCCTCTTTTATTTAAAGTTCGACATGCCCTACGGAATATGTGGAATAACGGCTTGGCTACTGATGCAGACGAGAGGAGCCAATGTCTGTGTATTCACAGCCATTTTTCAGTTAGCAGGCGCATCTGTGAGGACACAGACACGGGCGGAGACGGCCTCCTATTTATACCGATGCCATCGCTTAAAGCGATGGCATCGGTTGGTTCTTTTTGGTTTTGGTTGGCAGATTATAAATCTTCCCTTATCTATAAGTTCGACATGCCCTACGGAATATCCCGAACAGCGGTATTTGTTTGATTGAATGATGGACACAAGTAGCTTGGCTCGAATGCCGACCGTCATACTTGCGCCAGATGGGGTACAGGAATACCCTATCGGGGAATCTCTTTTACCCATTTTTACATCTCAAAATGCACAAACCGGTTTCTCGGCCACCCGTTTTGATATGTCAAAGGGCACAAACCGGTTTTCGGACACCCACTTTGATATATCAAAATGCACGAACCAGTTTTTGGACACCCACTTTGATATATCAAAATGCACGAACCAGTTTTTGGACACCCACTTTGATATATCAAAATGCACAAACCAGTTTTTGGACACCCACTTTGATATATCAAAATGCACAAACCAGTTTTCGGACACCCACTTTGACATATCAAAATGCCCAAACCAATTTTCGGACACCCACTTTGATATATCAAAATGCCCAAACCAAATTTCCTTTCCCCACTTTGACATATCCAATAGCATCAAAGTGTTTTCCTTTTATCCCCTTTGACATATCAAAATGCACAAACCAGTTTCTCTTTTACCCACTTCGACATATCAAAATGAACAAAAGGAAATTATTTTACGGACTTTGATACTTGTTTTTGGCTCATTTAACTTAAAAACCACCTCTTCAATCAAAAAAAACATCTGTTATGCCAGGTAGGTTTACTATCGGTCGGGAGGCTCGCCCTAAAGTTCGGAAGAGGTTTTAGCCGTTGTTGGTGTTTTAGTCCCGATTTTTCATCGGGATGTCACCAACAACTCAACTGGGCATAGTCTCCAACTGGTTAGAGTGCAAGGTCAATAAGTTAAGGGAATGGGCCGCTTCGGGCAATGCCTTTCACCAGACCTTATAGGTTTCAAAAACCTATAAGGTCTTGCTAAGTAAGCGTTAACTGGGTGGAGGTGCTGATAGGGTGAGTAGCGGATTTGCACATCAACTTTTAGCCGTTGTTGGTGTTTTAGTCCCGATTTTTCATCGGAAAGTCACTAACAACTCAACTAATCTTGGCTATCTCCCAATGCTCCGATCTCTAAAACGCTCCCAATAAAAAAGTCGTCCCATATTGATTTATGAGACGACCTCTTTTTATTTTACTGAATCCTTGTTATCTCATCAAGGTGACGGTTCCGTTTCGATCCTTTTTGGTTCCGTCATAATAAGTCACTCGTATCTGATATACGTAGGTATCATCCGGTGCGTACTTACCATTTACTGTTCCATCCCAACCATTATTGCCGGTGATGCCGTTATCCTGAGCCGCATTGTAGTATATCCGTTGACCCCAACGGTCAAACACACTTACTTCAATAGTGGTAGCCCCCAATATGTCAAACTCAAACCGATCGTTCAAGCCATCGTTATTAGGAGTAAAGGCTGTAGGTATGAAAGCGGATAGTTCATTATTCACGTAAACGGTAATGGTGTCCGAAACCATACAAGAGTCTGAGTTCATCACCGTCACACTAAAGGTGGTGGTAGTTCTTGGATGCACATAAGGAGTTGAACAGTTTTGTGGTTCTACACAAAGGCTGTAATCAAACAACGAATCCGGACTCCAGAAGTAATTCACAATAGGTGATGTAGAAACAGCCGTAGCAATCAACTGCGTATTCATCCCCGTTAATATCACCTGTTGCGAAACACCAAGATCCACAGTGATTTGTCCCGGTTGCGCAATGGTGAAAGCGTCTGATCCTTCACAGCCGTTCACATCGGTAACTACGGCCACATAATTGCCCGGAGTAAGTCCGGTAAAGGTATCGGTTAACTGAGAGACTCCATTCAAATCATAAATAAATGGCTGCTCTCCGCCTTGCACTGAAATAACTACCATTCCATCAGTCGTATTGAAACATTTCGCAGCATGTGCATCGGTGGTCACAATAATAGCATCCGGTTGCTTCAGAGTAGTTGTATCGGATACCGTGCAGCCATTTGCATCGGTCACTACTACGCTGTATGTTCCTGCCGGAAGGTCTTCAGCCGAAGCGGTCGTCTGAACCGGTACGGTATTCCACACGTATGTGTAAGGCCCTATGCCCTGAGTAGCCACCACTGATACTGAACCATTATGACTACCGTTGCAGGATGGCTTACTAGTCAATAACTGTAATGAAATCGGCAACGGTTGTGTCAGCGTATATGAAGCCGTTTTAGAGCAACCCAAAGTATCGGTCACAGTGACCGAGTAAGTGCCTGCGACAATACCTGTCAAATCCTCCGTTGTATCCGCATTGCTCCACACAAATGTATAGCCGGGAGTTCCTCCCGTGATAGTCAGATTAATAGCCCCTGTTTTGCCTCCATTGCAAACCACATCAGTGGTTGCTGCTTGTATGACAATCTCAGTAGGCTGTGTCAGGTAGATGCTGTCAACAATATGGCATCCGTTGGAATCTGTCAGAAGCACGGCATAGTGACCGGCACCTAATCCTGTTCTTACCGAGTCGGTAGTAAAATCATCCCATAGGTATTCGTATGGGGTAGTTCCTCCTCCCGGAATTGCCGCTACAAACCCATCAGCACCACCGAAGCAAGTGATATTAGCACTCGCTAAACTGATAGTTAATGGGGCTGGTTCGCGAACAATATAAAGAGAAGCAACTTGACAACCGTTTCCGTCTGTAACGGTTACATAATAGTTGCCACCCGGAACATTGCCCAAGTCTTCAGTGGATGGGCCTGCTGACCAAGAATAATTATAAGGCAAGGTTCCTCCGTAAGCTGTAATGTCAATAAAGCCATCGGCATCACCGGAACAGGTCACATTCTTGATAAAACCTGAAGTAACCAATGGATCTGGTTCTTTTACTTCGGTAGAATCAATACCGGTACATCCTTTAGTATCGGTAATGGTTACGGTGTAAACACCCGCTCCTATAGCTGAAATATCTTCGGTGGCTGCTCCATTACTCCATAAGAAAGTATAACCCGGAGTTCCGCCTGTTGGAATCAGATCAATGGAACCATTTGTATCGCCAAAACACAGCGGTGTATGAACCACAAAGTTGGCAGTAATAGCCGAAGGGTTCACAATGAATACTGAAGTGGTAGCGGTGCATCCATTGGCATCCGTTACAGTTACGGCATAAGTTCCTCCAGGCAAATTGCTTAAATCTTCTGTGGTGGCACCATTGCTCCAATTGTAACCATAAGGAGTAGTCCCACCTGTTACGGTAAGGTCAACCGAACCATTGTTCAAATTAAAGCAAGTGATGTCGTTCGTGACTGTTGTAAGCAATAACGGATCCGGCTCGTAAATAACTACGGAGTCGCGATGTTCACATCCATGATTATCGGTAATGATAACATAGTAAGTACCTCCACCCAAGTTGGCAATATCTTCGCTCACCTTGAAATTTGACCAGAAGAAAGTATAAGGAGAAACACCTCCACTAACTGTTAGGTCGGCACTTCCGTTAAATGCGCCATGGCAAGTTACATCCGTTCCGGCAACTGATGATACAATTGGGGTCGGCTCGTTAATAATAAATGATTGTGTCAAGGTACATCCGTTGGCATCTGTTACCGTTACCGAATAGCTTCCTCCACTCAATCCATTTACATCTTCCGTAATAGCACCTGTGCTCCATGCATAGGCGTATGGGAACACCCCCCCATTCACGGTAATATCAATGGAGCCGTTGTTGCCACCTGCACAAGCTACATCTACCGGAGTGGCGTTCATCACCATTGCTGCCGGTTGGCTAATGGTAACGCTTGCTGTAGCAGTGCAAAGATTAGCATCAGTTACAGTTACCGAGTAGGTGCCAGCAGTAAGGTTATTGATATCTTCTGTGGTTTCTCCGTTATCCCAAGTATAAGTATAACCTAGAGTACCTCCGCTTACCGTTAAATCAACGGCTCCTGTGCTGTCTCCATTACATAGCACATGGGTTACCTGTGTAGTAAGACTGAGTAGCGCAGGTTCGTTAATAGTGACGGAAGCAGTAGCAGTGCAACTGTGTGCATCTGTTACTATAACCGTATAAGTACCCGCTCCTACACCTGTAAGATCTTCTGTAGTGGTGCCATTGTTCCAGAAGTAGGAGTAAGCAGTAGTGCCGCCTCCTACGGTCAAATCTACATTCACTGTACCACCATTACATAAAATAGTACCCGAAGTAATAGAGGCAGTTAAAGCAGCCGGTTCGTTGATAATCTGTGTCAATGTGTCGGAGCATCCGTGTGCATCCGTCACTGTAACGGTGTAAGTTCCGGCTGGGATATTTACAAGATCTTCACTTGAACTTCCATTGCTCCAACCATACGTGTAATTCTGAACTCCTCCCGTAACGGTAATATTGATATTACCATTACTACCACCACTACAACTTACATCGTTGTATGAAGCAACTGCAAGAAGAAGTGCTGAAGGCTGGCCAATCGTGTAAGTAGCCGAAGCAGTACAGTTATTAGAATCAGTTACTGTTACAGCATAGGTGCCTGCGGTCAGTGAACTTTGATCTTCGCTTGCAGAAGAATTACTCCATAAGTAACTGTATGTTCCCACTCCTCCGGTTACTGTAATATCAATAGAGCCATCGGTTCCTGCGTTGCAGTTCACATTTGTAACTATACCAGCAATGACAATCTGTGTCGGTTGAGTAATAGTAACCGAAGTGATTTTTTGGCAGCCTTTGTTATCCGTAACAATAACCGTGTAATTACCTGCTGTTAATCCGGTTAGGTCTTCTGTGCTGGCGAAAGTACTCCATAGATAAGTATAAGGAATATTTCCGCCTCCAACGGTAAGGTCAGCCGCTCCGTCATTTCCTCCGTAGCAAGTTACATTCGTTCCTACTATCGAGGCTGAAATAGGTGTCGGTTCATTTACGGTAGCACTGTCTGTAAAGACACATCCATTAGCATCTGTTGCCGTCACAGTGAAAGTTCCAGCTCCCACTCCGGTCAAATCTTCATTCGTGGTACTGTTGCTCCATAAGAAAGAATATGGTTGAACACCACCCGATAATGTAAGGTTAATGCTTCCGTTATTTGCTCCATTACAAGTTACATCTGTGGCCACTAAAGTTCCGGTGAGAGCATAAGCAGGTTGCGCAATTGTCACTGAAGTACCGGCAGTACAGCCATTCGCATCTGTCACGGTTACACTGTAAGTTCCGGAACTAAGATTACTCAAATCCTGCGTTGTGTCAGAAGTATTCCAAATGTAAGAATAAGGAGAGTTACCTCCGGTTACTGTCAAATCCACCGCACCAGAGTTAGTACCATTGCAAAGCACATTGGTCACTTGAGTGGTGAGGCTCAATGCCGTAGGCTGGCTGATAGCAATAGATGCGGTAGCTGTACAGGCATGGGCATCGGTGACTTGTACCGTATATACCCCTGCACCCACAGCGGTTAAATCTTCCGTTGTACTTCCATTATTCCAGAAGTAAGAATAATTCAACGTTCCACCTGTTACTGTCAAGTTTATGTTAGCTGTTCCTCCATTACAAAGAATAGTGTCGGATGTAACAGAAGCATAGAGAAGTGTAGGTTCACTGATTACTTGCGTGAGTGAACCTGTGCAGGCATTTGCATCTGTTACCGTAACCGTATAAGTGCCGGCAGGAATATTTACTAAGTCTTCGTTGGTACTGCTGTTGCTCCACAAATAGCTATAAGGAGATACTCCGCCACCTACTGTAACATTTATCGCACCATTGCTACCACCATTACAGTTCACATCATTAAAGGAAGCCAAATTCACCACCAATGCCGGTGGTTGAACGATACTGTAGCTTCCGGAAACTGTGCAGTTATTGGCATCGGTTACAGTGACTCCATAAGTGCCCACTACCAAGCCCGATAAATCCTGTGTAGTGTCACCGGTGGTCCATAAATAAGTAAAAGGTCCTGTGCCTCCTGAAACGCTCAAGTCAATGTCGCCTGAGTTTGCTCCGTTACATACGGGGCTTGTAACAATAGCAGATAATGTTAATGGGGACGGTTGGCTGATGATTACAGTAGCCGTAGCGGTACAGTTATGTGCGTCTGTCACATTCACCGTATAAGTTCCTGCACCGACTGCTGTTAAGTCTTCGGTAGTTGCTCCATTGTTCCAGAAATAAGTATAGGCGGTTGTGCCTCCACCTACAGTCAAATCTACATTTGTAGTTCCACCGTAGCAGAGTATGGTTCCCGCAACTGCAGAAGCCGTAAGCAGCGGTGGTTCAGAAATAACTTGTGTAAGGGTAGCGGTACAAGAGTTAGCATCCGTTACCGTCACACTATAAGTGTTGGCAGGAATATTTATCAAATCCTCTGAGGTACTTGAGTTGCTCCACAAATAGCTATAAGGAGATACTCCGCCACCTACTGTAATATTTATCGCACCATTGCTACCACCATTACAGCTTACATTGTTATAAGAGGCCATATTAATGACCAATGCCGGTGGCTGAACGATATTATAGCTTCCCGAAACGGTGCAGTTATTAGCATCTGTTACGGTGACTCCATAAGTGCCCACTACCAAGCCCGATAAATCCTGGGTGGTGTCACCGGTAGTCCACAAATAGGTATAAGAACCGGTTCCTCCTAAAACACTCAAATCAATATCTCCGGTATTCGCTCCATTACAAACAGGGCTTGTAACAATAGCCGAAAGTGCTAAAGGGGCAGGTTGACTGATAATAACCGAAGCGGTGGCAGTACAGTTATGAGCGTCTGTCACATTCACGGTATAAGTTCCTGCACCAACTGCTGTTAAGTCTTCAGTAGTGGCTCCATTGTTCCAAAAATACGTGTATGATGTCGTGCCTCCACCTACTGTCAAATCTACATTTGTAGTACCTCCATTGCAGAGTATAGTTCCGGCAACTGCTGAGGCAGTAAGTGCCGATGGTTCTGTGATAACTTGCGTAAGGGTAGCAGTACAAGAGTTAGCATCCGTTACCGTCACACTATAAGTTCCGGCAGGGATATTTACTAAATCGTCAGCAGTACTGGAGTTGCTCCATAAATAAGAATAAGGAGTCACGCCTCCTGCTGCGGTAGTGTTTATAGAGCCGTTGGTTCCACCATTACAACTTACATTGTTGAAAGATGTTACCCCTACCGTGAGAACAGGAGGTTGCGTTACGTTATAAGAGGCAGTGATGCTACATAAATTTGCATCTGTAATAGTAACAGAGTATGTGCCGGCACTCAATCCGGTGAGATCCTCTGTCGTGGCACCGTTTGACCAAGCATAGTTGTATGTAATCGTTCCACCGGTCACCGTAATATCTATCGCTCCACCGTTACCTCCGTTACATGCTATGTTAGTGACGGAAGCATTAAGGGTCAACTGTGCCGGTTCAGAAATATATATCGAGTCGCGAATGGCACAGGAGTGAGCATCTGTGACTACAACATAATACCATCCACCGTTAATACCCGTCAAATCTTGGGATGATTGGAAATTACTCCATAAATAAGTGTAAGGTGCGGTACCTCCACCTACGGTTAAGTCAGCCGCACCATTTGCAGCGCCATGACAGGTCACGTTAGTACCAGATATAGAAGTGGTTAATGCCAGTGGCTCATTAATAATATAAGTACCGGAAACATTACAGCTATTTGCATCGGTGATAGTTACGCTGTAGCTTCCACCATTCAGCCCGCTGATATCTTCAGTAATTGCAGCATTCGTCCAAGCATAACTGTAAGGAGAGGTACCCCCCGCTACTGTGATATTCACAGAGCCGTTGGCCGCACCATTACAAGTTACATCTGTCTTTACGCCTGAAAGTGATAATGCAGACGGTTGAGAAACTGTAGTCGCAAGGGAAGCGCTACATCCATTTCCATCTGTCACGGTTACCGAATAAGTTCCGGAATTCACTGCACTCAGATCTTGAGTAGTATCGCCTGTATTCCAAACATAGGTAAAGGCAGGAGTACCACCGGCAACAGTCAAATCTATCCCTCCGGAAGAACTTCCGTTACAAGAAACATTTGTCACTAAAGTTGATAATACTAAGGCATTCGGTTGAGCGATGTTGATCGAATTAAAAGTGGTGCAATTATTTGCATCATTTACTAAAACGGTATAGTTACCGGAACCAACGTTCGTTAAATCTTCAGTGGTAGCACCGGTGTTCCAATTATAGGTATAAGGAGAAGAGCCGCCATTTACCGTCAAATCAATATTGCCATTGGTAAATCCGTTACAAGTAGCATTAGTTCCTACAATACTGGAGGTTAACTGAGCCGGCTGTGTAATAGTAACAGTATCATATTTCAAGCAACCGTTTCCATCCTGAACTGTTACAAAATAGGTGCCGGCATGGAGATTAAGCACATCTTCAGAAGTCGCCCCGTTACTCCATGCAAATAAATAAGGAGACACTCCTCCATTTACAGTAATATCAATACTTCCTGACGAATCATTATAACAACGCAGATTATGGTAGGAAGCCAATGAAATAGTTAAAGGCAAAGGTTGCGTCACTGTAGCTCCGGTGGAGGTAATGCATCCTTTGCTATCAGTCACCGTGAGGGTGTAGGTTCCTACAGGAACATTCAGATTATCTTCCGTAGTCACGCCATTACTCCAGAGGTAACTGTATGGAGCGGTTCCTCCGCTCGTGCTCACAAATATTTCACCGGTAGAAGTTCCGTAACAACCCACATTATTTACTACATCTACCATCACGTTCAACTGCGAAGGCTGAGTAATATTTACGGTTATATAATCCGTACAGCCTTTAGAATCCTTAGCAGCCACGATATAAACTCCGGCAGTAAGGCTGGCAAAAGTTCCCGATGATTGGAAAGAAGAACCATTAATTGAGTATAAATACGGAGGAATTCCACCTGATAAGGAAACCGCTACCGAGCCATTCGCGCCTCCAAAGCAAGAAACATTAGTTTGTGAGGTAATACTGCCAGTAACAGCGTACGCATTATTTAAGGTAAGAGTAGAGGTATCCACGCAACTGTGACTGTCAAATACTGAAACCAAATAAGTGCCTGAGGACAATCCTGTAAATTGATTTCCCGGTTGTGGGGGACCTCCATTTAATGAGTACGTGTAAGGGGCTACTCCACCGTTTGCAAAAACGGTAATCTTGCCATCGTAAACGCTAGAGCAACTGGCATCTACAAAAGTAGTAGTATGCGTAATGTCGGTTGGCTGGTTAAGTACCACCGGGTTGCCTACATAACTATTAATACACGCGCTATCATCTCTCACATAAACATTGTAACTTCCGATAGGAAGTCCTGTAAAGGAACCGGAAACTTGATAGGTTCCTCCCCCATTATTAGAATAATAAATACTACCATTTGAGGTAGAACCGGAAACTGTTATTGTTCCGCTACTACCCCCATAACATAACACGTCAGTAGAACTTACATTTGTTACCTGAGGCAGAGGCAGTACTAATATCAGAGCCTCATTACTAGTAGAAGGGCAAACCCCAGAAGTAACCACTCTATGATAACGAATAGTGGCAGATGTAAATGGCGGGTCATAGTTAGCGGCATTATTGGTACCGGTAGCCGGTGACCAAGAAACGCCTCCGTTAGTACTCTGCTCCCAAAGATAAGAGTAGGATCCTGTACCGCCTGATACAGCCGCACCTACGATTATTGCCGGATCTCCATTCAAACAAAATTTCTGATAATTGGCGATAGTATTGTTGGCAATAGAAGGGACAATAATTACGGTATCTATATTTGAAGTAGCCGAACCGCAACCGGAGCCGGTAGCAGAATAGATACAACGATAATAAGTAGTTGATGAAACAGATGGAGAAGTGTAGCTAGATGAAGTTGCACCACCGATATTATTGAAGGTGACCCCATTTGTACTATTCTGCCATTGATATGAGAGCGTTCCTGTTCCACCGGAAACAACAGATGTAAACACTGATGAACCAGAAGCACAGAAGGTGCCTCCACCATTGATAGAGATAGCCGGATCGGCAACCACAGTTAAGGTGTTTGCAGAGCTATTAATTGGATCGCAGCTAGACCCTGTAGAACTAACAATACAACGATAGTCATAAGTAGATGGCGTGGTAATTCCATTGATAGTCATAGTAGCGGATGTCACATTCGAATAAGTTGCACCAGTAGGCAAGCCATTCGTCACATTTCCCCAAGTTCCTCCGTTATAATACTGCCACTGATAGCTGAGTGTCATTCCACCTGTAGCGGTAACGCTTACATTGCTTGCCCCCCCCGAACAGATGGTAGCATTTGTAAATAATGGAGTACTGACAGAAGGATCTGGATTCACTGTTAATGTTACTGGACTACTAGTTACCGAATTACAACCAGAGCCGGTAGCGCTAACAACACAACGGTATTGATAGTTCCCTGCCGCTGTAATTCCTCCTATGGTCATGGTAGAAGCAGTGGTTCCAACGTAAGCTGCACCGGTGGGTATTCCGGAAGTTACATTTATCCACGTTCCTCCATTGTAATATTGCCATTGGTAGGAAATTGTTCCGGTGCCGTTGGAAGCTGTCACGCTGGCATCGGATGTTCCTCCTGCACAAATGGTTGTGGCAGTAAGAGCCGCAGGGGTTACGGTTGGATCTGCTACTACTGTTAACGTGGCTGGAGAACTGGTAGTGCTGTTACAGCCCGAGCCGGTAGCGCTCACTATACAGCGGTATTGATACCCCCCTGCACTTGAGATTCCATTAATCGTCATAGTTGAGCTGGTCTGATTGGAATAGGTAGCTCCTGCGGGTAAGCCGTTAGCGACATTGCCCCAAGTTCCCCCGTTGTAATATTGCCATTGGTAGGAAATAGTTCCGGTACCTCCGTTTACACTGACGCTTGCATTTGAAGAACCTCCAACACAAATTGTACTATTTGTATAAGCCGGCACACTCACAGATGGATCGGCAACCACTGTTACAGTCACTGGAGTGGTGTAAGCATCGTGTCCACAAGCATCATTTACTGTTCTTACATAACATCTTGTTAAAGTAAGTCCCGCAGGTGGATTATAGGTAGGAGCATTAACTCCCAACGCTACCGCAAGCCCCGTATTGCAATTATCATATTGGTACCAGTTATAAGTATAAAACCCACCCGTGTAGGCTGGTCCCACGCCCCCGCTGGGCGAGGAGTTATTATTCAGCAAGGCAGGATCTCCACCTGAGCAAATAGTTTGATCGGCAGATATAGAACCAGCCGTAAGAGTTGGTGGGCTTACCGGAGTTACCAGAATTTGAGCCTGAGAACCTCCGCCACCTTCACTCACTCTAAACTCAATCGTACTGGAAGAGGTTAAAACTCCTGTCCACACCACTCCGTGATTATCGCAGCATCCTCCCACGTGACTACTAACTAGACCGCCATTCACATACAGGTAGTAACTGTCATCGTGAAAAGGAATACTAATCTGGTACGCCCCACAATCAAATCCGGTACGCTTAGCACTCCATGAATGGGTATCAGGGCCTACGTAACATCCTAAAAATCCGGAATAATCAGATGGGGAACCTCCGTCCGGCCATAAACTGGTGGTATTAAATGATAAGGAGCTAACTGGCATGTAACCACTGTAGGCACTTGACCATGAACCGCTTCCACCGTTCGCATCACCAGCATTCCAAGCATAAAGCAACCATTCTCCATTACCATAAGTAGCGGGGTTTCCCGGACCGTCACATCGGTAATCTAATATTCCGGAGGTGCCTGCTGTTGAGTTCCATCCACCGCATGGATATTTGTATGAGTTAACATTAATTGTTCCTGTAAAATTAGAAGACCATTGAGCAGAAGCATGTAACCCGGAACAAGACGGTCCAGCATCATCATTGTAAAATAAGCAAGATGATGAAGTTGTAAAACCTCCCAATTGCGTATCGCTCCAATTGGGGCTCGAATTACTACAATGGCCGAAAGTATAAATACCTCCGTTGTGCACGTTAGCAGATACATAGGTGCCCGGACCGATAGTAACCTGCTGAGTAGAATTAGAAATTGGCGTAACAGCTCCACCTTGATTAAAGAAACTGGCGGCACATGGAGAAGGGCACTGTCCAAAACTATTTATTTGGAACCCGACAAAAAATAACGTCAGCAAAGCAAACAAATGGGTGCTTTTGAAGGTAGGGGTATAATTCTTTTTCATATTCAGGATTACTTAAGTTAGTGTATATGACACTAAGTCCCAATCAAACTGACCAGGACTTACTGCGTAAAAATATTCTTTTATTGCATTATTGTAACTGTGCCCGTTTTATCTCTCACCACTCCATCAAAATAAGTGATTTTCATTTGATAGACATAAGTATCATCCGGCAACGCCTTTCCATCCTTCTTGCCATCCCATCCATTAGTCGCACCAATGCCGTTGCTCTGGTTAGCGTTGTAGAATACGCGCTCACCCCAACGACTAAAAATACCAATCTCAATATTCGTGGCACCAAGTATATCAAAGGTGAATAGATCATTTAATCCGTCTCCGTTTGGCGTGAAGGCAGATGGGATAAATGCAGATAATTCGTTCTCTACAATTATGCTCACCGTATCGCTGGCAAAGCAGGAGTCCTGATTCATCACCATCACCGTAAACACAGTGGTATAAAATGGCTGCACATAAGGGTTAAAGCAATTTTCCGGATCAGCACAATTGCTAAAGTCAAACAACACAGAATCAATAGGTTGCCAGAAATAGTTCACAATGGGAGAGGTAGAGTTTGCGGTGGCCACCAACTGAGTCGTCATCCCTGCAAGAATAACCGCTTGAGGTGCTGTTAAGTCCACGCTCACCTGGCTTGGAGAAGCTATGGTGAACACTTTTGTTCCCTCACAACCGTTCGCATCTCTCACGGCAATTACATAAGTACCGGGAGCCAGATTAGCAAATGAATTAGCCTGTTGGGTAATACCATTTAGGGTATAAACATAAGGCGGCTTTCCTCCGGTTACAGTGGCAGTAACTTCGCCTGTGGCAGTATTGTAACATTTGGCATCAGTTCCTGTAGCAGTAATATTTATAGAATCTGGATTGGTAAGCGCCACCGTCACCGTAGCGGAACAATTCCCGGCATCGGTAGTTGTCAAGGTATAATTACCTGCTTCTAAATTAGTAGCAGTAGCCCCGGTTTGCGGAGGTGTTGTGCTCCATATATAGGTGTAAGGGATGGTTCCTCCTGTCACATCCACTGAAATAAATCCATTACTTCCACCATAGCAAACCGGATTACTGGAGGATACATTTGTAAATAGGTTTACGGCTTGGTTCACCGTAAATGTAGCGGACTTTACACAACCATTAGCATCTGTAACAGAAACTGTATAAACGCCTGCCGGAAGCCCGGTCAGGTCTTCAGAGGTAGTGCTATTTGACCAAACATAAGTATAACCTGGGGTGCCTCCTGAAACTGTAATATCAATAGATCCGGTGCTGGCTCCATTACAAGCCACATCAGTAATAACCCCAGTGATAATAATTTCTGTGGGTTGAGTGATATCAATACTGTCAAAAGTGTGACATCCGTTAGAGTCCGTCAACAGCACTACATAATGCCCTGCCATCACCCCTTGTTGCGAAGAATCAGTCACAAAATTATTCCATAAGTATTCGTAAGGGGTAACTCCTCCTACAGGAATAGCAGCTACAGTACCATTATTCCCACCAAAGCACGAAACCGGTGATCCCACTACACTCACAGATAATACCGGAGGCTCAAGCACGGGATAAAGAGTTGACGCAATACAACCATGAGCATCGGTTACTGTTACATAATAACTACCACCGGGAAGTTGAATAATATCTTCTGTTGACTCTCCTGTTGACCAATGGTAACTATAAGGAAGGGTCCCTCCATAGGCTGTAATATCAATCATACCATCTTGATATCCATTACAGGTCACGTTTTTAATAAACCCTGATGTTACTATAGGATCAGGCTCTGTTACTATTGTTGAATCCGTTTTATCACAGCCCTTAGCATCTGTTACTGTCACCTGATAGCTTCCTGCAGGAATATTTTGTAAATCTTCAGTGGTGGTTCCGTTGCTCCAGTTAAACGTGTAACCTGGTGTTCCTCCCGAAACGATTAGGTCAATCACTCCATTGTTATCTCCAAAACAAAGAGGTGAAGTGACGATGAAGTTAGTGCTAATAAGAGTTGGATTAACAATAATGACAGAGGTGGTGCTGGTGCAGTTGTGGGCATCCGTTACGGTTACAACATAGGTGCCTCCCGATAAATTAGTCAAGTCTTCGGAGGTGGAGCCATTGCTCCATGCATAAGAATAAGGTTGAGTGCCTCCGGTAACACTTAAATCTATAGCTCCATCTCCAGCATTGAAACAAGAAATGTTGACAACACTTGTGGAGAGAACCAACGGCAGCGGTTCCGCAATCATCACAGAATCTCTTTGAGAGCAGCCGTTGTTGTCATTAATAACTACATAGTAAAGACCCCCATGGAGTCCGGTAACATCTTCCGTAGCTTGGAAAGTGGACCATTGATAGAAATAAGGAGTTGTTCCTCCGCTTACAGTGAGGTCGGCAGCTCCATCATTCGCTCCATTACAACTTACATCGGTTCCGACAATAGAGGAGACCAGTGCCGTTGGCGCTATAATTGACTGGGTTATATCTTTCTGACATCCATTTGCATCCGTCACTGTTACTGTATAAGTTCCTGCTGGCAAATGATCCAAGTCTTCGGAAGAAGATCCATTACTCCAACTATAGGAATAAGGGGGAACTCCACCATTCGCAGTGACATCTATGGCTCCCGTAGAATCATTAAAACACAATAGGTCATTATATATAGCCACATTGACAAATAGCTCTAAAGGTTGATTAATAGTAGCACCACCGACTGCGGAACAACCATGCGAGTCAGTCACTGTCACATTATAGGTGCCTGCCGTTACATTCAGGTTATCTTCTGTACTTACACTATTACTCCAGCTAAAGGTGTAGCCTGGTGTTCCACCAGAAGGAGTCATGTAAATACCACCGGTAGCGGAACCATTACATAATACGTTTGTAATGGAATCAACAGTTACGGTGACTAAACCCGGTTGCGTAATATTGACCGTAGCAAACTCAGTGCAACCTTTTGAATCTCTACCTACAATAATAAAAGTACCTGCACTTAATCCGGAGAAAGTTCCGGATGATTGGAAAGTAATTCCGTTGATCGAATAATCATACGGAGGAATACCTCCATTTACCTGTACGGTAACCGCACCATCCGCAGAACCAAAGCAAGATAAATTGGTTTGAGAAACGGTATCCACTGAAATGATATAAGTGTCTCCTATTGTTACCGATGAAGTATCCACACAACCATGAGTGTCAAATATGCTGATTTGATAAGTGCTTGAAGCCAGGCCGTTGAACACATTCCCGGGTTGAGTGGGCCCCCCATTCAACGAATAACTATAAGGCGGAACTCCACCGGTAGCATAAATAGAAATACTGCCATCATAAACGTTCGCACAACTGGCATCTCTAATAATTGCAGAGTCAACAACAATATCAGTAGGTTGCCCAACCACCACCGGATTGCCGGCATAATTCTGCGTGCACCCAAAGTCATCCGTCACAACAGCATTATAATTCCCTGCGGCAAGATTGTTGAAGATATTAGAGAGTTGTGAAGTAGCGCCTCCATCTATAGAATAATGTAGTGGAGATACCCCTCCGTTTGCGTTAATAGTAATCGAACCATTATTGCCTCCGAAACAACCTGCATCCGCAACATTTACGCTTGTAATATTAATAGACGGCTGAACAAGCACTTGCGCTCCTCCCGTAAATGCACTGGAGCGGACACAGCCGAACGAGTCGGTAATGGTTACAAAATTATAGTTGGTATTAATAACCGGATTTACCTGTAAAGTATCTCCGCTGTATAATCCCGTTCGTGTATAATTGCTAACTCCATCAGTAAACGAAATAGTGTAAGGGGATGTGCCGGGAGCAAAATTCAATGTTAGCACAGCAGTAGTTCCAGGACAAATTGTTTGCGTAATAGGAGCCATACTGCCATTGGGCTGTGGCTGACCTATAATGGTAATACTATTGGAATAGGTAGAAGTTCCACATTTATCCATAGCAACTCGTCTGATAATAAAGACTCCACCAGCCGGAAGAACACCATTAAAAGTCCAATTAGGGGAGTTCACTCCCACCGCGTTGTAGGTAAGACCGCCATCGGAGGAAACCTCCCAATCATAGGTAATAGCACCGCCATTCGTTAACCCTGAAACTCCTCCAGAGCCAGATGTGACATTAGTAAAGGGAACAGTGAGTGGTCCCGCACATACGTTTGTTCCATTGGCAATTCCCCCAATAGTACCACCGGTAACAGCGGCTACACCTTGCGGCACAAAACTCACATTAGCCAAACCGGTACCACATTTATCCACGAGACGAATCTCGACCTGATCACTTGGCCCTAAAACATAAGAAGCTGCGAGTGTCGGTGAGCTAATGCAACAGGGCGCACTAAATATCTGTGTGCCATTCACATAAACTCGAATGTCATCATCCGCGTTGTTTACATTAATTTTATAATAACCGCAGGGGAACCCAATTCTTCTTGCTCTGATAGCAAAATTATCGTTAGGAACTTCACAACCAACCCATGAAGCAGCATCAGAAGGCCTGCCAAGTGTACCCCAAGCAGCAGTCGTTGCAAAATTCAAATTCCCATCTGTGTAATATCCGTATCTAGCATCCAAGTTAGGGATAGCAACATCCGCGGTAGCAAAGGCATCTACCACCCATTGATTAGTGCCGGGTCCCGGATCGGGCGAAGTAGGACATACCTTATATTGTAAAACTGCTGAACCTATACCGCCCACAAAATTGTGGCAGGTGCCGTTCCATAAATGAGTATTAACTCTAAACGTTCCGTTAAAAGTAGAGTACCACTCCGCAGAAGAAGGACGAGGTGTATTAGGACAACTTACTCCACCGGTCCATGAGTCATTTAAAGGTGTCAAAGAATTGTTATACGGAATGATAGCAGAGGAACTAGAAACCGTCATATCCCAATCATATCCTAATACAGTGGATCCGGCATAACGAAAAGAGTAAATATTTCCAGCAGTCACATTAAAGTCAGCATAGGTGCCGCTTCCCACATTTACAGATTGCCAAGTACCGGTAGGGGTAGAAGTTCCTCCTTCTGGGAAAGAACTTAATCCACATTGCCCAAAACTCTGATACCAAGGGAAGAGGAACAGAACAACAATAGGTACAATAAGTTTCCGGGATAAAGAGGATAGAAAATCTCTCATGCTTAAGTTTTAGTTTATTTAATTGTCAGGAGTTTCCGATAAAATACTCATTCAAGTAATTCACAGGCGATTTAAAACTCGCGGAAAAATACGCTGTATAAAGGAATTTCAAAAAAAAAACACTCTTTTTTTTCTTTCAGGATGAAATAGTTAGCAAAAGGGTTAAAGTGTACTGCACTAATAATCCCTACGTCCACTTCCGGAAGGAGTGGATTGAAAAATTATTGAGCGATAGGAATTTCTTTTACTTCTTAAGCATTAGCGCATCAAGACAACGGTTCCGTTCTTTGTTTTTTCTGTACCATCAAAAAACTGAATCTTAAGTTGATAGACGTAGGTGTCGTAAGGAAGACTCTTCCCATTTTTTGTTCCATCCCAGGCATTTCCGTTTGAATGACCGTTTGGTTGATCCGGATTGTGATAAACCATTTCTCCCCAACGGTTGAAAATACTTGTTTCGATATGCTGTGCTCCTAAAATATCTACATCAAAATAATCATTCAGGTTATCACTATTGGGGGTAAAGGCCGTTGGAATAAAATAATCCGTAGCATACTTTACCATCACCGTTACCGAATCGTAATTAAAGCAGCTATCACCATCCATCACGGTGAGAAAGTACGTGAGAGTGGAATCGGGTCGAGCATTCGTTTGCTGGCAAGCAGTGCAACTCAACTGTTCATCCGGTGACCAATTATAATTCAAGATGCCGTTCGCAGATGAAGCGCTTCCATTCAACTGAACCGTTTGTCCGTGAAGTGCTATAATATCAGGGCCGGCATTCACAATAAAAGCATCCGGTTGATACAGCGTAAAATTAACGGCTCCGTTGCAATTGTTTTCATCTTGCGCCACAGCCGTATAGTTTCCGGCTACTAATCCGGTAAACACAGCACTGGTTTGAAAAATTCCATTGAGGAAATATTCATAATTACCGCTTCCGCCATTTGCCTGAATTTCTACCTGACCATTGTTTCCATTAAAGCAGCGAACATTAGTTGGGATAGTTGTTACCGTTACAGCCGAAGGATCGGCCAACTCTACGGAATCAACATGAATACAATTATTCCCGTCTGTAATAGTGACATAGTAAAGCTGATTACCGGCTAACTTTATTCCCATTAAACCATTCTGAGCAGGCACGGTACTCCACGAATAGGTGTATGGCAGCGTTCCTCCTCCTGCACTAACAACTGCAAAACCGGTAGAGTTTCCATGGCAATCCGGATCATTTCCTGCCACTGATGAGTTAATCACATTCGGTTGTTTCACATTGAAGGATTGAGAGACGGTACAACTTTTAGAATCGGTCACTGTAATCGAAGGGGTTCCCGCAACGGTACCTGTTAGATTCTGGCTCACAGAGCCATCCGACCACATATAAGTATATCCGGGGGTAGCCCCGGTCACAACAATATTTACACCTCCATCGCTTGACCCAAAACATTTCGCATCCTGCACTACCGATGAAATAGAGAATGGCTGTGGTTCCCCTACAATAGCAGTGGTGACAAAAGTGCAACTGTTGCTATCACTCACCGTCACGATGTAAGTGCCCGCTTCCAACGAAATAATAGTGTTCCCGACAAGTGCATTTGACCACAGATAAGAGTAGGGAGAAGTTCCTCCACTGCCGATTGCTGTGGCAGTCCCATCATTTCCCCCCGGACAGTTAACATCCGTTACGGTAGCGCTTGCAGAAACCTGACTCGCTGGCTGCGTAATTTGATAATTGTCGGTGATGGTACAGGCAGCAGCATCAGTCACCGTTACGCTATAAAATCCGGCTTCCATTCCATAAATATCTTCAGTAGTGTAGCTATTGGACCAAGCATAAGTATAACCCGGAACACCTCCGTTTACAGTAATATCAATAGCTCCGCTATGCCCTCCATGACAAAGCACGTGGCTATTTTTCTCTAACTGAAGTATAAGTTGCGGATTAGAAGTGATAGCCGCAGAAACAGAAGCAGAACAACCCACCCCGTCTGTTACCGATACTGAATAGTTGCCGGCTGTAACACCCGAAATGTTTTGAGAGTTGCTGCCATTTGACCACAAGAAAGTATAAACGCTATCGCCACCGCTGGCAGCCACGGTAATAGAGCCGGTACTGTCACCAAAGCAACCCACATTCGAAACCGAAACCACCGCTATGTTCAAGTGAGGTTTCTCAATAATAGTAGCGCTTGTGTTGGCAAGGCAACCGTTATTATCCGATACCAAGATAGTGTAAACACCCCCCGACAATCCTGTAAACATAGCACTACTTTGCCAAGTGTTTCCGCCATCAATAGAATATTGAAACGCGGGAACTCCTCCGGTTTGAGTAACCGTAACCGTTCCATCTGCACCGCCAGCACAACTGACATCGGTTTGACTTTGAATGGATGCGGAGAAAGTATAGCTATTATTAATAGTCGCTGTGACGGCTCCCTGGCAACCATTCACATCCGCCACCAAAATATTATACGTTCCCGAAGGCAAGGCGGGGAATGTGGGATTGGGGAAAAACGGCCCATTGTTCAACGAATAATTGTAGGGAGAGGTTCCTCCGCTACCAACCACCGTAATGCTGCCGTTGCCATTGCCCGAACAACTCGCATCTACCACCGTAGCAGTAGCCGTAACAGGAGTAGGCTCCGTAATTACAATTGGATTTCCGAGAAAAGGATAGGTGCAACTATTAGCATCCTTTACAACTACATTATACGAACCCGCAGCGAGATTGGCAAAAATGGAATTGGGCTGAAAAGTAGTTCCTCCGTTGACCGAAAACTGGAAGTTTCCGGAACCCCCTCCTGCAAAAATATCTATTCGTCCGGTGCTTGATCCATTGCACAGGGCATCTGTTTTATTGACGAAAATACTGATCGGCTGAGGCTGAGTAAGTACCACTGAATTACCGGAATAAATCGTAGTGCAACCGCTTCCGTCTTTTACCCATACGTTATAATAGCCGGCAGCTAAGTTGCTGAACACGCTGGAATTTTGCCAAACCCCACCACCATTGATTGAATATTGCAAGGCTCCGTTTCCTCCTGAAGCGGCAATAGTGATAGAGCCATTCGTAGAACCATAACAAGCAGGATTTACAGAAGTAACACCGGTAATAACGGGGCTACCGACTGTCACCGTAATCAACCGATAACTCAAACTCTCACAAGATCCATTGGCAGTATGCACCCTAAAGGTAGTAGTCGTTCCTACAAATGGTGTGATTTGCGAACCGGTACCCACTAACACATTGGTGCCATTATTATACCAATGATAATCTCCACCAAACACTGCGCCACCGGTAGCAAGAGTTACTAAACCGGGCTGGCAAAGTACATTGGCGGTAGTAATAATTTGATCGGGAATTGGGGGAGTCCAACTGGCAAGTACCTCAGCGCCTATATCATCAGAACCGCAGGAATTGCCATAGAAATCGCCCACCCAAGCATTGCCCACCGTTGGGGGAGATACTAATGAAAGACAAGGGGCAATCACCCGGTAATTAATATTGCTGCTGATAACATAAGGTCCGCAGTGTTGATCTTCGGCTGAACAGCCACATAAAATATTATGACTGCAACCACAACCTCCGTCATATATATAGCTGCTACACTGATCGCAAGCCCAAGTAAAAGTGCCGGTAGAGCGATAGCAATCAAAGCAGTCATCCTCCCACCCTTCTCCTCTCAATTGCATAAACTGCGGAACTGCCTGTGGCGTAGAGCCTAAAGTGCCAAAGGTGTGATTGAAAAGACTGTAATCCTGAGGATTCACCCATCCATAATTACTGGTATTTACACCGATAGTAGCTCCTCCCTGCCAGCCGAGACTCATCCCGTTCACATCGCCCCACCATCTCCAGCGAAATTCGTTGGCATTCAATTCTCCGGTCAGCGGATCGTCCACACTTTCTACCCACGAATAGCCGACTGTCATTTGCAAATTCATGGCTCCGTCATTATACGTTTGCGCACTGCTGTTTTGGAATAAAAAACCGCAGAAAAACGAAAGGAGGAGAAAATATTTGGAGGAGGTAAATTTGATTTTCATGTGCTTAGATTTATGATTTCAGCGATGGGGTTTCGGGTGTCAATTAATGAGCGTTGTCATTATTTGGATAGGTTCCGGCTTTCGTCTCTTTCAAAATGCGGATAGTATATTCCCGGTAAGTTTTGATATCGAACGTGTCGGGGAATTTATAATCCTTTCCATATAGCCGATTAAATTCATCGGGCTTAAACACAAAATACCAGTTGCGCAACTGAAGCTGATAGTTGTAGTCATCCATCACCGAATTTCCCGTGTCTTGCTTATGCGGTTTGTTCAGTTCAATGGCCTGACCAATAAATCGAGGCAGATAAGGCAGCGTATAATACCCCGTGTAGTACGGATTCAATGCCGTCATTTCAGGAGCGTTCAGAAAATGCTCATATTCTTCGGGATAAAGCCTTTGCCAAGTCCCTATTTTCTGCTCATACACACTTAATTCCTGATCATAATCCTTTCTCAAATCAGGCAGTGGGAAATGAGGGAATAACTGTTTCTTTTTTTCATCCGTGATGCCCGAAGCCTTATACCATTGATACAACGAATGCCCGAAAACCTTTTCAGCAGCAGGTACCGCAACACCTAAAGTAACCCAAGCGATATTCAACTTCTTTATTTCCGGCAACTCATTAAAGCTTTTCCATTCCTTCGGAAAACTGCTGACCCACGCATTAATATCTGCTATAGAATAATCCTCTTTTGAAACCACCTGCCATAAGTGTGGCAAGCTACGGCTAAGGTCTTGTTTTGAAATTTTTGCAGTCTCGAAAACAGACTCAAAAGGGTTGCTCGGCAAAGCTGCCGAAAGGGTAAAACAAGTAAAGAAAAACAGGAGGAAAGCATTGAGCTTACAGTTGCTTTTGAAGGGGTAAAATAGCCTCATAGTAAAAAAGCGGTTTGGTATATGAAGAGTAAATATAGAAGAAAGCGGTTAAAAAAATCTTTTATAGGAACAGCCGTTTTAGCGAGTGTTTAAGATTCTTCGAGAAGTTTCTCCGGTTTCGGACTTTTGGGCATAAAATAATATCTAAAAACGCGGACTGAGGGCACATTTTTGTTACATTCGCACCCACCCGAAATGGGGTGGACACAGCTTCACTGCTAAATAACCAATCATGAGTTCAGAACCATCAGATATGATTATGGAAGAAACCAAAAATAAGGCAGATTATTCCGCCAGCAGCATACAGGTATTAGAAGGTCTTGAAGCCGTGCGCAAGCGCCCGGCTATGTATATTGGCGATACCGGTTTAAAAGGACTTCATCACTTAGTTTATGAAGTGGTGGACAACTCTATTGACGAGGCTTTAGCCGGTCATTGTAAAAACATCTACGTCACTATTTTAGAGGATAACTCTATTCAGGTAAGAGATGATGGAAGAGGGATTCCGGTGGACATGCACGAGAAAGAAGGTCGCAGCGCCTTAGAAGTGGTGATGACTGTGTTACATGCCGGAGGAAAATTTGACAAAGACTCCTACAAAGTATCGGGAGGTTTGCACGGAGTAGGAGTTTCATGTGTGAATGCACTTTCTTCCCTGATGAAGGTGGAAGTGAACCGAGGAGGCAAGCGTTACGTGCAAGAATATTCGCAAGGCAAACCTTTGTATCCGGTAAAAGAGGACGGCACTTCTGATTCCAGAGGCACTACCGTAACCTTTAAACCTGATACGACCATTTTCACTGCTTCAGTTTATAGTTACGACACGCTCTCCGCTCGTTTAAGAGAGTTGGCATTTCTCAACAAGGGCATCCACCTTTACATTACCGATGAACGCAGCAAAAATGAGGATGGTTCTTTCCAAAGCAATCATTTTTACAGCGAAGGAGGCTTACAAGAATTCGTAAAATATCTCGACAGCACCCGCGAAGCCTTAATTCCTGAACCTATTTATGTAGAAGGTTCAAGAGATAATATTATGGTAGAGGTGGCGCTGCAATACAATACTTCTTACAACGAGAATGTTCACAGCTATGTAAACAACATCAACACCATTGAAGGTGGAACGCACGTAGCCGGGTTCAGAAGAGCGCTCACTCGCACCTTCAAATCGTTTGGTGAAAAGAATAAGTTTTTTGAAAAGTTGAAGATCGAAATCAGCGGAGACGATTTCCGCGAGGGACTTACTTCTGTGATTTCCATAAAAGTACCCGAACCACAGTTTGAAGGGCAAACCAAAACCAAATTAGGCAACAACGAAGTAGCCGGTGCGGTAGAAACCATCTTCGGTGAAACCCTTCAAAATTATCTCGAAGAAAATCCTAAACAAGCCAAACTCATTTTCGATAAAGTAGTATTGGCCGCTACGGCTCGCCACGCGGCTCGCAAGGCGCGCGAACTTGTGCAGCGCAAAGGTGCTTTCAGCGGGGGTGGATTACCCGGCAAGTTGGCCGATTGTGCCAGCAAAGATCCGGACGAAAGTGAATTGTTCTTGGTAGAGGGAGATTCGGCAGGTGGAACGGCCAAGCAGGGTCGCAACCGCCACTTTCAAGCCATTCTTCCGCTTCGGGGAAAAATTCTGAACGTAGAAAAAGCGATGGAGCACAAGATTTATGAGAATGAGGAAATCCGAAACATGTTTACTGCTTTGGGGGTGAAAATTGGAACGGTGGATGACAGTAAAGCGCTCGACACCTCTAAACTTCGCTACGCCAAAGTGGTGATTATGTGTGATGCCGATGTGGACGGCTCTCACATCAGCACGCTTATTCTTACTTTCTTCTTCCGCTACATGAAAGAGTTGGTAGAAGGCGGCAACATATACATTGCCCAGCCTCCGCTTTACTTAGTCAAGAAAGGGAAAGACCAAATGTATTGCTGGACCGATGCCCAACGCGATGCCGCTACTAAAGAACTGGCTAAAGGCGGCAGTGAAGCCTCGGTTCACGTGCAGCGCTACAAAGGTCTTGGTGAAATGAATGCCGAGCAGCTTTGGGAAACCACGATGAATCCCGATACCCGCACCTTAAAACAAGTAACTATTGACAGCGCTGCCGAGGCAGATGTGGTGTTCAGTATGCTAATGGGCGATGAAGTGCCTCCGCGCAGAGAGTTTATTGAGCGCCATGCCAAATTTGCCAGAATAGATGTGTAGCCGCTGAATTGGTTCGCATTCGTCACTATACAAAACCGCTCTTGTTTCGAGCGGTTTTTTTTATGATTATTGGGAACAATGGCACGGCTGTTCAGATGTTCAACCCTTATGGGTCAATAAGTTCACTTCACAAGTGCGTTACCTCAAATCAGAAGTAAGCTGTAATCCCATCAAAAAAGTTTCCCCCACTGATTTTTAGACCTAAACGTGGCTGAATGAAATTTCCAACATGGGTTAACTGATAGTTTTTTTAGGAAGGGTCAATTTTCCGACCAAATAAGCCGCAATTCCGACCACAAATGTTAAAATTTCCTGCTCTTACTTGCTTCTGAGAGTCGGAGGCGACAATTATTAACTCCGCCATTTATGGCGGAGAAAAGCCACCACAATCTATATTGGATTTAGCCATGACTTTTAAGGTAAGCAGGGCTAAAGCCCATGAATTAGGTATTCTGTTGCCGCCAGCCTAAAGGTTGGAGTTAAGGCGCGAAGAAGCCTGTATATCTATCGCAAGAATTTAGCGTGGGGAATAGCAGTGAGTTCTTGTGCTAACCAACTTTGGTTATTGTAATTTGGCTCAAGAGCGCTGGCTAATAGCAATCTCTGCATTGTGCCAGACGGGAAGGGATATAGAATATTGAATGTCGAACTTGGGTTACCGTCCATAGGTGTTGGAAGATGATTTTTGCCCCGAAAGTGGTAATATATTTATAGAAAACAGGCATAGAATACGATGCGACTCCGTAGGAGTCGTATATAATGGCTATCTGTTTTTCTATAAAGATTTAATCCCTTCGGGAT
>JADFDM010000013.1 GCA_018262795.1 Sphingobacteriales bacterium | reverse complement strand
TCAAGCACAATGTGAAGTTATAGTAAAGGTGCACGGGGTCTTTTCGTCCCGTTGCGGGTAATCGGCATCTTCACCGATACTTCAATTTCACCGGGCTCGCGGCTGAGACAGTGCCCAGATCGTTACACCATTCGTGCAGGTCGGAACTTACCCGACAAGGAATTTCGCTACCTTAGGACCGTTATAGTTACGGCCGCCGTTTACTGGGGCTTCAGTCGTGAGCTTCGCTTGCGCTGACTCACTTCCTTAACCTTCCAGCACCGGGCAGGTGTCAGACCCTATACATCAT
The DNA here is from genome assembly GCA_018262795.1 of Sphingobacteriales bacterium. Lineage (GTDB taxonomy): Bacteria > Bacteroidota > Bacteroidia > Chitinophagales > LD1 > Bog-950. The sequence continues at coordinate 109,135 of JADFDM010000013.1, read as the reverse complement.
CTTTCGATTTAGCAGAGTCCTGTGTTTTTGTTAAACAGTCGCCTGGGCCTATTCACTGCGGCCCCACTTGCGTGGGGCGTTCCTTCTCCCGAAGTTACGGAACCATTTTGCCGAATTCCTTAGCCGCGGCTCACCCGAGCGCCTGAGGATTCTCTCCTCGCCCATCTGTGTCGATTTACGGTACGGATTGCTTAAACCTAGCCTTAGAGGTTTTTCTTGGGAGTATGATTAGGTCTACTATCCTATCCCCCGAAGGTTCAAGGTACTGTTGTATTTCAGCATCCGCTGCGGATTTACCTACAGCGGATATACCTAGATACTTTAACGTACTAATCCGTCAGTACGCGAGACTTTCACTTCTCCGTCACCCCATCGAAATTTAAGCAAGTAGCAGAATATTAACTGCTTTTCCATCGGAGGTCCCCTTTCGGGTGGTCCTTAGGATCCGACTAACCCTGATCCGATTAACGTTGATCAGGAACCCTTAGGCTTTTGGCGAATAGGTTTTTCACCTATTTTATCGTTACTCATTCCTACATTTTCTTTTCCAGAAACTCCAGTTCATCTCACGATGCACCTTCGCTGTCGCTGGAATGCTCCCCTACCAGTGTATTACTACAATCCACATCTTCGGTACTATGTTTAACACCCGGTTATTCTTCCGCGCCCGATCACTCGACCAGTGAGCTGTTACGCACTCTTTAAATGGTTGCTGCTTCCAAGCAAACATCCTGGCTGTTATAGCAATCGAACATCGTTTGTGTGACTTAACATAGATTTTGGGACCTTAGACGGTGGTCTGGGTTGTTTCCCTCTCGGCAACAGACCTTATCATCGGCTGCCTCACTGCCAAGTATATCATATAGCATTCAGAGTTCGTCAGGGTTTGGTAGGCGGTGAAGCCCCCTAGCCCAATCGGTAGCTTTACCTCTATATGACTAAGCTTGACGCTGCTCCTAAAAGCATTTCGGGGAGTACGAGCTATCTCCCAGTTTGATTAGCCTTTCACCCCTACCCACAGCTCATCCAGTAGCTTTTCAACGCTAATTAGTTCGGGCCTCCATGACGTGTTACCGTCACTTCACCCTGGCCATGGGTAGATCACAAGGTTTCGCGTCTGCCGCCATTGACTTTCGCCCTATTCAGACTTGCTTTCGCTGCGACTCCGGAACTGAGTTCCTTAATCTTGCCAATGACGAGCAACTCGTAGGATCATTATGCAAAAGGCACGTCATCACCCCACAAAAGGGCTCTGACCGCTTGTAAGCATACGGTTTCAGGTTCTATTTCACTCCGCTGTTCGCGGTTCTTTTCACCTTTCCTTCACAGTACTAGTGCGCTATCGGTGTCTGAGGAGTATTTAGCCTTACCAGATGGTGCTGGCAGATTCCCACAAGGCGTCTCCGACCTCGCGGTACTCAGGATACTACTAGGTAGATAATTCTTACACGTACGGGACTATCACCGTCTATGGTGCAACTTTCCAGATGCTTCTGTTTCGAATTATCAGTCCAGATTGTAGTCCTACAACCCCAGAGAAGCAAGCCTCTCTGGTTTGGGCTAATTCCCTTTCGCTCGCCACTACTCAGGAAATCACTAAATTGTTTTCTCTTCCTCGGGGTACTTAGATGTTTCAGTTCTCCCGGTTCGCTTTCCGCAAGCGGAATTTCCGATCTTCAATCGGAAGGGTTGCCCCATTCGGAAATCTTCGGATCAAATCGTATGTGCCGATCCCCGAAGCTTATCGCAGCTTATCACGTCCTTCATCGCCTCTCAGACCCAAGGCATCCACCGTATGCTCTTAGTAACTTTAAAATTTTCAAGTAAAATTGAAGTTTTGATTTTATTAACTTCCAATATGTCAAAGAACTTTGTCCATCAGCCGATAGCTTTTCGGAGGATAATCCTACTGGGCGTACTGTTGGCGTAGTGGAGGTGAACGGAGTCGAACCGATGACCCCCTGCTTGCAAAGCAGGTGCTCTAGCCAGCTGAGCTACACCCCCGGGTTTGTAGTCCCGGGCAGAGTTGAACTGCCGACCTCTACATTATCAGTGTAGCGCTCTAACCAACTGAGCTACGAGACTATTTAGTAGCCTCATGCTTTGGGATGAGGTAGCTTTGATTGCAGCTATTCTGTTTTTAAGCCAGAATGCTCTAACCCTTTCGGCTACAAGACTATGCAGGACCTTTTAAAAGAACGGTATAAATTTTGAAATAATGGAAGAAACATAGAGCGCAGGTAATTAGCTCTAAAAAGGAGGTATTCCAGCCGCACCTTCCGGTACGGCTACCTTGTTACGACTTAGCCCCAGTTACGAGTTTTACCTTGGACAACTCCTTGCGGTTATCGTCTTAGGGTACACCCCACTTCCATGGCTTGACGGGCGGTGTGTGCAAGGTCCGGGAACGTATTCACCGCAACATTGCTGATTTGCGATTACTAGCGATTCCAGCTTCATGAAGTCGAGTTGCAGACTCCAATCCGAACTGAGACGGGTTTTTTGAGATTCGCTCACAGTCGCCTGCTTGCTGCCCTCTGTACCCGCCATTGTAGCACGTGTGTAGCCCTGGGCATAAAGGCCATGATGATTTGACGTCATCCCCTCCTTCCTCTCTGTTTACACAGGCAGTCTCTTTAGAGTCCCCGACATAACTCGCTGGCAACTAAAGATAGGGGTTGCGCTCGTTGCGGGACTTAACCCAACACCTCACGGCACGAGCTGACGACAACCATGCAGCACCTTGTAATCTGTGTATTGCTACAAAGACCCCTTTCAGGATCGGTCAAATTACATTCTAGCCCAGGTAAGGTTCCTCGCGTATCATCGAATTAAACCACATGCTCCACCGCTTGTGCGGACCCCCGCCAATTCCTTTGAGTTTCATCCTTGCGGACGTACTTCCCAGGTGGTAAACTTAACGCTTTCGCTTGGACACTAACAGTATATCGCTAATGTCGAGTTTACATCGTTTAAGGCGTGGACTACCAGGGTATCTAATCCTGTTTGATCCCCACGCTTTCGTGCCTCAGTGTCAATACAACCTTAGTGAACTGCCTTCGCAATCGGTGTTCTATTACATATCTAAGCATTTCACCGCTACATGTAATATTCCATCCACTTCAAGTTGATTCAAGCTAAACAGTATCAATGGCAGTTCCGGAGTTGAGCTCCGGGCTTTCACCACTGACTTATAAAGCCACCTACGCACCCTTTAAACCCAGTGAATCCGGATAACGCTTGCACCCTCCGTATTACCGCGGCTGCTGGCACGGAGTTAGCCGGTGCTTATTCCTCTGGTACCTTCAAGTTCCGATGAATCGGAATTTTTATTCCCAGAGAAAAGAAGTTTACAATCCAGAGGACCTTAATCCTTCACGCGGGATGGCTGGATCAGGCTTGCGCCCATTGTCCAATATTCCCTACTGCTGCCTCCCGTAGGAGTCGGGCCCGTATCTCAGTGCCCGTGTGGCTGATCATCCTCTCAGACCAGCTACTGATCGTTGCCTTGGTGAGCCGTTACCACACCAACTAGCTAATCAGACGCACACCCATCGAATACCACCGGAGTTTTAATTATAAAGTGATGCCACTTCATAACATTATGGAGAATTAATCTCAGTTTCCCGAGGCTATGCTCCAGTATTCGGCAGGTTGTGTACGTGTTACTCACCCGTGCGCCACTCGTCAGCGGTATTGCTACCCTGTTACCGTTCGACTTGCATGTATTAGGCCTCCCGCTAGCGTTCATCCTGAGCCAGGATCAAACTCTCCGTTGTAAAAGAGTTGATTCCCTTTTCGTATTCAAAAAAGAAATTTCCGAATTTCTTCGGAACAATTAATGTTAGACAAAATTACCTGTCTTAATGCTTCTATGTTTCTATCCAATATTTCAAAGAACTTTTTCTGAAATCTAAATTTCAGAATTTGTAGTTATTAGGATTTTAAAATCCTTCGTAACTTTTTGATCTGCACAGTTTTATGAACTGTTTTTCGTTTTCTAAAGAACGCTTTTTTGAAAACGGGACGCAAATATATGTTTTTCAAATTCAGACTTCCAAATTTTGCGTCAAAATAATTTTGGATTTTTTATTTCTCCTTTTGAAAACAAGCCGTCAGAATCATGTACCGATTAAAAATCGGATGTAAAATGCTATCGGAATATGCTTGTTGTCAATGCGCTTTTTGCGCTGCTTCAACCGGGTGGCTATTGCTCTTTAAAACCTGTGTTGAAACTATACGATGGATCCCGAAAATCGGGATGCTTTGTTTATGGTTGGAGCTTATCTCGATTAGGAGATAAGACTTGCGTAATCACTACGCTTTTTGTTCGTCCAAAATTCCCTCTTGTAATTTTAAAAGAACGTCTTATTTCAAAAGGGAGTGCAAATATAGAGGGCGTTTTGGTATTTGCAAACGATTTGAAAACTTTTTTCGGAAAATGTTGAATGGAGGTGAAGTTGCAGAGGGTTTTATACCCGTTGAAGGTGGGATTTGCAACGGGTTATCCATTCTTTGTAGTCGAAATTGTTACAGGAAAGTTTAAGATATGGGCTTGGCTTGGCCAAAAGATTATTTAACTCCTTCTCTGTGCTATCAAGAATATCACCCATACTCTTATTAGTTGCAGATGTGCAAAATTTGCGGAATAGCTTTACCAAGATGGTTTCGACCCGATAATCGTCTTCCTTTGGTTTCTTCCGAATGTGCTCATAATAGCTGTTTATTTCTGAAACAAATCCTAACATCTCCTCCCCCTTTTTTCTCTGTAAAAGCTGAGAAATGAATTTGTACATGAAATAGGCCATTTTCGCTGCTTCATATTGATCTGGGCGTATATCAGTCCGTTCAAAACCGTTAATGATGTCCCTTTGGATTTCGATAGCTCTGGCATAGTTACCAATCTGATAATAGGCAAACGAAAGGAAATCCTCATAGTATCTCAAGTTATCAAGGAAAGGTAAGTTTTTAAACTTCTCATAGTAGGCTTCAAATTCCTTCAGATTTGTTTTAGTGAGAGTGATAGTCGGATTTTTAAGGAGATAGTGAAATTTATAGAGCATGTAATAGGATTCCATATAATCATCTCCTTTTTTTTGCGATAGAATTTTCTCGATAAACTGTAATTGTTTTTTGTATTCATTCCAGTGTTGTGTTTTACTTATAGCCTCCATATAGTTGCACATTGAGGCTATACACTCCTGACGCTTGTATTGAAAGAAGAATTCCCAATCCTTCGATATTTTCATCCAAACTATTTTTTCCATTTTATAGCTCAATTCAAAATTGCCATTCAGCTTGTAAAGCACACTTTTTGTCATAGCCAAATAGCAAGAAGTGTAAAACCCCAATCTGGCATCCGCCAAGGGTATTTTAAAATAGGGATGAGCCATCCAAACTCTTATCTGTTTTTGAAAAGCAGAGTTGCGCAGATTCAAATATTGCAACAGTGAGCCCATTACCTCAAAATAATAAGCAGCTATTTTTAGACTTTGCTCCATCTCTTGAACATTGCATATTGAGTGCTGAATGATCTGATTTAATTCCTGTTGGATATTTTTATAAGTTGTACGTTGGGCTATGAAAGTTCTCCATCTGTTAGCTTCAAAAATAAAATGCCGATAATCTTGGTGATACGCTTCTGCTATTATTTTATCGCACGTCATTTTCGCTTCGAGGAATAAGCCGCGCTTGTATAACACCTCCAGTTCATCTAATAATTGATGCAGGTACCTGCTACCGGAAAGCGCTTCTTTGCTATTTAGAAAATTCAGCACTTTTTCAAAAAGATTGTTCTTAATAACGGGGAAACTGGTTCCCGAAATAGAGTTCTTTAAATCAGCTTTTACTTTGCGTTCATTATATTCAAGGATAGAACAGAGTTTTTTAAATAATTGCTGATAACTGCCGGGAGTATTGCTTCCTGTATGTGATTGCAGATGTTTCAGAAATTCATTTTGTTCTTTCGGACTCATTGATTGAATCAACCTAAAAAGGGAATCATTCTTTAAACTCATAGGTTTGAAATTTCTCTATAAAGATAAATTCTCTTTAATAATCGAAGAGAGTTTCCCACCACCTTAAGGGTATTACTGTTCTGTAGTGTATCAAAATAGCGTACAGAAGTCCTTAAAAGTTCGGATACTTTCTTCCAAATTATTGCTTTTGCTCTCTCCACCTTCGCCTCCATAATTCTTCATAACCCGTAAAGCCCGGGCCGTAAGAAGATGATCATCTCCGGGGCTGTGAAGAATCTGATTCATTAACCATTTAAATCAAGAAAGTTATGAAGACGATTCTCACTTGCCTCTTAGGCATAGCTATGCTGCTTGGGCAACCGGCATGGGCTACAACACCAAAGACTGCTCCCCGTATTATCCGCTGTTATGAGGAGGACCATATCCTGATAGCTACCAGTGATTCGGAGGATGGGCACATTGTTACGATAATTATTTACAACCTCAATGGGCCAACTTTAGCGCTCGAGGATGAGTTCTACTCGTATTCCTGCCAGATGGATATTGCCGGTTTGAAGTCGGGTCATTATCAGGCAAAGATTTTTACCGAAAACGCTCCGGTTCATTCTGAGTTTTTTACAGTTCAATAATTTCCGGCACAGAAGTTTCGCTTTTTAGAAAAGCGAAACTTCTTTTTTTACGGTTGTTGGCCGGGCAAAACTGCAACTGCGCTGTGTGGTGGCTAAAGCCGGTGGGGGAGGTGGGGTTTTATCTCCGCCATGAATGACGGAGTTATGGTTTTTATTTTTTGCAGCAACTACACCAGCTCCGAACGAACACACGTGGTGCAGAGGCTTTGGATACCGGGCGGGGCAGTAAGGTGCATTCTATTCATTTTTGTTTCAGTGGGTAGGGAGTGGCATATCTGCTGCGCTGGGTGGTGGCTAAAGCCGGTGGGGGAGGTGGGGTTTTATCTCCGCTATGGATGACGGAGTTATGGTTTTTGCCGGTACAATCTCTGCCGGTGATGACGAAGTTATTGATTACTTGTCTGTGTTAGTTTTTCCAGCAACCAGTCTTTGCCTGAGAAATAGGCTTGGGCAGTTAAGGCGGTGATTACTTGTTGTTTTTCATTTTTGCCGGTGTGGGTGAGCAGGAGCCGGGCATAGTGGATGAATTGTAGAAAGGCCGGGGCGGTGGTGGGCAGAAATGCTTTGTTGCGCGCTATGTACTTTTCGAAGTTAGTTAGCAGTGCGTGTAAATGGTCGTTGTAGGGGGCTTGCTCAAATTTGCTCATAAATATCCATCGTTTGAGGATGCAGTTAAACAAGCGATCCGGGGGGGAGGTGGCAGCGGTGAAGTGCCGGGCGGCAGCATCGAAGTGGGCGGAGGCAAAGGCAATTAGACCATCGGCATAGCCTCGGCTGCCATTTATCATTTCTGGCGGAAGCATAGGCTCGTATTTCCGAACGAATTGCTGTATTTTATGTAAAGGATGTTTTATCCGAATCATGGTGGTAAGGGCATTGGTAAATACTACGGGCGCTATCTGCCCGTCAGCCGCCAGCAGTTGATGGTTCATTTTATATTCTATCCAGTAGAGGTATTCTTTGGCTGCCTCGGCAAACCCCGCACTGCTCCAGCGCACGCTGTGGCTTTGCATATAATCGGAGAGTTCTATCACGGTGGAGGAGGTGGTGTTGGCGGGCTGCTTTGCGATGTATTCTTTAATGAGCGAGTAGTAGGGCAGACTCTCGGCATAAGTGCCTGCCGAGAGCATGTGGCAGGCTTGCGTAAACAGCCACACATAGGCATATTGTTCGGTTTGGTAGGCTTGCAAGTGGGGCAGTAGCGGGTTTAGCTCTTGGGCACTCCATTGGGTATCTAATACGCGCTGGCGGTTAAAGGCTTCGCAGAGGTAGCGTATTTTGAGAATGGCGTAGTGGGTATCAATAGCGTCTATCACCGGTTTTATGTCCTCTCTTTTTTTAGCGTTGGGTTGAGGTTTTAGGCGATTGAATTTCAGTTCGGTGAGGCGTTGCAGAAGGTCGAAATAGACTGCGTCCTTATCAGCCCGGCTATGCAGTTCTTTTTCAAAGTTATCGTATTCCGTTTTGAATTCTTCGTGGCGGTTTTGGGTTTTCAACAGCAGCAAACGGTTGTAGGTGGTTTCGGAGGAATTTTGTTGCCATTGCCGCAGTTCGCAAAATTTATCATAAGCCTTCATCAGTTGGCTACCGGCTGTATCTTGTATAGCCACGGTTTTCAAAAGCGGCACTTGGCGAGCGAGGGTTGAAGGGGTGAAATACTTTTCGGGCATAGCGCGGTGAATTTCCCCTAAGTAAGTAAAAAACGCAAGGGCGGTGGGCGGAACATTGAAGTAGGGAGAATGGAGGAATCGCTCAAACTGCTTTTGCTCAGCCAGCGAAAGTGCTTTATACATAGTAATTGCCTTTTTAAAACGCATAGCGAGAAAGGGTTCAATAAGGTTTAAAAATAAATATGAGGGCTCCTATGATGTTAAAACAGGGGGGATATCTGCTTATAAAATCTTGTTTTTTCTAAAAAATGGGGCTTTCAGTTCCTGCCGTGTTATTTACCTACTTTCTATGCTATATCGGTAGTAAAGCACAATGCAAGATATATAATAAACAGCCGATTTTTTTAAAAACAGCCTGTAAATTGTACTTGCAGCAGTTTTGGATAAGCCATAGCATTGTTTTCGAAAGCCGAAAAGGCCTATTGTTCTTTAAAAGAAAAACATTCAACGTAATAGCGGAGAATCTTAACGCGAGCGCGGAGTGACTCAACGCAAGCGTGGAGAACCTCAACGCAAGCGCAGAGAACCTTAACGCAAGCGCAGAGAACCTTAACGCAAGCGTGGAGAACCTTAACGCAAGCGTGGAGAACCTAAACGCAAGCGTGGAGTGACTTAACGCAAGCGCAGAGAACCTTAACGCAAGCGTGGAGTGACTCAACGCAAGCGCAGAGCGACTTAACGCAAGCGTGGAGAGCCTCAACGCAAGCGCAGAGAACATTTTTTAAAACCAACAAAATCAAAAAATCATGGGAGGAGCGCACAGAGTACCAACAAAAGACAGCATTTTCGACACTTACCTTCGCGACACCACGGTTGTATTAGAAACCGGCACCCCCACAGGAGCCGTCCGCTTGGGTCTAAATGCCGCCCAAAGCGCTCAATGGATTTCGTATCGCGACCAATGGGTGATAATTTACCCGCAATACACTAACTCCGCTACCCGCACCAGCACTATTACAGAAGCCAAAAACAGCCTGAAGGCCGAGTTTGCCCTCTTTGCCGAAAATCCGCTAAAGCTGATTGAAGCCAGCGATAATTTGACATCCGATGATCGCGGCACTTTCCGTTTGCCAAAGCGCGACCGCAGCCCCACCAGCCGAGGAGTGATCACCGATATTCCATTTGGCAAGCTCCAAGGTACCGGTGGCGGCATCCTGGAGGTGAGGGTGCGCAGAACCAATGATGCTACCCGCAGCAGCATGCACCCCTTAGCCGATGCGGTGGAGTTTAGATACAAAATTACGGATAGCTCCAACGGAGGGCAAAACCCGGCACCCCCTACCGACCCTAATATGCCCCCGGTTCCGCGAGATGAAAGCCAGGTGCCGACCCCGAATGATTGTCCGCTTAGCGTAAACAGCAAGAAATCGCTGTTGCGAATAAACTTAGGCCCTTCAAGCCAAAGCAAAAGAGTGATTGGTTTTGTGCGCTGGATAAACCTAAGCCACCCCGAAAACAACAGCGGCTGGAGCGATTTGATGACAACTCTGATTTCGTAGCAACTAAACTACCCACTGCTGTGCCAACGGTCCGCTTTTTCAATCCTCGTTTTTGGACTGAGCCTTACCTGCTCATTCAGAATTTAGAGGCATGCTACCGGGTTTTGGTAAGCGACATTGTTTACTGCACCGCTCACAACAGCAGCGCAGAGTTTACCCTTGCAGATGGTCATACATTAGTGTCGGCTCATAGTCTTTGCTATTATGAATCGTTGCTGGAAAGCTATGGCTTTTGCCGCATTCATAAGGGCTACCTGCTCAATCTTGCTCACCTGCGCACCCTTTGTAAGCGGGACGAAACCAACACCGTCCTCCTGACTAATGGCGAAAAAATTCTCGTGGCACGCCACTATAAAATGAAACTGCTTCAACAGCTTAAACAAAACAGCATAGAAGGTGAAACAGATGAAAAAGAGATAAAAAGGAAAGGGGTGGGAATACCGAATTCAAGGCAGATGCTACCTGTTGACGGGAAAAACATACCTGATACACATTCCTCAAGCACAGAAAATAAAAATAAATGAAGTTGCGGGCGAATTAGAACCCAATCCATAAAAACCGACCAAAGGCATTTCGTTCTTTCCCCCATAGTCATGCTGACATGGTTTATTGCTGAAGGTCGGTTTTTTTTGAGGGGGAACTGCGAATGCCGAAAAGCTGATCTAGAGTAGGCGAATTTTTTAAGAATAAGCACTATGAAAAACAATATCATCATCAAAATTTCAGGAGTATTAGCCATTGTTTCTATTCTGTTTTTCCCGATAGCTGGCTGTGGGCCTATCAACATAACAGGAATAGACTTTTTTCAGGCACAGGAGATAGATGTAGTTATTAAATTAATAGTGGGCTGCTCTCTACTGGCAGCTGTAGCTGTTATCATTCTCAAAGATCAGAACCAGACTTTCGTTGCAGCTATTGTTGGTCTTATTCTTTTGGTAGCGGCCTACTTTGTAGCAAAATCTAAAATGAAACCAAACGGGAATGACTTTATGGATATGTCAGGAGCTATTACACTTAAGTCCGGAGCTTACCTGTCTGTTATTGGATTCGTTGTAGCGGCCATTGTTTCGAAACTGAACCACGAAGTGCTGGGTAATTCTCAAAGTAGCGAAACAGTTGAACCGAAAAACGACCACGGACTTTAAAATTCATTTTGACCGAATAGAAGTTTTCGAGGTGAGGAAAGAAGACCGACTATTCGGTATTACCTAAGACTAATTATTAAACAGAGTAAACAATTTTAAAACAGAAATAAAAACCATCCAATGAAGTACCACATTCTATGCTTAATCACCACAGCGCTGATAGCTTTTTCAGTGCTTGCCCCGCAAACTTGTAAATGCCAAGACATCAGCACCCAATCACAGTTAGACAAATTAAAGCAGGAGTATCAAAAGGGCACCATTACACTGGAGCAGTATCAACAACAAAGCAATGCTCTGTTAAGCAATACTACCACTATGCTGATGACCACCACTCCCGGTGATCATTTTAAAAAGGGAGGTCGTTGCCTTATTGCCGGTTCAACGCTGTTCTTAGTTGGTGGCGCTTTGGCTGGCACTTCTGTATTATGGGACAATATTGATTATTCTGGGGCTGCATTTTGGGCTACTCTTGGTACAGGCTGTGGCTTAAGCCTGATTGGAATTATATGTGACATTGCCGGAGGAGCCCAGTTGGTAAAGGGTGGTAAAAAGCTCAATGCCCTCAAAATAGGCCAAACGGCCTCACTTGAAATTACTCCCCTGCCTACCGGAGCAGCATTCGCACTCAAATTCTAAAATCTCAAATCAACCAAATAATGAAATACGTATTTACCTTATTGATACTCCTATCAGGAACATTGGCCATTACTGCACAAAAAGAATTACTCGTAAAAGCGGTACCTGGAGATGCTGAAATATTCCGAAAATTGAATGGCGGAGGAGAACTTAAACTGGGGGTGGGTTCTGCCACCATAAAGTTGGATAGAGATGTGCCTTATGTTTTTGAAATTAGAAAAGATGGATACTTAGCGGTAACCAAAACTTTTATTCGCACTAAGAAAGGCAACCCTAATCTTATCATCAAACTCGAAGACCGCACCGTTAAAGTAAATGCTTCACCGGCCGATGCCCATATCTTTGTAAACAATGCCGATCGTGGAACTGGTCCGGTAGATGTTCTTGTTCCTCAAGGGCAAAGTGCTACCATAGAGGTGAAAAAAGCCGGGTTTGTTACCCTCACTAAAATCTATTACAACAAAGAAGGGCAGGATGAACCAGAATCTTCTCACCTTTTTAAATTAGAATCCAGATTGATTTCCTTAAAAACAAGCCCCTCTGATGCCAAAATCTATGAGGATGATAAAAAGATAGGAGATGGAGCAGCCGATGTGATTATTGACCGGGGCAAATGCGTAGTGGTGAAAGTGGAGCGACTGGGGTATGCCTCCGAATCCATCACCTACTGCAATAAGGAAAACGAAACAGCACCACCACTTTCTGCTCTTATCACTCTGAAAGATCGCATTGTGCAGTTTAATGTGATCCCCGATGATGCGGTAATATATGTGGATGGAAAGGAAGTAGGCAAAGGCTCCTATACTGCAAAAGTCCCCGAAGGAAATACCACTGAGATTCTGATTAAACGCATATCTTACGTTACTGAAAAATACGACCTATACAATAAACCCGATATGCAGGCTCCTGAGCCGGTTTATTCGGTTCAGATGAAAGCAGATGAGGCGTATCAACAATCAGAAGAAAGCAACATCGCCAATCAGAATTTTGCAATAGAAGTAAGTCCGGCACTCAGCGAAAATGCCGCATGGAAACTAATTACAAGCATCATCCAGTCCAAATTTGATGAAATACAAACCATAGATGCCGCTACGAGTTATCTTATCACTAATTGGGTAGGCACCCCTTTCAATTTAAAATCATCGTTCCCTACTACCGTTCGCACCCGAGTGGTCATTACTAATGCCAGCCGTACCCCACTAAAATATAATGTAAAAATTCAGAGCGAAATCACTAAAACCAGTGAGCTTATCTCTGCCATGAGTTGTATCGGAGCTACGGTTAATATGGATCAGTGCTTTGAACCCTTTCCCCGAATCCTACGCAAATACAATGACCTGATTAGTGAAATACAACGAAGAATGACGGAGAAGTAAGGCAAGGAATATAAACCGGAAGAAGAAAAGCTAAACTACTATACCATGAAAAACAGCACAAAACATTTATCAGTTAAACAAATGAATCCGGTCTTAATACTTCACTGCATTTCGCTCCCTGAAAAACTATATATGGGATCTCGGGTATGCGACAATTGTGGCAAAACACGTGACACTTATGGAGGTAAAACATGTTCAAAAGGTCATTTTATATGTAAGTACTGTGCCGATGGTCATGGGCACTGTATGTTATGTGGTCATTCGTTGAGGTAAAATCAGAACATGAAACAACTATTACTTGCCCTTTTAATTTCCACCAGCCTATTAGCCCAGGCTCAATCTGATGAAATACTTACCAACGCAAACGTTGTGGAGCTTTATAAAGATGGCTTTGGGGAAAGCCTTGTCATTGCCAAAATAAAATCTAGCAAAAACAATTTCGATGTTTCCCTCAGTGGGTTAAAACAACTTCGCTCAGACAGTATTCCGCAAACCATAATAGAAACAATGTTGGGCTATGCCGAAAAAAATAAAGCACAGGCTCAGCCAGACCCTAATGCACTACCTATACCTCCATTTGCTAATACACCCATGTGGTTAGATACAAGCACTGGCGAGTTAAAAGCATTTGAACGAAGGGTAGTGAACCATAAAGAAAAAAGTGGTGCTGCTGCAGTACCGGTAATTGGTGTCATTTTCAGCGGTGGCGAATCATATATCTCCATATCGGATGTTTCTTCCCCGGTAATATTCGAGGCCTCTCGGTTGCCCCGCATCTTTATAAAAGTATCCCAGAATTTGGACCCCTCCGCCACTGTTTCGTTGTATAACTATAGCATCAATTACAAGAAAAACCAACGAGAACTGATAACTTCTAAAAGCAGGGAAGGAATTGCAACCAGTAACAGCGGAGGATCATTGACAAACATTATTACAGACTTCAAACAAATTACTCCCGGAGTGTACGAAATCACTCCGACTGCCCCCTTACTGGAAGGGGAATACGGGTTTTCTAACTCATCACTTTCCGAAATGTATGCCTTCCGAATTTGGAAGTCTTCCGACAACAACACTACACCACCTCCTACTTTTGGCAGCATTAAAGACGACCTCATTGGCAAACATGCGGGAGACTGGGATTTTGACGCAACTACCGTATTTGAAAAAGTGGAGCAACTTAACTTACAACAAGGCTCCAACCAAATAACATATACTTATGCGCTTACACTCTCAAAACCGCAAAAAGGGGCTGACCTCCACAAGCATATCACTGTTAATATTGAATACAAAAAAGAGTATAACAAATGGGCACTGTATTCAATTAATGCCGAGTAACCACAACCACAGTATTCTGTCCCGATAAGTTTTCCGAAGTGTGAGTTTATTACAGTGAGAAATCTACCCATAGTAACACCGCATTCTTCTTAACTCTTCTAACCAAAGCATCTCCGATTTTTATCAGTGCTTGCTTTTTGTATTTTCGTTGCCGCTATGCAGTATAAGCGTATTCTTTTGAAATTGAGCGGTGAGGCGCTAATGGGAAGCAAACAATTTGGAATTGATGCTGCTATGGTGATGCAATATGCCGAAGAGATAAAGCAGATTGCTGATTCGGGAGTGCAGGTAGCCATTGTGATTGGCGGAGGAAATATTTTCAGAGGCATACAAGCCGGTGCCAATGGCATTGACCGCGTGCAGGGCGATTACATGGGAATGCTCGCCACCATGATTAACAGCATGGCTTTACAAAGTGGTCTTGAAAAAATAGGGGTTTGGACCCGACTTGTTTCAGCCATTGAAATGAAGGAGATAGCCGAACCTTATATTAAGCGGAGAGCCGTTCGCCACTTGGAAAAAGGGCGGGTAGTTATTTTCGGAGCAGGCACCGGAAATCCGTATTTCACTACGGATACTGCCGCTGCTTTGAGAGCCACTGAAATCGAAGCAGACGTGATTTTGAAAGGCACCAGAGTAGATGGCATTTACGACTCGGACCCTGAGAAAAACAAAGACGCAAAGAAATTCGACACCCTCACTTTTAGTGAAGCACTTACCCGCAAATTGAATGTGATGGATTTGACGGCATTCACGCTGTGCCAAGAAAACCATCTCCCCATTATTGTATTCGACATGAACAATAAAGGAAACCTCCGCAGAGTAGTAGATGGAGAAAAAATAGGAACATTAGTAACTGACTAAACCAAAAACAATGACCGAAGGAGATGTAAAAATCGTGTTAGACGAAACCCGTACGCAGATGCAGAAAGCATTAGAGCACTTTGAATTTGAACTTTCTAAAATCAGAGCGGGCAAAGCCAGTGCCGGGATGTTAGATGGCATTATGGTAGATGCTTACGGCACTAAATCGCCTTTATCGCAAGTAGGCAATATTTCTACTCCCGATGCAAGGACTATTTCTATCCAACCTTGGGATCCTTCTATCTTACAACCTATCGAAAAAGCAATCTTAGCAGCCAACATCGGACTGACCCCTCAAAATGACGGGAAAATAATTCGACTGAATATTCCACCACTTACCGAGGAGAGAAGAAAAGAGTTGGTGAAACAAACCAAGCACGAAGCAGAGAACTGCCGGATTTCTCTGCGCAACTTCAGAAGAGATTCTTTAGAGAAAATAAAGAAATTTCAAAAGGATGGATTAGCAGAAGATGTTGCCAAAAACACTGAAAGCACCGTGCAGAACATCATCAATGAATATAACTCTAAGGTGGATAAGCATCTGGAGCTAAAAGAAAAAGAAATCATGACGGTGTAAGTAACTGTTAGAGAAATCCCATTACGCCCACACTTTTGTTCCTTCACTGCAATTAGCGCAGATGTCAATTTCTTTTCGGCTCTTTAAAATTCTGGAACGGAAGGATTGATACAAATCGCTCTGCCATATTTCTGCAAATGTTTTTGAGTTTAAATCACCGAGTTGATGTTGTGCATCTTTATCGAAACAACAAGGAACAACTTTACCATCCCAGGTTATCACGCTGCTGTGCCACAACTTCCAGCAATGATTCAGCAATTCATTTTTGATTTTGTATTTGCCGTCCGCTTGCTTTTTATAACGCGAGTATTTATCAATGGTGGGAATCAATTCGTTCCCCTCTTCGAAATCATATACCTGAGCAGTTTTTAGTTTTACTTCATCCACTCCTATTTCCTTAGCTAATTGCTGTACCTCTTTAATCTGATGTTCATTGGGTTTTACCACCAGAAATTGAAAAACGATGTGCGGAGTTTTTGAGTGTAGCTTTCGTTTCGCCTTTACAAGATTTCGAGTGCCCCCTATCACCTTTTCAAGGCTTCCCCCTATTCTGTATTGCTGATAAGTTTCTTGAGTGGTGCCGTCAATGGAAATCAAAATTCTATCGAGACCACTTTCCACTGTTTCACGTGCTTTCCGTTCCGTTAGATAGTGACCATTCGTGGAAGTAACGGTGTATATTTTTTTTGCCGAAGCAATTTTCACTAAGTCTGTAAACTTTGGATGGAGGTAAGGCTCCCCTTGAAAATAGAAGTATAGATAGATCAGTTTCCCGCCTATTTCATCTATCACTTTTTGATAGAAATCAGCATCCAGATTTCCGGTAGGGCGAGTGAAGGATTTCAAACCACTGGGGCACTCGGGGCAACCTAAGTTGCAATTCGTAGTAGGCTCTATGGATACATTAAAAGGCATTCCCCATTGAATAGGTCGGCTCAACCATTTCGCCAAATAGTAAGAGGAAAGAACAGAAGTTGCATTGAAAATTTTAGATGCGTTGAGTTTGGAAATAAAATGGACGGCATCCCTTGAATTCATAGTGCGAAAATAAAATTAGCTAACCGATTACACGATGAGCTTACAAATTGCCCGGGAAGGGATTCCCCGCCTGACCGCTGACGCTGTCAGTCGGGCAGGGAACCCCCATTCGCCAACCTTTGTTGAATAAACTGTAAACATGGTATAAAGAAAATAAAAAAAGTGGCCGGATTGTCCAGCCACTTTGTGCCCGGGAAGGGATTCGAACCCCCACACCTCGCGGCTCTCGCACCTGAAACGAGCGCGTCTACCAGTTTCGCCACCCGGGCAGTAGAACTATTGCGCAACAGCGCAATCATGGCTCTTTTTCAGAGGTTGCAAAGGTAATTTTTCAGGTATAATTGTAAAATCCTTTTCCGCTTTTCTTTCCCAAGTGACCCGCTTCTACTTTTTGTTGCTGAATGCGCGAGGGGCGGAATTTTGATTCCTGATGAAAGGAAGCGAACAGCGAGGATGTGACTGCAAAGTTAATATCGTTGCCCACCAGATCCATCAGTTTAAAAGGACCCAATTTGAAGCCGGCACTTTCCATCAGTGCATCTATATTTTCTACTGTGGTGGCTCTCTCTTCTAATATTTTTAAACTTTCGACATAATAATGCCGCGCCACTCGGTTCACAACAAAACCCGGAGAGTCTTTGCACATCACCGGAGTTTTGCCAAGCGCAGTCACTAAATCCTTAACGGCTTGCGCCACCTCTTCCGAAGTTTCCACTCCCGATATCACCTCCACTAACTTCATGATATGGGCCGGGTTAAAAAAGTGCATTCCTACTATGCGCTCCGGATGCAAAATCCCTTTGGCAATTTGAGTAATGGGAATTGAAGATGTATTAGAAGCCAGAATAGTTTCGCTGTTGTTGATCGCTGCAAGTTTTGCAAACAACTGCTTTTTCACTTCCAGTTTCTCCACTATGGCCTCTACCACTATATCTGCTTTCAGCACATTTATATCTGTGGTATAATTAATTCTTTCGAGCACTTTACTCTTCCCCGACTCGTCCATTTTCCCTTTTGCCACAGCCCCTGCTAATTGTTGTTCGATAGTGGCCTTTGCTTTTGAAAGCGAGGTTTCAGCTACATCGTAAAGCAGCACCTCTAATCCCGCTATAGCAAACACCTGTGCAATGCCCGAACCCATTGCTCCAGCTCCTGCGATCGCTACCTTATTCATTTTAGCTCCCATAATCATACATTTTTGGTCAAAGCTAAAAATCTCACTGTTTCTCCTCTACACAAAATAGATACTTTTACCGCCTCAATTTTTTAGCATGATTAAATTTGAAGAGTTTGTGTTGCCCAACGGGCTAAAGGTGATTGTACATGAAGATCATACTACTTCGATGGCGGCTGTGAATGTGCTTTACAAAGTAGGCTCCCGCGATGAAACCCCTCAGCAAACAGGCTTTGCGCACTTGTTCGAGCACTTTATGTTTGAAGGCTCCTCTAACATTCCTCATTTCGATTCTCCTTTGCAGAATGCCGGAGGAGAAAGTAATGCCTTTACCTCAAACGATGTAACTAATTACTACGATATACTGCCGGCTACAAATCTGGAGACCGCTTTTTGGTTGGAAAGCGATAGAATGTTGAGCCTGGCATTTGAAACAGAAAGTTTAGAAACACAGAAGAGCGTAGTGATGGAAGAATTCAAAGAGCATTACATCAACCAACCGTATGGGGATGTGTGGCATAAGATGAGTGCGTTGGCGTATAAAGTACATCCCTATCAATGGCCCGTAATCGGTTTGAATTTATCACATGTAGAGCATGTAGAGTTACCTTCGGCCAAAGAGTTTTTCTTTAAGTATTACCGCCCGGGAAATGCAGTGTTGGTAGTGGCGGGAGATGTAACCGTAGCTCAAGTAAAAAATTTAGCAGAACAATGGTTTGGAGAAATTCCGGCAGGTGAGCCTCTAACGCGGCATATCCCCTTGGAGCCGGAACAAACCGAGCCGAGGATGCTGGAAGTAACAGCCGATGTGCCGGTAAATGCGCTTTATATCGCTTATAAAATGTGTGCGAGAATGCACCCTGATTACCATGCGGCTGATTTGCTGCGCGATATTTTAAGCACCGGTGAATCGTCCCGATTGTATAACAAGTTGGTGAAAGAGCAGAAGCTATTCAGCAACATTGCCGCCTACACCACTGAAACGATAGACGATGGCTTGTTTATGATTGAGGGGAAACTGAACAAAGGAGTAAGCATGGAGAGTGCCGAAAAGGCCATCGAAGAGGTGGTGCTGCAAATGGTCACACATACGATTGATGAGCAGGAATTGGAGAAAGTGCAAAACAAGATGGAATCATATCTTGCTTTTGGCGAAACCAATATCCTAAACCGCGCTATGAACTTAGCCTACTATGAAATGTTAGGAAACCCAAATGAAGTGAATCTTGAAATTGAAAAATACAGATCGGTGACAGCCGAAAAGATTCGCGAAGTAGCCGGGCGAATTTTCATCAAGGAACATTCAAACATTCTGCGGTATTACAGCAAAAATCAGCAGTAGAAGTGGTGCATTTTTTACAATAAAAAGAGACGATGAACAGAACTATTTTTCCTGAAATAAAAACGGTGGATACGGTAAGTTTTCCCGAAACGAAGTTATTACATCTCGCTAACGGAGTTCCGGTGTATGTGATTAATGCCGGAGAGCAAGAGGTAGTAAAAATTGAACTGATGTTCAAGGCCGGCAAATGGTATGAGCCGAAAAATCTGATTGCCGATTTTACGAACCGCATGATGCGTGAGGGGACTACTACACATTCCGCCAAAGAAATTGCCGATAGCTTTGACTACTACGGAGCCAACTTGCAATACAGTGCCGGATTCGAAAATGCCGGGGTAACCCTCTATGCTATGTCGAAACAAGCAGCGAAACTATTACCGCTGTTAAAGGAAATACTGACCGAAGCCACTTTCCCGCAAGCAGAACTCAACACCGTAATCAACAATCGAAAACAACGCCTGAAAGTGGATTTGGAGAAAAATGATTTTATCGCTAATCGCCATTTTGTGAGTGCGCTTTACGGGCCGAAACATCCTTACGGCAGGGTGACGGAGTTGGAAGATTTTAAAACTATTGAAAGAAGTGATCTCCTCTCCTTTTACCAGCGATACTATCATCCGCGCAGCTTAACGATTATCGTTTCGGGTAAGTTTGAGGAGTCTTTGCTCCAAAGCATTCAACAATATTTTGGAAGTGCCCCCATCATCAACAAAGAAGTGGTCACAGATATTGTACATCCCATCGAGCCATCCACCGAATTGATCCATCACACCGAGAAAGCCGACTCGGTACAATCTGCTATTTTACTTGGCAATATCTGCATCAATAAGCAACACCCTGACTTTATGAAGGTGAGTGTGATGAATACTTTGTTGGGCGGTTATTTCGGCTCACGACTCATGACCAACATTCGCGAAGACAAAGGATATACCTACGGCATTTATTCCTCTTTTGTGTCGTATCCCCATGGCGGCTTTTTTGAAATTTCGGCTGAGGTGGGGAAGGATGTAAAGGAAGCGACTTTGAAAGAAATAGCCCACGAAATAAATCGCTTGCGCACAGAGCCGGTAAGCAAAGAAGAATTGCAGATAGTAAAGAATTATCTGAGCGGAAAAATAATGCGCAGTTTAGATGGGCCGCTCAAATTTTCCGAAACTCTTAAAGGCTTGCTTACTTATGGGCAAAGCACCGACTATATTCATGAATTTCTGAAAACGGTAAAAGAGATAAGCGCTGAGGAAATACAGGTGCTGGCGTGCAAGTACCTCGACTACGACCAGATGTATAAGGTAACGGTAGGATAATATTTACAGATATTTTTCTTTTTTATGAAAACTAATTGTAGGTTACACCGAAACCAAATATTAGACACCATGAAAAATTTTATTCTTTGCCCCCTACTTGCCACTTTTCTTTTTTCCTGTAACCAGAAGACAGACCAGCATATGGCCTCTACCCATGATGTGGAGATAGCCTCTAATGAGAGTTATTCTATTGCTCCTGATAATGGCGGGAAGTTCTGCCTTTATATTTACAAGCCTACAGACACGCTTTATTCATTAACTAAGGTTTTAATTGAAAATTCCAATGTAGAAGTCGTCCGCCACGATGGCAAGAACTATATCCGCTATCAAGGAAAGGAAGTTAGCTCAGTGAACGACAGCAACTTACAAAAGGGAACCAAATCGTTTAAGGTTAATGAGTACCTTGGGATTAGTAATGGCTTTGTAAGAGGGGCAGACCTTTCAACAGGTAATATAGATTCCTTTCGAGCCGACCACTTATTAAGCATTACTCCGTCTGGTGATAATATGAGTATCACTTATGGATATGCCTTAGTAGAAGATGAAACAAAAGACACAAACTAAACTGCGAAGTAATCGAGAATAACTCCTTTCATCTGCTGCTGAGCAGGTGCAGGTTCCGCAAGTCTGAATTCACTGATCCATTCCTGTAATTGTTTTGGCTTTTGATTAGGAGTAGTCGTAATATCCTTGAATAGTTTGAAGATAGCTTCAGTAAATTCATTAGAGGTGCTGTACTCCTTATAATACCGCTTCAGATTTCTCAGTTGAAAATCCAACACTTCAAAGTTTTTCAAAGCATATTGCGATAGCCATTCCAGTACCCGTATTTCCAATAATACCGGGATGTATTTGCTATCCCTTCCGGCTAATATGTCTATGTCCCGCATTTCATTCAGTGCATGGTCATATTTACCTTGAAAGAAATAAAGCAACACTAAGTTCAATCGAAAATAAATGATCTGCCGCTTGGTAATCATCTCGCTATATTGAGTCAGCCCTTTTTTTATTTCATTCAGTTTTTCATCCGCTTCTCTGAAATCATGCGAATTCAACATCCAGATAAGTTCATATTGAGTAGTCAGCCGAAATAGTTCAGCAGCCTCTTTTTGACTTGCGGGTCGGATTCTTTTTAGAAGGGATATGGCAAACGGGAAAACTTCCATACGCCCACATCTAAGAGCCGAAAGCAGGTAATTTGCTATAATGGTGCGTGCTTCAGAGGAGATTTCGATTTTACTTACCAATCCCGAAACCCATTTCTGAGTTATTGCAAAACTCTCCTCAAATTTTCTCTGCCGAATAAAGAACAGTTGCTGAATGTTCAGTAATTTTCGGGCGCATTTACGAGATAGGTGGTCGCATTGCAGCAGTTTCTCTGTTTCCGTTATAATGCCATCCACTTCATCTTTGCAATCATGCCACTTCTCTTGGGCATCTATTTCAAATATCCGTTGTCGCAAATAAACCACTCTGCGAGATAGGTTCAACCTATTTAGTATCTCCACTTCCTGCTTGCCCATCACTTCCAATTTGTAAGGGGTCGAAGCTGCTCCGGTGGGATAGTTCTCGTAGAGTAAATCATTTAAAAGCAATAACTCCGGAAGCATTTCTTCTTTTTCCACCAACTCTCTGGCTTTTTCCAGCAATGCCTTTGCTTCCTCTTTGAGCCCTTTATCAAACAGGAATTTAATGTCCAGATACATTTCATGAAACGTTATTTCAGGCACCTTCCCTGCGTGATAACTCCTCATCACCTTCAATATCAAATCCCTTAACTGTGTTTTTTCTACCGATAAATTTTTGATAAAGGTTTTGCCTTTGTGCTTTCGCTTAAAATCTTTTTCGGTGTAGCTTTCGTTCGACCATTCATTGATGGCATCAAACAACTTTTCGTAATTGAACTTATTGCCTCCGTTCAGATTCTTAGCAGCATGCACTTTGAAGTGGCGTTTTTCGGCCGGCTCCAGTGAATGTATGAGATTAAAAAGACTGGCTTCTCTTGCCATAGCCACATTCAGATTTCTCCAAAGTTAGAAAAACAAATGCTTTTTTATGTATGTGAATGGAAAATTTTTAGGCCTATTTCTCACCAGTTCATCAATTCGCTGAAGCCATTGACCAATCAGCATTTCAGGGTATTTGAGAGGAGAAAAAAATTGCTCTGAAGTTATATTTCGGCCTACAAATTGGTTTTTGCCTACCCTTTTGCCCCCCTACGTTTACATCAAGGTTTTTTTCAAGGTTACTCCTTATAAGGCAACTATAAGCAGAAATGCAGGGAGTAAAAAACAAACGATGATGAACACTTCTGCATTCTTACAAAACCTTCCCCTTACGGCTAAAGCCGGTATTCCTCTCTCTGTATATGCTGATAGTGGGGAGGATGATTTAGTGCTGACCGGAAACTCATTTGCCTATTTCTATGCTGAATATAAATACAACATTATGCAGGGATTTAGCGAGCTGAAAACCGGTAACAAGAACGGAATGGCCGGCAAAGTAATCACTCCCATTACGGTATTATCTTTCTAAAAAGCCGTGCGCTTATTGATTTTAGAGTACAATTCTATAGTCTTTTCTTCCCCTTTCCTATGATTTTAGGTAAATTTTGAGGCCATTTTCTGTCCAATTTTCAATCGGCTGAAACCGTTGCCCAGTATTGGTTTTAATCACTTCTAAAAGTAAAAATTGGCGCTCAGAAGTTAAATCCTGGCCTATAAGTTGGTTTGTATCGCGCGGGCGGTCTCTATACGTTCACATCAAGATTTCTGCTTCGCTCTGTTGCACTAACAACAGATAGGTTCGGCAAAGAGGGGTCTGATTTTCTAAACTTTTAAAAACAAACAATAGAGCGATGGCTTCCTGCAAACAACAAACCAGGAAACTCAATTTTCTTCCACCAAATAATAAATAAAGAGATAGGTAACTACTAAAACGATTACAGAGAATTGAGAGGAGCTGTAGCAAGAAGGAAGAAATGGGTAGGGGCAACCGTAACTATTTCTGTATAGGCAAAAATGCATTAGGCTACCGCATACGGAATTTTCTTATTTGGCTAAAATCTGGCATTTTTTACTGTTTTTGAACAAAAAATAAGCCTCTGCTTATCAATAAGTTAGCGACAGAAAATGTTTTATACGCCAATTTTAATTTTAATAAAATCAGAAAAAAAGGCCGAAAAATGTCTTTGCAGGTGAAAAACCGCCTCTGTAACATTACGGTAGAGATGATTTAAAAACAGAGCAATTCTATTTTTAAAAAGTTTTTTAGGGCCCTTTAACTGTAGGCAGGTGCTGACTCCGTAAGTCCTACAGCTAAAGGAATTTTTCACAAAATGTCAGCTACTTCCAATGAAGAAACCCGCTTGCTCCGCGTCCCCCCCGATTGCTCGAAATAATGAAATATGGGCTTACGGGATGGTGATATTATTTGGGGGATTACTAATCGTGGGGATTGAACTTATGTATCGAGTATTTTAAAACAAAGACACCCTCAAGCAACAAAGCCCCCTACTTATGGAGAGAAAAAAACAGTAAAGCCATGAGCATTTTTGAGAGAGAACGAAGAAAACAAAAAATGATGCCGGTGGTATTGGCACTGCCTTTATTGTTTTTCATTTTACTGATCGTGTTAACGTTGGTTTGGATATTGAATGGATGAAATTGTGAGAATAAAATTGCCTGAAGATTATAAAATACGCTCTCATGCCTACATTACCTCTTTTACAGTCAGCCCTTAGCCTTTGCGCTTTCAGCCAAAGGCGGGGCGGTTTTGTAATGCACTGTAAGCAGGGTCACAAGCGACCGCTGCCACCCAAGCCGCCAAAACCCACTTGGCCGATTTGCCAAAGTTTGGAGAGGTTTCGGCTCATTCTTGCACGACTAATTACCGGGTCAAATGATTACTGTCATCTGTATTAAACCGCCACTGCTGCCGGAATATGCGGATGGGGATGGTAATCCTTGAGTGTAAAGTCTTCGTAACGAAAGCCGAAAATGTCCTTCACAGAAGGGTTGATTTCCATTTGGGGCAGTGGTCGAGGTTCACGGCTCAGTTGCAACTTGGCCTGCTCCACATGGTTTGAATACAAATGTACATCCCCAAAAGTGTGCACAAAATCGCCCAAGCCCAAACCGGTAGCTTGCGCCATCATCATCGTGAGCAGCGCATACGAAGCAATATTGAAGGGAACTCCTAAAAACACATCGGCACTGCGCTGATAAAGCTGGCAACTCAACTTGCCCTCCAGCACATAAAACTGAAATAAAGAGTGGCAGGGCGGTAGCGCCATATCCTCAATAAAAGGAACGTTCCATGCACTCACAATCAGTCTGCGTGAGGTAGGGTTGTTTTTAATTTGGTCAGTCACCTTGCTGATTTGGTCAATGCTCGTGCCATCCGGAGCCGGCCAGCTTCGCCATTGGTAGCCATACACCGGGCCGAGTTCGCCCCACTGCTTGGCAAAGGTATCATCGGTAGCTATTCGCTGCCCAAATTGCCGGATGTCTTCTCCGCCAAACTCCCTGCTCTTTTTATATTTTTCGTAGGGCCAATCGTCCCATATCCGCACCCCGTTTTGGCAGAGGTACTGAATATTCGTATCGCCCTTCAAAAACCACAATAGTTCCTGAATGATAGATTTGGTATGAAGTTTTTTAGTAGTTACCAAGGGAAACCCCTCCGCCAAATTAAACCGCATTTGATAACCGAATACACTATAAGTGCCGGTGCCGGTGCGATCATCTTTCCAAACTCCCTTGTCCAAAATGTGCTGAAGTAGATCCTGATATTGTTTCATTGCAACTCAAAAGTAAACGGAAATTAAGGGGCAGAAGGATTTTCATTCCACAGTTGTGAAAAATGTTTTTCCAAAATTGTAATGGGGTAGAATTGGCTGATTTCTTTTTTTATCGGCTGCCTAATAAGTGCTTTTGAAGCATAAATGTTATTCTCGCAAATCAAATTATGGTTATGAAATACACCGCTCTACTCTCTTTTAGTTTTATGATACTGGCATTATCATCCTGCAACAATTATAAAGATGGCCGACTTAAAATAGAAAATCTCACTTCCTCTTCGGGCACTCTCAAGTTTGCGCCCATGATGCACAGCGACAGCGCTTCGGTTTTGAATTTTGTTCCCGATACATTTTTCTATCACGGAAAGCCATTTACAGGCGGCATCGTAGAATATGCCAACGATACCTTGGCCACCATCAAAGGATTTTTAACCAACGGAATCATGGATAGCACTTGGCAGTTTTACTACAAATCGGGCGGATTAAGAATGGAAGGAACCCTGCACCACGGATACGAAACAGGCTGGTGGCGCTCGTATTACGGTTACAACAAACCCAAAATTGAAAAACTGTACGATGCACATGGCTTTATGTTGATGCGCAGAGAATATTTTGACAACGGCAAGATCATGAACTACCAAAACATCAATTGCCCTCAATTTGGCAACCGCGAACGAAAAATATCTTTTACCAGAAAGGGAGAGGTGGAATCTATTTATGTAGAAGACTCACTTCTTCAGATGAGCCCGGATGAGTTGACGGAAAAGGTGGGCGAGAATATGTTTATGCGGAAGCAATAAGAAGACCGCAGGAAACACCGAAACGGGTTTGAAATGTTTTGCACCCGGTGCTCCTGCGGCTTATCCAACCTGTTATGAATTCTTTCTCCGCGAACGGAGCTTGAGGAAGATCACAATTCCTGTGAAGAATAAGATAAGGAACGGCCATACTCTTACTACCCCCACTACGAAGTGGCCCAAGTTTCTCCACCCTCTTACAAAGGCTTCCTTTAGTTTGCTGAAGAAACCGTTTTCCGGTTCGGGCACATAATCCAATTGCTGATACATGGAAAGGGTAATAGTGCTGTAATTCACTTGGTCATTCATCAGTTTCAATCGGCCTTCGGCTGATTCAATTTCTTCTCTAATTACCCGTAACTTTTCCTCTACCTCTAAGATGTCGGTTATCCTTTTGGCCTCTTTCAACAAAGCTAAGTAGCGCTGCTCTACTTCTTTTTTGGTTTTGAGTCTTGCTTCAATATCTATAAACTGATCGGTTACATCCTCGGCAGAGATGTTTTTGTATTCGGTATAAATAGATTCCGCCATCAAGGCTTCGGTCAACTTATCAAAATTTTGTGCCGGCACGCGAATAATCATGTTGTTTTCTAAACGATAAGAGGAAGTAGTGCGGTTATCACTTCCAAAATAGGCATTGTTGCTTTTCAAAAAACCGGCAATGTTCCGGTGGCTCACCGCTGCATCTTTTACCCGAAATTGAATCGAAGCATTTTTGATAATTTTGAGCTTCTGATCCGACACGCTATTCGGGATTTTCTCCTTACCGGTAACGTTATCTTTCGTTTGTGCAGAAGATTCATCCGGTTGATTTACCTCTGATGTTGCCGCAGTGATATCATTGGAACTAAATTGTGGTTCGACTGCTTTGTCGGAGGGGTCACTATTGCACCCGGCCAGTATAAACAGGAAGAGGAGTGCAAGCATATTTCTTTTCATATCGGTGTGGTTTTTTAAAAGATGGGAAGGGCGCAAAATTCCACAACCGAAAATCTAAAAACGCAAAAAGCTCCCGTTGCCGGAAGCCTTTGCTATTGTAACGAAGAAGTAAGTTTTATAGTTGAATCAGTTGGCTGTTACCTCTCAACTCTTGAGTAATGGTGGGGTTGCCTGAATAATAAACCTTTGAATTGCCCCCCAACTTCACTTCCAGTGTGCTTTGGGCTGCTACGGTAGTAGAGGCATTTCCCTTTGAATTCACCACTACATCCATCGCTTGCATATTAGAAGCATCTACCGTTCCTGCACCTATAGATAATATTCTGAGGATATTGGTAGTTCCGCTCAAAGTCACACTACCTGACCCAATCTTTATAACATCTAACTTGGTATAGTTTCCTTGTGTATTGATTGAGCCTTTTCTGCCTACCACAATTCTTTCTATCACTGGTGTATGTACGAATACTTTAGTCTTTGTATCCTCTATGGTGCTGCGAGTGGACGGGCCGGAAATCTTTAAAGATCCCGAGGTCACTGTAGCTGAAACTCCGGCAAGAGTAGCATAATCAGGTGCCTGCACTTCTACACTATACTTTGAGTCGGGAACAATCACCACTTCAAAGTCAGCATCGCTCTCTACATCGGTAAAAGGAGATACGGGTATTTGATTGACCACCACATCAATAGCCGGGCCGTTGAGCGAACGATTATTGTTGAGGGAAGGGGTCACCTCTTTTTCTTTTGTGCAAGAAGTGACGATGACAGACAAGAGGGCGGCAGTAATGACGAGAGTAAACAGCTTTCTCATACTTTCTATTTTTAGTTTCTAAATAATGTGTCCGGTCGAATATTCCGGGATGGAAACAATACGACCTTTAGACTTATACTCGTAAGCACGAAAAGAGTTTCACTTTTCGCAAAATAAATTCAAAGCATCAGCAGAAACACAGAAGCAAGAAAGAGAATAGCACTAAACACAGAATTTTAGCCCTTAGAATCAGTTGAGAAACTCTTCCATTCCCCGCTTTTCATTTTAGTAAAAACCGGCTCTAAGTAAAGAGCCTACATTATTTTTATTGCGGACTAAATTATTTTCTTTGTTGGCGGTAAGCGTTAATTATGAAAGGAATAATACTGGCAGGTGGGAGCGGCACAAGGCTTTATCCCATCACCTATGCCATCAGCAAACAAATAATGCCGATTTACGACAAGCCGATGATCTATTATCCGCTATCGGTTTTAATGAAAGCAGGCATCCATGAACTTCTGATTATTTCGACCCCTACCGACCTCCCCAATTTTGAACGCTTGCTGGGAGATGGCAAACAATTCGGTTGTCATTTTCAATATCTAGTACAAGAAGTGCCTAATGGCCTGGCGCAGGCTTTCGTGTTGGGAGAAAAATTTATTGGCAAAGACAAGGTCGCTTTGATTCTCGGTGATAATATTTTTTACGGCACGGGACTTGATCAGCTTTTAAAATCGAATGCCGATCCCGATGGGGGGGTGGTATTTGCCTATCACGTTTCAGACCCTGAACGCTATGGAGTGGTGGAATTTAACGAGAGCGGAATGGCCATCTCAATTGAGGAAAAGCCATTAAAACCCAAATCGAATTATGCGGTACCGGGTTTATATTTTTATGATAATGAAGTGGTGAAAATTGCGAAAGACCTGAAGCCCAGTCCACGTGGCGAGTATGAAATTACAGATGTAAACAAGGAGTATTTAAGACGAGAGAAACTACAGGTGGGAATTTTAGATCGCGGAACAGCTTGGTTAGATACGGGAACTTTTGATTCACTGATGCAGGCTTCGCAGTTTGTGCAAGTGATTGAGCAGCGGCAAGGGCTGAAAGTCGGCTGCATAGAAGAAGAGGCTTGGAGGCAGCAATTTATCTCTAACGAACAATTGCGTAAATTGGCCGAGCCATTAATGAAAAGTGGCTACGGAAAATATTTAATGGAACTTATTTAGTTATTAAGTATGAAGAAGAGGATGATACTCGTTACCGGTGGAGCAGGATTTATTGGCAGTTGCCTGGTAGATAGGTTGATTGAGGACGAAAATAATTTTGTGGTGGTAGTAGATAACCTGACTACCGGCAATATCAAACGCTTGCCCAGTCGAAAAAAAGAAAACTGGAAGTTTATCAAATGTAACTGCAACGAGTACCGCGACATCTCTGCGGTAGTTACCTCATACAAATTCGACTACATCTTTCATTATGCTGCGGTGGTGGGCGTTAAAAGAACCTTAGATCATCCGGCTTGGGTACTCAACGATATTCAAGGCATCAAGTACATACTCGACCTCAGCAAGAATACGGGAGTAAAAAGAGTGTTCTTCTCTTCTTCTTCCGAAGTATATGGCGAGCCGTTTGAGCATCCGCAGAATGAAATGACAACTCCTCTCAATTCTCGCTTGCCCTATGCCGTGGTAAAAAATGTAGGAGAGGCTTTCTTGCGTTCTTACAAACAGGAGTTTGATTTAAACTATACCATCTTCCGTTTCTTTAACACCTACGGACCGAAGCAAAGCAGCGATTTCGTGATGACGCGATTTATCAAATCAGCCCTCAACAATTCTAAGATTACCATCTATGGCGATGGCACTCAAACCAGAACCTTCTGCTATCGCGAAGACAATATAGAGGCCTGCGTTAAAACTTTGACGAATAAATTACACATCAACGACACCGTAAACATCGGCAGCGATTTTGAAGTGACAATTCTCGAACTGGCAAAACTCATTATCGAAATCACCGGCTCAAAATCTGAAATCGTTCACGCAGCTCCGCTAGCAGAAGGCGATATGACCCGCAGAAAACCCGACATTTCTAAAATGAAGGAATTATTGGGAAGACCAATGGTGACCATTGAAGAAGGTATTCGCAAAACGATTGAAAGCGGGCAATACAATTACTGATTTTTTATGGCAAAGGCATTAAAAATTCTGGTTACCGGAGGCACCGGTTACATAGGGTCACATACAGCAGTAGATTTGATAGATAATGGTTTGCAAGTAGTGAGCATTGATAATCAAATCCGCTCTAAGGAAATGACCGTTGATCGTATAGAGAGCATTACTCAAAAACCTTTTACTAATTACAAGACCAACCTATGCGATAAGGAAGCAGTCAGGAAGTTGTTTGAGAAGCATGAATTTGATGGCATCATTCATTTTGCAGCACTTAAATCGGTACCCGAGTCGGTAGAAAAGCCACTCCTATATTATCGTAACAACCTCGACTCACTTATTAATCTCTTAGAACTGGCTGAAGAGTTTGGAGTAAAGAATTTTGTATTCTCATCTTCTTGTTCTGTTTACGGCAACACCACTGATTTGCCCGTGACCGAAGAAACCCCTTTTGCTCCGGCTGAGTCGCCTTATGCACATACTAAACAAGTGGGCGAGGCCATCATACGGGCACAGGCTAAAAAGTCGCAAGGTCGTTTTGTGTTGTTGCGTTATTTCAATCCCGTGGGAGCACATGAAAGCGGAAAGTTGGGAGAAGATACCTCAGAGTTGATCACTGCGGTCGTTCCCCGAATTACCGGTACAGCCATTGGCAAATTCAAAGAGTTTACTGTGTTTGGGACCGATTATGATACTCGTGACGGCACTTGTGTTCGCGACTATATTCACGTAATGGACATTGCCAATGCCCACACTAAAGCCATTCAATATCTGAACGAAAGTAAGTGGCCAATCAATCACGTAGAGGTATTTAATCTTGGCACCGGAAATGGAGTAACCGTTTTAGAGGCCATCCAGTCATTTGAAAAAGTAAGTGGAGAAAAACTTTCTTATAAAATGGGCGAACGCAGACCGGGAGATGTGGTAGCCATTTATGCCAATAATAACAAAGCCCGTCAAGCACTCGGATGGGAAATTAAACGCGATCTCGACTCTATGATGGCAACTGCTTGGCAATGGGAAAAACTCATGGCCGGAGAGTAACCTGTCCTTAAACCCCTTCACTCCACAAAAATCTATTTATAACAGCGTGCCTATTCCGGCTGCGAGGGCTTTACTTTGTCCAAAACAAGTCATTTGTCCTCAGAACTTATTCTCGCCTTTGTCATCGGTTATTTCCTGCTACTCTTAGTCATAGCCTTCTATACTTCGCGCGGAGCCGATAACGAATCGTTTTTTATAGGGCAGCGAAAAAGTAACTGGCTGATAGTTGCCTACGGAATGATTGGCACTTCGCTGAGTGGGGTCACGTTTATGAGCGTACCGGGCGAGGTGAACGTTAAACACTTTGCCTACATGCAAGTGGTGATCGGTTATTTTATCGGGTACGCAATTGTTGCATTTGTGTTGCTCCCACTTTATTATCGGCTCAACCTCACTTCCATTTATTCTTATTTAAAAGATCGTTTAGGAAATACAAGTTACAAAACCGGAGCAGCCTTCTTTCTTCTTTCGCGCACGCTGGGAGCTTCTATTCGAATTTATCTGGTGCTAATTGTGTTACAACACTTCCTCTTTGGTGCGGTAGGTATTCCTTTTTCGGTTTCGGTAGCTGTTATCCTCTTCATGATTTTACTGTACACTTTTCAAGGGGGGGTAAAAACTATTGTTTGGACGGACATGCTGCAAACCACCGGAATGATTTTGGCGCTCATCATCACCCTTGTGCTGATTCACCGCGAACTCGGTTTCTCCTTTTCGCAACTGCTTGGAGCTATTGGCGCAAAGGGATATACCGAAACTTTTCAAACTGCCGACTGGCGCAGCGGCACCTTCTTTATTAAACAGATAATCGGTGGGGCATTCATCACCATCACCATGACCGGCCTCGACCAAGAGATGATGCAGAAAAATATTTCCGTCAGCACGCTGGGGAAATCGCAGAAAAACATGATGTTATTCAGCGTTATTCTGGTACTGGTAAATCTGTTGTTTCTCATTTTAGGGGGCGCGCTGTATGTATTTATGGAGATGAAAGGAATTCCCTATCCAATCAAAGGGGACGAAACTTTTTCAACGGTGGCGCTTCAACATCTGCCGCCCATTGCCGGACTAATTTTTACAGTGGGCTTAGTTTCCGCACTCTTCCCCAGCGCTGATGGGGCGCTCACGGCACTCACCTCTTCTTTCTGTATTGACATCCTGAATATGAAAGAAAGAAACGACTGGGATGAAAAACGAAGAACTGCTATCCGAAGAACCGTGCATGTAACCATCACCATTTTATTTATCATTCTGATTCTGCTCTATCAAAAACTGATCGAGGCCTCGGTAATTTGGACTATTCTGAAAGTGGCCGCCTACACTTACGGGCCGCTGCTGGGTTTGTTTGCCTTCGGAATGTTTACTGAACGAAAAACGAAAGAGCGCTTTGTTCCTTTAATATGTTTAATATCACCCGCATTGTGTTGGATATTAAGCGACCATTCCGCACAGTGGCTGAATGGGTATCAATTCGGCTTTGAATTGCTGGCGATAAATGGATTGATAACCTTTATAGGACTATTTATGTTTTCTAAGAGCGAAATCAAAAAAACTTAAAACAAGGGCAAATGAAAAGTAAAGATTGGGCAGAATTTAAAGCAGAATCGAGTTGGCGTATGTTTAAAATCATCAGCGAGTTTGTGGATGGATTTGAACGGATGGAAGAATTCGGACCTTGTATTTCAATTTTTGGTTCCGCGCGAACTAAGTCTGAAAACCCTTATTATCAACTGGCTATAGAAATAAGTGAAAAACTGGCTAAGGAAGGATATGGCATTATAACAGGTGGTGGCCCCGGCATTATGGAAGCCGGAAATATGGGAGCTAAAAAGGCAAACGGCAAATCAGTAGGCTTGCATATTGAGTTGGAACATGAGCAAAAATGTAACGATTACGTGGATACCGACAAGCTGCTCATCTTCAAATATTTCTTTGCTCGAAAAGTGATGTTTATCCGCTATGCGCAGGCATTCATATTTATGCCAGGAGGCTTTGGCACTATGGATGAGATGTTTGAAACCATCACCTTAATTCAAACTAAAAAATCAGATCCTGTTCCCGTTATATTTATAGGTGAGAGTTATTGGCGAGGCTTATTGGATTGGATAAAAACCACCATGCTGGAGAAGGAACACAACATCAGCCCACAAGATTTGGAGTTGTTTCACCTCACCGACAGCCCCGACAAGGTTATCCAAATCATCAACCAGTTTTATGAAGAAAAGAGTTTGAAACCCAATCTCAGGCTGTAACCAACCGGAGCTTACTAATGAATTTCTTAGTGCTATATGTTTTCTCGATGCTTCATTCGTTTGCTGCCCCCGGCAATGATTCAGTTGTATATCCACAAAATTATTTTCGCGCTCCCTTAGATATTCCACTTACCCTCTCGGGAAATTTTGGAGAGCCGCGCGGCACTCACTTTCACACCGGGCTTGATTTTAAAACCAATAATGTGGAAGGATTAAAAGTATATGCCGCAGCAGATGGATACATTACCCGCATCAATGTTTCTCCCTCAGGATATGGCAACGCGCTGTATGTGCGCCACCCCAACGGATGGGTAACCGTGTATGGTCACTTGAAAGAATTTGCTCCGCAGATCATGGAGCGCTTGCGCAAAGAGCAATATGCCAAACAATCTTTTTCAGTGGATTTCAGTTTGTCCGCTTCAGAAATTCCGGTCAAAAAAGGAGAAGTGATTGCCCGCAGCGGCAACACGGGAAGCAGCGGTGGGCCGCATCTTCATTTCGAAATCAGAGATATTTACGACCAAGTATATAACCCCCAACTATTCGGCATTCAGATAAAAGATGAAGTGAAGCCGGAGGTTTCTTTCCTCGAATTTTATCCGATGGATAGCTTGAAAGGGAAGAGCAAAAACTACCGAGTAAAACTGTACAATCACGAAGGCCTACATGTGCCAAAGGAATATCTCATAAAACTCAACGCATCAAAAGTTGGCTTTTCTGTAAATACCTTAGATCGCATGAGCGGCTCTACCAACACGCTCGGCATATATAACATGACGGTGTTTGACAACGACCAGATGATTTACGAATACCAGCAGGACAAATTATCATTCAGCGTTACCCGCTATGTATTGAGCCAAATTGATTACGCCATCTATAAAAATGAATCGCACAAATTCTTTCACAAGTGTTTTGTGGAACCGGGAAACCACTGCCCCATTTACAGCAATCTGGTGAACCAAGGAGTAGTGGATTTGAGTGATGGGTTGGTACACCCCATTCAGATAGAAGTACAAGACTTTGTGGGCAATACTTCTTTCATAAAATTTGATCTTCGTCAAGATACCGGAGCCAATGTTTTCAGAGAAATGGATTTCTCTTATAGTGTAAAATTTGCTTACAATCAACCCAATGAATTTACAACAGCCGACATTCGGTTAATTTTCCCCGAAGGCACTTTTTTTGACGATGTTTATTTCACTGATGCAGTAGATACTTCGGCTAAAGCTGGCATCTTTTCAAAGGGGCACGAAGTGGGGAGTAGCGATATTCCGCTTTTCGGTCGCTTTACTATTTCAGTAAGAGCAGAAAATCTGCCCTCCGAATTACAATCGAAAGCCTTGTTGGTCGGCTACGATAAAAAGGGAAATATTTCCAATACCGGAGGTGAATTTCAAAATGGATTTGTGGTGTCAAAGGTCAGAGAATTCGGCAGGTATTATATATTGATAGATACGGTTCCGCCTAAAATTATTCCCCTCAATATTTTACCCGGTAAAAACATGCGAAGCCAAAAAAAGATATTGCTTAAAATCTCTGATAACCTTTCGGGTATTTCAAAATACGATACCTACATAGATGGCAAATGGACGATCACTGATTATGACGCAAAAAGCGCTACACTCACACACACTATTGCGAATGAATTAACTCTCGGAGCGCACCAGTTTAAGGTAGTGGTGACCGATGAGAAAAGAAATAGTGCAGAGTATTCTGTTACGTTCAACTGGTAAGTCGCGATAAGAAGTTCTAATAAACTGGGGTTTTCAAAATCAACCGAGCCACTATCATAAAAACACTAAGTGCTGCCCATTAAACCGGTTACCGTCCAAATATGTCTAGGTTCTCTTTTATATCCATCCTGTAAGTAGAGAAAAAAGGTACTTCTTTCGGTAACTAAAACTTTGGGTAAAACCTTTTAGCCATAGAAAAGCACTGCTCGCATCCCTTTAGAGTGAAAAATGTGAATATTTTTAGAAGGGATTCTCGGTATTTTAAAAATATATTCGCCCTCAATACATAAGCCACTACGGATGAACTTTAACAAAATCTTAGCCTTTTTCATTCCTCGCGATCGGATATTCTTCACGCTGTTTTCAAAGTCCTCTGAGAATTTGGTAGAAATAGCTAAAGTACTCACCGAGTTGGTCAATGCCACCGTCCCTGAAAAGAGGGCGGAACTAAACAAAATGATTGCTGATTTGGAGCACGTAGGCGATGATATTACCCACAATATTTTTACTGAGTTGAGCACTAATTTCATTACCCCTTTCGATCGGGAGGATATTCACTACTTAGCTTCCTCATTGGATGATATTGTTGATTTTATTCACGGCACCTCGAAGCGAATGGATCTTTATAAGATAGAAGAGAGCACTATTGCCATGAAAAAGCTGGCAGAGATTATTGAGAAATCTGCTAAGGAAATTCACGTGGCTGTTTCCAATATGGAAAACATGAACAACCCGATTCGTATTCGCGAAGCTATTGTGCGCATCAATAGCCTCGAAAACCATGCGGATGATATTTTTGATGGAGCCATTGCCGACCTGCTCAACAACGAAACCAATGCTGTAAAAGTGATTAAAATGAAAGAGGTGCTTGCCAATATGGAAACCGCTACTGACAAATGCGAAGATGTAGCAAACGTGATTGAGTCAATACTTGTAAAGAATTCTTAAGCCTCCGAATGGAAATTCTCCTGATTCTTGTTATAGCTACCGCAATAATTTTTGATTTTATCAACGGGTTTCACGACTCCGCAAACTCGATTGCTACCATTGTTTCCACCCGCGTGCTCACCCCCTTGCAGGCGGTGGTTTGGGCAGCCTTCTTCAATTTTGTAGCCTTCTTCTTTTTTAAAGAACACGGAGTGGCCGAAACGATTAAGAAAATGGTGGCCGAAGAAGTGCTTTCACAATCGGTTTTGATGAGCGCCTTGTTGGGAGCCATCGTATGGAACTTGGCCACTTGGTGGTGGGGGCTTCCCTCCAGTTCGTCACATGCGCTGTTGGGAGGATTGGCCGGAGCCGCTTTTGCCAAGGCGGGCAGCAATGCCATTGTATGGGGAAAGGTAACGGAAACGCTTCTCTTTATTCCGCTGGCTCCCATTATCGGTTTATTGATTGCCTACATCGTTTCCGTGGTAGTCATTAATCTCCTAAAAAACGTATCCAACTCTAAGGTAGATCGCTATTTCCGAAAGCTGCAACTTGTTTCCTCTGCGCTGTTTTCTATTGGCCACGGAGGCAACGATGCCCAAAAAACAATGGGAATTATTTGGGCGGGTTTATTAATTGCCGGAAGCGTAAAGAAGGGAGACGCTCTACCCGACTGGATTCCATTCGCCTGCTATTCGGCTATGGGCGCGGGTACCTTGCTCGGTGGATGGCGCATTGTAAAAACAATGGGGCAGCGAATCACCAAGCTCAAACCATTTGAAGGTTTCTGTGCAGAAACAGCCGGTGCCATCACCTTGTTTTTTGTTACGCTGCTAAAAATTCCTGTATCCACGACCCACACCATCACCGGCAGTATTATGGGAGTGGGAATGACCAAGCGCCTATCGGCCGTGCGGTGGGGAATTGCGGGTAACATTGTGGTAGCTTGGATACTCACTATCCCGGCCTCTGCTCTTGTGGGAGCCATGACCTATCTCGGATTAAGAATGGTGATGGGAGCCTAATAATTCTATTAAAATGCGGTGCTCTTGTAAATAGTATTGTGCTTAATCTCCTTGCCTTCGCAAAATTCAGTTCCGTTATATATCACCGTATCTGACCGTGCGTGCTAACCTGAACAGTTAAGTACCGACAGCTTAAAAATATTCTCAAATCTTATTTTGACAGAAAATTTCGAAATAAATTTTGCTTTCTAAATCTTTATCGTAATATTGCAATATCAAATTGAAGATGGGCGCAACTAAAACAGAACATTTTACGGATCGACAAAACCAAATTGCTACAATTGCAAAAGCGTTGGGACATCCTGCAAGAATTGCAATTATTGAGTACTTAGTGAAAGTAAACGAATGTATTTGCGGTGACATCGTCCATCAACTTCCACTTTCTCAACCAACCGTTTCGCAACATTTAAAGGAACTGAAAAACGCAGGAATTATTAAGGGCAACATTGAGGGGAACTCCATTTGCTACTGCATTAACGAAAAAACTATCGACATCCTAAATAGCTATTTTTTAAACATAGTTCAGACGGTTCCAAAAGTAAAATGCTGTTAAGCATTTTTTTGACCAGCTATATCGCATTTGAGCTATAAACAAACAATGAAACTATCAGGCGTAAAATAAATTTTCCCAAACTTACAAAATGTTGAATTTCTATTAGAAAATGGAATTGACATTTCAAACCTCCCCCTCTGTCTAACAATATTGACTTCTATTTTTTAATTTCTGTTTGCGACCGTGCCAAAGAGCGAATTGCAAACTCCTTTGCTGTCAAAATAGGCTTCAATTATTTCTTCTACAGTGCTTCAAGAAAACTACAAGGACATAAAAACTTTAAACAATTGAACCCAACATGTTATTATGAAAAAAACATTACCCCTCCTTCTTTTACTCATCTCGATGGGTGCTTCCGCTCAATCTCCATTAGACTCACTGAACAACAAGGTCAGCAAATTGGACAAGTTGATGAATGTACTCCGCAAATTCAGAATATCCGGTTACATCCAACCGCAGTTCCAGTTAGCTGATACGGATGGTATAGCCAGCTTTTCGGGTGGCAATTTTCCGCAGCACAGCAACAATCGCTTCGCCCTTCGCAGAGGACGCTTTAAAGTGACCTTTGAACATGAGAATGCCAAAGGCTTTAAAATAATTGAAGCTGCTTTTCAGTTAGATGCCACCGAAAAGGGAGTAGGCATCAAAGACTTTTACGGGAAAATTGTGGATCCCTGGATCGGTTGGGTAGGATTTAAAGGAGGAATATTCGACCGGCCTTTTGGATTTGAAGTGCCGTACTCTTCAGGCACTCGCGAAACTCCTGAAAGAGGCCGTATGAGCCAGACCCTCTTTCCCGGTGAAACAGGCCTTGGCTTTGCTCTGATTGTGGAATCTCCCTCTAATTTTAAGCCTGTTCATATTAAGATAGATGCCGGACTTTTTTCAGGAACAGGAATAAGTCCCGAAATTGACAAACGCAAAGACTTTATCGGTCACGTTCAGCTAAATAAATCTTTTGCAAAGAATCTGGTACAGCTTGGGGTTGGAGCTTCCTACTATAACGGTGGCAGCCTCCTTTCAACAGCTACCTATAATAAATTTGAAAAAGATTTTGCAGGCATTAAGAGATATGTGGTTCACACTATTGACTCAGCGAGCATTAATAAAAAGTACTTGAAGCGAGAATATGTGGGAGCCGATGCTCAACTCACCTTTAATTATGCTTTCTGTTCAACAACCCTTCGAGGGGAATTTATTACCGGTGTGCAACCCGGCACTTCCGAAAGCAACGGAGTACCCACTGCTTACAGCAAAACACTTTATCACCGACCTTTCTTTGGTGCCTACGCCTATTTTGTGCAAACCTTTGCGCACCAACTGAAAAACGGGCACAAAATGTATCACGACTTTGTTTTTAAATATGATCTATTTGACCCCAATTCGGGGGAAAAGGGAAGAGATATCTCGTTAGCAATGGATCCATTGTTTACGAAGAACGATATCGCTTATCAAACGTTTGGAGTAGGATACATTTTTCGCCCATACGAATGGTTCAAGCTGATGGTGTATTACGATATTGTAAAGAATGAGAAAACAAACATAGCCGGTTATACCGGTGACCTGCGCGATAATGTGCTCACCCTCCGCACCCAGTTCGCTTTAGATACCAAATGGTTTACCAAACAATAACGCAGCGAAAGGGAAATCTGTAATCTAAAAAACATAAAGCTCCAATAACAATCACCTAGCATATTCAAAACAACTTTGCAACCCAAAAAAACAATTATGAAAAAAACAATTTTAGCCTTTGGTATTGTTGCCCTGCTTAGTTCATGTGGCAATAACCAAAACCAACAAAGCAATGAGAGAAGTCAAGAGAAGATGGAAATCAAATTAGATGGATCTTCTACTGTTTATCCGGTATCAGAAGCCGTAGCCGAAGATTACAAAGCCACTAATCAGTCCGTAAATATTACTGTGGG
Source organism: Sphingobacteriales bacterium (assembly GCA_018262795.1). Classification (GTDB taxonomy): domain Bacteria; phylum Bacteroidota; class Bacteroidia; order Chitinophagales; family LD1; genus Bog-950. The sequence goes on along the minus strand of JADFDM010000013.1, from coordinate 69,653 downwards.
CCTTTCCGGTACGGGAGGCGGATTCAAGAAATTTGAACGAGGCGAAACAGACATCAGTAATGCATCACGGCCTATTACTCCACTGGAAGATTCTACCTGCCTGGCAGCCGGAATCAATTATATAGAGTTGCCCATAGCTTATGATGGTATTGCCATTGTGGTAAACAAGGATAATAACTGGCTAACCAAAATAACCGTAAACGAACTGAATAAATTATGGGAGCCTGGGGCACAGAATAAAATAAAAAAATGGAATCAGGTAAACCCTGCTTGGCCGGATGAAGAAGTCCACCTTTTTGGAACAGGAACGGCTTCCGGCACTTTCGATTACTTTACCGAAGCCATCAACGGGAAATCAAAGTCCATTCGTGGTGATTATACTGCTGCTGCCAACCCGAATGTACTGGTTGAGGGCATTCATGGCGACAAGAACGCTTTAGGCTTTTTCGGCTTGGCTTACTTTGAGGCGAACAAAGACAAACTGAAACTTATTCCCGTAGATGATGAGAAGAAAGAAGACGGTGATGGCCCCGTGATCGCTTCGCAGGAAACGGTAAAGAACGGGACTTACCAACCACTCTCCCGCCCTATCTTTATCTACGTAAGTAAGAAATCAGCCGATAAACCTGAAGTAAAAGCCTTTGTGGATTACTATCTGGAGAATGCGGGTAAATTAGCCACCGAAGTAGGATACATTGCTTTACCGGATGAAGTTTATACGATGGTAAAAAAACGATTTACAGATGGAGTAACCGGATCAGCCTTTGCGGGTATTGACCCTGTAGGTGTAAAACTGGATGAACTATTGAAAGTTGAGCAAACTGCGAAATAAATAGTTTAAGGGTTATTTAGTTGAGCAACAGGAACTGTAATAAGTTCCCGTTGTTTTCACTTTTACAACATGAACAGAAAAGAACAGATTATTGAAGCCCTCCTATTTTTATGCGGGGCAATAAGTGTACTCACTACGCTTGGAATTATTGCGGTACTTTTCTTTCAAACCATTGAATTCTTCAGCGAAGTGTCTTTGAAGGATTTCCTTACAGATACCCAATGGACACCCCTTTTTGCGATCAAGCATTTCGGTATTCTTCCCTTAGTAACCGGAACTTTACTCATTACTCTTATTGCAATCATCATTGCCTTACCGATTGGCTTGTCTATTGCGATTTATCTGAGCGAATACTCATCCAAAGGAGTACGAAAAATAGTTAAACCGCTGTTGGAAATTCTCGCTACTGTACCCACCGTTGTTTACGGATACTTCGCCTTAACGGTAGTCACTCCATTTCTCCAGTTGATTATCCCCGGTCTTTCCGGATTCAATGCGCTGTCTCCCGGAATAGTAATGGGAATTATGATTGTTCCTTTCATTTCATCCCTTAGTGAAGATGCTTTGTATGCAGTTCCATCTTCTCTTAAGGAGGCGGCTTACGCTTTAGGCTCCACCCGCCTTCAAACATCTTTAAAGGTAGCGGTTCCGGCTGCGTCTTCTGGCATCATGGTATCTGTTATCCTTGCTGTTTCACGTGCTATTGGCGAAACCATGATTGTTGCTATTGCCGCAGGCCAGCAACCCCGTCTTACTTTTGACCCTCGTGTTCCTATAGAAACCATCACCACTTATATTGTACAGGTAAGCAGTGGCGATGTGCCCAATGGTTCCCTAGAGTACCGAACTATTTTCGCTGCCGGACTTACTCTTTTTGTCATCACTTTCATTCTGAACAATATCAGTTTCTACATCAAGAAAAAATACCGGGAGCAGTATGAATAATGAACAGGTAAAAACGCTAAAGAACAATGCCTTTAAGATTTGGGCAATCATTGCGACTTCCATTGGTCTGATCATGCTTGCTGTGCTGTTGATTAAAATCGGGATGGATGGCCTGCACCGTTTGTCTTTTGATTTCTTCACCGCCCTTCCGAGCCGCAGACCTGAGCAGGCCGGTATCCTTACGGCATTGGTAGGCACTTTATGGGTAATGGTGACTACGGCTGTTTTTGCTATCCCAATCGGTATAGGAGCCGGTATCTATTTGGAGGAATATGCCCGAAAAGGATGGTGGTCTTCATTTCTTGAAATCAATATTTCTAATCTAGCGGGTGTTCCTTCTATTATTTACGGGCTACTTGGATTAGAGATTTTTGTGCGCACTCTTCACTTAGGCCAGAGCATTCTTTCGGGAAGCCTAACTCTTTCACTGCTTATTCTACCCATTGTTATTGTTTCTACCCGCGAAGCCATTAAAACCGTTCCTTCTACCATGCGCGAAGCCTCTTATGCACTAGGTGCCAGCAAATGGCAAACCATCTGGATGCAGATGTTGCCGGCTGCCTCAGGCGGTATAATGACCGGTATTATCCTTGCTCTGTCAAGGGCTATTGGTGAAACAGCTCCCCTAATTGTTGTAGGGGCATTAATGTATGTTCCATTTGTTCCTAAGTCAGTTTTCGATTCTTTCACAGTATTGCCCATTCAGATTTACAACTGGGTATCACGTCCACAGGCAGGTTTTATCATAAACGCTGCGGCTGCCATCATCGTGCTAATGCTAATAACAATACTGATGAATGGAGCTGCGGTGATTTTGCGAAATAGGTGGCAGAACAGAGTAAAATGGTAAAAGGAATGATAGGTAAACATGGGCATTGAAACAAAATAAAATGCTGACGAAAATGAGTAACATAAAAAAAACAAGCACTAAAAGGCAGTCTGAAATTGTAAGTGCCGAATCCACTACTGCTATAAATGAAAAACTGTTGGGCAAAAACCCTTCAAAGCCGATGAAAAAAATAGAAATAAAAAATGTGCACTGCTGGTATGGCGATTTTCACGTCCTCCGTGATATTGAAATGGCGGTTGACCCCAATACCGTAACAGCCCTTATTGGTCCTTCGGGCTGTGGCAAAACAACCTTTCTGCGCATCTTCAATCGAATGAATGACCTCATTGAAGGCTTTCGCTTAGAAGGTGAGGTAATGATTGATAAGAAAGACATTTTTTCACGCGAACTCAGAGTAAATGAATTAAGAAAAAAAGTAGGGATGGTTTTTCAGAAGCCCAACCCTTTTCCTAAAAGCATTTTCGAAAATGTGGCCTATGGTCTGCGGGTAAACGGAATTACAAACAAAAAAATTATTGCGGAAACCGTTGAGCACTCCCTAAAGCAATCGGCTTTGTGGGGCGAGGTAAAGGATAAGCTACATAAAAATGCTTTGGGACTTTCCGGGGGGCAGCAACAGCGCCTCTGTATTGCACGCGCTATCGCTATTGAGCCTTCTATCATTCTGATGGATGAACCCACCTCAGCTCTTGACCCTATTTCTAACTCAAAGATTGAAGAACTGATTTATGACCTAAAGCAGAAATACACTATCCTAATTGTGACCCACAACATGCAGCAGGCGGCTCGTGTAAGCGACCGTACCGCCTTCTTCTATCTGGGAGATTTAGTTGAATTTGACGAAACCAAAACCATTTTTACAAATCCTAAGAATGAAAAAACTCAAAATTATATCACAGGTAGATTCGGATAGTTATAGAGTACGCCTAAACTGAAAAATAATGACACACTTAGATAATGAACTAGGAGATTTAAGAAATAATCTCATTGAAATGTTTTTGTTGGTTCAAAAGCAGTTGCGCAAAAGTATGCAGGCACTGGAGGCCAACGATCAAAATCTGGCAAGAGAGGTTCTTTTCAACGAACGAAGAGTGAACGCTGAGGAGTTAAAGATTGATCGTGAATGCGAAAACATTACAGCCCTGTTCAATCCTGTTGCGATAGACCTCCGCTTTGTTTTTGCCTCCTTCAAAATCAATTCCCATTTGGAGAGTATAGGTGACAGCGCCAAAGGAATTTCAAAGTGTATATTGGAGAGCAACAGCAAATTTGATCCCGATCTTCTCAGAGATCTACAACTACTAAAGATGTATGAAATTGCAAGCTCCATGATTGAAGATAACATGTATGCCCTACAGCACGATGACACTAACCGCGCTCGTGCTGTTTTCAATAAGGATGTACAACTGGACTCCATTAACAGAGATGCAACCGGAATTATTGCCTCCTATATAAGCAAAGAAAATGCAGCTGTTATGCCGCTGTTAAACATGATTTCCATTGTTAGAAGAATTGAACGGGTAGGCGACTTAAGTTCCAATATCTCCGAAGAGATCATCTTTTATGTGGAAGCCAAAGTGCTGAAGCACGAAAAAGAAAAAAGTTAATGGCCACTTGGCGAAAGAACTGAAAACTACAGAACTAATAAAGAGAAACGTTGAGGACAACGTCATTTGCAATTGCATAGACGAAAAAGCCATCGAAAAGCTGAAAATTACTTTGCAAACATTTCGACTAACCTGACAAATAAATAAGGAGGTTGCTAACTGATGAAAGAAAAACTTACTGTCCCTGCCGCGGAAGATTAAATCCTTCTCATGGAAGATGAAGTTGCTGCAATAACAGAAAGAGAAGCCTAAACGGGAAGGTTGTGGAGTGAGCCGCAGGGAATTTCTTCCGGTCACTTTTAGGTGTAAAAATCAGTGTTGAGAAATTTTTTTACCCATTTGCAGATCAGTCAGCCCATGTTTGCCGCATACAAGTCAGAGAATTAGGGGAATGGTGTAATGGTTAAGCCTTAATGGTTAATCGGTACTGGTTAATTGGGTAATCCGCAATTCAAATTCCACCATCCCCAATTTGTTTGGTGTTCCTGAGATTCGCCCTCCGAAAGCAGTTTCTTTTCGCAATATTTATACCATGATACTGATAGCAGAAAGCGGCAGCACTAAAACCAATTGGTTGGCCGAAGACCAAAAATTATTTGAGACCATTGGCTTTAATCCGATGTTTCACACCACTGATTTTGTATATGGGGAGCTGCAGAAAAACGAAGACTTGGTAAAGGCTCGTCATCAGTTCACGAAAATATTTTTCTATGGAGCCAGTTGCTCCAGTGACGAGCGCAATGCAATTATTGGCAAAGCCCTCCAATTATTTTTTGACAAGGCCGAAGTAATAGCAGTAGATCACGACCTGAAGGCGGCAGCCGTAGCTACTTTTACCGGGGTGCCCGGCATTGCCTGTATTCTCGGCACGGGGTCTAACTCTTGCCTCTACGATGGTCGTGAATTAACCGAGGTAGTGCCCGCATTAGGCTATGTGTTGGGCGATGAGGGAGGAGGAGCTTGGTTCGGTAAAAAATTACTGGCTTTGTTTCTGTACCATCAGTTGCCCCCTGCCACCGAGGCCTTGTTGCGCAACCGGTATCAATTGAACAAAGAAAAGATTTTTGACTTGGTGTATCGGCAGCCCAATGCCAATCGCGCTTTGGCGACTTACACGCAGGCCCTCACAGATAGCCCCGATAAGGCTTTCATCAGCGAGTTGGTAAAGGAAGGCTTCCGCGAGTTTTTTAAATATCATGTGCAGTGTTATAAAAACTACCGCCAATATCCGGTTCATTTTGTAGGCTCCATTGCGTTTGTATTTAAGCAGGAGTTAGCAGAGGTAGCTGCCGAGTTTGGAAGCGAATTGGGGATAGTGGATCGCCATCCGGTATATAGACTATTAGAGTGGCATTTGAAATGATAAACCCTTGACAAATTCCGTCACTAAATTTTTGTCAAGGGCTTATTCGGTTCGTAAGATGATAATGTTACGCTACTTTGAGTCGGTTGATATTTGATTTTTCAAATTTCTCCTCCACAAAGTCATGCGTGATTAAAAACTCTTTTTTCTCCGGTTGTGAAGGCATTTCAAACATGGCATCGTTCATAATAGCTTCGCAAATGGAGCGAAGCCCGCGAGCACCTAATTTCAGTTCCATCGCTTTTTCTACTATGAAATCAATGGCATCTTCATCAAACTTCAAGTTGATTCCATCGGCCTTAAATATCTTCTTGTATTGTTTTAGCAGAGCGTTTTTGGGTTCGGTGAGAATCGCTTTCAGCGCAGTAATATCTAAGGGGTCTAAGTGAACGGTCACCGGTACGCGGCCAATCAATTCGGGAATCAAACCAAAGGTACGCAAATCAGTAGGTGAAATATACTGTAGCATATTGGTATCGTCCACCTTGTCTTTTTCAGTATTCTTTTTAAAGCCAACCTTGCTTTGGTTCATTCGAGAGGCGATGATCCGGTCAATCCCTTCAAAAGCCCCTCCACAAATAAACAGAATATTAGAGGTATCTAACTTCACCATCTTTTGTTCCGGATGTTTGCGCCCGCCTTGTGGCGGAACCAGCACTTCGGTACCTTCCAGCAATTTCAACATCGCTTGCTGCACTCCCTCGCCACTCACATCGCGGGTAATGGAAGGGTTGTCGCCTTTGCGGGCAATTTTGTCCATTTCGTCAATGTAAATGATACCGTGTTGGGCGGCAGTTACATCGTAGTTACAAACCTGCAACAGGCGCGAAAGAATACTTTCTACATCTTCTCCCACATAGCCGGCTTCGGTAAATACGGTGGCATCTACGATGGTAAAAGGCACGTTGAGAAACTTAGCGATAGAGCGAGCCAGTAAGGTTTTCCCCGTACCGGTTTGCCCCACCATTAATATGTTGCTCTTTTCTATCTCCACTTCATCTGTCTTGCTTTGGTTCAAGCGCTTGTAGTGATTGTACACGGCTACACTGATGTATTTCTTTGCTTCATCTTGCCCGATAACGTACTGGTCGAGAAATTTCTTGATGTCCTTAGGCTTCACCGAATTAGGCAAGGAGAACTGAAACTTTTTGTGTTTCTGAAATAGTTCTTCATCAATGATTTGCTGTGCCTGCGTGACACAGTTTTCGCAAATATGGCCTTCGATGCCTGAAATAAGTATTTGAGTTTCGCGCTTTTTGCGTCCGCAAAAAGAGCAACACGGTTCTGCTTCCTTCTTCATAATTGGTTCCTTCCGTTTTGTTTACGGTGAAAAAAATAAATAGTTATGCTATGACGATTTAATCGCGCTTAGTGTTGCGTACTAATATCTCGTCAATCATTCCGTATTCCTTGGCCTCATCACTGCGCATCCAGTAATCGCGATCGCTATCCAGCGCCACCTTTTCCATCGTTTGCCCGGTGTGGAAAGCAATTACTTCGTAGAGTTCTCCCTTAATTTTCTGAATTTCTTTGACCGAGATTTCGATTTCGCTGGCCTTGCCACCGATGCCCCCCAGCGGTTGGTGAATCATGGTGCGAGCGTGCTTCAGCGCAGTGCGCTTGCCTTTGGCTCCTGCGCAAAGTAGAACGGCAGCCATGCTGGCGGCCATACCGGTGCAGATGGTCGCCACATCCATCGAAACGTATTGCATGGTATCGTAAATTCCCAAGCCGGAATACACTTCGCCTCCGGGGCTGTTGATGTATATCTGCACATCGCTGCGGCTATCGCTGCTTTCGAGAAACAACAGTTGCGCCTGAATAATAGCAGCAATGTAATCGTCAATGGGAGTGCCTAAGAAAATGATGCGATCCATCATCAATCGCGAAAACACATCCACCTCTCTAAACGGCATCTGCCGCTCCTCAATAACGGTACGGGTGAGGTTGTTGATGCCCTGCTGCCCCTGCACTTTGCTGATATACCTTTCTACCTGTGTGCTGTTAATGCCGCGATGCTTTACCGCGTATTTCTTAAAGTCTTGTGCTTCTTTCAAATTCATATTCGTGGGATTGTTTTTTTAGTAATGGTGGAAGGAATGCAAGGTATAGTTTTTTCGTGCAGTCTTCGGGCTTGTTCATTTTCGGTTCTAAAATGCCGTTGTTTTTCGAATATTACAAATGAAGAGAAACACCTTTGCTTCTTTTGTATGCAAAGCAGTACATACCGAGTTTCTGAATGGGAGAAGAATTAATTATTTAGGTCAATTTAGCACTTACTTTTTACAGGAACTGATAAGTTCCATAAATGATAGAATATGCCAACAAACAGAGTAGCGGTATTTCGGAAAATAACCTTCAATGCAGCGCACCGGCTGTATTACAAAAATTGGAGTGAGGAGAAAAATCGGGAAGTGTTTGGCTTGTGTGCCAATGAAAATTATCATGGTCACAACTACCGCTTAGATGTTAGAGTAGTGGGCGACACAGACCCTATTACCGGCTATGTGATTAATCTGGATGAACTGAAAAAGATAATGCAGGAGGAAGTGCACCACCGTTTTGACCATCACAACCTGAACTTAGATTGCCCGGAGTTTAAGGACCTGAATCCTACGGGAGAAAATATTGTAGTGGTGATTTATAACCTGCTTCGCCATCGTCTCGATAAAAAATATGATTTGCAAGTGCGGCTGTGGGAAACGGAGCGCAACTATTTTGAATATCCCGCCTGAGATTTTATTTAAAAACGAGATCGAAGTACACCGGCAGGTGATCGCTATACCCTCCTACCCACCAGCTACCGACATAAGTGCGGTTGGGAATGTACCCGTATTTTGGATGATTGAACAGCAGCCACGAGGGGGAATAGATATAAGCCGCGAGATTGCGCACACAATATTCCGATTGGGGGTTCATTAAATTTTGAGAAACAATGAACTGGTCGAAAATGTCGTTCTCGCCTTTATACTTCAAAGTAAAGTTTCCTTTTTCATACAGCGGCTTCATGAGGTTAATGAGTTTGGGTTGATTTTTTTTAGCGGTGCTTAAAGCCGTTAAACTTTCATCGGTGGGGTTGTCGTTAAAGTCGCCCATGATAATGACCTTTGAATCGGGTTCGCCCAAATAGATATCCTCAATTTTTGCTTTCAGTGTTTTCTCTTCCACCAATCGTTTGCTTTCACTTTTTTCCGGTCCGCCCCATCGGCTGCTCCAGTGGTTGACAAACACCCAAAGTGGAGCCCCCTCGTCCATGTAGGCCTTGAAGTAAACGATGTCGCGGGTTTTATCTTCCCCCAAATCAATGGGCAGGAAAGTGTTGAACACTTCGCCAATCACCAGTGGGTTATAAAGCAAGGCCACATCAATGCCTCTTTCGTCCGGGGAGTCGTGGTGCACAATGCCGAGGTTATATTTTTGCAGCTCGGGCTGAGCCACCAAATCTTGTAACACTTTTTCGTTTTCCACTTCCGACAAACCAATAATGAGTGGTTGTATGGTGTCGAAAAGGCTGCCCAATACTTTGGCGATATGCCTTATTTTGATTTCGTATTTTTTGGTATTCCAGGCGCGTTTTGAGTCGGGAAGAAAGTCTTCATCTCGGGTGGCGGGGTCGTTGATGGTGTCGAACAGGTTTTCTACATTATAAAAAACTACCCGACCCGGTTGGAGGAGTGGTTCATCTTGCGCATACAATATTCCGCCCGTGAGCAGCGATAGAAGAAAGAGAATTTTTTTCATGGGAAATAATTTGATGTTGAAATTAAACGAAGTTCTTCTTCTACCGACAAAGGGGAATAACCCAAATTTAAGGCTTTGGCGATGTTGAGCGATACATCGGGTGGGCGGGGGGCGGCCATCTTCACATCTTTTTGTAAGCAGGCCTGCACGAAGGAGGCATCCAAACCGAAGGCGCGAACGGCCTTCATTCCGAAGTCATAACGAGATAGTTTTTCGGTTCCTGCCAAATGAAGAATGCCCGGATGGTTCATTACCTGCAAGATGCCCCGGCTGATACTTTGGGCACCGCACACGCTGCGATACTCATCGGTGAAGAGAGGAGTGGCTTGGCCTTTCTGTAAGCGGAGGATAAATTGTTGCAGATAATTGCCCGCACTCGCCTCGGGTTGGCCAAATAGCAAAGGCAGGCGCAGCACGGTGGCTTCGGGATAAATTTTCAGCACTTCGTCTTCGGCAATGGCTTTCTGCTCTCCATAAGCATTCAAGGGATTTTTCGCATCGGCTTCGCTGTAATTTCCTCGAATGCCGTCAAACACCAAGTCGGTAGAGGTGAACACAAATGGAATATGGAAATCGCTGCAAAGACCCGCCAGATTTTTAGTGGCTTCTACATTTACGGCATAGGCAGCCGCTTTGTTTGTCTGACAAAAATTGGCATCGGCAATGGCGGCCAGGTGAATGAGGGCATCGGGCTCAATGTCTTCTAAGTAATTGCCTAATTCAATGTAGTTGGTAAGGTTGCAAGGTATGGCGGTGGCAGCATCGAAATGAAGCGGGCGCAAATGGGTGAAGCCATACAGATCCCAAGTGGCGGCAGTCGCTCGGAGTAGATGGAAGGCCAGAAAGCCGGAAGCTCCCGTAATGATTAATTTCTTTTTCAAGAATTGGACCCCTTTAGAACACCAAATCTACGGTTGTAAACCGATTTGTGAAATTTCACCATCGCAGTTATACCATTTCTTTCATGGCTTGGTGCGGTTGTGTTACGATGGTTTTTTGGTTTTTACCTTTCCATAAAGTCAGAAACGAACGTTTTCGTCAGTTTGCGATCAAAACTTTAAATCGGATAGCACCCCATATCTATTGGCGATTTAATACGTTGCATCGGATGACACTAAATATTTCTTCTGGCAGCAGTATGTTGCATCGGATGACACTAAATATTTCTTCCGGAGGCAGTCCGCTGCATCGGATGGCACTAAATATTTCTTCTGGAGGCAGTTCGCTGCATCGGATGGCACTAAATATTTCTTCCGGAGGCAGTCCGCTGCATCGGATGACACTAAATATTTCTTCCGGACACGGTACGCTGTAACCGATTGCATCAAATATAAATTTTCAGTGTGGTACGCTGTAATGTATTGCAACAAATATCTATTTCAGCCCTGGTGCGCTGCAACGTATTGCGACAAATAGCATTTAGTCGTGTAAAATGCTGCCATAAAGTCAGGCAATGATTTATTTTCTGCCATAACGGATGCTTCTTCCACCTTTAAACGGCAAGACTCCCTACACGATTCCCGGCACTATCTTATAGGGTACCAACCGGCAGTATTCTTCCCAATATTTTCCGTATTTATTGCGGCATTTGGTATCGTCCCGAAAGGCGCGATGGGTGAGCAGAATAGTCAGGAAAATAACGTAGAAGAATGGGGCGAAGAAACTGAACCCCGTAGCGCAACTCCAGAAAAATGCCGAGAAAATTTCGGGCACGTAGTGAAAGTGGCGGCTGATGCCCCAAAAACCGGAGGCGAGCAAAAGGTTGTTTTTTTTCTTTCCGGTTTCGGTGGTGTATTCGGCCTGTATAAGTATGGGTGCTTTTCCCCAAATGGTAGTTTTGCCGTTGGTGGCTCTCACTTTTTGGCGTTGATAATCGGCCCAGTAATTGACCCAGATGCTGGCCAGTCCAAGTATAAAAATAACTGCGGCTACTCCCATGCTTAATCCAATGGGATGTTTCACCATAAACATCACGGGAGAGGTGTACACTGCGGGCACCCACACTAAGCAACCCCAACAGATGTAAAAACCCGCGCGATCTACTTGTATGTCCATACTTTTCATGTAGCCTTCTTCCCAAATAAAAAATTTGAAGAGGTAAATAAAAATGAGAGCGGCAGAGAGGATAATGCTCCAGTCGGCACGGCCGTATATTTCATATTGCGCAAAGGCAAATGACACCACTGCGAGCGACCAGCCCGTCATCCCGAAGCGGCAATTAGTGAACTGCTTCACATCCCAGCCGAAGAGGCGGGGAAACAACTCGGTGCCCCAGTAATAATCGAAGATGAAATTGCCGGTGTGGGAATGGTCGCTTGAAGAGGGGAAGTATTTCCCTTTGAAATAAAGCAACAGGCAAAAGGCTAAGGCGGTAAAATTGAGCGCGCCTAATAGGTCGCCAAAGTGGGTGTAAATGATGCCTGCGGGGAATAAATGAAAGCCGTAAGCACAAGTAAAGTAAATGACAAAGGTGAGCAGGTAAGTGGCCAATCCGTTATCTACATACTCGGGCACATTGCCTTTGGGGGTGATGGTGCCTTTGTATTTTCTGCCGGGCACGATGCGCATCAGCAGCAATTGCAGCGCTGCGAAAAGACCAATCATTTTCCAAGCAATAGCAGAGCCGAAGAAACGAGCGAGCCAAACTTCGTTGATGATTCTGAGCAAGCCCTTGTCGAGTATTTCATTCCACAAAGCGAGGAAGGAGCCGTTCAGTTCTACATTTACATGCCAAAACAGCATGGCGAATGGCGGAGTAACGACTACCAAAAAAAGTGGTACTACAAATCGGGTAAAGAAATTACTGGGAGTGGAAGACCAATCGGACATAGAAATAATTTTACTGCAAGAAAAGTAAAATCAATGAAATGGAAAGAGCCTTCGCGCTGAAAACAGTGTGGGGCCGAAATGCGAGCTACATATTTAAAGGCCGGTTCTCTGTTGCAATGAGGCAGGCTTCTTTGAATGCTTCGGTATAAGTGGGATGCGGATGGCTCATGCGCGAAATATCTTCTGCGCTGGCGCGGTATTCCATAGCCACTACTCCTTCAATAATCAGATCGGCTGCGCGCGCACCAATGATATGCACTCCAAGAATTTCATCGGTTTCTTTAGAAGCGAGAATTTTCACAAAGCCGTCTAAGTCGCCACTGGCGCGAGCGCGGCCGAGTGCGCGAAAGGGGAACTTGCCACTTTTATAGGCCACGCCCTTTTGCTTTAATTCTTGCTCGGTAGCACCTACTCCGGCAGCCTCCGGCCAGGTGTAAGCCACTCCGGGAATCAGGTTGTAATTGATATGCGGTTTTTGTCCGGCAAGAATTTCTGCGAGATACACGCCTTCTTCTTCGGCTTTATGCGCCAGCATAGCACCGCGCACCACATCGCCTAAAGCATAAATCCCGGGCACGTTTGTTTCTAATTTCTCATTGACGGTGATGCGACCTTTTTCATCTTTTGCTACTCCGACTGCCGCTAAATTTAATCCCGTGGTAAAGGGAACGCGGCCAACGGCTACTAAGCAATAGTCGCCTTTCAGTGCTACCTTTTCACCGGCTTTGTTTTCGGCTGTTACCGTTACTTCTTTTCCTTTTGCGGTGGCTCCGGTAACTTTAGTGGAGAGCAGAAACTCAATGCCTTGTTTGCGCAATACGCGAAGTAGCTCTTTGCCCACTTCGTCATCCATGCTGGGAACAATTTTATCTAAGAACTCTACAATGGTCACTTTTGAGCCGAGGCGCTGATACACCGAGCCGAGTTCCACACCTATAATTCCTCCACCAATAATTACGAGATGCTTGGGCACTTCGGTCAGCGACAGTGCTTCGGTAGAGGTGATGATTCGTTTCTTGTCTGTTTTGAGAAATGGAAGTTCCGTTGGTTTTGAGCCGGTGGCGATAATTATTTTCTCTCCTTCTATTTCTGTTTGTTCTCCTTTGGCATCTGTTACGGCAATTTTGTTGTTGCTGACGAAAGAAGCGATGCCGAAATAGGAATCAATTTTATTTTTCTTCATCAGGAAGGCAATGCCATCGTTATTGGCTTTCACCACTCCGTTCTTCCGCTCTACGGTTTTCTTGAAATCAATGGAAAGTCCTTTCACACCAATACCGTGATCGGCCAATGAATTTTCGGCATTGTGATAATGCTCCGATGAATCCAATAAGGCTTTTGAGGGAATGCAGCCAACATTGGTGCAAGTGCCTCCCAACACCTTGTATTTTTCAATGATAGCCACTTTCATTCCCAACTGAGCACAGCGAATAGCAGCTATATACCCTCCGGGTCCCGAACCAATCACCACCACATTGTACTTCGACATATCTTCTTTGTTTTTTTTACTACACAGAGTTACACGGAATGAATCAGAGGAACACTGAGTTTAAGTATTTATAAATCGTTTGATACCGTTTTTTAATAGCGGTATATTGAAATTGATCAGCAAGCCTAATGGGTAGCCGCTCAACTTCATATAAGTAAGTATTTGTGCTTGGTGAACCGCCAATATCGCATTCACCGCTTTCAATTCAACTACTACATTATTTAGGACTAACAAATCAATTCTATAACCCTGATCCAGTGTAATTTCCTTATACACTAAAGGCATTGGCATTTCCGCTTCATAAGTCAACACGGCCGGTTGGAGTTCGTGCTGTAAACATTTCTGGTAGGAAGATTCTAATAATCCGGATCCTAGATTTCGGTACACTTCCATAGCACCGGCAATTATTTTGTATGTAAGATCGTTGCTCACGTTCTGCTATATCTTTGTGAAACTCTGTGCTTCTTTGCGTACCTCTGTGCAGTTAATTAAATCTCTAACAGCAAATCTACCGGGTCGGCTCCTAACAACATCTTATGCGGGTTTTCTAAGAAGTCTTTTACCGCTACCAAAAAGCTCACGCTTTCTTTTCCGTCAATCACTCGGTGGTCGTAGCTCAGTGCTAAATACATCATCGGGCGAATCGTAATTTGCTTATCTATCACTATCGGGCGATCTTCAGTTTTGTGCATCCCGAGGATGGCTACTTGCGGAGGATTGATAATAGGCGTGGACATGAGCGAACCAAACACGCCTCCGTTAGAAATCGTGAAAGTGCCACCGGTCATTTCCTCCATCGTGAGCAATCCATCGCGGCCTTTAATAGCCAACTCTTTCACTTTCTTTTCAATGCCAGCCAAGGAAAGCGACTCTGCATTGCGAATCACCGGCACCACTAAACCCTTTGGAGTAGATACCGCAATAGAGATGTCGCAGTAATCGTGGTAGATAATTTCATTTTCTTCAATAGAGGCGTTCACCGCAGGGAATTTTTCAAGCGCCAAGCAAACGGCTTTGCTAAAGAAACTCATTATGCCCAACGATACTTCATTTTTCTTTTTGAACGCATCGCCATACTTCTCGCGTATTTTGTTGATAGCCGTCATATCCATCTCATTGAAAGTGGTGAGCATGGCGGTAGAATTTTTTGAGTAAACCAAGCGCTCTGCAACGGTTTTGCGAAGGCGACTCATTTTCTCTCTTCGTTCATTTCTGCTGAAGGCTTCACGCTGCGGAAGTTGGGCTTTATCCCGAACCGCTTTGATAGCATCTTCTTTCGTGATTCTTCCGCTCACTCCCGTGCCTTTCACTTCGGCTGTTTTCAGACTGCCTTCTTCCAAAATCTTTTTCGCAGCCGGAGAGGGAGTTCCTTTTGCGTAAGTATCCTTCGTAGGTTCTTCCTGTTTGGGTTCTTCTTTTTTAGGAGTTTCCTTTTTAGGTTCTTCTTTCACTTCTGCTTTTGGAGCCTCCACCTGAGGAGAGGTGGCTTCAGGTTTGGCGGCACTTTCGTCTATCTGACAAATCACTGCCCCAATTTTCAAATCATCTCCTTCGCTGGCTACAAATTTTATTTTGCCCGATACGGGGGATGGAATTTCCTGAGAGGCTTTGTCTGTTTCCAGTTCGCAGATAGGCTGATCCATCTCTATATAATCCCCCTCCTTTACTAAGTATTTCGAAAGAGTGACTTCGGTAATTGATTCCGCAAGAGCCGGTACTTTAATTTCAGTCATAGTGTCAAATAATTAAGTGGTTAGTATTTTATTCAAATGCTCTGATCAATATTCTTTCCTGCTCTTCGAGATGAACTTTTTTGTAACCGGTAGCAGTGGATGCCGAATTTTTTCTCGCAATCCCTTTTAATCCGATTTTTTCATGTAAGCGGGCATGTATAAAATACCATGCTCCCATATTCTCCGGCTCTTCCTGCACCCAACGCACTTCAGCATTGGGGTGTTTGGCTACTAATTCCAACATTTTATCCTGTGGGGTCGGATACAACTGCTCTACTCTGGCTATTACCACATCTTTTATTTTATCTCGTTCTCTTCGCTCTCTCAAATCGTAATAGATTTTGCCGGAGCAAAAAAGAATCTTGCGCACCTTCTTAGAGGCGGCTTCATCTATCAACAGTTCTTCAAACGTACCATTAGTTACTTTTTCTAAGGGCGAGATGCAAAGCGGGTGGCGAAGCAATGACTTGGGGCTCATCACCACCAAAGGTTTCCGGAACGGCCAGGCTACCTGCCTGCGCAGCGCGTGAAAAAAGTTTGCCGGCTCCGTAATATTCACCACGACCATATTCATCTCTGCACACATCTGCAAGTACCGCTCTAAGCGAGCCGAGGAATGTTCAGGCCCTTGCCCTTCGTACCCATGCGGCAACAACATCACTAATCCTGAACTGCGCTGCCATTTGCTTTCCCCCACTGCTATAAACTGGTCTATAATTATTTGTGCCCCGTTGGCAAAGTCACCAAATTGAGCTTCCCACAGCACTAAAGGTTCCGGGTTGGGCAAAGAATAGCCATACTCAAATCCAAGCACTCCGTATTCACTTAGGTGTGAGTTGTACACAAAAAATCTACCTTGTTTTTTATCGAGGTTACAAAGGCGGCAGTATTCTTTGTCGGTATTTTCATCGGTAATCACTGCGTGGCGATGGGTAAAGGTACCGCGCTTCACATCCTCTCCGCTCAACCGAACATCTCGCCCTTCTAACAACAAAGAACCATAGGCCATTAACTCAGCAGCCGCCCAATCTAACTTGCGCTCTGCTTTCATCAATTTGTTTCGCTCATCCAAATACTTTTTCACTTTTCGAAGAGGGGTAAATCCCGCAGGAATTTTATTGAGCCCTTCTATTAGATGTTGGGCGGTTTCTTCTGAAATGGAAGTGTCGGGCGATTTGAAGAAATCTTCTATTTGTGCTTTGCGGAGTTTTTGCCAAGCCAATTCATTCGGTTGTGGCTTGTAAGGCAGTGGTTTCTGCTTCACCATATCTAAGCGCTCCTGTAATTCACTCCAAAATTCTTTTTCGACTTGCTTTGCCATTTCGGCATGCATGGCTCCCTCTGCCTCTAACTTTTTTGAGTACACTTCGCGTGGGTTGGGATGTTTATCAATCAGTTTGTACAAACCGGGTTGAGTGTATTTAGGATCGTCACTTTCATTGTGGCCCCACTTGCGGTAGCACACCATATCAATCCAAACATCCTTATTAAATTCCTGGCGGTATTCGGCTGCCAGTTCGCAAACAAACACCACGGCATCCACATCATCCCCATTTACGTGAAACACTGGGGAATCAAAAGCGGAAGCTATGGAAGTGGAATAATCGGAGGAACGAGTTTCATCAAAATCGGCAGTAAAGCCTATTTGATTATTGATAACGAAATGAAGAGTGCCACCTGTGTAATACCCTTCCAACTTAGCCATTTGGAGCACTTCATACACAATTCCTTGACCGGTAACAGAGGCATCACCATGAATCAGAATAGGGAAGAGCTTGTCGTAATCGGAATTGTAAATAGCGTCTGCCTTGGCTCTGGCAAATCCGATAACGACAGGGCTTACCGCCTCCAAATGTGAAGGGTTTGGCATTAGTTTCAAGTAAACACATTGGTTATCGCCCACCGGACATTGGTGAGAAAATCCCAAGTGATATTTCACGTCACCATCCCCCATCGTGAGATCGTAAGTGGTATTTCCCTCAAATTCATTGAATATCTCTTCATAGGTTTTCCCCATGATATTGGCCAGTACATTTAAGCGACCCCGGTGTGCCATCCCGAACAGCACCTCTTTTACTCCTAACTTGGCTGAACTTCGAATAATAGCATCTAAGGCCGGAATAGCTGCCTCGCCTCCTTCTAAAGAGAATCGCTTTTCGCCAATGTATTTGGTGCCCAAAAATTTCTCAAAGCCTACGGCTTTGTTCAGTACCCGAAAGATGTGCTCTCTTTTCTCAATCGAAAAATCAATCAGTTTTTCCTTCTTTTCAATTCGGCTGCGCAAAAATTCAACCTCGTCTTTCAAGCGCACACATCTGAAATCGAAACCAATAGTGCCACAATAGGTTTTGCGCAGGCTGTTGATGATTTCCTGTAAAGTTGCATTTTTCAAACCCAAGATATCGCCAATGGTGAAATGCCTTTCTAAATCCTTTTCAGATAATCCGAAAAAGGATAAATCTAATTGGGCAATTCGATCTTTGCGCGGTTTTAAGGGGTTAGTGTCAGCTATTAAATGCCCTCTTTTACGATAAGCATCTATCAGTCGAAAAACCTTAATCTCGTCAGCGGAGAGTGAAGTATCCTTGCCACTAAAGTTATAGGTAGCGAAATCAAAACCTTCAAAAAATTTCCTAAATTCCGGGTCAACTGAAGTGGGATTCTTTTTAAAATCCTGATATAAATTTTCTATGAATTCCGGGGTGGCATTGCTCAAATAAGAATAATTATCCATTATCTATCACAAAAATTTCCGCAAACCTAAGCCATCTGTTCTAATAAGTCAAAGATTGTAGGCTCGTTTCAAGGGCTTTAACGGAAAACCTTGCTTTAAAATTGATTTCTTAGTATGGTTTTGGAAATGAGTAGCAGAAGTCTATATTTGCAGTCCTTTTTTAAAAGATACAAGAAATGGCAAACCACAAATCAGCCGAAAAGCGCACCAGACAATCAGCAAAACGCAGATTGGCAAACAGATATTATGCGAAGACTACCCGTAACGCTATTCGCGATTTAAGAAGCGAAACCGGGGAAAAGGATATTCAGAAGGATCTTCCGGCTGTGCTTTCGCTGCTCGATAAATTAGCCAAGCGCGGATATATTCATAAGAACAAAGCATCAAACTTGAAATCGAGTTTGATGAAGAAGTTTTCCGCTAAGAAGTAAATCAATTCATTCGATAAATTTAAAAAGGCACCCTGCTCAAGGATGCCTTTTTTTGTTTTTGTATATTTAAGAATGGAAGGGAACGACTTTTTATCCATTAAGAGTTGGGCAGAGGAAGACCGCCCACGTGAAAAACTTCTGCTGAAAGGGAAAGCTGCATTGAGCGATGCTGAGTTGATCGCTATTTTACTGCGAACGGGAGTCAGAGGAACTTCGGCATTAGACTTAGCCAGAAAAGTGTTGGATAAAGTGTCGGGCAATCTGAATGAGTTGGGCAAGCTCTCTGTGAACGACATCCGAAAATTGGAAAAGGGTTTGGGCGATACCAAGTCTATTACCATTGTAGCCGCTTTAGAACTTGGCCGCAGACGGCAATCGGAGGATATAAGAGAGAAGCCTCTGATTCGTTCCAGCCGCGACAGCTTTGATTACATTTATCCGGAGATGGCTGACTTGAGTCACGAAGAGTTTTATATGCTCTATCTGAATAAGTCAAATCGCGTGATTACTCACCGACATATTAGTAAAGGTGGAGTTTCGGGAACGGTGGCCGACATTAAAATAATTTTGAAGTACGGTCTTGAACTCTTAAGTTCTGCTATGATAGCTGTGCACAATCATCCGTCAGGGAATCTAAAACCGAGTCAGGCTGATGTGGATTTGACGCATCAGTTAAAGGAAGCAGCCAAGTGGATGGATATTGCCCTTTTGGATCATTTGATTATTGGCGATAAGAACTACTATAGTTTTGCGGATGAAGCCATTCTGTAAAAACAACAAAGCCGCCCATTGCTGAGCGGCTTTGCGAATCCTTAACGTTGCGATTATTTATTTACGACAAATTTCAGTGTGTTCACTGTTTTGTTGTTTTCCTTTACTGAAACGAAATAAACTCCGTTTTTCAGGTCAGCAGTATTTACTCGTGTTCTGTAGTCGCCTTTGTTGAGTGCCGAAGGTTCAATGTTCATTACATTTTGACCTATGATGTTGTAAATCCCAAAACTTACGGTAGCATCTTTACTCAGCGTATAGCTGATGTTAAGAATATCAGCAGCAGGATTAGGATACAAACTTACTTCGCCAACATTGGTGGCACTCACTTCTTTAATTCCGTTGTAAACAGCCGCAACGTAGCGGGTAGAGTCAGCGCTATTCAAATCCAATTCCATAGCGTTGAGAATGTTGCGGTCATTTTTATTGGCGGCATAGTGCTGCACCAGAACAACCAATTTAACTCGGGAATCATTCCAACCGGCAGGTAGTGTGTAAGTGTATTGTTTTGAATAAACTCCTCCATCAGTCGTGGGAGTGCTGATTACTCCGGTAGAACCCCAAGCGCCACCTAACATTTGGCGGCAAACGTGGCGGTGTTGGAATCCAACAATAGGGTTTCCTTTTTGATACCATTCGCTGGAGGATACATTATTGTAAGCATTTATTTGGTTATAGCCACTTCCCGTTCCGGTTACACTGTCTTCTATGATGTAGCAGTTGATACGGAAGTCGTCATTAATCGGGCCGAAGAATTTTGCAGAAGTATTTACTACTAATTCACGGGTTCCACTGTTATATGTATTATCGGCAATGATAGCTACGGGAGTCACTCGGTTGGTTTCTTGCACACCGTAGGTTTCCCAGTTACCATCGTCCACTCCCACCGCTTCTTCCCCGGCAAAAAGAACTCTGTCCACAGCAGCAGTAGGTGCTCCCGAAGTAAAGGCCGCAGCCACTGTTGAATGGTCAGCGGTAGTCATGGCATCGGTTCCGAAACCCGCATGAAGTGCAACGCCAATGATATTGCTATGACCGGCAAGAATACCATTCATGGTGCTGGTTCCTCTGGGGCAATATTGGCATTGTGCCGTAGTAAACTCTTCTATTAAAGCATTCTTCACCGGAATGGCGCTAAGCGCGGTTACATCTTTTGTGGCAGAGTTGTTGGCCAAGTTCGTTTCGCTTCCATTATTGGGAGCAGAAACATTTACCACTATAGTGTGCAACATAGGAGTGGACATTGCGATAGGTTGATTAAAGCTAAAACTGTATGTCTGGAAAGATTGAATATTTACACCGGAGACACTCTGAACCACGGCACTACCCCCATTATCGGTGTAGGTCATATCAAATGAAGTGATGGTTTCAGCTCCATTATTTTTTACCACACCGCTCACGGTCTGGTTGCTTAAACCCACATACTGATTGTTGGTAATAGACTCCACAGAAATGTCTAAAGCGGCCGGCTCAAATAACTTAATGTCATCAATAGCCCACCAGTAATCGTAATCCCCGGTGTAATTAAATTTGATATACACTGTAGGTTGATTGGCGGCAGCAGTAGTTATGTCAATGAGTGTTACTTCCGGGTTGTCGGTTGTGTTGGTGACTGTATATACCTGACTCCAACTAATCCCATCGGTACTGACGAAAACAGTGCCCAATGCAGCCGCATATTGTTGAAAATACTGTTCAAACTGCAGGGCTACATGATTATGCCCCGAACAATTTATAGCTGCCGTAATTAAATCGGCATTTTCAGCTTTGCTATCATTTCCTTTCGCATCCGCGTCAAAAATCATGAAGCCGTTCGATGCCGTAGTAGAAGCAAAGCTATGAGAACTGGTTTTTCTAGCCCAAGTGCCGCCACCGGAGTTATCTACGTTTTGCCATCCTGAAGGCAAGTTGGTGCTGCTGAAGTTTTCGGTAAAAATGGTGGTTTGAGCCATCAGCCCGAAACCCGCCACTACCAGTACTGCGATAGTAAGTGTAAATCTTTTCATTGTTTGAAATTATTTTTAGGTAACGAAGGTAGAAAACTAAACAATGAAATTAATACTTGATTAGCAAGGTGGGATAAGATGTAAACAAATTTTGACTTGCACATGTCACAGCAAGCCCTATTTTCGTTGACTATTCCACTTTAATTAATTAACAAAACCAATGAAAAAAATTTGTATCTGTTTGTCCCTTTTGGTTGGAAGTGTAGCGATTTCTCATTCACAAGGGATTATTCCTATTCCGTCTGACACTTCGGTTGCATCGGGTACTATTACCGATGAATTCGATCCGCAGGATATTCATTTAGAAGTGAAAAATAATACGGTGAACAGCCAGACTTTTAGCTGGATGTTGAAGAATTATTCCACTCCTTCTACTAATTGGGAAGTAAAGTTGTGCGATAACAAGAACTGCTATGATTTGCTATTCAACCCAGGGCCTTATGAGTCATTAAATGTTTCTGCGGGAGACACAATGGATTTTAAATTTCAGTTTTCACCCCATTGCGTTTCGGGAACGGGAGATGCGGATGTGCTGGTATGGCTAACGGGGGATAGCGCTAATACTGCACTGATGATCCACTTTACGGCTAACCTTATTGCCAATTGTCCGAATGCCATCACGGATATTCCGCATTCAAATCTTCGTCTGTATCCCAATCCGGTGAAAGGGACATTTACGGTGAATGGCTTATCCGATGCAGGCAATTTATCTTTCGAGGTATATAATATGAAAGGCGACTTGGTGAAGTCGAGTGTCAATAGCACCGTGGGAGATCAGATAGAAATTTCTATTGAGACATTGGCGAAAGGAACTTACATTTTAAAAGTAGCGGATGAAGGAGGGCGAATAGTAGCAACTTCGAGATTAAATAAGGTGGATTGAAATTTTGCGATTTTTTTCTGAGGCTTTCATATAAACGCTTCCGCTCTATTGATTTATAAAGCGTTACAAAAAAGAGCTAAAGCGGCATACGATTCCGGTAAAAATGGAGGATGAAGGACCCGGATAAATTTTGACCGACAGAGGCATCTCTGTTGGGCGGCCTATTTACAAGTGGTAAATAATTTTTATGGTCTCATACACCGCCAGCAAAATAAAAATAGAGCCGATAAAGCGGTTCAAAATATTCCCGTTCACATTCAGTTTCTCCACCACTTTTTTCCCCGCCAGCGCATAAATGTAGAGAATGGAGGCCGCGCCCAACGCACAAATAAAACTGAACAGCGCAATAGAAATCGCGCTGCTTTGGAGCCAGCCATTCTGCATCATATACACCCCCCACACCATCCAAAACGGAATTTGTAAAGGGTTAAACACCGCCAATAATATACCCCGTTTTACCCCCGGTGACAATCGCGAATCGGGCCTTACTGTTTCGGTATGAGTGAAAGTAAAAATACCGAGCAGCAGAAAAATAATCACCGCACTCCAGTTAAACATCACTATTAGTTGTGTTTCTCTGCGCAGTAATTCAAGACCCGAAATGCAAGCATAGCAATAAATGAATTCCATCAGAGCCGCGAACGCGATAAACGCCTGCCAATGTCTTTTCTGCTGTTCCATGCTCAACTGCAACACCGTGAGATTGATATTTCCCAATGGCAGATAACCCACAAAACCTAAAGCAAAGGCAAGCAATAGAAGCATAGAAGCGTGAAGATAATTGAAATTGAAAAGCCCGTTCAGGTTTCAACAATAGTGCCGCTTCCCTTTCGGCAACAAGTATCCATTTATTCGGCACCTTACTGTTGTGCTTCGTTTCTAAAGCCTTTGCACCACGTGTGTTTGTACGGAACCGATTTTAAAAAATCATGCTGTTTAGATGAAACATTAAACGCCTATCTGTATTTACAAACCAAATTATTTCCATTACAAAAAATCACAGAAATAGCCTCTACTTAGTCGCAGGTTTGTCCATTCTTTATGCCTTATAAATAGATGTTTGAGTCCTCCGATTACAAGCCGTCTTTACAGTCAAAAAAATTAACCTTTCTCTTCTTCGTTTTATCTACAAGTTTTCTCGGTTCGTTATATTTATTCAGGATTAACAGATAAATTCTGCCTTCATCATGCAGCCATCCACTCTTAATAACAAGCAAATGACCATCTACATCCGCAATATGGTGAGCGATAGCTGCATCAAGGTGGTTCGCTGGGAGTTGGAGCGCACGGGCTTTATCAAGGTACACCACATTGAATTGGGGATGGCGGTGATTAGTTACAACAATCAAGTGATTGGTCACGAAGCGCTTCAAGAATTGTTAGGCAATCACGGATTTGGGTTGATAGATGACCGGGAGTTGAAGTTGGTGGAGCAGATGAAGCAAGCCATCATCCAATTGATTTTTTACGGCAACAACACCAATACCATCCTTCGCAACTCCGACTATTTAAGTCAGCGATTAGGGGAGTCTTACTCCCACCTCAGCAAAGTATTTTCACAAAAAACCGGCACTACTTTAGAGAAGTATATCATCCAAATAAAAATGGAAAAGGTGAAGGAACTTATTTCTTACGGAGAGCTTACGTTGAGCGAGATTGCACACCTGCTCGACTATAGCAGCGTGCAATATTTGTCGAACCAGTTTAAGCAGATTACGGGTATCAATGTGCAGGATTACAAGAAGGAGTTTCACCGCAAACGGATACCGGTCAATCAACTCCCCTCCTCCTAATCTTATAACTTTTTCCAAAAACTTTGTAACACGGATGCCGCTAAACCTGCGCACTTTTGTTCCGTCTTAGAAAAAATTTGTTGCTATGATAATAAAGAAGAACATCGCTTTGAGCGATACGGGCTTTGTGTTTAACCCTTCCACAGGCGACTCTTTTTCAGTGAACCCTATCGGGCTGGAAATACTGAAAATGCTAAAAGAGAATAAGCCGGAGGAGGAGATTAAAAAGCATCTGCTGGGCAAGTATGCCACCGATCGCGATACGGTAGAAAAGGATTATTATGATTTCACCAAAATGCTGGAGCAGGTAAAACTAACCGATACCGATGGGAAAGAAAAAGATTAACGTGGCCGTGACCGGCCTCAATAATATTGACAGCCCCGGCCCCGGCATTCCCGTAATTCGCGGTTTGCTCGATAGCAAAGATTATGAGGTTCGCATTATCGGCCTTGCCTATGATGCGTTGGAACCGGGAATATACATGCGCAACTTGGTAGCGAAAACCTATCATATTCCACTGCCCACAGCCGGGCAAAGTAGTCTCTTAGAGCGTCTCCGATACATCCACAACCAAGAGAAGATTGATTTGATTATTCCAAATTTTGATGCCGAGCTTTTCAACTTTATTAAGCTGGCTCCGGTGCTGGAGAAAGAATTGAACATTCAAACCTTTCTGCCTACCCTCGATCAATTTGAAGAGAGGCACAAAGCAAACCTCACCGAGTTTGGAAAGAAATATGAAATCAAAGTACCTAAGAGCAAAATGGTTTTCAGCCTCTCTGAAATTCCTTCCCTATCGCAGCAGTTTTCATATCCCTTAGTAGTGAAAGGGAAATTTTACGATGCCAACGTTGCTTACACACCCGATCAGGCCGCGCAATATTTCAATAAAATAAGTGCCAAATGGGGGCTGCCTATTATCATTCAACAATTCACTTACGGCACTGAGGTAAACGTGACTGCGCTGGGCGATGGCAAGGGAAACACCATTGGCGCGGTACCTATGCGCAAGCAAGTGATTACCGACAAAGGGAAAGCATGGGCAGGTATTACTCTTGAAGATGACAAGCTGCTGCAAATCACCCAAAAACTCATCCGCCACTCAAAATGGAAAGGCCCTTGCGAATTGGAAATGATAAAGACGAATAACAACGAGTATTACCTCATCGAAATCAATCCGCGGTTTCCGGCCTGGGTATATCTCGCTGTGGGAGCCGGGCAAAACCACCCCGATGCCATGATGCGGATGGCGATGGGGGAAGAGGTGAAATCCTTTGCGGAATATGAAGTGGGCAAAATGTTTATCCGCTATAGCTACGACATGATTTGCGATCTGAAAGAATTTGAAACCATCTCCACCTTTGGAGAGTATTGATAAAATTTAAAAACCTTCTCATGAAGAAACTACAATATGAACGCCCGCTGATTCAGCGACTGAATGCCGGACTGATGAACAAATTCGGTATGCGCACAGAATATACTCCGCTCACGCATATTGATGATGTGTCGGTCGTAAAGTTGCTCGAAGATTTTGGCTCGCCACTTTTTGCTATTTCAGAAAGAACGATTCGCCAAACCTACCGCGAAGCTACTCGTGCCTTTAAAACGCGCTACCCGAAGGTGCAGTTTGCCTGGTCGTATAAAACGAATTACATCAATGCGGTCTGCAATGTTTTTCATCAGGAGGGTTCGTGGGGCGAAGTAGTATCGGGTTTTGAATATCAGAAGGCTATCAACAACGGAGTGCCGGGCAACAAAGTGATTTTCAACGGCCCTGATAAAACAGATGAGGAGTTGAAGATGGCGGTGAGAAACAATTCGCCTATTCACATTGATCACCTCGATGAACTTTACCGCTTAACGGAGATTGCAGAAGAACTAAAGCTGCGCCCACGGGTAGCAATTCGGGTAAACATGGACACGGGCATTTATCCAATTTGGGATCGCTTCGGCTTCAATTACGAAAACGGACAAGCCTGGGATGCCATCAATAAAATTATACTGACGGATAAATTGGAATTGGTGGGGCTGCATTGTCACATCGGCACTTTTATGCTTTCGCCCAGCGCTTACGGTATTGCTGCCTCTAAAATAAGCGACTTGGCTCTCGGCATTCGCAAAAAATACAAGCGCAATATTGAATATATTGATATGGGCGGTGGCTTCGCTTCAAAAAATACTCTGAAGGGCTCTTATTTGCAGGGGGTAGATGCCAATCCGAATTTCGATCAGTTTGCCGAAGCGATTTGTGCCGCTATCCTCAACTCCGGTTTTGGCACCGATGAATTGCCTTTGCTCATTTTAGAAACCGGCCGCGCACTGATTGACGAAGCAGGGTACTTGTTAGGCACTGTAATTTCAAATAAGCGACTGAGCGATGGAAGGCGAGCTACCATTCTGGACTTTGGAGTGAATGTAATGTTCACGTCCTTTTGGTATGACCATAAAATAAGTCCGGCACAGGAGTTTAGCAACTACACCGAGGATTGTGTGCTATACGGCCCCTTGTGTATGAATATTGATGTGATTCGCGAAAACGTAACGCTGCCTCCATTGAAAAAAGATGACCATGTAGTGGTGCATAATGTTGGAGCGTATAACATGACGCAATGGATGCAGTTCATTTCGCTGCGGCCGGCTGTAGTAATGATAGATATGGAGCATCAACCGCATCTCATTCGCAAAAGAGAAACGCTCAGCTCCATTGAGTCCAGCGAGGTAAAGCCGGATTATTTAGCGAAGTTTAAACTGTGATTTTTAAGACTCCATGTTAGCGGCACACCGTAAACACGCATTGAAATTCTTTGCAGATAGCTTTATTCATAGCTATTCGCAAATGTTCTTTTCGGACAATCGCACCTTTGCTTATCTCATTCTCCTCTCTTCTTTCGTAAATCCGTATTCGGGTTTTAGCGGAGTGTTTGCGCTCACATCGGGTATATTAATCGCTTGGTGGCTCGGCTTCAATAAAACGTATTTGCAAACGGGCGTGTATAGTTTCAACAGCTTGATGATAGGCTTGGTGATGGGGCTGTATTTTAATTTCAGCATTCAGTTCTTCATCATCCTTTTTGTAATTTCTGTTTTCACCACACTGCTCTCTAAGGCTATTGCTATTGTGTTTTCAAAATACAACTTACCGATTCTCGCTTTCCCTTTCTTGCTATCTGTATGGGCTTTAATTGTGACTCTTCGCACTTCTTCGGTGGTCACCCTCAGCCAAACAGGGATTTTTGTAAATAATGAGTTGTACTCGCTCGGAGGAATTCACTTGGTAGAATGGTTTCAGTACTTAGATGCCCTGCCAATACCTCGCTGGGCCGATGCTTATTTTAAATCGTTGGGGGCCATCTATTTTCAGTACAACATTATCTCCGGTTTGTTGATTGCAGTGGGGTTGCTCATTTACTCGCGCATTGCCTTTACGCTCTCTTTGGTGGGTTTTGTGACCGGCTATTATTTTTTTCAATTCCTCAACGGAAGTGCCGAGCCGCTCAACTATAATTTCATCGGCTTCAATTATATCCTATCTGCCATTTGCATCGGAGGATTCTTCTTGATTCCCTCCCCAAAATCTTATTTACTCGCTCTTCTTACAGCTCCCATCATTGCTATCATGCACACTTCTATGATGGTGGTGTTCGGTTCTTTTCAATTGCCTATTTATTCGCTGCCGTTTAATATTATTCTGATTGTGTTGTTGCTCACGCTGAAGTATCGCACAGAGTCGAACCAACTTGAGTTAGTGTGGATTCAACAGTTTTCTCCGGAGAAGAATTTGTATAAACACCGCAACGGAAAAGATCGTTTCAGCAATCAATCATATTTCCATATTCATCTGCCATTTTTTGGAGAATGGTATGTATCGCAAGGGCACGAAGGAAATATTACGCACAAAGGAGAATGGAAATATGCATGGGATTTTGTAGTGACTGACGACATGAAGATAACCTTTCGGCTTCCCGGCACTGCGGTGAGTGATTTCTATGGTTACAATGCACCCGTGTTGGCCCCGGCTGCCGGCTATGTGTACGACCTTGTAGATGAAGTGGAAGACAATCCGATTGGAGAAGTAAATCTGGAACATAACTGGGGCAATACGCTCATCATTAAACACAGTGATGCGCTTTATTCAAAGATAAGCCACCTTCGCAAGGGGAGTTTTAAAGTGAAGCCGGGAGAGTATGTTTACAAAGGGCAAGTAGTGGCTGCTTGCGGCAGTTCGGGTCGTTCTCCAGAGCCGCACATACATTTCCAATTACAGGCCACTCCCTTTGTGGGGTCTAAAACTATGAAGTATCCCATCAGTTATTATGTAGAGAAGAAAGAAGGAGAGTACACCTTTCACTCCTTTGATTACCCCGAAGAGCGATCAACTATTTCGGGCATACAGATAACGCCCATCTTAAAAAGTGCCTTTGACTTTATTCCCGGGAAGGAATTAAAGTTTGAGGTGAGCCGCTCGGACCATAACAAAAAACAGCTGCTGAGGTGGGAAGTATTTACCGATGCTTACAACCACACCTATCTCTATTGCCACCAATCAAAAGCCTATGCCTATTTTGTAAACAACGGCACGGTGCATTACTTCACCGATTTTTATGGCGATAAGAAATCTTTGCTCTACCAATTCTATCTCGGAGCCTATAAGATTGTGTTGGGCTATTACGACCGCTTAGAAGTGAGCGATGTGTTGCCCATGAGCGGTTTCTATTCGGGAGTCGCTAAATTTCTGCAAGATTTTATCGCTCCTTTCTACATCTACTTAAAAGCAGATTATTCCTCGAAATTTAAAAGCACCGATGACCCGCATCAACCAAGTCTTGTGGTAATTGAATCTTCCGCCACCGTTCATGCTGCCTCCGGTATTTTAAAGAGAATGGATTTTGAAATTTCGGTAGCGCAAGGAAAGATTAGCACTTTTAAGGTAACCCACCATCACCATACGATAACAGCGGAATGTATAAGTTGATTTCTGTTCTTCTCGCCTGCGTTTCGGTGTCGGCCTCTGCGCAAACGGAGCTTGATTCAAAATTAGTGAACGACAGCACCTATGCGCTTTATCAATCGGGAAAATGGAAAGCGTTGGAGCAACAGGGCCGCAAGGCTATTCATCGGCATATTGATTATTACTACCTGCGAATGCGAGTAGGCATTGCCTGCTACGAGCAACAAAAATATCGCTTAGCGCTTTCTCATTTTGAAAAAGCACAGCAGTTTAATTCATCCAACGAGTGGACGAAAGAATATCTGTACTACAGCTATCTTTTTAGTGACCTATATAATGAAGGGGAACGAATGACGGCCCATTTTTCAGATTCACTTCGCGCTATTACGCATACGAAAAAAGCATCTCTCATAAATGCTGCGACCGCAGAGGTAGGGATGAAGTTTTCTTCTGCCTCCAAAACCGTGAAGCCATTGTATTATGTTTCTTTCGGCTTAAATCACTTGCTGGTTCGCGGCTATTCCTTATTTCATTCTTATAGTTACGTACAGCAGCAATATTATTATGGCACTTATCAGCAGCATCAATATTACGTGAGTGCAAATCTTCCTCTCAAAAAAGGGTTCTCTCTTACTCCCGCCTTCAGTGTGTTGTATGCTGTGTTCAACTCTACGGATAAGATAGTGAAAACTAAGAAGGCTTATTTCTTAGGTTCTTTGAATGTGACAAAGAATTTCTCTTATGCGAAGGTGGCGCTGGCTAACTCATTTTCAAATTTCGACACTTCTTATCAGCTACAACACAGCTTGGGTGTTACGGTTTATCCGCTGGCCAATCAGCGCTTATCCTTGAGTGGCACGATGATACTTTTTACAGACAATCTGTATCAGAAGGTTCATCCCTTGTTTCAGGCCAAGGTGAGTTTTAACTTCCCGCGTTATTTTTCGTTCAGCGCTGCTTACACTTATGCGCGGGTTCGCAATTTCAATTTGTACAACGGAGCTATCGTTCAAAACGGTTACGATAGGTTGAATGATAATTTGACTTTTGTACCGGAGTTTATCATCCAGAACCGTTACCGTATATATGCGCTTTACCAATTAGAATTTAAGAAAGAGCAGACGCTTCAAACCAATTACATTAGTCATGGAATTTCATTCGGAACAAAAATTATTTTCTAAACCAATAGTTATGAAACCAATCACAAAAATCACCTCACTTTTCTTCGTGCTGCTTTTTTTAACCGGTAGTTCTGCGTTTGCGCAGAGTGCCGTGCAGAGCGCATTCACCAAAAGTTACACCTCCGAGAAGTCGGGGAAATACAGTGATGCCATTAAAGAGGTGGCTGCCATTTACGATGAGAAAAGTTACGAGATCAACCTGCGGCTGGCTTACCTGAACTATGAAGCGGGCTTGTTTACCGAGTCTATGAGTTATTATCAGCGGGCAATGAATTTGATGCCTTACAGCATTGAAGCGAAATTTGGGTATGTGCTTCCCGCTGCGGCTGCCGGCAATTGGGATGCTGTGCTGAATCAGTATTTAGAAATCACAAAGATTGATCCTCAAAACACCAAAGCCAATTATCGGATAGGCTCTATTTATTACGGTAGAAAGGACTACTCTAAGGCTTTTGAATATTTAGAGAAGGTGGTGAACCTATATCCTTTTGACTATGATGGATTGCTGCTTTACGCTTGGTGCAATTTACAGTTGGGCAAAGTGAATGAAGCGAAAGTGCTGTTCAACAAAACATTGCTGCTCGCGCCCGATGATAAATCGGCATTAGAAGGTTTGAAGAGTATTAAATGAGCAATTGCGAATTGACCTTTAACTAACAACCAACACGCGATTAACTCCCTTCTACTTTACCCACGTCTGTGTCCTCACAGACGCGCCAGCAATGTTGAATATAGATGTCTGTGAAGACACAGACATCGGCAGAGACACAGACATCGGTAAGGCAGACGCAGGCATCGGCAAGGAACAAGCTGTGTTAACGTTCAATTAGCAACAATTACGGATTGCGGATTGATCATTAACCAATACACGATTAACTATTAACCAATACCCGATTAACTCTCCCCTACCCTATTTCTTTTCGACCAACGCCTTAAACTCCTCCATCGTCACCGGCTTATCATGAAGGGTGACTTTAGTTTTAAGATAGGCCATTACTTTATCTTCCAGTATTTGGTCGCGAGTTTGGGAAAGGACTTTATTATCGGTGAGTTGTTTCTTCATCAGCTGCTCTACCCATTCTTCCTCAATATTTTTAAGGCCGTAGCTATAGAGTTGTTGAATAATATTATTGCGAACGCGATCGTGAATTTCTTCAGAAGTCACATTTATATTTTCCTGCTCCTTAATCTTTTTCTGAATTAGATCCCAGCGCATTTGCTTAATAAACAGCGGAAAGTCTGTTTCTATGTTTTCTTCCGAAATAATATCTTTATTGGTCAGCAGAAGCCAGCGCTTCAAGAAATCTTCCGGCAGCGCAATCTCTACGTTTTCCATCATCGCCTTGTACAGGTCGTTCACCACATAACTATCGGTTTGTCCATCAAAGTAAGATTCGAGATCCTGCTTAATATTTTTGCGCATCTCTTCCTCTGTCTTAGGCCCATGTTCGCCATACACCTTCTGAAAAAACTCTTCGTTTATTTCAGCCGGTACTGAGCGAGTAATGTTATCGAGCGTGATCCGAAACTTATTACCTATCTCTTCTATGTTGGCGGTATCCTCCAAGTTCAACACATTCTTTGCCATGCTTTGTCGGTCGCGATCCATCAGGTCAAAAACATCTGCCTCAAAACTTTCTTGTTTTTTGAGTGCGATCACTTTCGATCTATATTCCTCTTTCAATAAGTCGGGCATCAAGGACGAGACCGTGCTCACGCCACCGGGTTTCAGATTTCCATCTTCGCCCAATTCTTCAATAGTTACCGTGAGCACATCCTTTTCGCCTACAGTTTCAGGATACTCATAAGTGGCAAATCTGTTGCGAATGCGAAGCACCTCTTCCTCCACCATTTTATCATCGGCTTGAATTCTGTATTTGGTAAAGCCGGGTGAACTTTCCAAATAAGCCAAACTCACTTCGGGATTGTGCCCAATCTCGAAGTTGAACTCCACATCGCGAATGTTGTCAATATCTATATCTAATTTCTGTCCCTGAGCAGGGATTGGTGAAGCGATGATGTCGAGTTTATTCTCGTTGATGTATTTATATATTTCATCGTTCAGCATCTTATCCAACTCTTCGG
Source organism: Sphingobacteriales bacterium (assembly GCA_018262795.1). Lineage (GTDB taxonomy): Bacteria > Bacteroidota > Bacteroidia > Chitinophagales > LD1 > Bog-950. The sequence continues at coordinate 37,431 of JADFDM010000013.1, read as the reverse complement.
CCAACACTTCGTTGCCGTACATCTTTTTAACCATATCAGAAGGCACCATACCGGGGCGGAAGCCTTTGATCTGCACTTTCTTGTTAAGAGCTTTAAGCTGTTTCTTTACCAGAGGTTCATAATCCTCTTTTTGTAGAGATATTTTGATGTTTGAAAGTAGAGGGTCAATTTTTTCTTGAGTAATGGTCATGGCAATGAAATTGAAATGTTAAGTGATGCGGTGAAATGCGAAGAGGGTAGATGTACCCTCTTCACCTTCGCCCCTGAACGAGTTTAATAAGTGCGGGCGGAGGGACTTGAACCCCCATGCCGTGAGGCGCTAGATCCTAAGTCTAGTGCGTCTGCCAATTTCGCCACGCCCGCATGTAATGAACTTTACCTTTTAAAAAGGAGGCGCAAAAGTAAAAAATGTAAGCACAAAAGAAAGAGGAAGAAAATTAAAGGGGGTGTAGGTCGGATTGCGCTAAGGCTGGGCAATGTGATAGTTTTCAAATAACAAAAGCCCTGCGAGGCAAGGCTTTTGTAACATTTGTAAGTGGTCCCACCTGGAATCGAACCAGGCACCTACTGATTATGAGTCAGTTGCTCTAACCGAATGAGCTATAGGACCAAAAATTTTCGTCTGTGAACGAACAACTGTTATATCTTTAAAAACAGCGCACGAAAATAAATATTCGCGTCTATTTTTGGAATTATTATGCGACCATTTAAAAACCTGATTTTTGATATTGGAAATGTAATCGTTGATATTGACTACAGCATTCCAATGAAAGAGTTTCAGAAATTATCAGATGCAGACTTCAGCCGGATAGTTTCTTACTCCAAGCAACAACCTATTTTCCACCAATTTGAAAAAGGACAGATCAGCGTCCCCGATTTTCACAAAGAATTAAAGCAGTTTTTGCGCCCCGGAGTCACCGATGAAGAAATCCAACGCGCATGGAATAGTATCTTGATACACTATCCAAAGGAAAAGTTTGAACTGCTGCATCGCCTGAAATCATCCTATAAGATTTATGCGCTCTCCAACATCAATGAAACGCACGTAGAGGCCATCAATACAGCCGTTCGCGAAAAATTTGGAGCCAAAGCCTTTTCTGATTATTTCGATGTGGCTTATTATTCCAATGAAATTGGCTGCCGAAAACCGGAGGCAGAGATATATGACTTGATAACTCAAAAGGAGAATTTAATCCCCGATGAAACGTTTTTTGTGGATGATATGCCCGAAAATGTAGAAGCAGCTAAAAAAGTGGGATGGCGGGCTTTTCATTTGGAGCACCCCGATAAACTGACGACACTGCTTGTAGAGTTGAAAATAATATGAGACTGAAGCTCCTCCCAATACTGTTTTTCCTTAGCTGTACTCAATTCACTTTTGCGGATGGCTACATCTATCTATCCAATAAAACTCCACTCTTCTTTATAAGCAAAGATAATGTGTACTCCCCCGATGGGACGCAACTACAGTATTTTATAAAAGGCAACATATTCTTTACGGGTGAAACCGATGAGAAGCAAAATATTTTTCTGCTGGCTACCTCGATGGATATAAACAGTGAGAAAACGCAGATGATTTACGAGAAAGATAACCGAGCACCTTCCTACACTTTCAGCGATGGGAAATGGTACCTGGGAAATCCACAAAGCGAAGATATAAAGGCTCAAAGTGAATTGCTGCATGTAGAAAAAAGCGGTAAATGGATGGCTTTCTACTCCTCCATTACCGATTCGCTCTTGGCTTATTATTTGGCTGATTCTCTGCCGCATTTTTCGGCTGTGCTTACGGCATACTCCGTGATGGTGAAATACAAACTGTCGGAAAAATTAGCGGATCAAAAGGCAGCAGGCCCCTTTACTCAAAACACGTACTCGACCATCAAACCAATATGGGGCAATGTAACGGCCAATGAATGGCTTTGGGATGGCCACACCTTGCGACCAAGATGGAATGTAGATCCACGCTTGGTCTGGTCGTTTGACGGGCAAATTCTGAAGCAACAATATGAAAGCAATATTTACGAACAGTATGAGTGGGATGGCGAAACCTTTAAACCACTATGGCGAACTAATCGGGCGCAGGAATGGAGTTGGGACGGTCGGATAATGAAACCCACTTGGGATACTGACTGGGCAAATCAATATACAATAGACGATGGAGTAGTAAAGCCCTGGTCAAACGTTCATCCCGAAAAGGAATGGCACACCGATGGAGCGATTCCCGTTCCGGTTATCATATTAGTGATTAGCGGCATTGCCAGAACCTATTAATACTACAGCTAAGCACTTTAAGTATTTGGGTTAAATTAGCCTCTGAACTAAAACAGGAAAAATGAAAAAAATGATTTTTAGCGCAATGATTGGGTTGGCTATCTTAAGCTCCTGCGATACCAAAGCAAAAGAAGAAAACAAGGAAGCTACCATGACCACTGAAAGCAAGGGAGTAAATGTAAAACTGGCAGACTTAGCTACCACTAAGGATTTTTACTGCGGGATGGATCTCGAAGAAGGTTCCATAGCCGATACTGCTTCTTATAACGGAAAAACTTACGGATTCTGCTCAGATGAGTGTAAGGAAGGTTTTATGGCAGACCCTGAAAAATATTTATCTCAGCAATAAAGATATATGCTACACAGCAAAATAACAGGAGTAGGCATGTATGTGCCAGAAACTGTGGTGACCAATCACGATCTCTCTAAAATGATGGATACGAGTGACGAATGGATTGTGGAACGCACAGGTATTAAGGAAAGAAGATTCTTTAAAGAGGGAGAAGATACAGTTTCCAGCATGGCGGCTAAGGCGGCTGCCGTTGCTTTGGAAAGAGCCGGTAAAAAGGCCGAAGACGTGGACTTTATTGTTTTCGCCACCCTTAGTTCCGACTATAATTTCCCCGGTTCGGGGGTTTTATTACAGCGCAAACTTCCCTTTCGACAAATCGGAGCAGTAGATATTCGCGCTCAATGTTCAGGCTTCATTTATGCTTTAAGTGTGGCCGACCAATACATCCGCACCGGTACTTATAAGACCATTTTGGTTGTAGGTTCCGAAGTGCAATCAAACGTATTTGAAAAGAGCGACCGAGGCAGAAGCCTGGCAGTGATTTTCGGTGATGGAGCCGGAGCAGTGGTACTGGAAGCTACGGAAGAATCCAACAAAGGAATTTTGACCACCAGACTGCACAGCGATGGACGATTTGCCGAAGAGCTTTACTTAGAGCATCCCGGCTCTAGAAGGAAGGAGAGATTTAATCCAGACATGATGGAAAATGGAGAATTACTCCCCTACATGAACGGCAAATTGGTGTTTGTGAATGCGCTCAAGTATTTCCCCGAAGTGATTCGCGAGGCACTGGCCGATTGCAACTTAAAGGACAGCGACATTGATTTGCTGATACCCCATCAGGCCAATGCACGCATTACTACGGCTGTTCAAAAAGAAATGAAACTTCCTGATGAGAAGGTAGTATCTAACATTGACCGTTTCGGAAATACTACTGCTGCCTCAATCCCTATTGGTTTATGTGAAGCTTGGGAACAAGGAAGAATAAAGGACGGAGATTTAATTGCCATAGCCGCCTTTGGCTCCGGATTTATGTGGGCCAGCGCACTCATTCGCTGGTAAACAACACCTATTTTACTTTTCGGCCTTTTACTATTCGCTGCTTCAATTCCATTTTTTGGATCTTGCGCAAATCCACTAACAGATAAGCATATTTGCTATCAGGGTCAGTCGTGTATTCTTGCCCGGCATAATGTACGGCCCCCATTCCTTTGTTCCAATCAGAAGCCAGTAACACATATTTATCACTCAAATTCGGATTTACCCCAAAACTCAAATAATAGTCATCTCCCATTTCAAAACTGACCAACAGTTTACTTTCCCGAGGAATCTGAGTAACTACTCCCGGAGTGCCTTGAGGAATAATAATTTCCTCCACTTTCCGGCCATTAATAGTTTTAATTTTTCCGTGAATAATATCCGTAGATCCCTGCGAAAGCTCCCGATGCAGAACAATGTTGTGCGACACATAAAACTGAATTTGCTGCACCTGATTATCGAACCAGCCATGTTGTTGTTTCATGGCGTTGGTATAAGGCACAAGATTTTTGCAAGACGGCAGGGCAAAAACAATCAGAACAAAAAAAAGTATTCGTTTCATAGCTCAGTAGATTGTAACGTCAAATTTCAATAAGGGTGCCAATTATTGTAAGATGAAAATAAGCGGAGTAGGTTTAGCGAGCCAATAAAAATTTTACCACTTTTTCTGAATGACTGTTGCTGACGGAAATGAAATAGATGCCGAAAACTTGTCGGCTAAAATCTAATTGAACGCGATTCCCGGAACCTTCCGCGCGAAGAACTTCCTCCCCCAAAATATTTCGGACGGTGAGGGTGTGTGGGTCTTTGTCGCTCGCATCCCAACCTATATTCACTATTCCGGTGGAAGGATTGGGGAACACCGACAAATTCTTGAAGGCAGTGTACTCCGGTATATCCAGCGTTACCGCTTCCAGCGCTTCAAATTTATCAATACCTGCTTCCACAATATTTGGATTTCCCGAAGAGAGATCGCTCACTTCTACAATCAGCCGCATGTTTGCGGTGGCAGGAACAAAATCAGAGACATGAAATACCTTTTGCGTCCACTGATTTTCGGAGGCGGTAAGGGTTTCCACAATTGCAGTGGAGGTTCCGTTATTCAACTTAATAGTCATCACATCATCCGGAGAATTTCCGCCAAATGCTCCCGCAAAAAACCAGCGATAAAGTCGCACATAAGGATCCGTATATCCCGACAAATCAAAGACAGGAGAAATAAGAGTAACGCTTCCGTTGTCCACATCATCCGCATCAGCGGCTCCGCCTGCATTGCCCGTCACAAAGCACTTTAAACCAAAGTCATCCGGCACATCCTGCGAAGGATTGGCCGCAGCACTCTGAAAGAAAGTACCGATAGGCACATCACGTGTCCAAAAACCGCCACCGGCAGAACCGCTCACCGACCAGTTGTAATTAAGATTGAAATCATCATAGTAATGATGCCCATGAATGGGAATAGTAATCGGAGCAGCGCCTGAATGTAGCCACTGATGGCCGGCATAGAAGTTTTCCATATAGCCCCATTTGCCGGCATATATATCGTAATAGCCTTCATAGAGGTTACTAACCGTAAAGTTGCCATTCACATCGGTAGTGACTTCAAAATCCTGTGGCCCGTCAAAAAGCACTTTGGCGTTTTCCAATGCCTGATTTGTACTTGCATCCACAACTTTTCCCGTGTAGGTAAATGCGGTGGCAGTGTTGGTACATCCCAAACTACTTTGAATAGAAAGCCTCGAAGTATTCAACACGGCACGCATCACCTCCTTTTGCCCATTGGTAAACATCAGCAGCCATTTATCATCTACATAATCCATGAAGTTCATCCACATATCATATTCATCTACCGGTGATTCAAGGCAGGTGTTCTGTGAGAAACTGGGCGAACTGCCATAAGTAGCCTCTGCCTCCGGTGGAGTATCACAAACTCGGTCGCCTCCCAAATCGCAATCTTGCGGAGTCATCCCGGCACAGCTATCCTGAAAAGTATGAAACAATCCCAGCCAATGACCCACTTCGTGTACGCAGGTTCGCCCCAGCGTATCGCTGGAATGAAAAGGATTGGCAGGAGCACAGCCCACATGCCGATAGTCCAGCACTACGCCATCTTGATTGGCGGGCCCCATGTTGGGGGGCGTAGCATAGCCCAGAATATTTCCGGTGAGAATAGTAGTCCAGATATTTAGATAGTTAGTCGGATCCCACTGCGTAAAAGGTTTCACGTTCACATCAAAGTTGGCGGTGTTTGGATAAAAATCGCGCGTGATACCGCTGGTGGGGTTTCCTTGCGGATCGGTATGAGCTAAGCAAAATTCTATTTCAATATCGGCTGAGCGATCTTTGAACCATCCGGGAATTAAAGCGGTATCGGCATTTCGCTTGCGGTAACATTCATTGAGTACAGCTATCTGCGAAATAATTTGTGTATCAGCAATATTAAATCCCATTCCGAGAGCTTGCCCACTGTGAATCACATGAAACACCACAGGAATGGTGACAACAGTATTTCGATTATCGCGAGCAGCTTGGGAATGAATGTAATTTCCGATTTGCTGCCAGTTCTGCTCCAGTCTTTGAGTAGCAGCGGAATCGTTCTTTAGTATATTTTGCAGCAGTCGGTCGGTTCCGCAACGCTCAGGGTTTTGTGCTATAGCAAAAGAACCCCAAAGCACCAGGCAGAGTAACAAACTTCCTCTCATAGTAATCGCATTCAATAATTAAACTGCGTGAAAATAGAAGAATTTAGTTGTGGGGTAGGATGATTCAAATCCGAAGTATTACACAATGCGCTTGCCGTCTTTGTCAAACACCTTCATTGAATCATCATCTCGATCCGCTTTAATGGCCAACCGATCAAAAATACCGTTGATGATAGAAAGGACAATACTAAAAGCCAATGCCCACCAAAAACTATCTACTCGAAAACCACTTCCCAAAATCCATTCTGCTGTGAGAATAATAAAGGCATTAATCACCAACAGAAAAAGTCCAAGCGAAAAGATAGTAGCCGGAATAGTGAGGAAAATAAGAATAGGCTTCAGCGACACATTCAACACCGCTAATAAAGCGGCTAACAGCAAGGCATAACCAAAGCTCGCTAAATGTACTCCCGGCAAAATGTAGGCGGTGAGTACGACTGCAATAGCATTTAAAAAAAGTTTGAGGACAAAGTTCATAGCTAAATAACGAATGAAACGCAAAAATAGTTTTTTGTGTTAGTGCATTTCTGTCACTTCTACCAACTCAACATTCTTTAACTCAAGCTCTATTCCTCTCCTCTTTGCATTCATCCTATATCCGCTAATCATTTCCAATACATCATGGTCAATATGCTTAGTAAAGGAACCATCAATAATCACTTTAGAGTAGTCGGGAACATTCTCTAATACGTCTTTCATTTTCGATTTATCAAGAAAGGTCACGTTGGTATGCAGCTTTACAGTATAGGTGGTGATGCCGAGATGAGTTTCCTTCTTTACATCATAATCAGCTATATAGTTATTGCGCACAATAAAGAAAATAGACAACAGCAAGCCTATACTTACCCCAATCAGCAAATCGGTAAAAAGAATGACCAAAATGGTAATGATAAAAGGTAAAAACTGATTCCATCCGAGGCGAAAGGTATGCGAATACAACTTTGGTTTTGTCAGTTTATATCCGGTAACAATCAGGATAGAAGCCAGCGCACACAAGGGAATTTTATTGATGATAAAAGGAATTCCAATAACCGCTATCAGCATAAAAACTCCGTGTGTAAACGAAGCCCAGCGGGTACGTGCTCCTGCTTCCACATTGGCGGAGCCGCGTACAATAACTCCAGTCATCGGGATGCCTCCCATAAAACCGCACAACACATTGCCCGTGCCTTGGGCTAACAATTCTCTATTAGCCGAAGTGGTTCGGTGCAGCGGATCAATGTTATCTATGGCTTCTATGCAAAGCAATGTTTCTAACGAAGCCAGCATGGCAAAAACAAACACGTACTTCACCACAGTGAAATCACTTTTTAGGATAGAGAAATCTGGGAGTTGAAACGAACTGAAAATGTGTTCCGGTAGTTTCACCATTTCGTTTGGATTTAGCGCTAAAGCCGGAACATAGTCTCTAAAAATAATCGTGAGCGAAATACTGGTAGCCACCACAAACAAGGGCACCGGAATAAAGCGCAACTTATCGAACATTGGTTTCTCCCAAAATGTATATGCCGCCAGCGATAGAGCGGTAATGAGTAGTGTACCGGCAGAAAGCTGCGAGTAAAACTCCCGCATGTTGGAGAACAAATGGGTATCGGTAATCAGGTTAATAAATTCCTTCGACCAAAAGTCGGGCTGCTGATAGCCCAGTGCTACCGGTAATTGTTTTGAGATAAGAATAATTCCGATGGCCGCCATCATTCCTTTGATCACAGCCGAAGGGAAATACCCCGCAATATTTCCCAATCTGAGCAGCCCCATCAATATCTGCAACAACCCTGCACCGGCCACCACCGCCATAAAAATATTGAAGTTGTAATTTGCCAAAACAAACGCCACTACCGTGGTAAGCCCGGCTGCCGGGCCCGATACCACTAACTGAGAGTCACTGATTAACGAAGCCACCAAACCGCCAATGATGCCGGAGACGATACCGGTGTACAAAGGCGCTCCCGATGCTAATGCTATGCCGAGGCAAAGCGGCAATGCTACAAAGAAAACAGTGAGACCGGCCGGTAAGTCGTGCTTGAGATAGATGCCCGCATGGTAGCGGAGTTTACGTGTATTTGTCATGAGTGCGCAAATGTATTGCGCAGCATATTTAGAAGTACATGATTTTGCTCATTGCTTGTAAACAGTGCTTTGTGCGCAGTAGTAAATCTGTTTCACTTTATTTGCACCTCTTTTAAAAAAACCATGCACTACCTCTCAGCCGAAAATCTTACCAAATCATTCATTGAAAAACCGCTTTTCACCGATATCTCCTTCAACATTGAGCAGGGTGATAAAATTGCTTTAGTCGCCCGCAATGGTGCGGGCAAAACCAGTTTGCTACGAGTATTGGCCGGTAAGGATGCAGCCGACTCCGGTAAATTTTGGATTAACCGCGATGTCAATGTTTGTTTTCTGGATCAGAACCCCCAGTTTGAGGAAAACAAAAGTGTGTTGGATAATATCCTGAACCACGACCACCCGGCCATTAACACAGTGCGCGAATACGAAATAGCACTGCAACATCATGACAATGTAAAGATCGGGGAGATGATGGAAAAGATGGATGAATTAGGAGCTTGGAACTTTGAAAGCAAGGTGAAGGAAATCCTTTCCTCCCTTAATATTACCGACCTCGATCAAATGGCTCAATCTCTTTCGGGGGGGCAGCGCAAAAGACTTTCATTAGCCAAGGTGCTTATCGAAATCAGTTTTGGAGAGCGCAACAACTTCTTGATTTTGGATGAGCCAACCAACCACCTCGATTTTGAAATGATTGAGTGGCTGGCTCAGTTTCTTTCAGATGCTAAAACCACTTTATTGCTGGTGTCGCACGACCGCTTTTTTCTCGACATCGTATGCAATGAAATTATAGAGTTAGAAAACCAACAACTCTATATCCACAAAGGAAATTTTGAAACTTACTTGCAACGCAAGGCCGAACGCGAAATAAGCGAAGCCGCTTCTGTAGATAAAGCGAAGAACATGTACCGCAAAGAGCTAGAATGGATGCTCAAACAGCCCAAGGCTCGCACCACCAAAAGCAAATCGCGAATTGACGCTTTCTATGATGTGGAAGAAAAAGCGAATGCCCAACGAAATGATGATAAGTTAGAACTAAACGTGAAGATGAGCCGCATAGGCGGTAAAATTCTGGAGTTGAAAAAAGTGTACAAGAGTTTTGGCGATCTTAAAATTATTCAGGGCTTCGACTATACTTTTAAGAAGGGCGAGCGCATTGGCATCATCGGGAAGAATGGAGTGGGCAAGACTACTTTTTTGAATGTTATTCTCGGATTGGAACCGGCCAACTCCGGCAAGGTGAATCAAGGAGAGACCATTGTGTTTGGGTATTTCTCACAGCAAGGTTTGCAGGTGAAAGAAGATAAGCGGGTGATTGAATATGTGCGCGACATAGCCGAGAATTTTCCTTTAGCCGATGGCACCAAAGTATCGGCCGGACAATTTCTACAATTGTTTCAATTTCCCCCGGAAGCACAGTTTACTTACATCAGTAAGTTGAGCGGAGGCGAAAAGAAAAGATTGCAACTCATTTCCCTGCTTTTCTGCAATCCAAATTTCCTCATCCTCGATGAGCCTACCAACGATCTTGATTTAGTGACCTTGAGCGTGCTCGAAGAGTTCTTAGAGCAATATCAAGGTTGCGTAATTATCGTATCGCACGACCGATACTTTATGGATAAGTTGGTAGATCACCTGTTTGTGTTTGAGGGCGATGGAGTTATCACCGACTTCCCCGGCAACTACACCCAGTGGCGAATCAGCGAGGTGCAGAAGAAAAAAAATGCAAGGCTGGGAAGGCAAGAAACAAAAGAACGAAAGCCGGAGGTGAAGGAAGTGGTGCCGGAGCCGGTGATAAAGCCCCAGTCACCGACCTCCACCAAACGAAAAATGAGCTTTAAAGAAAAAAGTGAATTTGAAAAGCTGGGCAAGGAAATTCCTGAATTGGAAAAGGAGAAAGCTGAATTAAACGAAAAATTAGTAGGGGGCAATATTCCTTACAACGAGATGAACCAAATGATTGAACGCTTTGGCGAAGTGAGCAAACAACTCGAAGAAAAAGAATTGCGTTGGTTAGAGTTGAGCGAGCGCGCAGGAGAAGTATAGTGTTTCTAAAGTAAGAGAACAATACGTTCGATTTTGTATTTTGGGGGAAAATCCAGCCATTCCCGAATTTATCCCTTAAAGGCATTTTGTTTTTACCCTTATTACACTATATTTGCCGTCCTTTTCGCGAAAGCTAATGAGTGTTGTTTGGAAATTGTTTGAGATGGAGGCCGTAGCATCACAATATAAATGGAATGTGCTGTGAAAGGTTTAAGGGAGTTTGAGATTCCTTATGTGGGATTAAAGATAGGTATTCACAGGTTTGAATACGAGATAGATGGTAAGTTTTTTAGTCATTTTGAAGACTCACCAATTCAAGACTGCAAGGTGCGCGTCAAACTGGAGTTTGAAAAAAAGGAAACGTTCTTTATTCTAAAGTTTTTCATTGATGGAACCGTTCACGTAGAATGTGACCGTTGCTTAGAACCTTTTGACAAGGAAATTTTTGGAGACTTTACTACTTATGTAAAGTTTTCGGAAGACCCTTCCAACATTTCTGATGAAGATGAGGTAATATTCATTTCCAGAGATATGCAGATACTCGATGTTTCTCAGTTAGTATATGAGTATATCAATCTCTGCTTGCCCATGCAGATTATTCATCCTAAAAAGGGGAATGGGGAAGAAGGTTGCAATCCTGAAGTCTTGAAATATCTAAGTCGGTTAGCAAAGTCAAACGAAAAAGCAAAAGATACAGAGCCGGATCCGAGATGGGCCGCTTTAAAAAACATAAAAAGTAAAAACTAAAAACAATTCAACTAACTAAAATTTAACACCATGCCACATCCAAAACATAAAATCTCGAAACAAAGAAGAGACAAGAGAAGAACTCACTACAAGGCCGAAGCGCCTACTACCGGAGTAGATCAAACCACCGGAGAAGCACACTTGATGCACCGTGCTCACTGGAGCGAAGACAAATTGATGTATCGCGGCAAAGTGGTAGTGGACAAAAGCCAGAAATAAGAGAGACAATTCAAAAGTTTTAAAAAACCTGTTGGCGTTGCCACAGGTTTTTTTTGTGTCTGTTCGCACCACTGAATTTTAGTGGATGCGCTTCTCAAAATCTATCCGGTAAGCCTCAGTGCTGAGAATATTCAATCCTATAAAATAAAAAACCCCGGACGAATTGCTCCGTCACGGGGATACCCGAAGTTTCCTCCAATCCGGGTTATAAATCTTCATTATCCCACTGCCGATTTACATTATCTTTAATCTTTGGGACTGACCTGAGATACGCATACATCGCATTTACTTCTAAATCGCTCAACCCATTCATTGGAATCATGGGAGGGCGAACGGCATGCCCATCCTTATTTTTCATATTTCTCATCACGTTCGCAAAATCCTCTTCCGTCCAAGTGCCAATGCCGGTTTCTTCATCACTGGTAATGTTTGCCGAGAAAATTTTATTCCCATTTTCAGTAATCAAAGCGTTGCCTCCACCAAGATACCCCGGACTCTTTTCCGGGTCGGCCATGTTCACGGTTTTAAAGTCGGCTGAGTGACAGGCGTAACAATCGTAACGCCCGGTCACCAGATACTTTCCGAATGTTACCATGTTATTGGTATCCGGGGCAACAATAGTAGCAGAGGGATACGGTATTTTCTTAAACGCTACATGGCTTAAAAACTTGGTAAGAAACGAAGGCTTACAAGGCACGGTAGCTATTTCAGAAGGCTGCACTATCGGCATATCTGAATGAAGGAAAGCCAGCACACACTTTACATCCTTATCGCTCATGTGCGGAAACTTAGGCATGTACAAAGGCACAAACTGCCCGGTTTTAGGTTTTACTCCCGTGCGAAGGAAATAAACGATCTCTGCATCAGACCAATTGCCAATACCATGCTCTTTGCTCTGCGTTATATTAGCGGAGTGTATTTCCCCAAACTCAGGCGGAACCTCAGTAAGCAGTTTTCCGCTCAATTTATGGTCTGAGCCTGTATGGCACACCACGCACTGCACCGAAGCAATTTTAGCGCCCAACACCACCGATGCCGAGTCAGGGATTACTTGCGGGAATTCTGTTTTCTCAACAGAATACTTGGGGATTCCATCCATCTGGATGTAAAGAACAAAACATACTCCAATTACTACGATAGAGATAATTAGGTATAGGAAGAAGCGTAAAACGGTCTTCATAATTAAATGGGATAAAGTGATTAATCGCTGATTGAGGCTGAAAAAGTAAGATGAGTTTTCGGAAAAACAAAAAAATAATCATAGCGTTTTAAAGCCTTCTCTCAAAAAGGGGAAAAAGGCGATAAATCAGCCCCCTTGCCGTTTCCCCCATACCTGCTATATTCGCACGCTCAAAACTAAAACAAAAGTATGGCTACCACGGCAGATATCAGAAACGGATTGTGCATAGAGTTTAACAACGACATTTATCAGTTTGTCGAGTTTCAACACGTAAAGCCGGGCAAAGGCAATGCCTTTGTGCGCTGCCGTATGAAAGGAATGCGCACCGGCCGTATGTTGGAGCACACTTTCCCGGCCGGTCACGAAATTATTACTGCGCGGGTTGTGCGCAAGTCTTTCCAGTTTCTGTATAAAGATGACATGGGTTTCAACTTTATGGATCAGGAAACCTTTGACCAGATTTCAGTGGATGGAAAGATGATAGAAAACAACGACTTTCTGCGCGAAGGCGATGTGTGCGAAATAATCATTCACGAGGAAAACAATCTAATTTTGGGTTGCGAATTACCGGCTCATGTAATTCTGGAAGTCACTTACACCGAGGATGCCGTTGCCGGGAATACCGCTACCAATGCACAAAAATCAGCGACCCTTGAAACAGGTGCCACCATCACTGTACCTATGTTTGTAAATACCGGTGATAAACTAAAGGTAGATACCCGCACCCGTTCGTATGTAGAAAGAGCAAAGGATAAGTAACCCGTGCAGCAACGGAACTTCCCTTGGGGGAAGTACCAGTTTCAGCACACCCCATAAAAAAACCAAACTTTTCCTACTTTCGACTTCCCTACATTCACCGAAAACTATTGCTATGGATATTAAGCAGATACAGGAATTAATTAAGTTAGTAAAGAAGGCTGACCTTTGCGAGTTAAAACTGCGCGAAGGGAATTTCGCCATCAGTATTAAAAACAAAGGCAGCGAAACCGTTGCCTATACTCAGCCCACTATTATGGCCCCTCCGGCCACTCAGGCACAGCCTACTGCCAAAACCAATACAGAAGAACAGGCCGGCACCACATCTGCCACTCCGGTGGTCAATGATAACCTGCTTACTTTCCGTTCCCCAATGGTGGGCACTTTTTACCGCAAGCCCAGTGCCGATAAGGAGCCTTATGTGAAAGTAGGAGATGTGATAAAGAATGGTGATGTGCTTTGTATTATCGAGGCCATGAAGCTGTTCAACGAAATAGAATTTGACGGTGGCGAAGGTCGCGTAGTAAAAATAGTTGCAGAAGATTCTTCTCCGGTAGAATACGACCAACCGCTGTTCTTAATCGAAAAAGTTTGATGTTGATGATTGTCGTGTATTCGTTTTTAGTTAATCGAGTGTATCGGCTTTTCATTGTCGAATAACCAGTACACGATCAAACAAATATGCGAGTAACAAATCAGGAATAACAAATTACCCTTCACCCATGTTCAAGAAAATACTAATTGCCAATCGTGGTGAAATTGCCCTCCGTATTATTCGGACCTGCAAGGAAATGGGCATCAAAACCGTAGCCGTTTATAGCACTGCCGATATCGAAAGCCTGCATGTGCGCTTTGCCGATGAAGCCGTATGTATAGGTCCTCCGCGCAGCCGCGACAGCTATCTGAACATGCAAAACATTATGGCGGTAGCCGAACTGACGAATGCCGATGCCATTCACCCTGGTTACGGATTCCTGGCAGAGAATGCCGAATTCAGCGACCTGTGCACTAAGTATAAGATCAAATTTATAGGCCCTCCCGGTCACCAGATACGCGCTATGGGCGATAAGATTACCGCAAAAGACACCATGCTAAAAGCAGGGGTACCTTGTATTCCCGGCAGCGGTGGATTAGTGGAGAGTATGCCCGAAGCCAAAAAAATAGCCAAGAAGATTGGCTACCCGGTTATTCTGAAAGCCACGGCCGGTGGTGGCGGGAAAGGCATGCGCATTGTGCACGAGGAAAGTGAATTAGAAAAAGCCTATACCATGGCTCGCAGCGAGGCCGGTGCTTCGTTCGGAAACGATGGCGTGTACTTGGAAAAGTTTATTATAGAACCGCATCATATTGAGATACAGGTAGCAGGCGACCAATATGGCGAGGCCTGCCACCTGAGTGAGCGCGATTGCTCTGTGCAGCGCAGGCATCAGAAATTAGTGGAGGAAGCTCCCTCTCCTTTTGTAAATGAAGCCTTGCGCAAAAAGATGGGAGATGCTGCGGTGAAAGCCGTGAAAGCTATCAACTACGAAAGTGTGGGAACGGTGGAGTTCTTGGTAGATCGCGATGAGAATTTCTACTTCATGGAAATGAATACGCGGATACAGGTAGAGCATACCGTAACCGAAGAGGTGATGGATTTTGACTTAGTAAAGGAACAAATCATGATAGCGGCCGGCACTCCTATTTCGGGCGTGTTGTATTTCCCCGACCGGATGCACGCCATTGAGTGCCGCGTAAATGCCGAAGACCCCTTGAATAACTTTGCCCCCAACCCCGGCAAGATAACTGCCTTGCACACGCCCAAGGGTTATGGCGTGCGGGTGGACACTCACATTTATGCCGGCTACACCGTGCCGCCTTACTATGATAGTCTTTTGGCAAAGGTGATATGTCGCGCCAAAAGCCGCGAGGAGTGCATCGTGAAGATGAAACGCGCCATGCAAGAGTTTATCATTGAAGGCATCAAGACCACCATCCCCTTTCACATTGCGTTGATGGACAATGAAGAGTTTCGCTCCGGCAAATTCGACACCGGCTTGTTAGAGCGTTTCGATTATGTAGGCGCCATTAAAGAGGCTGCGGGGCAATAGGTTTTTGTTAGCAGAGAATGGAAAATACTGGGGTGAATATTCGTTCGTGTCTTTATACTATTTTACTCCGGGTACGAACAAGGTGCCTCGAACGAGTTAGGCTTACTAAGCAAATTTTCAAATATCTTCAATAAGCGGACTGTCAAATATCTTTAAGTGGTCTTTCAAAATGTTTCTGTTTGCCTCGTTCTGCGTTTTGTGGTTGGGCATCCATACCATCAGGTCGTTGGGTTGACAGCGCAGCAGGTGGCAAATGCACTCTCTACGCTTTAATCTCAAAAATAAAACATGACCATTGCATCCATCTTCTTGAACTTAAAAAGGGGGATTTTTGTTCGCAGGGCAGCTTCACCAAATCGAGACAAGGCAGTATGCTTGCTCTCTCTTTCCGTTTAAACGGAACTGAATACTCGAACCGGTTAGTGCTTCAGGTAGTTTCGTTCTTATTGGCTAATTGACCGCAGGCGGCATCAATATCTTTTCCCCGGCTTCTGCGCACGCCTACCTCAATATTTTTACTTCTCAGATAATTTACAAATGCATCTCTTCGATCGCTTTTCGCTCTTTTCAATTTCACGCCTTCCACATTGTTGTACTCAATGATATTGATGAAAGCAGGAACCTTGCGATAAAGCCCGATTAGATTATCAGCGTCCTGCGGGGTATCGTTAAAGTGATCGAACAAAATATATTCGAAAGTGATTTTGTTACCCGTTTTTTCATAAAAATATTGCAGCGCACTCATCAAATCATCTAATGGGTTAGAGAGATTGATGTCCATGATCTTGTCGCGTTTCTCATCTGTAGCTGCATGTAGCGAAAGTGCCAAATTAAATTTCACTCCCTCCTCCGCCATTCGTCTGATACCCTTTACAATGCCCGAAGTAGAAACCGTAATTCGCCAGGGAGCCATGTTCAGCCCTTCGGGAGAAGTAATAATTCGGATACTCTCCATCACATTGCTGAAATTCAGCAAAGGCTCGCCCATGCCCATATATACAATGTTTGTAAGCGGCTTACCGCTATGCTCCAGTGAGTGCTTATTCAACAGCACTACCTGATCGTATATTTCTCCGGCCTCTAAATTTCGCTCCCGTTCTAAAAAGCCGGTGGCGCAAAAAGTGCAAGCCAGCGAACAGCCTACTTGAGACGAAACGCAAGCGGTGTTTCTGTCGCGATCGGGAATCATCACCCCTTCAATCATGCGGCCATCCTGCAAGCGCATCCCCAGCTTTACCGTCCCGTCTTTACTTTTTTGAACAATGCTCTCGGCAGCAGTGTTGAACACAAACTCATCCCTCAGTTTTTGTCGCAGCGTTTTTGAAAGGTTAGTCATCTCCTCGAATGAGCGAGCCGATTTTTGCCACAACCATTCGTATATCTGGCGGGCGCGAAATTTTGGCTCGCCCAATTTCTCCAATTCGGTTGTCAGTGCTTCCAGTGAAAGTTGACGGATATCCTTGTTCTGTTTCATGGGGGCGCAAAAGTAGCTTAACTAAAATGAAAACGGGCTTGAGAAAATCTCAAACCCGTTTTGTGTTCCTTGAACTTTTGTAT
This sequence comes from Sphingobacteriales bacterium, assembly GCA_018262795.1. Taxonomy (GTDB): domain Bacteria; phylum Bacteroidota; class Bacteroidia; order Chitinophagales; family LD1; genus Bog-950. The sequence goes on along the minus strand of JADFDM010000013.1, from coordinate 20,463 downwards.
TAGTTCTTCTTTTCTGGTGCCGGAGCGCCTTCTGCCGGAGCAGCAGGAACATCATTTACGGTACCTGTTATTTTTAATGTTTCGTTTGGATTCTTCGCATTGGAAGTTACCGTTACAGTTTTGGTGAAAGGCCCTACGCGATTGATATCGTAGTGAACTTTAATCTCGCTGGTTTTTCCGGCAAGAATTGGTTCAGTAGGGCATTGAGGGACTGTACATCCACAACTGCCCCGACAATTCGATATGATTAACGGTGATTTGCCCACGTTGGTAAATTTGAAGTACCGAGTGGAATTTGTTTCGTCTCCTTTCTTAACGGTGCCGTAGTCAATCGTGGTGCTTTCCCACTTGAACTCAGGTGCGTTTGGATCTGGAGCTGGAGTTGTTGTACTTTCCTGTGCAACAGCAAACATGCTTACACCTGCAAAGCTCAACATCAAAAATAATTTTCTCATTGCTTTTTGATTTTAGTTTAAAAAATTCAGTTGTCGTTTCAAGAGAAACAAATGTAATGCCTTTTATAGCTTTTAGAACCTCGTAGCCCTTGTGGTTTAACGTTTTTTACGGATTTCTGAACCTGATTTTGCCTGTTAAACGCCTGCCGTTAAGAGGGGAAACGACCTTCTAAAGCAAAGAAAAGCAATAGACCGAAAATCGAATACCTTAGTTTCTCAAAGAACCATAAAATATGACCCGACAGCGATTTTTAGGGCTTATCCAACAATTCCCCGCAGCGATCATCGCACTGTTAATGCTGCCTTATCTCGGGTTAAAGGCATGGAATGGCGGTGACTTTAATACTTACTTGGCTGCCGCGCAAAACCTGAGTAATGGGATGAGCTGCTACCACAGTTGGTTGAGTTATGGAAACAGTCAGGTGCCTTTGCAGTATGGCTACAGTCCGCTGTTTGCTACTTTGCTAATCCCGGTTACATACTTACCAATCGGGCTGCCTCAGTTATTGTTTTTGATAGCCGATGTGTTTATGCTGGTTAGGATATTGAAAATGTTAATGGAGTTATTGAGTCTAAATGGAGGAAACATTAAGTTGAAATGGCTGGTACTGGTGTTGTTATTTTCCATCCGCTTTATACTGCACAACTTAGAAATGGTGCAACTGAATATTCTCCTACTGTGGTTTTCTATGGAAGGACTTTATCAGATTTTTTTCCGAAACCGAATCTTTATGGGTAGTTTACTCTTAGCGCTGGGTATTAATTTCAAACTATTACCACTCGTGTTTCTTCCCTATTTACTTTACCGCAGACAATGGAAGGCTTTCGGGGCAGTAGTTTTACTCTCGGGTATATTTCTGCTTACTCCCGCATTGATGTGGGGTTGGGATATGAATACGCAGCTTCACAGTGAGTGGTGGAGCATCATTAATCCGATGAACGCTCAATACAATGCCGGCCAAAATGCCGGGAGTTACCGCATACACGGATTGGCTGCTTTATTTGCTGCTTACTTTTCGAAGAATACAACTGATTATTTCCAGATATTACTGGCAGACGTAAATCCTGCCACCTTACAATGGATGATTAACGGAGCAAGGTTACTACTCCTGACTTCAACACTTTTCTTCTTGCGCCTGCCTCCATTCAGAAAGGCAAGGAACAAAAAACAATTTGTAGCAGAAACAGCTTACCTGCTATTAATTACCCCACTTATTTTTCCTCAACAGAATAAATGGGCCTTTGTGTATTTACTGCCCGCCTTTGGCTTTGTGTTTTATTCACTGCTACTCAACAGCAAGTGGAAACATCGGGGAGCAGAACTTGCTTTACTGGTGATAGTTTTCGTGTTGACCACACTAACTACCGATGGAATTGTAGGTAAGGAAATTAATTACTACACAGAGTGCCTTAAATTAGTCACAATTGGCACTACCGCTTTAGTACCGGTGCTAATGCTGGCCTTTAAGGCTGTGAAGGGATAGCTTTATTTCTTTAAGCCAATCTCAACTAATCGCTCGTTTAGGTATTCCCCGGCAGAGATAGGTTGGTATTGCAAAGGGTGCCGCTCCTCCACACAATCGGGCAGGCAATCCAATCGCATTTCACTTCGGGGATGGGTAAAGAAAGGAATAGAAAAACGCGAAGTATGCCATTTCTCTCTCGGAGGATTGACCACCCGGTGCGTGGTTGACTTCAACTTGTTATTGGTGAGGCGTTGCAACATATCGCCCACATTTATCACCAAGCAACCATCGGGTGCAGTAATATCTAACCATTCATTATTTCTCGTGAGTAATTGCAAGCCTTCAGCGCTAGCACCTACCAATAGCGTAATCAGATTAATATCCTCGTGTTGTTCGGCTCGGATGGCACTTTGCGGTTCTTTCGTGATTGGGGGATAATGGATAGCTCTCAGAATGGAATTGCCGTTGTGAATGTGGCGATCGAAATAAAACTCACCTATGCCCAAACGAATAGCGATGGCTCTTAACAACTCGCGTGCCGAAGCCTCAAACGCTTCAAAAAGGGCTACACTCAATCGGTTGAACTCCGGAATTTCATCTACAACAAGGTTATCGGGGTAATTTTCCTTTGGCAAATCTTCCCCTTCAACAATCTGTCCCATTTGCCAAAACTCTTTTAAATCGGGAGATTGATATCCCTTCGCTGTTTCTTTGCCAAAGGAAGTATAGCCCCGCTGCCCCGCCAGCCCCGGCACTTCATATTTCTTCTTTACTTCTATGGGAAGCGCAAAAAATTGTTGTATGGCCGCATAGTACGCCTCTATCAATTCTTGCGGCACTCCGTGATTTCGAACGGATACAAAACCAATATCTTCAAAAGCAGTTCCTAACTCATAAACAAACTTTTGCTTCTTCTCTCCTCCTTCTAAAAAATCAGAAAGATCAACAATGGGGATGGAGTGTAGCGACATAAATGAATAAATTGTTTTGCGAAGTAGAGGTGAAATTGAAAAATATTTCGCAGATCATTTTTCTATAAAAACAGTTGCCATTACTGTATCGAGAAAAATCTGCGTGCTGCTGATTCCTTTTTCTGATTCTGAAAAATAAACTCCTTCCGTTCGCTGTGTTTTTTTCAAAAAGTCTTGCGCATCTTTCGGGTCAGTAGCAAACCGGATATTCCGCTGCGCATAAAAAACCATTTGCGGACTCAGGGTTTCATTGTTATTCCAAAATATCACCTGATTCTCAGAGGTGTTCTTTGCAATTACTTGTGCGCCTATCTGCCGGTCGTGTTCTATATTGACATTGCGGTTTGTCAACTCGTATTGAACCACCAATAAGAGTAGCATCGCCAATAATCCGATTCTCATTTTTTTGAGCGGAACGGTTCCACTCTTCTTCACCTTATCATATAAAATTCCGAGAAGCACACTGAAAAAAAGCGAAGCATACAGAGCGGTAAAGTCGTGCTCGGAATAATTCAGTAAAAACACATGCAACAGCAAAATGGGCGTAACACTTAGCCATATAAAGCGATACCCATTTTCGCTGAAAACTATCTTCATTTTTTTGCGGCTCATGGCCAAAAAGAAAAAGAGTAGCAAGGCGGCATAGATGACAACGTAGCTGACCACGTAGTTATAGAGAAGTGTTTTAATCAACCACAGATAATCGAACATAAAATGGAACAGACCATGATCTGTTTCGGCTAAACTACCGCGCACCAGATAGCGGCTGAACATTTCTTCAAAATAAGCGATGGGGCCGTTGATTTGCGAATATTGATAGATAATCAGTCGTAGCATGACCAGTGAAATAATGGTGGTGGACCACAACAGCACTTTAAAGCCGCGATTGCCGCGCACATGAAGCAGCGAGTAAATAAATACGCTGAAGGCAAAGAACAAGCCAAGCCAAGAAGTATAAATCATAAGAGCAAGCACCAGCGAGTAGAGGAAGAAATACTTAAACGAATAGAATTTTTGCCGGATAATCATTTTTAGAGCTGTGTAAACTCCAATAATGAACAGTGTATGCACTGCCATATCGCTCATATAAACATTGCCCTGAAACCAAAGCGTAACAGGCATAAACAAATAGATGGCGTACGCCACCAATGCCGATCGGTACGGCAAACTGCGCGCACGGTTAAAGCTGAGCAGACAAACGGTAAAATACACGAATAGTGCGCTGATAAAATGCAACAGCAGATTAAATAACTGCAAGGGCAACACATCGGGTCGCACGTGCAGCAGTTTAAAAAGCGCAAAAGGCGCGTAATAGGCAAAAGGCGGATGAGAAACATAATAATAGTTTCCCTCTGTATCCATCATTTTACCCGTTTGGTTGGCGTAATTATTAATGAATTTATCTGCCGGGCGGTTGTAAGTCATTACCGGATTGTAGTGGTACTTCATTATTCCATTGTCGTACCATATTTGCATAATGCGAAGGGAGATAGCAGTGCAAAATTCGTGATGGCGCGAAAGCGGACGATTGAGTTGCGGTAGACGCACGACCACACTCAGCAAAAAAATGCCGAATAAAAGAGGGAAAGTGCGTTTGAGAAAATCCATAAATTAATGAGAGAATGAGCGAATGTGAGAATTTGAAAATGAAAATGCAAAGAAACACTTAATTCCTTCTGCGGCCTGCAAAGACAAACATCAGCAAAGCAACTCTATTAATTTCACGCAGTGACCTATGGTAATAATCTTCCGTAACTTCTCGGGAAGGGGATGGTTTCGCGGATGTGTTGCAGGCCGCAGATCCACGCTACTAACCTTTCGAGCCCTAAGCCAAAGCCGGCATGAGGTACGTTGCCAAACTTGCGCAAATCCAAATACCATTCAAAGGCACTCATCGGGAGTTGATGCTCCTCTATTTTTCTTTTCAGTCGCTCTATATCGGTTTCGCGCTCGCCTCCGCCCACTACTTCCCCATAGCCTTCGGGAGCTAATAAATCTACCCCTTTCGCATAACCTGTATCGGTTTCATCTTCTTTCATGTAAAAGGCTTTCACCTCTTGCGGCCAGTTGTACACCATCACCGGCTGGCCAAACATTTTGGTAAGAACAGTTTCATCACTTCCACCAAAATCATCTCCTCGTTTAAAGTTTTGGGCGCTGTTCAACCATTGCGGAATATTGGCGAGCTTCTCGTCTAATTCCTTGATTTCGTTTTTTAATTTATCTACCTTGTTTTGGTTAAAGTTGATTTCTCCTTTCTTTAAAGTGCCTCCTGCAATTTTATCTTCTCTCTCTTTGATCTCTGATTCTAATTGTGCTTTCTGTGCTTTCAAAGCAGCATCTTCTTCAGCCAACATTTGCAACGAAGTTTTTCCGTTCACTTCTTTTTCTCCTTTAATCACACTCACCGCATCTTCGTATTTCATCCGAATAAACGGTTCGCACACTTTATCGAGATAAGTAGTATCGCGCTCCAACACTTTCAATTCATCCTTGCACTTTACCAATACACTGCCGACTACATACTGAATAAATTGCTCCATCAAATCCATATCCATCTTTAAATCATAGAAGGCCATTTCGGGTTCTATCATCCAAAATTCCGAAAGGTGTCTGCGCGTCTTTGATTTTTCGGCACGGAAAGTGGGGCCGAACGTATAAATAAGTCCCTGTGCCATTGCCATTGCCTCGCCATATAACTGGCCCGATTGCGACAGATAAGCCGGCTCTCCGTAGTAGTCGGTTTCAAACAAAGTAGTGGTGCCTTCGCAAGCGTTGCCTGTAAAGATTGGAGCATCCATCTGCACAAAACCGTGCTCTTGAAAAAAGCGGTGAATAGAATAGATGATTTCGTTGCGAACTCGCATGATTGCCCACTGCCTGCGGGAGCGAAGCCACAAGTGGCGCTTATCCATCAAAAAATCAACTCCGTGTTCTTTAGGTGTTATCGGATAATCCTCTGCTTCGGCAATCACCTTTAATGACTGCACCTGAATTTCAAAACCTCCAATCTGTCTTTCATCTTTCAACACTTTACCGGTGATAGCCAGCGAGCTTTCTTGCGGCAAGCGTTTAGCGGCTTCAAAGGATTCTTCTCCTACCACGTCCAGTGATATCACTGCTTGGCAATAGCCCGTGCCATCGCGAAATGTCATAAATACCAAGCCTTTGCTATCGCGCTTTTGTGCATTCCAGCCCTTGAGTTGCACTTCTTTTCCTTCGTGTTCCGATAAATCTTTGATATAAACCATCACCTTGATTTTAGAGGACTGCGAATATAGGAAAGCGTTTGTTCTTGAGAAATGGTATAGATGTCGGTAGTTTTTTGAATTTTTGTCGGAAACGATAAACTCCTCCACTCGCGACACGTTGAAGGAGAAAAGAGATTTAGGGATGCTAAAACAAGGATTACAACAAAAATTATTACAGAAACTATCGCCCCAACAGATTCAACTGATGAAACTGTTGCAAGTGCCAACTGCCAATTTAGAGCAGCGCATAAAGGAAGAGCTGGAATCAAATCCTGCTTTAGAAGAAGGAGTAGGCGATGATGCGGAAGATGAAGCGGAGGAAATTGTGCTGAGTGATAGTCCCGAAATAGAAGAAAGCGAACACGATACCGAGACAGAAAATGAGGAAATAAATCCGGAGGATGATGTTGACCTAAGCGAATACTACAATGAAGATGACGAAGGAGTGGCCGATTATAAAACAAAGGATCCGAGTGAATATCACGATCCGGATGATGACAAGAAAACGATCCCCGTAGCCACTACCTCTACTTTTCACGAATATTTAGAGTCGCAGGTGGGGCTGCTGCGATTGAACGATAGGCAAAAGCAAATTGCGATGCACATTATCGGCAGTTTGGATGATGATGGCTATTTGCGCAGAGAATTAGATGCAATGGTAGATGACTTGGTTTTTCGGCAAAACGTGTCCACCAATGAAATAGAACTGAAAGAAATTCTGGCCGAAGTACAAAAATTTGATCCTCCAGGTGTAGCCGCCCGTTCTTTAGAAGAATGTTTGCTGATACAGTTAAGGCGCAAAGAAGAACCGACCCCTCTGACCGATTTGGCTATTAAAGTAATTGAGAAGTACTTTGATGTGTTTGCCAAGAAGCACTACGATAAATTAGAGCGACAGTTAGGCGTTGATTCCGACATACTTAAAGCCATAGTAGATGAAATCACGAAACTAAACCCCAAACCCGGTAGCGCTTTTTCGGGAGGAGGCGGAGAACAATTCGTGATAGTTCCCGATTTTATTCTGACTAATAACTCCGGAGATCTTCAACTTTCCCTCAACTCGGCCAATGCCCCCGAACTGAAAGTGAGCAACCACTTCCGCGAAATGATTGCGGACTACCGGAAAACAAAGGAGAAAAACAAAGCACAAAAAGAGGCCATTCTATTTATTAAGCAAAAGTTAGATTCCGCCAAGTGGTTTATTGATGCCATTCAGAGCCGTTACCAAACCATGCTGATGACGATGCAAGCCATTATGGATTACCAAAAGGAATATTTACTTACCGGAGATGAAACTCGTTTGCGACCCATGATTTTGAAAGACATTGCCGACCGCACCGGTTTAGATATTTCCACGGTTTCTCGTGTGGCCAACAGCAAATATTTGCAAACGGAATTCGGAACTATTTCACTGAAATATTTTTTCAGCGAGTCTCTTTCTACCGAAAGTGGCGAGGAAGTTTCGACTCGCGAGGTAAAGAAAATTTTGAGTGATCTGATAGCCGTAGAAGACAAGAGTAAACCCATCAGCGACCAAAAGCTAACTGAGATTTTAAATGAGAAAGGATATAATATTGCGAGACGAACGGTAGCGAAGTACCGCGAAATGCTCAACATTCCCGTTGCCCGACTTCGAAAAGAGCTCTAACCTGAACAGCCGCCATGAAAAAACTTTCAAAAGCTATTTCCCTGCTTTTTCATCCTTTGCTCTTCCCTACTTTCGGCACCTTGTTGGTTCTTATTACCAATCCCAACTTGTTTGGATACCTGGGAGAAAAGGTGCATGTGGTGTGGGTATTTATTGTGTTTGCACTCACTTTCATGTTTCCCGCTATCTGGATTTTTATGATGAGGCGATTGGAAATGATAGACAGTTTAGAATTTGAAAATGCTAATGACCGCATTATCCCCTACATTGCTACCGCCACCTTTTATTTATGGGCCACTTGGATGTTTAAACCAAGCGTAACAATGAAAATTCCTCCCAACATTCTTTTATTCTACATGTTGCTGGGAGCCAGCATTGCTATTTTCTTAGGGTTCTTCATCAATATTTTTACCAAGATAAGTTTACATGCGATTGGTGCCGGAGGCTTAATAGGGCTACTGTTAGCATTGGCAAACTCTTCCACTTACGATTTGCGCCCGGCTTTAATTATCTTAATAGTGCTGGCCGGACTTATCGGTACTGCACGACTGCTATTAGGTGCACATACTATACGACAAATCTTGATCGGCTATTCTATTGGTTTCGCAGGACAACTTATTGCTTTTATGATCATCCCACATTTTCTCTAAATTTTTCAAACTATGTACCACACCATTCTGTTTTCAAACGAAGAAGGTATTTGTAGAATTACCTTAAACCGACCGGAGGTATTCAACTCTTTTAATGAAGAACTGAGTGCTGAATTTATTGATGCTTTAAAAAAGGCTTCAAAAGATGAGATGGTAAGAACAGTCGTCATCAGCGGAACGGGAAAAGCTTTTTGCTCCGGGCAGGATTTGAAAGATATAAAAGGAGAGGTAGGCGACAGAAGCCTCGGTGATTCGGTGCTTCGCAGATATAACCCTATGATTTTGGCCATTCGGGAAATGCCTAAGCCGGTGATATGTCGGCTTAATGGAGTCGCTGCCGGAGCCGGTGCTTCTTTGGCATTGGCTTGCGATATCATTATTGCTGCCGAAAATGCCTCGTTGATTGAAGTATTTGCCAATGTGGGATTAGTGCCCGACTCCGGCTCCTCTTTTTTTCTTCCGCATTTAGTCGGCTACAACAAGGCCTTTGAACTGATTACATTAGCCTCAAAAGTAAGCGCGGAGGAAGCGCGGCAGCTCGGTATTATTTATAAAGTAGTGCCCGCAAATGAATTAGACCGCGCGGTCAGTGAACTGGCACAGCGGTATGCCGTAGGCCCCACCAAATCGTACGCCATCACAAAGAAAATGCTAAACAAAGCTTACTCTTCTTCACTCAGCGAGATGTTGCAACAGGAGTATTACGGGCAGGAAATGGCGGGCAGAAGTGCCGACTATAAAGAAGGAGTAACCGCCTTCATTGAAAAAAGAAACCCTGAGTTTAAAGGAAAGTAAGCGCAAGAATTTTTTGCTCACAACTGCTTTAGCTTTCAGCTTTAGGCCAGCTCTTTCATCGGATCCCAAAATAATTTCTTAAAATCAACTACGGTATCTTTTTCGACCCGGATGCTTTCTTTTTCGAGTAATTTTTGCATCACATCAGAGGCTCCAAAATGATGTTTGCCCGATAGCATTCCATTGCGGTTCAACACCCGATGAGCAGGCACTTTGGGTTTATGTCCATGGCAGGCGTTCAAAGCATAGCCAACCGTGCGGGCCGATTTGGCGGCTCCCAGATATTTGGCGATGGCACCATAACTCGTCACCCGTCCTTTCGGGATTAAACGGGTTACTGCCCATACGTTCTCAAAAAAGGAGAAGGTTCTTTCTTCTCGGCTCCGTTCCTTCTGGCTTTGTTTCATGGCAAGCTGAACTTTAGATAATTGATTTTGCGGCCATTGGCGAGGTGTGACTTCTCGTAATAAGTCTGTATGCCAAGCTCCTCAAATTCGAGTGGAGCAGCATAAATATCCTCCCTATAATATTGAAGCGGCAGCCCTGCCTCCACCACCATATCGCGGGTGTAGTGAAATAAAGGTAAATCATCGGTTTTAAAATGAATGGTTGCCTGGGGGGTGCAAATCTGCCGGTATCGTTGCAGGAAACTCGGAGCCGTGAGCCTTCGTTTCGCATCGCCTTTGCGCGGAAAGGGATCGGGGAAAGTGATCCAAATTTCGTCCACTTCACCGGGAGCGAAAAAATTCGTAATGTTCTCAATACGCATCCGTCCAAAAGCCACATTCTTTTGATTCGCCTCTAATGCTTTTTTAGCTCCCGTAAACAGCCGCGCTCCTTTTACATCTATTCCGATAAAATTTCTTTCGGGATATTTTGCCGCCAGTGCCACGGTGTAATCGCCCTTGCCGCAAGCCAATTCGAGAGTGAGTGGATGGCGATTGCCGAATACCTTTTCGTTCCACACACCTTTCAAATCCATTTCCTCTCCGGCACTGTTTATCAGTGAGGGTTGGGTAAAATGCGGATTCTGAAACACATTGGGGAATGTAGCTACCGAATTTATTTTGAACATTTTGGCTTTGGCCATTTCTATCTGCTTTATCTCTTTGGGTCGGAGACGCAAAAATATTCTTCCTGCTAAAATTCGAGGCGAAGCAACGTTAGAAAGTTTTTTCTCGTTTTAGATATAGCACTATGTTTGATTAATCCCTTGAGCCATGAAAAATATTTTTCTTCTCCTCCTTCTTCTTTTTGTTTGTTTGATGAATCAGGCACAGATTCCCAACAGCGACTTTGAGCAGTGGGATTCTCAACCGACCTTAAAGGGCTGGTACACCAACAGTCATCCGCTCACTTTACCTGCGTGGGAGCCTTACATAGTTCGGCAGGATACGAACCGTTACAGTGGAAATTATGCCGCTTACTTTTATGCCAACGGAGTGTTCAAAGCATTTGCCACTACTACTTTCCCGATACATTTTCATCCGCAAGCACTCACCGCATGGATTCGATACAATTTTGCTCCTTGCGTGAATGATAGCGGCTTTGTAGATCAGGATACCATTTCGATAGATGTGGAATTGCTGAACGGCAGCGCTGTGGTGGACAACGGCCATTGGGAATATCATCAGGCGGGCTACTTGCCGAACTATCAGTTTTTATCGGTTCCGATTTCAAACAATACTTCCGTTTTTGATTCTTGTAGAATAACGATTCACGGGGGAAAGGTAAATGGAGGTTGTGGCATTATTGCTGCGCCCACTGAGTTTAAAGTAGATCATCTGGAACTGAAGTATTCCTCTTCCACTTCGTGTATTGATAGCGCTCAAATTTGCGACACTTGTTTTTGCATCACCCTCTATGACCCGGTGTGTGGCTGCGATGGTAAAACTTATGGAAACGATTGCGTAGCCTATCATTCGGGAGTGACGGCTTGGAATACGGGTGCTTGCTCGCAATCACCTCCGGATAGTTGCATTTATATTGGAGTAGTAACGCAAGGAGTGGAATGTTTGTTGGTGACAGACTTACAGACAAGCAACCTGCTGATGCCATGCAGTTTGCCAACCGGTGCGGTTCTGCATTTAGGCGATACCGTTTCGTATAATTACACCCCTGTCACCTGCGCTTCTTTCTGTATGCAGGGCTTGGGAGCAAACTTTACTTGTTTCCAAGTGTTGACGGCTGCGGTGGATACAAACCAACAGGGAACAGGCTCGTGCCTCGCCATGTTCTCTTTTGAGAAACACATGGATTCTGTTTGGTTCAGCAATCAGTCTTCCGCCCCGACCATACTCAGCTATCAGTGGCTTTTCGGTGACGGGCAAAGTGACTCCACCACTCACCCAATGCACCTTTATGCGCAGGACAGCACCTATACTGTTTGTCTGTTTTTGACCAGTCTAGACAGCCTGAACCAACTCTGCTACGATCATTTTTGTGACACTATTACCATCACTCATGCCTGTATTGATTCTTCACAGATTACTTGTAGCAACCCAACCTTTTGCTGTGATTTTGTACCGCCCATTCCGGTTTGCGGCTGCGATAGCGTGACTTACAACAATGCCTGCGAGGCGATCAATATGTTTGGAGTGAGCCGCTATTACACAGGCAGTTGCGTAACGGGCTTGAACGAACTTAACACTTGGGTGCAAAAAGTTTCATTGCTACCCAATCCGGCTTCAGAAGAAAGCACCTTGCGCTTTGAGTTAAGTTGCCCGCTTACCTTAGAGATAAACCTGCGCACAACAATCGGTCAATTAGTTTATTCCTACCCTGCCGAAAGCCTGAACACCGGACTGCACACGATTACTTTGCCACTGCAACCACTCAGTTCCGGGCTTTACTTCGTGGAGGTACGCATAAACGGCAAAGCAATGGTGGTGCGAAGGTTAGTAAAGCAGTAATTAATTTGTGCTTGTTTGCCAGACAATACAAGGACTCGGTTAGGCTTCTTTATTTTGTATCGTCCCGAAAAAAGTTTGCACTTTGGGGTTAAACGACCCACTGCAAATCTGGGATAATAGCTTACATCAAAATATTCAAATCAACAACCACTGCTATTGTTTAATAAACCGCAGCGTTTGTGCAAAGCTCTTTCCTTCGGCTTTCAAAAAATAAATTCCTGATGCTAATTGGGAAGTATGAATGGAAAAAAAGGGAGCGGTAATTTTTTGCTGTAACACGATCTGACCGCTTGTGTTCAGCACCGAAACTTCTACGGGGTTATCCCCTCCACCATCTGCAATTTGCAATTCGCAATTCCCATTCGATGGATTTGGAAATAGTTTTATAGCGGCTTGCTGAGATTCCTCCGAGGGAATGCCTACAGCTCCATTTAAAGTAAACCGGTTGAAGAAATCCCAAATTTCTTGCGAAGCATTAATGTCGCGATTCGTAGGGCCATAAACGTAATCAATAGTAGCCCCCGGCCAACTATGCCCGCCTCCTATTACCTTATATAACCACACTTCGGTGCCGTTGCCACAACTGCGGTAGCGTATTTCCTGCACGGTAGAGCTATCGGTGGTATTGGTATTGGGCACCCACACCGTATCGCTGACCGTGCTGCACTGATTTTTATTCAGCCAAAAATTAATGGTTTGCTCCACAGCATAGTAACCGGTAGAGCCGTTATAATCAACCAAAGGATCAGCCGTGCCGTGAATTTCAAGAATAGGAATGTGACGGGAAAGAGCACAATTTTGTGCGGTCAAATCGCTCAGCGTTCCGGTAACAGAAGCAATAGCAGCAATGCGATTTTCCAAATCGCAAGCCATCCGATAACTTTGGAAACCTCCGTTACTCATGCCACAGGCATACACCCGCGTCAGATCAATACCATACAACTGATAGAGCGTATCAATAATTTTAGAAACAAAACCCACATCATCCGGATAGGAGTTATACGGTGGAGCGAAGCCCGAATTCCATGAACTGTTTAAGCCATCGGGAAACACACAGATAAAATTGTTGGCATCGGCTGTCAGATCCATTCGGCTGTAAAAAAGTTGCTGTGGTGCATTAGAGCCATAACCATGCATATTAAACACAACCGGCAAGTGCATGCCGGGGGTGTAGCCGGTAGGCAAATGCACCACAAAGTCGCGAGCTGTATTTTCAAAATTAATGGGCATGGTGTATTCTGTTCCGGCAAAGGCCGATAGGCTAAACAGAATCAAAAAGGAGTAGAAATATGTTTTCATGTTTAAATTGTTTGGTTACACAAAATAAAAAAATCCGTCCCGGAGAACGGATTTGTATAGAAAAACACTACCCAATTTATTCGGCAGGCTCTGCTTTCACTACTTCAATCCCCTGCATCACTTTTGCTTTTATCTTGGCTTCGATTTCGGCAGCTAAACCAGGATTGTCATCCAGCATTTGTTTCACACTGTCGCGGCCCTGCCCCAATTTTGTACCTTCATAGCTATACCATGAACCGCTTTTTTGCAAAACGCCCTGATCAGCTCCCATGTCAATGATCTCTCCTGTTTTTGAAACCCCGGCACCATACATTATGTCAAACTCAGTTGTTTTAAACGGGGGAGCCATCTTGTTCTTCACCACTTTTACGCGGGTGCGATTGCCGGTAATCATATCTCCATCCTTTATTTGTCCTATTCTGCGAATATCCAAGCGAACGGAAGCATAGAATTTTAGCGCATTGCCCCCGGTGGTAGTTTCCGGATTGCCAAACATCACCCCTATTTTTTCGCGCAACTGATTAATGAAAATACAGCAGCACCCGGTTTTGCTGATGGTGCCGGTCAGCTTGCGAAGTGCCTGACTCATCAAGCGGGCATGTAAGCCCATTTTCGATTCGCCCATTTCACCTTCCAACTCACTGCGCGGAACTAAGGCTGCCACCGAGTCAATCACACAAATATCCACAGCCCCCGAGCGAATCAGGTGTTCGGTAATATCTAAAGCCTGCTCTCCATCATCGGGCTGCGATATAAGCAGGTTGTTTACATCTACTCCTAATTTTTCGGCATAGGTTTTATCAAAGGCGTGTTCTGCATCAATAAAGGCGGCTATTCCCCCCGCCTTTTGACAGTTGGCAATGGCTTGAATTGCCAGCGTGGTTTTCCCGGATGACTCCGGTCCATAGATTTCTACGACACGCCCTTTGGGCAAGCCGCCAATTCCCAAGGCAATATCCAGACCCAATGAGCCGGTCGAAATAGACTCCACTCCCAATACTTTGGAATCACCCAATTTCATAATAGTGCCTTTGCCGTAGGTCTTATCTATCTTGTCCAGCGTTATTTGGAGCGCCTTAAGTTTTTCCTTTTTGTCGTCACTTGCTTTGTTCATGTTTTTGTTTTTAACAGTGGTTATTAAATCAAACCTAAAAATATTTGCCGAAAGAACTAAGTATTTTAGCCGATTATTTTTTGGGCTATAGTTTTGAGTTTGCTTTTGATTAATGGTGGCAAAGAAAATAGGTGGCAACGCAATGGATATGCGCAGTAAAAAGTGAAAGCACATATAGAGAACTAAAAATCAAAAAGGACAATCCACAAACAGACTGTCCTTTGGAAAAGAGTTGGGAGAAGAAAATCAGATTTCCTGTAGGTGCTCGGTTCGGTAGCTGTGATTCATAATAATACGAATGGAGGTTTCGCTCGGGCTCATCATCTTCGCGTTTAATTGTCGTTTGGCTTTGATTAGCTCCATTAAGTTTTGGTGAAGTTCAGGGTTAGCTGCGATCTCTCCGACTAACGTTTGTTTTTGAGATTCGGAGGTCTCTCCGTAAGCGTGAAGAGTCAAAAGGTTTTGTGTAGAAAATTGTAACATGATTCTATTTTTTTGATGCCCCTATAAAACGCATCCTTCCCGGCTTATTGTGTAAAATAGAAAGAAAATTGGCAAAAATTGAAAACGAAAAATCCGCAGTCTGTTGACTGCGGATTTCTTAAAACAACAAAAAAAACTAAATGCTTAGCGCAAGGCTATCTTCTGTTCTTCCATCATTTTGCGAAGGTTAATCAAGGCGTACCTCATTCTGCCCAGACAAGTGTTGAGCGGAGAGTTGGTGTACTCGGCCACTTCTCTGAAACTGAAATTGAAAAAGTGACGAAGAATAACCACCTCTTTCTGGTCGTCAGGTAATTTTTCAATTAAATCCTTCAACTTAGTTTCAAATTTCTCCACTGCCTGATATTCTTCTAATGGAGTATCGTCAAATTTCATGTACTTGAAAATATCATCTCCGGCACTGGTAACTACTCCGGGAGTCCGCTTCAATTTGCGGAAATGGTCAATGCACAGGTTATAGGCAATGCGCATGACCCACGGAGCAAATTTTCCTTCCTCATTGTATTTGCCTGCCCGAAGTGTATCAATGGCTTTAATGAACGTTTCCTGAAACAGGTCTTCAGCGAGATACTGATCTTTCACTGTACAGTAAATAGATGTATAAATTTTGTCCTTATGACGGTGAATAAGTTTTTCAAGGGCTATCTCGCTACCTGCGAGGTACTGGTTTACCAGCTCCTGATCGCTCAAAATTTGAGTGCGCATAATTTTACGTTTTAAGGTTAGAAAATAATAAACGTAAACACTGTCTTCGATAGCTTTTAAACTTTGGTTTGGTAAATGGTTATCAGTTTGTCACCGCTATCCTTTTCAGAAAAGCAAATTAAACCTCTGCTTCGTTTCCTTTCAGAAACTTGCTGCGACAGACTGATAGAGTAAGGCTCTAAGCGATAATAAAAATTTGAAGTAGAAATACCCTCTAATACCTATTTTTGTGGTCTTTGAATTTTAAATGTAGAGGGTCTGTTCTATAGAGTGGTTGTTTTATTATGAAACCGAAGTTAAAAAAATTAAATTGAATAATCAAAATAAAAAAATCTCAACCCCTCCAAAAATTTTTATCAAAGGGGCCCGCGTCCATAATTTGAAAAATGTGGATGTGGAATTACCCAAGAACAATTTTATCGTGATTACCGGTGTTTCCGGTTCGGGAAAATCTTCTCTCACCATTGACACTTTATATGCCGAAGGACAAAGAAGGTATGTAGAATCACTTTCCTCTTATGCCCGCCAGTTTCTTACTCGAATGGACAAGCCCGATGTGGATTACATCAAAGGACTTTGCCCGGCCATTGCCATTGAGCAAAAGGTTTCTACTCGCACTACCCGCTCCACGGTTGGCTCACTTACCGAGATATACGATTATCTGCGGCTTTTGTTCGCAAGGGTTGGGAAGACCTATTCCCCGATAAGCGGAGAGCCGGTGACTAAACACGAAGTACGCGATGTGGTGGACTTTATTTTCAGCCGGGAGGAGGGAGAAAAAATATTTATCTACTTTGATGAAACGGTGAAAAAGAGTTTTAGTGATGATCTGAAGCTTTTATTGCAAAAGGGATTTACCCGAATTAAGTTGGATGGCGAAGTGGCCAAAGTAGAGGAGTTGCTGGAAGAGAAAGGAACGGCAAAGTTAAAGCATACCTCTATCAGAGTTTTAGTAGATCGCTTAGTGGTAAAAGCCGGAGATGAGGATCTGCATTCCCGCGCTGCAGATAGTGTGCAAACAGCGTTTAGTGAAGGGCATCACGAATGTATAATCGAGTTCGGCAATGGTCGCGAAAAGGTTTTTAGCAATCAATTTGAAGCCGATGGAATTTTGTTTGAAGAGCCTTCGCCCAACTTCTTCAACTTTAATAATCCGTATGGAGCTTGCAATACTTGCGAAGGTTTCGGCACGGTAATGGGTATTGATGAAGACCTGATTTTTCCCGACAAAGAGCTATCTGTTTATGAGGGAGCCATCGCTCCCTGGCACGGGGAGAAAATGAGTGAGTGGGTGTATCCACTCATTAAAAAGGGAATTATGTTTGACTTCCCAATTCACCGCGCCTATAAAGATTTAACCCCGCAAGAAAAAAAGTTACTGTGGACCGGCAATGACTACTTTAAAGGATTAGACTCTTTCTTTAAATATTTGGAAGAGAAAAGCTATAAAATTCAGTATCGGGTGATGCTGAGCCGTTATCGCGGAAGAACGACTTGCCCTGATTGTAAGGGTTCGCGAATCAGAAAGGATGCCCAATATGTATTAATAGGCGAAAAAAATATTGCTGACCTACTGATGGTTCCCATCAAGGACTTGACTGTCTTTTTTGAAGACTTGAAACTGAAAGGAGCCGACAGTAAAGTGGCGGAAAGAATTTTGACAGAAGTGCGTAACCGCTTAAAAATAATGATAGATGTGGGGTTGGGTTATCTTACACTCAACCGCTTGTCAAATACACTTTCAGGAGGAGAAACTCAGCGCATCAACTTGACTCGTTCTATTGGAAGTAACCTCACTTCTTCTTTATACATTTTGGATGAACCGAGCATTGGCCTCCATCAGCGAGACACGGAACGGCTTATCCATGTACTGAAAAATTTGCAGCAATTAGGAAACACAGTAGTGGTAGTAGAACACGATGAGGATATCATGAAAGCCAGCGACCATGTAGTTGACATGGGTCCCGAAGCCGGAGTTTTTGGTGGAGAAGTGATGTTTAATGGCTCTTCAAAAGATCTTTTGAAAGCGAAAACACTTACCGGAAAATATTTGCGAGGAGAGTTAGAAATATCCTACAGCACACAAAGAAGAAAAGTCTCTAACTGGATAGAATTAAAAGGAGCTACTCAACACAATTTGAAAAATATAGATGTTCGATTTCCGCTGAACGCTCTCACCGTAGTAAGCGGAGTCAGTGGCTCGGGGAAAACAACGCTCATTAAAAAGATACTGTATCCCGCTTTAATGCGCCTGTTTGATGGAGTAGGCGAAAAGCCCGGAACCTATCGCGGTCTGTCCGGAGATTTAGAAAGGATTACTGCCGTAGAAATGATTGACCAGGATCCGTTGGGGCGAAGCTCTCGTTCTAATCCGGTTACTTATGTTAAAGCCTATGACGGCATCCGCGAATTATTTGCCAAACAACAACTCTCAAAATTGCGCGGATACTTGCCGAAAGATTTTTCTTTTAACGTAGAGGGAGGCCGATGTGAAACTTGCAAAGGAGAAGGAGAAGTAGTGGTTGAAATGCAGTTTTTGGCAGATGTGCATCTGAAATGCGAAGCCTGCAACGGTAAAAAATTCAAAGAGGAAATACTCGAAGTGCAATACAAGGACAAAAATATTTACGAAATTCTGGAGTTGAGTGTGGATGAAGCGATGGAATTCTTTAAAGAAAATCGCGACATTATTCAAAAGCTAAGTCCGCTTCAAAGTGTTGGCTTGGGGTACGTGAAATTGGGGCAGTCCAGTTCAACACTCAGCGGTGGCGAAGCGCAGCGAGTAAAATTAGCCTCCTTTCTCACCCGTGGCACGGCCACTCATCCCCTCCTCTTCATTTTTGATGAGCCTACCACAGGGCTTCACTTTCACGACATCAGTAAACTCGTTTCCGCCTTTAATCAGTTGATCGAAGCGGGGCATACGGTGATAGTGATTGAGCATAATATGGATGTGATAAAATGCGCTGACTGGTTGATTGATTTAGGCCCTGAAGGAGGTGAAGAAGGTGGGCATCTTGTCTATCAAGGAATACCCGAAGGCATTATCGGTGTAAAAACTTCCTATACAGCTATGTATTTGAAACCTAAATTGCATCTGAACTAAGACTTCGCAAATCAGAGTCTTTTAATAATTTAACTGAGTGAAATTTAAGTATGCACTTTTAGGAGTTTTGGCATTTGTTTGCTCGGGAATATCCGCGCAAAAGTTTACGGGATACGTGATGAAGCAAGACACTACAGTCTCCCCGGTGTACCTCGCCAAGATTGAAATTTCAGAAGACGGAAAAATGATTGATACCGTTAAAAGTTATTTTGACGGCTCTTACCGATTCCCTACAGCAAAGAATCATAAATATCGCTTTCGAATAAGTTTCCCTGGCTATGTGGATACCGCTTTCACCATAACTACCGATAAGGAAGGAATAGCCACACCTAATAAAGTAACCGCTACGCTGCGAAAGGACGGGATGAGATTACTGGGGGTAATTAAAAGCAAGGAAGAGGATTTCCCCATTAAAGGAGCCACCATTGTGGTGAAAAATGTGATGACCCGCAAAGAGGAAAGGGTCACCACCGGCATTGACGGGTACTATAACGTCCGAATGGAATACGAAACAAATTACCGCGTAAGTATTGATGCTCGATCTCCCGGCATTATCAACAAATACGAAGACACGGCATTTTATGTCTCCACCATCGGTTTTAATCGGCCACTTGACTATCGGCTCGATATTGCTTTGCCACCTAACTCTAAATATCTCAACCCCAGAGAGGGTTATCATCCGGTAGCCAGCGACTCTACCAAGCCGGTCATACAAGTGGGGGCAATCGTAGCGGACAATCACCAGCCATTTATACAAGAGGAAAAACAGAAGGAAAAGCAAAGCCAAACCCAAGAACTGGAAGCTGAATTAGAAAAGGCCAACAAAGACTTGGAAGCCATCAAGCGAAAACAAAAGCGCAGCGACAACAACACTTCGGTGGTTACCAGTATAGGGCCTTCTCCAACTAAGAAGAAGAACAGGAAAGAGGAGGACGACCTTGAAGTAGTGATCATTCGAGATGAGCCGGTGAATGAAGGAGCCAATAACCGGCAGGAAGATCTCGAGAAACTAAGAGCAGCAGCCGAAGCACATGTTCATGACATTGAAAGTAAGTTGGCCGCTCAAAAGTCGTTAGATGATTCCATCGTGAAGATCAACGAAAAAGTACATCAATTAGATCTTGTAGATTCCATAGCAAAGATTAAACAAGAAAGAGAAGCGCAACAATTAGCAGAAAAAAAGGGGCGTGAAGATTCAATTGCAAGAGTGATGGCAACGCTTCAGAAGAAGGCTGCCGAAGACTCCATTATACGAATAAGAGCAGAAACGGAAAAACGCCAACGAGAACTGGTAGTGAAAAAGGCATACAAAGACTCCGTGGAGAAGGTGTTTGAAGCCATTCGAGCAAAGAAACTAACTGATTCCATTGCTCACGTAAAAGCAGAAGTTGAGAAACAACAGAGAGAGCAGGCTTTAAAGAAAGCCTATCAAGATTCTGTCAGCAGAGTAATAGCCGAGGTGCGCAAACAGTTTGTAGTGGACTCTATTGCAAAGGTCAAAAACGAAATTGCAAGAAAGGCGAGAGAATTGGCAGAACGAAAGGCCAAGGAAGACTCCATAGCGAAAGTCATTGTAGCGATACAGAA
>JADFDM010000012.1 GCA_018262795.1 Sphingobacteriales bacterium | reverse complement strand
ATAAATAAGTTTACGAAAGCCACCCCAAAAGGTTACAGTTTCTCGGAGATAAAATGAATTATTTTTTGGAGGGGAAATAGAGCTGTTTTGAGATGAAATACAGAGGGGGATTTGGGCTGGCTAAGTGCGAAAGATAAAATTGCGGCCAAAAAAATAGAGAGGTTGTTTGCAAAATAGTTGAACTCTTATAGATTTGCGCTCCGCTAATGCAAAAAGGGAGTTTAGCTCAGCTGGTTCAGAGCATCTGCCTTACAAGCAGAGGGTCACAGGTTCGAATCCTGTAACTCCCACGAATGAAAATAGAGGGGTGACGAAAGTTGCCCCTTTATCATTTGCATACAATTTGCATACAAGCAGGGGGTATTTCCACTTTTCACATAAAAAAAAGGCGTTGCATTGCTGCATACGCCCCCCTGACAGAAATAAATACAAATCGTTAGCGGTTATTCCACCAGTCTAAATACGGTTTCCTTATTATCTCAAAACCTTTGGGCGGGTGTTTAGCATATTCAATACATAGCTTTTCAAGTATAGCCTCCCGTTCAACAAATGCCTTGTTCGGCTTAAAATCATTGTCGGCAAATGTGATAGCATTTTTGCACGGCTTCGCCCCCTTCACTGGCACATACTCCGTTTTCAAGTCCACCACAATAGTATTGGTTCGGGTGTGGGGTATGTGTGCAATACCGTCTATTCCGTTGCTCTGCTTCCATTGCTTAAAGTCATGTTCGCCCGCAAAAGTCATTCGGTAGGTAACTGTTATTAGTTGGCTGTCTGAATACAGTTGCCCGTCTATTGCTTCCATACAGAAAACAACTTTCTTTTCATGCCTCCCGTTAAGTATATCCTTTAGCCGCTTTATTTTCTCTTGCCTTGTTTCTACATTCTCATTCATGGCTTTCAAGTTTTTCTGTTACCGCTTCCAGTAGCCGCGTTAAATCTTCATCGCTCAAATTTTCTATTTGCTGTTCCAGTATAGCGGAGTATTCAACACTTTGCAGTTTCGGCAAACCGTATTGCATAATACGTTCAAAGAAGATTAGCCTTTCTTTGGGTTCAAGTGCTTCAAAGTCTTGCACAATACGTTCCCAATTATCGCTTAGGAATGTGTTTATTCTTGCCCTTAGTGCTTCGTTGGTTTTGTGCTTCGCCCCTTTCGGCTTTAAACCCTTATGCCCTTTAACGAATGTTCCCTTCGCTGTCCGTTCCATATTGCAGCCATTTTTATTGGTGTCTGTCAAATTGCGATACAACGAAGTTCACTGCTTCAGCGCGGAGGGTTGCGCCCTGTAAATTGCCTACTGTGGCACGCTGAATTAAATTTTGAGTGAAAATGTTTATTCCGAAGTTCTGCTCTAAACTTATTAGGGCGTTCAATACGTCCTGTGTTTTTTGGTAAGCGTTATACTGGCGTTCATTCGCGTAAACGGTGTGGCGGTCAATTATTGCTTGTTTAGCATCTTCGGTAACACATAGTTTCCCTTTCACTATTTCCAACTTATACACGTCCGACAAAACCGAAGTTTGGGCGGGCAGTCCGTTGTAAAGTTCAGCGATATGCTTACACTCTTTAGGTAGTTCTATCATTGTCTTTTTCATAAAAGCTGTGATAGGTAGGCTATCAATAGACGGGTGTTTCTTTACTGTCCGTTCTCTCAAAAAGTCATCTAAAGGGTTATCGCGTTTCAGGTTGCGCCCTCTTATTATTTCCTGAAACTCTTTTGTGTCGGGTGCATAATCATTTTTAATCATGGCATCCAGTAACGGTTGAAATTTTGCTGCACTGGTTTCTAATTTTTGCAGGTCGCGCTCAATACCTGTGGCATCTGTTTTTAATACTTCTTTTTTCATTTTATGTGTATTTAATTGGTTACTGAATAGGGTTGCCAAATAGGTTTTTAACCTGTTGCAAGCGTTCTAAATAGGGTAAATAAGTAGGGTTGCCATTGTTGGTCTTTACTGTGGCAAGGTGGCTTTCAATAAATAAATTCAAGTCTGTAATAGTGCCGCATTTATCAAGAATAACTTGCCGTTGCCGTATCGCTGTGGCTTTAAAATAGCTTTCAATTTCTTCTACATTCCACAACTCAAACCGCTTTTGGCTTGGTGGTGGCGTTGCCTCCGCACATTCAGTTTCTTGCGGTGGTGTAGGTGGCGGGCTGTTGAATTTCCTACAATCAAAATTTATTAGGTAGTCGGCAAGGTCGAAGCCTTGTTGCCTTTCGGCTTCCGTTGCTTTGGTTTCCAAAAAATCGGAGGTGGTGAAGTTGGCAATAGTTGAAAACTCCTTTGCCTTTGCGCTCCATTTATCAAATGCTTTTAAGTCGGGAAACAATACCACGTTGCGCCCTTGCAACACTTGGCACTTGGTAGGGTTTAACCCGTCCTTATTCCCCGCAGCCAACCAAATGAAGTTTGGGAAATGCACACTGGCGATTATTGCCGTTTTTTCACTTTCAACTATGGCAACTGTTTTTTGCGGATATTTTCTCAAAAGGTGTTCGCCAAAGAAACATTGCGCCAAATTGTATTCGGGCTGTTTTAAGGCTTTATGCACCCATTGTATTAAATCCCTTGGCTCTTTTACTCTTTTGCCCGTATAGGGGCTATAAAGCATTATTTTGCCCGTCCTAACCTTGCCCTGAATATCTATTTGCCAAAATACCGTTGCCCCGTTCCAGTAGTTAGAAGTTCCTATGTGGTAGCGGCTAATAGCTTCGCTCAAAGTTGCGGCATCAAACAGCGTGGCAAGAAATTGCACGAAGTAGTTATTCCCATAATCGGTTCGGCTCTTTTGTAATATCTCAAAGGGTATTAAGGACGGTTGCACCTTTGTTTCCTGTTTCCTTTCCCTAAGCGTATGGAAACGGGAAACGCTTTCAAATGAAACTCCCTGTTGTTCAAAATACTGTTTCGGCTTTTTATGGTAGCCGCATTTCGTTTCGCGGTTACACTTACCAACGGAAGGGTGTATATGTTCGCCTGTATCGGTGTTTATGTAGCGGCTAAACTCATTTCGCTTACCACAATCGGGGCAAGTATAGCGGGTGTTCATTCCCTTGTATGGTTCTAAAATGTATCTGTGTTCGCTCATTTTTATTCCGTTTTGTGTAACAGGTGTAACGCTTGTAACAGGTGTTACAGTTGTTACAGTTGTTACATTTCCTTTAGTATCCTACTTACTTTCATGTGAGAAATTCCCAACTCCTTACCAATCTCACGAAGACTTCGACCTTGCTTTTTTAATTCTATTGTTTTGTCAATAGTGCTTTGCTGGTCTTGCTCCGTCTGTTGCCTCAGGTGTTCGCGTTCATTGCCGTATCCTATAAAATCAAACTGTAAGAAGTTGCACGGCTTCGTTATTTGATACAAGCAAACATTATCGGAATCGTAAACTATTTCAGTAGCCCGTGCCTTTATCTGCTTTAAGTAGCGGAGGTGTTTGTCTTGACTGCTTTCTCCTATTGCAAATGCGCTGTCACAAAAATTTATCAGTGCCTTGCTCCCTGCTAAATCATTTCGTGTAATTGGTTTTGAAAGGTCGCGTTTCGGAGTGTGGGCTAATGCTAAAATTGAAAGGTTGTATTTATTTTTCAGTGCCTTTAAATGCTTCATTAGTGGCAAGGCATCTTTGGCTTTTTCTGTTTCGGTTTTCAGGTAGGTAAGGTTGTCAATAATCAAAACACTTGCTCCCGTTTCAATTAGTGCGCGTTCTAAACAAGTGCTTAGGTAGTCTTCGAAGTTTACCCCATCGGGCAACTCACAGTTAGGGTTTATTTCAGCGCGGTAAAAATTATCGCTGAATTTGTAATGGTTCTGATAATTCTCTGAATAGCGGGCTTCAAATTGCTTATCGCTTAACTCAAAATCAAAATACAATACTACAATTCCGCTTTGGCTAATTTGAACGGCTATACATACGGCTAAGATTGACTTGCCCAAATTGGTGTCAGCAAATAATATACACACTTCGCTTTCGTGCCAAAACTCTTTGTATAGCTGTTGCGGTATGCTTCGCCTTGTGGCATCTTCAATACAACGGTTAGCAGTTCTAACAACAAAAAAACCTTTGCTTTCACTTAGGTTAGCAACATGGCTTTTCATTTCCTCCAAAAAACTACTGTCATCAAATTGCGGAGTAATGGCAAGAAGTGTATCTTTGTCGGGTCTATACATTTCGGAGGTGTTGCGTGGCTCTAACATGCTGCACCTCCTTTTCTTTTGCCCAAATAGTTAGTTGCCTCCGCTTCAATTTCCGAAGCAGTTTTGCGCCCCTTTGAATTTAGCCAACTATCAATTTCGCTTTTAAGAAATGCTAACCGCTTGCCAAATTTCTTGTGCGGTATTTCGCGCAAATGCACCTTGCCGTAAATAGTGGCTTTGGCTGGCTTGCCCGGCAGGTATTCGCAAAGTTCATCAATAGAAAGCCAACGGTCTGTTGGTTGCTCGGGGTTGGTAGTAGTAATTGAAAGTTGCCTTTCAATACTGCTTACCTTATGCAGCAATTCTGCTACTGCTGCTGGTAGTGTTTCAAAAGTAATTTGCTGTTGCATATTGCACTATCGCTGTTTTAAAAGCGACTGTGCAAAAAGGCATAAACAAACGGGTAGTAACCTTCACGTAACCGTTACTAAAAAGGTTACTTTTTTACTGCAATTCTTTTTTTGCACTGGTAAGTGCTTCGGGGTATTGCTTTAATAATTCGCACACTACTGTAAAGTTTTTAGCACCGCCATCGCAAAGTTTCTTTCTTCCTTCAACTTTTGTCTTTTGAACATCGGCAAAAGTCTGTTGAAATGCTTTCCATGCTGTTTTTCCAGCTTTGGGCTTATGGTCGGCAATTACTTTTTTATATGCTGCTTCCGCACCTCCCTCCCAATAGGTAAAGGTTGGTTTATATTCTGCTAAAATTATGTAGAAATAAGCAAGTGCAAGCTGTAAGTGTGTTGGCTCTTTTCCTTCTTTGTGTTCCTGTTTCGCATCTATTTCTTTGTGTTCGCATTTGTCAAATGCTTTAAACAGGTTGGGGTATTGTTTTACTAACACTTCCACTTCGCTAACAATACCTGAATAATACCCAAATTCTCTAATCGCTTTGTGGGTAATCAATAGTGGGTAATTACTTTTGACAAACTGCCAACCTTCGTGCTGTTGTGCGCCACATTCATTATGAAAAAAATTCCAATGTATATCCCTTACATACAACTCCGCATTATTCCCATAGCTAAAGTGCTTTACGAAATCTTCTTTAAATCTATTGCCCCCTTCAATATACCCTTGCCTGTAACTTTCAATATACTTACCTCCGTTTATTGCCGTATCTTTTTTTGTTGCCTTGTTGTATGCGGGTAGTTTTTTGCTCATAAAAATCAGTGCCAATTCAGCATTGTAAACATTTAGCCCATTTATTTTAAAGCACCCATTCTGCTTTATGTAATCCGCTAACTGCAAATAGTTTGCACTTTTTCTCATTTCGTCCATAAGGGAAATTTTCAAACTGAATATTGTATCGGTAGTTTTCATTTGTCTATACTTTTTTGCTTTTTAAAAACTCATTAGTGCTTCCATCAAATCTTTCTTGGTGTCGTCCTCAAATCCTTCAAAGTAGCCCTTAGTTGTTTTTAGGTTGCTGTGGCTTAGTGCTTCGCTTACAAACTCCATACTTGCCCCGCCCCATCTTATTGCATTAGTCGCAAAAGAGTGTCTTGCCCAATAGGTAGAAATATCGCCTGTAATACCTTCGGCAACTGCTAACTTCTTTAAGTTTTGGTTTATGAAGCGGGTGAAGTTTTGAATTTTTACCCGTCTGTCGGCTTCGTCTTTAGCATCATTCAGTATAGGAAAAATATACTGCTTCGGGCTGTTGCTTTGGTTGCCGTATTGTTCAATAATCTTTTGAGCAAACTCGGTTAAATACACTACCACCTCCTTTAAGTTTTCCTTATTCGTGTTCATGGTTTTGGCTCTAAAAAATTTGAGTGTATTTCCCTGTAAGTTCTCATAACGAAGCAGGGCAATATCCTTTATGTTCATTCCATTACAGGAATAAGAGAAAAACCAAAAGTCTTTTGCCCTTTCTTGTTCGGGGGTTCGTGGTTTGGCTTCAAATAATTTCTTTAACTGTTGGCGGTTCAAAACCTTTTTTACCCGCTTTACTGCTGGCACTTGGTAAGCATCTTTGCCAAAGGGGTAAATACTCTTTTCAATATCATTTTCTTTGATAGCCCGATTAAATACAGTTCGGAGGGCGCGAACATACATTGAAACGGTGGTGTGGCTTCGCTGTTTTTCATTTAGCATATACCGTTCAAAGTCATTCAACCATTTCTTTGTTACCTCTTTAAAGAGTAGCTTTTCGGGAGCATTGCCTTTAGTGTGTTCAATATATCCTTTCAAAGATTTTAAACTCAATTCGTAGTTGCTGGCAGTTCCCAACTGGTTATTTCGTTTCAGTTCACTAATTATTTGTTGGTAGTGCCAAAAAACATTTGCGGCATCGCCCTTGCTGGTAAAAAGTCTTTTTTCAAAATCGGTGAAGCTGAACGGCTCTAACTTTTCGGCAACACTTTCTGCCAAATCCACCACCGCCTGTAATTGCTTTCTAACTTCTTTGTGTTCGTTACGAGGTTTAACGGTTTCCCAAATGGCTTTAAAGTCGGCTTCTTTAAAATCAAAGGTGGTGGGGTAAAGTTTCTGTTTTCTTGGTGACGGAGTGAATACCCGTAACCTCACAGGATACATGCCGTTTGCCTTTTTTCTTCGGGTATCTAACCACAGAGAAATGAAGTATTGTTTTTCCATTGTCTATACGTTTGTATGCAAATATAAATCAGTTGCATACCATTTGCATACAGAAACAATAAATAAACTACTAACATCAAAAAGTAAAAGAATAGTATAATTGCCTCTGTAAATTACTTTTTCATAGGCAAATCGGCAATAAAGAAATAGAAAAATAATAGTGTAAAATTCTGCCTTACAAGCAGAGGGTCACAGGTTCGAATCCTGTAACTCCCACAGAACACAAATAAGGGTTTCAAGGTTTTCCTGAAACCCTTTTTTATTTCCGTTGCAAGGAGGGTATAATCGTTGTCTCTTTTATTTAAAACGCTTGCCCTTTCCCCTCTCTTTCATGTGCCAACCTTATATGTACTGCGCTTTTATGATTTTTATCAGATTGGCGGATACGGTTTGGTTGTTTTGGCTTACATTTGCCCCGCAATTGAAACATGAAGAAGCTACACATCATATTATTAGTCGCACTGGCAGTTGCAGTAGGCTCTATTGTAGCCATGACCAGCGACTATACCACTTACGCTAATTTTATTCAGGCCAAAGCCAATGGAAATTCAGTGAACGTGGTCGGTTATTTGGTAAAAGATAAAGAAATGCAGTATGATCCCCAAAAGGATCCGAATTATTTCTCGTTTACCATGATAGACAAGGAAGGCAATGAACAAAAAGTGGTTTACAAAGGCGGGAAGCCACAAGATTTTGAACGCAGTGAACAAGTAGTAGTGAAGGGAAAGATGGATGGAGAGGTTTTTCGTTGCTCCGAAATCTCCATGAAATGCCCTTCAAAATATGTGAATGATGAGATAACGTTGAAGGAAGACGGCAGCAATGTGACCGTTAAAACCAACATTTAATTCTGAGGACTCTACATAAATGCTTCTAAACTTTTTTGCCGAGCGATTCGGTTCCGGGATTTTTCAGGGCGAAAGACTTTGGCTTGGACATCTTGGTCACTTCTTCATAGTATTCAGCTTCTTTGCAGCTTTACTATCTTTCGTAGCCTACTTCGCGGCTGAGTTTTCGCAAAAAGATTCCAACAAATCATCTTGGAACAAAATGGGGCGCTACAGCTATGTGGGGCAGAGCTTGGCTGTATTAGGAGTGTTTGTGTTGTTGTTCATTATGATTTTGAACCACATGTTCGAGTATCATTACGCTTGGCGGCACTCCTCCACCGAATTGCCGCTCAAGTATATTATTTCCAGCTTCTGGGAAGGGCAAGAGGGTAGTTTCCTGCTCTGGATGTTCTGGCTTTCCGTGTTAGGTGTCGTAGGCATTTTCACCCTCAAGAAATACGAAAACCCGGTGATGGGGATTGTAGCTCTTACTCAAGTGTTTCTGGCTTCGATGGTGGTGGGCATTTATGTGTTTGGGCATAAGATAGGCAGTAACCCCTTTGTGCTGTTGCGCGATGAAATGGCCAGCGCCCCGGTGTTTCAACGCGCTAATTATTTAGAATTAATTAAAGACGGAAATGGCTTAAATCCACTGTTGCAAAACTATTGGATGACTATACACCCACCGGTATTGTTTCTGGGTTTTGCTTCGGTAACCATTCCTTTTGCCTTCGCGATAGCCAGCTTGCTGCGCAAAGACTGGACGGGTTGGGTAAAGCCCGCCTTGCCTTGGACCCTCTTTTCGGTAGGGGCATTGGGCACCGGCATTTTGATGGGTGGTGCTTGGGCTTATGAGTCTTTGAGCTTTGGTGGCTTCTGGGCTTGGGATCCCGTAGAGAATATGAGTTTGGTGCCTTGGCTAATGATAGTTGCCGGGCTGCACAACCTTCTAATTTACAAGTACGCCAAGCACTCGCTTATCAGTACCTATATATTCCTCATTGCGTCCTTCAGCTTTGTATTGTATTCCACCTTTTTAACCCGCAGCGGCATATTGGGCGAAACCTCTGTGCATGCCTTTACTGATTTGGGAATGACGGGGCAGTTGCTCATTTATTTGGCCTTCTTTGCTACGGTCGGCTTCACTTTATTGCTGATCAGAATCATTAAGAAACAGATTCCTTCTGTTGAGAAGGAGGAAGATATATGGAGCCGCGAGTTTTGGATGTTCATAGGCACCTTGGTGTTATTGCTGTCTGGATTGCAAATGACTTTTACCACTTCTATCCCGGTCTGGAATAAAATATTCGGCCTTAATCTGGCACCACCGGAGGATGTGATACAACATTATAATTCTATTCAAATATGGTTGGGAATCCTTGCCGGAATATTTACTGCCGCAGTTCAATTCCTCTCTTATAAAATTGGGAAAATACCTGCAACAGCTAAGTGGGCGGCATACTCCTTCCTTCTTTCAGTAGTGTTAGCGATTGCTATTTCACTGTCCATGAATATTGCCATGACAGAGCAACACGTCATTGATTTAAGTAAGCTATCCGCCAAGTTGTTTATCAAATTCCCCTTCCTTTCTTCTCATTTTCTTTTTCTAACGGCCGCCTTGTTTGCTGTTTTTGGAAATCTTGCCTATTTCTTCTTTGTAATAAAAGGGAAGTTCAAGCTATCGGGTGGAAGCATAGCTCACTTTGGCTTTGGCGTTTTTCTGGTAGGGGTTGTTATTTCTCAGGGGCAAAAGGAAGTCATCTCTATCAATCATTCCGGAATTGATTTCGGAGCAGAATTTAAGGCCAACGAGAAGATGGATAATATTCTGCTGTTGAAAGATTCTACCTTGAAAATGGGCGACTATTTCGTGACTTACACCGGCAGTGAAGAGGAAAAACCTAACTTCTATTTTTTGGTAAACTATGTACGGAAAGATAAAAATGGTGATACAGCCGAAGTATTTACGCTTCGCCCCAACGCGCAGATTAATCCCAAGATGGGTTTGATTGCCAACCCCGATACCAAGCACTATCTCACGAAAGATGTGTTTACGCACGTGTCTTCTATCCCTGATAATGAGAATTTAAAGGACAGCATGACGGTGGCTGAAATTTCGGTGGGCGATACCGTTTATACCCGTAATTCTTATGTCATTTTCAGAACCCTTAATCCCAATCCTGTTCTCCCTTCTGACTTCGAGAAGGAAGGGAAATTAGTGGTAGGAATCGAATTGGATGCCCAAACATTGGAGGGCGACTCATTCAGAACCACCCCGATATTTGTGATTGACATGACTGATAATAATAGCATCAGTTCCATTGCCTCTGCGCTGCCAAAGTTGGGACTTACCTTTGATGTGAGACGCATAGACCCGCAATCAAAAAAGGTAACTCTTGAAATTCATGAAAAAGAGAGAGCGGCTGATTTCATTATTCTGAAAGCTATCATCTTCCCATATATCAACTTGGTATGGCTGGGCGGACTTATCACTTTCCTCGGAGCCTTCATCAGTATGTGGCGCAGGCATCGCGAAAACAATATGTAATTAGCTTTTTCAACTTCTAATTCTAAATTTACTGTATGAAGATTACCCTACTTGGTGCAGGTAATGTAGCCACTCAATTGGCCTTGGGTTTGCGCAAAGCCGGGCACCATATTGTGCAGATATACAACCGGAGCAACGAAGCTGGAGAGGAGTTGGCCCATACTGTTGGTGCCTCCTTTACTTCCAATACCAAAAAGCTGGAGGACGCTGATGTGTACCTCATTGCCGTGAAGGATGACTCTATTGCCGATGTGGCCTCTCAACTGAAAGTGAATGACAAAATTGTGGCGCATACTTCCGGCACTAAAAAGAAGGAGTTGCTCAGTTTCTCCTCTTCCAATTTCGGGATATTCTATCCGCTGCAAACTATGACTAAGCTCTCAAAAGTTGATTTTACGGAGGTGCCTATGCTCATAGAAGGGAATGATGAGAAAACGCTGGCAGTGCTAGAAGAATTGGCGGCCTCCATCTCTAAACGAATTCACCGCGTGGACGAGCAGCAACGGCAATGGATCCATGTAGCAGCTGTGTTTGCTAATAATTTTACCAACCACATCTACTCCTTATCAGAGCATCTTTTGGCAGAGCATGACTTGCCTTTTGAGATTGTGAAGCCGTTGATTTTTAAAGCGGTGGACAGCCTGCATCATTACTCTCCAAGTGAATTGCAAACCGGCCCCGCAGTAAGAGGGGATCGGTTGACGGTAGAACATCACCTTCGGCTGTTGGCACGAGAACCGCGCCTTCAAAAAATTTATCAGATGCTCACTGAAAGCATTGTGCATGCCAATAAGAAATAACCCTTTTGTTTTCATCTTCTAATTTCCACCTTCGCAACCAATGATTGCATTCTTTCGACTGATTCGGATAGCGAACCTTTTGATGATAGCGCTTTGCTTATCGCTGTTCTATTACCTTATTATCGTTCCGGCTCATCACACCAAGCTATTTACCCCCATCGTTCCGTTTATCACGCAAGATTTTATACTCTTTGTGTTTTCGGTGGTGTTGATAGCTGCCTCCGGAAACATTATCAACGATTATTTCGACTTTGAATTGGATCGCGAATACAAGCCCAATCGCCCGCTACCTTCCGGTGCATTTACATTAAATACTGCCATGTATCTGCATGGCCTGTTTGCTATTGCCGGAATCTGTTTAGGGTTTTATGAAGGATGGCAAATTGGAAATTTTAAAATTGGTTATGTCTATATCATCTGCGTATTGCTGCTTTATCTCTATTCCGCCTATCTAAAAAAGATACCACTAATCGGGAATATGGTGGTAGCAGGCCTCGCGGCTTTCATCTTTGTATTGCTGATGATGTTTGAGGCAAACAGTCTAAACTTTCTAAAGCGTATTCACGTGGTGAACACCGATTATGTGATGGATATTCTTCTGTGGCAGCTGCGCTTTTATGCAGGCTTCGCCTTTCTCACCAGTCTAAGCCGAGAATTGATAAAAGATTTAGAAGATATAGAAGGTGATGAAGCCTATAATATTCAAACCCTGCCGGTTCACTTTGGCATGACGGCCGGTAAAATTACCGCAGCGCTGGTCTTGTTCTTCCTGATAGCAGGAGTAGCCTATTTTCAGCAATTGTTCCTTACTGCTAATGCAATGAAACAGTTCTATTACTTACTGTTTGCGGTGCAAATTCCGGTGGTAATCACTTTCGGGCTGCTGCTGCGGGCAAAAGAATCAAAAGACTTCCGTGTACTTAGTTATCTTTTAAAGGCAATAATGCTGTTGGGAATTCTGTCCATCCCGGCCTTTTCTTTATTCAACAAATGATTTGTCATAAGTTATAGAAACCCTGTCCCCCTCGGAGGGATGTCTGTTTACCATAGAAGGAACTCCGTGCATGTTGAGAAGGAGAGGAGAAGCCATTGAGCGCGCAGGATTGCGTATTGACACTTGAGAAACTGGCATCCACAGATGACTATTGGGAGAAAGGGGCTCCCTGCCGAACACAGGCAACCTCACCAGTACCGATAGCCTCATCCGCGGTGAACCAATCTCCTACTAACTAATCCCCGATAAATGCTAACGTATTAAGGTTAAGCTGCCGGTGAATTTTTTCTCCTCATCGTTCATCATGATTACTTTGGCGTAATACACGTAAACCCCAGGTGGCTGCATCTTTGCTTTGTAAGTGCCATCCCATCCTTGCAAGAAATTAGTGGACTCAAATATTTTTTCGCCCCAGCGATTAAAGATTCTCAGATCAACCAACTTAATCCCCGTGCCGAATACTGTAAATACATCATTGTTTCCGTCACCATTTGGAGAGAAGGCATTGGGGAAAAATACATTTTCGACCGGTAGCACATACAGGGTAATGTCATCAGAAGAACTACATCCATTCGCATCGGTATAAACCAAATTGTAGGTAATAGTATCTGCGGCAATAGCAACGGTGTTCTCACAGTGAACGCAACTCAACAACGTATCGGGCTGCCAGTTGAAGGTTCCTCCGGTGGTGCTGCCGCTGATGTTGGCAAACAGCCCAACATGCGTTCCGGTATATACTAATTTATCAGGCCCTAAATCAACAGTAGGGGTTGGGATAATGGTGATGTCAATATTATCACTGGCTGTGCAGCCATTTGCATCGCTCACCGTTACGGAGTACACTCCCGAAGCAATCACACTGATAGAAGCATTACTCTCACCGGTGCTCCATGTATAACCTACAAAAGCATTGCCGGCACTTACCACGATGGGAGTGCCTTCGCAAGCCGTTACATCATTTCCAAGTGCAAAGGATAAAGGAGCCGGCTCGGTGACGGAAGCAGTTCCCGTTCCCGAACAACCCGATTGGTCGGTAGCGGTAACCGTATAACTGCCGGGCGCTAAGTTAGTGATGGCATCGTTGCTTTGTCCATTGCTCCAACTATAGGCAAAAGGAGCATTTCCGTTGGTAGAAAGTGCGGTAGCGGTGCCGTCATTCCCACCGTTGCAAGTCACATCGGTAGCTGTCATCGTTAAAGTTAAGTTAGCGCCTCCGGGTGCTATGCTAACTGAAACTGTATCATGGCAATGAATAGAATCTTGCGTGATTACCGTGTAGTTTCCTGCGGTCACATTGCTGAATACATTGCTCTGCTGATAGGTGGTTCCGTCTATGGAATAAGTGTAAGGCGGAATGCCGGCAGTCGTAATATTAACGGTGATGGTGCCGGTGGTTTGTCCGCAAGCAGGGGAGGAAGCGGTAGCACTTGTTTTCAGGGTACAGCAAACTCCCGAGTGAACGGTAGCCGAACCGGTGGCTTGGCAACTGCTGGCATCGGTTACGGTAAATGAAAATGTTCCGGCAGTCAGATTAAAGGCAGTGTCTGCTGCTTGCCCATCGCTCCACAAGTAAGTAAGGGTGCCGGTGCCTCCACTCGCATTGATAGCAACAGAACCATCGCCTGTTCCGGGGCAAGTTTCATCCGTTACCGACACTCCATTTATGACCGGAGCATTTGGATTGCTAAGGCTGAAAGAAGTATCAATAAAGCAGTTGGCATAAGCATTGTCGGTGATGGTTACACTATAGTTACCCGCTCCAATACTGTTTACGCTGTTGGCGGTTCCTAAGCCATTCGCCCAAGCGTAAGAATAATTACCTGAACCATTGGCACTGGTCAATGTAATATCCCCATCCGATAGCCCGCAATTTGGTGAAGTGATCACTGCCGAAGTGGTGAAGGTGCAGCAATTAGTCGGAGCTATTAAGGTGGCAGCGTTAGAAGCCTGACATCCCTGCCCATCGGTCACAGATACATTCACCGTCATAGCGGATAGGTTGGTAAGCGTTTGCGAGATGGCAAAAGGCAAAGTAGCGGTTTGAGGAGTTCCTCCGGTATCAATCGTGAGTTGATAAGGAGCCGTGCCACCCGATAGCGTCACGGTGATGGCTCCATCGCCTCCGGCACAAGTCGGATTCACTTGATTGCTGAAACTAAGATTTAGTGTAGAATTGGAATTGAGAGTAAAGCTGGTGTCCTTCGAGCAGTTTTGACCAAGATCAGTGACGGTGACGCTAATCACTCCAGCCCCTAAACTACTCGCGCTATCTACCGAAGATCCATTGCTCCACGCATAGGTATAGTTACCCGAGCCGTTCAGAATATTCATCACCACCGAGCCGTTGCTTTGCCCACAAGTAGGTGAAGTAACTACCGGACTAAGGCTGAAGGTGCAGCAATTAGTCGGAGCTATTAAGGTGGCAGCGTTAGAAGCCTGACATCCCTGCCCATCGGTCACAGATACATTCACCGTCATAGCGGATAGGTTGGTAAGCGTTTGCGAGATGGCAAAAGGCAAAGTAGCGGTTTGAGGAGTTCCTCCGGTATCAATCGTGAGTTGATAAGGAGCCGTGCCACCCGATAGCGTCACGGTGATGGCTCCATCGCCTCCGGCACAAGTTGGATTCACTTGGTTGCTGAAACTAAGATTTAAGGTAGATGCCGAATTCAAGGTAAAGCTAGTATCTTTTGAGCAGCCTTGCCCAAGATCAGTGACGGTGACGCTAATCACTCCCGCGCCCAGATTGCCGGCAGTGTTGGTAGCAGAGCCATTGCTCCACACATAGGTGTAGTTGCCCGAACCGTTTTGAATATTCATCACTACCGAGCCGTTGCTCAGCGCGCAAGTGGGCTGCGTAATCACCGGAGCGAAAGAAAAATTGCAACAAGGCTGCACGTTCACATTCACGGCATCTGAAGCCGATACACAACCGGCTGTATCTTGCACGGTAATATTATATGTAGCGTTGGCCGGTGGGCATACGGTAGGAGTTAAAGTAGAAGCGCTCGTCATGTTAGTGGTAGGGCTCCAAACAAAATTCCCGGTGTAAGAAATTTCGGGATCATTAAAGGTGATGCTCCATCCACTAAAGGTGCCGGAGCCGAAACCAAGAGCGGTGTTCATGGTTACATTTAGCGTCCACAGTCCGTTTGCGGTGCATCCTGATAGGTTATTAAAGGGCTGGTTAGGTGCCCAGCTACCCGAGTAAGGGGCAGTGCCGGTGGCAATATTCGCTCCACCGGGTACAAAGCAAGTATTATTATACCCCCCGGAAAGCGGGTTGCTTCCTCCGGTAGTTACATTAGCGGGGACCAAGGTGATGGTTTGGCCGCTGGGACAAGTGAGTGTTAGAATCAAATCGCTGATGTCAATCTGTACCGGAGGGAAACCTCCAAAGCCGAAAAAGAAAACATTGTTGATGCACACTTGCGTAATGGAATTGGGCAGCACATTCGTCATGTTCAACCCCGTTACGTTGATGTTGATGTTAGACACCTGCCCCAAGCCGGTGGTAATAGGAGTGACTTCATTGTTGAAATAAGAAGGCGTTTTAGCCGGGCTTTCAATCACCTTGGCAGTAGCGTTTAACTGCGCACAACTTCCGGGGCAGATGGTGGTATCATTTCCGGCATCTACTACTAAAGTGGGATTGCGCACTACTAAGGTGATAGAGTCCACACAACTGTAAGTGCCGTTCGACATCACCACCGTGTAGGTAGTAGTTTGGTGAGGTGCTACAGCATTCGGATCGGTTCCACCGGAGGGGCCTAAGCTGTAATTATCATGTTGCCACACAATGTTGTAGGAAGGGTCGTTGCAGTAAATTACTACATTATCAATCCCCCAGTGGTCATAGTCAGCACCCGAGTCATTATCCTGAAACCAACGAAACTGTGTAGTGGTGGTTAAGGCGGCTTGCGGCACCGGGAAGCACCAGTTGTTCCAGTTCACGAGCTGTGGATCGTTTCCTCCGTTGGGATCAAAATAGTGAATAGAGGTCCAAGTTCCACCGCCATTTGTAGAATATTGCACATACACTCCTTCGTTGGGTTCATCGGGGCCTTCGCAGGGAGAGGCATCGCCTTGCTTGGCAAATTTCATATCGAAACATATTGTAACTCCGGCAACAGCACAACTGCTCAGGTCGAAAGAGGCCGTGGTTAATATACGCGGCACGGGCGATGAGTTTCCCAACCAAATATGAGTAGTGCCATCTACGCCACCCGGACTACATGGGTTATTCCACATCGCTTGTGGCGAGGCACTCCAGCCCGGACCAAAAGTGCCATTATTAAAGTTTTCGGAAAGCACAGCTATGCCCTGCCCCTGCCCGTAGGCAGAAAGCAAAGTGCTTTGTCCGCATACAATGGTATCGAAAGGAACACTGGCATCTAAGGTGCAGCCTTGTGAGGAGGAGCGGAAAGAAAGTGCGACTAAAAAAAAGATAGGGATAAACTGTTTCATGCTTCAATTATTCAATAATCTTTACTTCAATGTTTTTCAAATCAAAAGACTTCAATTCGGAGCCTTGAATATTTAGTTGCTTTGAAAAGATATATAGCGAATTGTCCTTCGTGTTGCAGTCGCCTTCTTTGGTTTCGTGGGGAGCCAGAAGCACTTTATAAGTAACATCTGTAGTGGTGGCGGGCCGGTTGGTATAAGTCAGTTTTTTACTAAAAGTAAGGGCTATGCTACTGTCACTTTCATTGCTAAAACGAAGCCATAGCTTTTGCTGATGAATGCCGTTGTGCTCATCATGGCAATCGGCCTTTTTATATTGTATAGAAATCAAGTTGTTGTTGTAGTAGGTGGTCCAATTGTCGGCAGCAAATGACGATAGGCTGAAAAGTACAGCACCGGTGAGAATCAGAAGTTGTTTCAAGGATGTGATTTTTAATGAGGGGTGAACTTAAAAAAAACTCTCTACTTCTGACAGCCTCAGCGAGTAGAGCGTTGCAAGGGGGAGCTTAAATTTTGAAGAGCGTAAAAGGATGGTAATTGCAGCAGTTTCTGAAAGTGCAAAAGGTTCTCTTGTACTGAGTGTCTAATCGTTGAGTTTTTAAATAGTTTAGAGATGCCGAGGATAGAGAGACGGATGATAATTTTTTTATACCGCAAATGTGATCCAGTGAATTGTAGGGAGGCAATATAGGGTTTACCGGATGCGTACTTTTAAAATATTACTTTCATCCATCCATCTACAGAAATTGAAGTTAATTTCGCTCGCTGAAGTAATATGGCCTACAAGGAAAAGGAAATAGAAAAACTCTACTACTCCATTGGTGAAGTAGCCGAACTGATGCAGGTAAATGCTTCTTTACTGCGCTATTGGGAAAAGGAGTTTGACATGCTGAAGCCCAAGAAAAATGCAAAAGGCGATCGCTTGTTTACCAAAGCCGATATTGAAAAGATTAAACTGATTCACCACCTCGTGAAAGAAAAGGGCTACACCTTAGAAGGCGCCAAACTTCGATTAAAAGACAACTTGGAAGGCGAAGAAAAAAAACTAAAGCTGGTAGAGAAATTGAAAAAGGTCAAAAGTTTTTTGTTGGAACTGAAAGAGGAGTTAGGGAAGGAGTAAGTGGGTCATTTGATTCGCGACCGATTCCATTCGCAACCTTACCTCCTCCAATAGTGTAAATTAATAAACCTTATTTCCCCTCTCTAAAACAGATTGGCGAATAGAGATGGGAACACTCCAATGAGCAGGGTCATCAGCACGCAAGCAGTTATTACAAAGGTGTAAGCGGGGCTTACCCGGAAAGGAATTTCTTCTGAATCTTTGGTGAACATGGCGAGGATCACTTTGAAGTAGTAATAGATTCCCACAATGGAGTTGATCACGGCAACGACAGTTAACCAGATATGTCCGTTTTTAATGGCTTCGCTGAAGATGTAGTACTTACCAAAGAAGCCGGCAAAAGGCGGAATACCTGCCAACGAGAGAACTGCCACTGTAAGCGCAGCTGCCAAAAGTGGTTTGCGCTTTCCGAGTCCGTTATACGCTTCAATTTTATCGGAACCAACATTCTTTCTCACCAAAATAACAATCGCAAAAGCAGCAATGGAAGCAACTCCGTAAGCCAGCGAATAATAGAAAATGGCATTGTCTGTTTTCCCATAAATACCTACCAAGCCTAACAGCAGGTAACCCGCATGAGAAATACCCGAATAGGCCAACAAACGTTTGAAGGAATCCTGATGTAAGGCGGTAAAATTACCTACGGTGATGGTTAAAGCAGTGATGGCAGAAAGCACCCAAGCATATTGCGGAATAGCCAGCAGCAAGCTACCACTGAATAGACGGTAGAAGGCTGCAATAGCCGCTATTTTGGCAATAGTAGCCATCAAGGCCATAATCAAAGTAGGCGAACCATCGTACACATCGGGTGCCCAAAAATGAAACGGCACCGCAGATACTTTAAACAACAGCCCCACTAAAATAAGACCTGCTCCTACATAAAACATGACGGAAGGAGGAGTGGAGTTGGCGTAATTGGTAATTTGCTGAAGATCGAAAGAAGCGGTTTCACCATAAATGAGTGCGATACCAAACAGCAAGACCCCCGAAGCAAAACTTCCCATCAGAAAATACTTCATCCCTGCTTCGTTGCTGCGCACATCTCTTTTGCGACTGCCGGCCAATATATAAAGCGAGATAGACATTACCTCTAAGCCGATGAAGAACATGGCCATGTTGCCGAAAGAAATCAAGGCAAGCGCCCCGGCCACCGTAAAAATGATAACGGTGAGGTAATCGGAAATCTTTTCACTTTCCTGCCGATAGAAATCACCGCTGAGTAA
Source organism: Sphingobacteriales bacterium (assembly GCA_018262795.1). Taxonomy (GTDB): domain Bacteria; phylum Bacteroidota; class Bacteroidia; order Chitinophagales; family LD1; genus Bog-950. The sequence goes on along the minus strand of JADFDM010000012.1, from coordinate 113,156 downwards.
GATCAAGAAAATAGCGAGCAGAATGACTAAGGCAGAGAAGCCCACACTGAAGTTATCTATCATCACCATGTTGTGATAGAATCCATGATTCACATTCCAATCGGTCAGGTTAAGGCCAAAAATGCTCAGCAATCCTATGACTGCCACCGGAATAATGAATTTCCGCAGGTTCAGCATTTCGGCCAACATGCACAGCACACCCAGTGCCGATGTATATATAAGCGTCTTCATTATTTCAGTGCGTAATTCATAATTATATCCAAAGCGGGTTGTGCCAATTCCATGATCGGCTTAGGGTAAATACCAAAAATAAAGATGGCAGCTACCACGGGTACAAATGCCGCAAATTCAGTGGGGGTTAAGTCTGTAAACTTAGCAGTGAGTTCATTCGTTTCCCCTAACATTACATTCTGATACATCCTAAACAAATAAACTGCGGCAAGAATTACGGTGATACCGGCAATGGCTCCGAGAATGGTATTGTATTCATACACTCCAAACAGCAATAGAAACTCTCCGATAAAACCATTGGTGATAGGGAGCGCCACACTGGCTAACATTATAATCATGAAAACTGCGGCAAACTTTGGTGCCACATTCCGGATACCGCCCAACTTAGAAATATCTAAAGTGCCGGTTCTTCTGTAAATAATTTCAGCCGCAAAGAAAAGCCCTACCACATTCACACCGTGTGCCACCATCTGCACCACTGAGCCTTGAAATCCTGCTCGCGTCATTGAAAAAATACCGGCTGTAATCAAGCCCACGTGCGCTAAGGAAGAATAAGCAAACAGTTTCTTTAAATCGGACTGACGTATAGCAATGACCGAACCGTATATTACTCCGATAACGCCCAACACCATCACTACCGGAGTCCAAAGCATCACCCCATGCGGCAATACGGGCAATAGCCAACGCAACAAGCTGTACAATCCCATCTTGAGCATAATACCGGCCAGCAACATAGTGCCCACAGCAGGTGCTTCTTTGTAAGCATCGGGCTGCCAGGTGTGAAAAGGGAAAACCGGAATCTTCACTGCGAAGGATACAAAGAAAGCCCAGAACAAAAAGGTTTGTTCTTTGTCGGAAAGATGCAGCCCATACAGTTCGCTGGACCCAAACCCACCGGCATATTGATACAGGTAGATAAATCCGAGTAGCATAAATAAAGAGCCGGCCATGGTGTAGATGAAGAACTTGAAAATGGCGCGGTTGCGAAACTCTTTGTCTTTTCCCTCACCCCATAAAAGCGCTATAAAGTAGATGGGGATTAAAGCAAGCTCCCAGAATATGTAATACAAGAATGCGTCTGTAGCGGTAAACACACCAACGAGTGCAAACTGCATCAACAGAATCAGTGCATAAAAACTGCGTTGATTCTCCGGCTCTTTTGAAAGGGAGGAGAGAATAATTACAGGAATCAGTGCAGTAGTCAACAATACCATTAGCAAGCTGAGACCATCCACCGATACTTGAAATAGGATATGCGGATTTTGTATCCATTCGGTGAGATAAGAGATATTCAGCGCATCGGCATTTCGATAGGCGGGTATCAGCACCAGTGATGCGACTAACTCCAGCACCGAGAATAGGAGTGCTGCCTTACCGGCATAGCGATTCCCCAGCAGATAAGTAATCAGCGCAGCTACTAAGGGGAAAAATAATACTATCAGTAACAACATCTTCTCCGTTGTCTATTTTAAAATGAATGCGTAAAAAAATATCACTACAATGCTCATGGCCATCACCAGCAGGTAAAAGCCGATATATCCGCTTTGCAATTTGCGCACCTGCGCCCCTGTCATCAGCGCAATTCGCCCCACCCAACTCACCACTCCGTCCACCACCACGCGATCTACAAAATCATGCAATAGGCCTGATAAGAACATGATTGGTTTTACCACCAGCAGATCATAAATCTCATCTACATAGAATTTGCGGTACACCAATTTGCCTAAGCCGCTTTCTTCCCCTTCTGCTAAAGGAAGATTCTTTTTGCTGATATAAAGCAGGTAGGCAATAGCAATGGCGATTAATCCCAACGATAGCGCAAATGCCATTAATCCTAATTCTGCGCCATGCGATAAGCCTCCGCCAGCTTCGGCCACCGGAACCGCTGTGAATACAGGGGCTAAAAATCCTTTCAACCAATGATGAAAACCTAAGAATTCGGGTAAGCCCATGAAACCGCCAACGGCAGCTAAGAGTGAAAGCACTATTAAAGGAATAGTAATGGTAGAAGAAGACTCGTGGATATGTTTCTTCTGCTCTTCTGTTCCACGGAATTCACCGTTAAAAGTGAGGAACACTAAACGGAACATATAAAAGGCAGTTAGGAAAGATGCGAAGGAGCCGATAGCCCATATTATTTTATGATGTTCAAAAGCTGCTGCCAACATTTCATCTTTCGAGAAGAAGCCTGAAAGTGGAAAGATGCCCGAGATGGCCAGCGAGGAGATAAGGAAAGTCCAATAGGTGATAGGCATCCATTTTTTAAGCCCCCCCATTTTGCGAATATCTTGCTCCCCATGCAAGCCGTGGATCACCGAACCGGCTCCTAAGAACAAGCAGGCTTTAAAGAAAGCATGAGTTACTACGTGAAATACGCCTGAACTGAAAGCGCCTACCCCCAGCGCCATAAACATAAGTCCCAACTGAGAAACGGTAGAGTAAGCGAGTACTTTTTTAATGTCGTTCTGCATCACACCAATGATAGCGGCAAACAAGGAAGTGACCACTCCAATAATGGCTACAAATTGCATGGTTTCCGGGGCGAGCACATACATGAAGTTAGATCTTGCAATCATATATACCCCTGCGGTAACCATCGTAGCTGCATGTATTAAAGCAGAAACAGGAGTTGGGCCGGCCATTGCATCGGGCAGCCAAGTGTATAAAGGAATCTGCGCACTTTTTCCCATTGCGCCCACAAAAAGCAGAACGGTAATGGCAATCATCAGTGCATGATTTACGGGAGCAGCAGCAATGGCTGCCTGAAGGGTTCCAAAATGCAGTGATTTAAAATGGAACAATAACAGGAACATGCCCAACAAAAAGCCGAGGTCACCAATGCGGTTTACGATAAAAGCCTTCTTGCCGGCATTATTGAAACTTTGATTTTTAAACCAAAAGCCGATGAGCAAGTAGGAGCAAAGTCCTACTCCTTCCCAACCTATATAGGTAACCAGCAAATTATTACCCAGCACTAACAGAAGCATGAAGAACACAAATAGGTTCATGTAAGAAAAGAAGACATGTTCCTTTTCATCCCCGTGCATGTAACCAATAGAATAAATATGAATCAAGAAGCCCACACCGGTAATTACCATGAGCCACATCACCGAAAGCTGATCGAGCAGCAGACCAAAACCGATCTTTATGCCTGCCTCACCGGTAGCGGCACTGCCAAAAGATACCCAGTCAAATACATCGGCATCCATTTTTTGTTGAGTGCCACTTACAAAACCGTAAAAGAGAACACAGGAGAGTATGAAGGAGATAAATACTGTCACTGATCCAATAATGCCGGAAGCATTCTTTGGTAACTGCTTTCCCGCCAAAGCATTTAGCAGAAAACCAATTAAAGGAGCCAGAATAATAATATAGAGGTTCGTCACTTTTCTTTCCTTTTAGCTTACCACTTTAAATTTTTCAACTCATCAATACTAATCGAATGAATATTTCGGTAAATGGTGACTAAGATGGCCAAGCCCACGGCTACTTCAGCAGCAGCTACTGCCATAATAAAAAACACAAACACTTGTCCACTGGCATCATTGTGAAAGCTAGAAAATGCTACCAACAACAAATTCACCGAATTCAGCATCAACTCAATGCTCATAAAAATGATAATCGCATTTCTGCGCATCAGCACTCCCAACACACCAATACAGAACAATGCCACACTCACAAACACATAATATTGGATGGGCACTACTGAGAATATGTTGAGTAGCGAATTCATGAGGCGACCTTCGATTTATCTTTCTTGGCTAATAATACGGCTCCTACCATTGCAGTTAAAAACAGCACGGAGGCAAATTCAAACGGGAAGAAATATTCATCTAATAATATCTTGCCGAGGTTCTTGATGGTTCCGATAGCATCATTTTGATTAGTGGCCACCGTCAAGGTATCCGCCTTTTTCAATATCGCGATGAGTACCAGCATCAGCAAGCCACTGGCGATGACTGCTGCCATACGCGCTAAAGCCGGTTTGTGCTTCTCGATTTGTTCATTTAGATTCATCATCATCAGTGTAAATAGGAACAACACCATGATGGCTCCGGCATAAACAATGATATGCACCACTGCGAGGAACTCAGCTTCTAATAAAAGGTAGTGACCGGCTATAGCAAAAAAACATCCGATAAGGTATAAGACTGAATGGATAGGGTTGCGGGAGAAGACCGTCATCAGTCCACAAAAAATAGCTACAAAGGATAGAAAGTAGAAAATGTAAAGGGTCACTCCGGTTACTTAATTTTTTCGATTTTGTCTTCTAAAGGCATTACTAATTTATCCTTGCCATAAATAAACCCTTCGCGGGTAAAATCAGGCTTTATCAAGTCCTCTGTAAGGTAGATAGCATCTTTCGGGCAGGCTTCTTCGCACAAGCCACAGAAAATACAGCGCAACATATTGATTTCGTATACTGAGGCATATTTTTCTTCGCGGTACAAGCCTTCTTCTCCGGGTTTTCTTTCAGCTGCCACCATGGTAATAGCCTCAGCGGGACAAGCCACTGCGCACAAACCGCAAGCCACACAGCGCTCTGCTCCATTTTCATCGCGCATCAAAATATGCCGACCTCTGTAAACGGGAGAAAACTCTCTCTTCTCTTCGGGATAATTAATGGTTACTTTCTTCTTAAAAAAGTGGCGAAGAGTGATACCCATGCCTTTTGCAATCTCCGGCAAGTATATCTTTTCCATGAAGGTCATTTCCTTCACAGAAACTTCTTTCTTTCTTCCCGATAATGATATGCTCTTAATATCTGTTGCCATTTCCAAACAGTCACAAAAATATAATTCTCAAAATACTATCCCCTCTCTCTTTCAATTATTTATACTCGCTACTTTATTTCAAAAGTAGTATCACCCCACCAGTTATAACAATGTTTAAAATAGAAAGCGGAATCAACACCTTCCAACCTAAATTCATTAATTGGTCGTAGCGGAAGCGAGGAACGGTCCAGCGCACCCACATGTAAAAGAAAATAAAGAAGAAGATTTTTATAAAAAGGGCGACTACCCCTAAAAAGGCGACTGCATTAATTCCCCATGTTTCATTCACCCAATTCATGCCCGGGTAATTAAATCCACCAAAAAACAAGACGGAGATAATGGCAGAGGAGATAAACATATTGATGTACTCTGCAAACAAGTAGAATCCAAGTTTCATGGAGCTATACTCCGTGTGATACCCGCCAATCAGTTCCGATTCACATTCAGGTAAGTCGAAGGGAGTGCGGTTGGTTTCTGCAAAGGCGCAAGTGAGAAAAATAAGGAAGGCTAAAGGTTGCCGAAATACGTACCAAGAGAACCAATGTTCGTTCCAATTAATGAAGCCATATTGCTGTAAGGAGATTTCGCGCAAACTCAACGTTCCCGTCATCATTAATACAGAGATGATAGACAGACCCATTGCTATTTCGTAAGAAATCATTTGTGAAGTAGCGCGAACAGCACCTAAAAGCGAATACTTATTATTGGAGGCCCAGCCTCCGATCATAATGCCATAAACCCCTATGGAAACCACTCCGAAAATAAAGATAACGGCTACATTAATATCGGCCACTTGCAAATTAAATTCTCTGCCAAAAAGGTTCACCGTATCGCCCCAAGGGATAACTGAACTGGTGAGCAGTGCGGTAGTCATAAACAAACCCGGCCCCAGAATAAAAAGAAATTTATTGGGAGTATCGGGAGTAAAATCTTCTTTGGTGAACATTTTTAAACCATCTGCTAATGGTTGCAAAATTCCCCCAGGCCCAGCCCGGTTAGGTCCAACTCTGTCTTGAAAGAACGCAGCGATTTTACGCTCTGCAAAAGTAGAGTAGAGGGCAATCAGCATAGTAATTGCAAATATCACTACGATTAATACTCCCTTTTCAATCAGAAAAAATGAATCCATCGAATTTATTTAAGACAACAGAATGTTGACATCACAGAGCAGCGCAATATTGTTCCGTTCAATTTGTTCTGCCATCTGTTTATCATTTTTTGAATTTCGTTTACTTTTCAAAATCTTGTCACTTCTACCATCTGAGATAATGCTCTCATTTATTACGCCCTGCTTTCAGATGATAGCGTTAGCGGTTACTCTTGCTTGTTATCTACTTTTAAATTGACCATGCTAATCGCCTTCCGGTCTTCTTTGCGGCCAAATGATAAGCGAGGGTCAGCATCTATTATCACCTTCTCTGTATCTAACATGTACTTACCCTGATTAATCACACTCCATTCTTCCTTTTTCCGAACTCCTTCTATCACCCAATCGTTCTTATCTTTCTTATCATACCGACATTCGTTGCAGATAAAGAATGGCTGTCCGTTTTCGTCACATTCCACTTCGCGAAATACATTCTTGCGAGAGGTAACGCGGTATATTTCGTTGCCAAACATCCACACGGTTACCTTACCGCAGCATTTTTCACAATCTCTGTGCGCATCAAAAGGTTTCAGAAACCACACCCGTGATTTAAAACGGAATGTTTTATCAGTGAGTGCACCTACGGGACACACATCAATCATATTGCCGCTCATTTCATTGTCCACTGCATGTTGGATATAGGTAGATATTTCTGCGGCATCACCGCGATCAATAACACCATGTACGCGGCCCGGAGTAAGTTGATCGGCCACATAAGTACAGCGATAGCAAAGAATGCAGCGCGTCATGTGCAGTTGAATCTTATCTCCAATATCAATCTTATCGAAGGTGCGTCTTTCTTCTTTATAGCGACTTCCTGAAACGCCATAGCCAAAGCTCAGATCTTGCAAATCACATTCTCCGGCCTGATCGCAGATAGGGCAATCCAAGGGGTGATTAATCAATAGAAATTCTACTACTCCTTGGCGCATGTCTTGCACTCTGGGACTGGTCAGATTTTTCACCTCCATGCCATCCATTACCGGAGTACAACAACTGGCCTGAAGCTTAGGCATAGGATTAGAGTTGGCATCGCTTCCTTTGGTTACTTCTACTAAACAAACACGACACTTGCCGCCACTGGTTTTCAAGGTGCTGTAATAGCACATAGCGGGCGGAACCAGATCTCCACCAATTTTGCGCGCGGCATTCATGATGGTAGTTCCCGGTTCTACCTCAATCGTTACTCCGTCAATAGTCACTTTAGGCATACAACAATTATTGCGAACGCGGGCAAATGTATGCGCACATAGGCACAACTCCAAACTATATTTGCACAAATTACAGGGGGATAAGTTCGAACTGATTTATATCAGGTGCAATCAAATTGCAGGGAAACGTTGAGGAACCGCCAGAATAAAAGAAACCCGTGCAAATTTCTCGGCACGGGTTCTAATAAATAGGATGTAATAATTAGCTGATTCTTGAAAAATAGGTAATAAACTTCATTACCTCTCCCAAGTTCGAAACTTTAATTTTTCCCATCATAAACATCATTTGCGGATTGCCACGACCATGCTCCAAATCTTCATAATCGGTCGCCTTAGCTCTGATTTCACAAGTTGGCTCATCTACTAAACCATCTAATACGGTCACCGTTTTGTTTTTAAGAGTGACAGTAAAGTTGCCGCCCGTTTCGCCATCCAGAAAAAAATGGAAGCGATGGAGAGCCGAATCGTCCACCTTATCCGCCTTTAGGCGATTAGGTAATGAGTAAATAATGTCGCGAGCTGTTTCAGGTAATTGATCCATTGTGTCGTTTTGTTTTGTGATTGAATGATTAGTAGGTTTCGTTGCTTGTGGTGCTTCGTTAGAAGAGGACGAAGTTACGGGTTTCTCCTTTTCTTCTGCTGCTTTCATATTCTTATAAGCCGACTCGTAATTAATTCCGTCAATCGTTATTTTAGCCAAAATCTCTTTCATTATTTCCGTGGTGCCGCCTACAATGGTTCCTACTCGTGAATCGCGATAGGCTCTTTCCACCGGAAACTCTGTCATCCATCCGTAGCCACCGAACATTTGAAGGCATTCATCCGCCACCGTTTTAGCTAATTCGGTAGCCTTCATTTTAGCCATAGAACACTCCTTTACGCAAAACACATTTCTTGCAAAAAGATCGCAACAATAGTAAACAAATCTCTTTGTTATTTCCGCTTCAGTTATCAAGTCCACCATCTTGTGACGCAGCACTTGGAACTTTGAAATAGGTTTACCGAAGGCACTTCTTTCGTTCATGTAATGGAGAGTGGATTGGATAATAAACTCCGCACCCGCCACCGCCATGATAGCCGCCACTAAGCGCTCTAATTGAAAACTCTCCATGATGTAGAAAAACCCTTTGCCCTCTTGCCCGACCAAATTACTTAAAGGCACTTGGGCATTATCGAAAAAAAGTTCAGCGGTATCGGAACATTTCCAGCCCATCTTTTTTAGTTTGGAAGTAGTGAAGCCGGGAGTGCCCTGATCAACCACTATCAAACTGATGCCCGCCATACCTGCATTGGGGTCGGTTTTGCAAGCTACGGTTACAAAGTTGCCGTAGTACCCATTGGTGATAAAGGTTTTGCTGCCCGTAATCAGATAATGGTCGCCTTCTCGTTTAGCCGTGGTAAGCATGGCCGCTACATCGCTGCCGGCTCCTGGTTCACTGATAGCAATGCTGCCCACCCAATCACCGGCTACCGATGGCACAATGTATTTCTTCTTTAAGTCCTCGCTTCCCGCATGTAGTATATGGTTAGTGGCCATATACTGATGCACACTCACAGCTGCGGCAAAACCACCTAACTTCGATTTGGCAATTTCTTCTAACCAAACTACGGTGTACCAGAAATCATTATCAGTGCCGCCATAGCTTTCGGGGAAATTGATCCCCAGCAAGCCCTGCGCACCCATTTTCTGAAACACTTCGCGGGGTATTTTTTGGTCTTCCTCCCATTGATTGGAGTATGGAAGCACCTCCTTTTGGATGAATTCATGAGCAGAGTGGCGAAAGAGTTCATGCTCTTCGGTAAAATACTCACTCATGGTTGACCTTGGTTATGATGAAAAAGGAAAGCAAAGCTACTATTCAATCGTTACGTTAATTCCACGCTCGGCAATCTCATCTTTCATGGGTTTCAGCATCCCAAAGTTGCCATGTTTCACAGCATATTTACCGCGATGGTGTATAATGTAAGCGCATTGTTCGGCTTGGTGGGGGGTATGGTGGCATATTTCCATTAAGGCTTCAATTACCCAGTCGAAAGTATTGTGATCATCATTGTGAATGATTAATCGGTTTTCAATGTCAATGTTTTCATCCAACTCCACCTCCTGTTCAGGAGAACTTTGCTCGGAATATTTCATGCTTTGTTTTTTAATTATAACGAAGATAAGACAGTACGATTTTAAAATCAAATGATTGTTTGAAAGTGCCCTAAAACTGTGAATAATTGGGGAATCTATCTTCCCTGATTTGTCACCAGTGGCCGTTGTTGCTTTAACTATTCGGGCTTAGACTAATAGAGCCAGTTGTTTTAAATAAAGATACAGCCTCAGCGTATCGTTTCAGGCAATCATTTTATATCTTAGCCTAATGAAAAAGAAAAAGCATACCCCTCCGGGTTTTGATCCCGAAATACTGAAAATGTATATGATGGGCGCTGCCAATCCCGTGCAAGGCAACAAAATAAACTATGCCGTTGATGTGATTGACCTACACTTAGACCGGAGACAGGTAGGGCAGGGAAAAATTCCCCCATCCGATGCGCTCTTTCATCAGTTAGCAGAATTTGAAAAGGCATTTGATAAAGCTATTGCCTCCGGCAGGTTAGAGTTCAGGGTGGTACATGGGCACGGCAAGGGTAAACTGAAACAGGAAATTCACAAGTTGTTAGACAAGCATCCAAATGTGAGAAGCTACGAAAACTCCTACCACAGTCAGTATGGTTTTGGTAGTACGCTTATCTATATTAAATAGCTCTATCCGCATCCTCCTATTTAGCGTACAACTTTATGAACACCTCCAATCTTTGTGGAGAAGATGCCTCGCAAAGGCAGTATCTTCGTAGATACTAAATTATAGAGTATGAAAACGATTGGAAAATTGGTAACGGGGATGATGTTTTGTACCGCCTTTAGTTTGAGTGGATATGGCCAACAGTTGTTAGCCAGCAACGAAAACCCCGCATTGCCCAACACGCAAGAAAAGCAAGTGACGGTAAAAAATAGTTCAGAAAGGAGCATCGCCATCTTTGCCGGGCCTAAGGAAGAAATACGCGACCCCCGATTGCGCACCTATGGCGGATTGAGCAGTAACAGCGTATATGTAAAACCGAATGATGTCGTATGCCTGATGAGTGGCGAAAAGAAACCTATCGCCTGCACTATCATCAAGCCGGAAACTACTGTGGTAGAGGTCAACTCCTCCGCTACAGCGGTAACGGGTAAATAAGATAATTTGATTAGAGGAATAGAGTTGAAGGAAAAAAGCAGTCCTGCAAAGGCTGCTTTTTTTATGTTGAATAAGTAACCGAATGGTAAGCGGCTGGCGTTCCATTATCAATAGGCAATGAGTCTATATTGTCAAGTAATATTTCTTAGATCATCCTATTTTCAGTCATTCATGGCATATTTCGGCTTCTTTACTGCGCTTCCTTATGCTGGTTGCCAAATCTCTATAAGCTTCCTAACTTAGCTGAATGATTCGGATGTGCCTTCTATTGATCTCCACCGTTGCCGCTTTATCGTCCTTCGCGCAAAAGTTTCAGATAGTTGGTCACATCAGTCATCTTCCCAATCAATGGGTTTCGCTTTCTTATATGGACGACAGCTTGCATACTCGAATAGATTCTGCCTATTCAACGGAGGGTATTTTCAGGTTTACAGGTAAGATAGCCGAGCCTACAGCCGCAGGCTTGTTTTCGGCAGACGGCACTATAAGCATCACCTTTTTCTTTGAAGCCGGAAATACTGAAATTACAGGCGATACCTCACAACCGGAGAACTTACTTATTCGCGGAGGCAATTCCACAAAAAATTATGCTGAGTTCAGAGCTATCGAAGCGGCTTTGTATCAGCAGAATGATTCTCTCAAGGATTTGGCCTTCCGCCATTCAACCGACCAAGCCGAGTTTCAAAAATATTGGAACCGATATGAAGAGGCGGCAAAAGCCGCAGAGCAAAAAAAGGAGAGATGGATGCTGCAACACAAGGATGCCGAAGTGAATGCCTACCTTCTTTTATACCATTACATTGATATTGAGAAACTGGCAAAAGGGGATAGTTTACTAAAGTTGATGAGCGACAAGGTGCAGCATTGTAAGTATGCTCGCAACAGAGAAGTGGCAAAATATACCATCACCTTGCGCAAAACAGGCAAGCCGGTGATCAACTTTGCGCAGAACGATACGGCAGGCAGAAGCGTTTCTACTAAGATGTTTTCGGGAAAATATTTTCTAATAGATTTTTGGGCATCGTGGTGTAAACCGTGCAGAGATTTAAGCCCGGCTTTGGTGCAGACTTATCGAAAGTATCACTCCAAGGGGTTTGAAATTATCAGTGTTTCATTAGATAATTCGAGAAGCAACTGGCTGAAAGCCATTGCCGAGGACAGCTTGGTATGGACACAGGTGAGCGAGCTAAAAGTACATAACTCTGCGGCTGAATTATACGATGTGGAAGTGCTTCCCGCCAATTTCTTAGTGGATAAGAATGGAATCGTGATAGATGAATACCTGTGGGGCGATCGGTTAAATGATAGGTTAGAAGAACTTTTTGAAGAGTAGCTCAGTCTCTGCCACAAATTTTTGCAAACTCACAATAGAGGCAGCGCTTTTTATCTTCAGTTTTAGCAAAGGGAATATTTACATCTAATAACTCGCGTAGTGTGGCTTTCAGTTTCTCTTCAAACATTAGCAAATCGGCTGCCTGCAACTTGTCATTATCTTTTGAAACCAATAGCGTGTTCAACTCCTTGTTTGCATCTCGTAGCCAGTAAATTCCCGAACGAATTTCTAAGTCTTTCTTTCCACTATTCTTAAAGTAAAGCCATGCATACATCAGCAACTGAACGGGCTTGGCATATTTGGGGTCTTTCATCAAATTGGCCCATGTTTCTTCTGTTAGCGTGGGGATAGTAGAGCGAGTACCAGTTTTGTAATCTGCTATTTGCACCACCTCTTCTATCTGTTCCACACGATCTGTTCGCCCTCCTACTTTCACTTCTACTTCGTTTATAGCAATCCGGTATTCCAAATCTTCTTCCAATCCAATTATTTGCATCGAAGTGCCGGAATCATATAATTGTTGCAGATATTTTGTTTCGTGCTTCAGAAATTCCTCTACCAATTTCACACACACTTTATACAACAAAAGATTTTTGCCACGGCTTAGCGATTCTTGATCGAAACGCTCTTTCAAAGGTTCGCGCACCCGCTGCTCTATATTTGCTTTATCCTTCAAATGCTTTTCAATGAAGGCGGCATCTAATGTTTTATCTAATCGTTCTTTATAAATACCTTCTAAAGCATCGTGCACGGCAGAGCCGATGGTAGAGGCATCGAGGCTTTCTTCCATATCGTCTTGCTCTCTTATACCGGCTATGTAACGAAAATAATATTGCAGTGAGCAGTTGATGTAGGTATTCAGTGCAGAAGGTGAAATACCCGAAGTGGTGAGCAGCCGGAGCAATTTCTCCATCACGGTTTTCTGTTTTCTGATTTGGATATCCGGTTCTGCCAATACCGCAGGTGGATTTACGGCAAAAATCTTCTCCTCTATTTTGATTACATCACTTTTTAGTTCATGTTGCAGTTGAAGAATGAAGCGGCTTTTATCTCCTCCTCCCAATTCGTCCGGCTCGGTGTTGTACAGGATAAATACATTCTGCGCTTTATGCAACAGTCGGTAAAAAAGATAAGCGGTCACGGCATCGCGCTCGCGGTAAGTGGTCAAAAATTTCTGACGCATTTCATGCGGAATGTAGGTGCGCAAGTTCTTCCCCGAAGGAAAAATACCTTCATTGGCCGATAGGATAATTACATTCTTAAAATCGAGACTGCGCGTTTCCTGCAATCCCATTATCTGTAATCCTTTTACCGGATCGCCTTCCAGCGGAATCCGCTCCTTGCGAATACTTTCACGCAAGAGCGAAATTAAAGTGCCGATGAGTGGAGTTTCCGGCAGTGCCGTAATAGTACCGGTGGTATTAATAATGTTCAACAGCCGATGTGCTATTTCTACTTCAGACGACCACGCATAATTCTCCTGCCGAACTCGTTGAATCAGTTTATCGAGAAGCTGACTGATGTGATCGGATAAATAGGTCGCGAATTTGCCTGAAGATTCTCCTTCAAAGAAAAGTGCCTCCGCTTTAGCTCCCAATGTTTCGGCAATCTCCTCCTTGCGAATGACGATGCGGTTGAATTTTTTCATCCGTTGAATGAACGCTTCTGCACCGGTATTGCCGTATAACAAACGAAAGAAATTATGTTGCAGCAGTGTAAATACATCCTTGTAGTAAAAGCGCTGCACGCCTGAGGAGGATCGGAATCGCTGCGCATTCTCATACAGTCTGAAAAGAATTTCAATCCACGAAGCGGCATTGCTGCCGGCCATGCTTATTCCCATAGTAATATTCACAGCGGAAATAGTAGCCGGCAAGTGAGCAATGAGCGGACTCAGCAGTTTTTCATCGGGCACTACCACTACTGTTTCCATAGCAGTGTGTTCATCTAAATGCAAACGGTTCTGTAAAAGATCGGCCACTACTTTTACCTGCCCTATGTTCTTAGCGGCACCTATCACTTCAATAGCCTTAGAGCCGGTGGCGATTTCATCTTTTAGTACAGTTTCACTGATTTTGAATTTTGAGAGATATTTTCGGAAGAAGTATCCCGCTTCGTTTAACGGATCGTTCAAGTAATACTTGTCGGCATCCCAAACCAATTCTGCTTTACGCTCGCTTATCAGGTATGAAATAAAAACCTCGTCTGTTTTATTTAAACCGGAGAAGCCAACCAAGTAAGTCGCCTTATAAGTTTCAAGCGACTGCATCAATAGCTTGTTTTCGGCTACTTGCCGCAGCATCATTCCTCGATAAGATTTTTTTCGTTCGATAAGTTTTTTTTGCAGCGCGTGATACAACTGCCCAAACTCTTCCCAAAATCTGCGGTAATTCATTTTATATTCCGAAGGAGTTTCTCCCGGCTCATAGGTTTTCATGCTTTGTAAGGCTTCGAGGTTCTTGAAGAAACTCTTCACATCTGCCATTTGTAAATCAAGTTCTTCAAAATCATTCAACAACACGCTACCTGTTCCGATAAACTCATCCATGGTAAGCTCTCCGCCTATCTGTCGGTGGCAAGCGTAGAGTTCCGCTATCAATTCAAGGTTATCTGCCACCACATATTCACTCAAGCCCATCATGCAGTTTTGCAAAGTACTTAGCTGTGGAGCAAAAATGGCATGCTGTGCCTGCGCTTGCAATTCATTTCGCAGATAAGTGCAGGAGCGTTGATTGGGCATGAGCACTAATATTCCGCTCAAATCGTGACCATGCGTACGAATGAGTTGTTGAGCGACCTCTTCCAGAAATTTCATAGCAATACCTCCGTAGTTTGAGTAGCGGTATAGAAAAGTATTTTGCGATCCACCATAATTCCTGCCTCGCTCAACCATGCAGCATAATCATTTAACTGTTGATGATGTTCAGGTCGCGGATTTCCGGTTTTGTAATCAATCACCACCACCGATTTTCCTTTGTGGACAACGCGATCCGGTATCCTCATTTTCCCATCTTTCTTTAATAAAGGGCGCTCGTTCACCACTTCGCAATCGCGAGTGAAAAATGTTTCCATTTCGGGGTGACCGGTCACGGCTTTGATTCTTGCTATCCAGCTTGTCGTTTCTTCCTCCTGAATAAATCCTTCCGCAGCGAACTGACATACTACTTTTGTTTCCTCTCCGGCATATCGCACCTGCTTTAATATCTCGTGCAGCAAATTGCCGGTATCTATTTTGCCGGTATCATTTTCACTCCAAAGCAAAGCAGATTTCATTTTTATTCGAATAGCGGAAGTCAACAGGTTAGCCGATTTAGTCTTTTGTCTTTCATATAAGCGCACCGTCACTTTCTTTTCGGCCTTCTGTATTTTTCGATATTGATCTTCGCCAAATGTATAGTGGCGAAAGCCTTCCCACTGACCGGTCATTTTTAGAAAAGCAGTAAGCAAGGCGGTGACTGAATTTATTTCGTCCGGCTCTTTTTTTAGCTCTTCACTCAGAATATATAAAGCGTCTTCGGGGCGGGTAGTGGCTACATACAATAAATTGAGCAAGTCGAGAAAGGACTGCTCATCTTCTCTTTCGTACAACGGGGCAAATTCGGTTTCCTGCACTTTTTTATCTACCGGCAGAATCGCAAGATTCAACTGCGGCACCCACTGCTTTTTCAAATTCACCCAGAAGAAATTTTTGTTCATATATTTCTTACCGTTGGCATCGGGCAATATCACCACCGGGAATTGCAGCCCCTTCGATTTATGAATGGTCATTATGCGCACGGCATCCATACTTTCGGGATACAGAATGCTCTTTTTGTTTTTTACCTTCTCCCACCACATCAAAAAGTCATTGATGTTATTTCCATAACGGGAAGCATACAGCAAGCCTTCATCTAAAAAGAACTGAACAAAGGGATCGTCACTATCTATGTTGAAATCAAACACTAATTGATGCAGTAAATCCACCAAACGACCGGTGGGTAAGGTGGAAGAGTTGAAGGGAATGCCGGTGGTGCGCAGAATCAGTTTTTCAAATTCAACGGCAGAGGTATTCATATCTATTTGTTCGTACTGAATAGGTTGGCCGAGTAGCAGATGGGTAAAGTGAAGCACCTCCATGCGGGCAATGTGATTATCCATTCGATCTAAATAGGCGAGTGCCGAAAGCAATAAGCGCACCTTTGGAGAATGATGGATAAGCAGACTTTCGGGAGACACTACCTGAATGCCTCGACTCACCAAATATGAAGCGATAATGCTGGCATTGCTGTTAGATCGGGTGAGCACCGCCACATCCCTATAGCTATACCCCTTCTCTAAGGCTTCGGTCAAAATCTCCTCCACCCGTTCGCAGCGGTAGTCGTGTATGGTGTATTCATCGTTCTCGTCAGTTTTCAAAAACTCAATACTCACAAAGCCGCCTTCCTCTTTTCGTCCTTGTAGCTGATGATAATCTTCGTAAATAGTTTTGTTCGTTAGTTCAGGCAATTGAAGCAACTCCCTGTAAAGTGCATTGTTGAAGTCAATAATTTTTCCGCGACTCCGAAAGTTTTTTTCGAGCGGGATGACCTCTACACCATAATTATTTACCGCCACTTCTCTTTCCTTGAGTAGCTTATCCTCATGGCTACCATAGATAGCGGGCAGCATCGAAAACTGCTCTACTTCTCCTCCACGAAACCGATAAATGGCTTGCTTGCCATCGCCCACTATCAAGCTATCTTGATTCTTAAATTGTGTATTCTCTATCAGCGGCAACAGATTGCGCCACTGCACCACCGAGGTATCTTGAAACTCATCAATGAGCAGGTTGTTGTACCAATCACCAATGCGCTCGTAAATGATGGGGGCTTCCTGATCTTTTACAATGTCAAAAACGCGGTGTTGAAGATCGGAGATATGCAGCAGGTGATTACTGCGCTTCCACTCCTCCATCAGTTTTTGCAAATCGGCCAGCAGAATAAATGAGAAAAAATTGCGAAGCAGTAATTCGCAGAGATAAAAATCCTTTCCGTCTGCCTCCCAGATGGAAATAATTTTTTCATAGTGCTGCTTGAATTGCGCCTTTAAATCTTCTGTTACGGAGGAAGTCTTACTCCATTTATCCTCGTTCACAGTGGTCAGTACATAGCTGTTGCCCTTTATCTGTGATGGAAACTGCTCCGAAGCATAAGCGCTAAAAAAGCCGTAGAGTCCGCGTGCACCTTGATGAAAGTCTTTCGTAGTGAGGCCGCTATTCAAAATCAAATCATAAGCCTTTTTACCTTCCGCATATAGGCGTTGAGTAATGAGTGATCTTCGAGCGAATAATGATTTTCGTGCTTCGCGCATAGCATCGAAAGAAACAAAGCGGAGTTTCTCTACCTGCGATATGGCATCCTCTACAAATAACTCTTTGCCGAGTGAAGCAATATCTCTTTCCACCCGCCAACTCTTCCCTTCCTCTATTCTGCCTTCTGCAAATTCAAGTACCGCTTGCGTCACCTGTGTATCAGCTTCATTCAATCTGTCTAACATTAAATCCACGGCTTCGAGCAACAGTTTGTCACTGTCCATTTCTATCTCAAAATTCATGGGCAGGTGCAAGTCATAAGTAAACGCTCTTACAATGCGGTGCACAAAACTGTCAATAGTACTGATAGAAATATCGGCATATTGATGTAGCATGTTTCGCAATATCATCCCCGCCTCTTTACGTAGGGCATCCTCCTGCTTTCCGGTGAGTGCGCTCAACTCAAAAGTAAGGTCATTGTAATTTTCCTTCCACGCTGCAATTCCCTCCAGCGACTCAATCACTCGCGATTTCATTTCGGCTGCCGCCTTATTAGTAAAAGTGATTGCTAGGATGTGCTTAAAAGCATCGGTGCTTTGAAATGCCAGCCGCAGGTACTCGCGCACCAAGGTGTAGGTTTTGCCGGAACCGGCTGAAGCTTTATAGATGCGGAGCATGGTGGTTGGTTAATTGTTAATCGTGTATTAGGTATTGTTGTATTCGTGTCAGGTCAATCGTCATTCTTAATTCCTAATTGAATAACCGTTCAGCGAATTACAAATAAAAGTAGAGAATACGCAATGTATTTGCGCAGTATCAGTTTTTATGTGCTCGCAATATTTCTCTTTTTCCCGGAGGTCCAGGTAATTTTTCGAGGCGGAAGCCAGCTTCTTTCAGCGCGCGCTGAACCGATCCTTTACAGCAATAAGTTACCAATATCCCACCGAGAGTTAAAGCTTCGTATAATTTCTTAAACACCTCTACCGTCCACATTTCAGGTTGGTGTTCGGGGGCGAAGGCATCGAAATAAATTAAATCAGTAGTTTCTTTTTCAAGGGCTACTTCTAAAAGTGATGCTTGCATTTTCCGAAATCGAAAGAAGGGGGTGAGTTCATGCCATTCCTCCCAACGCACTAAGTGCATGGTATGATAGGGGCCATAGCAGTATTCAAAATTCAACTGCTTGGTGTAATTAAGCCCCTTGATGATTTCAATAGGTACCGGATATAACTCAACGGTTTCGTAATCCATCTTCAAGTTTTCCTTCTCGGCTTGCAGCATAGTGAGTAAAGCATTTAGCCCCGTGCCAAAGCCCACTTCAAAAATTCGGAGGCGCTCTATTCTCTTTTGATACTGCCACACCGCTTCTAATCCACTCTTCAAAAAAATATGTTTGCTTTCCTGAATAGCTCCGTGGCAAGAGTGGTATATTTCATTAAACTGCTCCGAAAAAAGAGTATGCGAGCCATCTTCTGTGGTGATAATCTGCATGAAGCAAATATATTTACTCTCACACAAAATATCGCTCTCAAACAAACGTCAAAACAGCATGATGAACCCTGAAGATTTTATTGTTGACTTGCATTGTCACCCCAACACCAAAGCTTTTAACAGCGGTCACCCACATCCGGTAAAAAACATGTGGGAAAAAATTTATCACAAAACCGATCGCACTCCCTTTGCACAGCGCATTGAAAAAACATCGCAACAGGTGTTGAAGGAATCGCAGTGCAACTTATATACACAGGCCGAAGGAAACGTGCGGCTGTTCAATATATCACTGTATCCCATTGAAAAAGGGTTCTTGAAACTGCGGAATGTGCCCGGCCTTATCATCGGCAAAGAGCGCTTAGATATTATGCACGAAGTGATTTTGGGTTTCGATCCCAAACGGATTTCTTACTTAAAAAACCATATTGACTATTACGAATACTTAGCCGGTGAGTATCGCTATGTGCGCGACAGCCAGGGCCAAAGCCCCGATGGCCGTTTTGAATTTCGCTTGGCTAATAATTTTAAAGAGGCAAAAGCACTGCTCAAAAAGCCCAATACATTAGTGGGTATTATCAGCATTGAAGGCGCTCATGTGTTCGGCACAGTAGGCGATGAGTTTGAACGATTGAATTTGGAGGAACAGAAGGAATTGATGAGCGAGCGTATCCGGGAAGTAAAGAGTTGGGAGTATCCTCCCTTTACTATTAATCTGGCGCACCACTTTTGGAATAATTTGAGTGGACATGCCACCAGTTTTAAAATGCCTACCAGTGCTTTGCTGAATCAGAATAAGGGGAAGGATAAAAACATTACACCACTTGGCTGGCATGTGGTGCGCGAATTACTGAGTCGCGAAAATGGAAAGCGCATACTCATTGACACCAAGCACATGAGCGCTATAGCTCGCAAAGAATTTTACTCCTTTATTGAGAATTATAATTACCTGAATCCACAGGATAAAATCCCTGTGGTATTCAGTCATGCAGGAGTAAACGGTTACAA
This sequence comes from Sphingobacteriales bacterium, assembly GCA_018262795.1. GTDB lineage: Bacteria > Bacteroidota > Bacteroidia > Chitinophagales > LD1 > Bog-950. Next base: position 93,470 of record JADFDM010000012.1, on the reverse strand, counting down.
CAGCCTCGAGAGTTCAATTCGCGAAAAGGACAGCCCGCGCAAAACGCGCCATCAGCGCCTTTATAAATGGAGTATTAATGTATGCAATGATGAAGCCTGCTATATCCATCAGTCAGGAGGCCTCATTGGCTTAATGATGGATAAAGGAAACTTGGGTGGATTAAAAGCTATCAAAGGAATTTCTGAAATATCGGATAAGGAAAGAATGCGCAGCGAGTTTAGTCGGATGTTTTGGGAGAATGCCTTTGCCATCGTGAAGGCAGTGGGCAATGAAAAAGGTTGGGATGTCCTGAGCATGGGCACCGATTACGAAGGAACCATTACCCACATGGATCCCTACCCCGGCAGTGCGCAACTCCCTTTGTTGATGAGCGATTTGCAAGCGTATTTAGAAGAGCATAAATACAAGCAGGAACTGTGGTTCGGTTACACCCCAGCTCAATTAGTAAAGAAATTGATGCGCGAAAATGCCGTGAGGTTTTATGAAGACTATTTTGTGTAAGATTTGCTTTTTACATCCTCCCGCTGCCAATCTTTCTTCTCAAGGTTTTTTCCAAAAATAAAAGGGGCAAAGAAACCTGCGATGATTAGGCGCTTCCCTTTCGAGGGGGCACCAACGGCAGAACCTTTCGTGAGAAAATTACCTGCTCACCTGCTATTCGAGATGTTCTGCCCGGCATCTCGCACACACAGATATAAGCAGATTTGTAATCTGCCCTATTCTAAATAAATTTACCTAATGTCATTGGCGTATTCCATAAAAGATCAATACGGCCTGCACTTAGTAACGTTTACGGTTCCCCGATGGGCAGATGTTTTTACCAAATGGGATTATGCCAACATAGTAATGGGCAGTTTAAAGTTTTGTCAAAAAGAAAAGAGATTTGCTCTTCCTCCTATAAGCATCCTCCTTTTGCCTACTTCTGCCAAAAAATATTCAGTCACTATAAATAAGAATTGCCGGTATTTTTAAAACGCAATTTTTGGGGATATTTCTTACAACTTAGTTGTCGCCTCTTTTCTCTTTACTTTCACTATCTCTACATAATGCTACATTCGTACATGATCATTGAGGAAGGGAAATCCCTGAAAAACTATAACACTTTCGGCATTGATGCCTCCGCTAAATATTTTATTGAAATTAATTCAGTAGAAGAGTTTAGTCAACTTCAAGAAGAGAAAATTTACAAGGATCACGACAAATTTATTTTGGGAGGTGGTAGTAATGTGCTGCTGACTCAAAACTTTAACGGCTTAGTGATTAAGAATAAAATTCCCGGCATAGAAGTAGGCGATTATTCTACTACCGATGCCGTGGTAAAGGCAGGAGCCGGAGTAGTGTGGCATGAACTGGTGCTCTGGGCTATTGGTCGCAATTTGGGAGGAATAGAAAACTTATCCCTGATTCCCGGCCTTGTGGGAGCAAGCCCCATGCAGAATATCGGTGCCTATGGTGTAGAAATTAAGGATTGTTTCGAGCAACTCGAAGCCATTCACTTACAAACCGGAGAGCGGGTGGTATTTAAAGCTGCCGACTGTAAATTTGGCTACCGCGAAAGTGTGTTTAAGAATAAACTCAAAAGCAATTTTCTAATAAGCTCTGTGTCACTACGGTTAATCAAAACCGATGCCCCGGGTGTCAACTACCGTTTCAAAACTGACTATGGCGACATCAAAACTATCTTGGCAGAGCAGAATATTTTCGAACTGTCGGTAAAAGCAGTCAGCGATGCCGTCATTCGAATCCGATCATCCAAACTTCCCGATCCGCGAGTAATAGGCAATGCCGGAAGTTTTTTTAAAAACCCGATAGTGAGCCAAGCAAAGTTTGAATCCTTAGCAGCCGTCTATCCGATTATGCCATCCTATGCACAGGCCGATGGGAACTTTAAAATTCCGGCCGGCTGGCTTATCGAGCAATGCGGATGGAAGGGGAAAGTGATAGGGAACACCGGCTCACATGCAAAGCAATCTTTGGTATTAGTGAACTACGGAAATGCTACGGGAAATGAAATCCGTTCTTTAGCTTCTGAAATTCAACAATCGGTGATGGAGAAATTTGGAATAGAAATAGTGGCTGAAGTAAACATTCTCTAAAGCACTTACTGCTTTTTACTGAATCGCCAGCCCACCGTAATCATGGCTCTGTTGCTCGCGTAGTTGCTTTGCACCGGATCGAGCGCCATCAAAGTAGTTTCATCCTTAGTCATACTGTGCACAAATGCAAAGTCGGCATAAAATTTTTTGCCTCGGTAACCGAACCCGGCAGTGATGTTATGGGTGCTTTGATCATACCCTTTCGCCACATAACTCTTTTTAAACGGACTGGATGAAAAACTATACCCCGCCCGAATCCGGAACCACTTCACCGCCCCCTCTACACCGGCTCTGATAGTATGCACATAGCCGTAATGATCTTTGATAAAAGTATTTTCATCGTCCGAAATACTCGAATAGTCCTTGCCGAAGTTGTAGTGAGAGGCTCCATCATTTTGAAATTCATAATCTACCGAGATAAAAGCGTACTGCTGGATAAAAAATCCGGCACTTACAATTCCTTTCATCGGGCTGCGAAATTTATATTTCAGCGGGTCGTATTTTACCCCTATCCCCAAATTGGCTGTGTCGTAGTCGGCAGTGGCATCTACTTCGTAGGTGTCGTGGATGTTGAAAAAAGAAGGTATCTGATACGCCACTCCAATTCTTACCCAAGAGGCAGGGCGATAAATTAATCCGAGCGTAGTGTTGATGCCCACGCCCTTTACCGTCAGGTAGTCATAAACCGAATAACTGTTGAAAGTATCCGAAGCGACTGTATTGGCTTCTGTAAAAGACGAAGCGTAGGAATAATTTAGCAGTGGAATTCCTATGCCCAATCCGAAATAGACCTTGTCGTTCACATTCACGCCAAAGCCGATATCAATCTGATCTTTAGATCCCTTCGTTTCTACCAAACCATTTTGCAAAGCAGGCAAGGGAACCGGACTGTAGTAATTTCCATCGGTGGTGTCGCGGTAAATTATATCCACCTCCTTCATCAAAACCAGTTCGGGAGAATAGTTATTGAAATCAATAGGGTACATGGTATAGTTCAGGTAGTTAGCATAGCTGCCAGCATTGGAGTAAGAAGAATTGGTTCCTGAAAATTGAATCTTTCGAGAATAAAAATTCTGTCGCTGAAAGTTAACCGCAATGGTAAACGACTTTACTCTTTGCGGGTTAAAACTGATTTCGTCCGGCTTGCTTTCTTTTTGCAACATCTTTGTGAAAGCCAATCCTGCCTGTCCAAAATAAATATTTGAAGAGGAAGCATTGGTTGTGCCCCCTAAATAGGAACCTTTATTGTAACCCACCATTAATCCGGGGCTGGCAGAGAAATCGGTAGAGCGATACAAACCCAAGCCAGCGGGGTTAATGTTCAGGCAACCCAAATCGGCACCAATAGCGCCAAAGGCTCCACCCACTCCAATACTCCTGGCCGAGCCTGCGATTTGGTTATGCGAATACAACAACGCTTCATTGTCATAGCTTTGCCCAAAGGCAAAAAATGAAATCAATAATAAGGAGGTTACTATTCCGGTTCTCATCCTATAAATGCAAAGAAATCGGACGATTAACTTCTCGATTTCTTTGCCGCTTTAATTAATTAATCAGCCGCCCTTTTTGAAATTGCCACCCCGAGGTGAAGGGCTGAAGTTGCGCTCCATTTGCCGTGGCGCAGGAGTGATATTTCTCTGTTGCGGTGCCGGTGGATTATATTCTTGCCGTGGCTGTTCAAACTGCTTTGGCTGCGAATTGAATTGCTTTGGTTGCTCATACTGTCTTGGCTGTTCAAACTGTCTTGGCTGAGGGTTATATTGCTTCGGCTGTTCATACTGTTTTGGCTGCACTTGCTGTCTCGGCTGAGGGTTATATTGCTTCGGCTGCTCATACTGTTTTGGCTGCACTTGCTGTCTTGGCTGAGGGTTATATTGCTTCGGCTGCTCATACTGCTTTGGTTGCACTTGCTGTCTCGGTTGTGGGTTATATTGCTTTGGCTGCTCTTGCTGTTTAGGCTGAGGATTATACTGCTTCGGCTGTTCAAACTGTTTAGGAGCCTCAAAGTTTTTAGCAGGGTTCTTGCTCTTTTCTGTTTCGTTGGATGGTTGGGGAACGTTTGATTTAGGCGTTACCTGATTATTGTTCCACTTATTTTGCTCATTGGTTTTGCCGGAACCTTTAGTTGGTTCATCAAATTTTTGCCACTCGCCATTATCCTTGCTTGGTTTTTGCTCTATACTAGGTTTAGTATTGGTAAACTTCTCTTCCGATTTGTTTTCGAATGACTTCTCCTGCTTCTGATGATCTGTGTTACCATTGTATTGAGGTTCAAACGGCTTGGTAATTCCCTCTTTAGGAATTTCTACATCATTTGGTTGTTTCTGCCCTCCAGAATTGTGATTGTCATTTCCATTATTTCCGGTATTTACCACAGGGGTATTCTGCACCGGTTGGTTTCTGTGGCGAGGGCCATGATAGTAGTAGCCATTCCAGTTGTTATAATAATTACCACCTCCGTAATAGCCATCGTAATAACCATTATAGTAACCGTTGTTATAGCCATTGTAGTAGCCGCCATAATAACCTCCACCATAATTGCCGTAATAGTTAGAGCAATACCCTCCGCCATACCACGGGTCACTCCACGTGTTGTAATAGCTGCAAGAGTTCCAGCCCCAATTCCAACTCCAGTAAGGGTCATATACAACTACCGTACGGTGTGGCCGTCTGTTCCACCCCCACCAAGGATCACTGTACCACGGGGTAGAAGCATAAACCACCGTATTCCAGTTGTTCCAACCCCAGTAAAAAGAAGGGGTGTAGAAATAGCTGTAGTACCCCACATCGGAATAACCTCCGTAATATCTTCTCAAGCGGGTGGTATAGCTATAATTGTCCCAATCATCATCTCCATAGTAATTATTGGTGATGTATGTATTGCCACTTCCATCGGTGTATGAATTAGAATTTTCTATGGAGTCATATCTATCGGCAGGGTTGCCGTATCCGTCTGTGTGATCGGTTTCAGAAGGAACGGTGTAATTGTTTTCGTTCTCCTGATTATTCTGTGGAGCAGTATTCGCAGGCTGATTGTTTTGTTGGTGCCCGTTATCCTTATTGGGGTCGTAGTACACATCGTCCGTTTGGGCAAACGAACTTCGCGGTACTAAAAACATGATGAATCCTACCAGTAAAAATACCATTGAAGCGCGTTTCATAATTCTCCGTTTTTTGATTAAGACAAATTTAACCTTAAAGAGTTTAACCTCACTGATTTTAATATTTTTGAGCCTCTTTGTAATGTAGTAAGTAAATACCGTACCACAATTTTTATGGCAAAAGAAATCACTTCAAGGGTTAACGATTATTCACAGTGGTATAACGACCTCGTAATTAAGGGCGGACTTGCCGATTATTCAAGTGTTCGCGGTTGCATGGTAATCAAGCCATACGGCTATGCTATCTGGGAAAAAATGCAGGCAGCGCTGGATAAAATGTTTAAAGATACCGGCCACGTAAATGCTTATTTCCCGCTGTTTATTCCAAAGAGTTTTCTGAGTAAAGAAGCGGCTCACGTAGAAGGCTTTGCCAAAGAATGTGCGGTGGTAACGCATTACCGATTAAAGAACGATCCGAATGGAAGTGGAGTGATGGTGGATCCTGATGCAAAATTGGAGGAGGAATTGATTGTGCGACCTACTTCAGAAACCATCATCTGGAACAGTTATAAAAACTGGATTCAATCCTACCGCGACTTGCCTTTGCTGATTAACCAATGGGCAAATGTGGTTCGCTGGGAAATGAGAACACGATTGTTTTTACGCACAGCCGAATTTCTGTGGCAAGAAGGGCATACGGCTCACTCTACCTCGAAGGAAGCCGTAGAAGAGGCGGAAAGAATGCTGGGTGTTTATACCGATTTTGCAGAACAGTGGATGGCCTTGCCCGTGATTCAGGGTAGAAAGACAGCAAACGAACGTTTTGCCGGTGCCGAAGATACCTATTGTATCGAGGCTTTAATGCAAGATGGTCAAGCTTTGCAAGCCGGCACTTCTCACTTTTTGGGACAGAATTTTGCCAAAGCATTTGAAGTGCAATTTCTCAATAAAGAGGGGAAGCAAGAGTTAGTTTGGGCTACTTCTTGGGGGGTTTCTACTCGCCTTATCGGTGCGCTGATTATGGCTCACAGTGATGATGATGGATTAGTGCTTCCGCCAAAGCTGGCTCCCTTGCAGGTAGTAATTGTTCCCATCTCGAAAGGAGAGGAGGATATGAAAAAGATTTTCGAAAAATGCGAACCGCTGCTGAAAGAACTGAAATCGAAAGATATATCGGTGAAGTTTGATGATGACAACACCAAACGCCCCGGGTTTAAGTTTGCTGAATATGAGTTGAAAGGAGTTCCGGTGCGATTAGCGATGGGAATGCGCGATTATGAAAACGGCACCATTGAAGTGGCGCGCAGAGATACGAAAGAGAAATCGTCTCAACCTTTTGAAGGGATAGGAACTTACATCGAGAATTTACTCTATGAAATACAGGAGAATATTTATAACCGCGCAAAGCTGTTCCGTACAACGAATACTCATCAGGTAAATACCTGGGATGAATTCAAGGAGGTGATAGAAAATAAAGGCGGCTTTGTAAGCGCTCATTGGGATGGCACTTCTGAAACTGAAGAGAAGATTAAAGAACTGACGAAAGCGACCATTCGCTGTATTCCGCTTAATAATGCTACGGAAGATGGGAAGTGTATTTTTTCCGGCAAGCCTTCCAAAGAGCGGGTGATATTTGCCCGCGCATACTGATTTAGCAAAACTATTCTGACTTGTTCCTTTCCTTCAAGGGAACAAAATTTTTTACAAAGGCTGGCGAGAAATCTGCTTTGGGCAATGGCTGCTCAAATGCCTTCATTGAATCGGGAGGGAAAGGAAGAAAATCTATGCCCTCTTTAAAAATCAGGTAACGCAGATACGCAAACTGAAAGGGATCTGTAGCTATGGCAACTTTCTTAAACCCCAGTTTCTTCGCCAAGTTCATTCCATAAATTACATTCTCATCGCCATGCAGGGCTTGGGTCTCAGAAAAGAGATGCGCCTTGGTCATGCCTAATGAGTCTGCCAAAATTTTCATGTACACCCCTTCTACGTAAGGGCTGTTTACGGCTGCTCCCGAAAAAATTATGTTTCTTGTAATGCCACTCTCCAACAATTTTTTCGCCCAGTACATTCTCACTTTTATGATGCGGTGAATCTTTGAAGTGTCTAATGGGAATCCCGGAATAATGATGGCATCATAAGGTGCTTTAAGCGCATTTTCTCGAAAGGTGTAGTTCGCTGTTCTACCTAAATTCCATATCGCTACTTTGAAAAGAATAAACAGGAGGAGCAGGAGAAGAAGAATATATCGCACCAACAAATGTTATCGTAAAATGAAACGAATAGGAGTAAGGATTATTTGTTCAGTTTCCAAATGTAAACATTGAGCAACGCAGCAAAACTGACCCAACACAAATAAGGTATTTGAAGATACCCTGCCATCGGCTTTAATCCAATAAAGATGATAATCATCCATAGAATAGAAAGCCAAAGAATACTTATTTCAACGAGTGCCAAGTCTGCTCTTTTGAAGTAAAAGAAAATAATGCTCCAACTGAAATTAAGAAACAGTTGAATGCCGAAAACCAAAAATGCCATGTTCCTTTCAGCACTTTCAGGTAATTGCCAAATCAGAAATAGGGAAACGCCCATCAGAATGTAAAGTAAAGTCCATGCTGGGCCGAATAAGCGGTTAGGAGGATTGAAAGATGGCTTGCGCAAATGAGCATACCAACCGGGAATTGCTTTGGCGGTAGCTATACCGGAAACTCCCCCTACCACTAATGGGATGGCAATGCTGCCAATTAATTGAAGTGCGATTGGAATATTCATGATTCGATTTGAGGAATGTAATTAAAACTGTTTGCTAAAGATGAGGTAAGGTAGAAAGATATTCCGCTAACTTTTGCGCTCCGTGCTCATTAAAATGGCAGTCGTCATAAAACACAGAGGTATCGCGCGGAAGCACAGCATCAATATCTACATATATCAGGTGATGCTCCTCACAAAAAAACTTCAGTGTGTTGTTATACCTATTCAGTCCTTCTCGTAAGGCTCTCGTTGTATAATAAGTGCCCCCAGCCCCTTTGGGAGATTCCCCAACCCAACCCATCCAAAGTAAGTGTTGATCTTCTCGGCTCATGGTATCTTTATACATAGCAGCTTGATTAATGAACACTAAGCGCAGTTGCTGCTTTTGTGCTTCATCATAAATTAACTCTAAGTTTCTCAGGTATTCTTTCAGTGCGCCAGTCATGTCAGGTAGAGTATCTCTAAGCACTTTTGCCGCTGCTCGATATTGTCTCCATCGCTTTAATGATTCCCCATGATCATCTTGAATCATCCACTTTACGCCACCGGGTTGCAGGCGATGATAGAACCGCTGCACTAATTCAAACAAGGCCGTTCGCTTTAAAATACTCTTCTCATAGTTCCTGCCTTTTCGCAAAAAAGCGATGCGCACCAAAGAGTCTTCTATAGCCGGGGTCCATCGGAAATCATTTTCAAATGCAGTGTCGCTACTCAGTCGCTTCATTAAATCATTCAGCCCTACCATGAGGATCACCTCATCCACATATTTCAGTTGCGGAACAAAGTATTTCATTTGGAGATAGTGATCCATACTCGAAATGCCGCTTTTGCCAATGCTGCCTCCCGCTATTTTGTGGTTTTTACTGCTTGAAATGCTATCCCATAAATGCCACCATGTTTCGCTGTTATCTAAGTACAGACATTCAGTGGTACTTCCACCAAGAAATAAGCGATTGTAGGAAAGTCTTTTTCTCTTGCCGGTTTTATCTTCCACATTTTTCAATAGTAAATCACCGCGCAGGCCTTGATGATTGATAGAAAAAGTTTTGTTGCCGTGAATGCCATAGAAAATAGTGGAGTCAGGAGAAAAGACATGTCGCAGATCGGGTTGCCAAACATAATAGTGAGAATCGTTCGGATGGAGAAGGCGCAGCCCCCACTCTGCAATAAAAAGAGAAAGCAACACTGAAATAATTATCAGTGCTGCTTTCTGTATGGTAGAGTTATGTTTCATCTGCTATTTGCCTAAAGCAAAATAGCCAATTATCACAAATTACCTCTCAATGCTTGTTCGCGTTCAATAGATTCAAATAGGGCTTTAAAGTTTCCTTTGCCAAAACTCTTTGCCCCACAACGCTGAATAATTTCAAAAAAGACAGTTGGGCGATCTTGCACCGGCTTGGTGAACAATTGCAACAGATAACCTTCCTCATCGCGATCAACGAGAATATTTAAACGTTTGATAGCTTCCACATCCTCATTAATTTTTCCTACTCGACCCCATACTTCGTCATAATAAGTATCGGGAACATAAAGAAACTCAACCCCTCGTGAGCGAAGATCGGTAACCGTGGCAATAATATCGTCAGTGGCCACTGCAATGTGCTGGCAGCCGGCTCCTTTGTAAAACTCTATGTACTCCTCAATTTGCGACTTCTTTTTCCCATCTGCCGGTTCGTTAATGGGGAACTTAATATACCCATTCCCATTACTCACCACCTTACTCATCAGTGCTGAATACTCCGTTGAAATATCTTTATCATCAAAAGTCAGCAGTAGCTTAAAGCCCATCACATCTTCGTAAAATTTTACCCATTCATTCATGTGACCGAGTTCAACATTTCCTACGCAATGGTCAACATGTTTAAGGCCGGCCGGCTTCACCGATACGGTGGATTCTCTTTTTTGATACCCCGGAAGAAACGCGCCTTTGTAATTTTTGCGCTCTACAAACTTGTGAATGGTTTCGCCATAAGTTTGAATGGCCGAAATCACTACTTCACCGGTTTCATCTTTGTACACAGTAGGCTCCATCACTCCTTTTGCTCCTCGCTTGGTGGTTTCCTCATAACTCTTGCGGGCATCGTCCACCCAAAGTGCTAATACCTTTACCCCGTCCCCATGTTTTTGATGATGCTTTGATATTTCTGTATCGGGAAGAATGGAAGAAGTGAGTATCAAGGTAATTTTCCCTTGACGCAACACATAACTCGCTCGGTCGCGCACTCCGGTTTCGGGGCCTGCATAGGCAATTAGTTGATAGCCCCATGCGCTTTGATAATAATAGGCGCTCTGCTTCGCATTTCCCACATAGAATTCTATATGGTCTGTTCCATTTAAGGGGAGAAAATCTTTTGCTTTTGTTTCGTCTTTAGCGGTTTCTAAAGTGCTTGTTTCCATCATATAATATTTAAGAGGTTAACTAATCTTCTATCCAACTTTTATAATAATCGGGATTTTCAATTTTCACTGCTTCTTCGGTGATCCAAAGAGGTTTGAAAGTGTCCACCATTACTGCCAGTTCTTTGGTTTCTTTTGCGCCAATGCTGCGTTCCACTGTTCCGGGGTGTGGCCCATGAGGAATTCCTATGGGATGCAAAGTAATCATTCCGCGCTCTACATGTTTACGGCTCATAAAATCGCCATCAACGTAATACAGCAATTCATCGCTGTCCACATTCACATGGTGGTAGGGGGCGGGAATGGATAGGGGATGATAGTCATATAGGCGTGGCACAAAGGAGCAGATAACAAGGTTGTGCGCTTCAAAAGTTTGATGAATAGGAGGCGGCAAATGCACCCGACCGGTAATCGGTTCAAAATTATGAATAGAGAAAATGAACGGGTAGTGATTACCGTCCCACCCTATCGCATCGAATGGATGATATTGATAGTGATAGGGGTAAAGCAACCCTTGCTTTTTAATATAAACTAAGAAGTCTCCTTTTTCATCATTGGTCACCAAGTTTTCCGGCTGTTGAATATCGCGCTCGCAAAACGGTGAATGCTCTAATAACTGTCCCCACTCATTTTTGTACCGATGCGGATAAACAATAGGAGTAAAAGATTCAACGATGAACAAACGATTGTTCTCATTCTCAAATTCTATCTGGTAGGCAATTCCGCGCGGAATCACCACATAGTCGCCATACTGGAATTTCAATTCGCCAAAAACGGTTTTTACTTTCCCCTTGCCTTCGTGAACAAAAATCACTTCATCGGCATCGCTATTTTTATAGAAATAATTTTTGGTGGATTTGCGGGGAGCTGCCAACACTACATGGCAATCATTATTGACCAGTACGGCTTTGCGCGACTCAATAAAATCATCCTTGGGAGCTATCTGAAAACCATTGTAACAACGATGTTGCAGGTTTTTCTGATAAGCAATTTTAGGCGATACATCAATCGGCTCATCAATTTTAGTGACCATCGTAGGCGGGTGACAATGGTAAACGGTGGAATAAACACTTGAGAAGCCTTCGGTGCTCAATAATTCCTCGGCATATAATTTCCCATCGGGTTTTCTGAACTGCGTGTGGCGCTTAGGAGGTATCTTTCCTCTGATACAATAGTGTGGCATATTTAAAGTTTGAGTGACGAAATTAAGAGTTGAAAACAAACGTCCTATTCTCAAAAAGCAAAAGCCGAAGGTAGTCAGAATAAGAGGTTCTGCCAAACGCAGATTGCTCAACGCATTTCCTACATTCGCACAAATTTTTTAAAGAAATGAAGTTTGCATTAATCGGATACGGCAAAATGGGGAACACCATTGAAACTGTGATTCAAGAGCAGCATACCGATGAAGTGGTGCTGAAGATATCGGAAGATAACAAGGAAGAGTTCACAATTGAGAATCTGAAGAAAGCAGATGTGGCTATTGAATTTACACAGCCCGAAGCAGCGGTGGAGAATATCTTTAAATGTTTTGAAGCGGGGATTCCGGTAGTAGTGGGAACCACTGCTTGGCTGCACCGATTAGAGGAAGTGAAGCAGAGATGTAGCGAAATGAACGGCTCCTTATTTTATTCTCCCAACTATAGCATAGGAGTCAATCTTTTTTGGGAAGTAAATCGCAGATTAGCTGAACTGATGAATACTCAACCGCAGTATCGCGTTTCTATGGAAGAAATACATCACACCGAAAAAAAGGATGCGCCCAGTGGCACGGCTGTAAAAACAGCAGAGATAGTGATAGCAGAAGTAGAGCGAATCAACCAATGGGAATTGGGGGCAGATGCAAAAGCTGAAACCCTGCCTGCTGATTCGCTGTTAATAGTTGCAAAACGACTGCCGGGCGTGCCGGGCACGCATACCCTTACTTATAACAGTAGCGTTGACCTCATCGAAATAAAGCACGAAGCCAAAAGTAGAAGAGGATTTGCCGAAGGAGCCGTGATGGCTGCCCGCTGGATGGTCGGGAAAAAAGGGGTTTTTGAAATGAAGGATATGCTGGCTATATAAACCTCGGCTGATTTCGTCATCTGACAACAAAATGAAATTCTATTTTAGCGACCTTAAGAATTTATACTCTCACTCATGATATTACTATTCATAGTTCTTTTCTATCTGCTTTTTATCCGCATAGGCACTTATGGCATTTACAAAAAGCTCGGCATTGAACCCTGGAAGGCTTTTGTGCCGGTGCTTAGTTCTATGGAATGGCAGAAGGTAATTGACAAACCGAAGTGGTGGACCTGGATGCTATTTATTCCGGGAGTCAACTTGTTTTATGTAGCCAGTCAGTTGACGGAGATGAGTACCGCTTTTAAACGCTACGGTTTCTTTGAGCACTTTGCCGCGGTGGTGTTTGCCTTTGCTTACATTCCTTATTTGGGTTTTGCGCCCAACGAAAAGTTTGTGGCTCCCGGTGGCGTGAAGCCCGGAGAAGCTCCCTTTAAGCGTTCGGTAATTCGCGAATGGGCCGATGCCATTGTGTTTGCGGTGGTGGCGGCTACTCTCATCCGGATTTTTGTGGCCGAGGCGTATATGATTCCTACGCCTTCGATGGAGAAAACACTCTTGGTGGGCGATTTTCTTTTTGTGTCAAAGTTCGATTATGGGGCGCGCGTTCCCAACACACCGCTTGCGATGCCTTTTGTGCACCACACTATTCCGGGACTTAACATCAAATCTTATGTAGAGTGGATTAAGCTGCCTTACAAAACGTTACCGGGCTTTGAAAATGTGAAGCGCAACGATATGGTGGTGTTTAATTTCCCCGGAGGAGATACCGTAGTGTTGGAAAATCAGGCTCCCTCCTATTATGATATCGTTCGTTATACGGCTTACTCTAACCGCGTTAGTTACGAACAAGCGAGAGAGATGCTATGGCATAGCCCCGGCACTCACATCATAGCCCGACCGGTAGATAAGCGCGAGAACTACATTAAGCGCTGCGTGGGGATACCCGGTGATAAGTTGCAGGTGATTGACGGAGTGCTGTATATCAATGATGCCCCGGCTTATCGTCCGGAGAATCTTTATACCCCTTATCTGATTGTGTTTGCTGATGGGAAAAACATTTCGGCTGAACAGATGCAGGACTTGGAAATTGAAGACATGACCTCGCGTGTGACAGAACGGTTTGCTTTGCCTCCCAATCATTTTGTGGCATTAATGACCAAGGCAAATGCCGAAAAACTTTCTTCGTTGGGGGTGACCAAAGTGGTGCAGCCTTATTATTATCCGAAGGGTGAAATGCAATCGCCTGTGCAAGATATTTTTCCGAACGACACTTCGCGCTATGTTTGGAACGTGGACAATTTTGGGCCGGTGTATTTGCCCAAGAAAGGAATGACCATAGCCCTCAACGATTCCATTTATCAGCAGTACGATCGCGCTATTCGAGTGTATGAAAACAATCAGGTAGAGCAGAAAGACGGCAAGTTTTTTATCAATGGGAAGGAAGCTTCTACCTACACTTTTAATATGGATTACTACTGGATGATGGGCGACAACCGCCACAACTCACAGGATTCGCGCTACTGGGGTTTTGTGCCCGAAGATCATATTGTGGGCAAGGCTTGGTTTATCTGGATGAGCTATAATAAGGAAGCCACTTCTTTCTTCAAGAAAATACGCTGGAGCCGCATCTTCAGTTCTATCCACGGGCGCTGGGCTCCTAAGGAGAAGAAATACACGAATTAAATTCAGTGCTTGCTGGGTCACAAAATCCTGCGCTAAGCGGGGTTTTGTTTGAATAGGCTTCCGCCCCCTTATCGTTTCGCAGCAAGTCCCCTGCATTTTCAAATTAATCCGACTACCTTCGCGAAATTTCTAAGAGGAGCGATTTTCTTCTTTTTCCCTTTTATATCTACTTATTCAACGTTATGCAATTCGAATCACTTCAACTGATAGAACCTATTTTAAAAGCTGTAAAGGAAGAAGGCTACACTACGCCCACTCCTATTCAAGCACAAGCTATTCCCATTGTGTTGAAGGGAAGCGACCTGCTGGGTTGTGCGCAAACGGGCACCGGCAAAACGGCAGCCTTTGCCATTCCTATTATTCAACTGCTGAGTGCTGCGCCCGCTACGAATCAAAAGAAAAAGATACGCAGCCTTATTGTGACTCCCACTCGCGAATTGGCGATACAGATTGGCGAAAGTTTTAAAGCCTATGGACGGCACACCCATTTGAACGGCACCGTGGTATTTGGCGGAGTGGGACAAAGTCCGCAGGTAACAGCACTTAAAAGAGGCGTTGATATTTTGGTCGCTACGCCCGGCCGCTTGTTGGATTTGATGAGCCAAGGTTACATCAGCCTGCACGATGTGGAGATATTTGTGTTGGATGAAGCAGACCGCATGTTGGACATGGGATTTATCCATGATGTAAAAAAGTTGCTGGCGGCACTGCCGAAAAAAAGACAAACGCTTTTCTTCTCGGCTACCATGCCTCCTGAAATTGTAAAGTTGGCCGGAAGCATTCTTCACCAACCCGAAAAAGTTTCTGTGACCCCTGTTTCTTCCACCGTTGATATTATTCAACAGCAGGTTTTCTTTGTGGACAAGGGCAATAAAATTTCACTGCTACTCGAAATTTTAAATGACAAAAACATAAAAACCGCACTGGTATTTACTCGCACGAAGCACGGAGCCGACAAGGTGGTGCGCACCCTACAGAAACATCACATTAAAGCCGAAGCGATACATGGCAACAAAGCGCAGAATGCCCGGCAGCGCGCTTTAGCAAACTTTAAAGCGCAAACTACTCGCGTGTTAGTGGCTACCGATATTGCCGCTCGCGGAATTGATGTAGATGATCTGGAGTATGTGATTAACTATGAAATATCGAACCTGCCCGAAACTTACGTTCATCGCATTGGCAGAACAGGAAGAGCCGGAGCAAGAGGAACTGCTTTCTCTTTTTGCGATGCCGAAGAGAAGGAGTACTTGCGCGATATTGAAAAATTAATTGGTAAAAAGATTCCGGTGGTGGAGTCGCACTCTTTTCCTTTAACCGACCACCATCCGGTGAAAGCGCCTAAGCAGCAACAAGGCAAAAGAAACACCGGATACTCCGGACACAAGCACTCGTCCAATAACAGCGCGAAGAAGAATTATGGCAAACCTAAAACGCCACGGTATTAAGCGAATGAGATAAGGCGATGTGCGGAGGACGTGAATTGTTTATTGGTTAATGGGGTAATCGTTAATTGAGTACTACATTAAGTTTTCAGTTTCGTGCAACTCCGAAACTTTTGTTGGTTGCTCGGAAAAACAAAGTGGCAGGAGAGGAGGCGACAAGAGAGAAGACCCTAAAAAGCATTTTGAAAATTCAGCTACAGATTTTGAAACAGATATTTGCTAATAGGTAAGGAAGATTGACTTAGGCTATTATGCTTGATTTAATACAGATGTTGCAACCGCCAAAGTCAACCTATTCCTACCCGTCTTTGTGATGCAGGCGGGTTCGTTCCTCCAGCTAAGATAGGGCTTGGCTACCCGGGAACGATCAGAAACTTACTTTCGATACTGCGGTATTATTAGAAAATTTCACCATCTTATCTCCATTGTAATAATACACCCATAGAACATTTCGAAGAGCATCCACAATAATCACTGCCGAAAGATCAGTTCGCTGTTCATCAAAAAAGTATTTCGCCATCACCAATCCTGTTTGCTTCGATACTGACAATGGTTGTGAGAATTTTGTTTTAGAAGCAAGCACAGAGAAGCTATCCTTCATCAATTCTGCCAGCTTTTGTTTAACTACCGGATTGGTGAGCAGGCCGGCTTCTTCCGGTGTTTTCTGATTATAGTCTAACAAAAATGAAAGCTCTCCCTGTTTTACCGCTGCCTCTTCTTCTGTTACCGGCACCGGTTTCTTTGTTTTGCTTTCATTGCAGCCGCACAGTACTAAGCCGGTTAGCAATAGAAAGGGCAATAGATTTTTCATAGCGAAAATACGTTGTGTGGAATAGTGAGTTTAAACCATCGCACCATCCTTCAGGTGAATTTCACGGTCGGCCATACCGGCCAGTTCTTCATTATGGGTGACGATAATAAAAGTCTGATTCAACTGATCGCGCAACTCGAAAAATAATTTATGAAGTTCGCGAGCATTGTTTGTATCTAAGTTGCCGGAAGGTTCATCGGCCATTACAATAGCCGGATTGTTCATTAAGGCACGCGCCACTGCCACTCGCTGTTGTTCTCCCCCCGAAAGCTCCCCGGGCTTATGCTGCAAACGACTGTCCAATTTCAACATACTAAGAAGTTCCTTGGCCCGAGTTTCCGCCACACCAGACGATGCCCCACCGATAAATGCGGGGATGCACACATTCTCTACCGCAGTGAACTCCGGCAGCAGATGATGAAACTGAAAGATGAAACCAATGGATTTGTTTCGGAATCGAGCTAATGCTTTATCGCTTTGCGCAAACACACCCTTTCCTTCTATGGTAACAGTGCCCGAATCCGGTCGGTCCAGCGTGCCTAAAATATGCAGCAAAGTGGACTTGCCGGCTCCTGAAGGCCCCACCAGCGACACAATCTCTCCCTTCTTAACCGCTATTGAAACTCCCTTTAACACTTCTATATTTCCATATCGCTTATGGATGTTGTGAGCCTCTAAAATCATGCGCGAAAGATAGCGGATTTTATAAACGACAAACAGCGGGTTATAAACCGATGATGAGTTTTATCCGCCTTTCGGCTATTGGCTTTTCTTTCTGAAAGATTACTTTCGTGCGGTTTTTATTCTCGCAAACAAATCTTCAAATCCATGAATTTACACGAATACCAGGCTAAGGAACTTTTGAAAAAGAACGGGGCAGTTATCCAAGAAGGAATTGTTGCTGAAACTTCGGCACAAGCAGTGGAGGCCGCCAAAAAATTAAAAGCATTATATAACAGCGACTGGGTAGTTATCAAAAGTCAGATACATGCCGGTGGTCGCGGCAAAGGGAAGATAGAAGGTACGGAGCAGCATGGTGTGGCACTGGCCAAGAACATAGATCAGGTGAAACAGATTTCTGAAAATATTTTGGGCGGAATTTTAGTGACCAAGCAAACCGGAGCAGCCGGCCGATTAGTGCGTAAAGTACTGGTGGCGCAGGACGTGTATTACCCCGGAGAAAGTGAGCCGAAGGAGTTTTACTTCTCTATGCTTTTAGATCGCGCTAAAGGCGAAAACGTAATCATTTACTCCACCGAAGGAGGGATGGATATTGAAGAGGTGGCCGATAAAACTCCCGAGAAAGTTCACAAAGAATGGATTGACCCTAAAGTTGGCTTGCAAGATTTTCAGTGTCGAAAAATTGCCTTCAACTTGGGTTTGAGCGGCAACGCCTATAAAGAGATGATCAAATTTGCCAAAGCGGTGTATAAAACCTACATGAGTAGCGATGCTGGTATGGTAGAAATTAACCCTTGCCTCAAAACCTCCGACAATCGCATTATGGCGGTAGATGGGAAAATCTCTTTGGATGACAATGCCCTCTTTCGCCATCGCGATTTGGAAGAAATGAAGGATAATAATGAACAAGATCCTATTGAACTGGAAGCTGAGGCAGCCGACCTGAACTATGTAAAGTTAGACGGCAATGTGGGTTGCATGGTCAACGGTGCCGGATTGGCTATGGCCACAATGGATATTATTAAACTAAGCGGTGGCGACCCTGCCAACTTCCTTGATGTGGGCGGCACAGCCAATGCGGAACGAGTAGAAAAGGCGTTTAGAATTATACTTCGCGATGAACACGTAAAGGCAATCCTCGTAAATATTTTTGGAGGCATTGTGCGCTGCGATCGTGTAGCGCAGGGAATCGTGGATGCTTATAAATCAATCGGAAATATTCCTGTTCCTATTATCGTTCGCCTTCAAGGCACCAATGCTGAAGAAGGAAAAAAGATAATTGATAACAGTGGCTTAAAAGTAACCGGAGCGGTGCAGTTGAAAGATGCTGCCGATGCGGTGAAGAAGGCGCTGAGTTAGATACTTTCACTTCTCACATTGCCGATAAAACGTCTTGGAGCCGGGTCTGTTCGATACACTGAATCTTTAAGAGTTCCCAACTTGGTGGATACCAACCGCGCTTTAGCGGGGGAAATTTGGACTATCGAAACTTTTTCTGGATGGAGAGGTCAGCTATTTCTCTCCAAGAATAATGCTTTCCGCTTTATTCCCCTTTGCAACTCGCACTATTCCACTCTGTAACTTGGGTTATAAAACAGTGCTACGCCAGCGCTTTATTCTTTTATGACTCCCTCGAATTACTTAGTTCTTAGCGTACACGATGGTATTAAAGAAAGCTTCTGCTAAGGGCAGGTTAGCTTGTGATTTCACTCCACTTTCAACGATGGAGTAGGTAGCGTAGCCGAATTGATCTATTTCTTTTGAATAGCCCTTTATTAGTTTCCCATTTTCAAATTCTCCGTAATATAAATTGCCATTTACATTCCGCAACTCCCCATAGCCGGTTCGTTGGTTATTCTGAAATCTGCCAAAAAATATTTCGCCGGCTTGATCCTTTGAGAGAGAGATGCCGGTCACTACATTAGAGTTTCCAAATTGCCCGATCAAGTAACTGCCGTTGGCATATTTCACCCAACCCAAGCCTTCAAATTTTCCAGAAGCATACTCTCCCAGATATTCGAAATCTTCATTTTTGATAGCGGCAAATCCTTTTTCAAACTCCCCCTTTTTAAATTCTCCGTTGTAGAGGTTGCCCTTTTCGATCAGCAAACCCTTGCCCTGCGGCACCCCTCGTTTCAAATCCCCGTCATATTTTTTTTCATCGGCTGTTACGCGATTGGTTTTGAAGCGTGTTTCAATTTGTTTTTGAATAGTCGCTCTCATAGCGGTAATGGAGTCTATGTAATCGTCTTTCAGTTTCTGCAAATCTGCTCTGGCTCTATACAGTGCTTCACTCATAGGGTCTGGTGCACCTAAGTGGTAAAAAGCCCGAAAACTGGGGTCCGGCTCAGTGATTTCTTTCTCGACCGCAGGCACTTTGTTTACTATCTCGCGGTGCATTCGCAAGCGAATACGGCTGAGGGGGTCTAACAATAGTACTACTGCTTTATCGGTTCTGATTTTATGCAACACCGGAAAGTCTCTGCTGATATCGGTAAATGAAATGAGATAATGACATGGGGATGTTAAGGAGTAACTGGTATCAGTATTGCCTCTGTCACTGAATATAAGACCGCTCGTCTCCTTATCATATTCCATCGTAAAACCTTTTGCACCGGCCCCTTCATTTTTGAGAGCTATATACAATCTTGATTTTAGTTGGTCGTGGGTCAGCGTGATAGAGTAAATAGGATTTTTGTCTTTATCCAACACTTTATAAACCGATTGGAACACATAGGCACTGATGTTGATTTGTGTTCTGTCGTAAAATACTTGTTCCTCTTGCTTATCGGCTTTTATCATTTTTCCGCTGAGATATTCCTGCGCATAAATGGACAGCGTAAACAAGGGAGAAAGCAGAAATAGGGTAAAATATCTTTTCATAGATTTTTCATTCTTTACTCGCAATTACTCGCATCTATTTTGATAAATTGTCCAGAGGGGCTGTAATATACATAGGGCGTTACGCTATAAGTTTCGCCATCCTGTGCCACCTTCACGCTCATTTTATATTTTACATAACCGTTAGCAGCCGAATTCTCTACCAGCACGGGCTCTGTTATATCTTTCACTTCGCTCGTGTTTAGCAGTGTGATGCCGCAACCGGAAAGTTTCTTGCCCACCAAATCTTTTTTAGCAGTGAGTTTGGTAAGATGGAAGACTGATTTTGAACTCTTCTTTTCAGAAACGGGTGCAGCCGCAACCGGAGCTGGCAATGCTTTTTCTTTGGGAACTTCCACCTTTATCTTTTTCTCCTTCACCACCGCAACGGGAGTTTCGCTTTTAACCACTTCAGGGGTTACTTTTTCATCGGTGGCAATGGGTTCAGTAATTATTTCTTCAGATGGCGCTACTTTGGCAGGTATGACCGGTGGCGCTAAAGAAGCTGTTTGTGGCATTTGCCCGGTGGTGGAGTGGAAATAACGGAAGTAAACAAACAGGTTGGCTGCTAAAAACAATACTGCCACGATCCCCCAAATGAATTTACGACTGCCGGAAGTCTTTTTCTCTGTTGGTTCTATTGGCGCTACTTCCTCCTCTGCACTTGCTTCCACCGCAGGTTCTGCTTCTATTTCTACTGCAATAGCAGGAGCCGAAATAGTTGGTTGCACTTTGCTGATGTGTTCTACTTCTTCTTTTAATCGTTTATTCTCTTCATCAATCTGCACAATTACATGGCGCAATTCTTTCAGCAATTCAGTCGTTTGGTGCTTATAGGCTTCTGCCTCGTCTTTTACTTGTTGTATTTCTTTTTTTAGGATGGCCCCAATCTCATCCCGCTCAAACTTCTCCTTTATTTCCTTCTCTTTTTCCTGGCGATCTACCCTCTGCTTTTCCAGTTCCGCCATTTCTTTGCGCAGTTGCTCCTTCTTCATTAGCTCCTGTTGCTCGTCTTCAATTTCCTCCAATTGTCGCTCAATGGTCAAGCGCTTTTGGCGAAGCTTTTCCATCGTATTGGTGCGCACGGCAGTAAATTCAAAACTAAGAGAGTGGAAGGGGTTGGCATTGCCGCAATCGCTGCAAAACCTTTTGTTGACTTCAAGTGGATGACCGCATTCGCTGCAGAATTTCTTCATCGTTTGGTGGATGTTTCAGAATAATCTGCGACTGCCTCACAGCAGATTCATCTTACTTACTTCGAAGCGTAAAAAAGAAGTTGCTTCCGGCTCCCGGCACGCTTTCTACCCATATTTTGCCACCGTGCATTTCAGTTATTTTTTTGCAGATAGCCAAACCCAAGCCGTTTCCCGGATACTCATCAACTCTATTCAAACGCTCAAAGAGCTCGAAAATCTTGGATTGATATTTCTTTGAAATACCAATACCATTGTCGCGAACGCAAAATATGATGTTGCCTTCAAACTTATCATAGCCGATATCCACAGTCGGCTTGTTATTGTCCCTGTGGAACTTCAGTGCATTGTCCACCAAATGCAACAAGAGTTTCTCTACCAATTCGCGATCGGCACTGATGTCGGGAAGATTTGCAATTTCTACCGTAGCACCTGTTTCGGCAATTTTATGTTTCAGTGTTTTCAATACTTCGGCTGCTACGGTTTTCATAGAGACCTTATTCATGGTAAAGGCATAATCGCTCAGCGCGATATATACTTTTAAATCACTGAGCAGCGTATCCATTCGAGTGGCTGCTTGCCGCGCAAAGCCTGCATATTCGGTGGCTTCATCGTATTTCCCTTTTGCGAGATGGTCGGCTATTAATTGCACGTAATTCAAAATAGTGCGCACCGGCTCGCGCAAATCATGAGAAGCGAGGTGTAGCACATCGTCTGTTGAAAAGCGATCTTCATCTGTTCTGCCGCGCGGTATTTCATTTTCACTGAGCACTTCTATTACCTCAAACGACATCAATTGATATATCTCATCGGCTACATTTAAATAACGGAGAGTGTAGTTTACATTTCGGGTGCTGCCGTCTCCTAATTTGATAATGCCTGTTGCACTTCGCTCTGCCATAAAGTCGGTGAGTGATGCCGAACTGTGCAAGGGATCTTCACTGCCAAAAATATCGTGTAGTTTTTTTCGCGTGACGGCACTTTGTTTTAGCAGTAACTTTTGCGCAGCAAAGTGGTTTGCAAAAGTAATTTGATCGTTTTTGAGAAGAAGAATACTGGTGTCAACGTTATCTAAGAATACCGTTAGCAATTCCATGATAAGCCGGTTCTGCTCCGGCTTTTCATTTTTTATTTCTTGAAGAATAACCAAGTTGGTTTTTTCCCCTTGCCAATCAATAGGACTAATGCGAAGAAGCAGTTGGTGTTTTCGGTTTCCTTTCAGTTCTATAACTTCTTCCTCTTCGGTTTCGTGGTACAGAATCAAACCGCTTACATCTTTTCGGATGTTGCTCTCTCCTAAAATTTTATATGCTTTTTCGTTGGCGAAGCGGATAAGGTTATCGCGATTAATAATGAGAATACCTTCGGACACTCGATTGAGAATTTGCGAAAACGATTCTTGCCGGGCGGTGTATTCTTCTACGGCATGGTCTAACCGGTTTTCGGTTTCATTCAACTTCAGCGTATTGATAATGATTTTCTGAAGGCTGAATAGATTCACTTTATTCTTAGTCAAATAGTCAATGGCTCCGGCTTTTTCAGCTTGTTGCTTCAATTCTCCACCTCCTACCGCCTCCGATAAAAGAATAATAGGTGCTTTGTAATTGTTCAGTATCTTTTTTACAGAATGATAACCGGGCAGTTCAGCAAAACCGGCATCTAATAAAACCAGATCCGGCTGGCGATTTTTCAGAAAATCGGTTCCATCTTGCACAGTGCCGGCATGGCTAACGCTAAAAGTAAACGCACTTACTTTCAGAAAACGCTGAATATCCTGCGCACTGGTTTCATCATTATCAAGCAATAAAATGGAGCGACTTTGTTCTCTGGCCATCGAAACAAAGTAAGAGGGAATTTGAATTTGGTCAAGAGTCATTTTTGCACAATGGGCAACAGTTTTCAACTTCTGTTTGCTTGCATTGCTTAGTTCAAACTTTATTTAGATTAGCGGCCGTGAAAAAAGCCACCCTAAGCACCCTTCTTTTCCTATTGTTTTTCACGCTGTATTCGCAAAAGAAAGAGGCCTCTCGATTGTTGGCAGGCCCTGTAATTGGTAATGTTACCTCCACCACTGCTCAGGTTTGGATTGCCTACCGGGGCAAAGGACAAAATGCTTTGATATTGGGCGATACTGCTGAAAAGCGAGTGTACTATCCTACGGATTACAGCTATATCAATAACAAAGCCGGAGAGGTAGCGCTCACTATGGATTTTACAGGGTTAAAGCCAGGTCATATTTATAACATACTTATCTCCATACAAGGGTGGGGGGCACATACCAAATATTCTTTCAAAACATCTTCTGACAGCACTTATCAGGATTTTAATTTTCTATTAGGTTCCTGTGCATTAATGAATACAGATATTCTCAGGGGATTATTTCCCGGAGGGTCGAACTGGATTTTTTATCGGATGAAGAAGAAGAATGGCGATTTTATGGTTTGGCTGGGAGATAATGTTTACTACTTCTATCCACACCACTACCGAAGCTATGAAGATATGTTTAAGCGCCAGCTTAAAATCAGGAAGGTGTATAATAAGAAGTATCGCGACTTTCTTGGAAATCAACCGAACTTTTCAATTTGGGATGACCATGATTTTGGACCAAATGATGCTAATAAGAATTTTCCTTTGAAAGACACTTCTCTGCTCGTGTATAAAGGCTTTTGGCCAAATTACTATCCTGACCAGAAAGTTTTTCCCGGCAATTATTTCAATTTTCGATATCACGATGCGGAGTTCTTTATGACGGACGACCGCTTTTACCGCGACCCTGAATCTGATTCGACAGGTGATTTTTTGGGTGAAACACAAATGGTGTGGCTAAAAAATAAACTGCTGATGAGCGATGCCAGCTTTAAATTTATTTGTGTTGGGTCGCAAGTGCTCAATGATAATCACTTCGGGGAATCGTATGCCCGTTACAAACGAGAACGTGATGATCTATTTGATTTCATTTCTCATAACAATATTAAGGGGGTGATGTTTTTGACAGGCGATAAACACTATAGTGAAATATGCAAGCGCGATTGGAATGGGTTCCCCCTCTACGATTTTACTTGTTCTCCGCTTACCAGCCCCGCTCTTCCCCGCAGAATTTTTGGAGCCTATCATAACCCATGGCGAATTAAAGGGACCGATTATCCACTTAAAAATTTCGGACGCATTTCCATCAGTGGAGAAAAGGGTAACCGAGAAATGAAGATTGAAATATTTGGTAGAGGTGGTTATAAAAAGCGCGAATACAGTATTAATCAGAACGACTTGAAACGGAAATAACAAGATATGCTTCTCTATTATCTGTTGCTGCCCTTTCTTTATTTGTTTTCCCGGCTTCCCTCTGCTTTGCTGTATAGGATTTCAGATGTAATAGCTTTTACACTACTATATATTGTGCGCTACCGCAAAGAGGTGGTATATGCCAATTTGCGAAACTCATTTCCGGATCAGACAGCAAAGGAAATAGACAGGATAGCAAAGCAATCCTACACTCATCTCGCTGATCGGGTGGTAGAGAGTATTAAAAGTGTTACTGTTTCGAAGGATGAAATTCAGCAAAGAGTGATCACTGAAAACATGGAATTGCTGAATGGTTATTACAAGAAGGGTCGCCATGTGGTTTTAATGGTTGGTCATATTGCTTCCTGGGAGTTTGCCGGGTATAAACTGAGTATAAACTCCCGCTTTTGGAATTTCGCTATTGTAAGTAGAGTTAGCAACAGGTATTTCAACACATTGGTGCAAAGCACAAGAGGCAAACTCGGAATGCACTTGGTGACGATGAAAGATGCTCAACTATTTTTCAAAAAAGAACTTCGGCAGTTATCGGTAGGGGCTTTTATCAGCGACCAGTCACCACCCACTCCTTCACGAGCCTACTGGACCAACTTCCTGCATCAAGATACCCCCTTCTTTACCGGAGCAGAAAGGTACGCTCGACACCATAATTGCGTGGTCATTTATCCTAAAATAGTGCAAACCTCTCGTGGACACTACAAAGCACGTTTACATCTAATTACAGAGAATCCACAGGCAGAACCTGAGAATGGGATTACGGAAAAGTTTGTGAGGTTATTAGAAAATCAGATCCGGGAAAACCCTTCTGATTGGCTTTGGAGCCACAAAAGGTGGAAGCATAAAAGAAAATAAAAAACCCACACAGAATCTGACGTTAAGTTGCACTTAAGTCAGGATTTGGGCTTAGTAACCTCGCTGTAATTCGCGGTTAACTTGTTTTGTGGACGAAGACCACCGTTGACGGTGATTGCGACCCGCCATTGAAGTTACAACTTAGGCCCGGTTCTATAAATAATATCCAACTAACGCATCGGTCTGTGTGGGCGTATCATGATTCAGCATTTCTATTTGCTGAATATATTTTCAAAGAACTGTGGTGAATATAGTGTGTGAACGTGAACAAGCAATATTTTATTGCAAGAAATTTCTCACAATAAATTTGAACGGTTTACCCCTTTCTTTAAAAACTCCTATAGGTTTAAACCCGAAAGATCTGAATTCAACCTCCCGGAAAAGTTTTGAACCGAGCTATTTTAACAAAATACAGTATGTCTGCATGGTTGCTTTATATGGTGGCCAGTTCCTCTCTAATCTGTTAGAAAACACCTGTTTGGAATTTCGGGATTAAAATTTCATATTTGCGCTCCCAAAATCGAAAAGTATGTCTAAAGTATGTGAGTTAACAGGTAAGCGCCCGATGTTCGGTCACACCGTGTCGCACTCCAACAGCAAAAGCAACCGTAAATTTCTTCCTAATCTGAAGAAGAAGAGATTCTTTATCCCTGAATTAGATGAGTGGATTGAATTGAAAATTTCGGTATCCGCTCTCCGCACCATCAACAAAAAAGGTATTTACAATTACCTGAAAGAGTTAAGTAAGAAGGGTGAAATCAAATTGAATTAATTAAGCAGAAACAATAAGCAGTCATGGCCAAGAAAAGCAAAGGCAATAGAATCCAAGTTATCTTGGAATGCACCGAACACAAGGATAGCGGGGTGGGCGGTATGAGTCGTTATATGACTTATAAAAATCGCAAGAATACCACCGAGAGAATGGAGTTGAAGAAATACAACCCTTATCTGAAAAAAGTAACAGTTCATAAAGAGATTAAATAAATAGCATCATGGCAAAAATTTCAAAGAACGCGAAAACCAATCGTCAGGCACAAGTCGGCTCTAAAGACTATGTGAAAGTTATTAAGGCGGTAAAATCAAAAGGCAGCAACTATTCTTTCCTTGAAAAAATTGTGCACAAGGACAAAGTGCAGGATTACTTAGCAGGTAAAGAAGTATAAATCTATTTTGAAAAATTATTTCAAGGCATCATTCTGTATGAGTGATGCTTTTTTGTTTTGAGGAAATCAACAAAAGCAAGACGCTAAAGAATCAAACATGGGACTGTTCAGTTTTTTTACAAAGGAGAAGAAAGATGATCTGGAGAAAGGGTTAGAGAAAACCAAAGAGGGATTTTTGTCGAAACTGACAAGGGTAGTGGCCGGCAAATCGAAGGTAGATGATGAGGTGTTGGATAATCTTGAAGAAGCCCTTGTTTCCAGTGATGTAGGCTTAGAAACCACTATCCGAATTATAGAGCGAATAGAGGCGCGCGCTTCAAAAGATAAATACGTTTCTACTTCGGAGCTGAATTCACTTATTAAAGAAGAAATTGAAAGCATTCTTGCCGAGAACAAGAATGTTGATCTTGAAAATTTCGATACTCCTGCCGATAAAAAGCCTTATGTAATAATGGTGGTGGGAGTAAACGGGGCCGGCAAAACCACTACCATAGGTAAACTCGCACACCAGTTCAGAAATAACGGAAAGAAGGTATTGTTGGGGGCGGCTGATACTTTTCGCGCTGCGGCTGTGGATCAATTGGAAGTGTGGGCCAAGCGCTCAGAAGTAGAAATGGTACGCGGTCAAGATAATGCCGATCCCGCTTCGGTCGCTTATCAAGCCGTGGAACGAGGGGCTGCCATCGGTGCTGATGTGGTGATCATTGATACGGCCGGGCGCTTGCATAATCGGGTAGATTTGATGAACGAATTGACAAAAATCCGCAAGGTGGTGCAGAAGGTTATTCCCGATGCGCCACATGAAGTATTGTTAGTGCTCGATGGTTCTACCGGACAAAACGCTATTGAGCAGGCTCGGCAATTTACAGCGGCTACTCAGGTTACCGCTTTGGCCATTACCAAATTAGATGGCACCGCCAAAGGAGGAGTGGTGTTAGGTATTTCCGCGCAGTTTCATATTCCTGTAAAATACATTGGAGTGGGCGAACAAATTGACAAACTGCAAGTGTTCAACAAAAAGTTGTTTGTAGAATCACTTTTCAAAGGTGTGGCATGAAAACTAAAGCGATTAAACGAGATAGCGTTTCGGTGATTACATTGGGTTGTTCTAAAAACTTAGTGGATAGCGAAGTGCTCATGAGTCAATTACAGCATGGCGGATACGATGTGCAGCACGATAAATGGAACAAGGGCAGAAACATAGTGATTGTAAACACCTGTGGATTTATTGACCGCGCCAAGGAAGAATCCATTAACACGATTATGGAATATGCCGGGGCAAAGGCCGAAGGCAAAATTGAAAAACTGTATGTGACCGGCTGCCTTTCGCAGCGCTATAAAGACAGTTTGGAAGAAGAAATTCCGGAGGTGGACGCTTTCTTTGGTACGAATGAACTTCCCCGACTGCTCAAAACACTCAAGGTAGATTACAAGCAAGAACTGGTAGGCGAAAGACTCTTGACCACCCCTGTTCATTACGCTTACATGAAAATTTCGGAAGGTTGCAACCGCACCTGTTCATTTTGCGCTATTCCGCTGATGAGGGGGAAACATCTTTCGCGCCCCATTGAGGAGTTGGTGATCGAGGCAAAGAAATTAGCCGCACAAGGAGTGAAGGAGATTATGCTCATTGCGCAAGAACTAACTTTCTATGGTTTGGATATTTATAAAGCCCGAAAACTTCCAGAACTGCTCCATGAACTCGCAAACGTGGAAGGAATAGAATGGATACGCCTGCACTATGCTTACCCCGCTCAGTTTCCAATAGAGATTGCCGATGCGATTGCTGGCAATAAGAAAGTATGTAATTACTTAGATATGCCGCTACAGCACGCCAGCGATCACATGCTTACGGCTATGCGAAGAAATATTACGAATGAAGAGATGCGCCAACTGATGAGCGAAATCAAAAGCCGTATTCCGGATATTGCCTTGCGCACTACAATGCTGGTGGGTTTCCCCGGTGAAACGGAGGAAGACTTCAATGAACTGAAAGACTTTGTGCGGCAAATGCGCTTTGACCGCCTGGGCGTGTTCACTTACTCTCACGAAGAAAATACCAAAGGATACCAGTTAGAAGATAACATAGCAGAAGATTTAAAGCAGGAGCGTGCTGCCGAGCTGATGAGTGTGCAAGAAGAAATTTCACGAGAACTGAATCAAGCCAAAATAGGCAAAACATTTAAAGTGCTTTTCGATCGGAAAGAGGGAGGCTATTTTATTGGTAGAACGGAATATGACTCGCCTGAAATAGACAACGAAGTTCTGATTGATGCTAAAAAGAACTACGTTCGCATTGGCGATTTTGCCGATGTAAGAATCACCGCAGCAGAGGAATTTGATTTGTACGGTGAGTTAGTGGAGTAGAATTTTCATGCAGCTTATCGAGGAAATTAAACTGACGGAAACCGGGATACTGCCTCCTTTGATTCGCGATTATCTCGAAGGGAACGAAAGCCTTCTTCCACTTTACCAATACCGGCCTTCTTTAGAATCATTTGCCCAAGCTATCCACGATAAACAGAAGGATCCTACCGACCGGCCACTGTTGGTAGAAGTCTTGTTGGCGCAGTATGCCGATATTGCCACTACTGATGTGGTCACGAAAAATATTGCCGCTTTAAGTGATGTCAACACGTTTACCGTTACAGCGGCTCATCAGCCCTGCCTTTTTCTGGGGCCGCTTTATAACATTTGGAAAACAGCCGGCACCATTCAACTTTGTCGCCAATTAAAACAAGCCTATCCCGATTACCACTTTGTGCCCGTGTTTTGGTTGGGGAGCGAAGATCATGATGTAGCCGAGGTGAATCACGTTTTCGTAAAAGGCAAACGGTTAGAATGGACAGGAGAAGCAAGCGGCCCGGTGGGAAGAATCCCTTCCTCCATCCTGCAATCTGCATTAGCGGAACTGAAAGCGATTGGCGCGAAGGATGAAGTGCTGCAAATGATAGAGAGCGGACTCTCTCGCTATTCCACCTTCGGAAAGCTTACTCAATACCTTCTGAACGAACTGTTCAAAGATTTTGGATTGCTGGTGCTGGATGCTGACAATGCGAAACTGAAACAGAAATTTGCATCGTGCATCAGCGATGAAATTTTTCAGCAACGAGCCGATAAGGTATTGCGCGCTAATCTTGAATTTCTTCAGGAACGCTATCAGGTGCAGGCGCAACCCAGAGAGATAAACTATTTCTACATGGCGGATGACTACCGAGAGCGAATTGTGTATAACAGCGACACTGATACATTCGACATTCATAACAGAGCACTGTCATTTACTGCGGATGAGCTGCAAGCAGAAATAGCGAATCACCCCGAGCGTTTTAGCCCAAACGTGATTGTTCGCCCGCTCTTTCAGGAGTTCACGCTGCCCAATCTCGCCTTCATAGGTGGGAGCGGTGAACTTAGCTATTGGATGGAATTGAAACCGCTGTTCGATTATTATCAAGTGAATTACCCGATGTTGCTGATGCGGGGAGCCGGAGCTATTCTCTCTTCATCTACCCAAAACAAATTGAAAAAGTTAGAGATGAAATGCGCTCCATTCTTTCAGGAAACCGATTCTTTGATTAAGGAGTATGTAAAGGAACATACCACTGCAGATACTTCGCTCGAAAGTGAAAAGCAAACGGTGGAAAAACTATTTGACAACATCTCTGCGAAAGCAGCATTGGTGGATGCGACATTAATGCAAAGTGCTGCAGCAGAAAAACAAAAAGTAATGAACAGTTTAAATAATCTGGAAGCAAAAATGCTGAAGGCCGAAAAACGAAATCAGGAAGTGGCGGTAAATCAAATTTGGGCGGTGCGCGAAGCACTGTATCCGGGGGGCTCTCTTCAGGAACGGACGGAAGGTTTTCTATCTTACTATGACGGGCACTTTATTGCGCAAGCGGTGGAATGGATGGGCCCGTTGGCGGGAACCTTTAAGTTTTTCGCTGTGGAATAATCCTCCCTGCACTTTCTATTATTCCCATCTTATTTTTAGGGTATGAAAATTCTCTCTACAGAACAAGTTCGCTCTTTGGATCAATACACGATTCAACACGAGCCTATCCGCTCTATTGATTTGATGGAGCGCGCCTCGGCAGTTGTTACAGATTTGCTGACTGAGCGGGTGAATACGCATGAGCAGGTGATGGTGTTCTGCGGTATGGGTAACAACGGAGGCGATGGGCTGGCGGTGGCTCGTCAGTTGATGGAGCGGGGCTACCTGCATGTTTCCACATTCGTGGTTCGCCATTCTCCCAAAGCGAGCGATGATTTCAGTGTGAATGAGGAGCGCCTCAAAAGTATTTCGGGACTGCGCTACATCGAAACTGATTTTCAAATTCCATTGATACCCAACCACTGCGTGGTGGTAGATGCAATTTTTGGAAGCGGACTATCCCGACCGGTTACGGGAATTTCGGCTGCGGTGATACAAAAGATAAATGAAGCCGATGCTACGATTTACTCGATAGATATGCCTTCGGGAATGTATGGCGATCAGGTAAATGCTGAAACGGATGAGGTGATAGCGGCCGACTTGGCGTACACTTTTCATTGCCCTAAACTCACTTTCTTATTGCCCTGCTCATCGCGTTACTTGTGCGATTTTGAAGTATTGGATATTGGATTGGATAAGGTATGTGCCGAAACTTTTCCTTCTCCCTATCATTATCTCACTCCTTCTTTTATTCGAACTATACTTAAAACGCGAAACCGTTTTTCGCATAAAGGAACCTACGGCCACGCCTTGATGGCTGCGGGTAGTTATGGTAAAGTAGGAGCCGCAGTGCTTTCGGTGAAAGCGGCCTTGCGCAGCGGTGCCGGTTTGGTTTCGGCTTATGTGCCGGGTTGTGCTTATGAAATTCTGCAAAACACTGCACCGGAGGCGATGGTGATCACCGATGCAGCCGCCAATGAACTTTCGCAAGCGCCCGATTTATCGAAGTTTTCCGCTATTGGTATAGGGCCGGGTATTGGAATTTCTGCCAAGGCCAAAGCATTTCTTCGCGGAGCATTGGAGCAAACCATAAAGGCTTGCGTGCTGGATGCGGATGCACTGAATATTCTTTCCGAAAATAAAGAATGGTTGAAGCAGCTTCCGCCCAATACGGTGCTCACCCCTCACCCCGGAGAGTTCAAACGTTTAGTAGGAGAGTGGCGCGATGATTTGGATAAGTTGAAGCTGCAATCGGAGTTTGCGGCTCGCTATCAGGTGGTGCTGGTACTCAAAGGGGCGCACACCACTATTGCCTTGCCCGATGGACGAATCTACTTTAATGCAACCGGCAATCCAGGCATGGCGAAGGGGGGCAGCGGGGATGTGCTCACCGGCATAATTACTTCTCTGCTGGCGCAAGGCTACTCGGCCTCCAAGGCGGCACAGATTGGCGTGTGGGTGCATGGCATGGCCGGTGATTTTGCAGCTACTTATCGGAGCCAAATCGGTATGAGTGCGAGCGATATTATTCGTTATCTGCCGAAGGCTTTCGCAGTTTTTGAATAAGACATTCTCTCAGCCTTCATCTTCCATTCGCTCTTTTATCTTCCATCAAAAAATTTTAAAAAAGTAGCAGCACTTATGGCTGCTCTCCTGTAATTAGCGGAATAGCTTTCCCTGCCTGAGGTTGCAAATTATAATCAAGCCCCAGCAAGTGAGCGGCTGTTTGCGCAATTTGGTTTTGATAGTAGTGACTTTTTGTTTTTATCTCACCCAAAGGTTTGGTATCGGGTCCCATTGCCGCCAGCCATATTTGGTGGGCATCTATAATGGCGGCTCCGTGATGCCGCCACATATTTTTGCCTTTGTGGCCGCGACCGTGATCGCAGGTAATGATCAGCGTAGTTTTGTCGCGATACTGTGAATCGTTTTGGATGAACACCCACAGGTCTTTCATAAACTCATCTAACTGGTGGGCGGTTTGCAGGTAACTGTCGTATTTCCCTTCGTGCGCAAACTCATCGGTCTCGTCAAAGCCAATAAAAGCAAAGCGCGGGTGGTGGCGCTGTAAGTATTCCTTGGCGAAGTGATAGGTGAGGGTATCATCGGTGATAAAACTATTGGCAGGCGGACAGTAAGTTTGCCAGCTTTCAAACTTCACCCCTTCACATTCGGCTCCGTTTTCATACTTCTGCACCTTCACAAACACCGGCACTCCGCTGCGCTGCGTGTTAATGATTCGCGGAAAAGCATCCCAAGTAGCAAAGGCGGCTACCCGGCCTTTGTAGCCCGGCTGCGAATTCATAAAGTCGAAGATATTTAGGTTTGGATTATCGGGATAGTCGTTGCTATTGACCGGGCGAAAGGCATGGCCGCAAAAAATCTCGCTGTAGCCGGGATACGAAAAACTGTAAGGGTTTGTCACATCTACCTTACTACCCAATTTTCGGTTGCCGTATAGTTGCCCTTGCCGCGCAATGGTTCCCCAAAAAAAAGGCATCAGTTTTTCCCTGCGCGTTTCGGGACTATCGGCCCAAAACTCCTTTTTAAGTGCATCGGGGTCATTTACAAACTTGGGATGGCCTACTAATTTCTTATCGGCTCCGATAAATAGCTCCTGCCATCGGTAGCCGTCAAGAGTCACCAGAATTACATTTTCGGTTTGGTGGGCTGCATTTTGCGCCAAGCCGAAACCGGAAATAAATAAGAATAAGGTGGGAAGAAGAAAACGACAAAACATAGAAGAAGATTTTAAATGCTTGAATTTGGAAGCCGAATGAACGAAATCTTGAGCGTTTTGTATGAATTTTAAGTGGAGAAGGTTTCTGTTTTCCTTATTCAACAAAAATTGAAAATACTTCGGAAACCTTCCGCTACTGTTCCAAATATTAGAAGTGCTAATTTGCTCGCAGGCTCTGCCATAGACGACCCTGCGAAATGAAAGAAACGCTTCCCACTTTCGCATTTTCAATTTTAAAACTCTTTGCTCTACCGCATGGCGCAACAATACTCATTCTTATTTTGTTTAACACACCATATATCGTTTAGTGCCACTATACTTATGATATCTATTCTACATTGTCTAAACTTGCGTACATTTTATAACCAATAAACCTACTCATGGCAACCAAAAAGAAAGCCGCCCCCAAAAAGTCGGCAAGCATATTAACAGCAGAGGACAAGAACTTTTTTGAAGCGTATATCAATAACCCCAGCCCTACCGGATTTGAAGCCGAAGGGCAGAAACTATGGCTCAACTATCTGAAGCCCGCTATTGATAAATACGAAGTGGACAACTACGGCACGGTGTACGGTATTGTAAATCCCGATGCCCCTTTTAAGGTAGCCATCGAAGCACATGCCGATGAGATTTCATGGTTCGTTTCGTATATCACTGATTTGGGATTGATCTATGTAAAGCGCAACGGTGGCAGCGACCACCAGATAGCACCTTCTAAGAGAGTGTGGATTCACACCCGCGATGGAAAAAAGATTCCGGCAGTGTTTGGCTGGCCGGCCATTCACACCCGCAAAGATGGCAAAGAGCAGGCCCCCACCACTACTAACATATTCCTCGACTGTGGTGCTACCACCAAAAAGGAAGTAGAAGAGATGGGCATTCACGTAGGTTGTGTAATCACCTATCAAGATGAATTTTTTGTGTTGAACAATCGCTACTTCGGAGGTCGCGCACTCGACAATCGCGCAGGTGGTTTTATGATTGCCAAGGTGGCTCGCATGTTGAAAGAAAATAAGAAGAAGTTACCTTTTGCTCTATATATCGTGAACTCTGTGCAGGAAGAAGTAGGGCTTCGCGGAGCCGAGATGGTGGTGCAATCTATTCGCCCCAACTGCGCCATCGTTACCGATGTGTGCCACGATACCACTACCCCTATGATTGATAAGGTGATTGAAGGCGACTTTAAAGCCGGCAAAGGACCGGTGCTTACAGTAGGCCCGGCCGTGCACAACAAACTACTCGACTTTGTAATAAC
The DNA here is from genome assembly GCA_018262795.1 of Sphingobacteriales bacterium. Lineage (GTDB taxonomy): Bacteria > Bacteroidota > Bacteroidia > Chitinophagales > LD1 > Bog-950. The sequence goes on along the minus strand of JADFDM010000012.1, from coordinate 59,126 downwards.
AACCGCCAAAGGCAATAAAATTCCTTATCAGATTGATGCCGCTTCGCGCTCTACCGGAACCGATACCGATGCCTTTGCCTATGCCAACGGGGGAGTTCCTTCGGTACTCATTTCGTTACCGCTGCGCTATATGCACACCACGGTAGAAATGATTTCGATAGAAGATACTGAAAACGTGATCAAACTGATTTACGAATCACTGCTTAAACTTAGTCCTAAGTTTAACTTCAAATATTTATAAATACACGAAAAAGAGCCTAATTAAGGCTCTTTTTCGTACACGTGAAACTGCATCCCGTATGGATCTGAATAGATCAGACTTGTAGGCGAATTCGTTTTTATGATTTCGCAATGCTGCTGTTTAAATTCAATTTTGGCGGCTGCGATATCCGTTACTTCATATTCCAGATATACCACTCCCGCGTTCTTATCGCTATTCGTTAGGCGCAGATGATGACCGTTCTTTTTGAATTTCGATTCTTTGGGGGTATAGTCAATTAAGTCCCAGCCCATTGTGTCTGTGTAAAAATCAATGGCCTTTTCGTAGTCGCGTACATTCACTGAGAAGTACTTGCATAGTTTGGTTGTCATAAAACGGTTTTATCAATGATTAAAAAAAGCTGTTTGCGAAAATTGAGGAGCAGTTTAGACTGCAGTAGTCTTTTTGATTTCTGCTTCAGCCAACACCTGGCCGACCCACTTATTTATACGGTCATCTGAAAGTTCTTCTTGATTATCTACATCTAAAGCCAACCCTAAAAATTTATCGCCACGCTGCGCTTTAGAATAGTCGTGTTCGTATCCTTCTACTGGCCATAGGCCAATGAGGGTTCCTCCTTTCTTTTCTACTATCTCCGCAAAAATCTGAAGGGCATCTACAAAGTAAGAGGCATAGCCATACTGGTCGCCCAAGCCGAAAAAAGCCACCTTTTTACCGGTAAAGTCTATCTGCTCCATTTCGGGGATAAACTCTTCCCAATCGCCTTGCAACTCGCCATCATACCACGTAGGCATACCCAGCACTAACAGCTCGTATGGAGCCATGTCCTCCTTCGTTTTCTTGTAAATCTCCAACATGTCCACGGTATTTCCATGTTCCTCCAAAAGCGTTTTTATCTGCTTGGCAATTCTTTCCGTGTTGCCGGTATCCGTTCCATAAAACAATCCAATGTGTGCCATAATTTCCTATACTTATTTGGTAACTATCTTAACTTTTTTCTTGCGCACTTTCTTCTCTTTGCCACTATCACTTTTCGTATCGTCAGTCACCTTTGGTTTTAGTTCGTTGAAATTAGAAGGATTTGTGATAACCTGAAGCGCTTTCGCATATATATTGTTAATAGTGGCGTTAATCACGCGATACCACATTCCCGTATCGTAAAGGTTTCGCCCGATACTGGCTTTCAAGCGAGCCTTCATCAACTTTTCCGACTTGGCGAAATCGCGCTCGAAGTGAATGACCGAATCATTTTGTACGGCTCCGAAAAATTGCCAAAATGTTTGTGGATTCATCCCTTCTTTAATACGGATAGCACTATCGGCTACGGCTGCTTTGAAATATTCTCCCAGTATAACAGTATCAATGTTGAAATGGTTGAAGAAATTATCACCTGTACTGTATTTTTTATTCAATTCCTCGCGATGCTGATCTACATACTCCAAGCAAAACCTGTTTTCAACTCCTTTGCGAATAAGCAAATTAAACAAAGGGGAATTCTCGGAAGTATCTACCGGTACAAAAAAGTCGGGCATCACCCCTCCACCGCCATATACGTTGCGTCCGTTTTTGGTGTGGTAAAGCAGAGAGTCGCTAAACTTGAAAGTGTCCTTGCCAAATAACTCGCCCGATTCATAGCGCTCTTTATAATCTTCGCGGTATTCTTTTACCCCGTGGCTATACGATTTTTGAATGCAGCGCCCACTCGGTGTGTAGTAGTGAGCGGTGGTCAGCTTTAGTTGCGAGCCATCGGATAAGGTAAATGGTTTTTGCACCAATCCTTTGCCAAAGGTTCTGCGCCCTACCAGCAATCCTCGGTCATTATCCTGAATACATCCCGAAAGAATTTCAGCAGCCGAAGCGCTTCCTTCATCGGTCATAACTACCACCTTCCCTTCTTTAAATATGCCGTGACCGTTAGAGAAATAAGGTTGGTAAGGAGCGTGCAAGCCCTGCGTGTACACAATCAACTGATTATCACCTAAGAACTGATTGCACATATCCACCGCTGTATATAAGTACCCCCCTACATTGCCCTGTAAATCCAATATGAGATCCTTCATTCCCTGAGCGCGCAGTTTTTCCAAAGCCGATACGAATTCCTGCATGGTGGTAGCGGCAAATCTTTCAAACTTGATGTAGCCTACACCCGGAGCGGCCATATAAGAGGCAGTAACGCTGTAAATAGGAATTTTGTCGCGAACGATGGTGAAATCTATCAAACTATTTTCGTCATGGCGAAGTACCCCCACCTTCACTTTGGTGCCTTTACTACCTCTGAGTTTCTTAATCACTTTGTTATTGTCAATGCCCACACCGGCCACAAGGCTGTCGTCCACCATCACAATTTTATCGCCTGCCATTAATCCCACTTTCTCAGAAGGCCCACCGGGAATTACTTCCAATACAATAATCGTATCCTTCAATATCTGGAAGGTAATACCTATTCCTTCAAAGTTGCCGACTAAACTTTCTTCACTTCGCTTCACATCCTTCGCTCTTACAAACGAAGAGTGGGGGTCTAAATCTTCCAACACTTTACTAATAGCATCTTCTACCAGTTTCTGTTCGTTCACTGTGTCGGTGTAGTAATTTCGAATCAGGCTGAATACTTCGTTAAACTTCTCCACCTGATCGTATTTGTGCTTGTTATCGTCATCGTTATTTTGTGACTGAACAAACTCCGAAAACAATAAGCCCGCGAACAAAATGACAATAAACCGGATATTAATCTTCATACTAAATATTTAAAAACCTTCCCTTTAAGGCGGAGCGAAAATAATAAAATTGAAAAGCCACCCTAACGCCCCTTAACGCATACTAACAGCTCGGTGTTTTGCAAGGATTGAATAATTCGATTTTCTTTGAGCCTCATTTTTAGAGCGAGGAATGGAATACGATTTTAGAAGAATTGAAGAGAAATGGAAGAAGGTGTGGGACGAGAAGGAGGTTTATAAAGTAACTGAAGACTCTGCGCGCCCTAAGTATTATGTGTTGGATATGTTTCCCTATCCCAGTGGGGCGGGCTTGCATGTGGGGCATCCGTTAGGCTATGTGGCCAGCGATATCTATGCTCGATACAAAAGACTAAAAGGGTATAACGTGTTACATCCGATGGGATACGATGCTTTTGGTTTGCCGGCCGAGCAGTATGCCATTGAAACGGGTACCCATCCGGCAGAAACTACCCGAAAGGCGATTCAACGCTACCGAGAACAGTTAGATAAAATAGGTTTTAGTTTTGACTGGAGCCGACAAGTGAAAACCTGCGACCCTGCTTACTATAAATGGACGCAGTGGATATTTCTGCAGTTGTATAACAGTTGGTATAACCGGGAAACCGACCGGGCAGAACCGATTGATAGTTTAATACAGAAATTCAAAAGTGGTCAACTCCAGCCGGAAATTGGAGAATGGAGTAGCCTGTCGGAGGCCGATCAGCAACGCACACTGATGAAATACCGCTTAGTGTATCTCTCTTTTGCCGAAGTGAACTGGTGCGAGGCATTGGGCTGTGTGTTGGCAAACGATGAAGTGAAAGATGGTAAGAGTGAACGCGGAGGCTATCCGGTGGAGAAGCGCAAAATGCGTCAATGGTTTCTGCGCATCACAGAATATAGCGATCGCTTGCTGGAAGGGTTAAATCGGGTGGACTGGAGCGAATCTCTCAAAGAACAGCAACGCAACTGGATAGGCAGGAGTGAAGGGGCGCTGATAAAGTTTCGTCTCCCCACCGCTCACTCCCAAGAAGAGAGAGTGGAAGGAATAGACGTATTTACCACTCGCCCCGATACCATCTTTGGAGCCACTTTTTTGGTGATTGCCCCCGAACATGAATGGGTGAAAAAACTGACCACGACCGAACAACAGAAAGCGATAGCAAATTATATCACTTATGTGAAAAGTCGCACGGATGTAGAGCGGCAGCAGGAGAAAAAAGTGACGGGCGAGTTTACCGGCTCTTATGCGCTGAATCCTTTTACCGGAACCGAGATACCAATTTACATAGCCGAATATGTGCTGGCGGGATATGGCACCGGGGCAATTATGGCTGTGCCTGCCGATGATGAGCGCGACCATAGATTTGCCGAGAAGTTTGGACTGCCTGTTATTGATGTGATTGATAGAAGTATGCACCCCGGTGCAGCTATGGAGGATAAGGTTGGCAAAATGATAAATAGCCATTTCCTAAACGGGATGGAAGTGAAGGAAGCCATTGCAGCCGTATTGAATGAAATAGAAAAACGCGGTATCGGGCAGCGCAAGGTGAACTATAAGCAGCGCGATGCTATCTACAGCCGTCAGCGCTATTGGGGCGAACCTATCCCTATGCACTACAAGGTGGTGGGCAAGCCCGATCTGCCTTTTGGCGAAAGCAATGATGTGCCTTATCCCGTGTTTGATCCATCTCCCTTGGAATTGCCAGTAGTCAGTTCTTTTAAACCTACGGGCGATGGGCGTTCTCCCTTAGCCAATAATGAAGAATGGGTAAAGAATCACTATGAAACCGACACTATGCCGGGCTATGCCGGCAGCAGTTGGTATTTCTTGCGCTATATGGATCCACAAAATGACAAGGAGTTTGCTGCTAAGTCTAAGATAGACTACTGGCAGAACGTGGATGTATATTTTGGCGGTGCCGAACATGCCGTAGGGCATTTACTCTATTCGCGCATGTGGCACAAAGTGCTGTTCGACTTGGGGTATGTAAATACTGATGAACCTTTTAAGAAATTGGTGAATCAGGGGATGATACAGGGGGTAAGCCGATTTATATACAGAGGAAGTGCCCGACCGGATGTGATTATTCCATTTAATAAAATTGAGAGTGAATTGACGGGTGATGAGTTGAAATTGTTGGGGATTAATTCTATAGATGACTTAGGGCTTATTTGCCCTATTCATGTGGATATAAGCTTGGTAGATGAACATGGAAATTTAAAAATTGACGAGTTTAAGAAATGGCGACCTGAGTATGGGAATGCTGTGTTTCTGTTGAATGCTGATGGTCATTATCATTGTGGATCTTCTGTTGAAAAAATGTCCAAGTCCAAGTATAACGTGGTAAACCCCGATGAGGTGATCGCTAAATACGGGGCGGATTGTTTCCGAATGTTTGAGATGTTCTTAGGTCCCATTGAGCAAAGTAAGCCTTGGGATGATAAGGGGATTAGTGGCGTTTCTAATTTTTTGAAGAAATTCTGGCGGCTGTTCTATGAGCAGGGAGTCTGGCAGGTGACAGAGGAAACGGCCAACGCAGTTGAGTTGAAGGTGTTGCATAAAACACTTCAGAAACTGGAGGATGATATTGAACGGCTGAATTTCAACACTTGCATTTCGGGCTTTATGATTGCCACCAACGAACTGAATTCTCTGGCCTGCCACAAGCGTTCCGTGTTAGAACCTTTGGTTATTTCTATTGCTCCTTTTGCTCCATTTGTGGCTGAGGAACTTTGGGAAAAGTTGGGGAATAGCGGTTGTGTACATCACGCTGCCTTCCCAAAAGTAGAGCCAAAATACCTGATAGAGAGCAGCCATAAATACCCTGTAAGTATCAATGGCAAAGTGCGAGCAGAGATAGAATTGCCTTTAGATATTACGCCACAAGAAGCTGAGAATGAAGTTCTTGGGTTAGATAGCGTAAAGAAGTGGACGAATGGTAATCCCCCCAAAAAATTCATCTATGTCAAAGGAAGGATTGTGAATGTAGTGGTGTAACCTGTAAACTCCGTTATCCAAAGTCATAGCTTATTTTCCCATTATCCTTGATGGAGTAAATACTACCCACTTATTTCTATTTTTAGCCGATGAACAGATGGTCAACATTTATCCTGTTACAGTTAATCTGCTTTTGCCTCATTGCTCAGAATAGAGGAGCCATTGTAACGAATACCAATGCTACTGTTAGTGGAAAAACCTACGCATTAATCGTGGGCATTTCAAATTATAAGGAACTCCCTAAGTTGGAGTACGCGGATGCAGATGCTGTTGCCTTTGCCTCTTACCTACGGAAATCTCTTTCAGACACCAGTGGGATTGTGCTTATGACCAACCAGAATGCCAATAAAGTCAACGTGATTTCCGCTTTAGTTGATTTTAAGAAAAAGGCGACTAAGGGGGATAAGGTATATTTTTATTTTGCCGGACATGGTGATATCGAAACGGAAATTTCTAATGGTGGAATTTTGTTGCTGTACGACTCTCCAAAAGAAAATTATTACTTAAATGCCAACGGCTACCTGCACCAAGATGATCTAAAAAGTATTGTAGGGCAAATAGTGGCTGGTGGAGCGCAGGCCTTTTTAATGATTGATGCCTGCCACTCCGGCTCATTAAGCGGGGGTAAACAAGGTACTGAAAAAAGTTTGTTGGCTCTAAAAGATGCATGGAGCAACGAAACCAAAATTTTTTCATGTCAGGCGAATGAGTTATCGCTGGAAGGGAAGCAATGGGGCAATGGGCGAGGGCTGTTCTCTTTTCATTTAATCGAAGGCCTCACCGGCTTGGCCGATGAAGAAGGCGATGCCGATGGGAAAGTATCGCTATTTGAAATTCAATCCTATCTACAAAAGAATGTTCGCAAACAGGCAGCCCCCAATAAGCAAACTCCCTTTGCTATCGGTAATCTCGATAACAATGTGGCCGATATAAAGCCGGAACTACTTGCGCAGTTAAAGGACAGTAAAATGCGAGATTTCCCGCTATTTGCCTCTGCAGCCGGACGTGGAGAAGTGCCCTCTTATACCACAGATGCCAACTACAAAAGTTTTCAGTCGGCTATCAACGACAGTCGCTTAATGGAGCCGGACAAAAATAACGCGGTGTATTTCTTCAATACATTATCTAAAAGCATAGTGGACGCAGATTTAAAGAGTCTTTTACAAAGAGAATTAATCGCAGCACTGCTCAATCGAAACTCCGAAATTATCACCCCATTGTTACAGGGCGATGTTACTTACACCTCGTCCACCAAGCTGGCTGTTGCCATAAAAGAGTCGGCCAAGGCGATAGAACTGTTAGGGGAAGAGCATTATCTCACCAACACTTTCAAAGCGCGCAAACTTTTCTTGGAGGCGATTCAACTTACGCTTAACGATGAAACGAACACCGCTACTATTAATAATGCTATAAGGAAATTGGGAGAGGCTATTAAGTTAGAGAAGTACGCCTACTACGCCTATTATCAAATGGGATATTTGTACAACTTGCAACGCAACGCTGCAAAGGCACTTGAAAATTACAACCTCTATTTGAGCTATCTTCCCAAAGACCCTGATGCGCTGAATAATGTTGGAGTTTCCTATTTCCACAAAGGCGATTACAGCAAAGCGATTGAATTTTATACAAAGTCAATTATGCTAAACCCTACCGCAAAAGCATATACCAATCGGGGGATTACAAATCTTAAACTCAGCAAAGAAACGGAAGCCAATAAGGACTTTGAAGAAGCGCTAAAAATAGATAAGACCGGAGCTTTTAAGGTGCATTACATTCTCGGGAAACTCAATTACGAAGCTCAAAAATATGATGCCGCCTTCGCAAGTCTCAATAAAGCCTTAGAAGCCAACAAAACACATGCTCCCTCGCAGTACTATTTGGCTTTGGTGCTGTTGACCAAGAAGGATACTGCCAAATCGCTGCTGATGTTAGATAAAGCCATTGCCAACGATGAAAATTATGCCGAGGCATATTTTAAACGAGGAGAAATAATGTTTGCAAAAAACAGTTTTGAAAATGCGGTAGCCGACTTTAGAAAGGCGATGATGAATCCGAAGTTGTGGGATGGGTATCTGCTAATCGGCAAATCATACGTGCAGTTAAAGCAATACCAAAAGGCTGCCGATGCTTTAGAGAATGCCTTATTGATAGATCGGAATCTTACCAAAAGCCTTAGTCTTCAACTGGGTAATATTTACCGGGATGGGCTACAAAAGTATGAGCGAGCCAATTCATACTATCAAAAATATATTGCCATAAATCCAATGGACGGCCTGGGGTATGCTGAAGCAGGACGAAATTTTATAGAATTGAAAAACTATAGCGCGGCTGAATTGCATTTAAAGAAGGCGGCTGTGCTTTCACCAAAAAATGCGACTGTAACAACATACATGGGCTTGTTGGAGGCCGCTAAAAAGAAGTAGTTGCCATTCTTTAGGCTTTCACATCCGTGAAAATTAATTCTGCAAACCAATTCTCACTTCGAAGTTTTCTTCCGGTTAATCAAAACAATCACCAGCAGAACAATCACTTGGCCTACGGTAGTTTCTACAGTGGGGTAAATACCAAGTAGCCCGATGTGAGGAATTGGAATACCGTGCACGGGTACATAACCAACTTCCTGAAAGGAATGAATCCCCTTACCTGTGAGTACAATGGCTAACAGACCCATTACCCACATTGAAACCTTAAATAAGGTGGGAATTGGCAGCCGGGTCGAAAAGCGCATTGCCACAAAAGCAAAAGCTATTACGATTGCAAAAGCGAGAATCACCCCAATCGTGATGGCATCGCTTTGTTTGCCACCCGACTCAATATTGAGTGCCGAAAGGAAAAGTACGGACTCAAATACTTCGCGAAACACCACAAAGAAAGAGAGCGACATCATGCCCATGATGCTACCACGGCTGGTGGCCGTTTTTACCATATCGTTCACGTAGTCTTTCCACTTACCCATTTCGCTTTTGCCGTGTAGCCAAACCCCGATATAGAGCAACATGGCTACTGCCAAAATGGAGATGAACCCTTCTATTAATTCAGAACCGCCAAGTTTTATAATTAGTTCTCCACTTACAAACCATAAGATGACTCCCAACACAATGGCCGATATCCAACCAAGATGCACCCATTTCATTTGTGAGGTAATGCCCGCTGCTTTTAGTACGGAAAGAATGATAAGGATAACGAGGAACGCTTCTAAGCCTTCGCGCAGGAGAATAGACATACTCATAAACAGCGCTAACCAGAACGAGTATTCTCTTTTCTGCAATACTTCTTCTGCTGCTTTGATGGTAACTTTTGTTGCGGCAATAGAATCAATCACCTCGCTTACCGGGCGGCTTGCACCGATAATTTTCCGGAGGTTTATAAACTGCGATTCGATGCGATCGCACAGTTCAGGGTCAGAGGCTTTTAGGTGTAACTCAATCGGCTCAATCCCTTCAAGATACGCCAAGGAAGCATAGCGCATGGCATCTGCTTTTTTCGAATCTTTGTAGGAGGTAATCGTCTTCTCCAGATATTCTTTTGCGGTGTTTAAAAAATGATCATTCCCGGTGGATGGTTTCGAAAGGCGCAATGCCGCTAATTGTTCATCGGTCAAACTGAATTCTTGGCGAAGCACCTTATCGCTTTCTGTAGCTGTTTTCTCTAAGGGTATTTCAGGCGATAAAGTGGTTGACTCGGCTTTGCCATCCTGATAACGAAGTGAAATTACATAGAAAGCGAGGTCCCATACTTCATCGTCTTTGAAGGTTGGATAGGCCGGCATGCCCGTGCCCTGTAAGCCCAGCCGAATAGTGTTGAACGCATGTGCCGGAGAGATGTCATCAAGGCGCAGGGCATCGTGAAAATTCAGTGGCTTGGGAGTAAGCGTTTTTCCATCTGGTCCATCCCCGTTACCATTCGGGCCATGACATCTGGCGCAATCGGCTAAATAAAGTTTTTGACCATTTGCTATATCAGGATATTGGAGAGGGAAAGTCTTTAACCCGGTGATGGCCAATATTTTCAATTTAGCTTCAGTTGCCTTTGCTGCGATAAATGTAGGAGTCTCTTTTCGTTGCACGCCATCAACTAAAGCTTGTATCAATTCTCCTACAGCTACTGAATCACTATCGCTCCATTCGGTAGAGAATTCGCGGTAATATTTTTGGGCACTTTCCCCAAACTGACCCATTTCAGTGTATTCCTCTTCATTGATCACTTTCCCATCGGCTACCGCATTTTTATAGTCTTCTCCGAGATAGTTTAAGGTGTGAATCAAGATACGTGACGATTCCGGATCAATGGCAAAAGTCATTGTTGCGCAAAGCGTAAAAAGGGAAAGTAAAAACAGCTTAAATGAGGTCATGCGGTTTTATTGAATCAATTTAGATTAAGTCTAAAGAGGAGCGAAAGTAAGATGTTCATTGAGTTTTGGAAGATAATTTTCGTCAATTTTTTGTTTCTGCCATATTTTTAAGCCGGAGGTCATATTCGGCAATAAGATTTTGCCAGTCGTATCGGCTCACATACTGTTGCGTATTCACGCTGCGCAGATGCTTGGTTTCGCAGATTCTGTCCTGCAGCTTATTTTCAAATTCTGCCTCTTCGTAAATGTAGGACGGGTGATAGCGCGAAGGAATATGTTCAGGATAAGCCAGACGGTTCGGCAGCAGTGGAACTGTGTTGCAATACATTGCTTCCACAATGGAGGCGCCAAAGAAATCTTGAGTAGAAGTAACAGGAAGCAGGTCAGCCGTCCAAAGCCATTTGCCGTATTCTTCGAAAGAGGTCGCAAAACCCCAGTGAATTATTTTATTGGAAAGCTGCTGCTTTGCCTGGTCAAAAATAGGAGGGTACCGCTCAAAACTTTGCCCCAACACTACCAGTTTAAAATCTATGTCGCGCGCTGCAATTTTAAACAGCGCATTGAAAAATGTATCCGGATTTTTGTCGTACTCCCAACGATGATTCCACAGCACTACGCTGCAAGCAGGTTTAGTGACCTCCGAAGGTTTATGCGCCTCCAGTTTTTGAAGATGTAAGCCGAGTGGAAGCACTGAACTTTTATAACGGATAGTTTCTACCGTTTCTATATTCTGATAATCGGGAAAGGCTTTGAGAAAGGAGGGAAGCTCCTGCAAAAAAGCCTGTTGATGATACTGCGAGTTAAACAACAGGGCATCAGCTACCGAAGCAGATGCGTAATTGATAAAAGCGTAGTGATTGTCGCGCGTGAGTTTCACATCAGCATCGGCAGGCGACCAAGGGTAGTTGAGTTGATTTTCGTGAAAGTAAATGGCCGTAGGAATGTGATGTGTTTTGCTGCGGGTGAGAGAGAGAAAAAGATTTAGATCCAGCATATCGGTAGCCAGAATCAGATCGGGATGAATGCCGGATTGTAGAAATTGTTGAGCGAGGGTGATGGCTGCACCGTGCATGCGCCATTTCCAGTGGTAACCGGGGAGCGATAAAATGTGTACCTCATGCTGACTGAACTGCCGGAACTCCTCTGCCCAGTTTTTATGCGAGCCGGTGAGGAAAGGCTCTATCAGCAAAATCTTCATCGGTCAAACTCTAAACGCTCACCTTTGATGCTCTCGTCAAAGGATCCTTCGTTGTAGGCTAAGTGACCATTCACAAAGGTTTTCACCACCTTCCCTTTAAAGGTTTGCCCTTCCAATGGGCTCCATCCGCATTTGTACAAAAGATTCTCCTTCGATACTTTCCACTCAGCATTTATATCTAACAGTACCAAGTCGGCCATTTCTCCTTCATGTACATAACCGCGATTCTTCACCTCAAAACATACTGCCGGTGCGTGGCACATCTTCTCTACTATTTTCTCTAACGATATTTTTCCCTGATGGTACAACTCCAACATGATATTCAGCGGATGCTGTACCAAAGGCAAGCCTGCCGGACAATTTAAGTATGGACGGCTCTTCTCTTCGAGGGTGTGAGGAGCATGATCGGTGGCTATTACATCTAAGCGGTTATCGAGCAGCGCTTTGAGCAAGGCTTCCTTGTGCCGCGCTTCTTTAATGGCCGGGTTGCATTTGATGCGACTGCCCAAGCGGGCATAATCGCTTTTATCAAACCATAAATGATGCACACAAACTTCTGCGGTAATCCGCTTGTCTTCCAAAGGAATTTCGTTGGTGAAAAGCGAAAGTTCTTTTTCGGTAGAAATGTGCAGAATATGCAGTCGTGAGTTAAATTTCTTCGCCAGTGCTACGGCATACGAAGAAGAGTTGTAACACACCTCTTCATTCCGTATTTCGGCATGGCACTCAAAGGGAATATTCTCCCCGTACTTTTGCTTGTATGGTTCGGTTCTCTCCTTTACCAATTTATCATCCTCGCAATGCGTGGCAATGAGGAGGTCATTTCTTTCGCGGAAAATTAACTCTATTACATCGGGCGAATCCACCAACATATCACCGGTAGAAGAGCCCATAAAGATTTTGATGCCGCAAATTCTGTTCTTGTCGGCTTTCTTGAGTTCCTCTAAATTAGTGTGCCCGGCACCGAGATAAAAGGAGAAGTTGGCAAGGGAATTGGTAGCGCCTAAGCGGAATTTATCTTCGAGCAGTTCATTGGTTAAGGTAAGTGGATTCACGTTGGGCATTTCCATATAGGAAGTCACTCCACCGGCCACTGCGGCCTTGGCTTCGGTGTAGATGCAGGCTTTGTGTGTAAGCCCCGGCTCGCGAAAGTGAACTTGATCATCTATAATTCCAGGTATCAGAAATAATCCTCCGGCATTTATTTCATGTACCTTGAATTTCACCTCCGTTGAGCTATCTATCCGCTCTACTCGTTTGCCTCTTATCAACACATCCGAAGTGAAAATTCTTCCGTCTGTTACAACCTGTGCATCCTTTATCAAAAAATCACCCATCGCTGTTCTATTTGCGGGCTAAAATAAAGAGAAAGATGAATCGAACGTGCTGCAAAATTTCTTCCATAGAGAAACGAAACTCTCATTTTGATTTAACACTGTGGAGAAATAGGTGCGTCACTTTGTTGTTGTAAAGCACAATTACTTATATTCGGTCAGCGATTTTAGAAACCTTTATTAATCTCACAAACGAATGAAAAAAACATTTACATTGTTTGCTGTATTGTGTTATGTATCAACCTTAACCAATGCGCAAACTCCTTTCCAAAGAATTTACACCACCTTAAACACCAAGTGTCAAAACCAAACTTGCCATAGCGCTTCCTCTGCTGAAACGCTGAAGTTTGACGGCACTGAAAGCGATGTGTACAGTGCCATTTACAAGGTGCTTTCGATGTATCCATCTTCGGTTGCCCGACACGAAGAGTTGGTGAAGCAAGGCGATCCATATAATAGTTTTTTACTGCGCAAAATAGCTGGAGCCGGGTTCGATACCGACCTCGCTATTGACTCTTCATCTGAAGGTGCGCTGATGTTGGATACCGCAGGCAATCCGCTCACCAATAAAGAAATTGAATTTATGCGCCAGTGGATCATGTTTGGTGCTAAACAGAATTATACCGGTAATGAAGCGCAACCCGACTGGCAGTTGGTGAGCGATTATTACGATAACCCGGCTATGCCTTTTCTTCCCAAGCCCATTAAACCTGCTGCGGGAACAGGCATACAGTTGCGAATGGGGCCGGTGTTTTTACCGGTTAGCGGTAATGTAGAGCAAGAGTGGATATTGCAACACGAGGTAAATTTTCCTTATCTGCCGCAGATTACCGGTATAGATGGGTTTATGAATCAGCAATCGCATCACTTTTTGTTATTTCAGTTTCCTGATTCATCGGCAGCAGCCGATAGAGGCAATGGTGATTTTGAAATGAAGGCCGTCAACCTTTCTACCTTCACTACTTCCTTTGATGGGAATAAAAATTTGACTGGTGCCTGGCAGGATGATGCAGAAATTCGCTTGCCACAGGGCACCGCGCTCTTCTGGAATCAGAAGTGCTACCTGGATTTTAATTATCACACGAAGAATTATAATGCCACTTCGGTATTGCCCTGCGATTTTTACATGAATATTTATTATGAGCCGCGCAATGCAAATACTATTGAAATGAAATCGGGTTTGGTGAATAATGCCGGGCTGTTTTTGCCTCAGGGAAATCAAAGCCGCGACTATGACGACCCGGACAATAACAGCAACGCGAAGGAAGTGCGCTATTTCTGGATGGCTTCGTCACATGCCCATAAATACGCTACCGACTTTGATATTTACATCAGAGATACCACCGGTGCTATTGGCGATAAGATTTACGAAGGCTTTTATGATTACAAGAATCAGTTTGACCGGGGCTATTTTGATTGGGAGCATCCGGCTATTGAATATTGGCCCGATCTTTTGCCTGTGCCTTATGGAAAACACAACGGACATAAATCGGGCTTAGTTGCTCGCACTACTTGGAACGTTGGGCAACCCATAGTTACTTTCGGCTTAACGACCAATGACGAGATGCAACTGTTCTACTACATGTACACCAGCGAGCCTACCAATGCTACCACTGCTATTAATGACGATACCCAAAAAGCGATGTACCTTCAGGTGTATCCGAATCCGATGAATGGCAGCGGTAAAATTGTGTACACACTCGATAGAGCCGCTCAGGTGCAGGCCGAAATTTTAGATGTGGCGGGGAAAAAGGTAGCTACTCTCGCTTCTGAAAATGAGCAAGAAGGTGTTCACCAAGTGAGCATTGGCTCTACCGAAAAGCTGGCAAAGGGAATTTACTTTGTTCGCTTGGCGGTAGATGGAGATATTTATACCAAGAAATTTATTGTGACGGAATAAAGCCAATCACACATCGAAAATCGAAAGAGGCTGTCTGATAAATAGGCAGCCTTTTTTATTAGTGTACATTCCGGTATAAGGCTCAAAGTACAGAGCTTTCGGGTCTAAACAAGCAGCAGTTTTTGAAGAAAGACATCGTGACGCGAGGCATTGAGTCGTTTTCGGTTTACACGCATCTTGGTAGATTTATCCTTAGCCGATAGGTGTAGAACAATCGTTCAAATGCGGCCGAAATTTTGATCGGAACCCCCTGTGTACGTTTCGGATTCATCTTCTCGGAACGCCCATATAATATCCAAGGCAGAGGACTATCTCCTCACTTTGTAAGTATCAATTATTATAGACCGAAAGCAGTAGTCGTTTACTCTCCATTATGTCCTCGAAGATTAAACTTTGTAAACCACATCCAAATACCGCTTCAGTATGTCGCTGACCATGCCTCTAAAAGGGAGAGAGGCAGCCATTCCATACACGGGAGCCATTCCTTCTTTTTCGCCCGGATGGGCTTTTACATAGGCAACTGATTCTTGCAGGTCAGATAAAAAACGTTCGGCTACACCCGCTTGGGTATGCCGCAGGGTAAGCGCCAAATGGAAACAGGCGGGCTTATGCAAGCCATTGAGATTCCAATGCCGGTTGGTCATTTGATCGAGTACCTGATAAATGTTTAGAGAATCGCTGCCTAAAGCAATAATCCAAAGTGGCTGCCCCATCATTTTGAGGTCGGGAATCTGTTGAATGCCTGCTCTAATTTTTGCTGCGGTTTTAAGAATAGCATCGGTCGCTTTTAAATAGCCTTCCTCTCCCATAGCAAGCATTGCCGCCCAGCAGGCTGCACTCAAAGCTCCGGGGCGGCTACCCGCCAGAGTAGGGGAGAAGTAAAGCCCTCCCGGCCATTCGGTAGTAGTGTAAAATTGGTAATGGCGCAACTCCTCGGTTCGGTATAGTACCACTGAAGTTCCCTTCGCGGCATAGCCGTATTTGTGTGTATCCACACTCATAGAAGTGACTCCGGGATTGCGAAAGTCAACCACTGGAACATCATAGCCCAGCTTTTCGGCAAAGGGCACTACGAAGCCTCCCAAACAACAATCGGTATGAAAACCTATTTTGTTCTTTAGGGCAATGGCCGAAAGTTCTTTTATAGAATCAAAGGAACCGTGAGGGAAGGATGGAGCAGAACCCACCATCACCACGGTATTGTTGTTAATAGCCGATTTCGCAGCGTTCACATCTACCGTGTAGTTTTCGGTTACAGGGATTTTTACTTGCTTAATTCTAAAGTATTGTGAGGCTTTGTCGAAGGCGGCATGAGCCGTTACCGGCACTATCATTTCGGGTTCGCGAATACCCTTCTCTTCCAATGCCCTGTCGCGGTAAGATTTCATGGCGCACAGTATACTTTCGGTTCCACCGGAGGTCACGGTACCCACTACCGCAGCATCATCCGTTGTTTTCCCTCTGCCGTGCATATTGGCCACCATCGAAACGATTTCTGCTTCAAACTTGGTGGCGGAGGGGAACAAATCGCTGTGCAAGGGATTGCTCTGTGATTGCAAGGCATACACCTTGTTCAGAAATTCAATATGCTCCCGATCGCCATGATAGATACCTCCGCTCACGTATCCTTCTTTCCACCGAACACTTTCTATATCGTGCATCTCCTGAATTTGGTGAAGGATTGTTTCATGCTCCATTCCTGCTGGCGGTAGGGTGGGATGCTTCTTAAACTTCCCGTCATAGGGCTTTAGAGAATGCTCCAACACCTGCATGGTTTTTTGATTCTCGGCATCAATTATTTTTTTGATGGCAGGAACTTTTTTTACCCGTCTTTCGATAAACCGAGCTATGGAGGGCGGCAACCAGCCTAATTTTTGGGAAATTTCTTCAATATTCATGACGGATTATTTATGCTGTAATAAAAGTAATTTGTTTTTGTGCCTCCTTCGTTTCCCGCTACCATTTTCACTTGTTCAATTTCATCCAGATAGGCTTGTTGCGAGTGTATATCTCTACAAACCGTTCAAACAATTCATCGTACAAACCTTTGTTGGCGACATTCGGTTCAAATACTTTGTTGATTTCAACAGCTTGAGCAGCACGGTCTATATCCATCATGCCCAATGCCAATAGTGCCAACATGGCGGTCCCGCGAGAGTTTGCCATCAGCGGTTCCTTTACCTGCTTGATGGGGCGATTCAAAACATCGGCCATTATTTGACTCCACACGGCTGAGTTTGCTCCTCCTCCGATGTAATTGATAGAATCAAATCCTTTGCCCGTCATTTTTTCGACATACATCAACAGCCAACGGCCGTTTAAACTGACCCCTTCGAGCACCGAGCGCAGGAGATGAGTGCGGTTATGTGTGAGCGAGAGATTATAAAATCCACCGCGTACATGGTGATCGTCCACCGGAGAGCGCTCCCCATACATCCAAGGAAGAAAGATAAGGCCTTCGCTGCCGGGCTTCACTTTCGCTGCAATTTTATCGAGCAGTTTATAAAAATCTTTCGGAGCCGCACCGGTATCGAGTTCATCGGTGTGATACAGCAAATTATTCTTGATAAAATTTAGGCTGGCTCCGGCAGTTTCCTGTTCATTGGCAATCAAGTATCGGCCCGGCAAAGCTGAGGGAATAGTTCCCATGTTATGAAATACATCTGTCTTTTTGAAAGGCACGTGACATACCAACCAAGACGAAGTGCCTACATATAAATGGCCTTCAAAATCGCGGATGGCTCCGGATCCAATTGCTGCACTTTGCACATCGGGTGTTCCTGAAATGACTTTTACATCGGCATTCAATCCAAATTCCTCAGCAATCTGTTCGCTCACGGTGCCCAATATTGAATTGGCGGGGAGTAATTCAGGTAGTTTTTCCTTCTCCAGCCCGGTGAGGTTGAGCAATCCATCGTGGTAAGTGATGTTATTGATGTCGCGATTATCGGTAATCCAATGCAGGGTAATAGAATCGTAAGAAGCGGCAAAGCGCCCTGTGAGCCAGAGATTGAGGTAGTCTTTGGGTTCGAGAAATTTATAGGTCTTGTCGTAAATCTTCTTTCGTTCATTTTTGATGTAAAGAATGTGGGCAATGGAATCTTTCCCGCTTTTGGTAGGGCCGCCTCCGGTCAGGCGAATCCATTGGAGAATTTTACCTACGCCATAACCTTCGACCCGAATGGGGCCGTGCGTCAGCTCCTTTACATACTTTGCTCCGCGCGTATCCATCCAGATGATGCTGTTCATCAGTTCGTTTCCGGCTTTGTCCACGCATACCGTTCCGCTCCACTGAGCGGTGCAGTTTACCGCAATAATTTTACGAGTATCAATTTTCGCTTTTGCTACGAGACGTGCATAGCCCGTTCGGATGGCGTGAATCCAATCGGAGGGGCGCTGCTCTGCTCCGCCACCCTCGCTGAGTAAGAGGGGCACTTCTTCAAACTCATAACCCACACAACGAGCTTTTGTGTCGAACAAACTTACCTTGGGGCCAGAGGTGCCGAGATCAATAGTGAGAATAAGAGCAGCCATAAATTTTAGTATTTGAACTGAAAAATGCGGAAGGTGCTAAGTTAAAATTTAGTTCGGAGCAAAGAGATGTGGGACTTTCAGTTTTCTGTTTTTGGTTCCGAATCTCTTTATTACTAACTACCATTTACTTATTACTTATTTCAAGTAGCACTGTGAATTCATGTTTAGGAATACCCTGTTATGGGATAGTCAAAGGTTTTAGCACTATTACCGTAGTAAAGAGGTATTAATACGGATAGTCATTTTACCTTAAAAGGTGATCGGCCGAAATCCCGGGATGTTTCTTCAGCCACATCTCTGTATAAATATGTTTTACTGTACCGAAGAGGAGGAAAGGTGCGAATTATTTGAAGGCATCTAAGCCGGTTACATCGTGCCCTGTGATGAGCAAGTGAATATCGTGTGTACCTTCGTAAGTGATCACCGTTTCTAAATTCATGAGGTGGCGCATGATGGGATATTCGCCCGTAATACCCATGCCGCCTAACATCTGGCGGGCGCTTCGGGCTACATCTAAAGCAATTTCGCAACTATTGCGTTTCGCCATACTGATTTGACCCGGAGTGGCACGGCCTTCATTTTTAAGCACTCCTAAGCGCCATACCATTAGTTGCGCCTTCGTGATTTCTGTAATCATTTCGGCCAGTTTCTTTTGTTGCAACTGAAATTGCCCGATGGGTTTGCCAAACTGAATGCGCTCTTTGGAATAGCGAAGAGCTGTATCATAGCAGTCTAAGGCGGCTCCAATAGCTCCCCAGGCAATACCATACCGTGCGGTGGATAAACAGCCTAAGGGACCTTTAATGCCGGCAACGTTGGGCAGCAGGTTTTCCTTTGGCACTTTCACATTCTGAAACACTAATTCGCCCGTAGCAGATGCGCGAAGACTCCACTTGCCGTGCGTAGTGGGGGTGGTAAATCCTTCCATTCCGCGCTCTACAATCAGCCCTTTTATTTTACCCGATTCATCTTTTGCCCACACGACCGCAATATCTGCATAAGGAGAATTGCTGATCCACATCTTAGCCCCATTTAGCAGGTAGTGATCGCCCTTGTCCTCAAACTTCGTTTCCATGCCTGCCGGGTTAGAACCGTGGTTAGGCTCTGTTAATCCAAAGCATCCAAACAGTTCGCCCTTGCCCAATTTAGGGAGGTATTTTTTGCGCTGCTCCTCACTGCCGTACTGATAGATCGGATACATGACTAAAGAGCCTTGCACAGAGGCCGTAGAGCGAATACCTGAATCACATCGCTCTAACTCCTGCATAATAATACCGTACGAAATTTCATCTAATCCACCGCCCCCGTACTCGGAGGGAAGAGCCGGGCCAAAGGCTCCTATTTCGCCCAAGTCCTTTACAATGTGCTGAGGAAACTCGGCTCGCTGTGCATAGTCTTCGATAATGGGGCTTAGATTCTTTTTGACATAACTGCGCACAGTTTCGCGAATCAGTTTGTGCTCAGTGGTGAGTAAATCATCTATCAGGTAATAATCGTGACCACTATATAAATCAGCGCGCATAGAATAAAATTATGTGGCAAATAACTTAAAAATTCACTCGCTTTGCAACCACCAATCTTTCTACTTTAGCGCAAAAGAATGATAGATGGGATTAATTGCGGTAGAAGGAATGCAGTTTTATGCGCACCACGGATATTATAAAGAGGAGCAGGTGTTGGGTGGTAAATACACGGTAGATGTTTATTTACAACTCAACTTGGAAGAAGCTGCAATTTCTGACAAGCTGGAGAAAACCGTGAACTATGAAGAAATTTATCGTTTGATAAAGCAAGAGATGGAAGTGCACGCGCGCTTGATAGAGCATGTTTGCAAAAGGATTTCGGATAAGATTCATTTAAAATACCCCGGCCTCACATCGCTGAAGGTGAGGGTGAGTAAGCACCATCCGCCACTCAAAGGGCAAGTAGATCGAGTATTCACTGAATTAGAATCATAGCTTGGCGAATTTGAATTTTTAAATAGATTTGCACTCCCCAAAAATGGTCGGGTGGCCGAGTGGTTAGGCAGAGCTCTGCAAAAGCTCGTACAGCGGTTCAAATCCGCTCCCGACCTCTACCGGTTAATAGCAGGGTTTTATCACTCTAATCGTGTTGAAACCCTGCTATTATTTCTACGGTTTAAAGGTTCTTGCCGACTTTTGAAATTTAGACCCCGATCAATCCTAATAGTAAACCCGGTAACTGCCGAGATGGGCTTTGTAAGAATATCTCTAATGATTTAACAAGAAGTATTAAAGTTTAAAAATTTGGGAAGTCTGATGTTTGCGGTTACTTCTTAAATAGTTGTTACTAAACTATCAACTTTAATTTTTTTTAGTTTTTTTTGACAAAGGTGGCTCGAGATAAGCCTTTGAAGGTATTTTCAACAGTTCTAAAACTTTATCAATGTCAGGACGAATGATTTGGCACGATAAGCGACTCCTTGGGTTGGCTCCGGCTGTAGCTCCCAACACGCATGTTGTAAACGGTTCTGCACCACTTGCGAACTCTGTTATTTGGATAGCTCAATATGCGCAGTCACAAGGTGGACTTAACCGTCTTGACATTCTTTGCCACGGCTATGAAGATATTGTTGAAAATACTGATGATCTGCAAAGTCAGCAGCGCGGTGGGTTTGGGCTTCAGATATGTCGCGAAGGATTAACAAATCAAACGCATAGCTCGCTAAGCCGTTGGTATGGCTTGATTGAGCGTATTGTTATTTATTCCTGTGCAGCCGCTGATACTGCCAGCACCAACCGCTATGCCTATGGGGATGGCGAATTGCTAATGCGTGAAATAGCGGCTTATACCGGTGCCAAGGTAGTAGCGGCTAATGTTACCCAATACTATCACTATAGCCCTATAGACTTTGGTACTTGGGAAGGAACACTTTACGAGTTTGATCCAAATGGTGGTAGAAGAGCCTTGTCTAATTCAGATTGGTTATTGATACCTGCAAGATAGCGATCCCATAAATATTTATTTGAAGAGCACTCCGACTAATTAGAGGTAAACATTCACTCCCAGGAAAGAATTTTCAGAAATGGGAAGAGGCTTTTTTTCGTCTTCATAAGGCAGGATTGAAAACTTCACTTCACAACCCGCTACTAAAAAATAAGAATTTAGAAGATGTAAATACTTTGTTGTTTTCCCTTGAGATAAAAAATTAGGGATTTCACTGGCATGTAAAGGACCAATCTCAATTTGATAGGAAGGTAGATCATCTGGAAGGCTACTGCTTAACACAGTTTCAAGCCCCAGTGCGTGGGCACTTAGCTGCCAGCCACTCATAGGCATATTCCAGGTATCAGAATCATGTGTCATTTTAATTTTTATCGGAACCCCGAGAAGGAGTTCATAACAGGTTTTTACAAGATCTAGTTTACCCGAAATCCTGAACATAATTGGCAATAAGCGAATCAGAAAAGGAATTGACGGATATTCGCGGTATTCTTCAAGATTCCAAAAATTAATCATCAAATCATTTGTTTCGCTTTGCTCGAAATCCAAAAAAAGTTTTCTTTCTGCTCGCTCTATCTGTATGCGCAGATGTAAAACTTCATTCTCCATTGGTTCAAAAAAAAGTCTTGCACTTTCTTTCTCTGCTCTTGCTTGCTTTACATCAGCAATTACCTCGCCTTTATTCTGACCATTTCTTTTCGACTTCCGTTGGTGAAAAACTCCTTCTGGTAAAATATCATACACTCCATCTCTGTTTAACTCAAAATGAAGTTCCTCAATGCCAATATTGTTTTTCTCAGACCAAACACTATTAATATCTTTGCTGAACCTTCTCTTGAAAATGCTTTTGGGCCATGCAATCAATTGATCAGGTCGGATTCCCTGTTCTATTAAGTCCGCTGCTACCACCTCGAATCTGATATCGAAAGGCAATCGGTTAAGCAACTCTGCAATTTTGCTAAAGTCTTTCAAATCAAGCCGTTTTAATAATTACATTAATCGGAATCACCTGCATGCTGTGTTGCCGGAGCTTTAATTGCAGTTGCTCGATCGCGAGTTCCCAATCGGTAAATTCCATTGAATTTACAGCGGGGACCAGTTCTACCAAAATTATTTTCTCAAAACCCAATGATTTTTTGTTCGACTTTATAAAAGTGGTGCTAATGTTCACTTGCTCTAATAAATCACCTAATTCGGCAAAGCAGGCGTACCGTATATCTTGTTCTGTACTTATCCTGCCATGTGATAATAGTGCTGCTTTAAAAGTATTAATGGATTTAGCCGCAGACAGTTTTTCTTCTGCGGCACTTGTATTCCGAACCATGTATATAGATTCTGACATCAGAGCACTTCCAGAATAACTTTGGAGTGCAGTTCCTTGCCGAATGCCGGAAGCTAAAAGTCCTTGTGAAACCCAATATTCGATATAGATGTTCTCATATCCCGGTTGCGGCTGAACCATCACAAATGTGGCAGTATCCTTACGTGTTGCATCTATATTGAGCCTTTGTTGCAGGGCATTAATGAGTTGGGTCAGTTGCTTGATATTATTCTGTAAAATATCAAGCCCCATCGAACTGAATGCAGAACTTTCATCTTGTAATAAGTTCAATAAATAGGCAAGCAATTCATTTGCATTCCTGCTGTCAAACCGACCGACTGATCCTTGTCGTACTATATACCCTCCTGTGCCGAGCGGTATTTCTCTGTACTGCTTGCGATCTGCGGAATAGATTCTAAGTAAATCAAGAAATGTGTCCTCTGTTGAAAGCGGAATGATGTTTAATGAATCCTGCAAGCGATAGCTCAATTCCAACAACTGGCGGTTAATGACCGGAAAGCAATTAATAGAAACCTGTAAGTCGGACAATGTTTTATTCGTAAGACCCGATGGGTATAATATCTTTATCCATATCAACTTATTTTTAAGAGACACCAGTTGTGCGGCTGTAAAATGACCTTCTAATTCCTTTGGAAACACTTCCAATTCGGCCTCTTTAAGAGGAACACTATTAGCTATATGCAGAAAAGGAGTGTTGTATAAATCCGCCAACTCTTCTTCCAGTAATGCGGTTACTTTATTATTCGGATTCCAAGATTTTTGAACGGCACTATTCTCTTTATAACTCCCTCTCTTCAATTCCACCGACTGTCTCCCACATTTCGCAGTACAGAGGTCTAATAAATCATAAAAGTGCTTTTTATTGGTATCATTTTTATTCTCAAAAAAGAGGGACACTCCTTTTAAATCTTCAAGTTGAGTTGTTGTTTCTATGCCTATCCAAAGTTCTAAATCAGCATTTTCACTTCGGGTTTGGTTGCTTACGGCAACCGGCTCCTTGAAAAGAGCATTATTTACCTTAAATACCTGATATGGAGTAGCAAGAACTTTAACAGCTCCTTTTATTAGAACGGTATCAGCCACCGGAGAAAAAAAGATATTTTTAGACTGCTCTTTATCAACAGATATTTGGGATCGAATTAATTGTTTACAGAATAATTGAACACTCTTTTTTAGGGTAAAACTACTTTCGGTGGGTATAGCGTGAACAATGGTATGAGCTGGCCGAGGTCCGGTAAGTACATCCGGCAATAGCATTTTGGATAGTCTTTCGGTTACCCTCGATTGAGACATCTGCAACTCATCATAAACCTGCTCAACTTCTGAGGCTAAGGCCTCAAGCATCAGACCTACTACGGGGTCAAAATTGCTTTCTCCCACTGTGTCGGGATATCCCCAAAGGTTAGCGGCCACCTTCAACATCCTGCTCTTTATCGCTTCGCGGTTAATTTTATTCCCGGTAAATTCCATAATTAATCAAAAGATATTGGACTGAAATAAAATTCTGTATTAAATTCAAAAAGGTCATTAGTTGCTTCGATTTTTGCAGAAATAATAATTTCAATTTTCCGCTTGATCATAAAAGACGATGTTAATTCATTGCGTAATTCTTCCTGACTAAGATTTACGGTAACGATAGGCGCTGATAATCGCTTTTCCTTAGCTTTCAACACTTCTTCAAGTGCTTTCGCTGTTTTGTTGCGCCAAACGTTGATACTTGCTATATTTTCGAAATCGGCATCCCATACCGGAGAACCGAAACTTTCATCAAATTTGCATTCTCCATAATAAGTGGTCATTAGTAACTGAAGATTTTGCGCAATGCTTTCCGATTGAGAACACAGGGGGTGTTGCTTTCCTTTAATAAGCAGTTCTGGATTGAACGGCAACCGCAGGTAAAGACTCTTAGTCATACGTTAGTTAAGCTTAATGATAGCCCCGGTTACTTCCACCATAGCACCACCTTTTACTTCCACCTGAGCAGAACTGGACAGTGTTGATTTTACAGCACTATCAATTTTGACCTCCATTTTAGCTTCTGCTGAAAATTTTTGGGCGGCTTCAATTTTTACATTCATCCCTTTTATTTCAACATCTGCCTGACCTGCATCTAAAGTCAATTTTCCCCCAGATGATATATTGAGGTCACCATCAGCTTTAATATTCATGCTGCTTGTGCTCTCAATTTGAATGGTGTCGGCCGAGATGAGTATTTTATGATTCGCAGAATGTATAGCAACTCCGTATTCGGAATCTTTGGTGACAAGAACATAATTCGGGTGTCCGCTTGAATCAGCGGAAGAAATGGAGATAATTTCTGTTTCCTTATCTTTAAGTTTATACTTCGCATCTAACATGATAAACATGTTAGCACTCAGCGCAATCGCTTTTCTGGTATTGTCATCTTCGTATAAATTACCGGGTTTATGGTCTTTGCGATAAACAGAACCTTTTACATACGGAAGAGATGGATTCCCATTAATGAATCCCACAATTACTTTATCATCAATTTCGGGAACGAAATAGAAACCTCTGTCACTGCCTGCAAAAGCCTGAGTAGTCTCCAACCAATCTGTAGTTTCATCACCGGTTTGCCAAATATGCTGAACTTGTATCCGGCCCATTTGATTCGGGTCTTTATTATCTTTTACTGTAGCAAATTCATCTTCAACTGGCATGTAATGAGGGTCAATGCTGGTTGGAGGAGTAGGAGCTTCAGAAGAGATTGCCTCAAATTGGCATTTATAGCCTCCTCCACCCTCAATTGTTTGAAGCAAATCAATTATTCTGTACTTACCATAATCATCGTTTTGTGATGGATCAGCCCGATTAGGCCCCGTAATTTTAATAACCGAACCAATTTTAATATTTGGATCAGTACAACTTCCTTTTAAAGTAAGGTACTGGCTGCCCAAATGAGTTTTAAGGCGTTTAACTAAATTATCCATATCTCCTTGCTGAGTTATATGGATGGCTGATGAGATTTGCTTGTTCTTTCCAAAAACCTGCTCGGATTTAGTTTGTAGTAGTTCCGATAAATCATCAAGTTTAGGTGTTTGTGCATTTACTGAATCGCCAGATAGAATAGTGTCAGTTTCTGTGATATAGTTTAATAATTGGAACCTTGAAGGAACTACTTTATAATCTAATTGCAGCCTACTAATGTCAGTGCCAAATTTCAAATCAAATTGTTGATCATTTTTTCTTTTGCCGAAATATAGTTTCGTGCCATCGTAATACAGCCATTGGGCGTAGGAGTTTGCTAGTCTTTGTAAATATTGGAAAGAACTTTCTTTGTATTGAATCCGATACCCAACATTACTATCATTTTCAAGATCTACCGATGCTTCCAATAAATTAGAGGGAATATCTTGCATAATAAGCCTGACGCTTTCTGAAATGGTCTTATCCTTGAAGGTAGCGTATTTACGCCCTTCTTCTAGCAGAATTGTTGGGCTATATCCTTTGATCACTAAATTCCCTCCAATACCCTGGAATTTATCTACAGATAACTGCGTGATAATACCTTTGAAAAAATACTGAACTGATTGGTTGTCGCTATTATCAGAAAATCCAACTTTGATTAATTTTCCGAAAAGAGATTTACTCTGATTAATAAGAGGCTCTGTCCCAGATTCTATGGCATTTAATGAGCACTCAAGTGTAAAGGTGTGATGCTCTTCAACATGCTGATGAATAGTTAATTGATAGAAATTTTTAAGTTCCGTACCATCCTCAAATTCTACTTTCGCTCTCACAAAGTTACCCATAATTCAGAGTTTGTTTTACCGGAATACTTAATCTGCTTTACCCAACAAAAGATATTATTTCGGTAAAATAAGTTCACTAATCTACTTAGTTTGACTAATAAACTTACCACTTGGTGGTATTGGATAGATAAAAAATTACAGCATAATTATTAGAAAAAAAAACCTCAATGCTGAAGTGTTTTCTGAAATATTAGCTAGACCATTCGTTTTTGTGTGAATCACCGTTAACGGTAATTTCTTTGGCCGAAAGGGTAAAACTTACCATCATTGGAGAACTGGAATTAGCGTCATAACTTTCTGCATAATCAATACAAGCTGCCCCTTTAAATTCCACATCTTTCAATTTAGAATTTTGCTCCCTTTTGTAAAAAGTAATTTTACCATCTTTAAAAGAATGCGGATCTGACATCCAATTAAAAATAGTGTTATCATCACTACCTTCAATAGAAACATTAATCGTTCCGCCTCTTACCATTGACTGAGGTTGACCTTGGGAATCAATATTTTGATGAAACCCATAATGACAGGATTGAACTGTAAAAGTTTTTCCGTCTAAGTTAAACGTTGCTTTGAATGCCATATAACTGTTTTATTTATTGGTTATTTAATGTGTTACTTTTGTTGATTATAGCTACTATTCCATTCAACACCATCCGCACTTTCCCCTTTTTGCCCATCTAACTTAATCATAAAACTTTTGGCCGGAAAGAATGGGGTTAAGTGAATGTCAAGGTAGATGCGATCCTTTTGAACCGGATCTTGTTCAAAACGTTTGATGGTAAAATTTTCAATCAAACTTTTAGGTCCTGTAATGCCGTCAAGAAATTTGACTATCTGATCCTGTAAGTCTTTCTTTGTGCTATTATTGAAGTTTTCGAATGCTCTACGATTTAAAAAATCCATCAGAACCTTAGTGATATAGTCAAAAACGCGAACAACAGAATAAGTCTGTAACCCAAGATTATCTCCGTTAAACAAAGTCTTAGCAGAAAAAGCCATCACTTTCCCATATTCGTTTACCATTGGTATCAGCCCCATTTTTTCTAGACTGGCAATTTCACTCTTCTTTAATTCAAACCGCACTCCATCTACTTCATTTAAAGAACCATGCTTTTTCCCTGCGGTAACCTGGCTCATTAGTGTTTGATATACTTTACCGGCCAATGCAGTTGATGGAGGAAGATAAACATCTTCTTCCTCTCCCAACTCATCATATTTACCGCGACCAACCAACCAGTTACAAGCCATCATCACATTACTTTTGAAAGCATCTCCACTCGTTAGGTTAGCGTCTTCAAACATTTCCATTACGTCATCAGGTCCATCAAGATGCAAAAAATCCGTCACCATCATCACCTTGTTTTCATTAGCTATTTTAGCCCACTTTTCCACTACTTTGTTAGAGCCTAGATATCCTGGAACGACAAGTATTCCGTAATTTTTGCGAAGGTCAAGTTTGTCAAAGTTATTTTTAAACTCTTCGGAAACGGCATCTATAAACCGTGTGTTGTCTAAATCTTTTAATTGCTCCGGAGCCGCGTTCATGATGGAAACATTTTTAATCTTATCGCTCTCGGTATTTTTAAAGAACATGGCAACAGAACGATAAGATGTTTCTAAAGATTTACACTGACTAATCGCTTCAGATAAATTTTTCTTCAACAATTTATCTGCCACTTCACTTCGCTGCTGCGCCTTTTCAGCCATGTCAGATACACTCGCAGATTCTTGGATAAGATTGTACCATAATTGAAGCGTTTCCTTTAGCTGTGCTCTTTCTTTCTTTTTATCGCTTTCAGTCAAAAAGATTTTCTTCCGAGCCTTTTTTTCTGGGTTTAAATTTTGGGCTCCCTCTATTGAGGCCTCTATGAGGTCAAATCCACCTTGTTTAGCAAACTTGCTACAACTTTCCTGTAAAGCATCAGCAGGATTAGCTACCTTCTCCCTCTCTTTATACCCGGGTTGAAGTGTTTGGTCAGTCTGGTTATCTTCCGTTTCTGCCATATTAAATATAAATTTAGTTATCTTTAGAATTTATTTTGCGTCTTCAATTTCCTGTATCATGGCATTTAAAGCATTTAAGTATTGTTGCCGAAGCTCGGCATCGTTCATCACGCTCATTAATACTTTATTTGTTTTTACTTGCTTCAAAAACTTATCATACTGTGCCTTCTGATTGGTTAACCCCTGAAGAAAAGCACTCTGGTTTGTGACCCCTTTAATTCCGAAGTCTTCCAAACCCGCAAAACGCAAAGTTTCTTTAGAAGTAGCTCCTTGCTCATTCATAAATTCTAATTCTTTTTCAGGCTTAAAGTGATCAAAAACATCATTAATATTTAGCAAGCCTCCAACTATCTCAGGCTTAACCGGATCGTTATCTGTCAATTTCTCAATTAGCAGCGTACGATTCTGTGGGATATCGGTAAAACCTTCAGAAGCATCATTTTTAACTTCTGTTCCTCCTATTCCATAATTATACATAATGGGTAATGTTTAGTGAAATTGAATCTTCTTTCAAAGGTAATTTTTTTTGTTTAGCAAAGTAAATATTTCATTTTAATCTTGATTTCCTCCACTTTCAAATGCAGTTGTATGGCTTTTCGCAAAGCATTAGGGCTTCGAAAATCCTCCCTGCCATTGCACAACCGGATTAGCAAGCCTTGCCTTCATAAAATTGACATTTCCTTGGGAACGAGCAGTAGTTTCAAGTATAGTTTCAGCCGCTAGGCCTCCACCTCCTTTTGTATGCAGTTCATTACCCATTGTAGCTTTATTGTGCATTAATTCATGAAAAATTAATTTTGATAGCCCTAATGCTAGGTCATCACTCGTATCGGTTATTACATCTAAATAGACCTCAGAGGCAGCCGTTGATGTAGCGCCAGTTCTAAATGATGTATTGCCTGCAGTTCCATCTCCGTTCACAGTACTGTCAAAATTTTTTACCACCGAATTGCCAAAACCGGAAACAATGTAACAGAGAAGGTCTTTTGAACTAATAGAATCAGAGGCGGTAATTATTTTTACTGTATCAAAAGAGTTGTTTCCGCTAGCGATACCAGCGAAAAGTGTTTGTAAATTAGTTCGTAATTCATCCGTTATATCCGAACTAACTCCGGCTAAATTTCCTATCCAAATAGTAAGACCCATAAAAATATTTTTTTGAAAAACTAAAGTTAAGCAAATAAACTTAATGCTATAAAGTGATTTTTAATTTACCAGCTATTTGCATCAAACCCGCCCGTCCATTGTATCACTGGATTCCCCATTCTTGCTCTCATAAATACAATATTCCTCTGAGATAAAACTGACGAACTATCTAACGTTTCGACAGCCAGCCCTCCGCCCCCGTGAGTGTGTATGCGGCTGCTTAGATCGGCACTTTTGTTATGCATCAATTCATGAAAAATTAGATTAGCAATAGAAGTGGATCGAGTAGTTCCGCTATCGGTTATTGAATCAATATATACTTCAGAGGCGGCTATGGGCGGGGATGATCCGTGACTTCTGACAGAGGTAATTCCGGCAGTCTCGTCTGTTATCCTTGTGCTTATGGCACTATCAAATTCAACCACAACCGAATTAATGAAATCATGAACAAGGTAACAGAGCAAATCGGCAGGTAGAAGAGTTGGTGTATTATTTATAATTCTAACGCCTGTAAATGAATGACTGTCGCCATCTGTAACTGAATCTATCTCATTGAAATATCGTGTAAGGGTATCAGAAACACCTCGTAATGTATCTTCATCTATACTGGCAAAGTTAGCGAGGTAAACTGAATAAGGCATAATCAATGCTTTTCCAAATTAAGAAATAATTTAATTGAGCTGCTTTTTATCAACTAATTTGCCAATCTAATTCTCCATCTTTTACAGTCAACATCACTTTTGAGCCTTTGAATATTTGTTCGGCCACTATCATTCGGCTCAGTGGTCGTCTCAACCGATTCCGTATTACTGCTGATAATGGTCTTACTCCATAACGTGGAGAAAAGCCCTCCATAGTCAATTTTTTTATGGCATCTTCATCCAGCGTGAGTTCAATTCCCATTCTTTGCAGAGTATTATTCAGGCTTTTGTAATGGATATCAAAAATCTGCCGAATCATATTTTTACTAACCGGTGCAAATGGGATAATTTCAGTAATTCTTGCAAGGAATTCCGGTCGAAAATATTTCTGCATTATCTCCATTAATTCATTCGATTTAGGAATTTTGCCTTCCTGAAAATCTTTTATGATTGCATCTGCTCCAATGTTTGAAGTAAAGATGATAATCGCGTTTGAAAAATCACCTTCTTTACCGAGGCGATCGTGCATTTTTCCTTCATCTAATATTTGAAGAAAAACATCAAAAACCGATGGGTGTGCCTTTTCAATTTCATCAAAAAGAATTACTGAATAAGGCTGTTGGCGTATTTTATTTACAAGGACTCCACCTTCTTCATAACCAACATACCCGGGAGGAGCACCATATAATAACGCAGCAGAATGTTCTTCTTTAAATTCGCTCATATCAAAACGTATCATGGCGGTTTCCTGACCAAAAAGAAACTCGGCAATACTTTTTGCTAATTCAGTTTTACCTGTTCCTGTTGAGCCTAAAAAGAAGAAGGAGCCTATTGGCTGTCCTGCTTTTCCAAGACCGGAACGGTTTTCTAAAACTGCTTCAGCTATAGCTTTCAGTGCATGATCCTGACCAATCACTCTATTTTTTAAAGCACTGTCCATACTTAACAGTCGTTCCTTTTCGCTGCTCTGTATTTTACCTATAGGTATTCCGGTTTTATGAGCAATTACTGCTGCCACATCTCCTTTGTCCACTTCTGTTTTTGTTACGCCTGCCAACGATTGAAGTTTATTCAAAATACTTTGTAAATAATCTGATAAAGCATCTGCCTCTTCAAATGCTTCTACAACCGTTGAACTATCTAGTTGTCCGAGTAAAACATGGCTTAGTTTATCATTTACATCCTTATGAAACTCCTTTAAATTTTTTAGCAGGTTAACTTTATCCATGTCCGGCTGAGCTAAAATTTCAGATAGCTTAGTTTTAAGCAAAGCAACTTCTCCCTGTGATGTTTCGCTCATAATGCGCACTACTGACATTGTTCTGTCAATAAGATCAATGGCTGAATCAGGCAACTTCCTTTCTTTTAAATACCGCTTTGCAAGTCGTACCGCTTCACTCGGGACTTCGGGAAGTAATGTGAGTTGATGATGCTTTTCGTAAAGAGGTAATATATGCTGTAACATTTTAATCGCAACACTTTCTTCCGGTTCATGAACTGTTACTACTTCAAACCTTCTGCTGAACGCCTCATCCTTCTCAATATTTTTACGATATTCATCAAGAGTGGTAGCCCCAATAATTGTAAGTTCTCCGCGTGCTAATTCCGGCTTAAGAATATTGGCAATACCGGGATTGCTTCCTTTACTATCAATTAAGGCATGTATTTCATCAATGAATAAAATTGCTTTCTCAAACTGCTTAACTTCTTTAATAATGCTTTTTAGTCTTTCTTCTACTTCCCCTTTATAAGCAGCACCGGCTACCAGCGCACCAAAATCAAGTTCAAATACAATCGCATTTTTGAGCAGTTCAGGAACTTTCCCTTCAATAATATCAAGTACGAAACCATCTACCAATGCTGTTTTCCCCACACCCGGTTCACCGAGTATCATTACATTTGGCTTAGTTCGCCTACAGAGTATTTCGCTAACCATCCGTACTTCTTTGTCGCGACCAATGATTGGATCGAGTTTGCCTTCTTTGGCAAGCGAAGACTTATCGCGAGTATATTTCAGTAGGGCATTTTGTAACACAGTCTTATCTGTAGATCCCGGCTTTGTTGCTGCCACTGCCTGCCGTATGGAAGATTCCTCTGCTTGTGCATTTACCAATTCTGATTCTGTAAGCGGAAATGATTTTAACTGCTCATAGCTAAAAGCAACCCCGGGAATAGACAATGCCGCCAAAACACAAATTGCATCAATCTGCTCTTTATTCAGCTTAATCCGAATATTATCAGCTTCCAGCATTACTGCACCTATCTTTGCATCACCAACAGGATTATCTACCGGTCTGGCACTTTTTGGTAATTCATCAATGCGAACTGCTGCCCAATCCTGCATGTAAAAAAAGTCTTTACCAATACTTTCAAGTAAAGGAATAAGACCTATTTCTGTGTGAAGCAATGCACTTAGAAGATGCGCTCCGGAAAAGTTGGCGTGAAGGTTTTCCTTTGATAAAGATTGAGCTATTTGCACTGCTCTCTTAAGGTCAAGCGCATAGGAGGGTTCATTCAATGTATTCATTTCTGTATATATTAACTTATGTTTTAGTCAAAAATTTGACTTTACTGAACATTTAATAAGGCTACCGAAAATAAAAAAAGCAAAATGTAATTTTAGGGTAATTCTGATTTGTCTTTACCGCGCACTTTCATTTGGTTTATTTGAACTAAACATTTTTGAGTTTAAAATCAGCCATAAATTTATAAAACGACTATGGGCGAGTTTTGCACTTGGATAGTTTTTACGAAAAACTATTTTTGTCTAAGAATAGACGGGATACTGTTTTCTCTACATTTAGAAATCAATCAACATGTTTCTGAAGCTAAACCTTTTACTGCCATCGGCTTTTTTTGCTATAGCAGGAATTTTTGGCACCCTCTTTTTTACTACAAAGAAGGAAGGGAAGAATATTAGTATCAAGGTGTTTATTCTGTATTCGGCAGTGACGCTATTGATTTTTGCGCTTATTGGATTATCTGGACTTTTTAGTACAATTAAGCCACTGAAGCTATATGTGCTTTTACAATGTTTGGTATTAATATTGGGAGGAGTGCATGCATATTCACTTCTGAAGTTAGACAAATGGAACGAACATGAATCGTTTGTACATGAACTGATCTTTACCATTTATGTGGCTATAATTGGGGCACTAGCTTTTATAGTTGTGTTTTCATTATGTGAAGATAAGGGATATGCTTTGCTGTTTACTTCGTCTATATTACTGTTTGTCGTCCCTTTCTTCGTAGTAAAATGCTTTGATTTTATGTTGCAGATTCCGGAAGAAGTATACCCGAAATGGTATTTCCCCATCGGCCAGCCAGCTGTTGAATTACCTGAGGAATTGTTTGAAGATACTAGTGTTGCAATTGTTGAGTTCAGGATGAAGCAGAACGCAGAATTAGATTCAGAGGTAATTAAATCAAGGACGCGGTTACCACTTAAAACTGAGTTGAGCAAATTTTTCCCAGTGTTTCTTGAAGAGTTTAATGATAGAAACCCCGGGCGTAAGATTCAATATCTGGATGAAAAGAACGAGGCCATCGGATGGAACTTTTATATACACCCCAAGTGGTGGCAATTCAAGAACTATATTAATCCTGATTTGACCGTACGCGAAAACGAAATTAAGGAAAATAATATTATAATTGCTGAACGTGTTTAATCGCAAGACTTATGTTGACTCCAATCAAGTACTTTAATATTAACTGGGTAGATGGAATGAAACTCAACAGTAAGCATTTTGTGGAGCAGGAAAACTCTTTTATTGACCACTTACGTGATAGTTGTGCTTTAGGTCTTACCTCCTATAATTATGGGTTGTTAGATGCAGTGTCGGGAAATTCTAAATCGTTAAGTCATAATGTAGAAATTGATAAAAATCTGTTATTGCGTGTTCATGTATTAGAATGTCGTGCCATTACTCCATCAGGCGCGCGCATTGAAATTACGGGGACAAACCAGTTTAACCAAGGCAAGCCTGCCAATCTTGTATTGGAGCACAATCTAACCGGTGTAGCAGTAGGCAAAGTGTTGCATATAGTAATCTCCGTAAATCCCTTTGCAAAGACAGTTGTAGGCGAACCTTTGGTGGATGAGACCCCTCCTCGCTATCCTTATACCGACTCGAAATATGACATAAATATTATTCCTGCGGAAGAGGTAAACCTGCCTCCCAATGGGCCTTTTTATATCACTATCGGGAAATTGAAAGTAACGGGAAACGGTGTAGAGGTGATGGATAAATTCATTCCACCTTGTGCAAGGGTAGTAAATCATCCTGACCTTCTTGAAATTTATCAGGAACTTGGCAAGGCTTTAAGTCGTATTGAAACAGATTTAGCAGTAATTATTCAGAAGATATACTCAAAAGATCAGCAAAATGTGCTTGCTAAATCGGTATTGTACCTTACCGAAAGTATGATGCAGTTTTTGAGTATGAACATTCCTCATTTCCGTTGGTTTGTACCAGAAATGCCTCCAATTTTTATGGTCGCTTATTTTGCAAGCTTTGCTAGGGTGGTTAAAAATAGTATTGACATAAAAGCAGGTACTGGCAAAGAAGAAATGCTTAATTATATTAAGGATTGGATTGTAGAAGTGAATCAAGGTGAGTTTGAAAAAATATTGGACGACATGGTGAACATAGAATACGACCACATGGACATTAATGCTTCCATTGAAAAGATCGAAGCTTTTAGCGTTACCCTCACGACAGTTATCAGCAAATTAAGCAAACTCGATTATATAGGCGATAAGAAGAAAGCCGATGTAATAGTCACTTCAAGAGGGGCTGAAGTTGTTAATACTCCTAAGAAAAGGAGTTTTTTATTAGATTAAATCATAAACCAACTTCCGAATAATGAAACCTCTTAATTCCAAAGAACGTACTATTGGGTTATTGAAATTCATTGGTATTTTCCTATTTACAATTCTTTTGATAATAGTGGCAATCTTTTTTGATTTCTCAACGGTACCTAACAAGGAACTCGATTACTATAAAAGCCGTTGCAAAACTTTACAGGATTCAATAGCTGCCGATATTCAATTATTCTCACAACTAAATGAGTTAAACAACAATCTTGAACAATACCAGAACAATCCGAATAACATTGTTGCTCAAACTTCGGTAGGGGCGGGTATCAATTCGCTTTTAGAAACCGCTAAAAAAGATTCTCTATCTTATACCGGTAAACTATCTGGTCAGATTGCCACCGGCTATAGCATTGCTGCGAATGCCGTGGTTAAACTGAAACAAAGTGGAGATGCGGTAGGGGATAATTCCAAATTGAATTTAGACTTAACTAAGTGCCAAGCAGAATCTGATAAAAAGGATCAACAGATAAAGGAACTACAGGATAAAATATCAAAGTGTAGAAAATGGTAGTGTTCCTGATTTCACTGAAGAATATACCGGAGTATTTGATTTCCTTGATTTTCAAAATAGGGTATGTATAGAAAATCAATTTTTGATAAAAGTGTACTGACATTCATTGGTGTTCTGTGCATCGTGGCTTTATTAAGTATTTTGATAAAGGGATATTTAGCTTTTACGTCCAGATGCCCTGAAATTAAAATATTAGTTTCAGAGAATAAAATAACTGCCGGTATCCCTTTCATTGTTCATTGTGAAAGTAATACAGCAGAAAAATGGGATTGGAATTTTGGGGATGGCACCACTAACTCCTTAATTGCATCCCCTACCCATATTTACGAAAAAGCGGGTCAGTATATTGTAACGGTAACCGTAAACGAGAAATGTGCTGAGTCTTTAACGGTGACTGCCGAGGCTTCAAACTTAAATTTACCTAAACCGATTATTGATGCTCCGACAACAGCAACAGTAGGACAACCTGTAAAATTTAAAGAAGTTTCAGGCTTAGGTAAAAGCTGGGAATGGTCATTTACCGATTCAAAGAGTGTTGATTCAAGACAGCAAGAATCAGTTTATACATTCTCAACTCCAGGACAAAAAACTGTCAGCGTAAAAATAAACGGACCGGGAAACAGTGATGTTGCCTATTTCGAATTGGACATTACAACTGCTGACATTAAAAAAGAGTCATTACCTGTAAAAGAGTTATTATCAGAAAGTGAGTTTATTATCATGCTATATCAAATTATTGACCGAAAAAAAGATGCCACAATTTTCAAAGATGCTCTGTGTGGTCATTTAAATATTGTTGCGAATATCAATGGTGAGAATAAGCCTTTTGAAGAGTACTGTAAAGAGATAAAAAAGTCACACCATAGAACCGTCATTGATAATTTAAAGCTGGTAATAGGTTCATCAAATTGTATTAAGGGGATTACGATAAAACAACATCAGGGGAAATGGAGGCTTTAAGGAATTGTTCGACACGATGTATTGCATTTGAAAAATGTTTAGTAGGTTTGATAGAAATTGAAACAAAGTGCTTGATTTAAAAGATATATTGACTCTTACTCTTGAGCATCGGCAAATAGTTCAGGAAGTGGTTGGCTATACTGTTGTGAACGATATCAACATGCACGTGTTTGGCTCAGAACAAAAAAAAATGATTGAAGAAAGGCTCAAAAAATATTGTAAGAAATCGGATGCAGTTTTCAAATTCGATGATTTGAAACTACTGGTGATTGATAAATTGAAATAATATTTGCCCATGCCTCCTGCTGCAAGAATTACTGATATGCACGTTTGCCCAATGCAAACACCAGCTCTTGTGCCTATACCTCATGTGGGGGGGGCAATTGTTGGACCCGGTGTACCCACGGTTCTAATTGGAATGTTACCCGCTGCTGTTATGGGTGATATGTGCATTTGTGTCGGCCCTCCCGATAGCTGCATTAAGGGTTCTTCCAGCGTTCTCATCGGAGGCAAGCCTGCCTTGCGCATGGGAGATAGTACCGCTCATGGCGGAACCATATTAGTCGGATGCCCTACTGTATTAATCGGTGGTTAGAATATTCAATCTAACACTTAGGCTATTTTTTTAGAATTAGGCACACTTATCTTTAAGGAG
This sequence comes from Sphingobacteriales bacterium, assembly GCA_018262795.1. Lineage (GTDB taxonomy): Bacteria > Bacteroidota > Bacteroidia > Chitinophagales > LD1 > Bog-950. The sequence goes on along the minus strand of JADFDM010000012.1, from coordinate 22,002 downwards.
GCAATTTATTTACTTTCACTTCTGCTTATTTGCCTCTAAATAGTTTTCACTTGTTATTAAATCTCTCTCTCTGAACCCACATATAAAAAGTAACAAAGGAGTAAAGGGAGTGCCAGAATCTGTGGCAAAGTTAATTTCCTTGCGATGGTGTTTTGGGGTGGATGCAGCAAAAGAAAAGTTAGAAATTTTACAGAAAATTACCCTTTCTGATTTGAGACCGAAACAGGTTGTTCATCAATACTATTTAGCTCTTCTTTTCACGGTGGCGTACCCCGATAATAAAGTGGTGCATAACCAAGCGCTCAGCGCACTTTACGCTTTACAATCTTATTTAAAAACAACCGAAAATCTTCGGTATAGTTTATTTAACTCCGGCATAGCGGGTACTCAGCAGTGTGTGTCCTACAGCTTTGAAGTGGCTCAATGGCTCCGGGCTTTACATCGGGAGGAGGTGTCTCTTGATTCCATAGAAGCCGCGGACGGCACTATAAATTCGATCCTCTCAGTACTATTGCCAAAAGTTGAATCGGAAATACTTCAAGATGGGAATGCTGATTGGAAAACATGGCTACTGACTTACAAAGCCGAAGCGGAAGATCTGTTAGATTGCTTAATTCGCATTTTTGATGAAGCAGCCATTCGGCCTGAAATAAAGGATGAATTATGGGCTGCTTTAAAAATCAATTTAACTATATCGCTTTCTACCTTCCCTCTTCTCCCCACTTCCCTCACCCAAGTTTACTGTCACCGTTCACTCATCCGGCATATTTCAGTCAAGCAACAAAAGGAAGTGGCTCGGGTATCCTTAAAGTCTGACGAAACAAAATCTTTAATTGACTGTGGCAGAAAAATTTTAGTGCATCATCTTCGAGAAATTGACCCCATTACTTTTAGCGATGCCGCGGATGTTACTTACTATCATTTAGCGCGTGGCATTTCAGTCGCTCTGTATGGAATGAGAAACGAGCGGAGACATCCGATAGATAGTTACATGGGGTATGTAGCTTTTAAGAACGGCTTGCCCGTGGCCTATGCCGGTTCTTGGGTATTGTTTGATAGTGCGCGAATTGGATTGAATGTGTTTCCGGCATATCGCGGTGGCGAATCGAGAGTCGTGTTTGAAGAAGTATTGAGATTGCACCGGCAGGTGTATCGCCTCCATCGCTTTACCGTAGATCCTTATCAAATTGGGAAAGACAATAAGGACGGCATACTCTCAGGAGCGTTTTGGTTTTACTATCATTTGGGTTTTCGACCTATAGAAGAGAAACAACGAAAGTTAGCCGAAGCGGAACAACAAAAAAATCAGCAGCAGAAACATTATCGGAGTACTGAAAAAACATTGAAGCTGTTAGCGGAATCGAGGATGGAATTAGTGTGGAATCAAAATGCGGTAAACTTTGATGCTACTGACCTCAGCCGAGTGTACGCTGAAATTATCAAGCTGAAATACAGAACTAACCGACAGCAAAGCATGGAAGAAGTAAATATCCGAATGAGGAAACTATTAGAGATACCGCTTTCAGGTGATAATACACTGGCTTTCATTATAAGCAATTGGTCAGTTCTGTTGATGGAGAACGAGAAGGAGAAGGAGATAAGAAAGAACAGTGCCCTTCGCCAGCAGTTGAAGCAGCTTTTGCAAAAGAAGGCGCAGGGGAACGAAACGGAATTTATTTTGGAATTACAAAAGTCCGAGGAATTGCAATTATTGTTAACCAAACTCGTAGCCAAGTATCTTCAATAATATTGAACGGTTCGTAGCCAGGGTACGATGTTATTTGTACTTCCTTGCTGCATTAAATCAGTTAAAGATAGGAAGGAAGAAATGACATGGTTTATCGTTCAACAAAAAGCATTACGTTTGAACCAATGAGATTATTATTGATGATTGGTACCGGAAGTTTTATTGGCGGGGTCTTGCGTTTTCTGATTTCGCAATTTGTGCAATCCAAAACTCCTTTTGCTTTTCCATTTGGCACTTTAGCCGTCAATATCATCGGGTGTTTTATTATCGGAACTGTTTTTGGAATGGGAGAGAAGGCGCATCTTTCTGCCGAGTGGCGGTTATTCATTATGACAGGGGTTTGTGGAGGCTTTACCACCTTCTCCGCTTTCGGGCTTGAAACTGTTTCGCTGTTGCGCGATGGGCAAACCTTGTTTGCCTTCACCTATATATGCAGCAGTCTTTTACTGGGACTATTGGCCACCTTCGGAGGCTTACTATTGTTTGAATGACAGCAATGCGCTTCAATGACCTGTAAAATCTTTAGGTGTAGCTTTGATCTTCTGATTACGCGATTAATGATATTTTTGAACGAGCGGAATAAAACGCAGCTAAAGGCATGAAAAAAGGGTTCTCTTTCCTCACACTACTTCTGATCACTTTTATGGTATCGCAGGCACAAGTGGGAATTAATATTTTGATACCGGACAGCAGTGCCATTTTGCAATTAGAGTCTAACAAAAAAGGGTTAGGGCTTCCTCGCCTTACTACCGCTCAACGCGATGGAATCATAAGCCCGCTAAAAGGCCTTACTATTTTCAACACGCAGGACAGCCTCATTGAATACTGGAATGGGGAGTGTTGGTTAAAAGCCTATGAGAGGAACTGTTACGAGTGCGAGTTTGCCATGACCATTGATGACCCTACCGATACTTTAGACCGAATTACTTCCGACACAGTACTCAGCACTATTACCATTCACCAAACTCACGGCAATCAAGATATATCGGTCATTTACTTAGCTTCTTTGCCGCAGGGTTTAACCGTTCACTTTAATGGAAATCCTACCATTGATTCATCCGGCACATTACAAGTGGTGGTACAGGCAGATATGTGTGCGCCCATAGGAGGGAACTACCCGATAATTATTCAAGCCTTTTGCGATAATACGATTCACTTCTTAACCTACAATGTGTATGTTAGGCCGCCTCAGCAGTTTACGGTACCTACCGATCAAATTGATTACAACCTGCAAACGGTAAATAACCTGGCCGGTGGAACTCCTCAATTTGTGTTGCTCAATATCAACAATGCGGTGGAGTTAAAGGCTTCTGTCAATTTAAATCCCGCATACACCAGTGGCAATATTGATGCAAACTCTTTGGTATGCATCGTCAACAATGGCGACATACTTGGTCGCGGTGGAAACGGTGGCGGATTCGACTTTAACGGAAGCCTGCTTATTGCCGGAGGAAACCCGGGCGAGCCGGGGGGCGATGCCATGCACCTAACCTCGCGCACTATACTTCAGAACAATGGAGCTATATATGGAGGCGGCAGTGGTGGCGGTTCGGTAGGTTTTGCTTTGGGTACTCCCAGCATACCAATCATTGGCCCCATCGTTCTTGGCTTTGGGTTTTGTGGTGGTGGAGGAGCAGAATCCGGGATAGGCGGGGTGGTGAATCAGGGAGGAGGAATTACACTGGGCTTATTTCAAAATGGGGGCGATGCTTCCTGCTGCATAGGCTCCGTTCCCGGTCTTGGCCCTCAGGCAAATTATCCCATAAGCATTCCTATCAGTATTGCGACCATCAATATTACCCCAACTGCTCATGGTGGCGATGGAGGTAGCTTTGCTCAAGCAGGAACGCAAGGATATTTAGATATAGCGCTGGAAGTTTGCGTGAATATTCCCATCATCGGAAACATTTGCATCAACATTCCTATCCCGGGAGGCCTACTGCCATTTTACGGCCCACAAAGCGGACTTCCCGGTATTGCAATTAAACGAAACAATCATCCATTAACAGGCATTCCTGACGGAACTTACAACAGTGCTCAAGTAAAAGGAGCAGTTAGCCCATAAATAATTAGAGAAACATGAAAAAGCTATTTATCGCCCAGTTACTATTTATCATTAGCACTTCACTTTTTGCCGGCAAAGGATATCTCATCACACAAAAGTATTTAGGTCAGTCAAAAAGTAACATCACCGTAACCTGGTATGTAACCGATGTGGACTGTAAACTCAAGATGGTATTTGGCGATGGAACGGTGAATAGCACCACCTACTTTATCCCCGATACGAAGCGAAGTGTTATACTGACTTATAATGATGGAGCCGTGCCGGCCGGAGTGCAACGATCTTATTTTATTATTCCGGTAGAAAAGATTCAGCAAGGCAAAGAATCAGATGTGTCGCGCATTACAGTGACACAAACCGGTGAAACCAAAACTATCGGAGGCTTGAAGTGTGAGAAAGTAATGGTTCGCACGAATCGCAATGAAACCGAAGTATGGCTGTCTAAAGATTTCAAACCACAGTTCTATAAGTTTGCTACTTACTTTAGAGATAATTTGGCTTTGGCCGGATTGAACGAAGAGCACTTGAAAGGGTTCCCTATGGAATACACCACGAAAGATTTGGAAGGTAAAGTCATCAGCTCTTATCAGTTCATCTCAGCCGAGCAGAAGGATTTGAACGAGACCGACTTTACGGTGCCTGCCGAATACAAAAGCCCCAGCCAAATAACGAACAGCGGAAAGAACTAAGCCTCCGTTTACTTCAATATTTTATTTTCGCAACCCTGTTAAACAGCTGCAACGGCAGTGGAGTAAAATATTGGTATGGCCATCATAGACGAAATAGCAAAACGAAGAACCTTCGGGATTATCAGCCACCCGGATGCGGGAAAAACAACCCTCACTGAGAAGTTGCTGCTTTTTGGCGGAGCTATTCAAGTAGCGGGAGCCGTGAAGAGCAATAAAATAAAGAAAACCGCCACCAGTGATTTTATGGAGATTGAGAAGCAGCGCGGAATTTCTGTGGCTACCTCTGTGATGACTTTTGAATATCGCGATAAGCTCATCAATATTCTCGATACACCGGGGCATAAAGATTTTGCCGAGGACACCTACCGGACGCTCACCGCAGTGGATTCGGTAATCATGGTGGTGGACTCAGTAAAAGGAGTAGAGGAACAAACTCGCAGACTGATGGAAGTGTGCGCTATGCGCAAAACACCGGTCATTGTCTTTATCAATAAAATGGACCGTGAGGGGCGCGACCCTTTCGATTTGCTCGATGAAATTGAGAAGGAATTAAAAATCCGTGTGCGACCCTTGTCCCTACCAATTAACCGGGGAAGTCTATTCAAGGGAGTTTATAATCTGCACAAAAAATACTTGAACCTATTTAAACCAAGCACGACCAAAGTAGCGGAAGAGATGCTCCAAATTCAAGATATCAATGATGCGGCTTTAGATAAACGAATAGGAGAGAAGGACGCTGCGCAACTTCGCGAAGATGCTGAGACAGTAGAAATAGTGTATGATCACTTTGATGTAAACGAATATTTAAAAGGGAATCTGGCTCCTGTATTTTTCGGCTCTGCTGTCAATAATTTTGGTGTGCAGGAGTTGTTGGACACCTTTGTAGAGATAGCCCCTGAACCTCGCGGACGCGAAACCGATATTCGATTTGTGGAGCCGCAGGAAAACAAAATGACCGGCTTCATCTTTAAGATTCACGCCAACCTCGACCCCAAGCACCGCGACCGCATTGCTTTTTTGCGGATCATCAGCGGAAAGTTTGAACGCCATACTTATTACCACCACGTTCGCTTGAATAAGAATTTTCGTTTCAGCACCCCGGTTTCGTTTATGGCGCAGAGTAAAAATATAGTGGAAGAAGCCTATCCCGGAGATGTGGTAGGGCTGTACGATACCGGCAATTTTAAAATAGGAGATGTGTTGTCGCAAGGAGAAGATTTTCAGATTAAGGGCATCCCAAGTTTCTCCCCGGAAATATTTAAGGAGTTGATAAATACCGACCCGATGAAGAGCAAGCAATTGGAGAAGGGAATTGCCCAGTTAACCGATGAAGGAGTGGCACAGTTATTTACTCAACAGCCCGGCAATCGCAAGTTTGTGGGAACGGTGGGAGAGTTGCAGTTTGAGGTCATACAATATCGCTTGCAACATGAGTATAATGCTTCGTGTCGCTTTCAGCCTATAAACATGACAAGAGCCTGTTGGCTTCGTTCTGATAATCAACAAAAATTAGATGAATTCATTCGCTTCAAATCCACCAGCATTGTGTTAGATAAGGATGGGCACTTGGTATATCTGGCTCCATCGGAATGGTTTCTAAAAATGGAACGGGACAATAACCCCGAAATTGAATTTCACTTCGATAGTGAGTTCAAGACTGAACTGGTGTAAACATCACTTCTATGAACTACTGCCCAATCTCCAGCAAGAAATTTGATTAGCCTTAATCCTCAAAAAGAATAGCGATAGGTACCTTTAAGGCTTTACTGATTCTCCATAAAGTAACTGCTGAAGTATTCGTTTTTCCCGATTCAATGCGCGAAAGACTAGCCTTTTCAAAGTTACATTTCCGTGCTAAAGCATACTGCCGGATACTTTGTTCTTTGCGGAGTTTCTTGATTTTTTGACCGATTCGAGCGAGAAATTCTTTTTCATTCATGGTTAGTAATTCAGTTCCAAAAATTGCTAATTCATTAGGGGCATTTAATGCTGCAAATATGGTTTATTTAAGGCTTATTGCCTATGATATTTATCATGGTAATAAGATAAATAGTAGTATTGTTTATATTGCTTTGCTGAGTAAGAGGGGCATTAAAGCTATTGTTATTACTCGATAAAAAACATGGAAGCTAAGTGAAAACCTCATTTGATATTTACACCAACTACAGCAATAAAAAAAGGGAGCTTTATGCAAGCCCCCTTTTGTCAACGAAAAGTTTGAAATGATATTAATGTGAAACCACAAAGCCTTTTCTGCTTATCCCGTTTGTAGTAAGCACTTGAAGGATGTACGAGCCTTTAGCTAATTCGCTAACATTGATTGCGTGGTGTACGTTGCCCGACAGCGTAGCTTTTTCGGTATAGACAATTTTGCCTGATACATCAACTACCCGAATCTGTAAAGATTCTTCCTTCGTTAAAGTAAACTTCAGGTTCAGGGTAGCTTCTGTTGGGTTAGGATATACATCGAAATTATTGAGTGCGTTTTGTACATCGTATATTCCGCTGATATCATCCACCACCCCACTGCGATGATCGGTGCAGCCGTGGTTGTCAGTAGTAGTTACGTCATAGGTTCCGGGAGCCAGATTGATGATCGTATCAGTAGTTTGTCCATCATTCCACAAGTATGTGTATGGCGGGGTGCCTCCACTCGAAGAGATGATAGCCATCCCATCATTTCCATGAGAGGCGGAGGTCGTTACATGGCCGGTTACAAACTGAGGTTGCCCTAGCGAATCAGCATCAGTAGCGGTGTTGCTATTTGCATCGGTAACGGTTACGCTATAAGTTCCTGTGCCTACATTTTTAAGTGTATCAGAGGTGGAATTATCTGACCACAGATAAGAATAGGGAGCTGTTCCACCGGTTGCGCTTGCCACAATACTGCCGTTGGTACTCATAAAGCAAAGCGGCTCTATGTTAGCAAATGTAATAGTGATGCTGGCACCGGCAGTGCCTACCACTCCGCTGCGATGATCGGTGCAGCCATGATTATCGGTAGTGGTCACGTCATAGTTTCCGGGAGCTAAATTAAATGCCGTGTCAGTGGTTTGCCCATCATTCCAGAGGTAGGTGTAAGGTGGGGTTCCTCCATTTGCAGAAATAATGGCCATGCCATCAGTGCCCGAAGAAGGGAAGGTATTCACGAACCCGCTTACAAACTGAGGTTGCCCAAGCGAATCAGAATCGGCTACAGTTGCACTATTTGCATCTGTTACGGTGACGCTGTATGTTCCCGCACCTACATTTTTAAGAGTATCTGAAGTAGAATTATCTGACCATAGGTAACTGTAAGGTGCAGTACCTCCGCTTACTGTCACAATTATATTTCCATTGGTTGAAAAATAACAAAGTGGTTCTGTGTTTGTAAACGTAAGGCTGATGGTAGCCCGGCCAGAAGAGGAGGGGGTTTGTGCCTGAATGTTAGTGGTAAATAAACCCAAAAGGAAGATTGCCAAAAACATAGGCGAGTAAAAATGTTTTTTCATAAAGTAGCTTGGTTTAGTTAATTAAAAATTGTTCTGCAAGTTAGAAATAGATTGATGCAGTCCAAAGTTTTTCAACTTCAATCGGTTTTACTTTAGTGAACGCTGATTAATGGGATCTTTGGATTTTTGCACATAGACCTAAATGAATAGGAGCATTTATTCGCGGCTGTAGGCTTCGGTATAACAGTTCAGAGGAGGGAAAGAATTAGGTGCTGCATGAAGCTGTTACAGGAAAGTTAAGCACTTGTTTTAATCAGTTGATTAAAACGCTTGTTTAAAAGAAAATTATTGCTTTACCTTTGCCGCTGCAATGAAACAGTTTGGAAAAAGGTTAGTGAAGAAAACTCCAGATGCCTCTACGGAAGAGAAGATCAAGGAAGCAGCAAGGAAGGTCTTTACCCAAAAAGGATATAAGGACACTCGTACGCGCGACATTGCCCATGAAGCAGGAATTAACTTGGCATTGCTCAATTACTATTTCCGCAGTAAGGAAAAATTGTTTGACTTGATAATGTTGGAAAATCTGGAAACGTTTATGATGGGTGTTCATCTCATTGCCCATGATGAGGAAACCACTTGGCAGGCAAAAGTGGAGCAATTAGTAAACTACTATATCGAGATGTTGCTGGTGAACCCCGACATTCCGCTTTTTGTAATTACAGCTATTAAAAACAATCCTGATAAATTTTCCGGAATGATTAGCCAGAGGGTAGGCTTTTTGAATTCTCCTTTTATGAAACAAGTGCAGCAGGATATTGAAAAAGGAATCGTGATTCAGATTCATCCGCTTCAACTCGTTTCCAATATCATGGGGCTGGTCATTTTCCCATTTATCGCCAACTCTATTATACGATCACTGGGTAAACTCAACCAAAAGCAGTTTATGGAATTAATGAACGAGCGGAAAAAACTGTTGCCTCGGTGGATCATAGAGATGGTGTTAGTGAAATAAGAGGAACGGATAAACAGAAATCAAAATCAGCAAAACAGATGAAACGAATCATCATAATAGTAACCGGCTTTTTATTCTTACTGAGTACATCTGCTCAATCCTCACAAACGCTTACGCTCGATGAATGCTATGCTTTGGCCAAAACAGCATATCCCCTTGCGAAACAGAAAGACCTGATAGAAAAAAGTAAAGATTACAATATTGAGAATGCGAAGAAGGGGTATCTGCCACAGATTAATTTTTCGGCTCAGGCAACTTACCAAAGTGATGTCACCAGCATTGATTTACCGGCCAGCTTGCCTTTTACTATACAAGCTCCCAGCAAAGACCAGTATAAAATGTATGGCGAAATCAACCAATCGCTGACCGATGCTTTTATGATAGAGCCTCAACGCAAGTTGATAAAGAGCAATGCGGAGATATCGCAACAACAGTTAGAAGTTGAGCTATACAAGTTGAAGGATCGGGTGAATCAGTTGTATTTCGGGGTATTGCTGATTGATGGTCAGTTGCAGCAAGTGGAACTTTTGAAGAAAGATATTCAGACGGGGATCAATAAAATAACTGCGGCCATCAACAACGGAGTGGCCTACAAAAGCAATAAGAGTGAGTTGCAGGCCGAGTTGCTAAAAGTGGAACAAAATAGTATTCAATTGAAAGCTACCCGCAAGGCCTATACCGATATGCTAGGTCAATTTATTAACCGTCCACTCAATGATAGTACCGTTTTGCAAACACCGGTTGCCGTTACTTCTGTTGCAACTATCCATCGCCCGGAGTTGAATCTTTTTGAAACTCAAAAGAAAACTTTCGACATACAGGATAAACTGATTGTGGCTAAAACATTGCCGCGTGCGGGAGTATTTTTCCAAGGCGGATATGCCAAGCCCGGATTGAATATGCTCAAGAATGAGTTTGCCGGATATTATATGTTGGGAGTGCGCCTTGGCTGGTCCCTCTCCGGCTTTTACACCTTTCGAAAGGATAAAAAATTACTGGATGTAAATCGCGGTTTGATTGATATTCAGCAAGAAGCCTTTCTGTTCAATACCAATTTTACATTAACGCAACAGAACTCGGAGCAACAGAAATATGAAGAGTTGATGAAAAGCGATGATGAAATTATTGCCTTGAGAACCGAAGTGAAGGTGGCGGCACAAGCCCAGTTGGAAAATGGAGTGATTACCAGCAATGATTTTTTGACGAAAGTAAATGCCGAAGACCAAGCGCGGCAAAATCTCATTCTGCATAAAATTCAATTACTCATGGCGGAGTATAACTATAAGACTACTTCCGGCAATTAAAGATTCCATCCATCTCAATACAAATTATAACTCCATGAAACAGTTTTCAGTTTTTATTATCGCGCTTTTTGCGATCGCTTCTTGCAATAGAAACGACAATGAATTCGATGCCTCCGGCACTTTTGAATCAGAAGAAACTATTATCTCCGCAGAGGCGGCCGGAACTATTAAGCAATTCGATGTGGAAGAAGGTCAGACCTTAAAGGCAGGAGAAGTGATCGGCTATATAGACAGCACTCAACTGTATCTCAAAAAGAAACAGATACAAGCACAGATGGCGGCAACTTTGAGCCAACGACCTGATATTAGTAAACAGGTAGCCGCTTTGCAAGAACAAATGAAGGGAGCCGAAAGAGAACAAAAACGAGTGACTAACCTACTGAAATCGGATGCTGCCACGCAAAAACAACTAGATGATGTGAATACACAAATAGATGTTATCGGCAAGCAGATTAGCGCGCTCGAATCCTCTTTAGATATTACCACCGCAAGCATCAGCAAAGGTTCTGTTCCGCTGCAAATACAGATCGAGCAATTGAATGACCAGTTGGATAAATGCCGCTTAGTAAATCCGATAGATGGTACCGTACTGACCAAATATGCTGAAGCGAATGAAGTAGCGGCTCCCGGTAAGCCGCTGTATAAGATTGCCGATATGAGTAGCTTATTACTGCGCGCCTACATTACCAGCGATCAGTTATCAAATTTGAAGTTGAGTCAAACCGTTGCGGTGTTTACCGATGATGGCAAAGACAAATACAAACAATACAAAGGAAAGGTGAGTTGGATAAGTGATAAAGCGGAGTTTACTCCTAAAACTATTCAGACAAAGGACGAGCGAGCCAACTTAGTATATGCCGTAAAGATAAGAGTGAAGAATGACGGCTTGTTGAAATTGGGGATGTATGCTGAAGTGAAATTTTAAGCAGTGGGAGCTGTAGTGCTTAATCATATTACCAAGACCTATAACGATGGTGACATCGTGGCTATAGATGATTTTTCACTGAACGTGGAAAAAGGGGAATTGTTTGGATTAATTGGTCCGGATGGAGCCGGCAAAACCAGCATCTTTAGAATTCTTACTACCCTATTACTCCCCGACAAAGGGATGGCTACGGTAGTGGGTTATGATGTGGTAAAAGAGTATAATGCCATTCGAGGTTGTGTGGGCTATATGCCGGGTCGGTTCTCGCTTTATCAGGACTTATCGGTGGAAGAGAATCTGACATTTTTTGCTACGGTTTTTGGTACCACCATTCAGGAGAACTATTATCTAATAAAAGAAATTTACGAGCAGATAGAGCCATTCAAAAACAGACGGGCCGGTAAATTGTCGGGGGGGATGAAGCAAAAACTTGCTTTGTGTTGCGCTCTTATTCACAAACCCGAAGTGCTGTTTTTAGATGAGCCTACCACAGGGGTAGATGCGGTGTCGCGCAAAGAGTTTTGGGAAATGCTGAAACGGCTAAAAGCGCAAGGCATCACTATTCTTGTTTCTACTCCTTATATGGACGAAGCAACTTTGTGCGACCGGATTGCTTTGATGCAAGCGGGAAAAATTCTTTCATTAGACACCCCCGATAATATTGTGAAGGCGTATCCTGTAAATCTCTACGCATTTAAAGATGAGAACATTTATACCCTGCAACAGAATATACTCGCGAATGAACTTACAGAAAGCTGTTTCCCATTTGGGGAAAACCTGCACGTAACATTGAAAGACGAAACTGATAGCTCTCTTCAAGATTTATTGAAGTCATTAAAAGAACGTGGACATGAACAGATAGAACATCAAAAAATCACCCCCGTTATTGAGGATTGCTTTATAAGATTAATGAAGGAATAAGATGAGAGAGCCGGTCATAAAAACGGAAAAGCTAACCAAACGGTTTGGTGATTTTGTAGCTGTAAACGAAATTAGTTTCGAAACCTACCCGGGTGAAATATTTGGATTTCTCGGAGCCAATGGAGCCGGCAAAACTACTGCTATGCGAATGCTCTGCGGACTTTCCATCCCTACATCGGGCAAGGCTACAGTGGCCGGTTTTGATGTGTTCACTCATCGCGATGATATCAAGCAAAACATCGGATATATGAGTCAAAAATTTTCCTTGTATGAAGACCTCACCGTACTGGAAAACATTGAGTTCTATGCCGGCATTTACGGCCTCACCGATCGGGAAATTAAAGATCGCACAGATGAATTGATACAAAAGTTAGGGCTACAGAAAGAAGCAAAACATTTAGTGGCCTCTCTTCCTTTAGGATGGAAGCAAAAATTAGCCTTTTCAGTGGCGCTTATTCACCGACCCAAAGTGGTTTTTCTGGATGAACCAACCAGTGGCGTTGACCCTGTAACGCGCAGGCAATTTTGGAATATGATTTATGAGGCTTCGGCTAATGGTGTCGGTATTTTTGTAACGACTCACTATATGGACGAGTCGGAATATTGCCACCGCATTTCAATTATGGTGGATGGAAACATCGAAGCCTTAGATACCCCCGCCAATCTTAAAAAGAAATTTGAAGCTGATTCGATGGATGAGGTGTTTTATCAATTAGCACGAGGGGCAAAACGTCAAGCTGATTAAACGGATGCAGTCATGAAACAGTTTTTCACTTTTGTTCGAAAGGAGTTTTACCACGTGTTTCGTGATCCGAAAACGCTGCTCATGCTTTTTGGTATTCCGGTGGTGCAAATTGTGCTATTTGGATTTGCACTTACGAACGAAATCAAAAACTCAAAAATTGTAGTGGCCGATTATGCGCATGACAACGCATCGGCTGAGATCATCAATAAAATAAAAGCCAGCGCGTATTTCGATATTCAGGAAAGCCTCATGAGCCACGAACAGATTGAAGAGGCATTTCGCAGTGGTAAGATAAAACTGGCGGTGGTGTTCCCTGCCAATTTCAACAATGATCTCGTTCATTTGAATCATGCTCAAATACAGGTGTTGGCCGATGCCAGTGACCCCAACACTGCCACAGCGCTTACCAACTATATTTCATCTATTGTGAATGATTATCAGATGGCGCTGCTGAAAACTCAACAAATCCCTTATCGCATTGTGCCGGAATTTAGAATGCTATACAACCCTCAATTGAAAGGGGCTACCAACTTTGTACCGGGAGTAATGTCTTTAGTGATGATGTTAGTATGCGTAATGATGACGGCTGTTTCTATCGTGCGCGAGAAGGAACTCGGCACGATGGAAATACTTTTAGTATCGCCTTTCAAACCCATATTAGTAGTTATCTCAAAGGCGGTGCCTTATCTTTTTTTATCGCTGGTAAACCTCACCACCATTCTTCTGTTAAGCGTATTTCTATTAGACCTTCCCATCAACGGTAGTATCCTGCTTTTATATGCAGAGAGTTCACTCTTTATTCTCACCTGCCTTGCTGTGGGGTTACTAATCAGCACCAAAACAGATTCGCAACAAGCGGCCATGATGATGTCGCTGATGGGCATGATGCTGCCCACACTTCTGTTTACCGGCTTTTTATTTCCCATCGAAAATATGCCGTGGCCGTTGCAAGCCATTTCGCATTTTGTGCCTTCACGCTGGTATTACATCATCGTAAAATCAGTAATGATTAAAGGATTGGGGATTTCGCAGATTTGGAAAGAAACACTGATTCTGTTTGGTATGATGTTGTTCTTTCTGGGAGTGAGTATTAAGAGTTTTAAAATCCGACTGGCATGAGAACCTTGAAATTTTTATTGCGAAAAGAATTTCGACAGATATTTCGGAATAAGTCTATTCTGCCGATGATTTTTGTGGTGCCGATTCTCCAGTTGCTCATTCTTCCCTTAGCAGCCGATTATGCCATCAAAAATATTTCCTTAGCCGTGGTAGATCATGACCACTCTCCTTATTCTCAAAAACTAATTTCAAAAATTACTTCCTCCGGCTATTTTCAACTCACCGGCTTTTGTGATTCATACAAAACCGCTATGAACTTGGTTGAAAAGGATGAGGCGGATCTGATTCTCGAAATCCCCGAAGGTTTTGAAAAAAATCTTATCCGCGAAAGTGAGCAGAAACTATTCGTTGCGGCCAATGCCATCAACGGAACCAGAGCCAACCTGGGGGGAGTGTACTTAGGCAGCATTCTTCGCAACTTTAACAGCGAAGTGCGGATGGAGTGGATTCCTGTCACTCGGTTTAGTCCGTTGGCGACTATAGAAATTACTTCTTCTAATTGGTACAACCCACACTTGAATTACAACTACTTTATGGTGCCCGGCATTCTTGTGATTTTGGTAACGATGATGGGGGGATATATGGCTGCTCTGAATATTGTGAAGGAAAAAGAGATTGGAACCATTGAGCAAATTAATGTAACCCCCATTAAGAAATATCATTTCATTCTCGGCAAGTTGATTCCGTTTTGGGTGATAGGAGCAATGGTTTTCACGGTCGGCATGTTGGTTTCGTGGTTGGTGTATGGAATAGTGCCATTGGGAAGTATCGCTTTACTATATGGGTACCTGGCCGCCTATCTATTATCGGTGTTGGGCTTCGGGCTATTGGTTTCCACTTACTCCGAAACGCAGCAGCAGGCCATGTCTGTTGCCTTTTTCTTCGTCATGATTTTTAATTTGATGAGCGGCTTGTACACCCCGATTGAAAGTATGCCCGATTGGGCTAGAATGATCTCGCATTTTATCCCTGTTACCTACTTTGTAGAAGTGATGCGCATGATTGTGCTAAAGGGGAGTGAGTTTCATAACATCATTACTCATTTAGTCGCAATTCTCCTTATTGCATTGGTGTTGAATGTATGGGCAATTCTGAACTATCGAAAGACCTCCTCATAAGTTTTTAACAAGATAAATTTTTAAAAACGAATACTATTTTATTTTTTTGACCAATCGTTCAGTCAAAAAAATGGCTCCAAGAACACCTATACAGTTGGAAAAAGTGCGAGCGAAAAGCCGCACTAAAATCATCAACGCAGCAATCGAACTTTTTGCGCGGAAGGGGTATCATGCCACCAGCATCAGCAGCATTGCTGCCAAAGCAGGGATTGCCAAAGGCTTGCTGTATCACTATTTCAAAAGTAAGAGCGAGCTGTTAGATGAAATTTTAAAAAATAGCCTGTCGGAAGTGGACGAACCCATGCAGGCATTGATGATGCCGGGCGATCCGGTAGATAAGATGGCATTGCTGATTGAAAGCACTTTTGCAATGGTGCAAAGTGACATAAAGCGTTGGAAATTGCTCGTGAGCATTATGACTCAGTATGAAGTGTTGATTCGGATAAGGAAAATTTTTTCAAAGATGATGCAGGGGTATCTCGAAATTTTTGAGCACTTGTTCAAAGAGATGAAAGTGCCGCAGCCCAAGTTAGAAGCTTACCGATTAGCCGCCACGATTGACGGAGTGATGCTGCATTACATTTATTACTTACCCGATGGGTATCCGTTAGAAGAAATCAAAAACGAAATCATTCAACAATATGCTAAGTACCGCAAAAAGAAAAAATAAGCGCTTCCTTGTGTTCTTTGCTACCAATCTTTTGTTGCTGGCAGCCACCGCCTTCAAAGCAGAGGCGCAGGATGCTACGGAAATTATTCGCAAGGCCGATGAAAAGGCAAGAGGAAAAACTTCTTATACTGAACTGACCATACAGGTTATTCGCCCTACCTGGAAAAGAGAGATGTCGCTAAAGACATGGAGCAAGGGCGATAAACTGGCTCTTATTTACATTACAGCTCCCGCCAAAGACAAAGGTACTGTTTCACTGAAACGCGATAAGGAAGTATGGAACTGGATGCCTTCGATTGAAAGAACCATCAAGTTGCCGCCATCTATGATGATGCAAAGTTGGATGGGAACAGACTTTACCAACGATGATTTGGTGAAAGAATCGTCTATTGTAAATGATTACACACACACCTTAGCCGGAGACACGATGATAGAAGGCCGCAACTGCTATAAGATTATGCTGAAACCGAAACCGGATGCTGCGGTAGTGTGGGGAAAGGTGATTAGCTATATTGATAAGAAAGACTACATGCAGATGCGCCTTGAACAATATGATGAAGACGGATTTTTGGTGAATATCATGAGTGGCTCTGAGGTCAAAATGCTGGGAGGTAAACTGCTTCCTTCTCGGATGGAAATGATCCCCGTAGAAAAGCCCGGACAAAAAACGGTGATGATATACAACACGATGAAATTCGATGAACCGTATGACGATACTTTCTTCACCGTTCAAAATATGAATCGCATTAAGTAATGAATTTCCGTTTAGCATGGCGAAACATTTGGCGGAATAAGCGGAGAACGCTTATCACTACCGCTTCGGTATTTACGGCAGTTATTCTGGCCATACTGATGCGCTCCCTGCAATTAGGAGCCTACGATCGAATGATTGATAATGTGGTGAGTTTTTACACCGGCCACATTCAACTGCACCAAGCCGGCTACTGGGAGGACCAAACTATTGACAACAGTTTTGAACCCAATGATTCTATCTACACCATTCTTCAAAAAACAAAAGAGATAACCGGCTACGTGCCACGCCTCGAATCATTTGCGCTGGCTTCGGCTCGCGAAATGACTAAAGGAGTGATGGTGGTAGGTATAGAACCGGAGGCAGAGAGCACGGTAACGCGGCTGAAAGAAAAAATAGTGAAGGGAAGGTATCTCACTGCGAATGAAAATGCAGCCATACTCTCAGAGGGTTTGGCAAAATATCTGCGTTTAGGAATTGGCGACACTTTGGTATTGCTGGGCCAAGGCTATCACGGAGCCAGTGCTGCGGGGATGTACCCAATCAATGGTATTGTGAAGTTTCCTTCGCCTGACTTAAATCAGCGGATGGTATATCTTCCTTTGAAACAAGCACAGCAACTATATTCTGCCGATCACCGAGCTACTTCTATTGTAATTTCTATTGACCAATCGAAAGATGCCTCGGTGGTGGCTACAGAACTTCGCTCTTCCTTTAAAGGAAAGCCAATACAAGTGATGGACTGGCGTGAAATGTTGCCGAATTTAGTGCAACTGATTGAGGTGGACAATGCCGGAGGCATCATCACCTCCGGAATTTTATACATGATAATCGGCTTCGGCATTTTCGGAACCATCCTGATGATGCTGACCGAACGCACTCGCGAGTTTGGAATATTGATCGCTATCGGTATGAAAAAAATGCGACTGATCTCCATCGTTACTTTGGAGATACTGATGATTTCGGGACTCGGAGTTTTATTGGGGGTGGTGCTGGGTATTCCAATTGTTTCATACTTCCATTTCAACCCCATTCATATATCAGGCGAAATGGCTGCTGCGTATGAGCGGTTTGGAATGGAACCTGTTTTTCCATTTTCGATTGCGGCCTCCTTATTTTATACACAAGCACTGGTGGTGTTGGGCATTACCCTGGTGTTGGCAATTTATCCCTGGTTCCGTTTGCGGAAATTGAAAACTATTGATGCACTAAAGAGTTGAGGTATGTTGAGTTTAATAGCATGGAAAAATATCTGGCGCAATAAGGTTCGAAGCCTTATTGTGATGACCTCTATTGTGCTGGGCATTTGGGCGGGCACCTTCATCATGAGTTTTAGCTGGGGAATGACTTCGCAGTATGTAAATCTCGCTATCAAGCAGGAAATATCGCACATTCAAATTCACCAGCCCGATTATAAAAAGGATAAGAACATCAAATTTGTGATCCCCGAAGCCGAAAGCCTGTTGTCGGAAATCAAAAAGGTAAAGGAAGTAAAAGCAGTGAGTGCCCGAACGCTGGTGAATGGAATGGCCTCCTCTGCTACCACCGGCATAGGAGTAAATATAGAAGGCGTAGATCCGGTATCGGAAAACACCGTTACGGGGATGAAAGAAAATGTGATAGAAGGCGATTACTTTGAAACTATCAAACACAATCCATTGATTATTGGGCAGAAGTTGGCGAACAAACTAAAAGTAAAAGTGCGCAACAAAGTGGTACTTACTTTTCAGGATGAAAGTGGAAACATTACAGCCGGTGCTTTCCGCGTAGCAGGGATATACAAAACCCGTAACTCTACTTTTGACGAACTGAATGTATTTACGCAGAAAGAAGATTTGAACCGATTGCTCGGGGTGCATGATGGCGATGCGCACGAAATAGCTGTGCTACTAAATAATAACAATGACTTACCTGTGGTTATGAAAAAACTTACAGCCAAATTTCCAAAACTAAAAGTGGAGAGTTGGGAAGAGATTGCGCCCGATTTGAAATTTGTGATTGGCTCTTTCGAGCAAACCATGTATTTATTTATCACCATCATTTTGCTGGCACTTGCCTTTGGCATTGTCAACATCATGCTGATGGCTGTGCTGGAGCGCGTTCGCGAATTGGGTATGCTGATGGCGATTGGAATGAGCAAGCCCCGCATCTTTTTTATGATTATGCTCGAAACATTTTACCTCTCGCTCATTTCAGGCCCGCTCGGTTTAGCACTTGCTTACGGCACCATTCATTATTTTGGAATACACGGAATTGATCTCTCGGCCTTCAGTCAAGGGTTATCTTCTTACGGCATGGATAGCACGGTGCGCACTTCCCTGCCCGCAGGGCTATATGCCGAAATTCTACTCATGGTATTTGTCGCCTCCATTCTGGCAGCTATTTATCCATCTATCAAAGCAATTAAACTAAGGCCGGTAGAGGCCATCCGAAAAATCTAAACGTTATGGCAGTCATTGAATCAATACATCTGACAAAAATTTATGACGAAGGTCCTGTAAAAGTGCGGGCGGTGAATGATGTGAGTTTGAAAATTGAAGAGGGAGAGTTTGCCGCTATTGTAGGCCCATCGGGTTCGGGCAAAACCACCTTGCTCAATATCATTGGCGGATTAGATCATCCTACTTCCGGCAAGGTTTTGATTAACGGGAATGACATCAGCGAGTTGAGCGAAAACCAACTCATTGATTTCAGACTGCACAATATCGGTTTCATCTTTCAGGCTTATAATTTAATTCCGGTGCTCACTGCCCGCGAAAATGTCTCGTTCGTAATGCTGTTGCAAAAGCGGCCAAAAGCCGAACGTGAAAAGAGAACAGAAGAACTACTAAAAGAAGTGGGGCTGCTGGATCGTATCAATAATCGTCCCTCGGAACTATCGGGCGGACAGCAACAAAGAGTAGCCGTTGCGCGAGCCTTGGCTTCTCGACCGAAGTTTGTGTTGGCCGATGAACCCACCGCTAATCTCGATTCTAAATCAACCGCTAATCTGCTGGATATTATGGCGCGGCTGAATCATGAAGAGAACATGACTTTCATTTTTTCTACCCATGATTCGCGAGTGATTGAAAGAGCGCGCAGAGTGATTACGCTGGAGGATGGACACATTGTATCAGATGTGCAGCAAACGCCTCATACATGATTCATCGGCTGAAGACCTTTACTATTATTTTGTTTCTCTCTGCTTTTTCTCTTTCACTGCACGCGCAGGAAAAGAAAAAGGAGCGAAAGAAATTTAAGGATGTAGTGCAGTTCAACGGTTATATCAAGATGTTGGGTATTGGCAGCTTTACCAACCTCGACACCATGTACGGTTACGGCTTCATTCACAACCGGCTCAACTTTAAATTTTATATCGCCAATGGTTTTACAGCCGGCTTAGAGGTGCGCAATCGGTTTTTCTATGGGCAATTAGTGCAGTTGAATCCTTTCTTCGGCAAATCTATTGATGTGGACAATGGCTTGGTGAAACTCTCTTACCTCATTCTTAATAAAAGAGCTTTTGTGTTGCACACGCAGGTGGATCGGCTTTGGTTTGACTGGACCTATAAGAAATGGCAGATTCGGGTAGGTCGGCAGCGAATTAACTGGGGCAAAACCTTGGTGTGGAATCCCAATGATCTTTTCAACGCTGCTAATTATGCCGACTTTGATTATGAAGAACGGCCGGGAAGTGATGCGATCAAAGTGGCGTTTTTCCCAACCGGCATGTCTTCTGTCGAAATAGCCGCCAAACCCGGCAAAAAGAAAAATGAAACGGTGGCGGCTGCGATGGTACGCTTCAACAAATGGAATTATGATTTTCAGTTGATGGGCGGTTTGTATTACAGCGATATTGCGCTGGGGGTAGGCTGGGCCGGAAACATTAAGAATGCCGGTTTTCGAGGCGAGGCCACTTGGTTTGCCCCAAAGGATGGTGGGGTGAATTACGCTGGAATCTTCAGCGGAACCATAGAGGCCGATTATGCTTTCCCGAACACCGTTTATTTACAAGGGGCGGTGCTGTATAATAATCATCCTAACAAGGTGACTAATCCCTTGTTGATTGGGCAATCTTTTTCGGGAACCTTATTGGCCAAAGACCTGATGCCTTCTGATTGGTCTTTTTTTGCGAGCCTTTCCGGCAATGCCACTCCTCTTTTCCGCCCCTCCATCTCGGTCATTTACGGCCATCAGCCCGACCTGCTTTTTCTGATGCCGAACATTAGCTACTCCATCAGCGAAAACTGGGATATTTCACTTATTGAACAAGGTATTTTCTTGTTCAACAAACACCAGAAGCCGGTAAAGTTCAATAGCGTATTTGCCCGACTCAAGTATAGTTTCTGATGAAGGAAGGGACATTTTCATAATTGATTTCCCGCAAATTTACTCTCCCTTACAAAATGGACTTGTGTAAGTGTATTTTTACAAACTATCGTTAATCAATAAATGAAGAAGATGAATTTCTCTAAGCATCTCATATTGGCCTCTCAGTCTCCTCGCAGATACGACATTATGAAGATGGCCGGCTTTGAATTTGAAGTGCGATCGAAGAATGTGGACGAGTTGCATCCTGAAGAAGCAGATATTTACGATGTGCCGCAACTCCTTGCTGCTAAAAAGGCAAAAGCCTTTGCCGATGATATTGGAGAAGATACGGTTGTTATTGGAGCCGACACGGTGGTGATCTTAAACGGTATTATTTATGAAAAACCGGTTGACCGTTTACACGCTATCCGTATGCTTAGCGATTTAAGTGGCAACATGCACGAGGTAGTTACCGGAGTTTGCATCTTTTCAAAAATCAAAGAAGCCTGTTTCAGCGAAATCACGAAAGTCTATTTTAACCCACTGACCATCGAAGAGATAGAATATTACATAGACAATTTCAAACCTTTTGACAAAGCAGGTTCTTACGCTTGTCAAGAATGGATAGGAGCTATCGGCATTCGAAAATTTGAAGGCGATTACTTTAATGTAGTCGGCTTGCCGGTAAATAGATTATACCACGAATTGAAAGTGTTCTAATTTTTCTTCACTTCCCCCCTTGACAAAATTTTTGTTTGGTATTACATTAATAGAGTAACCCGGAGAAGTTACTTAAACAAACAAAAAACAAATACCATGAACAAGCTAACCAGTATCTTTGCCGCCTCTTTATTAAGTCTGAGTTTTTCAGCACAAGCAGGCGATTGCCCATCTTTATCAGGGAACTATAGCATCGGCAAAAGCGGAGCTGATTTCAGCACCATCAGCGATGCCGTAAGCGCACTCAAATGCGGTGGCGTAGCCGGCCCGGTGGATTTTATGATTCAAGACGGCACCTATAATGAAAAGATTGTGCTCTCCTCTATCGAAGGGGCAGGCGCTCATCACCCCATAAAATTTGAATCCAAGTCGGGACAAAATGCAGCAGTAGTTATCAGCTACGCCAAAGGCGATGCGACTATCGCTATGAATGGCAGCCGTTGGATTGCTTTTGAAAATATAACCATTGACCATAAAGACGGGACCTACGGCAACAGC
>JADFDM010000011.1 GCA_018262795.1 Sphingobacteriales bacterium | reverse complement strand
AGAGCCGTTCCCTCCCGGAGAGAAAGCCCTCCGGCAATGTCTAATTTGCTTTTAGGGTCATTAGTGCCTACGCCTACGTTTTGAGCTTGCGCAGCCATAGCGAACAAGATGGCGGTGGAAAGGAGAAGTTTTTTCATACTCGGTTTAATTTAAAGTGACAGGCATTTCATCACAATAATAGTTCCAATAATTTAAGGAACAGGTGCAATAGTATGTATTCACCAATAGTAAAGTAAATCAAAGTGCATGATTTGTCAAGGGGCCGAAACAGATGCTGGTTGACGGTTAGGGCAGTGGGTGTAGTGGCAAACGGGCGAAGGGCGGGTGGCGCAAATGCGAGAATAGAGAATCGTGTAATCGTTAATAGTTAATTGGCGACAGTAGTCACGTAGCCGGTGAGGTTAGCCACGCCAGCACTGTCAGCACTCAACTGCGTTTTGATGGTGTTTTGAGGAAAGTAGTAATGCTATTACTTCCTTGCAGGGTATGTTGCAGACGACCCTGCTGTGAAGGAAGTATTGAGAAGTATTTTTTTAATGAGATGTAGGCACGTTCTGTGCTTAATTGAGTTAAAGGCACAAGTAGTTTGGCTTAGATGCCGAGGGTTGTAATTGCACCAATCGTGGAGTTCTCAATGCTTTTTTTGAAGTTCTTCAACCTTTCTCTTGAGATATTCAATCTCTTTCTGTTGCTCTTGAACAGCTTTGGTTAATACTGATATAATAGGCACAGGGTTTAAAGTTTGCGGCTGAATTGTTCCTTTGGAGGTAAGCGCATCTTTTTTGCCATTTACTGCACTCGGAATCACTTCTTGCAAATCGTCAGCAACAAAACCTTCCTGCAACTGTGGATTACCGGTGAATATGGTGCCTTCTATTTTCTTGTACATAAAGCTAACCGGCTTAAGTTCCATGACTCTGTCAATAGCCGTACCGGACATAGGGCTAATATCGGACTTTAACCTTCTGTCGGATAATGTGCCAACATTCGTTACGTCCACCCATGCTTGTAGTGAAGAACCAGTCCAGTACCAGTTATAAATATTGCTGTAAGCTCCAGATGTACCAGCGCGGCAAGTGTATCCCCCGGCCTTTACATAGCGGTTAAGTTCTACATTGCCATTGTCTTTTATTCGCATTTTCTCTTGGGTTCCGCTTAGTGTTTTAAAAATAATATCGCTGTTGTCGTTTTGAAAAAGCACTGCACCGCTACCGTTTGAGCTAATTTGCAACCTATTTCCGGTACCTCCCGTTTCGGAAACGCCCAAAGCACCTGCCACAGCTAAGGTGGTGCCGGGGTTGGTCGTTCCAATCCCCACATTACCATTATCGCGTTTAATAGCAAGCGCAATCACTCCCGTGGCATCGTTGTTGTGTCGCGATATTCCGAAGAGATTGGTCGGATAATTCAATACGGTGTTGGCCGCATCGCCATTATAAACAATGGAAAACCCATAAGTGTCTGCATTGTTTTCTTCCATAAATATTCTGCTCCACGCATTACCATCTGCGCCACCGGCACTCAGTAACAATCCCTCATCACGCTGACCGTCCGTAATCCGCAATTGTCCGTTCACATCTAATTTCTGGTCGGGAGCAGTCGTTCCAATTCCCACATTACCATTGGTTAAGAAAGTGGTTGAAACATTGCCAAGAGGAGAAATGTGGATGTTGGCTCCGTTAGTGGCAATAATGCCGTTGGAAACATTTTGAAAAACCAAGGCTCCACTGTTGGCATCGGGAAGGCCATAACTGGAGCCACTGACACCAGTTCCATAGTGTTTAATAATTGTTCCTGACCAAGAAGGGCTGTTCCCAGCATTATAAAAATTCCATGCACCGGCAGTTATTGAGCTAACACTATTAGCATCGGCTCCTACCGTAGCCAAACTGGATAATACTTCAGCATTAGCGTTGGCGGCATTGATGCTCGTTCCTACTTTGAGGGATTGTGCGCTTCCGGCAATTTGAAGTTTTGCCTGCGGGTTATTCGTTCCAATCCCCACATTGCCGGTTCCTGAAAAACTGAGGTTTTTGCTATTGAGGGCCACCTCCGTATTGGCGGATAATGTTCCTCCCAATTTAATATCGGGGGTAGTGCCTCCGGTGGAGTTTAGTCCGTTGCTGGCGGTAACTCCGGTGATTGTTCCTCCGCTGGATGGAGAGGTATTGGTAATGGTAAAATTGGGATAAGTGCCGCTGACTGATATGCCGCTGCCATTGTTTAAGGTAACCGTTTTGTCCGGAGCGGTGTTGGTCAGGTTCAATGTTCCTCCTAAGCTAAGCGTTCCACCACCGCTTAACCCGGTGCCCGTATTCACTGTAATGCCGGAATTTTGCAGCATCGCATTAGTCACCCCACTATTGGGAATACTGATGGTTCCCGAAGTAGTAATAGGTCCACCGGTGAGTCCGGCTCCTGTGGCTACATTTGTCACTGTGCCTGTGCCTGTATTATCGGCTCCCCAAGTCAGATTTCCCGAACCATCATTCTTCAACACCGTATTGGCTCCTCCGGTATTGGAGGGTAGCGTCCATGTTACATTTGCGCCAATGGCATCGGGGGCGGCAAAGCCCACATAATTGGCTCCATTAGTCGCCAATTCTCTAAACCTGATTCCACCGGTATTTCCGGTTCCCGTTCCGTAGGGATATATTAAGGGAGAAGCACTCTCATTCACATTGAAAAGGATGTCGCCATTAGAGCCGTCCTTGCGGATGTTGAAGTCGCTGAGGGTTCCGGTATTGTCGGCATCTATTACTACATCTATCCCTGAATTTCCCTTTATGTCAAAAGCATCGCCTGAAGAAAGGGTGCGGTTATTACCCGAGAGAGTTACATCACCTGTGAAGGTGCCACTGCCGTTAGCGCTTACATTCCCGGCCTCCGTTACTGTAAATACGGGGCTAGCTCCCCCGTTGTTGGTCACTTCAAACTGATTGGAGCCATTGGCATCGGCATCTAAGGCTATTCGCACATTGGTGTTGCTTTTGATGTTGAGTAAGCCATTACTTCCTCCGTTGATTCCCGGCCCATTAATCACTCCTCCGTTGGCATTGATGGCTCCGCCTATGGTGCCGCTTCCGTCAATGTTGAAGTCTGCTCCTGATTGCGCTCCCGTTCCGTTCCAAATGTAGTGGCCATTATTAGCGGGCAGATCAATGACCGCCAACTTGCCTCCTGAAATACCAATGGTGGAGTTGTCGTAGTTTACAGCTATGTCATTAGCGTTCACGGTGATTCCATTGCCCGCAGCTACATCTAAGGTGACAGCACTTCCCAAAGAAACGGGACCTCCGTTAGTCAGTCCTGCTCCGGCAGTTACGGTGACTGATGAGTTGCTGAGTTTGGCATTTCCTACTTTTGTCCAACCCGGATAGCCGCCTGCGTCTGTTCCCCATACCCGATCATCATCGCCACCGGTGGGAGCCGCTACAATTCCTTTTTGATTTAAGTTATTTGTGGTTATGTCCAGCACCACATTACCCGCTCCTACTGCCTTACCGGCTCCGTTCGTTACGGTAACGGCTGAATTGGTTCCCGGCACAATGTCGCTGGTGGTAATGCTTCCGGCTGTTACCTCAAAATTTTGGCTGCCGGTCACATACCAGCGTTTGTCGGTATTGTTGTATTGAAGCGTCACGCTCGACCCTCCGGCCACGCTGGCAATATCTCCTCCTGTTAAAGTTTTGATGGAGTAAGCGGGCGTAGTTGAGTTGTTGTTTTTTATGGTCATTACCTGAGTAGTGGTGTTCACCAAAGTGAGCATCTGACCATCGGCACCCGTAGTGGGCACAATGCCGGAAAGAGAAAAGACCCCGGTGGGGCCTATGATTCTATAAAAGCTATACCCTCCTGTGAGGGCGATGTTGTCGTTGTTGCCATTCGTCAGCGTTAGAGCCGTTCCCTCCCGGAGAGAAAGCCCTCCGGCAATGTCTAATTTGCTTTTAGGGTCATTAGTGCCTACGCCTACGTTTTGAGCTTGCGCAGCAATAGCGAACAAGATGGCGGTGGAAAGGAGAAGTTTTTTCATACTCGGTTTAATTTAAAGTGACAGGCATTTCATCACAATAATAGTTCCAAAGTTTATGGAATAAGTGCAAAAAAGCCTATTCACCAATAGTAAAGTAAATCAAAGCGCATGATTTGTCAAGGGGCCGAAATAGATGCTGTATAACGGTTAGGGCATGGGTGTAGTGGGAAGCGGGCGATGGGGAGGGCAATGGTTAATCGTGTATTGGTTGTTGGTTAATCGGTCATTGATAAGCCATGCTTTAGTTCTTGTGTCTTCGCTCTCTTTTCTTGGTTCTTGATTCTCTTTTGTGCCACCTAATCGGGTTTAAAGAAAGAAGAAGCCTGGCTCACCACTATTCCTTGTGGGGCATGGCGAGCAGCAAAAGCACCAATCTGATTGTACCAACCGGGAATGACCACTGCCTTGTTGGATAGCAAACCATCCAGCCCTGCTTTAGCAACTTTATCGGCCTTCATCATAAACAGAGCGTTTTTCTCCGCTACTCCATCCATTTGTGCCGGAGTAAAAAAGTCGGTTTCGGTGCCTCCGGGACAAAGAGCAGTTACGTTGACACTCTGCTTGCGCAATTCAAAGCGCAGGGCACGACTAAAGGACAACATAAATGCCTTGGTGGCACAATACACCGCCATGTAGGGCACCGGTTGAAAAGCTCCGGTGCTAACCGTATTCAGCAAGTATCGCTTTTGATTGGGATTGGAAGCATTTAAAAATTCGTGTGCCATTCTGATTTGTGCATCCACATTCAAGTGCAACACTTCCAAATGCTTTTCGAGCGGCTGCTGCTCAAACTTGCCATAGTACCCCATGCCGGCATTATTAATCAGCATATTTACCTCGAAGCCATTCTCGTTAATCCAAGCAAAAATCTTTCTCTGAACAGCATGATCCAAGAGGTCGGCAGTATGCGTTCTAACATTTACCTGAAACTTCGCAGAAAGTTCTGTGGAGAGTTCCTCCAACAAATGGCCGGAGCGGGCAACAAGAATTAGATTCATGCCTCGCTGGGCACATTCCAAAGCAAAGGCTTTTCCTATTCCCTTACTGGCACCGGTAATTAGCGTGTACAGCATCTTTTATTTAGTGCCGTTGAACGGATAGTATTTTATATCCGAAGCGTTGGTAGTGCTTTGCGCTTGCCCGTTGAGGGTCAGAGTGTTTCCATCACGAGTGGCCGCACCTGTAAAATGGTATAAGTCATTGTATCCCACAATCATTCCATTCTCATCAATGGTCGCGGTGGTAGAGTTACTCAGTTTTGCACCGGCTACGGTAGCAAAGGTGGTGTAAGTACCAAATGCCAACACCTGCAACTCCATTTTCAATGTTTTGTTATCTACCTTGGTGACTACCACGCGGTTAAACCCGGTACCCCCGGACACACCGGTATAGGTGCCAATCCAATCGGTTGCCAAATCTTTTTGGCAGGAGGAGAAAATACTTACGAGGGCAATGGCTACTATGGCAATTTTCATTTTCATAAAAGATGGTTTTGAAGTAAAAATAGAAGAATTAAAATGTTTAGGAGCAATTCCTTTTCCCTTCATAAATTTTAGCGGTTTACTCCTTGTGATGAATTTCCATCGAATTTTAAATGCCGTTAAATGAAACATTCCCTTTTGGGTTGCGTAAACCGAGCCATAACAAAAATTGGAGTTGTTATGGGATCGAAGTATGTAATTACACTATTACTATGCCTGCAATTGGGCTATGTGTTTAGCCAGAATGTAGGAATCGGGGAGCCTAACCCCGGAAGCAAACTCTCTGTAAAAGGAAGTATGGCGGTAGGCGACAATTATTCATCACTAAACGCACCGGAAGGTAGCCTGATTGTAGAGAAAAAGCTCGGCATCGGCACTTCGAGTATTGACAGCAATGCCATACTGGATATTCAATCCACTACGAAGGGAATTATTCTTCCGCGCATGAGCAAGCAACAACGCGAATCTATCGCCCATCCCGCGCAGGGATTAATGGTGTTTGATACCGATTCGAATACCTTGTTCTTTAATGATGGAGCTAACTGGTTCAATTTTCCGGCAGTGGATCTTATTCATGATAAGATTGTCGGCTTAACGAGCAGCGTGCTCACTAATAGTCTTGGATTGAACCTTGGCGGAGGTGGTGGCGGTTTGTTGGGCGGTGGCGGTGGCGGTGGCCTCGGAAATGGTTCATCAGCCGGAAACACGCCTTACTGGAACGGCAGTTCGTGGGTAGTGAACTCGAGCAATATTTATAATAACGGAAGTTATGTGGGGATAGGAACCAACAGCCCGCAAAAGCCTTTTGAAGTGTATGCCAACAAATCGGGAAGCGGCATTGTAAATATTAAGAACGCCAATTCGCACGGATACTCCTCTATTGATTTCTTTGATCACAGCGGAAATCAAATGGGGAATGTGGGGTTTGCTAACTCAAACGCTGATTTGTATGGGGGGATGATGTACTTCGCTACGAATACTGCGGATGATATGGTTTTTGGGACTAATGATATAGAGCGTGTTCGCTTTACAGATGACGGGAAAGTAGGAATCGGCACTTCCTCTCCTTCCGCTACTTTAGAGGTAAACGGAACCGGACGATTTACCGGCTCGCTTAAAGTGGGGGCTTACACCTTGCCCAGTTCAGATGGCAGCAACGGACAAGTATTAACAACAAATGGCTCAGGAGATATTAGCTGGACCACTGTTTCCGGGGCAAGTGGCAACTATATCAATAATGGCACCTCGCAACAATCCTCTACTAACTTCAATATTAGCGGCAACGGCTCTATGGGTGGCAACGCAGCCATTGGTGGGTCGGCTACTATTGGCGGTAACGCCACGATAGGTGGTAATAATACGGTAGGAGGTGCCCTTAGTGTAGGGGGGAATGTCTCCATCAGCGGCACTCTGTCTCTTCCACATTATTCTTTCCCGGGTTCAAACGGAACCAACGGGCAAGTATTAACTACGAACGGATCAGGAGGAACTTCTTGGCAAACCATATCTTCAGGAGGTGGCGGAGGTTCTACTTCATATCAGGTAAATCAAACGAGTGACATTACTGCCAAGAACTCTAACTTTGATGTGGTAACAGGTTTAACCAAAACCATTACGTTATCCTCGCCTGCTAAAGTTTATCTAAGAACAGATGGAGGAATACAAACTACTTCTAACTCTTCCAGTGGCTATTCAACCGTAGATATAGTTCTCACCATGAATGGAAACATATTGGCAGATGGTGGCTATAAGCGTATTTCAGCGTTGAACAATGCCGGGCTAAAAGGACAAATGGCCAATTGGAGCATGGCTTCTTTTGCTTCTTCTACCTCCGGGCAGTATGATTTACCGGCCGGCACTTATACTTTTCAGGTGGAAGCGAGAAAAGTGGCGGGAAGCAATGCTACCGTGGGTGGCGATAACTCAAGTGTGTTAGAGGGCGTGTTGCAGGTTATTATTTATCAATAGAAAGAAAGCCATGAAAAAGATACTTTCCATTATCGGATGTAGTTTGTTGCTTACAGTCGCAGGCTTTGCGCAAACCTCCGATTTCGCCTCCACCTCAAAAAACGGCACGCAGGTTTTAAGTCCGGCTAAAAGAGATAATACAGAACCCCTTAAAGTTTCTCTGCTAAACAAAGCGAGTAAGGCCAACATTACTTTAGAGAACGTGGGCATTCATTCCTCCAACTCAGAAATACACGCACCGGCTCCCTTACTAAATCAAGCGGGAAACAAAGTAGCGCAATTGGAAACGGACACGGTTATTCCTATCACTCTTAGCCGGTCAAAAAATATAGTGGGAATAAATACGACCAATAGCAACCATTGAGAAGCCACACGCGCAGCGGCATGAACGCAAAGAATCAACTTTCATGAACTATTAAACTTCTCGCGGTAATAATCTACTTTGAAATCATAGACCGGCCTTGTTGACTTTTCGTACTGCTTCTTGTTCTCCAAGTAAAGTTTAGTTTTTGAAAGCCCGATGTTAGAAGCTCCGGAAGGGGAATAAAGGATGGTTAATTTAATCGGCCGTCCAAAAATTTTGTCATCTGTTATCACTTCGCGCTTCTCCTTAATTTCTTTGGTGATGTTAAGTCCAAGAATGTTCACATAGAAAAGTTTGAAGGCGCTGTTTTTTTGAAAGCCACTGGTAAAAAGAATTTCTTTGATTTTAGAGTGCTTAATCTCGTCTATCATTTTGTAGTTCAACTCTATTGGAATCAAGTCTTTGTCAAAAGCGGTTTCCTTTTTGCGCTCACACTTCACGATGGTGTCGCTCACCGAAATTTTTCGATTCCGCAGAAAATTCAATATCCCATCTAGAGTTAAGGGTGGCTGAAGTTCATCGGGAAATGCTTCACTTAAAAGGATCCAAATGCTCCTCACATTTCCATAGAAAAATGGGAGCCTGAAATGATGAATGTCAGGTGGATGAATAGTGCCGACAATTAGTTTTTCACTATCAGCAGCTATGGGGTATTTGTTTAGATACTGATGGGTGGTTATCATTTTTTGCTGAAGCAGATAGCGGAGTAAGCATCTCTTCTATTTTGTATCCGTACTTTCCTCACCTAGCAAGACCTGGCGCACTTTACTCAGAATTTCCTCTACCCGATCGTGACTTGCCGCTTCGGCATATACGCGCAACACCGGTTCAGTGCCGCTGGCGCGGATCATCAGTGTTTCTTCATCCGGCAAGAAAAACTTATAGCCATCCAAATCCTCTACATCGCTCACCGGTATATCGCCAAACGATTGATAAACCCCGTTTTTGCAGTTCTCCATTATCTTTAGTTTCTGCTCTTCCTTCAAGTGCAGGTCATTGCGGTTGTAAGCAAACTGACCCACCACTTTGTACACCTCTTGAATCAACTCGGGCAAAGTTTTGTTATGCGTCACCAAGTGTTCTAATATCACCAATCCGTCCCAAATGCCATCGCGCTCAGGGATGTGGCCTTTCACGGCAATGCCTCCGCTCTCCTCCCCTCCTACCAGCACCTCTTCGTGCTGCATAATCTCACAGATATATTTGAATCCAATTTTAGTCACTTCTAAAGGAATGCCATACACCTCACACAATTTTTTCACCTTGTTTGATACCGAAAAAGCAATCACCACTTTACCTGTCATTTCCTTGTACTTGTGCAGGATGTGAATGAGCAGCAGAATGATATGATGGGCATCTATAAAATTCCCTTTGCCATCATATAGGCCTATCCGATCGGCATCGCCATCGGTGGCAATGGCCATGTCTATATGCTTCATTTCTTTCAGATAGTTCTCTAACTCTTTCAGATTTTTGGCAATCGGCTCTGGAGCTTGTCCGTAAAAAGAAGGGTTGTATTCGCAGTGCAACAAATCGGCATGGGGCATAATGCGCGGAAAAATACTTTGGCCGGCTCCGTACATAGCATCATAGGCTACAATCAGTTCGCTATTATCATTGATCTCTTCAAGATCAAAATTTGCCACCACGTGGTCGTAGTACATGGTTTCCAAATCCACAAATTCCAACAACCCTTTTTCTTCCCATTCCTCTAAACTTAAATCATTGCAACTGTAAGTATCGGGTATCATTGCTTCTACCTCGGCAATATATTTTTGAATGAGCGGTCCACCGTGTTTGGCTTTTAGTTTATAGCCATTGTAAGAAGGCGGATTATGGCTGGCCGTGAGGATTACTCCTACTTCGCATTCGAGGTTTCGAGCCGCGAGCGAAATCATGGGGGTGGACACAAAATGCTTGTCCAAGTACACTTTAATTCCCATGCCGCAGAATACATTAATCGAAGCGTGAGCAAACAAAGGGCCGGCAAAGCGACAGTCGAAACCCAACACAATTTTTGCTTGGGGGTCGCGGGCCAAAGTCCAATCAGCCGTAGCTTTGGCTACCCGCTTTACATTATCTACCGTAAAATCTTTGGCAATAATTCCGCGCCAGCCGTCCGTTCCGAATTTGATTTTGTTCATCGCTAAAATTTAAGGGCATAAAACTAAAAAAATGGAGGAAGTAGCGCGGTGTCCTATTCTGTACTTTCCGCAATGTTTTTGTTTAAAAGGGGGCGCACTCAGTACCGCGCTTATTAGTTTTTTTGGGAGTAATGACAACTATGCAGCAAATTGATACATATCGCCACAAGGGATTGCGAAAAGAGTTACGAGTGCAGATACAAGGAAAAGGAATCAGCGACCGAAATGTTTTGAATGCCATAGAGACGGTGCCCCGACATCTCTTTTTTGGAAACGATACCATCTTTCACGAAACACAAGCCTACGAAGACAAGGCCTTCCCCATCGGTGAGGGACAAACTATTTCGCAACCCTACACCGTGGCCTACCAAAGCCAGTTATTGGAAGTAAATCCCAAGGAGAAAATATTGGAAATTGGCACCGGCAGTGGTTATCAAGCTGCGGTGCTCGCTACTTTAGGCGCTAAGGTTTTCTCGATTGAGCGACACCGTAAACTGTACGAAAAGACCAAAAAGCTACTAACAACCCTCGGCTATCACAATGTAAAATGCTATTTCGGTGATGGGTTTGAAGGATTGCCCACTTACGCGCCTTTCGATAAAATTATTATTACAGCAGCCGTGCCCGAACATCCTAAAAAATTGCTGAGGCAGTTGGCCATCGGTGGTCAAATGGTTATTCCTTTCGAAATTGAAACCAAATGTATAATGCTGCGTATTACCAAAGAAGGAGAGGACCAGTACTCCACTGAAGAGTTTGATGAGTTCTCTTTTGTTCCCATGCTTAAAGGCAAAGTATTTTAAGAACTGAAACAGCCATATGAAAAAGTTTATACCTCTGCTTCTCACATTTTTATCGCTTCAGGTGTTTGCCAATAATGTACCTTACAAAATTCGATTGGTAGAACAAAACAGCAAGACCCCCATTGCTGATGCGTATGTTAGAGTGCTCGATTTGACTGATGGGAAAACGATTGTAGCGGTATCAAACGATTCCGGTTTTATTGCATTACAGTTAAAAGTAGATAACAAGTACCGGGTAGATATTAGCAAGCAAACAGCGGAAGAAGGCGTAAAGTATATCACTTACTCTTATTTTCTTTCGGGGGTTGAAATTCTTCGCCCTACATTTTCAGAGGTAAGCTTAGAAAAAGTGAAGGTGAACAGTCAGGTGCGGTTATCCAATATTTACTTTGCCACAGGAAGTGTTGATTTAAACGGAATGGATAAAGTGGCTTTATCCAATACCCTCATCGCTTTAAAAAATTCTCCTTCGCTCACGGTAGAGATTGGAGTACATGCCGCCTGCAACGAACCGGAAAGTATCTCCGCGAAGCGGATGGAAACCATTAAAGAATATTTTGCGAATAAAGGAGAACTGGCCGAAAGGGTAGTGATAAAAAATTACGGAAAAGGCAAGCAAATTGGCGGATGCGATTGCAACAGCCCAATGATTTATCCGGACGATGTGTATAGCATGAACCGCGTAGCTGAGTTTAAAGTATTGAACTTCTAGGTAATCAACTGAAGCATTATAAAAACGGGTTTGTGACTTTTGTTGCGAACCTGTTTTGTTTTAAAGCAAGACTTTTGAAGTCAAGCCTAGTAGATTCTATACTGGGGTACATTTTTATTGATAATTCTAAGCGGCCACCAAAACCAATTTCAATAATTTTTTGAAGTGTCGAAATACGCGCTTCTTTAATATTGTTTTCAATTTTAGAAATGTAAGATTTTGTAGTCCCAATTTATTTTGTAGTGCCTACACCCGTGTCGGCAGGTGTCTTGTCTATAGGCTCCCAAAGTTCAATCTTATTCCCTTCCGCATCCATAATGTGGACGAATTTCCCGTAATCAAACGTTTCGATAGTATCCACAATAGTTACTCCATTGGCTTTCAAATTTTTTACTAATCCTTCAATATTCTGGACTCTGTAATTAATCATAAACTCCTTTTTGGAGGGAGCAAAATATTCACTGCCCCGCTTAAAAGGACTCCATTGCAAATAATTTATTTCGTCCGGTCGGTGGATGTTTCTGGATTCAAAACTTGCCCCCCATTCATTCACATCTATCCCTAAGTTTTTAGCATACCATTCTTTTGTGTCATTCGGATGATCTGAAAAAAAGAAGATCCCTCCGATGCCTGTCACCTTGGGAGTGGTGTCATTAGATGATTCCGCATTCTCTGTTTTGTTTTTTGGTTCTTCCATAGTATTTGTCTTTTTATTGGTGGAATTACATCCCACAGTAATTGTTAGAATAGATAGTATGCTTACAATTCTTTTCATGTTCACTATTGCTGTGTCCGAATATACTATCTTCTCCACTATTTCATGATTCACTTGGTAGGAAGCTATGCTTCAGCCTAAGATAAAAGTGGTGCATGTCACCAAATAAAGGGGGTATGTGATACCGCTTAAAGTGATTCCTTTAAATCTTCGTTGATCTTACCGGTATTTTTTCATCACCCGGTCCAATTCTCGCTTGGTTTCTTTTTGTTTCAAGCTGTCGCGCTTATCGAATTTCTTTTTGCCACGGCCTAAGCCTATTTCTAATTTGGCAAAACCTCGGTCACTGATAAACAGTCGAATCGGAATGAGCGTAAACCCTTTCTCCTTCATTTTTTGCTCTATCTTTTCTAACTCTCTTTTCTTGAGCAGCAACCTGCGCAAGCGGGTAGGTTCGTGATTGGCATAAGCCCCGTGCGAATACTCCGGGATATTCATGCTGCGGACAAATAGATCGCCATCGCGAAACACGCAAAAGGCTTCGCTAATGCTTCCGCTGCCGTTGCGAATCGTTTTTATTTCACTGCCGGTGAGCACAATGCCCGCTACAAATCGTTCCACAATTTCAAAGTCGAAACCGGCTCGCTTATTCCTAATATCTATTTTGGATGGATTAATCATTTTTCAGTGTATCGAACAGGGTGGTTATTTTCTCTTTAGTCAATATCTTTTGTCCGGTGCGGCCTTCGGCAATCAATCGCTCTCCTTTCTTGGCGGTGAAACGGCAATTTACCTCATTGCCGGTGAGTACTTCTATCTGCGCTTCAAACACTACTTCATCTCCAATAAAAGCCGGTGACAGATGCTTTACCGTCACAAATGTGCCGATGCCTTCTTCCTGCGCTTCTTTCATCTCCAACACAAACAGGCGGCTGCACCATTCCGCATCGCGAGCGAGTGCAAAGGTGGCATATACCGGGTGCACCTCTCCGGATTCGAAGGCAGCAGTATCCTCCTGCCGAACCACACGGGTAAAAGTTTTTTTATCCCCTAAGTAGAAAATAGATTTCAAGCGGGCAAATTTGCAAAAATTAAACCACCAGCACCGGGCATTTTACTTTGTGCCGCACTACCGAAATGGTTTCGCCATAAATGAAATCCATAATGCTGCCGTGGCCGTGGCGAGCAATAACCAGCAGGCCGGGATTCATTTCTTTGACCATTCTTGGGATCACTTTTTTAGGATTCCCAAAGCCGAGCTTCTCGGTCACTTCATAGCCCTGTGCCCGCAGGCTTTCGCCATATTTCTTGAGCTGTATCCAGTCCTCATGTGTTTCGTAATCTTGAATTTCGGCTCCGAGCGTAAGTGCTCCGGCAGACTCCACTACGTGAATGAGACAGTATTTCGTATCCGATACACCGTGCGAAACGCCTTCGGTTAAAGCCCGAATATCATCTTTCGAGAAGTCAACACAAATGGCTACACAGGAGTACACCTTTTTTTGAATCAGCGGAATTTCAATCGCCTTGCCATGTGGCACGGTCGTTTCTCTGGAAGGTTTAGCTTGCCGAAGCGCATAGTAAGTGACCAGCGCTAGTAGCAGAGCCGCTAGGATAACTATCGGCAGGATCACAAAGTTAAAAACCCATAAATGGCCGGATAGTTCTTCCTGCCAATCCGCCAGCGTATCAATCACC
This sequence comes from Sphingobacteriales bacterium, assembly GCA_018262795.1. Taxonomy (GTDB): domain Bacteria; phylum Bacteroidota; class Bacteroidia; order Chitinophagales; family LD1; genus Bog-950. The sequence goes on along the minus strand of JADFDM010000011.1, from coordinate 129,436 downwards.
AATTTAATGTTAAGTCCAATGATAATGGTTGCCGAAACCCAGGCTAATACTTTCACCACATGACCGATGGCAAACTTGCCCATTGTTTCCTTATCACTCACAAAGTGTATGAGCGGAATAACGGCAAAACCCAACTGCAAACTCAAAATAACCTGTGAGAGAATGAGCATATCGCCCACCTTACTATCGCCCATAAAATAAATGACTAAAAAGGCGGGAACCACCGCCAGCAAACGGGTGATGAGCCTGCGCAACCAAGGTGAAATGCGCAAATCGAGATAGCCTTCCATCACAATTTGACCGGCTAAGGTACCGGTGATGGTGGAGCTTTGGCCCGCAGCTATCAAAGCCACCGCAAAAAGAATGGGGGCCAATTTTTCACCCAGCAAAGGTTCCAGCATGGCATGGGCATCTTGAATTTCTACAATGTCGTGATAGCCGCCTTTAAAGAATACAGCAGCCGCCAGCACCAATATAGAAGCATTGACAAAAAAAGCCAGATTCAGCGCCAAGGTAGAATCAAAAAAATTATACCGGATAGCCGTGCGGATACCCTCGTCATCTCTTTTGTTTCTGCGAGTTTGCACTAATGAGGAATGCAGATATAAATTGTGCGGCATCACCGTAGCGCCAATAATGCCAATGGCAATGTATAAGGCTCCGGCATCTTTTAAGGAAGGGATAAAGCCGGTAGCCAGTTCGCCCATGTCGGGCTTTGCAAAAACCAATTCAATGAAAAAGGAAATACCGATTAAAGCGACCAAAGCCAGGATAAGCGCTTCCATATAGCGCATGCCTTTACTCTGTAAAAATAGAATCAGAAAAGTGTCGAGCACCGCGAGAGAAACGCCCCACAACAGCGGTAAGTGGAACAAAAGATTTAATCCGATAGCCATTCCTAACACCTCGGCCAAATCGCAGGCAGCAATGGCAATTTCGGCTAATGCCCAAAGCGTGTAATTCACACTACTGGGGTAAATGTCGCGCGAGGCTTGCGCCAAATCTCGGCCTCTCACAATGCCCAAGCGCGCGCTCAGGCTTTGCAACAACAAAGCAATCAGGTTGCTCATCACCAACACCCACAACAGCGAATAGCCGTACTTGCTTCCCCCAGCAATATCGGTAGCCCAATTGCCCGGATCCATGTATCCCACCGCTACCAAAAAAGCAGGCCCGGCATACAGGAAAAACTTTCGCCAGCCGCCTTTAGCTTGTGTTGTATCTATACTGCCGTGAACTTCATCTAAGGATTTATGGCTGCTCAAGGTTTAAATTTTAGGCAAATCTAAATTTATATTTCGTTAAGCCTAAAATTATTTTTGAAATTTTTTTTCGCTTGCTTTGTCTGGTTCAGTGGATCAATCACCACCACTTCCCTATGATAAAATCAAAGAAGAAATATACGCTCTTGTGCTTAGGCGACTCCTACACCATTGGAGAAGCGGTTCCTGAAAAGGAAAGATTCCCCGAGCAAATAGTTGAACTTTTGCGACATCAGGAATATGAATTTGAAAAACCTGAAATTATTGCCCAAACCGGCTGGACGACTGATGAATTGGCTACAGCTATTCAGGAGCGAAAACTTCAAGGGCATTACGATTTTGTGACGCTGCTGATTGGCGTAAACAATGAATATCGCGGAAGAGATTTAGCAAACTACCGAGAGGAATTTACTTCACTGCTTGAAACCGCCATAGACTACGCGGGTGGAAATTCTCCATCTGTATTTGTGCTTTCTATTCCCGACTGGGGAGTGACTCCATTTGGGCAAAGGGATAAACGCGGAGAAGAAACAATAGGGCGGGAGATAGATATGTTTAATGCTATCAACAGAGAGGAGACACTGAAAGCAAAAGCCAATTATGTGGACATTACTCCGATATCGCGCCAAGCAAAAAGCAATGTTGCCTTTACTGCGCAGGACGAGCTTCATCCTTCGGGGTTGATGTATAAAGAGTGGGCAGAGAAGTTGGTGGAGGGGATCTATTCTTCTTATTGAGATAATTTCTTCCCTTCAAAATAGTATTTTACTCTACTATCAGTTTTGATGTGGATATTAATCTTCCCTTACTAGCAACTACTACATACATTCCTCTACTCAATCTGTCAATGTTTATCTGGCTTTTCGTTTTATCAATTGGGAAATGTAAAATCTCTCGTCCTAAAATATCCTGTAAAACGAGTTCTCCTCCCATTAAATCATCGCTGAATTCCACATGTAATCTGTCGGAATTATTTGGGTTGGGGTAGAGTTTTATTAGGCCGGTACTTGCGGAGGAATAGATATTGCCGAACCCACTATGTATATTACAACCGGAAGGCGTAAGCGTAAAAGAACGCCATATTCCTTTTGATTGGGTGGCAGCGTACAACACCGGGCAATCCTCTGCATACAATGAAATCTGCCGAAGCCTGTAAACCGGTACATCACATAACTCTGCACTTTCCCGCTGCCAAGTAAGCCCGGCATCGCTTGATGTCCAAATTCCATTTTCCGTACCTACCAAATAATGATCACTGTTATTGATATCAATTACACAGGTATAAGCAGGAGTTTCCGGTGGCCCAACCTGTATTCCTGTCCAGGTTTGTCCGCCATCAGTGGATTTATAAAAATTGGGCTTTGTGGAGTCGTAACCCGCTATTGCACAAACCACATGATTGTCGTTATGGGCATCTACTGCTATCCCTTCTATTGGACGACTTAGCGATACGGTATCCATATATTGCTGCAGGCTATCCTTTACATTCCAACTGTTGAAGATAGTTGTATTGAAACCCGTAGTACGAGTAATCGCACCTTTAGAAAATCCGGTGTAAACCGTATTACCATCACTAGTAGCCGCAAATGAATATGGGATACCATATCCAATCGAAGTAAACCTGAACCAGTCAGACATTAATGTATCATCGGATAAAGCGTGCAACTTTACCCAACCTCCACAATTGGAAGCAAAAAATATCCTGGATTTAATCGGGTCAGGAATTTTTATGCTTTGGCCGCTATTCAGGTTTATTGGAAGTGTATATTTGAAAGGAATGGTATTTACATTGCTTGTGGCGGTTATAGTATCGCCCGAAAGTAAGTTGGAAGTTGCTGTATAAGTTACACTATCAATAGTATTTCCGGCAACGCGCGTTTCGTGCAAAATGTAAGGCGTAATATATGGCGCATTTGCATTCATTTGCCCACCGCAACGGCTGGGTTCGCCCGAACCTTGTGGATCAATATTATTGTCAAAGCAAGAGCTAAATGAATTTCCTCCATTCATTTTTCTCTTTAGTTGACCGAAATAATGTTCAGCGAACAGAACACTTGTATCGAGGTGCGAAAACTCGCAGAAGCCAAGCCCTCTATACGATTTCTGAAAATGCAACGAACCCGGAGTGTTTATCAATGTTCCAATATCCGAGTTATCACCCATCACCCGACCGTCTTTAGCCGCAGCCACCGAGTAGAAGGGGCAGGCTTTCATGCCAGCTGATTTCCAGTAAACATCAAATGCGCTAAAATCAGACGAAGCATTGTAAGACTTAAAGATACCTTCATCTGATACAACATACATCTCATCCGGATTTGCATCATTTATTACATATTGAAACTGGTCAACAAAATTGGTAGGCTCCAAGTAATCGGCTATGAATTGATTTTGCTTGTGTAAACCGATTGCCGATGAAAAGGTATAGAGATATACACCCCCCACTATTATTCTATCCTCATCATTGGGCATTACAGCAATTGCATTGTCGTACCAACCCTGGCAGACTAGGCTGAAAGGATCAAATATGTTGCTATGCATTATAAGCGTATCCCAAGTAGCACCGCCATCAACAGATTTAAACACTCCATAGGTACAACCTATAGAGGTAGCAACCGATATGTAACAAACATCAGAATTTGATGGGGCGATGGCCACCTCAATACGCCCCTGAGTAGTAGGAAATCCAGGGTTGGTGGTATTGGATATTCTCTCCCAATTACTACCCCCATTTGTAGAGCGTATTAGTTTGTTATTACCGCCCACCACAGCAAAAATTTTCAAACCATCGGCACTCCACTTTACATCCGATGATACCTGGCCGGATGTAACACCATTTACCAATATTTCGTTCCAATTAGTTCCCGCATCCGATGAATAGTAAAGTCCCTTATCCGTAGCTGCCAGAAACTGATTAGTATTTTGAGGATTCACTGCAATTCGGTTCACACCTATCCAAGGGCTGGCCAGGGAACCTCCTGATGAAGTAGATATTATGTGAATGAAATGGTCATTTGCATCTAATTGATAAATTCCATTTCCCTTCTGACCAACCACAAAACTACTGCCCTGAAGTCCAAACATATTTAAGCCTGTGCCGATGTAAATAGTTCCATTAACTGCCTGAGTAATGCACTGCACATTCATATTTTCCATGCAATCCAAAGCTGTCCACCAATCGCCTCCGTTCACCGATTTCCAAACTCCGCCTCCCTGAGTACCAACATAGAGAGTTTGGTGCGTTGAATCCCTATTGTCAATAATTAATCCGGTAGCAAAACCACCAAAGTTGTCAGGTCCCATTTCCTGCCAGTCTAAGTTAAGTTGTGCGGATAGCGAGGATGCAAAAAACAGGAACAGTAGAAATGGAGTAGTAAGTATTTTCATAGGGCTAAGGTTTCACTTCAAAGTTATGTATAAAACTACAGTTTAGGTAATGCCAGTAAAAAAATGATAGAAATATGACAATCGTCTAGATAGGAAGAACATTTACATTGTACATCCGGCAGAGGTTGCTTCAGAAATAATCTATTGATAATTCAATCGCATTTCTTCGTAATTACAAAATCTTTTTCAGCTCACAAAAATATTCTGTGTCACCAACTTGCTCAGGCTGGCTTTCTTTTTCCGATTGATTGTGACCATAAAAGAACCATCAAATTCAATGATGTCATTAATCTCAATAGCGGTACCCAAGTAAATATCCAATTCGTTGAGGTACTGAAGCAATTCAGAAGAGCTGTCTTTCACCCCCACCACGGTTCCTTTATACCCTTTAGGGAGTTTGTTGAGCAGTGTTTGCTTTTGGCTTTTCATATTCCCCTTTGCATCCGGGATGGGGTCGCCATGCGGATCAAATTTAGGGTAGCCCAAAAACTTCTCTAATTTTTCAATCAGTTCATCCGACTGTATATGCTCTAACTGTTCGGCAATATCGTGAATGCGATCCCATGAGTAATTCAATTTTTCGACTAAGAAAACTTCCCATAAACGATGTTTTCGAATCACCGACTTAGCAATTTTTTCTCCTTGTGTCGTCAGTCGAACGCCATAATATTTTTCGTAAGTGACAATCTTTTTCTGCTTCAGTTTCTTGAGCATGTCCGTGACGGAAGCAGCGGTAGCATTCACCGCTTTTGATATGTCGCTGGTAGAAATATTCTCATCGCCCGCTTCGCTGAGGTGGAAGATGGCTTTGATGTAGTTTTCTTCGGTAATAGTGAAACTCATGTATTGGTTATTAGTCCATAGTCAATAGTCCATAGTCTATAGTTATTAGTCAATAGTCAATAGTCCATTGTCCATAGTTATTAGTCAATAGTCAATAGTCAATAGTCAATAGTCCATTGTCCATAGTTATTAGTCAATAGTCCATAGTCCATAGTCAATAGTCCATAGTCCATAGTTATTAGTCAATAGTCCATTGTCCATTGTCCATTGTCCATAGTTATTAGTCAATAGTCCATTGTCTATAGTAAATAGACCTTGGAGAACATTTCATAAGAATAAAGTCATTATTGAGAATGGTATGTTCAATCATTTGAGAGAATTACTCAATCCACTAATCATTTTCGCAAGCTCTTCAGCTTTAGAATAAAGCAATTTAAATTGCTCCTCTGAAATAAATTTTCTCCTTCGGCAGATATATAGGCAATTAACCACTTCAGCAACTGAGCGACCTGCATAAGTCAGAAAACGTTGGAATTCCGGATTACTATTTCCACTGGCACCTTCTGCGATATTCAGACTGATAGAAGTAGTTGCTCGCTTAAACTGTGAAGTAATGTTGAATAGCTCATCTTTCGGAAATTTTGCGGATGCATCATATACCAAGTCAGTAAAGTCTATCGCTCTCTGCCAAACCAACAAGTTCTCAAATTTAAAGGGCATTTGCTTTCCTTTTACTATTGTCTATAGACTCCGGACTATCAACTGCAACTCACTCGCTCTTCGCTTTTCGCACCATCTGCTCCACTAAATCCCATTGCTCAGAAGTGACTTCATCAAACAGGTTGAATTCACCGGCTCCTTGCAGCCATTCACCGCCATCAATGGTAACTACTTCGCCATTTACAAAAGCTGAGAAATCAGAGACCAAATAGGCGGCCAGATTACACAACTCCTGATGTTCTCCAGCTCTGCGCAAAGGCACTTGCTTTTTTAAGTCAAACTTCTCTCTAAACTCTCCCGGCACTAAACGATCCCAGGCTCCTTTTGTCGGAAAGGGTCCCGGAGCGATAGCATTCATACGAATGCCGTACTTTGCCCATTCCACCGCCAGCGAGCGAGTCATGGAAAGCACCCCGGCCTTAGCACAAGCAGAAGGCACCACATAAGCAGAACCGGTCCACGCATAAGTAGTGACAATACTCAACACCGTCTTATTCGTTTGCTTCTCCTTTATCCAGTATTTACCCAAGGCCAAAGTGCAGTTGTAAGAGCCTTTTAGCACAATGTCCACGATAGTATCAAAGGCACGAGGAGATAAGCGCTCGGTCGGGCTGATGAAATTTCCGGCAGCATTGTTTACTAATACGTCAGCACTACCAAAAGTCTTCACAGTTTCTTGCACCATGTTTTCTACTTCTTCATAGTTGCGCACATCGCATTGCACAGCCAGCACCTTCCCTCCGGTTTCATTTTCCAACTCTTTAGCAGTATTCTGCAACACTTCTAATTTGCGACTGGTAATAACTACGTTAGCCCCTAATTGCAAAAAATATTTACTCATAGAACGACCTAAGCCGGTTCCCCCACCCGTGATGATGATCGTTTTACCTTTCAGCGCATCCTCCTTCAGCATTCCTTCTGTGTAACTCATAAATTTTTGTTTAATGATTTATTGGAAATAATTTCAATGTTTATTCAGTAATTTTTTTCCGCTCTACTATACACTTTCGACTATAAACTCAATATTGACCCGTACCCAACAACACCAAGGTACAAGCTTCTTCGGTTTGTATGCCGTTTTCTCGCGCTAACTTTTCCAGTTCCGGATTTTCAGCACCCGGATTAAAAATAATTCTTCTGGGCTTGGCCTGAATAATTCTGTCGTAATATTCCTTCTGGCGTTCGGGATTCAAATAGATAGTGATCGTATCTAATTTCTCGTTCTGAGGAAAATCTTTTACCAATTCTACATCTGCTACTTGGCCGGCATCGCGCCCCAAAGCAATGACTTCATGATGGTGTGCTCTCAATAAATTAATGGCTTTAAAAGAGTACCTGTGCGAATGAAGAGAGGCACCTAATACTAAAGTTTTCATAGGTGCTAAGGTAGAGATTCTAATCGAAGGCACAGCACTTCGCAAAACAGTTGAAATGCAAAGGATAGAAAATACTTTGTCCTACTCGGAAACATTTTTAACAGATCCACCGTAGAAGCTACGGTAACGAACAAGTAAATTTTTATGAGAACTATCGCAGAACCAATCGAGAAGGAACGGCTAAACCATTGCACCTTTAAACAACCATTCCAACGATTTACAGATTTTGAAATCAGAGAGCGGAATCAAAGATTATTTTTAGCCATGTTGTTGGGCAACAACTACCACAGCCAAGCAAAAATTACTTTTAATACGCTGGATGGTTACAAAGAAATATCTTCGGCCATCTGGGCCACCACAGAGAAATTTATTTTGCTGAAAGGCGGCACGGTGATTCCTTTAGAAGCTATAGCAGATGTGGAATTACAGTAAAAGGCTGACCGGATTTTCGAGGATGTTTTTTAGTGTCTGAAGAAACTTGGCTCCTTTAGCGCCATCCACTGCGCGATGGTCGCAACTCAAAGTCAGTTTCATTTTATTTACAGGCTTCACCTGATTATCGGCCATTGCTAATTCTTGCCGAATGGCCCCCACTGCTAAGATGCAGGCATCGGGTGGATTAATGATTGCCGTAAACGCTTCGATTCCAAACATACCGAGGTTAGAAATTGTAAAAGTGTTCCCTTCCATTTCTTGCGGTTGAATTTTTTTAGTACTCACTTTCTGCGCCAGCGACTTTGCTTCATCAGAAATTTGCTGAATAGATTTTCCATCCGCAAATTTTATGACCAGCACTAACAGCCCTTCCTCCACAGCTACTGCCATACCAATATGAATGTGGTCGTGATAACGAATCACATCTCCCAACCAAGAGCAATTTACCTCCGGTGATTGCCGTATAGCCTGTGCAGTGGCCTTCAGCACGATGTCGTTAAACGAAATCTTTGTGGGTAATAAATTATTCAACTGCCCTCTTAACGAAACCGCATTGTCCATGTTTACATCCATGGTGAGGTAAAAATGCGGAGCGCTGTATTTACTCTCGCTTAAACGCTTGGCAATAGTCTTGCGCATTTGACTAACCCTTACATCGCGTGAATTTTCCTTCCCCACAAAAGCAGGAGCTGCGACAGACGGTGACAAAACATTCTCTAGATCACGTTTTACAATTCTTCCATCTTCCCCGGTACCGTTTACTTGACTGAGATCTACTCCCTTTTCACGAGCAATCATTCTTGCTAATGGCGAGGCTTTTATTCTTCTTCCATCATTTGCCGGAGCAATTATCTCCGCTTTTTGCACTTCCGGTTTCACCGCAGTGGAAGGAGCAATTTTTGCCTCCGTTTTTTCTTTTGTTTCAACAACCGATTCTTTTTTATCGTCCTTTACCTCTTTCAGTAATTCCGAAAAATCTTCTCCCTTCTTTCCGACTATAGCAATGAGATCACCAATCTTCAGGGTATCCCCTTTTTTTGCAGCGATGTGTAATATCTCTCCATTAAAAAAAGATTCTAAAGGCAAAGTTGCTTTGTCCGTTTCTATTTCGGCAATAGCATCGCCTGTCTTTACTTTATCTCCTACTTTAATGCTGAGTTCTGCAATGAATCCTTCGTCCATTGTATCTGTCATTCTGCCTAATCGAATTGCTTCTGCCATAAATTTGTATTGAAGTTAGGCAAACCTAATAAATCTGTGAGAAGGAGAATAGAGAAGGGTTGTTTAGTTATTCCCCTCGTTGAGCAGCGCCTGACGCATCTTTTCTTTCGCCTCCGGGCTAAGTGTTACATCCTGTGTATCGGCTGAATGGTGAGCTGCTTTTTCTAAGTCTTCTGTCTGCTTTAAAAACAGCGCACAAAACTTACACATCAACAAATGAAACCACAGAGCCAAACGTTCCGCCAGACTCAATTTTCCTTCCTTCTTTTTAGTATAAAGAAAGGTAGCATCCCGGCAGGTGATCATTAAAGTGTTTTTCCGTTTCATTGCTTCAGCCAGTTTAGCTCCATACATTCCCGCAACTGAAGTTTTGCGCGATGCATTATTACCCAGTAGTTGGACGGTGATATTTCCAATTCTTTACAAATTTCTTCCGTCTCCATATCGTCCATATTTTTTAGCATAAAAACGGCTGCCCATTTAACCGGAAGTTTCCCGATGCAACGCTGCAAAATGTTTTGAAATTCCTTGCTTTCTATGGCTGTTTCAAAGTTCTTACTACCCGATTCAGGCAAAGCCTTCTTCGTCCAGTGCCCATCACTTCTGCCTTCCGTATCGAAAAAGTGATTCATAAAATCATCCTTTGTGTCTCTATCAAAAATGTTCAGTTCGTTTTGAGTGGATTTCTTGCGGTAGTAGTCAATGATTTTCCGTTTCAGAATAGCGATAAGCCAGGTTTTTTCAGACGCATTGAACAGAAAAGAATCCTTTGCTTTGAGCGCACTCAAAAAAGTATCCTGCACCAAGTCCTCCGCCACCGACTGCCTGCTTACACGCGCTAATGCATACGAATAGAGTTTATCCGCATAGCGCTCTATCCATTTTTCAGGTTCTAATTTTTGTTCTTCGGGGCTGCTCATTCCTATTGCCTGATTACCACCTTCGCAGTTTGTTCCGCTTCTCCTCTATCCGTTATCTTTAAAAAATAGATACCATCGGAAAGGTATCGGGTGCTGAATGAAAATATATTTTCACCGTCTTTCACTTTGTCTTCGAGCAGTACACGAATCAGTTTGCCACTCACATCATAGATCGCAAAACGAGTAAAGTTGTTTTCGCGTGATCGAAACTTTACACTGAAATAATCTGCTGCGGGGTTGGGAAACACCTGCGTTGACCAATCTTTTTCAGGTTCTGCCAAAGAAGAAACCACCGAAGAATCGGGGTTGATTAACTCTGCAATCCAAGTGCGGTAAGCCCGAGAAGGATATACATAAGAACCCGCCAGCCAAGCTACGTTCGGCTCGTTGTATTTTCGTTGAATTCCGGTGTAATCGCCCCAGCGTTCTACGGAGTCGAGCATTACATCCACCGCCTTTTCGCCATTTTTCACCACCAGCATATCAGAAATATTTTCAGCAGCATCCTTGTAAAAGGCAACAGTGCCCGGGAAAGTATCAGGAGAAGAGAAGGAACAAGTGATGATAGCACGATTATCAAAAGCATTGTTACCCATGTAAGCAATAGAAGGGTATCCAAAATCTATTGTATCGTTTGAAATAATCTGTCCAAAAACACTTGGATTAGCAGAGCCGGGATGATCTATTGTTCCCAAATAAACTCCTGAAGTAAAACTTTGTGGTGCTAAGGTGTTGTGCACATATTGAATTCTATCATTGGCGATAAAACCATCGAGCACGCGAGCATCGTTGGTGGCTAAGTACTGGCCGTCTTTCTGAAGCCCATCGGGAGCAATGCCGTACTCCACATCTGTTTTAAGAGCTTTCATCGAAAACTGCGCATTGCCGCTTAGATAGGAATCGGAAATTGATTGAAGAAAAACGGTGTCGTTACTTAAATCGCTCGGACGAACCGAAAGGAAATAGGTTTCGGGACCGGAAAGACCGGTACCGCCACGAATGGGGCATACGTTCCACACTGGCTGACCGTTGTAATCTATGTGGTGCCAATAATCAAATTGCAAGGAATCTCCGTCATACCCTTTTTGTTTATCAATTTGCCAGATGGCCGAATAGCGAAAGCCGACTTTCCAATCATTTCCATCTATTAAATGGTTAAAGGTCATAAACAAATCCTTGTCGGAAAGAGAGACGATCGGGTAATCACTCCAAGTGGAATCGTTGAGAGAATTACCGTTCAAAGAATATAAGTTCCACTGACCGGCCGGGTCATTGGTTTTTGAAAATGCTACGATAATATGAGTACTGCTGCTGGTGTTACCCGAAAAAAAAACCACTATAAAGCGGTCTTCTACGGGATCATATATTACTCGTGGATCACTGATAGCCATCAGTATCCCTAAAGAATTTCCAAACAAGCTCAGTGTTTTTGACTGTAGCTGAGTGCCGTTTTGGTTATACACTCTAAAGTTGGTATTCACTACACTCACAATTTTCCCGTCATTAGAAATAGCAATATGATTATCATTAGGCGTGCCTTGAGCATTGTTGGCAGTGAAGTTGCGCAACATCACCGGGGCAGGAGCAGTACTACCGCGAGGCGAATTTTTTAATTTTTTGCGAGCGCGGTGACGCTTTCTTTGCGAATTTACAATCGTCTTTTCTTCACCAAATTCTTTTGACCCGTCATTCTGCTCACTGATGTTGAGCACGTGAGGCTCCCAATCCTGAAGGGTAGTATCTGACAAATTAATAGTGCCCGATAAGGGAGCTACACCTCCCCGCTCTACTTTTGCAGTTCCTCCCTGTGCGAACAACATGCCGGAACAAATCATCCCAACCGAAATCATGATCATCTTCATACTCCTAAAATTAAGTTTTAAGTGCTAAAGCAAAAATGTCTCCACATATTTTAGCATTCAATAAAAAAAGGAGTGGGGGTACCACTCCTTCTCAATGTTTTATTTTTTTCTATTAATATCCAAACACCTGATTCAAGTCCAGCACCTGCACCGGGCCGAGTTCTTTGAGGGCATCTAACTTAATATCGCCCTCTTTGCCTATCACCAGATAAGTGTATTTTTTCCCTTTTACGTGGTCATCAAAGAAGTGATGAAGGTCGTGCAAAGAAATGGATTTCACTTTTGCAAAAATATCTTTGCGCACATCCACATCTAATCCGCGTTTCTGTGCGCGGTCATAAGCCCAGTAAATATCAGAGCCGGTGACCCAGTCGCTCTCTAAAGTTTTCACTACACTTTCTTGCGCTCCTTGATATTGCTGTGGCACTTCGGGCAGGTTGTTCAGCAACTTATTCATTTCTGCCAGGGCGGTATCCATTTTATCGGCTTGGGTGCCTACATACGAAACCACGTAGTGCGATTCATCGGCATATTGAGGCACGCGAAAACTGCTGTAAACCGAATAAGCTAAGGCCATTTTCTCCCGCACTTCCTGAAACATAATAGACGAAAGCCCTGAACCGTAATAGCTGTCATAAAGGAAGATGTAAGGGTATAAGTCCTTGTTGAACATCACATCGCGACCCAACATCACAATCTCCGCTTGTTTCATCGGATAATAACACACATATACCTTGCTCTCTTTCAGTGGAAGCTCCGGATATTTTTTTGCTGCCGGATAATTTTTCAAATCAGCACTTACCGCATGAAGTTTGTTGATGACGGCCAAAACTTCTTTCGGATCGCGCTGGCCGTAATAAAATATTTTGTGCTTGTAAGAAGTGAGTGACTTGATCATACTCACTAATTTATTTACATCCAATGCGTTCAACTGATCTTCGCTCAGCACATAATTGAAAGGGTTAGAAGGGCCGTATTTGCCATAATTCATCAGTCCGTTATAAAGAATAGTATTCTTATCCTTTTTGGCATTCTCCCTACCTTGCATCATATCCATCACCATGGCTTGATACACTTCCTTGTCAGGTTTTACATTTGCCAGCACTTCTTCAAATAATTGCAAGCCTTTCTCTAAGTTAGACTCCAATCCCGAAAGCGAAACATACACGCGGTCTCTTCCGGTGTTTACGCTAAAGCTCAGGCCGAGTTTATAGAACTCTGTTTTTAGCTGTTCGGCAGAATACTTATCGGTACCTAAGTATTCCAAGTAACTGACAGCAACGCCTAATTCGCGGATATTATCGGTGCCCATATCGAAAATATAATTGAGCGAAAAAGTTTTGTTGATATCGTTGCGGATATAATCGAAAGGAACTCCTCCCTTCTCTAATTTCAGGTGGGTGATATCTTTATTGAAATCCAAGAAATGCGGCTCGATGGCCGGCTGTGGCATGGCATCCCATTTTTGTTTAAATGCCGAGATGTCGTCCTTGTTCATGACTACCGGTGTAATCTTTGGCTTCTCTACTTTATATACCTTCGCTTCGCCTAAGCGCTTGTAGCATACCGCATAATTATTATGGTAGTGCTCATTGGCAAACTTCACTATATCCGCTTTTGTCACTTTCGACATTTCATCAATCTCATTCACCCAATCTTTCCAAGCGATGTTGTGAACAAAAGTACCCATCATGTTATACGCCCGGCTGCTGTTCTTCTCGGCTTCCTTCATTCGTTGTAAACGAAGATTTTGAATAATCGCAGGTAATACCCAATCTCCAAACTCTCCTTTTTTCACTTTCTCTACTTCCCCCAGCATCAAGTCTTTTACTTCTTCTAATTTTTGTCCCTGCTTGGGTTGGCCGTAAAGTTTATGAATGCAGTAATCCGTGTTTTCATCTACATACGAATAAGCCTGCAGCAATTTTTGTTGTTGCACCAGATCCAAGTCAATCAAACCGGCTTGACCGTTCGCCAATATCATATCTACTAATTTCAGCATCAGCGCATCGTGGGTGTTTGCTCCGTCAAAACGGAAACCTACATACACATGCTCCGGCTGCGGCCCATCATACTCGCGCACAATCGGCTTAGTGATTTCCGGCTCCGGCTTTTTAATAAATGGAGGAATGGGGGCTGCTTTCCATCCGCTGAAATATTTTTCAATCATTTGAATAGTTTGGTCGGGGTCTAAATCGCCCGCCAAAATAATAGCCGCATTGTCGGGCCGGTAATAGGTGTCGAAGTAATGGTGAATATTTACCATCGAAGGATTCTTCAAATCTTCTCCTTTGCCAATAGTGGTTTGAGTGCCGTAAGGGTGATTAGGAAGCAGTGCATTATCAATCGCATGGTCGCTCCAAACACGGTCATTATCTTGGTTGCGGTTAAACTCTTCGTACACCGTTTCTAATTCTGTATGAAACAAACGCAGCACCAGAGTTTCAAAGCGATCGCTTTCGAGATCCAAAAATTTCTCTAATCCATTTGAAGGGATGTCATTCACATACACCGTCATGTCGGTAGAAGTAAAAGCATTGGTGCCGCTGGCTCCCAACGAACTCATCATTTTATCGTACTCATTGGGGATCGCATACTTAGAAGCCTCATAACTGAAGGAATCAATTTTGGCATACAGTTTCTTCTTCATCCACTCGTCTTGCGTATCCTTGTGATATTCGAAATAAGCAGAGATAGAATCGAGCAATGGACTTTCTTTACTCCAATTTTTAGTACCGAAATCGCGAGAGCCTTTAAACATCATGTGCTCCAGATAATGCGCCAGTCCGGTGGTTTGCGGAGGATCGAATTTTGAACCGGCCTTTACGGCTATCAGAGTTTGAATGCGCGGAGCATCTTTGTTTACCGAGAGATATACCTTCAATCCGTTCGACAGCGTATAAATGCGCGTGTTGAAAGGATCGTTTGGCACCGATACAAAAGCAGCGGGAGCTTGCGAAGCCCGTGCAGTAGCAGCAGGCACCGCTCCCGTTATTTTTAAATTAGGAATCGGTTGATTTGACTTTGTAATCGTATTCTGATTGCGCAGCGATTTATTCTGAGCCTGCGAAGTACCTATTAGGCAACATAGAGAGAACAGGATGATTTTAAATTTCATATCGTGAATGGGTTTGAGTGTCAATAATAGGATGTTGCTGCCAATAGCATGTGGCCACATAATAAATTAGGATATTTTAAATTAATCGTAGTCAAGCTCCAGCCCTAAACGCTGTTGCATTTTACGGATGGTCGGATTCTTCTCCATCAGTCTTTCCAACTTTTCTTTTTCGGTGTAGGGCTTTCGTCCTTCCCTCTCTGCTTTATCTGCAATCACCGACATTTCTACTTCGGCTCCTACCCTTTTTGAAATAAAGTGTTCAATCCCTTTTCGCACTTCATCAAACTGCAATTTCTGAATATCACTCTGCACTTTTAGCTCCACTTTCATATCGGCACTTAACTCGGGCTTAAAGGTGGCAAAGCTCATTCGAAGTCCTTTCTTTTCGTCCGAAATTCCGGCTGCGTAAGTCTCCCATAAGGTCAAAAGGTTTTCTTGATTCAAGATCAGAATCTCGCCTTCATATTTCTCTTCTTCCGGCTCGGCCAGACGACCGCCTTCTTTGGGGTTTTGCAGTTCATTATTCAGCGAATCAATCGTGAGCACCTTTTTCCCTTTCGAGATAATGATGGGTGGCTTATTATCCGTATTCGGTTTTGCAACAGAGCCGAGATTCTCTTTCTTTTCTGTTTTAGAAGGAGTGGCCGAAGCTGTAACAGCTTTTTTGATAATAGGAGGGGCAATTTCAGAGGTTTGCTCTTTTACCGGCTCAACTTTTTTTTTAGACGCATCCGCAACCTCTAAGGTCAATACAGAATTGACGTAACACATTTTAATCAATGCCAACTCTACTGTAAGCCGTTTATTCTTCGACATCTTATAACTCACATCGCACTGATTGCCGATGTGGAGACAGTTCACCAAAAAATCGCCCGATGCCAAGATAGACTGCTCATTATATTTCTGCTTTAAGGTATCGCTCACCTCCATTAGTTTCAGCGTTTCCTTGTCTTTGCAAAAAAGCAGGTTACGGAAATGCTCACTTAGGCCAAGAATAAAATCATCGCCCTCAAAACCCTTTTTCAGAATTTCATCAAACAACAAAAGCGCTTGGGTGAGGTTTTCGGAAAGCAGCGAGTCGGTTACTTTGAAGAAATAGTCATAGTCCAGCACGTTGAGATTCTCTAACACCGAAGCGTAGGTCAACTTTCGTTCGCTGAAACTCGACAAGCGGTCAAACATAGACAGCGCATCGCGCATCCCGCCATCGGCTTTCTGGGCAATAATGTGCAAGGCATCCTCTTCGGCTTCTACCTTTTCTAACTCGCAGATGTGCTGCAAGTGTTTCACAATAGTTTCGACCCCAATTCTGCGAAAGTCAAAAATTTGACAGCGGGAAAGAATGGTGGGGAGAATTTTATGCTTCTCGGTGGTGGCCAAAATAAACTTGCAGTAGGCGGGTGGCTCTTCTAATGTTTTTAAGAAAGCATTAAAAGCCCCTGCCGAAAGCATGTGAACCTCGTCAATAATATAAATCTTGTATTTGCCGGTTTGAGGAGGAAAACGAACCTGATCTACCAATGCCCGAATATCATCTACACTATTATTGGAAGCGGCATCTAACTCGTGGATGTTGAAGGAGGAATTGCGCTGAAACGCAATGCAAGATTCGCACTGACCGCAGGCCTCAAAATCATCGGTAATGTTTTCGCAGTTGATGGTTTTTGCCAGAATGCGAGCAGCGGTGGTTTTTCCCACACCGCGCGGGCCGCAGAATAAAAAAGAATGTGCCAGATGGCCGGTGCGAATAGCATTCTTGAGAGTGGTTGCCACCTGCTCTTGCCCCATCATTTCACAGAAACGAGCGGGACGGTATTTTCTAGCGCTTACTATATAATCTGCCATGCGCGACAAAAATAGAAAAAGAGATGAAAGCGATTTTATCAATGAACAATTGGTACGGAGCGGCTATCTTGGCTGTGCGCAGTCTGAAGCCATGCGTTATTACCACCCAAATGCTTACTTGGACGACAATTTTTAAACTCCGTCATTTATGGCGGAGGAAAGCTGCCACAAACTATATCGGTTTTAGCCATGGCTTCTAAGGTAAGCAGGGCTGAAGCCCATGAATTAGAGGTTCTGCTGCTCCAGCCTAAAAGGTTAAAGTTTATGCGCGAGAAGTTCATTTTGGTTATCTGCTGGCTTTGCTGTAGAAGAAGGAATAAGGGATTATTTATTATGCTTCACAAGCTCGTCTTCGGCAGACCTTGCGAGGGAGTAATTGCCGAGATAAATGGGCGATAATTATTAATTCTATCGCTTGTGTTTAATATCGTGTAGCTCATGATTTTCCTGTAAAATTAAAAGCGCCACCTATTTGCGCAGGCAAAACGTATATATTCTTTCTGCTTTGTCGAAATTTTACGCTTCCAATAAATACAATATTTAGAACAAAACTCGCAAGCAAGTTCGTGGCATATTTACGGGATGCTGTGGCATGCCACTACCTCCCTATCACCATCGGCTTCACCTGTTGCACCGAGCGGTTTTGTAAGCGCACGTAATACACCCCGGCCGGGTAATCTTCATTCTCAAAACCAGCGGAATAATTGCCGGCTTCCATCTCTTTATCTAACACCGTTTTTATCAGTTGCCCTTCGCCATTAAACACTTGTATCAGCGTGTGTCCGCCATTCGTAGTGTAGCTGATATTCGTGTGCGCGGCAAACGGATTGGGATACACGGTCACTAAAGTCAACCCGGCACTCTGATCTATTTCGTGCAAAGCCGATGCCGAGCAATCAGCCGAACTGACAAGCGGTAGTGTTTGGAAATTCTGTAGCAGAATAGTATTCAAATCAGAGGTAGGCACGCAGAACCAATCTTGCAACAGTGAGGCATACACCGAGCGGAAATCATACTGCATGGCCACGTTGTCGCTCACCGTTACCGTGCCGGGCAGTTGCGGGTTAGTGCCCAACATGCCGGGAATTACCTGATTGCCAAATATGAGCATAGGCGCAGCGGCTCCGTGGTCGCTACCCAAGCTGTTGTTGCCTAATATCCTCCGGCCAAATTCTGAGAAAGTCATTCCCGTCACGCGATCGGCTACATTCAGAAAACTGAGATCATCCATAAAAGCCTTGATGGCATCGGAGAGTTCTTGTAGCAACGCAGCATGATTGCCCGTGGCAGGACTGCCCGATACTACTTGACTGGAGTGAGTATCGAAACTTCCCATGTTCACCATATAAATTTTTGTTTTCAATCCTCCCGCTATCAGTTGCGCCACTATTTTCAGTTGTGCCGCCAACGAGTTGTTGGAAGGATAAGCTCCTTGTTGTGTTACGTTGTTGGCAGCAGCGGTAATCACTCCCGCGTATTGGTCGGTTTGCTTCGCCACCGTTCGGACGAACGAAAGCTCGTGCCCAGCCGGTGTGTTTGGTGCGGTTGCCTGTATGCCGCTTATCAGGTTGTAGAAATTTGTAGGATCTGAAATAGACATTCCCATCCCGCTCGTAGGCCCTTGAAAGGCCGTAGAAAGCACAGACCCTATTTGAATGGCCAAGGGATCGGGCATTTGTGCATTGGGGTAACCGGTTGGGAAATTCGGATATTCATAATTCAAGTAGCGCCCGGCCCAGCCGCTCGTAAGTGTTTGGTTAGCATTAGACCCCGTGAGCCAAATATCTGTAGCCCGAAAATGCGAGTAATTCGGATTGGGATAACTGACTCCCTGCACAATGCGCACCTTCCCATCATTGAACAAGGACTGAATGCCCGTCATGGCCGGGTGAAGTGCGGTAGCGGAAAGACCCGAAAGCGAAAGCAACTGATTTTGCGGAATCAGCAAATTACTGCGCGCATGCGAAAGAATGGAATATTGATCTAAGGGAATCACCGTATTCAACCCGTCATTACCTCCGTTCAATTGAATGAGTACCAGCACATGATCCGTATCTACAGATGACTGCGCTAATGCTTGTAATAAAGGAGAAGCACCAAAAGCGCGCAGCGAGAAGCCATTCAAAAAAGCGGGTAGCAATATTCCGGCTCCGGCTTGGCGTATAAAATCTTTTCTTTTCATAAAGGATGAATTTACTCCCGATGGGAATGAAGAGGTTTTAGGATAACTGATATTCTGCCAAGTCCATAACGTACATAAACATCTGCTTCAGCCGTGTTTGCACAATGTTATAAGCGGCCTGATCGCCTTGATTGTAAAACCAGTCATTCCATGCGGTGGTCCAGTAGCCGTCTGTAACCTGTCCCGAGAGCAGAATACTTTTCAGATAATTAAACAGGTTCACATCGGTGTCAATAGAATACAGAATAGCCAGGGTATCATTGATCACCGCATTCGGATCAGACGGGTTATCTAAGTGCAGCACAAAGTCCACCGGGTCTAAGGCCAATTTAGTTCCCTGATAAGTGAAGCCAACGTAAATCAGATAATCAGTGAATTGGGTGCGTTTGGGCAAAGTGTCGGAGTTGATCCACATTTCGTGAAAAGCCGGCACCTGATAGTAAGCCGGCCAACCGGCCACATTGGGCGGGTCGCCTATATCCATGCCGCAAATAGCCAATTCATATTCCATCACCTTCCAGAAATAATACTGCTTGGAAAGATCACTCGAATCGGGGAACACGGCATTGAACTCACGGCAAGCGCCAATAAAAAAATCGGCAGGCGATTTGATCAGGCATCCGCGATTGAGCGCATCGTAAAAATGTTCGCTTTTAAACAAGGCGGCAAGCACCGGCTTTATCTCATAGTTGTTTGTTCTAAAAATATCGGCTAAGGGTTGAATCACGTTGGTGTCAATGTCTGTATCTATGTTGTAATACACGAAGAAGCGATAGATTTTTTTGCAGATAAATTCGGCTACTTGTTGGGTGCCGAAAATCATATCGAGCAGGTCATCTAATTCATTGGCTCCATTGCCAAGCGTTTGTCCCTGGATGACGGTGTTGTTGTAAAACGAAGAGAATTGCTTGTTGGTCACATCGTGCTTGCTCGGATCAAATGCCGAAGTAAGGTTGAGCGTATTGATTCGATAACCGGTCAGCACGCGGGCAGCCGCTTTCACATCGTCTTCACTGTATAGCTGCATCGGGTCTTTCCCTACCGTAAATAGTTCCTGCAACTCACGACCATAGTTTTCATCCGGAGCGTTTTTGGTGTTTAGGTAGCCGTTTAGGTAAAACAACATGGCGGGGTCAATCGTTACCTGCTTCACCAAGTCTTTAAAATTACCCAGCGCATAAGCTCGCAGAATGGCGTTATTCTTATACACAAATCGGGCATCAATAATAGTTCCTGTTTCTGTAGCAAAGTGATTGTGCCAAAACAAGGTCATCTTCTCCTCAATACTTCTTCCCTGATTCAACATCTGCCCTATCCACCAAGACTTAAAGGAATATATGCGCTCTACGATAAGGTTAGCATCGTAAGGGGCGTTCAGCCAAGACTGCCCGGATGGCACGTTGGGGTCGGTATAGTTAGCAGTATTGTAATTATTCAGCGGGCCGATAGGAGTAGCCACCGCAGTCAGCAATTCATCCACCGCATCGCTCATACTCATAGAGGCGAAGTGATCCACATCCGCCTTTGCAGCACCAAACATGGTGCGCTTTAGCAGGTGAACAATTTCTTTGGTTGTCCAACTGCCGGTGTAGGGAGTTAGGCCGGTAGAGCGGGAGCCACCTGTATCTTTCGGGAAACTTTTGTTTTGCTGAAAAGCGGTAGAGTAGGCTTGTGCCATAAAAAGCGATTTAGAGGAAGTAAGATATACTTTTGTTTAGAAAGTTTAAGCCACCTTGTTAAATAAGTGGCGAGTAAATTTGTAAACTCATCATCGGATTAGCGCAGCCAAAATGAAAACAACATTTGCTTATTTCTTGCTTTTGGGCATCTCTATTTCTACGGCCTTTGCACAGAGCAATTATAGCTACACCATCTATACCAATTCTGCCACCTATAAATGGATAAAGCCCTCGCTGCTCGATTTGCAGCAATCGCTTAGTAAAGCTACCGGCACTACTTTCGAAATCATTCAGACCGATTCCTGTCCGCATCAAGGTATTTGCATTCGTTATTTACAAGCCGCAGATACGGCTCTTTTCGCTGCATTGAATAATAGTGGTGAATTTAAATTACTCTCTGACGGAAAAAGCAAAATAGAGATACTCGCCTTTACCAAAGAAGGATTGATGAATGGCATCTATACTTACTTAGATGAACTCGGATTTCGTTGGTATCAGCCGGGCGATGAACATGCGTACATTCCATCGCTAAAAAATATAGGCTTAAAGGTAGATAGCATATACACCCCTGCATTTGCTCTTCGCACCTTCTTTGGCACCTTCGGCACTCCGCGCAATACATTTGTAGATAAACAAAAACTCGTTGATCGAAACTGGAACACTTGGTATCGCAGAAACCGTTTTGGAGGGGCGTATCATCTCAAAGGACATTCGTGGAATGAATTTTTGTGGAGGAATAAAGTTGAGTTAAGAGCACATCCGGAGTATATGGCTTTGGTAAAGGGGGAGCGCTCACCTGTAAATACCGCTTCTAAGTTTTGCGTAAGCGATACCGGTTTCCAAAGGCTTTATGTAAATGATAGGGTGACGCAGTTGCAAAAGCAAATGAAGCAAAGTCCGAATGCTCAGCAGTATTTTGTATCGGTAGAACCGTCAGACGGTGATGGATTTTGCACCTGCGAAAAATGCCGGAAGTTAGGCAGCATTAGCAATCAGGTTTTTTACTTGGCAAATTTAACAGCCCAGGCTTTTCAGAAAATTTCATCCACTGCCTTTGTCAATATATATGCCTATAACACGCATGCGGCTCCTCCCGATTTTGCAATAGAGAAAAATGTGTTGGTACAGATTATCCCTTATGGCTATCAGCACTATTCCTCCCCCACAGAAATGATGAAGGCGTGGAAGCTGAAAACCGAGCATCTTTTCATTTACGACTATTACGGCTTACCCATAAATAACTTAGACATGCCTTTGCAAAACGGGGAGCGGCCGGAGCAATATGCGGACAGAATTAAGTATTGGTATCGCCAGGGAATTAAAGGAGTCACCTTAGAGAGTTCTTACAGCACGGCTGCTACCGGTTTAGGGTTGTATATTTTCAGCCGGCTTTCGTGGGACATGAATGAAAACATTGAGGAACTAATAGCCAAATATTATTACGATAATTATGGGGCTGCCGCTCCTGCTTTACAACAAAGTGAGGAGGTGCTCAGGGGCGGAAAGATGAATCGAAGAGAGGCATTGCTGAATGCTTTTGAAATAATAGAGAAGGCGAAATCGCCCGCAAGAACCGATAGCCTGCGAAATTTAAACATCAACGACTACAAGGCTTATCTCCATTACTTGAAATTGTTGTACGATTTTAAATCAGCCGAGAAAAACGAGAGGAACGTAAAGGCCGATGAACTGATAAGTTTTGTGTATGCCACTTGGTTCAGGATGATGATTCATCCCTTTCCTGTTTCCGATTTTCTGTTGAACCGAAGTGAAGCCCAAAATTATATCCGGCAAAACTGGAATTATTTGAAGCCTGCCGAAAACCCGGCAAAGTTTAAAGCAGTGACTCCATTAACAACGGAGGATATAAACCACCTTTTTGAAAATGATTGGAACGAGATGAAGAAAGGCAAATGGAAAACAGCGGAGAAAGAATAGTTTACTCAATCACGGGATGCCGCTTAAACTCTTTGCGCGCATCAAAAAGTTTTCGGTAAGTGATATGTTTCTTTACAATTTTCCCGCCTAAAATTTCGCAGGTATGCACCATGCGCGCATTAAAATCTCCCACCCACACTAATTCAATTTCGTCCCATCGGTTTTTGTGCCGCACCACCTTATCGGCTGCTATTACAATTGCCGCCTCTACTCCTTTCTTCTGATGTTCGGGTACTACCCCGAAAATAATTCCGAATACTTTTCGATTGCTTCGGTCAAAGGTTTTCAGCCAAAGGAATTTCAGTATCCCCCAAAAGTTGAAGTTCCCGTTTAGATGTTTAAACCAACCGTTCAATTCGGGCAGCATGATAAACATAGCTACGGGATCCTCTTTATAATAGCCAAACCAGCACAAGTAGTTGATCATCACCGGGCGCATACTGTTCATCATACTCAATGCTTGCTCTTCGCTCATCTCTTTGAAGTTGGGGAGAAACTTCCATGTGCGGTTGTAGATATTGCGAAAGTCGCTGGCATAGTGTTTTAGTTTTCCGGCTTCCACATGGCGGAACGTGTATTCCTTCGCATGGAGTAGCCTCTCTACAATTCGTTTATAGCGTTCCGGTCTCGCGGCATTCACCTGTATAGAATAAGAGTATTGCTGAAAGTAATCTCGGAAACCATACCCCTCGAAAAAGTCTATATAATAAGGTGGGTTGTAGTTCATTTGATAAGTAGGAGGGGTGAAACCCTCTACCAATAATCCCCACCAGGCATTGCGCTCTCCAAAGTTTACCGGCCCATCCATTGCTTCCATCTTTCTATCCAGCAGCCATTTTTTCGCAGTATCAAAAAGTAAAAAGGCCGCCTCGCGGTTTTTGATACACTCAAAAAAACCGCAGCCTCCTGTAGGCTGATCTTCAGTAAATGCTGTTTCGTGATTGATAAAGGCGGCTATTCTACCGATCGTGTTTTCGCTGTCATCCAATAGAATCCAACGGCTGCATTCTCCGTGGTGGTAGAACGGATTTTTTTTGGAGTTGAATACTTTTTGGATGTCCTGTCTTAACGGAGCAATCCAGTTGGCGTCATCGCGGTAAATGCGAAAGGGAAGTTCAATGAACTCCTTTTCTGAATCTTTATCGCTTACCTCTACAATCTTCATACCTCTTCCCGGCTGTGTAATACTAAGAAAATACATACGAAATCAGAAGCCTCTCCGTTAATTAAACATACCGCACGAAAAAAACCAAACATGAAAGGCAGTTTACATCACCCAACCTACTGTTATGAAATCTGTCCGAATCAAAGCAGGCAGTTCATGTTGTGTTTTCCCTGCTGCCACTGCTTGTTCTCGCACTCGTATGAGTGCGCTGGTACTCCTCTCTGCTGTGATGATGAACTCTTGCGGAGTAATTGACCTGATTACAGATAACACTTATAAACGAGCCATTTCTTCCGGTCCCTTTGATGCCATCATTGTGCCGGGCAATGCGTTTGACAGTGTGATGGCAAACCGCATTTTCAGAGCGCGCATCTACTGGGCCATTAGCTTGTACGAAAAAGGAATTGCCCGTAATATTATTTTTTCAGGTGCTGCCGTTTACACACCTTTTGTAGAGGGATTGACCATGAAAATAATTGCAGATTCGCTGGGCGTGCCACCTGATTATACATTTTT
The DNA here is from genome assembly GCA_018262795.1 of Sphingobacteriales bacterium. Classification (GTDB taxonomy): domain Bacteria; phylum Bacteroidota; class Bacteroidia; order Chitinophagales; family LD1; genus Bog-950. Next base: position 105,030 of record JADFDM010000011.1, on the reverse strand, counting down.
TGAAACCCGTGCCCAACATAGTACGGAGAATATTGATTACGGTTTGCAACTGGCAGATAGTCTCGATTTTAAAAATGTAGCCATCGCCACAGATCCTATGCAGGCAATTTATGTGAACCATTATCTGAAACAGAAAAACAGACGAATGCCAGTACTATCGTTTGAGTTGGATTCTATGATACCCTATAACCGGCCGCTCCCAATGGTAAATGCCCAGGTAGCCTTTGTGGAAAATTTTGTTCCGTTAAAACAACGAGAACAAGAGGAAAGGATAATGGCTCGCAAATAAAGTACAGTGGGTGTCAAAGGATAGATACAATGAACAAACCCACTTTTCGCTTATCACTCACGCTTATACATTGTGAATAGTACAGTGAATATAGATGAGGACATTCAGTTAGTGCCTCCTTTTGGATTTTCAGAAAATTACGAAAGGCGATTTCAATCAGAATTTCACCCTCCTCCAAACGATTATCATAGGCCTATTGGTTATGGACAAATCTACCAAGATGAGGGTCAACCGAAAATGACTAAAAGCCTCTCGCAAGGAGGCCACGCTTCGAAAACTTATACCTGTTTTGCCCCCAAGCGTTGGCAGGTTCAAGGCGAAGGTTGTTTGCCAAATAACACTTGCTTACTTTGCACACAAAATTTTTACAGTGGCCAAACAGAAGAAAACAGTCAATACCGGTATCAAGCAGACAACCGTAAGCACTCCTCTACCGCCCGTTTCTTCTGCCGCCATTCAGTTTCCCTCTTTCACGCCCTATCTCATCATCTTTATTTTCTCGCTATTGTTGTATAGCAATACCCTGCAAAACCGCTATGCGATTGACGATACCATTGTGGTCACCGATAATAAATTCACCAAGAAAGGCTTTGGAGGTATCAAAGACCACTTTACGCACGACATGTTTGAAGGCTTCTTTGGCGAGCGAGGTGCAAAATTAGTGAGCGGAGGGCGTTACCGCCCCTTGAGTATGGTCACCCTCTCGGTGGAATATGAAATGATGCGCCATATCAGAGGCGACAAACGCGAAGTAATCACCGACAAGAATATTATTATGACGGATAACGATCCGTATCTCAATCCCTTCCTCAGCCACTTAATAAATATCCTGCTTTTTGGTTTTACGGGGTTGGTGCTGTATTATTTGTTGCAGCAACTATTCCCCCCTAAAAAAGGAACCCCCTTTTACTTTTCTCTCCCCTTTATTATTACGCTGCTGTATGCGGCTCATCCCATTCATACCGAAGCGGTGGCCAACATCAAAGGTCGCGATGAAGTGATGTGTATGCTCTTCTCTCTGCTGGCACTTTTAGCTGCGGTGCGCTATGCCAAAACCGGCAAAATGAGGCATGTAGTTTGGGGTGCGGTCATCTTTTTTATCGCACTGCTTTCAAAAGAAAATGCGATCACCTTCTTCGCTATTATCCCTTTAACCTTTTACTTTTTTACCAAAGCAAAAATAAAGGACTATGCGATCACACTTGGCGCTTATGCGGTGCCGGTGGCCATCTTTTTAATACTCCGCGCTCAATTTACGCAGGCGGGCATTACGCAAGATTCTCCCGAAATTTTGAACAACCCTTTTCTGTTGGCTACCGGCACCCAACATTTTGCCACCGCAGTGCTCACTTTCCTCTACTATTTTAAGCTATTAGTATTTCCTCATCCGCTCACTCACGATTACTACTTTAATCAAATCCCCTATGTGGATCTGAACGATGGCAAGTTTATTCTCTCCTTTGTCATCAACGCAGCGCTTGGGTTTTATACCTTGTTCACCATCCAAAAGAAAAACCCTTTGGCCTATGGTATCTTGTTTTATTTCATCACCTTTTCGGTCGTCACCAATTTGCTGTTTACTGTTGGGGTGTTGATGAACGAGCGATTTATTTACATGAGTTCTCTGGGCTTTTGCATTGTGCTGGCTTACCTGTTAGTGAAATACATTAAATCTCCAAAATTTCTGGGAGCTACTTTGTTAGTCATCCTCGGACTTTATTCCGCTAAAACCTTCTCCCGCAATTTCGACTGGAAGGATAGTTTTACACTATTCCGCAGAGATGTTTCTGTGAGTTTTAACTCGGCCAAAATACAAACCTCGGTAGGGGGCGACCTCACCAAAGCAGCCGGATCAAATATTACTGCCTTGCGCGACAGCGGAATGATTAAGACTATCTTCAACGATCTGAGCTGTGGCACAAAAACCGAAGCCGAACTCAATGCGATTAATATGTTGCCCGATAGCTCCATCTCTCGCCTGCTTTTAGACTCCTCCATCTATCATCTCCACGAAGCGCTGCGCATTTACCCCACTCATAGCAATGCATGGCTATTGCTGGGCAATGCCCTGTATAAGCGCGACCACAAGGCAGAGGAAGTAGTGGAGGTGTACGAAAAAGCCGGAGCTTACAGAGTGGGTGGCTACTACGATGCCTACTTTAATCTGGGCGTGGTCTATAACGATGCTAACAATGGAGCCAAAGCCATTGAGAATTTGCGAAAGGCGTACGACATGAAGCCCGAGCAGATGGAAATTCGCTATTTGATGGCACAGGCTTTTGCAAAAATAAATCAGCCCGACTCTGTGAATTACTGGTTGCAACGCGGCAATGAACTAAAGCCGGCCGATGCAGCCGATTACTATCTCATAGGAACCGCCTACGGCAAGGTGGGGCATAACTTGGGGCAGGCGATTGAGTTCCTCAAAAAGGCGATTGAAATGAATCCCAAAGCCGAATTATATTACGAAGATTTAGGCGTGGCTTACGGCCTCAGCGGTCAGTTTGATGAGGCCATCGCCATTTCGCAAAAGCTAATCGAGTTAAACCCTAAGTATCCGGCAGGCTACATGAATATGAGTGTGAGCTATCGCAACAAAGGAAATACTGCACTGGCTGATGAATACTTCCGGAAATATCAGGAAGTAGTGGCCGGGAAATAAAACCTTCGCGAAGGTGGCGCAAGAGTAAAAGGAAAGAAACGGAAAGCGAATTCCCTCCTTTCTAAATTCCCTCCTTTTCAAATTTCTGAATCCCACATTAGCCGGCATCTCGCTGGAGCCAATCAAAAAATCATACCATTCCCTTCAAAACAATTTATTGTAAATAGCCGGCAGTATCTCTAATAAACGATTAACGAATAACCATTACACCATTAACTCTTCCGACATTACCGCCAAGAGGCGGCCACTTTAGGGCAGCGCCTAATTCTTTTAAAACTCATTTTTGTTTTCACAGCTAGGAAATATATATTTGGAATCTAATCAGCAAGACAGAGGGGTAGTGAGAGAGGCGAGTGTAAAGAGGCAATCTGCGTTCGCCAATTACATGCCGCGCAAATAGGTGGCGCAGTGGTGAATTATTTTAGCTGAAAAATTAAAACATGATGGCTTTACTCCCCGGATATTTTTACATGGCTGACGGAATTGGTCATGCTATTCTTTTAGGTGGAGGTGCATTTGTAGAAGATATGTAATGGCGGGGAATGGGGGATAAAAAAAAGCCCCGGGACGAACCAAGGGCAGGGCTTAATCGCCTAAGGAATAATCCTTGTTGTGATAAGCTTTCAATAGCAATATTAATAAAACAAAAAACAAACGCAAATGGAATTTAAACATGTAATCGGGCTAGATATTGGAACAAATTCTTTGGGCTGGTGCTTGCTTAAAGAATTTAAGGACGGCAGAATTGAGATTATTAAAACAGGAGTTCACATTTTCCCGATAGGAACGATTGTGGATGACGTAAGCAATAAAGAAAAAACCAAAAATGAACAAAGGAGGGCTTACCGTGGTGCAAGCAGAATGAGGTATCGCTTTAAGCAAAGAAGAGAAAATTTAAAAATTGCCTTGAAAAATTTAGGCATGCTGCCTAAATACGAGTTATATCATAAAGCGAAGGGCAAAGGACAATCTTATGAATTATACAAACTGAGAGCGGATGCCATTAAGCCGGAAAATAGAATACCAGCAGAAGAAATTGGTAGGATTTTTATGTTGTTGAATAAATATCGAGGCTTTAAAAGCAACGCTAAAAATCCTCAGGAGAACGCTAAAGAAACAGGAGTAGTAAAAGCAGAATACGAAAAGCTACAACACCTTATTGATAAATCTGGTGCGAAAACTATTGGGGAGTATTTTTTCAAAATGCACGAAAAGGCAAAAGTGCTTTATGAGAAGGACAAATGGCATAACTATAATGAACCGATTGATGAAAGGGCTTATAACAACGGAGATGAAAACGATATAATACTCTTCAATAGCAATGGTATAAGACGACATCATGGCAGATATACTCTACGGGACATGTACTTGAAAGAGTTTGATATGATTTGGGCTGCACAAAAACAATATTTCCCAGACAAGCTAACAGGAAGTAAAGCCGAGTTCGATGCGATAATGAAGAAACCGTATATGGAACGAATTGCTGCTCTAAAAGAATTTAAGAAAACAAACTACTGGCATATTCGCGAATATTGCATTTATTATCAAAGGCCTTTAAAATCCCAGAAGAAGTATGTTTCAAACTGTCAATTTGAAAAAGGGCAATTTGATGTGGATAAGGTTGAAATAGTCGAGGGAGATAATGTTACAGTAAAGGAGAAACGGATTTGGAAAAGGAAAGCAAAGAAAGCCTGCCCTAAGAGTCATCCGCTTTTTCAAGAGTTCCGTATTTGGCAAAAGCTTCATCAAATAAAGTACTCAGCACCGGAACAGGATATTTTCAGAAAATCATTAGAAAAAAAATGGCTCTCAGTTTTAGCCAGCGAACTAATGGATAATATGGAGGTATATTTTAAAGGAACGAAAAAGGTTAAAGAGGAGGGTAAGCCATACTTTGGGAAAATTTTAAAGGATAACGGATTTATAAAAAATGAAGCGGAATTTGAATTTTTCATTGATAAAAACGATGAAGACGTAGTAAGCGATGAAAAGAATGAAACTAAAATTATTGGGAATGTAACTTACGCAGGATTTAAGGAGGCTTTAGGTCCTGATTTATTTCAGAAGATTAAGAAAGGTGAGTTCCAAATGCAATCAAGGAGAATAACCAGCCAATTATCTGACCTATGGCATCATTTATATATGGCGAAAGATGGTTTATTTAAAGAGCAAGACTGGCTGATGTGCGTTTTAGCTGAACCAACAAAATGGAATTTCACTGAAGAGCAAGTAAAGAGTTTACTTGCTAAAGGGTTAGTGTCTGATTATGGGTCTTATTCTACAAAGGTTTTAAATGCAATTCTTCCATTTATGCGTGATGGGTTGAACGAACATGATGCATTAGTTGCAACAAAGAGAGGTTATGTAAATGAAGACGGCACTGTAGGTGCGAAAGTTCAAATTAAAGAGAAAATATCACAGCTGGCGTATCAGGAGTTACGAAATCCTGTAGTTGAGCGAGCTTTATCGAAGACCATTAAACTGGTAAATGCAATTCTCAAAAAATATGAAACCGAAATAGACAGAAATACATTTGAAATAAGGATTGAATCTACCAGACAGTTGCGTAAACCAAGACAAGAGAGAGAAGCTGAAAGAAGAAAGAATGCAGATAAAGACAAGTTAAGACAGCAATACGCAGATTATTTAACGGGCAATAAAGAAAAACTTGGCTTTAAATATGACATCTACAAAAACAGTCCCATAGTGAAAAAGTATGAGTTATGGCTGCAAATGAACATGAACGAAGAAGATGAGTTCTTCATAGCTGAGTTTAAAAACTTCTCGAAAATCACAAAAGAGCAAGATAGACTTAAGCACCATCTTTGGTTGGAGTGTGGAAGACGGTGCCCATATACAGGAGCAGTAATAAACCTTACTGATTGCTTTGGCTCAGATGTTGAAATTGAACACATCATGCCATTAAGTAGAAGCTTGGATGATTCGTTTAATAACAAAACCCTAACTTATAGTATTACTAACGCTGAAAAGGGCAGTATGACGCCAATCGAATATTTAAGTAGAAAAGGAGAAGATGCGGTACAATCATTTAAAGCAAGAATGAAAAGCAAGTATCACCATTTTGGTGATGGGAAAAAGGAATTATTCTTAGCTGAAACAGTAAGTGAAGGTTTTTCGAGCAGCCAAATTAGCAACACATCATACATAGCCAAATACACCCGAACTAAAATGCAGGAGGTGTGCAAAAATGTTCAATTTACCAATGGTTCAGCTACATCCGAGCTAAGAAATTATGATTGGACACTTTCTAATTTATTGGATAAGATACGTTACGAGGAAGAAACTGACATTAATATGGATGAAATTTATATCAACTACTACAGGATAAAAAAAGATTACCAGCAATGGTATGAATCGAAGTATAACACCACTGACTTTAAGATTGATTGGAAAAATATTTCAGAGGATAAAAGCCTGAACGAATACATTAAGCAAACACGAAATGATTTATTGTATTGGTTTTTTGAACTTGAAAAATTCAAACAGTTTAGAGATAAGAGCGGTAAGAAAGATCGTAGTGACCATAGGCATCACGCAATTGATGCAGTTATCACGGCTTGCTGTTCACCTATAATTATTAAAGACCTTAGTACTTACAACGCTATCCGAGAGCAAAAGCATTTAAGAAACAGAGATAAAATTGAAAGAAGTTTTGATTACCAACAGGTAAAAGAAAGTATTGCGGCAATTTTAGTGAGCCACAGCGAGAAGCAAACATTGATTAAAAAACGTAAGAACAGAATTAAAACCAAGGATGGGGTGATAGTACATGAAACCTATGCTCCACAAGGTAAATTACACAAAGACGCATTTTATAGTAAAAGAAATGGAACAACTGTTCGCAGGGTTGAATTGTTTGATGATCAAAGAAAGGATAAAGTTTTATTTAAATACTCAAACGATCTTGACTATAAAGTAAAAGGGCAATTAAAATGGCATTATATACCAGATGATGAACTTTACTCAATAACTCGACAAAGACTTGAAGCCTTAGGTAATAATGCGTTTCTTAAAAGTGAAATGGAAAAGAATCCATTTTATAGAACAAGCCCTAATACACCTGAAAAGCACACCAGTAAAAAGAAGGGAAAGCCCCTACCAATTGTAAAATCCATAAGACAGCGATATAATACCGATAGATCGCTTATACAACTTGTCGCTAAAGATGAAGATGATAATCTGATCTTTAACAATAGATGGGTAGAAAATGATAACAATGCTCTAATGGCTCTATACAATAAAAATAATTTTGACAAAATGGGAAACTACAAGCGAAGTAATCGGGGTTTTGAGATTATTTCATTCTATAAGGCTGTAAGTAAAAAGAATGCTAATAGTGGTTTATATTATGAGGGGGGTAAATTGTATCATGATGAAAAAAATGAAATAGGAATTAATAAAGATTGTAAGTGGCTCAAACAGGGGGATGTAGTTGCTCTTTATATTGATGAAAAGGAAAAAGAAAATTACAACTGGGGAAATGTAACCCAATTGAAAGAGCGATTATATATTGTAAAGGGACTTTCCTCAAGTATTGTTACCACAAACGGCAAAGAATATGAATACGGTTATGTTTCGCTTTTGAAAACGAAGAAAAGTTCAAACGCCCAATCTTATCCCAGTGCTAAAGAAATTTCTAAGTGTATTAAATTGAGTTCTTTTAAATTGTCGCATGACAAGCTAAATGTTATCAAGGTTCGACTTAATATCTTAGGTGAGATAGTTGCCAAAGGGGAGGAATGTTTTAAATGACCTTTTATGATCAAGCGCACCCTTTATTTCGGCAATCCGGCCTATCTGAAAACTCGTCAAGAGCAATTGGTGGTGAGCTATAAAGGTATTGCCGGTATGGAGGATGCGGAAGATAAAACGGTGCCAATAGAAGATGTAGGAGTGGTGGTATTAGATCATCAACAAATCACCATCACCCAAACCACTCTCCATAAACTTCTTGAAAATAATGTGGCCGTGATCACTTGCAATGCCACCCACCATCCCGTGGGCTTGCTGCTCAACTTAGACGGGCACAGCATACAAAGCGAACGCTTCAAAGCACAGATAGAAGCTACCGAGCCGATGAAAAAGCAACTGTGGGCGCAGACCATAGCTGCCAAAATTCAGAATCAGGCGGCTGTGTTGGAATATTTTGAAACCGATACCGGCCCGCTGCTTTCTTTAGCAGCGGATATTCGCAGTGGCGATAAAGGCAATGCCGAAGCCACGGCTGCAGCTTACTACTGGAGGAACTTATTTCCACCCGAAATGGATTTTTACCGCAGGCGTGATGGCTCGCCTCCGAATCATCTACTGAACTATGGTTATGCTATTATCCGCGCTATTGTCGCTCGCAGTTTAGTGGGGTCGGGGCTGCTGCCCACCCTCGGCATTTTTCACCGCAACAGATATAATGCTTACTGCCTTGCCGATGATATCATGGAGCCGTATCGCCCTTACGTGGATTACATCGTTCGCAGCTTAATAAAAGAGAAAAAAGACTACCGCGAATTGAACACCGAAAACAAAAACCGATTGCTGAATGTGGCTTCGGTAGATGTGCTGTTAGAGAAAGATAAAAGCCCTCTATTTGTTGCTGCGCAGCGAAGCACCGCTACACTTGCCAAATGCTTTGAAGGCGAAGTGAAAAAAATACTGTTTCCTAAGTTCGAAGTAATGGAAAGGAGTAAGCGGTACCGATAAATATGGCTGCCGTGAATAAACGAGAGCGTTTCCGGCTTATTTGTTGAGGTAGTGTAGAAAGCTCTCCCGAAGACAAAAATAAGACGATCACAAATTCATGCTGACCGAACGATTAAGTGCTTATCGCATCATGTGGGTACTGGTTTTCTTTGACTTGCCAACCGAAACGACTAAAGACCGAAAGATATATGCTGCCTTCCGGAAAAAACTGTTGAACGATGGCTTTGCCATGTTCCAGTTTTCAATTTATGTGCGTCACTGCCCCAGCCGCGAGAATGCCGAGGTACACATAAAACGGGTAAAAAGCCAATTGCCCGAAAAAGGCCATGTGGGTATAATGAGTATTACAGATAAACAATTTGGTATGATGGAGATATACAACGGCACCGAAAAGCAAGAGCCTCCCGATACGCCACAACAGTTAGAATTATTTTGATGAGGGCGAATCGGTTTATACGGAGATTTTCCTATCAGTTGGGCAAGCATACTTTGAGTTCTTTCGCATTTTAATTCATTCAGGTAGCGGATTTAGTGAAGTTGTGATTTGCTTTCAGATTCAGTTCTTTCACAGACAGGTTACAAGTGACTGTCACATATGGCATGTTGAACTTAGTTGTGATTTGCTTTCAGATTCAGTTCTTTCACAGACAGGTTACAAGAATATTGCAATGAGTAATACCGCAAGATATGTTGTGATTTGCTTTCAGATTCAGTTCTTTCACAGACAGGTTACAAGAGCGTGCAGTGACTCCACAGGCCACCCTGTGTTGTGATTTGCTTTCAGATTCAGTTCTTTCACAGACAGGTTACAAGTGCAGCGAAAAGATATACCGCTTTGTATTCGTTGTGATTTGCTTTCAGATTCAGTTCTTTCACAGACAGGTTACAAGCAGTGTTTTTAGGGGCAATACGGGAGATTGGTTGTGATTTGCTTTCAGATTCAGTTCTTTCACAGACAGGTTACAAGCCACAATCTATTATGTTCTTATCTAACAATGTTGTGATTTGCTTTCAGATTCAGTTCTTTCACAGACAGGTTACAAGTAGGATTGCTTATTGGGATGACAGTGTTATGTTGTGATTTGCTTTCAGATTCAGTTCTTTCACAGACAGGTTACAAGTATGACGTATGGATTAGCAGATAATCAACAGTTGTGATTTGCTTTCAGATTCAGTTCTTTCACAGACAGGTTACAAGAACATTTACAAAAAGATGGATTGCTGAAAAGTTGTGATTTGCTTTCAGATTCAGTTCTTTCACAGACAGGTTACAAGTTGATTTCAAAGACAACTACAACGGGGAAGTTGTGATTTGCTTTCAGATTCAGTTCTTTCACAGACAGGTTACAAGACTATAACGTTAAGTGAAAGCAGAACTAACGTTGTGATTTGCTTTCAGATTCAGTTCTTTCACAGACAGGTTACAAGAAAACTAAACACCATGAAAAAGTTAAGCAAGTTGTGATTTGCTTTCAGATTCAGTTCTTTCACAGACAGGTTACAAGTAAACAAGAAATGAGAGAAACTTGGGATAGGTTGTGATTTGCTTTCAGATTCAGTTCTTTCACAGACAGGTTACAAGAAGTTCCCATACCTGTAACTTTTGCTATAAGTTGTGATTTGCTTTCAGATTCAGTTCTTTCACAGACAGGTTACAAGAAAAGTTCAATTATTAACGTCCAGCCACAGGTTGTGATTTGCTTTCAGATTCAGTTCTTTCACAGACAGGTTACAAGCCATTCTTAGAAGTGTGCCCAGTGATTGTCGTTGTGATTTGCTTTCAGATTCAGTTCTTTCACAGACAGGTTACAAGCAATGTTTATTGTTCCATCAGAGGATGTTAGTTGTGATTTGCTTTCAGATTCAGTTCTTTCACAGACAGGTTACAAGGTTGCCAGTGAATGGAAATAGTTTTTGTTTGTTGTGATTTGCTTTCAGATTCAGTTCTTTCACAGACAGGTTACAAGAAAAGCAAACACTACAAGCAGCGAAAGTAGGTTGTGATTTGCTTTCAGATTCAGTTCTTTCACAGACAGGTTACAAGCTCCGCCTCCGGCAGAACCTCGCGGGTCTGGTTGTGATTTGCTTTCAGATTCAGTTCTTTCACAGACAGGTTACAAGGACGTGCGCGAAAGTAAGATGAAAAGAGGGGTTGTGATTTGCTTTCAGATTCAGTTCTTTCACAGACAGGTTACAAGAGGGGTTATGCGGCCATACTTATTGCCATAGTTGTGATTTGCTTTCAGATTCAGTTCTTTCACAGACAGGTTACAAGTGTCTTACTTGTTCTATGCCTTCATGTCTGTTGTGATTTGCTTTCAGATTCAGTTCTTTCACAGACAGGTTACAAGACCACCTGAGTGTAGCCTTTGAGATTGCTAGTTGTGATTTGCTTTCAGATTCAGTTCTTTCACAGACAGGTTACAAGCTGACAGGGATGTTGACCCGCATTGTAATGGTTGTGATTTGCTTTCAGATTCAGTTCTTTCACAGACAGGTTACAAGCCCCATGCCTGTTACAACCTGCTCTTTAAGGTTGTGATTTGCTTTCAGATTCAGTTCTTTCACAGACAGGTTACAAGCTGACAGGGATGTTGACCCGCATTGCAAAGGTTGTGATTTGCTTTCAGATTCAGTTCTTTCACAGACAGGTTACAAGTTTTTGAAAATTCGGTGAAGCGTTGCACCGGTTGTGATTTGCTTTCAGATTCAGTTCTTTCACAGACAGGTTACAAGTGAGTGGTGTTTGCTTCCTGTTATCAGGTGGTTGTGATTTGCTTTCAGATTCAGTTCTTTCACAGACAGGTTACAAGTGATTTAATTTTATCAAAAAAATGTTATAGGTTGTGATTTGCTTTCAGATTCAGTTCTTTCACAGACAGGTTACAAGCATCATTATACTTTCAAACGCAAAGAACCAGTTGTGATTTGCTTTCAGATTCAGTTCTTTCACAGACAGGTTACAAGTTCAAGATATGATTTGCAAAAGCAAGTTGTTGTTGTGATTTGCTTTCAGATTCAGTTCTTTCACAGACAGGTTACAAGTACGGCAAGCGAAACAACTTTAGGTATAAAGTTGTGATTTGCTTTCAGATTCAGTTCTTTCACAGACAGGTTACAAGGATAATCTTTGCCATTGCTTTTTGTTTTATGTTGTGATTTGCTTTCAGATTCAGTTCTTTCACAGACAGGTTACAAGATATTTGCATTGTGATTGTAATTCAGCAATGTTGTGATTTGCTTTCAGATTCAGTTCTTTCACAGACAGGTTACAAGCAGAAGCGTTATACGTGCCTAACACATTGTGTTGTGATTTGCTTTCAGATTCAGTTCTTTCACAGACAGGTTACAAGCAAACCTGCTAACTGCCTTATTGCGTTCTGGTTGTGATTTGCTTTCAGATTCAGTTCTTTCACAGACAGGTTACAAGGCTCTTCCGCAGTTAACGACTTACCTTTTGTTGTGATTTGCTTTCAGATTCAGTTCTTTCACAGACAGGTTACAAGCACAGGAGTTGGAGACCCGATAGTTGAACGGTTGTGATTTGCTTTCAGATTCAGTTCTTTCACAGACAGGTTACAAGTTTTACACAGATATTCAACAAGTGATAGACGTTGTGATTTGCTTTCAGATTCAGTTCTTTCACAGACAGGTTACAAGGGGCAGGTTGTAACGTGCTTATATCCGGTGGTTGTGATTTGCTTTCAGATTCAGTTCTTTCACAGACAGGTTACAAGGACTTATGGAAACTTTAGCGCGATAGTAGGGTTGTGATTTGCTTTCAGATTCAGTTCTTTCACAGACAGGTTACAAGTGATTTTGCTGAAACCCTTACCAGCACTTGTTCTTCGCCTGTTTTTTGAAAGAAAAAAAATGATTAAAGGGGATGCAGAACCTGCTTTTGCACCCCTTTTTTCTTTTTCAAGCGTTCATATTTTCGGTTTCACATTTTGTACAAAAGCTTGCACTCTGCATTGAAGGAATTTGCGCTATCCCACAAGAGTAGTCTTGTCTCCATCTATTGCGTTAAAGTTCATTCACAACGCAAACCGGGAAAATATCATCCTTTCTAAGATTGTGATTTGTCTGCCTGCTGGCCAAACAGTCTTTCAGATTAAGTTCTCCCACAGGCAGCTTACAGGTTCTCGCTAATTTCTTTCAAATTCTCCGCTGAATTGAATGAAAAGTTTAGGGTCGAGTTAGCTGTTTGAACACTTCCTCGAGCGAGTATTCCTCTTTATTCAGATGCAGCAAGGTGAGGTTCTTCTCTTTAGCAAAATTGAAAATGTCTTCCCGGAGGTCTTTCTTCCCGGCCGATACAAAACTCCATCGGCCATCTTTTAATTGCTCCAGCGATTTCACTCCTTTAATTGCGCCCAGCAGCGATTTCTCTACTGTTTGCTTAAACTCTACCGTCACGAGCATCTCGTTCCCTTCGCGGTTTTGCAGATGTTCGGTAGTGTCATTGGCTACTATCTTTCCTTTGTTGATAATAATTACGCGATCGGCTACAGCCTGCACTTCCTGCATTATGTGTGAAGAAAAAATGACGGTTTTATTTTTGCCAAGTCGCTTAATCAGCGAACGGATTTCGACCAACTGGTTTGGATCCAACCCGGAGGTAGGTTCATCCAATATCAACACTTCAGGATCGTGCAGCATGGCCTGCGCCAGCCCTACTCTTTGCTTATATCCTTTTGAAAGTTGGCCTACTTTCTTTTTGCACTCGGCTGTGAGGCCGGTCACGCCAATCATTTCATTGATGCGAGCGGTGGTAATTTTGCCGAGTTTATGCAAACCGGCCATGAACTCGAGATACTCGCGCACATACATATCCAAGTAAAGTGGATTGCTTTCGGGCAGGTAGCCAATTTTCTTTGCTACTTCTAAAGGCTCGGCTGTAATGTCGTGTCCGCATACGAAGGCGCTACCCGTGGTGGGAGGAATAAAGCAGGTCAGAATTTTCATCGTAGTACTTTTCCCCGCACCATTGGGTCCCAAGAATCCGAGCACTTCCCCTTTGTGTACTTCAAAGGAAATATCAGCCACTGCTTTTTGTGACCCGTAAATTTTACTGAGATGAGATACTTTAACTGACATGCGGAATTATTACTACTGGCGAATTACGAATTACCAAACGATAAAAACAAATCGAGCAAAAGGGCTTTACAATTATTAGAAAGTGTACTTGCCTTTTTTCAACTTATACTTTTTCTTGTCAGCGCAGCTCACCCATACCTTTGTTAGCTTTAGCGGAGTGGCTAACATGCGCACATTGGGAGGTATTTTTCCGATCCACCCGTTAAAGGTAATGGCCAAGCCGTCCTTTTTGTATTCTTCGGGTAGTTGCTGTGACATGTAGCGCATGTTCTGATTATCGTCCGGTATGATCACCCAGGTTTCTTTATTCTCTAACAGTTTCATTTTCGCTTTTACCTGACTCACCTCTCGGATCCATTCCCAGTCGTCCGTTTGCGCATAATTCAGTGGAGTAATGGCGCAGAGCAATACAATCCATAGCAGCTTCTTCTTCATAAGTTTTTTGTGATGACTTTTTCAAACACCGCGCCAAAACTAAGATTATCTGTAATGCGGAACTATTGCCTATCGTGTTTTGTCTTGTATTTTCGCCCCCATGAGTAAAGAGAATACACAGCAACCACCTGCCGGACGAGCAGGCCTTTTTCAGGAAATTATTTCCCATTGCAAGGAATATGGATTCATTTTCCCTTCGTCTGAAATATATGATGGATTGGGGGCAGTGTATGATTACGGCCCTTACGGTATTGAACTAAAGAATAACATTCAGCAGTATTGGTGGAAAGCGATGGTGCAACTCCACGAGAATATTGTGGGCTTGGATGCCGCTATTTTTATGCACCCTAAAACTTGGAAAGCCAGTGGGCACGTAGATGCATTTAATGATCCGTTGATTGATAATAAAGATTCGAAGAAGCGCTACCGGGCCGATGTGTTGATAGAAGAGGCGATGGCTAAAATTGAGGAGAAGACCGAGAAGGAAGTGGCCAAAGCAGAAAAGAAATTTGGAGAGAGCTTCGATAAAGGAATGTTTCTAAAAACCAATCCGAATGTGCTGCGAAATACGGAGAAACTACAAGCTATTGAAAACCGTTTCAAAAAGGCATTAGAGGGGAATGACCTCGCAGATTTAAAGCAAATTATTATTGATTTAGAAATTGCCTGCCCAGTGAGTGGTTCCCGCAACTGGACGGATGTGCGACAGTTCAATCTGATGTTTGCCACAGAGGTAGGTTCGGTGGCCGATGAAGCTAACACCATTTATCTGCGACCTGAAACAGCGCAGGGAATTTTTGTCAACTTTCTAAATGTGCTCAACACTTCGCGCCAGCGAATTCCTTTTGGCATTGCGCAAATAGGCAAGGCCTTTCGCAATGAAATTGTAGCTCGTCAGTTCATTTTTCGCACCCGCGAATTTGAGCAAATGGAGATGCAGTTTTTTGTGCGCCCCGGCACCGAGATGCAGTGGTACGAACAATGGAAAGAAACGCGCTGGAAATGGCATCGCTCGCTCGGCTTTGCGGAGGAGAGCCTAAAGCTATACGACCATCTAAAACTGGCGCACTATGCCAATGCGGCTGTGGATATTCAATTCAAATTTCCGTTTGGATTTAAAGAAGTGGAAGGCATTCATTCCCGAACCGATTTCGATTTGAAAAGTCATCAAGAGCTTTCGGGGAAGAAATTACAGTACTTCGACACGGAGTTGAATCAGAGTTATGTTCCTTATGTGGTAGAAACCTCCATTGGTTTGAATCGCACCTTTTTGGCCGTAATGTGCAATGGTTACCGAATAGAGAAGTTAGAAGATGGCAGCGAAAGAACCGTGCTGGCGCTGCCACCGTTTTTAGCTCCGGTGCAAATCGCAGTGTTCCCGTTGATGAAGAAGGATGGCCTTGCAGAAAAAGCACGTGAAGTATTTGACCTGCTGAAATGGGATTACAAATGTTTCTATGAAGAGAAGGACAACATCGGCAAGCGCTATCGCAGGCAGGATGCGATTGGCACCCCTTTCTGCATTACCATTGACCACGACACGCTCAACGATAACACCGTAACTATCCGCGACCGCGACACCATGAAACAAGAGCGTATTTCTATTGAGCGCCTCAAAGAAGTGGTGAACGAAAAAGTGGATTGGAAGAAAGGATTGCGGTAAGCTATACCAGAAAACTCAAAGCCAGCACCAAAAACACACTCACCAGTATAAAGAAAGGGATCAGCAATTTTTTATTTGCCAGTGCTTGTTCTTCTTCCGGCAACCGGTAAAATTCCTTTACTAATCGGTTGTAATTAGGTTCTGTACCCACCATCTTCACCACAATAAAATAGATAATGGCCATGAAGGGAAGGGCTAAAATTTTTCCCATCGTTTTGCCGGAAGTGTAACCCAAAAAATAATGCAGCGAAGCGGTCAGGCTGCGGTTCACCGAAGGGAAAATGAGCATCACCGTCATCAGTAGTACAAAGAAAAACACAATAGCGTATGCCGTAAGAAAGAGGTTGCCATTCATCCTGCCTTTAGCAACTTCCCGACCGTTATTCGCGAGGTCGCGGTATTGAGTGCCGTATAGCGCTTGCAAGAAAGTCATAGACCCGATTTTGATTGGCTACTTAAATATAAACACATCTTTCTGTTATATTCGAAGGGCATTTGTGTTTTTTCTAAACTTATCAATCATTGTTTTTGCAAGATGAGAAAATCAGTATGGCTCTTTCTTTTTTTCGCAGCAGGGTGTAATGTGGCACCTGTGCACCTCCCCACGGCAGTTACTCCTTTTCGCGAACATGGCTTAGATGTAAGTTGGGATTATTCGGGCAGCAATCGCATTGCTTATTCGATGAAAGAAAGCGATGGCTATTATGATATTCATTTGGCACAACCCAATGGCAGCAACGATACATGCCTCACTTGTAATCATCCCGATTTGCCGAATAAACATATTGCAAATATGGCATGGTATCCCGATGGTAAATGGTTGGTGGCCGTGGTAGAAAAAGCCAATCATCCGGGTAGCTCTACCGATGCACTGCCGGGCTTTGGGGCTTACTGCGATATTTGGCTCATCAGCAGCGATGGCAAAAAAACTTTCAAGCTGGTGGATATTCCTAATGACTATGACCACGGTGTTATTTGCCCGCGTTTTTCTCCCAATGGAAAATATTTGTCGTGGACTGATCGCAAAGCGGCCCCCAACCCACTCTATCCGAAACAAACCGCAGGCTATTGGACCATGAAAGTGGCCGACTTCTCTTGGATTGGTGATACCATTCCGGTGGTGAGCAATGTGCGAACCTTCGAACCTTCGGGCGATGCGTTTTATGAGTGTTATGGGTTCTCGCCCGATAATGCTCGCCTTATTTTCTGTAGCGACATGGATGGCACTTCTTTTTTGGACGAACACATTTATACGATGGATACTTCGGGTAACAACATCGTGAAGCTCACTGATAAAGATTACAATGAGCATGGATTTTACACTCCCGATGGAAGCAAAATTGTGTGGATGACCAATACGAAAAGCAACACCGGAGGAACGGATTGGTGGATGATGAATGCAGACGGAAGCAATAAACAGCAACTCACTTATTTCAATGTGCAGAACAACGAACAATATGCCGGTCATGCTGTGTGGGCAGGCTTGGGTTGGTTTAGCCCAAACGGCACCCAATTTATTGGTGGGGTGCAACAGGACCTCATTACGCAAGAAGGAAAGATTGTAATGGTGAACCTACTTCCGTAATTCTTTTCCGATACATTTGGCGCTCATTATTTGGCACGGATGCAGAATCTGCGAGCGCACATTTACCTTTTTATTGTGAACCTATTTTACGGAGCCGGCTTTTCCGTTTCAAAGATGGTGATGCCGGAGTTTGTTGAGCCACTCGGCTTCATATTTATTCGCGTGTCCATCACCACTGCTTTGTTTTTTGTGTTGCACCGTTTCTGGATAAATGAAAAGGTGCAGAAGAAAGACTTGCTGCTGCTGGCCGTTTGCGGCATGTTTGGCGTAGTCATTAATCAAGAAATGTTTTTTCTGGGTTTGAATATTACCCACCCCATCAATGCGGCTTTGATAATGATAATGACACCCATTCTCGTATTTGTCATTTCCTTTTTTCTATCGCATGAAAAGGCAACTTGGCAGAAGATATTGGGCTTGGCATTTGGCGCTGCCGGAGCCTTAATTATTATCAGTGGCAAAGGTTTCAGCTTTTCGGGCAAAACCGTGCTGGGCGATTTCTTTATTTTAATCAATGCCACCTCTTATGCCGTGTATCTGGTGATTGTGCGACCGCTCATGAAAAAGTATCATCCGCTTACGGTGGTCAAATGGGTTTTCTTCTTCGGCTTGTTTCCGGTGCTTATTTTCGGTTTTCCACAATTCAATCAAATTCAATGGAGCGGCTTCACTACTCAGGCGTGGATGGGGCTGGCCTTCGTGGTATTTGGCACCACTTTTTTAGCTTATCTGCTCAATGTGTTGGCGCTTCGCGAAGTGCACTCCAGTGTGGTGGGGGCTTATATATACATGCAACCGGTGTTGGCTACCATCATCTCCATCGGCTTGGGCAAAGATCACCTCACGTATCAGAAAATTTTATCGGCCGCGCTTATCTTCAGCGGGGTGTACATGGTTTCCTTTGCCGGCAACATCAAAGTGTTCAACCGACCGGATAAAGACCCCGATACCAACGATATGATTTTAGAATAAGGGATGCGTATTCACGCAAAAGAGAATAGGCGAAGCAGCTCATGGGTGAATCAGTTTCCTTGTTTAAGTTTCTACTATTGTTTCTCACGAGAATAATCATACTCCCGGATGAGGAGGGTCAGTTACCGCATCACTTTTATTTTGCCACCTTTGCACCTGTAGATGAGAAATAGCACGCAGCGCTTTTTTATGATTTGCCTAACTGCCCTCTTGGCGGCAACAGTCATGTTTGAGAGTGCCGGTAAAGGAGGGGTGCTGGCGAGTTACTTGCTCAACAAGGATTATATCGCCAATAACCTTTGTGAGAATAGATCCAATAAAGCCATGCACTGTAATGGCAAGTGTTATTTAGCCAAACAACTTAAAAAAAGCGAGCAACAAAAAGACACTTCTACTCCTACCATACCGATTCATCAGGAAGAAACAGTTATGGATATTCACACTTGGTTCTTGGCGGTGGTTGTGTTCGATAAAGTTGAATTGTTGCCTTGGCATTCTGTGGAGGCGACTTACCTCTCTCGAAACTTTAGCGACATATTTCACCCGCCTGTACCGAAATATAGCGCTCTATATTTCTTCGTTTAAGCGCTACTCACGGTAGTAGCCACCTTCTTAATTGTCAAAATAAAATCGCATGAAAAAAATATTGTTTGCGGCTATTGCCGTATTTATCGCTGTGGTGTTTATGCCTTCTTGCAAAAAAACAACTACTCCTGATCCCACATATCCCATCCCTACAAATTTGAAGTTGCTATCCAATGGCTATGCCACCGGTTCGGCCACCCGAGTCGAGGTGTATGCTGCCGATAGCTTTTTTGTAGGCTATAATCAATTGTATTTAGCGCTTTACGATTCGGCCACTAACGAGCGGGTAATGAATGCCGATGTTACGCTGAACCCTATGATGACCATGACGGGCAGTATGAGCCATTCAAGCCCTTTTGAAAACCCCGCTTCATCGCTGGCTGCGGAGGGTTTATTTCCTTGTGCCGTGGTGTTTGTGATGCCTACGGGCAGTATGGGAAGTTGGGTGTTGAACGTGCAGTTGCTGAACCATACAACCGGTTTCTCCGGCACGGCTGCCTTTAGTGCAAATGTGCTGAATCCTACGCTGGCTAAAATGAAATCGCTGACTACTCTGGATGATAGCTCCAAGTTGTTTATCTCTATTGTGAAGCCAATAAATCCTTTGGCAGGGGTCAATGATTTCGAGATTGCTATCCACAAAAAGACCGGTATGATGAGCTTCCCTGCGGCTAATGACTATACTACGGTCATCAATCCGCAAATGATGTCAATGGGGCATGGCTCGCCACTGAATGAGAATCCGATTTTTACTGCTAACGGACATTACCTCGGCAAAGTAAACTACACCATGAGCGGTGACTGGCGGATTTATTTGCACTTAAATCACAATGGTGCCGTGGCCGATTCTTCCTTATACTTTGATATAATCGTACCGTAATGAAACGCTTGGTACGCTTACTGCTTTTATTGATTTTGCAGGCAACGCTTCTCCGAAGCGTTGCCCAGCAAGACCTTTCTGTGGCAGATTCATTCGAAACAAAAACACTACAGTTGAGGGAGGTTATTATTTGTGATCAACCTCACGGCAATGCGAACGATCAAGCCTCCAATTTTTATAAACCGAATAGGCTATCTACTACTGAAGATATTCTGGCGAGAATGATGGGCGTGTCGCTGATGAAGCGCGGTGCTTATGGCTTAGAGCCGGTGCTACGAGTTTATTCGGCCGGGCAAATTAATCTGACCATTAATGGGATGCGAATTTATGGTGCCTGCACCGACAAAATGGATCCGGCTACCAGTTACATTGAACCCAATAACCTGCAAAACATTAGCACCAAGCAGGGAGCCGCAGGGAATGAAAATGGTTCCACCGTGGGAGGGGAAATTGATATGGTGATGAAACAAGCTGAGTTTTCGCACTGCCATTCTACTTACCTAACTGCCAACGTATCTTACAATAGCATTAACAATGCAGTGAATGCCGGCACTTCGCTGAATATGAGTTTCGATAAGGTGGCTTTTAGAATAAACGGCACCTATCGCAAAGCGTTTGACTACAAGGCCGGAGGCAATAAACGAGTTCCGCATTCCGCCTATGAAAAAAGTAATTACGGAGCTTCTCTGGCTTTTCGATTGCCGAAAGAGCAAAAATTAGTAGCCGATTATGTGGGCGACATGGGATGGAACATCGGCTACCCAGCCTTGGCGATGGATGCCGGAAAAGCCAGTGCGAATATTGCTTCGCTTACACACTTTTGGAACCCTGCAAGCGGGAACATTCAAAACGTAGAAACAAAAATCTATTTCAATCACATTTACCATGCGATGGACGACACGCATCGGGAGAATGTAGCCATGCACATGGATATGCCGGGGTGGAGCTACACGCTGGGGGCTTACACTCATTTAAACTTACAAGCCGGAAAGCGAAATAACTTGAAAGTAAGAGCCGATTATGCCAGCAACTTTTCAAAGGCAGAGATGACCATGTATCCCGTGGGGGCATCGCCTATGTTTATGCTTACGCTACCCGATAACCAACGGCATTTTGCGGGAGTTTATGTGGCCGATGTGTATGCCATTGCGCCCAATCAAAGTATTCAGTTCAGTGCTCGTGCGGAGTATATGCGGGCTTCTATCACTTCTAATTTTGGAATTAGTCAGGCAAAGATATTTGATGCGGAGGCCGGTCAGCCAATCCATCGGTTTGTGCCTTCGGTGAATGCTATTTACACGGCCACCTTTGCCAAGTATTTTTCATCAGGAGTTACGGTAGCTTATGGCGAGCGCTCGGCCAATGCGAACGAATTGTTTGGCTTTTACCTATATAATCGGTTCGATGGGTACGACTATCTGGGCAATGCCCCACTTAAAAATGAACGCTCGCTTCAAGCAGAATGGAATGGAGGATTTGAAAGTAAATATGTGAATGTAAACTACACGGTGTACTACCATCATTTGTTCAACTACATGATGGGGAGTATTCAGAAAGATTTTTATCCTATGACTGATGGAGCGCTCGGAGTAAAGAAGTATTCCAATAGGGGCCAAGCGCGCATTGCCGGGGTGGAGGCTAAAATAGTTTTGAATGAAACGAAGGGCTTTCAGAGTTTGCATACTCTAAAATATAGCTACGCGGAACTTGTAAACGGAGAGCCGCTTCCGCTGGTTCCTCCTTTAAAATGTTTTCATACCCTTCGCTATACCATAAAAGGGTGGTACCTGCAGGTGGAAGGCGAATGGGCCTTAGCGCAAAAGAGAGTAAACACCGAGGCGGGAGAACAAACCACCCCTGCATACGGTTTGCTGCATTTGCGCACCGGCTACAAACTGAATCTTAACACCCACTTTCTAAGTATAAATTTTGCGGTAGAAAATGTGTTAGATAAAAACTATCGCGAGCATTTAGATTGGGGAAACATTTCTCGTCCGGGAAGAAATATGGTGCTCTCTTTAAGCTATGCCTTTAACCGGTAAGGCGAGTAACTGCGTAATAAATTTTTAACGGCTGCGGAATATAACTGCTAATTAAAAAGCAATTCGATTTTTGTTGAAGTGAAGACTCGCAAGGTTGCCCGAAATATTTTGACAGAGGATAGCTGCCAGCAGTAAATAATTCACCAACTCTTCTTCGGCTTTGCTCCCATTTCAAATTCAATCGTTCCTCCGTTGATAATATCGGCATGGGGCAGAAAGTATTCTTCTTAATCATTGCCGTAGGCTAAAGCAGACGGCAATGAAAAAAATACACAACTAAATGAGACTGACTGGTTGTAGCACGTTTACAACCAATCACTTTAGAGTGACACTTTTCTCTGCGTATCTTTAAATCATTCCGCTTTATTGCTCAATTTCATTAGCGCAGCGTAAGCATTTTTGGTAATCACAAGTTGATTCAACAAATCTGCTTCATCCGAACTGATTTGAATCAATCCTTCCCCCACCATACCTGTTTTTACTTCACTCATCTCAAACCGGTTTTGGCCTTTATCTAAGAATACAAATTGCTTATCGCCCATCTGTACTACGGCTTCTTCGGGCACCGTGATAGCCGCTTTATTTGTCACTTCTATCTCTGCATTCAGAAACATACCCGGCAATAAATTGTGGTTAGCATTTATAAAATGGCAATGCACCAATGCGCTTCTGCTATCATCTAATTTCTTCCCTACTAGAATTATTTTAGCGTCAAAAATTTCGGAGGGCTTGTTAGATAAACTCGCTTTTACATTTTGACCGGGCTGAACCGAGGCTAAATCCTTTTCAAAAACAGTAAGTGCAAGGTGAAGATCAGAAGGATTCACCAACTCGAAAAGCACATCAGTAGGATTCACGTACTTACCTACATTCACATTCACAGCAGAAACGTACCCATTGATAGGAGACGAAATATTCACAGTACGACTGATGTTATTTTCGTTCAGTTTATCGGGATTCACACCAATCAATAATAGTTTTTCGCGCAAGCTGCTGACTGTGATTTTTTGTGCGCGATACTCACTTTGCGTTTGTTCAAATGCTTTATCGCTGGTACTCTTCGTTTCGTTCAGCAACTGTTGGCGATCAAATTCCTTTTGCAAAAACTCTAACTTCGACTTCGCTATCAGATAATCCTGTTCGAGTTGAATAAACGACTCGTTTTCCATTACAGCAATTGCTTGTCCTTTCGAAATTTTCATTCCGGGTAGCAGCGCTGTGCTTTTCAAAAATCCACCCAAAGGAAAACTGACAGAGATCAAATTTTGAGGTGGCACATCTACCACTCCGTTCACTTTCAGCAGAGCGTGGATGGTTTTCATTTCGGGCTTACCGGTCTGAATGCCCGCATTCTTAATTTGTGCTTCTGTCAGCGTTACTAAAGTTTCGGTGACGGGTTCACTCGCAGTTTCTTTTGGAGCGGTTTCGTGTCCGCAACTGAAAAGTGAAAGTGCAATGATGATGATGAGTATATTTTTCATGATTTTTTTTTTACTGGTTTGAATAAGAATGAAGCTCAATAATGTTTTTGTTCCACTCACCAATGGCATTCAGATAATCGGATTGAATACCGATAGACTGATGAACCAGCATCAGCCATTCGAGATAACTGATGGCCCCGCTGTTGTATTGCAAGGTGGCGTTGTCGGATAAAACTTTCGATTGCTTTAAAGCACCCGACTCAAAGTATTGCAACTGTTGTTTGCTCTTTTCAATGTTGATTATAAGTTGTTGCAGCTCTGTTTGCTGCTTTTGCAGCGCATCGGCATAATCGTTCTTCATCCTGTCATAATTAATTTTTGAAGAAGCATTTCGCGCATGAGCCGCGTTAAAAAACAAAGGAATATTCAACCCTGCGATCACCGATGAAAAACGTTTTGATCCGGTATAGAATATTTCCGTGCCGTTTACATCCATGCCACCGCGAATAGACTGGTTGTTATACCCCACACTCAGTTGAGGCGATAAGCGAGCACGACTTAATTGCCATTCTTTTCGCGCTATTTCCTCCTCTTGCTTTTTCCATTTCAAATAGGGTAAACTACTAAGAGAGGAGGAGTCGGGCAAAGTAGTCACTTCCATTTTTACGGTAATATTTGCAGGGTCGTATAAGGCGTTTGTATTCATCAAGCGACTCAAATAGACTTGAAGAGATTTGTAATCTGCTCTCACTTGTTCTACTTGGTTAGCCACCTGCATTCGCTGCGATTCGGCTGCTGTTTTTTCTAAAATATTCGCATCTCCTACCGCAAACCGTTGTTCTTGCTTTTGCAGAAAAGCAGCGAAGAGGCTATCCGCTTGTTGCAAAAGTTTTTTCCTCTCGTTCAGTAAAAGCATCTCGTAGTAAACAGAAGTAATTTGCCTTTGCAAGGTTTGGCGAATTAGTTTTTCGCTCAGTGCATTGCTTTCTGTTTGCGAAGCATACACCTGTTTTTGCCTAACATACACCAGCGGAAATGAAATGCTCTGCGAAATACCAAAACGACTATCGTTCAGGAGGCTGTTCATTTGGCCGTATTCGAAAGAAGCATTGGTGAAAGGAATATCCCAAGCACTGCCTTCTAATTTCTTGGCTGATTTCGTTTTGAGTATAGAAGTTTGCACCGACAGGTTTTGCTTCATTGAAGAATCTATGGCCTGCTGAAGCGAGATAGTGTTCTGAGAATACGCAATGCTTGAAACACTTAATCCCAAAAACAATAACAGCACCGAAGCAAGCGGTGGAATATTCAAATGAACATCGCTCGGATTGCCTTTCGCTTCCTGCTTTGCTTTAATTTTCATGAATGCCACATACAATACCGGAAGAACAAGCAACGTAAGTAAAGTGGCACTCACAATTCCTCCAATAACTACGGTGGCGAGTGGGCGTTGCACTTCGGCACCCGCACCGGTACTAAATGCCATTGGGATGAAGCCCAGCGAAGGAGCCAGCGCAGTCATCAATACAGAGCGCAAACGAATTTTGGTGCCCTGTATCACTATTTTGCGAACGTCTTTCCAGCCTTCATCGCGCAAACGATTAAATTCCGCAATCAGCACAATGCCATTGAGCACGGCTACGCCAAACAAGGCAATAAAACCAATTCCTGCTGAAATACTGAACGACATATCGCGCAGCCACAAAGCCACAATACCGCCTACAGCGGAAAGTGGAATAGCTGTAAAAATCAGAATCCCTTCTCCGATAGAATTAAAAGCAAAATAAAGCAGTAGGAAGATGAGTAACAGCGCGACCGGCAAAGCGATTTCTAACCGTTGCTTTGCTTCCGTCAGGTTTTCGAACGAACCTCCATAGGTAATGGAATAGCCGACCGGTAACTTTATTTGTGTTTCTACTATTTTCTGCAATTCCTCTACCACACTCTGCACATCGCGTCCCCGCACATTAAACCCAACAATGATTCTCCTTCTGGTATCCTCCCGTTGAATCTGGTTCGGCCCGTTGACAATAGTTACCTCTGCTAATTGGTTTAAAGGAACCTGTGCCCCCGAAGCTGTGGCAATTAAAAGATCCTGCACATCGCTTAGATTTTTCCGCAAATTATCCTGCACGCGCACCACCAAATCAAAATGCTTCTCCCCCTCATAAACCAACCCGGCAACTTGCCCTGCAAAAGCAGCATTAAGGGTACGGTTTACATCATTCACATTTAAGCCATATTTAGCAATGGACGCACGATTGTAGTTCACTACAATTTGCGGCATACCGGTAATCGGTTCTACATATAAATCCTTCGCTCCTTCTACCGGTGAAATTACAGCGCCCAGTTTTTCGGCATAAGCAGCAAGTGTATCTAAATCTTCCCCAAAAATTTTACACACCACATCTTGTCTGGCTCCTGTCATTAACTCATTAAAACGCATCTGCACAGGGAATTGAAATCCGGTGGTAATGCCCGGAACATCTTCTACCGCTCTCCCCATTTTCTCTGCCAGTTCATCGAATGTTTTGGCAGAAGTCCACTCCTTCTTCGGTTTCAAAATCACCATCATATCGGCAGCTTCCATAGGCATTGGATCGGTAGGTATTTCTCCACTGCCTATTTTGGTAACTACTTTTTGAACTTCGGGAAATTGTTGGAGCAGAATATTTGCTGCCTGCTGGGTAGAAGCAATAGTGGTGGTTAAGCTGCTACCGGTAAGTACTCGGGTATCCACCGCAAAATCACCTTCCTCTAATTCAGGAATAAATTCACCCCCGAGCGTTGACATCAGCAAAGCAGAAGCAATGAATATAAGTAGAGCAGTTGCCACTACAGTTTTGGGGAAATTAAGCACGCGCTCCAGCAGATGTTGATACCACTTTTCGAGCGTATTCATCAAACGGTCTGAAATAGTTTTCTTATGCTTGATTTTCTTGCTCAAAAACAATGCACTCATCATCGGCACATAAGTGAGCGAAAGAATAAATGCTCCGAGTATGGCGAAGGAAACTGTTTGTGCCATTGGCTTAAACATTTTCCCTTCGATGCCCGATAGGGAAAGAATGGGTAAGTACACAATCAGAATAATAATTTGCCCGAACACAGCCGAGTTCATAATACGTGAAGAGGAATGTTGCACTTCTTCATCCATTTCCTTTTGCGTGAGTTGCAAAGTGTTTTGAAAGAACTTGCTATGGGTCAGTTGGTGCATCACGGCTTCTACAATAATCACCGCGCCATCTACAATTAAACCAAAGTCAATCGCTCCCAAGCTCATCAGGTTGCCGCCCACTCCGAAAAAATTCATCATCACCACTGCAAACAGCATAGACAAAGGAATGAGCGAAGCCACCAGCAAACCCGCTCTGATATTTGCCAGGAAAAACACCAGCACAAAAAGCACAATCAGTGCTCCTTCCATCAGATTGGTTTCTACGGTACCGATCGCATTATTTACCATTTTAGTGCGATCGAGGAAAGGCTCAATTTCAATTCCTTCGGGAAGTGATTTTTGAATCTCCGCAATTTTCTCTTTCACCTCTTTGATAACCTTTGAGGAGTTCTCTCCTTTCAGCATCATCACCACCGCACCGGCTACTTCCCCTTCATTATTGTAGCACATAGCCCCATAGCGAGTAGCGGCACCTATTTGCACGGTTCCCACATCGCGAATCATTACCGGCATACCTGATGCCGTTGTTTTCACTAGCATGTTTTCAATGTCAGAAATGGTTCCCGCCAAACCTTCGCTGCGGATATAAAGCACCGTAGGCCCTTTTTCAATGTAAGCGCCACCGGTATTTTGATTATTATTTTCTAAGGCAGTAAACACCTCGTTCATAGTCACGTTCATTGATTTCAGCTTTGCCGGACTTACCGCTACTTCATATTGTTTCAGCAAGCCGCCAAAGCTGGAAACATCGGCTACGCCCTTGGTGCCGAGCAACTGTCTTCGCACCACCCAATCCTGAATGGTTCTTAAATCGGTAACAGAATATTTATCTTGATAGCCGGGC
Organism: Sphingobacteriales bacterium; assembly: GCA_018262795.1. Classification (GTDB taxonomy): domain Bacteria; phylum Bacteroidota; class Bacteroidia; order Chitinophagales; family LD1; genus Bog-950. Next base: position 77,656 of record JADFDM010000011.1, on the reverse strand, counting down.
TTGGTTTTTACCACATACTGATAAATTTCTCCCAGTCCGGTAGTAACCGGTGCCATCGAAGGCACTCCCATACCAGCAGGAATTTCGGTCTGCACTTGCTGCAACCGCTCATTTACTTGCTGGCGCGCCCAGTAAATATCTACATCATCATTAAACACGATGGTAACGAGCGATAAACCGAAACGAGAAAAGCTTCTTATTTTTTTCAGTCCCGGAATATTGCTGTTGGCTTGTTCAATAGGGAAAGTGATGAGCCGCTCTACATCCGGTGCGCCCAGCGATGGGGTTACTGTAATTACCTGTACCTGATTATCAGTGATGTCAGGTACCGCATCTATTGGCAGTTGGGTAACACTGTAACCTCCCCATGCCACCAGTGCCAGCGTAAAAATGCCAATGATTAATTTATTGTGGATTGAAAATCCAATGATTTTTTCGAGCATAATAAATTTGCTTAATCGTAAAAAATAATTCAACGCATGCTACTGCACAACCGAAAATATCCGTTGCCCCTTCACATGAAAAAGTGAGAAACGATTAAGAAATTCTTGGCGGTTGCCAAATGTCGGCTACGTGAATGGAGGGAACCCAGTCTGCCATAGCAGGAGCGGGTTGAATCGAAAGAACAGCAGGTGCCGTTATCTCAATGCTGTAATTAGCCGGAATAAAAACTGTGAGTAAAGAACTTTGTATGCAATCATTCGATTTGAAAGGCAACTGCTTATCACGGTCGTGGTCAGCATCGTTTTGATCAGGATTGACATAATGGATGACCAAAAATTCTGCAAAAGAGATGCTGTGGTTATTAGCGCGGTGTTCTGTAAAATGCTTAAACAATATCGGCAGTTTCAAAAACTGATAAAATTCTGTTTGCGAGAACAGAGTAATACATAAAAGAGAAATGGCGAAAATGCGCTTCACGGCTGCAAAGATAAGCATTACAAAATGCAATTAGCTGATTTAAATCAGTTGGAAGCAATAGCAGTCGTAGCAACACTACCAACCCTTCTTCGGCTTTGCTCCCATTTCAAATTCCAATTTTCCTCCGCTTATAATATCTGCATGATGCAGAAAGGGTTCTTCTAATTTTTTTCCGTTCAGCGAAACAGATTGTATGTATTTGTTTCTGCGCGAAACATGATTGGCAATAATTTCAAATTTCTCCTCCCTGTTTTTCGGATCAAAATAAATAGTGGCTTTGGGAAATTCAGGAGTGCCGATAGCATAAACATCGGTGCCCGGAGTCACGGGATAAAAACCAAGCGCACTGAAAATATACCAGGCACTCATTTGTCCGCAGTCATCATCACCGGTGAGGCCGTGAGGGGTGTTGTGGTATTTTAGGCTGCGGTATTTCGCTACCATCTTCTGTGTTTTCCACGGCTCACCGGCATAGTCGTACAAATAAGTGTAGTGATGCCCCGGCTCGTTCTCGTGCCAATAGCGCCAGCAGCGGAAATTCATATTCAGCTTACGGATAAAAGTTTCCTTTCCACCCATCAGTTGTATCAATCCGGGAATATCTTGCTGCACGGCAAAAAGGTACGTCCAGGGACTGCCTTCCGTAAAGCCCGTCCTGCGATTTTTTGCCCAAGTGCTATCAGCGTTCCGCGGAGCCATTCTGCCGGTAGCGGTGTTGTAAACGTTTACATAATTTTTGCTTCGTTGCAGCAGCAATTTATAGTCCTCTAAATGCCCGGCAGCCTTCGCCACCTGCGCCACGCAAAAATCATCGTACGCACCTTCAAGTGTATTCGAAACCGATTCATTGGTTTTATCAGCCGGCACAAAACCGAGCTTCATATACCAACTCAATCCCGCACGAGTTTCGGGGCTGCTCCACGGGGCGCGGTCGGCCCAGCGCTTTAGGCTATCCCCTTCCGAAGGCACCATCGCATCTTTCCTACATGCCTGATATGCTTTTTGCAAATCGAATCCTTTTACCCCTTTCACCACAGCATCGGCAATCACGGCATCGGCATGGGTGCCAATCATAATTCCGGTGTAAGTGGGGTTGGGCCACTTGGGCATGTAGCCGCCTTCTTCATACATCTGTACCAGCGATTGCACCATTCCCGGCACCTGTTCGGGGGCAGTAAGAATCAAAAGCGGATGCTCGGCCCGGTAAGTATCCCACAGCGAATAATCGTTGTATGAAACACCGTTGTGAATCTTGTCATCAAACGCACTATAGTAATGGCCATATTCGGAAAATTGCCGGGGAAATAAAAGTGTATGATACATGGCGGAATAAAAAACTTCCTTTTGCTTTTGGGTCGCACTGTCCATCTGAATACGGCTCAAGTAATTGTTCCACTCTGCTTTGGTATCGCGTTCCACCTGCTCCAAAGTTTTGCCGGCCACTTCGCGTTGCGCATTTTCGCGTGCTTGCTCGATGCTGATAAAGGAAGTAGCGGTAGTCGCCTGCACTATATGGGTGCCATTGCGAAAACTAACCCATGCTCCACATTTATTCGATTGTTGCTGCCACTTTCCCGCCAGCATGGTATCACCACTCCACACGCCCCACGCGGCAAACGGCTCGCTGAATTGAATCACAAAATAGCCTTTGAAATTGGGTAAGGGAGGTCCCAGATGCGCGCTGTGGCGGTCGCTGTTCCATCCAATAATTTCGTGACGAGCGGTGTCTATTTTTATCCATCCATCAAAACCGAATTGTTGGCTGGCTTCTACAAAAACCAAGGGCTGCTCTTTGCCCTCAAAAGTAAAGCGAAGTATTCCGCAGCGCGATGTGGAAGTGAGGTCTGTTGTAATCCGGTTATTGTTTTGGCGCAATATCACCGAATAGGAATAGGGTCTTGCTACTTCATTCTTGTGACGAAAAGAAAGTTTCTTTTTCCGCAGCGAAAGAGAGGCTTCTCCCATTGCGGGTTTCAGCGTAACATAACCGTAGTCGCCCATCCACATAGCGGGCTTATGGCTGGCGCGAAAGCCGATGATTTTTGAATCGTAGTAGTTATAAACCGCCCCTCCAAGGTGGCCATTCCTCGTGCAGGCAGTCCAGTGGGTCATCCCGAATGGTGGGGTTACAAAAGGAGTAGTTCTGCCATAGAGCCACACCCCCTTAGTGCCAATGATGGGATTTGCATATCGCGTAAGTGTATCCTCCGGTGCTGCGGATGAAATAAAAATGGTAGTGCAGCAAAGTAGTAAAAACGAAAAACGAAAAAATGTTGCTTTAGAAATGAATGGAGCCGATGCTTTCATGCAGCGGCAAATTACGATTTCCTCCATCGTTTGTATTCACTGAACGACACCATTTTCTGGCGCTGCTCATCCCACAAGTTAGCCTTTACGGTTTTCAAACTTTGCCAAAAGTTGATGCTGTTTGCATGCTTTTCAAACACAGGGTTTTCGCGATGGCACCTCGGCAAGTTGTAGTTAGGAATGGCCGGACTAAGGTGATGAATATGATGATATCCAATATTGCCGGTGAGCCAATGAAACAGTCGGGGAAGTTTGTAATAGGTGCTACCTTTCATAGCGGCAATTACATAGTTCCAGTTCTCCTTGCTGCTTTTATAAATGTGCTCATACTGATGTTGTATATAAAAAAACCAAAGCGCATACGTGCCAAAGAAAAGCAGGTTAATAAATTGCACAATCAGAAAACGACCCGGCCCCAGCAAATAAGCCAATCCGGCATATACCAAAAAGAACAGTCCATTGCTGAGGGTCACATTCTTGCGCACTTTTTTAAATGGTTCTGATTTCAGAAAGGCAAAACGATTATACACCACCACGTAAATAAACCCGCCAATAGTGAATAGATAAAATGGATTGCGATAGATGCGATACAGCAATTTTTTCTTCCACGAAAGTTGTGCGTATTGCTCGGTGGAAAGGCATTCCACATCTCCAATGTCACTAAACTCTAACTGGCCGTTGTGTGCATGATGAAAGTTGTGATTCTTTGCCCAGTACTCGTAGGGAATTAAGGTGCAAATACTACAAACAGTGCCAATGACATCATTCAGCGTTTGATATTTGGTAAAGGAGCGATGCCCACAGTCGTGCTGGATAATAAAAATACGCCCGAGAATAAAGCCGTTCAAAATGGCCACTGCCGCTGAAAGCAGGATAGATTTATCGTACAAATAAAACTGCAAAGCCAACAAGGCTAAGTAAAAAGTAAAGCTATTAGCTAATTGCAACACCGCCTTCCGAGTGTTTGGCATTTGATATTTTCTCAGCATACTATGCCAGTTTTTCATATCCTCCAGCAACTGCTCTTTGTTAAACGAACTCATGGGTATTAATTTGGGCTGCAATAATAGACCATTGCCGGTGATTCTCCGCCTGTTTCCGGCTTCTGACATTATTCTTTACAAAAAATTAAAGTGCTTTTCTGCGAACGGGCTTGCCCGCAAATCGGAAACCGTTGTTTATTGCAAACATGGGGTTGAACACCGACACAAAAATTCCTTCGTACCACGTGTAGCCATTCCGCGCCATACGAATGGTTGCCTGGTGAATCAACTCGCCCAAAAGGCTACCTACAAATGGAGTGACGATCAAGTCCTGCACGCTGGGTCTTTCGTTGCCCGATTCAAGAAGGTATTCCCAAATAAGTGAATGCCCAATCGCAAACAAACCTGCTTGCCAAAACGTAGCGTGTTGCGAGCGCACGGCATTGTAGGTGCAGGATCCTTGATAAGGATGGCCAACGTAATTCACGTACCAAGGGTCGTGATCTACTACCGGAGGTTTGGTGAAAGCAATTTTCATGTTTGCTCGATAGTTCGCTGAATTGATATTGTACCAGTGGCTGAAAGAGGAAGGCGAAGCATACAAAATGGTCAGTGCTAAAGCATCATAGCCAAACACCATGCCACTGCCTCGCAACATCTTGCGGGCAAAGGAGGAGTGTTCGTTTCGCAATACAATGCTTTTAGTAGCACTGTCCACATAAGGCTTGTGATGAATGCGAAATTTGGCAAACCGTTGAAGGTGGCCGGTATCTTTCTGCGATGGGGTTACTGTTTCGGTCGCAAAACCATAGGGTTGCCCAGCTATTGTAGGGAGGCCGCAAACAAGAAAGAGAATCAAGGGAAGAAATAAGCGCATATTATCAAGGGCAAAGATGCTATGCTATTTTTAGAATTGGCTGATTATTAAGTTCGCTTTCTCTGATATTCCTCATGTTTTTGCTATCTGATAGCTGGTCAATTAACTTATTCTGATGGCAGTATATATTATTTTAAATAACATTCGTCAGACTTACTCTTTATAAGTAGTTTGGAGGCACACTAAAACCAAAAACCATGTTACAGCCGTATTATCGAGCAGCAGTAATTGTTTTTATTGTATTGTTCACTATCTCCAATTATACCACTGCTCAAGTTCGGCTGGATGCCGATTTGTTAAACAGCAATGTGGGTAGTTATTCTAATTCTATTGTAAGAAGCCCGGTCGGGAACTGCCTTCCGCCCGAAAATGTATTAGACAATGGTACACAACTCCACAGCATACCTGCACAAAGTTGGTTATGGGGAGGAGCCTATACTTTTATTTCGAGAGGCTTGCCCAACTGTAAAATTTCATCGCAGGGCACGGGCAATATGTTGGTGGATGGTAACGGAAGTGCCACCGTAAAGGTGCAGTGGTGGTGCCACAGCAATACACAGTACGACTGCTACGACCCTGATTGCCCAACTTGGTTTGCAACCGATACTTCGTTAGTTAACTCCACTATACTGTTGCGAATTACCGGTGTACCCGATGGAACTCCGGTGCAAGTGTCTTACTATTGGAAGCATTATTCTTCCATTGCCAATGAACCCGAAGCGGGAAATGAGGATTATGCGGAAATTCAGAATGCCAGCGTTAACTTGTTTAACCAAGCCGGATTTGGGAATAGTATGAATCTTAGCGGAAGTGCAAAATTTGCGCAAAAGCGCACGGGTGATTCTGTACAGACCGTGAATATGGTAGCAGGTGATTCGCTGGAGATAAAAGTGGCGGCTAAAACGCTAGCGCACATTGAACCTCCCGCTAAATTTCCGAACGACCCGAAAGAAGATGATGCCTCAGCCGATTTTTATGGCTTTGTGGTGATTGAGGTCAGCACTTCGGGCAGTGTGGTTTCGCTTTACGATTCCTGCGATGCCGACCTCCTGTTATATTCTGTAGATATCGGTTCCGATAAAGAATTCAGTGACCCGATGCCCGAAGGGGATGAAAACTTGGATCCCGGAGATTTATACGTCAAAGGTGGAACATCCCCTGCTCCGTATTTCGATGATTCCTTGCTTTTTAATATGGATCCGAACCCTTCTCCCGGAAATCCGGCTGGCACTTGTTTCCCCGGACCGATGCAGGCTTGGCAACAGGTACTGAATTTCGATTTAGATGGAGCCGACCGCATTGATTATGACCTCTATTCCAACCTGGCGAATTACGGTTTAGGGAAGCCCTCCATAGCGGCCTACCATTCCGATTGTATTTTCTCTCCGCAATACATGTTGTTCTCAGCCGATGAGGATCGCGGCATTGATTTAAGCAGTGCTGCGAACTGTAACGTTCCTTCTTCCTTCGCCCCCTCCGACTCCGTGTATCTACGAGGCACTCCGTTTGGACGAGATGAGGTGATGGCTGCTACGCTTTCTAATTATCCCGGCACCTCTTTTTATCTCGGAAGTGCTTCTCCCTATTTAGACGAAGAAGCAGTTAGCCCTTTATTGGCTCCTGACCCATTGAGTTATTTTCCGCCTGATTCAAATGATGATGTGGATGCCTTGGATATGCTATCCGCTAATGCTTCTTGCGGCTATCAGTATTTTTCGGTAGATCATGAAGCGCATTACCTCCATCATGGCGATACATTGCGGGGAGGTTTTATTTACCAATACATTCAACCCGATTCTCTTGTCCCGGTAATCGTGCCCTTGATACACCTTGGATTAAGTGATGATGCCGATATAGATGCATTTGAATTTGCGTGGCTGTACGATTCATCGCAGCAACGGTACGGTCTGGGCTTAGTATTCAGTGTTTCAGCAATGGATCCTTTCGCGGCTAAAGATTATACCGGAGGACTGGATCCGGCTGCTTTGTACGGTTCTTTTTTGAATGGTTCTTACTTTGAAGTAATGCCACCGGTGGGAGCCGCCATGAATATTGATGCGCTGACCTTCACGTGTAAGCCGGTGAATGCCTACGGCTCGGTATATGTGCCTTACGACACTCTTTCCACCGGCATGATCAATCGGGAGAATGATATTCTGGCACTCCGTCTTTATCCAAATCCAAACACGGGGAATTTTAATCTTGAGTTCTCTCTGAAGCAAGCGGCAAAAATTCGAGTAAACGTACAAGATTTGAACGGCAGGAAAGTGTGGCAGAATGAGCCGATTCAACTATTATCCGGTTTTCAAAATTTGAATATTCCGTTGGGTCACATCAGCAATGGCCTTTATGTAGTGGAAGTTATCGCACAAAGTCGCGAGGGCATTTCAACGTATAAGAAAAAGGTGACGGTGATGAAATAACAGTTTATAGCGGAGATTTATTTTGAAGCGGTTAGCAGGAAGCTAACCGCTTTTTCTTTGGCCATACAGTGTTTGCGAATAATCCAACTCAAAGGAAGAATCACATACTCACTTCCCAATAGTTTCTCATTTTTGCCACTCTTATGAATTCACATAAAGACATTGAGCGCTTGGACGATATCCGAGTATTGGTGGACAGTTTTTACGGAAAGGTGCAGCGCGACCCGATATTGAAAGACATTTTTAATCGGGTGATTCAAGATCGCTGGCCGCAACATCTTGAAAAAATGTATCGCTTCTGGCAAACTGTTTTATTGGAAGAGCAGACCTATTTTGGCAGCCCGTTTTTGCCCCATGCAAAATTGCCGATAGAAGTGGAGCATTTTAACCAATGGCTGAAACTGTTCTATGAAACCGTAGATGAACTTTACATCGGCAAAAATGCAGAACGCGCTAAATGGCAAGGCGGGCGAATGGCAGAGATGTTTCACTCCAAGATTCAGCATTCCCGAAACAATTCTTCCTCTCCCTTGTTATGATTATTGCCTATAGAACACCACTGCTCGGATGTGTTTTAAAATAGTAAACCAATCAAAAGGGGGCATTTCTCTATGAACTAAAACTAATTGACTATGAGCGTTCAAGAAAATCAAATCATTGGAGAATTGGTAGCAAGGGACTATCGCACGGCATCAGTGTTTAAAAAATACAATATAGATTTCTGTTGTCAAGGAGATCGGAGTATCAAGGAGGCTTGTGAAATGAAAAAGGTAAACCCCGAATCGGTTGTGAACGAGTTAGAGAGCATTCTTACATCGAATGAAGCAAAAGCCACCGATTTTCAATCGTGGCCCTTAGATTTACTGGCTGATTATATCGAAAAGAAACACCACCGATATGTGGAAATGAAGACGAAGGAAATTACCCCTTACCTTGAAAAGATTGTGCAGGTTCACGGAGGGTGGCATCCTGAGTTAGCTGAAATTGAAAACCTATTTAAAGCATGCGCTCAAGAATTGGCCGCGCACATGAAAAAAGAAGAGCTGATGTTGTTTCCGGTTATCCGTAAAATGGTAAAAGTGAAAAATGAGGGGGGATCCTTTACCACTCCTCCCACCGGAACCGTAGAAAATCGGATCAACATGATGACGCAGGATCACGAAATCGAAGGGGAGAGGTTTAGACGGATTGATGAGTTAAGTCATCACTATACTCCTCCAGAAGATGGCTGTAATACCTATAAGGTCACATTTGCCTTGCTCAACGAATTTGAACAGGATTTGCACCTCCATATTCATTTAGAGAATAACATTTTATTTCCAAAGGCAATCAAATTAGAAAAGGAGTTCCATGAAAACCAAGCTGAACATCACCATTAAAAGAGCTTATGAGGCTCCCTCTGCCAACGATGGGTATCGAATACTCGTGGATAGGCTATGGCCGAGAGGTATCAAAAAAGAAGAGTTGCACATAGATGAATGGGACAAAGATATAGCCCCTTCGGCTGCTCTTAGAAAATGGTATGGCCACCAACCGGAGCGTTTTAATGAGTTTGAACAGCGCTACGAAAAGGAATTGAAGCAACAGTCAGCCGAACTAAAACGAATCAGGCACATGGCACAAGAAAAGCACATTACACTGTTGTATGGCGCTAAAGACGAATTGCTAAATCAAGCCGTGGTGTTGCAAAAAGTATTACTCAAAAAAGAATGAGTGAGAAGTAATATTGCATCATCACTAATGCTATTCTACTTAGGTGTAACTTTTCAGCTGACGCTTTCTGCACCTTTTATTAACGCAACGGGAGGTTGTCCTTGCCTTTCAACGCGCGAATCATTTCTCCATAGCGATAGCCTTTCAGCATAGCGGCTACCATTTGTGCTATCCGCTTCACTTTAGTAGGCGCAGTTTTGGCACTTTCAATCCAATTGCTGAAATACTTCTGTTCCGAGCCGGATAGTTTATTAAACCCGGCCAATGCTTTCGGCACATCTTCTAAACAAGCCATCATATCTTTTGAAAACTGAAAAGGGGTTTCATCTGCTTCTAAGTAAATCATCAACTCCTCTCCTTTCTGCTTTGCGATAGCTTTGCGCATTTGCGCGTTCAGCGGGAGAATAAAGTCACCATCGCCCATCGGTATCAGAGCTGCTTGTGAAATGAGGTGATTGTCCAACTTCCCCTTTACCCGAAATGATTTTTTATTGCCGGGACTTAACTGTTGTGCTAATTTTTCTTCTATCGGAATATAGGTCCAACCAGTTTTCTCCCCCTTACTGCCAAATTTTTGGATCGTTGTTTTGAACTTTACCATCCACCGAATTTACCAAGCAAATTTTATTTTCGCTACCAACACCGTATTTATAATTACTCTAAAACCTGAACTCATGGGTCGCGCGTTTGAATATCGAAAAGAAAGAAAGATGAAAAGATGGGGAGCTATGGCAAAGGCTTTTACCCGTATTGGAAAAGATATTGCCATTGCTGTAAAGGCCGGAGGTGGCGACCCTGACACAAATGCCCGCTTGCGCGCTTGCATACAAAATGCTAAAGCGGCCAACATGCCCAAAGATCGTGTGGAAGCTGCCATTAAAAGAGCTACCTCAAAAGATACAGCCGATTACGAAGAGGTAACTTATGAAGGCTACGGAGCGCATGGTGTAGCGGTGGTGGTAGATACCGCTACTGACAACCCTACTCGAACGGTTGCCAACATCCGCAATCATTTCAATAAATGCAATGGCGCAATGGGTACCAGCGGCTCAGTGGAATATATGTTTAAGAAACTCGCCACTTTCAAATTCAATTTGGGAGATATGAATTTGGAAGAACTGGAATTAGAATTAATAGACGGTGGCCTTTCTGACTTACAGGAAGAAGAAGGATTAGTAACTGCTTATGCGGAGTTTAATGATTTCGGAAACTTGTCAAAAGCGCTCGAAGCAAAAGGCATTGAAGTGACTGAATCCGGGTACGAGAAAATACCTGATTTCTATAAAGAAGGATTGAGCGATGAAGAGGCGGAGGAGGTGATTAAACTGATTGAGCGGTTAGAAGAAGATGAAGATGTGCAGCAGGTGTTTCACAACATGAAGTAATCTACTCTGTCTTATTTACATGAAGAGCTGCTTGATTTTCAAACATCTCGTTATGCTTTTGTCACTCCAACTCATCGCCCTATTGTGCTTCCCTTCAAACAAGAGATTTAGTTATTCATCAGTATTTTTCGCAAAATAAAAACTATGCGTTTCGAAAATAAAGTAGTAGTGATTACCGGTGGCGCTTCGGGAATTGGCAGAGCGGCTGTAGAAAAATTTGCTCGTGAAGGAGCAGCCGTAGCAATATGGGATGTGAGTGAAGTGCCGGGAAAGGAGTTAGAAATGCTAATGCAGAAGGAGGGCTTTGTTGCCCGCTTTGTGAAAGTGAACACTGCCAAGATGGAAGAGGTGATGCGCGCCACCGAAATAGTTATCCAACAATTCAATAAAATTGATGTACTGATAAATAACGCAGGAATTACCCGCGATGCTTCGTTGCAAAAAATGACGGAAGACCAATGGCAGCAAGTAATTAATGTGAACCTGACCGGGGTATTTAATTGTTGCAAAGCCGTTTCTCCGCACATGATTCAGCAACACTATGGTCGCATTATCAATACCTCCTCTATTGTAGGCATCTCCGGCAATTATGGGCAGGCCAACTATGCTGCTGCTAAAGGCGGAGTGATTGCGCTCACCAAAACGCTATCGCGCGAATTGGGCAAACATCATATCACCGTAAATGCGGTAGCCCCCGGTTTTATAGCTACAGATATGATTAAGACAATTCCCGAAAAGGTAATTGAAATGATGAAAGACAAGGTTCCGCTGAAGCGATTAGGAACTCCCGAAGATGTGGCCAATGCTTATGCTTTTCTGGCGGGTCGTGAAGCTGATTTTATTTCGGGAACGGTGATCAATGTAGATGGTGGGCTGACGATATAAAATAGAAACAAAAGGCAAGACACAAGAAGTAAGATACATGAGAAAAGAAACAAGAGATGATCTGCAACTTTTAAGTTTGCACTAAATGATAGTGAACAAACAATACCATTAATCAATTGGATACCTAGTAATCAAAATATTTTCTCTACCGGTATCATAAAGATATACCCCCTCATGACTCCTCAGATATATTACTACCTCCTCTATTTCTGGATTGCCATCGGTCTAACTACATTTCCTTTATTACTTAAAAAAACAGCTCCTTATGGTCGGCACCTCACCGAAGGCTGGGGTCCTTTGGTTTCGAACCAAATAGGCTGGATGATACAGGAAGGCGTAGCTCCTCTCTTTATCAGTTTTTGGTTTTGGACAGGGAGCTTAGAAAAAACCTATGCGAGTTATTTTCTGTATGGTTTGTATATGGCGCACTATATCTATCGCTCTTACATTTTTCCTTTTCGCACACACACACGGGGCAAAAAAATCCCCCTATTTATTTGCGGTTCAGCGGTCTTTTTCAACTTCTGCAACACCTTTATATTGGGTTATTACCTCGGCAATATCGGGGGCAATTATCCGGATAGCTTTTTTACATCTCCGCTGTTCTTTATAGGAGTGCTGCTATTTGCTGCCGGAGTTTTTGTCAATGTAAAGAGCGACAACATGCTGATAGCTTTGCGAAAGCCGGGCGAAATAGGCTACAAAATTCCACAGGGGTTTTTGTTTCGATTTATCTCGTGCCCCAATCACTTTGGCGAGTTAATAGAGTGGACGGGATATGCCATTTTATTTGGGGCACTTCCGGGATGGAGTTTTGTTATCTGGTCGGTTGTGAATTTAATTCCCCGCACTTTAGATCACCATAAATGGTATCGCACACAGTTTCCCGATTATCCGAAAGAGCGAAAGGCTGTGATTCCATTTATTCTTTAACGATCATTTTTTTTCACTTAAAAATCTGAACCACATTTCAATGGCGCCATTATGTAAAATGGCCATTATAAGTCTCTGTTCCCTCTTGTTTATTCCTGTGTCCTTGTGGGGGCATTGTTGAAAACGATGAGGCATGAAACTCATCAGCTTTAGCCTCACTTGTATTACATTAGCACTCATCCATCTCAAAAATATTCCTATGAGAAAACAAATATCCCTTTACTGCTTCTTAGTGCTGGCTATATTTTTTTCGGTATCCACACAGGCTCAATGGACCTCCGGGTATGTTCCTTACGGTCGTGATGCTAATTCGGTACAGGTGATAGATAAATACCATGCAGCTATTGGAGGAGGCCGCGAAATCAACGACTCTATCCGCTCAGTGTTTATGACTACCGACCGAGGAGCCAACTGGAATATAAATCTCGATGTAGTAAAAGCATGGATTCGCTCTGTCTATTTTACCGATACATTAAAGGGGATGGCCGTGGGGGTATGACGGTACAATTATTAAAACTATTGATGGTGCTAATAGTTGGACCCCAATAACTCCACCCGGCAATACTTATAGCAGGCATTTCAATGGGGTCTTTTTTGTAAATGATAGCGTTGGCTATATAGTGGGTGGATGGCCTGCTGCGGATTCTATTCAAACTATTTGAAGACTATAGACGGAGGCAATAACTGGAGCATTCAATCAGACAACTTAGGCTACTGGCTGCGCGCTGTTTTCTTTACAGATGCTAACCACGGGTATGCTGTGGGTGATCATGGAATCGTGCTAAAAACCACAGATGGGGGCAGCCTCTGGAATCCTATCCCCCTCCCGGGCAATCTCTCCTCACGGGATTATCGCTCGCTCTATTTTATGAATACAGACACTGGATTGATTGTCGGAGGTCACTTGAGCAATGATTCCATTCAAACCATATTAAAAACCACCGATGGCGGCAGCAACTGGAATATAATAGCGGACAATGTCGGCCCGATGTTAAACGGGATAGACTTTGCAGATGCCTCAATTGGCTATGCGGTAGGCAATGGCGGCACAGTGCTTAAAAGCACAGATGCCGGTGATACCTGGGCGCTGGCTAACGTTCCCGCTCATTTGCTCAATGACTCCATGTATCTGAATGCCGTTAGCTTTTTTAATACCGGTTTTGGAGTAATAGTGGGAAAGGACGGAATGGAAATTACCTATGCCGACTCCTTGCCTGCTGCTCCTGTAGCCACCACTTTGCCGGCAGATATAACCACCACTACCAGCACAAGGTTGAATGGCACCGTTGAAGTTTTTGACGCAACAGCTACCGCAGAATTTCAATATGGTATTACTACACAGCTTGAGAATACCGTAGCGGCTACCCCTGATACAGTTTCGGGTAATGGGGTATTTACCGTGAGCGATACACTTTCGGGACTTGTGCCCAATACCTTTTATTACTATCGGTTGGTAGCTTCTAACGAAGGTGGCTATAGTGCCGGAGAGATAAAACAATTTTATACAGCCGATTGCGAGGTGACTAACTGCGATTTTGAAATTTGGGACACCTTAACCAATGATGTGCCTCACGGATGGGAGGCTTTGGGGCACACTGAAAAAGTGCCTTCTTACAATGGGACGAATGCAGTACAGTTATCGGGGAATATTTCTTCCCATTCAGGAGTTATTCACTTAGGGACGGTAGGCGATGAATTTGTTACCGGTGGAGGAATTCCCTTTCATTCACAACCCGATAGTTTTGTTTGCTTCGCGAAATATGACATCGTTCCCGGGGATACCGGTTTCTTTGGATTAGTTTTTAAACTAAACGAGCAAGTAAAGGATTTGATGATATTACCGATTACCGGCAATAGCAACGGCAATTTCGTACGTCTGAGCTATCCGCTTCATTATTCTGCTGTTTATACCCCCGACACACTCATCTTTTTAGCATTAAGTTCCAACGGCATGGGGAATGATGGCAACCCGGCCAGTACTTTAATAATAGATGATCTTCAACTTCCGGGTGCGGCTCCTGCCGATACACTTCCCAATAGTGATTTCGAAAATTGGGAGTTTAACTCTTTCAGTTATCCGGAGGGGTGGTTCATCTCCGCTTTTGACGGTCCCATTTTGAATATGAATGTAGCGCAGGTAAGCGATCGGGTAACCGGCCTTTCGGCTGTGCGCCTTCAAAATAATGTTGCGCTGCAAAAAGCAGGGTTTATGTTCGTTGGAAACTCCATGGAGTTGCAGGATATACCTGCCTTTCCGGTAGCGGGGAGGCATCAATCTATTCATTTTTATCTCAAGTTTCTCCCCGTCAATAATGATACATTTCAGTTAAGACTGATGCTGTTTAAACAAGGACAGGCGATAGGTTCTGCCACCGTAAGTATAGATACCGCAGTCCCCAACTACACGGGCATCAGTGCGGATATCAACTACTCTACCGCTGATATTCCCGATAGTGCTCAGTTGGCTATCACTACAGCTATCGAATTTATTCCTCATGGCAATTCAGTGGCTTACATAGATAATATCAGTTTCGACAGTTTTCACAGCCCTACGGATGTACCCGAAATTCCTTTAGCCGATGGCGGTTTTCGCATTTACCCCAACCCCGCACACGACCACTTAATGGTGGAATGGAATACCTCCGATGCCAACAAGGCTTCCATCACCTTTACCGATATCAATGGGCGTTTGCTCAAAACGGTTAGTTGCGATGGCCTCGCTCAGCGAACCTCCGTAGATATTGCCGATCTGCCTGGGGGATTTTACTTAGTTAGTTTCCGTGCGGGAAACAGCCCCCGTTACTGCAAACTGGTAGTGGGAGAATGATCGTTTTGAGTAGTGCCTCCAATCATAAATCTGTCTATGAAGACAGGATTTTTTTGAGGGGCATCATTCCGAACCAAATAATTTTCATTTGATTTGCCGCCAATTATTTGACGAGGCTCCGTAGTTTAATGGATAAAACGATGGTTTCCGGAACCGTTGATCGCAGTTCGATTCTGCGCGGAGCTACAATTGATTTGCTGCTTTTTGGCAGTTACCTGATTTTCTTCAAGTTTAAGCAGCCATTCCTTAAGAGTTAGATGATTTTTAGATTCTGGAAAATAGTGTCGGATTGAAAATTTCATTTGTTCGCATGAAATACAAAGTCATGTACCCCCCTAAACAGAAAATAGAAAACAGGCAACAGAGGTCTCTCAAAGCCTTCTATTCTTGCGTGGATTACTTCTCTTCTAATTCCTTTCGCTCACATTCCATTATTTCTTCGGTAAGCTCCGAAAGAATGGCGATCAGTTGCTGCGTCTTCTTTACTCCTATCTTCTCTTCAAAATTCTTCTCCAATATCCGCGAGCAACCAAGGAAGTAATCCATAAACTCTACTCCTGCCTTCGTAATAGAAATAATTTTAGACCGCGAATCTTTGGGGTCGGTATCGTATTCAATAAATCCTTTTGAAATCAGGTCGCTCACCATCTTACTCATGGCCTGCTTTGATACACGTGCACGCTTCGACAGTTCATTAATATTCACCGGCTCTAAGCTGATAATACTGATCAGCCGCAGTTGCTCAGGGCGAATATCTTCCCAGCCGTCTTCCTTCCATTTTTTCTGTGCCCACTCATTAAAATATCGGTTCAGAATATAAATGAGGCGAGCCATATTCCGCTTTCGCGATGCCATGTATTGCTCTAAGCGAGCCTGTGTCTTTTTATCCAACATCCCTTACCACTTAAACTACTACGAAGATTCAGGGGGCGAACTTAACAATAAAATATTTAGTCAACCCTCTTGACTATTTAGTCAACTTGGTTTACTATTGCACCCGATTTTAAAACAGCGATCATGAGTACTCCGATAAAAACAAAAATGACACCTCGCACCCTGGTGGTGCGCATTCTGCTAATAATAGTAGCCATCATAGGGTTATATGTAGGTGGGATAAAGGTATGGCATGCCCTACATCACGAAAGCACCGACAATGCTCAGGTAGAGGCACGGATGGTGCCGATTTTATCTCGCGTATCGGGATACATTCAAACGCTGAATGTAGAGGACTATTCTATCGTAAAAAAAGATTCGCTGTTGGCTGTGATTGATGATTCAGAATACGCTTTAGAATTAGCACAAATGAAAGCCGATTTGCTGCAAGCCGAAACAGATGTTGAAAATGCTCGCGCTTCTCTCAGCAATGCACAGGCAACCGTTACTTCTGCCAAATCTAACTCGGAGGTGATTGCTGCTAAAAAAGACAAAGCCCAGCAGGATTATCAACGAGACCTTTCTCTTTATAAGGATGCTGCCATCACCCAAAAACAATTGGAGGACTCAAAAGCAAATTTGGACATTGTGAGCCGGCAGTATGAGGCTACGGCAGATGAAGTAAAGGTAGCGCAATCGAGAATCGCGGTGGCGGACGCACAGTTGAAAAAAGCACA
This sequence comes from Sphingobacteriales bacterium, assembly GCA_018262795.1. Taxonomy (GTDB): domain Bacteria; phylum Bacteroidota; class Bacteroidia; order Chitinophagales; family LD1; genus Bog-950. The sequence continues at coordinate 60,792 of JADFDM010000011.1, read as the reverse complement.
GGCAATTATTGAAGTAAAGAAAGCCGGAGTAGAGCAACAGCAGTTAAAACTGAGCTACACAAAAATTTATTCTACCAGCGATGGAAAAATTGGAAAGCGCAACATTGATGTAGGGCAGTTTGTGCAGGCCGGCACTCCCCTATTTACGGTGGTGAATGATGAAGATTTTTGGGTAGTTGCCAATTTCAAAGAAACACAGTTAGAGCATTTGGGAGTAGGGAAAGAAGCCATTCTCACCCTCGATGCCTATCCCGACTTAAAGATAAAAGGGAAAATCGTTTCGTTTTCAGATGCAACAGGGGCCAAGTTTTCCTTGCTCCCTCCCGACAATGCCACCGGAAATTTTGTAAAAGTTACCCAGCGGATTCCGGTAAAAGTAGAGATAGAAGATCTGGCTGCGGTAAAGGATAAGCTTCGCGCAGGCATGAGCCTCGATGTATCTGTAAAATACTAAGCGATGGGCATTAAGAGATTTGCAAAAATCATTATTGTCTTTACCACCATCTCGGCTGCCATCATGGAGTTGATTGATACCTCTATTGTGAATGTGGCCCTGACGGAAATGGCAGGAAACTTGGGAGCAACTATCGAAGATGTGAGTTGGGTGATTACCGCCTATGCCATTGCAAATGTTATCATCATTCCCATGACGGGATTTCTTTCGCAATACTTCGGGCGAAAGAATTACTATCTCTATTCTATCCTCATCTTTACAGCCGCTTCTTTTATGTGTGGCAACTCTTCCACCCTTTGGGAGTTGGTGCTGTGGCGCTTTGTACAGGGCATTGGAGGAGGGGCGCTTTTATCCACTTCTCAAGCTATTTTATTCGATACCTTTCCGATAGATCAAAGAGGAACGGCCTCTGCGGTATTCGGAATGGGAATTGTAATGGGGCCTACACTCGGCCCTACCTTAGGCGGCTTAATTATTGACCATTATTCATGGCCGCTCATCTTCAATATCAATATCCCCTTTGGCATTTTAGCGGCCTTTCTTACCTATTCATTTATTGATGATTCGGTGCATCACAGTGGAAAACCCGTAATAGACTGGACCGGAATTCTGCTCTTGGTCATCGGGATTGGCTCGTTGCAATATGTATTAGAAAGAGGCGAGGCCAAAGATTGGTTGGAAGATGGAGGCATTCGGATTTTAGCGATCAGCGCGGTGGTGGGCATCGTTTCGTTTATTTGGTGGGAATTAAAGCAGGAGCACCCCGTGGTGAATCTGCGTTTGCTGAAAGACCCCAACCTTACCCTCACCACTATCCTCACTTTCATTTCCGGATTTGCTCTGTTCACCTCCATCTTTATCTACCCCCTTTTACTACAGCGCGTATTGGGCTACACTCCCACTATGGTGGGCATGTCGCTGATGCCAAGCGCGTTGGCTTCTTTGATTGTGATGCCCATAGTCGGCAAGCGATTACAAGCCGGAGATTCGCCCAAGCTCTTTATTATCGGAGGATTTATTCTGGTGATGGTTTACGGAGTGATGCTTTACAATCGCACCAACATCAATGTGGGGATGGACGACTTCTTCCTGCCTTTGATGGTGCGCACTGCCGGCATTTCCATGATGGCCGTTACCCTCACTAACCAAGCAGTAGTAGGCCTTCATCCGCGCGATATACCTCAGGGAGTAGCGCTCAACAATATGATGCGCCAGTTGGGCGGTGCTTTCGGCATTGCGATTATCAATTATTTCGTATCACAACGCTTTGCCATTCACCGAAACGACCTCATCAGCAACATCACCACTGATTCATTGAACTTTTTAGATAAAAACACTTCGATAGTTCATGGCCTTATGTCAAAAGTCGCAGTGCCAGCCATGGCACAGCAACAGGCGTATCAACTGATGGATTTGAATGTTATGAAACAAGCCTACTTACTCACTTATGCCGATGCGTTTTTGTTTTCGGTGGTAGTGGTGCTGGCAGTATTTCCTTTCATATTTTTTCTAAAAGATAAAACGTTGACAGCCGCTGCGCAGAAAGTAGCCGCAGAGGCAGCTCACTAAATAATTGGAATATGAGAATGAATAGAAAAATAAAAAGAGGGGGGCTGTTCTTAGCAGTGCTTCTACCGGTGGTGCAGTCTTTATGCGGACAATCGCCCACAGTGCCTTCTCAACTGTCAGACCTAATTCATCAGGCGGTAACTAATTATCCCAAACTAAAAGAAGGGAATGAGTATGTAAAGTTGAGTCAGGTGAAAAAGGATTTGGCCAACAGCTTGTATATGCCTATCCTCAGCGGGGAAGCCTCCTATCGGTATGGCAAACCGACTCCGTCTATCGCCTTCCCCATCAACGGTCAGTTAGAAGAGTTTTCCTTCTTCCCCGAAAACAATTACGACTTCAGGCTGGCACTCACACAACCCATTTATGATTTTGGAAGAACACAGGCTTCAGTCAATAAATCCAAAAGTGACATCGTTTCCGCAAAAGACAATCTTGAGAATTCCACTAACCTATTGGCCTATGAGGTAGCGCAGGTTTATTTTGGAATAGTTTTTCTGAACAAAAGTTTGGAAGTGCAGCAAGAACAAATTAATCTGCTCGATTCAAATGAAAACTTTATCAGTGCCAAATTAAAAAATGGCGATGCTCTCAAATATGATTTGCTCAGTACGCAGGTGCGCAAAAATATTGCGAGTAACCGTTTGGTAGATTTACAAACCTTGCTTCACAAGCAATACCAACTGTTAAATATGATGACCGGAGACTCTACCTTTGATTACATCCACACCAAACAAATAGATGATAAAGTTTTTGCAGCCAATGAAGTGAATCCCGATAATAACCTTGACATAAAACTGATACAGGATAAACTGACCGGAGCGGCTTGGGACATTAAAATTGCCAAACGCGGATGGTTGCCCAGTGTGGTTGCCAATGCTACAGTAGGCTATAAAAATGGTTTTGTGCCCGATGTAAACAAACTGCTGTTTAACTATAATTTAGGGGTAGGGCTGAATGTTCCAATATTTAGTGCGGTGCGACCAAACTATCAGACAAAAATTGCAAAGATCAACCTACAGGCAAACACTTATTCACTCGAATCGCAAAAACTTTCCTTGAATAAGGATATCTTGCAGGCGCAAAGCGATATTTCTTCTACGGAGCAAAAGCTGCAAAATTACAAGTTACAAGTAGCACAAGCAGAGGAAGCGCTGAATCTTGCCAACGCTAGGTATAAAGGTGGAGTGATTACAAATTTGGAATTACTGACAGCACAAACTAACTTGCAGGATTCTCGACTCGGTGAAATTCAATTAGAGTACAATTTATTGCTTTCAAAACTGGCTTTAAACAGGCTTGGAAGCGTCAAATTTTGGTAGTGTGTATTTTGGTTAGCATGTGTGGAAGACCCCGAAGCAATTCGGGGTCTTATGTTTTTTAGACTTCCCCAAAGCTCACTTCACATCACAAGGCTTGGCTGCGAAGTTGAGGAGTTCACAAATAGTAATTATGTTTGGGCAAGATGAATCCACCGCTGAAACAATTCCCCGTTATTTTAAAATCTATTCTGATGTTCTCACTGCTCATGGTGTTCATGAGTGTAGTTTCCTATTTTGGGTACCTTTCTTTACATGGGCTTTTTGGAGTTGAAAAGCCGGAAAAGGTAGTGGAGGGTGTTTTCACGGGTGCGAATGACATTAAAGCCTTTCTTTTTTATCAGGCTATTACTTCTTTAGGAAGTTTTTTGCTCACCGCTTATCTGTTCTCCGCATTAGAATCAGGAAAGCCATTGGAGCATTTGCGATTAAAAAGCCCTGTCGGTATCAAATTTATAGTGCTGGGAATTTTCGCTATGGTAGCCGCTCAATTCTTTATCGAATTTTTGGTAGAAGTAAACAGCAAGTTGCCCTTCCCCGCCTCGGTAGTAGATGAATACCAAAAGAAGATAGCGGCCATTACCAATGCTTTAATGGATTTTAAAGACGTGCCCCGATTACTGTTCACCACCTTCGTATTAGCGATAGTGCCCGCCTTTGCTGAAGAGTTTTTTTTCAGAGGACTTTTTTTGGGAGATATGCTCAAAAATAAAGTGAACCCCGTATTTGCAATTGCTCTTTCCGGACTCTTCTTTGCCTTAGCCCATTTTGAATTCAATAACACATTAGCCATCTGGGTGCTGGGATCTTTTCTGGGGTATCTCTACTACGTTTCCGGAAGCTTGTGGGTTCCCATTGTAGCACACTTCACTAATAATTTTCTCACAGTGCTTTTAAAGTATTTGTTCAATATCGGAGTTATCAGCACTGACTTTGCAGAAGCAGCCACACCTTGGTATCTGACCCTTACATCTATGCTACTTTTTTCAGGCTGTATTTATCTATTCTACAAATGGAGAATAGCGCCCAGCTTTGAAGAACCAGAGGTTGAAATGGTATCTGATAACGAATTACCTGACTCATGAAAAATCTTTTTATACGGGCTGCATCCGGTTTGGTGTTTGCCATTGTCATGATTGGCGGCATCTTGTTTCATCCACTTTCCTTTCTGGTAGTCATGTCTGTCATTTTAATTGGGAGTACTAACGAATACTTCAACATCATTGCCGGCAAAAAGGAAAACTCCACCTTTAAGTTCAACAACAAAATAGTGCTGATCACTTTATTTACACTCGTTTACTGGATTTCATTTTTACTCTCTTCAGAGTCTGTAATCATATTTTCGGATACCGAGAATCCGATAAAATCTATTCTCCAAAAAGTATTACTGCAACGCGATGCAACACTTACCTTAACGACTATTATCCCCATGCTCATTTTTGGGCTTTTCATAATAGAGTTATTTTCAAAGGGAGAAAAACCCTTCCAAAATTTGGGATGGAATATCATAGCAGTCGTCTATCTTTTAATTCCGATGGTGCTCACTAACAATATTTATTCCCTCAACGGAGGTGCGTTTTTAGTAGCACTGTTCGGTATCATTTGGTTTTACGATTCAGCTTGCTATTCAGTGGGGTCCTTATTCGGCAAGCACAAGCTGATTGAAAGAATTTCTCCCAAGAAAACTATCGAAGGTTTGCTTGGTGGTGCCGTCATCACTCTTGCCGCTTCTTGGTTTCTGACTCTTATCCCGGCCTTACAAATGTACTCACGTGCCGAGTGGCTGATACTATCCGTAGTCATCATTTTCAGTGCCACATTTGGCGACCTTGTAGAATCTATGCTAAAGCGCAGCCTTCAGATAAAAGACTCCGGTTCATTTATGCCGGGGCACGGTGGCTTTCTCGATCGCTTTGATGCATATTTTTTCACCGTTCCATTCGTCACATTTTGCCTTTGGGTATTTGCGCATGTCAACTACTAATACCTTTTCTAAGTAGCTCTAAGTCATCAACTAAATAGCGGTTCGTCAGTTACAATTCCCTTTAAGAAATAACAACTGACAGGCAACACTCGTCATTGTGACGGGTTGAAATAGTACAGTGCTGGAGAAGTAGATTTTTGTTTTTGGGTCAATAAAAAGAAAGGTAGCGGACGGATTACTTCCCGTCTTCTACACTCCCCTTCTTCCAGTACTTCCCGCCTTTTTTGTTGAGCTGGAAAGTTCTCGAAATGGTAAAGCCCAAGCGGAAAGCACCTTGCAGCCAGTTCGCGGTATTGTAGGGTAGAAAATCCTGCTCTAACATGCCGCGCGAGTTGGTAAAGTTCACATCAAAAATGTGTCCGCCTGTTTCAAATTCAAAGCCCAGGTTAACAGAGGGATAATAAGCTGCGTTTTTCATACCTCGCACCATCGGGAAGTATTCTCTGCCACCTATTCCCGGCTTCATGATGGGGAGGAAATATTCAAAGATAAATCCGGTACGCTGGTTAAACTTAGCCCTGCCCGAAAAGCCCAGAAAAAACATGCCGTTCTTATCGTTGTAAGGCACTCTGTTTCTCCACACAAAGGTGGGCGATAATTGCAGCGAAAGCCAAGAGGTGATTTTGCAAGCCACGAGCGCTTGCAAGGTGTACGACATGCGGTCGGCAAAACCCTTGTAGCTATTTTTAGGGAAATAATCCAACGCTGTAGGGTCTTTCGAGTTCTGCATACTGGTAATAGAAGCATTGGCAAACATGGTAATGGTGAAGGGAGATTTAAAATCTTTCGTCTGCTTCAACGCACGGTATTTTATGTTCACATTCCATAACTGGTGCACCGGCCCTGCTCCCTTAGCACGACCCATGCCCACGGTTAAATCATCGGTAACACCATATTCGAGGGCAAATAAAATATCGGCTGCTTGGTCAAAGCCAAACAAGGAATGGATATGATCGTTGTTGGTAGCCGCCATATCGCCAAAGCGGTGGCTGATGCGAAAATCAAGTGCTTGTCTTTTTACCGTTTCAATAGAATGGCCGCTGATGATTCGTGTTCCTTTAAAGGTGTAGGCGACAAATTCCTTTTTGGGTTTTTCCTCTTTCATCAAATCGTCCAGCACATCTGCCTGCGCTGAGATGCGGCTCGAAAAAAGAATTGCCATGAGTAGAGTGCTAAATAGTTTCATGCTGTAATAATAAATAGTATTCCGGTTTGGCTTAAAATTCAAAGGGCGATTTTAATTAATCGCCCTTTGAATTTATATGGAGGAGTGTAAGAGAATTTAATTCTTACTGTACTTTTCAAACAAAAAGTCAACATCCACTTTAGTATCTTCTGCAATCTTCAGTATGACTGCCTGCGGTATCTTAATGTTGTGGTCGGCTAATTTTACGGTAAACGCTGCGGTAGCTCTAAAGGGTTGCCCGTTTGTAATAGTGAGCTTGCCAGGAATTTCCCTATTCTGTTTTACGCCATGCACTTCAAAGGTTCCTTTCAAAGTAACGTCATAAGTACCATCCTTTGTAAAGTCTAAATCATTTGTAATGACCGCGTCTAATACTCCGAAAGGAAACTTATCGCTCTCCATGTAGTTTTCATTAAAATGCTCCTGCATCAAACGCTTCGTAAAAACAAAACTACTCATCTGCACTTTGGCATACACTTTTTTAGTTTCGGTATTCAGCACACACACCGCTTTTTTCGAGGTGGCATCAATATTCTCTAAAGGAGTACTGGAGAAAAAGTGAATACTTCCTCCTGTGCAGGAATAGGTGTTGGCATATTTGTCAACTTGAGCCTTGCCGTGCAAAAACGGAATACCAGTGAGCAGAAACAACACAAACAGATTCTTCATAACGGCTTTATTACTTGAACGCTATTGGGGGTAATTATTATCTGCCCAACACTGCATATAAGTAATCAAACTGTCTGCCAGTTTTGGTGAATTCTGTGGCATAGCAATAAAGCCGGGGGAATGTGTCACCGAACCCATCACTGTTCCTTTTTCAAATTCAGCTTTCACTTCGGCATAAGTAGCCAATGAAATGCCGGAGGCCGTATGAAAAACAGCATCGTGACAATTGACCGTGGCGCAGTTGCCGTCAATTATTTTTTTGATGTTTAGAGTATAGGTATTGATGGATGGATCAATCGTAGAGCAATCAATAGCCGAAGGCTTTTCCGCTACATCTTTTGCACAAGAACTGTAAAGTACAATCAGAGAAACCATCACCACCGGCCACAACAATTTTTTCATTTATTGGCGAAATATCTTTTTCGATATGAATTGATCACCTACGGCTACTTTTATCAGATAAATGCCGGAAGCAAGGTTGCCGGTATTAAAAGTAAAATCAGCAGTGCCTTCATTTACCGAGCGATTCATCAATTCATTCACGAATTCACCATTCAGATTGTATAATCCTGCTTGAACGGTAGCATTTTGTTTCATAGTGAGTGAAAGCCCTAACTCATTGGTAACAGGATTGGGAAACACCTGAAGACCTGAAATTGTTTCAGACAAATCATTGATGCCGGTAGAATTAGGCTGAATAGTTACATTACCTGTGTAAATGGTTCCTACAGGTACTGTGGGTGGAGGAGAGGCTACACTGGCTTCATTAAATGCGAAATAAAAAGAAACAGGGCCGGTAGAGGCGGCTGGTGAAGTCCACTTGAAAACCCAGTTGTGAGTAGAGTTAGCATTCAAATGCCCCATGTATTCGTAGGGGCCTGCCGTGGTAATTTTTGTGGTACCCGCATTAGAAACTGTAAAAGAACCTGCTTTAGTATTGCTGGCATCTAACGCAGTAATTTGAAATCCGTAATAGGGATTACTCAGAAAAGCATTTAAAAGCAAAGCAATGTTGTAAGTTGTATTGGGAGCGTATTTAAAACTGCTTGACAGTGGAGTAGTAGGAGTGCCGGTACCTATCGTTAAAGTAAAATCATTAGGGGTAGCCACCTGTGAAGGAGAAGCATGGCATCCGCTTTGAGCGCAAGTTACATTGGTGACCGGATCGCCACAATTCCCCGGATCAGGATAATTAACGTGAGAGTTTACTTTAGTAGTATCCACCAAAATAAAGACAAGGACAATCAATGCGGTGAGTAGTAAATGGTTCTTTTTCATTCGCTTAGTTTTCTCAAAGAAATAAAAAATTGTTGTTGCGACAAGATTTTTGGCTGTTAAGATTTCATTACTTGTTCCGTTGCTTTTTTCGACAGCACTCTGCGAACAATCTTCTCAATCTTTCCCTTTTCATCTATTACAAAAGTGCTTCGGTAAATGCCTTCGTATTCTCTGCCGTACAACTTTTTGGGACCCCATACGCCATAGGCATTAATGATTTTCTTCTCTTCATCGGCTAACAACGTGAAAGGCAGTTTAAACTTTTGAATGAACTTGGTGTGCGATTCGGGGGAATCGGGACTCACTCCCAGAATGGTATAACCCTGCTTTTTCAATAAGGCGAAGTTATCGCGAAAGTTGCAGGCTTCTTGAGTGCAGGTGGGGGTATCATCTTGCGGATAGAAATAAAGAATTACCCTTTTGCCCAAATAGTCTTTAAGCGATACCGTTTTCCCATCCTGATCTTTCGTTTTAAATGCCGGAGCTTTATCTCCTTCTTGTAGAGTAATCATTTGCTGATTCTTTTAGTAAGTTCAATCAATAACGAACGAAAATAGTTAAAGCGAATGGATGAAAATGGATAGATAGAACCATTTTGATGCAACTTAATGATATGTCTTCTGTGCCGTTACAAACGGATTATGAAAATCAATCTTTGCCGTAAAATTAAATGTGTGTGGGCGACACTGAGATACCGCTTGCGAGAGTGGCAGGCAAAGGATACAATTCCTGATAGGAGCATATCTTACCGTTTACTTTTTTGTGGATTAGGTGACGGTTGAGTTGGCTGAGTTCCGTACACCCCGCAGCAGCAAATAACTCTGTAAAGTCGGCTAATGTTTTTTGCTGATAGTTTTTCACCCGTTGCCATTTATCAGAGACCGCCAAACCTCGCATCAATCTCGGATTATTTGAGGTAACACCGGTGGGGCATCGGTTGGTGTCGCAAATCAAGGCTTGAATGCAACCGAGAGCCAGCATCATTCCCCGCGCAGAGTTGCAGATATCGGCACCGATACAAAGCGCTTTGAAAATATCGAAGGCGGTAAATATTTTGGTGGCCGTAACGATGCGGATATCTTTCTTCAAGTTATAATAGTGCAAGGTGTCCACTACAAAAATGAGAGCATTCTCCCAAGGCATTCCCACGTAATTGGAGAAATCAATCGGAGCAGCACCGGTTCCGCCTTCGGCACCATCTACAGTAATAAAATCGGGCTTTATGCCGGTGGCTACCATTTGCTCGCATATTTCAATGAACTCCTTCTTGCTGCCTATAGATAGTTTAAAACCGATAGGCTTGCCGCCCGAGAGTTCGCGCAACTGTTGTATAAACCGAAGCAATCCTGCCGGATCGCTAAAGGTGCTGTGACCCGGAGGTGAAAGGATAGTTGTATGTGGTTTCACCCCTCGGATGTGTGCAATCTCTTTATTGTTTTTGGCGGCAGGCAACACCCCACCGTGACCGGGTTTAGCGCCCTGCGATATTTTTAGTTCTATCATTTTCACTTCCGGTAAAGCAGCTTTCTTGCTAAACTCTTCCGGAGAAAAATGTCCGTCATGAGTGCGGCAACCAAAGTAGCCGGTTCCTATTTCAAATACTAAATCACCTCCCTGCAAGTGATATTCAGAAATACCACCCTCCCCGGTATTGTGATAAAAATTTCCGGCTTGGGCACCTAAGTTTAGCGCCATTATAGCGTTTTTGCTAAGAGAGCCATAACTCATGGCTGAAATATTGAAAAGACTGGCGGAATAGGGCCGCTTGCAGTGTGAACCACCCATCATTACCCGTGGAGCTTGAGGTAGCACAGCAACAGGATAAATGCTATGTTGCATCCACATAAAATTTTCTTCGTTCACTTCCAGTTCTGTGCCAAAGGGGTGGGTGTCTCTCTCTAATTTGGCTCGTGCATAAATATAGGTGCGATGATTGCGGTCAATGGGTTTGCCATCGGTATTGGATTCTACAAAATACTGATGCAATTCGGGGCGGAGGAGTTCAAGGAAGTAGCGCATGTGACCCAGCAGCGGGAAGTTGCGAAGTATGGAACGCTCCTTTTGGAATATGTCATATAGCCCCATAGTGAATAAAAATATTCCTATGACAATGGAGCCGTATAAAGGCCACCTAAAAGTGCCCGTCAGTATGACTACGATTAATAAAGCTATCAAGGTAAAACGAACGGCTTCTCTCATGCTCTACTTTTTAATACCGGAGTGGTGAAAACATAAAGCTATCTCCGATAGAGAGCAACATAACTAATTTCCAGATACTTACAATAGGTTATAGCTGACTTTCCCATTTCGGGAACGCTGCGCAAGTTTCTTGGCACTCATCTTACCGGCAGGGGAGCCATGAGAATAAAAATTATGTATGGCACTTTACAAGGAGGAGGAAGGTTTAGCTATTTTAGCATTGTTTTCTGAGCGGCATCTATTTCGGGGGGAATGGTGTCGTTTCAGATAACTTTCAAGCGGAGTCTTACGGCTCCGCTTTTTTTGTGACCATTCAAGAAGAGGTCTGTAAGTCCGATACGATTACACTCTATTCTGAAATCTTGTAGTTAAACTTGGCAAATACAGGCCAGTGGTCGGATAAAGGCATAGTATCATTTCCCTGATAATAAAATCGGGAATCATCCACTTGATAGAAGGTGGGTTCCAACGTAATGGTTCCGTTGTTGCGATAAAATATTTTATCTACTCTTTCGCAATCGGGCTGAGTGCGTGGTGGATCGCAGTTTGTCAGGTTAGCTATTCCGGTATCGGGAATTTGATGATGGCAGATAAGATCAATCCACACATCGTGAAACCCCAGATCGGCCATCGCTCGGATAGTGTCCAAACTGCGGGTGTAGCGGCTGTTAAAGTCACCCATTACAATCACCGCCTTGCCTTGTGAATGCTCATGGATATAATTGCTGAGTTGTTCGATATTCCCTCTCCGGGCAGAGCATCCTTCATCGGATGAGCCGGCATTGGCATGTACGTTATATACATCTATAAAGGTTCCACCGCGAATTTCTATTTGCGAATAACTAAATCCTTTGGGAGTCATGCAATCAAAACCGGAACAGGTCACCCAAGGCACTCGCACATAATTATTAATGGGGAAATCGGAAAAAGTATTCAATCCGCTTCCCTGAGGAATGCAGCCGGAGGTTTGCGTTTTGTAAGGGTGATGCTCAAACAACAATACGGAATCGTGATAGCAAAAATCTTCTTGCACCTGAACAATATTATGTTCGTTCAACAGCGGGCTGATGATGGAAGTGTAAGTAGCAGGATGGGAGGAAGAAAAGGGTTCGGGCAAGCCGGCAATGTTATAACTCATCACCGAAAACTCACCGCTTGGCGAAGAACCTTTTTTGCAAGAGCCGATGAACAATACATGGAGCAGGAAAGTAGCAATCAGTAATGAATGACCAAGCTGTTTAATGTATTTTGAAAAGGTCATGTAAGTCATATTTAAAGAGGCAATCTATACCTAATTGTCATCTAAAAATAATTTCTTTCATCACATACAGGCGTACATTTATTAAAAACAAGAAACGGCCTAAAGAGATGCCCGCAAAAATCATACAGACAGGCTTTTTGTTAGCTTTCGCCATTTCATATTCCTTATTAAGGGAACTTTCTATTTTTAAGCGCATGAACATCATTCTGTTTGATAGTCGTTCTACCAGAGAAAATCTGCTTCCGTTCACCTTTACCCGACCGGTGGCCGACATCCGTTTAGGAATCACCACTATCCGCGAAAAATGGGAACGCAGTTTTGGTGGAACTTCTTGTAGCCTGACGGAAGATTATTTGTACGGAAAATTTATTCCTCCTTCCGGCACTGCTCCGGCTTTGTATATTAATGGAGCCGTTTTGCCGGAGGAAAAATTGGTGCAGGCTATTCGAGAATTAGGCGCTTTGCAATCGCTGGTGGCCAATGGAAATCTGATTGCTTTCAAAAGTGAAAAGCATCATCTGAATTATCAAAATTTTGAAGCTATTGCCAAAGGATTTACTACGGTGAACTATTCTTCTTCCGTTCAGGCCATCGCTTACCCCTGGGATATTTTTCGTATGAATGGGGCGGCCTTGCAAGAGGATTTTGTAGCCCTTACAAAGGGTAGAGAATCGCAGCCATTGAGCAATAGCAACACGGTGATCGGCTCTTTGGAAAATATTTTTTTAGAAGAAGGCGCAAAAGTAGAGGCCTGTATCCTCAACACCAACGCTGGTCCGGTATATATTGGGAAAGAAGCAGAGCTAATGGAAGGTTGCACCGTGCGCGGACCGCTGGCTTTAGGGGAGCATTCCGCGCTCAAGATGGGAGCAAAAGTATATGGCTCTACTACGCTGGGACCTCACTGCAAAGCAGGTGGTGAATTGAATAATGTAGTGATGTTTGGCTACAGCAACAAAGCGCATGACGGCTTTCTGGGCAATTCGGTGATTGGTGAGTGGTGTAACTTGGGAGCGGATACCAATAACAGCAATCTGAAAAATAATTATGGTGAGGTGGATGTATTCAGCTATCGCGAAGGGAAAGCCGTTGATACCGGACTTCAGTTCTGTGGCTTATTGATGGGCGATCATTCCAAGTGCGGCATCAACACCATGTTTAACACCGGCACCGTAGTCGGTGTTTCTTCCAATATTTTCGGAGCGGACTTCCCGCCAAAGTTTATCCCCTCATTTAGTTGGGGTGGCGCTGCTTGGCTGCGCACTTTTACTTTTGATAAAGCGATGGAAGTAGCCAATCGGATGGTGCAACGCAGAGGGCTGAAAATGGAAGAGGCAGATTGGCAGATTATGAAAACAGTTTTTGAGCGAGAGGAAAAATATCGAAAAGAAAACAAGAAGTAGGTTGTAGAAATGAGCAGAAAAAAAATTATTGCCGGGAACTGGAAGATGAACCTGTCGCACTCCGAAGCGATGCAGTTAATTCGTGATGTCCGCGATTGGAAATCGGGTTTTGACGGTGAAGTCATTGTGTTTCCCTCCTTCATTTATCTCACTGAAGCAGTCGCACTATTAAAAGATAGCGGAGTGAAAGTAGGAGCGCAAAATTGCAGCGCCAAAGAATCGGGGGCATTTACCGGAGAGGTATCGGCAGCTATGTTGTCCTCCATCGGTGTGGAATATTTAATCATTGGCCATTCTGAACGCAGGGAGTTATTTGGAGAAACCAATGAAGTGCTGAAAGAAAAACTAAAAGTGGCATTGCGCCATCCATTGAAAGTAGTGTTTTGTTGCGGTGAACCGCTCGATATTCGGCAAGCCGGCACTCAGGAGGAATATGTTTCTAAACAATTAGAAGAAAGTCTTTTTGCTCTGAGCGATGAAGATATGCTGCAAGTGGTGATTGCTTACGAACCGGTATGGGCGATTGGTTCCGGTTTGAATGCCACTCCGGAACAGGCCCAGCAGATGCACGCTTTTATTCGCGGCAAAATGGCGGAGCAATTCGGAAAGGCCATGGCGCTGCAAACACGTATTTTATATGGGGGAAGTTGTAAGCCGGATAATGCGGCTGCGCTTTTCAGAGGTGCCGATGTAGATGGTGGATTGATAGGGGGCGCTTCTCTAAAAGCAAACGATTTCATTTCAATCATTCAATCGGTGTAGGCATGAAATATATGATGTACGATTTCTTTACCAAAGATGAAGGTGAGCGCGAATGGTTAATAGCCATTCTCAACGAACATCACTTTGAAGGTTTTGAAGAAACTTCTGATTCGCTAAAGGGATATGTGAAAGCGGCTTACATCCGACCATTGTTGGTAAAAGAAGTGTTGTTTGATAATGACTTACACCATATCACCTTTGAGCAAAGCGAAGTGCCGGAGAAAAACTGGAATGAGGAGTGGGAGAAAAACTTTGAACCGATTGTAGTAGCCGGCAAAGTGGGAATTCGCGCCCCGTTTCACGCCCCGCTGAAAACAGAATACGAAATTATTATTGAACCTAAGATGAGTTTCGGCACGGGACATCATGCTACTACTGCTTCGGTGATTGCGATGATGATGGAAACTGATTTTACAGAAAAAAAGGTGCTTGATTTTGGTAGCGGAACCGGGGTGTTAGCGATATTGGCCGAGAAGTTAAAAGCAGCTAAAATAATTGCTGTTGACTACGAAGAATGGGCCTACCGCAATTGTTTAGAAAATACGGAAAGCAACAGTTGCGTTCATATTCATTGTTTGAAGGGAGATGATACGATGGTATTCGAAGAGAAATTTGATATTATTCTGGCGAATATTAATCGGCAAGTCATTCTAAAAAACATGGAAAAATGGAAGACCTTGATGAAAGAAAAAGGAGTGCTCATTATTAGCGGCATTTTACAAAGTGACGAAGCTATTATCATGCGCGAAGTGAAACGCCTCAAGCTATTTGCTGATAAAATACTACGAAACAACGGTTGGTTAGCTATCTCTATCAAGCAGCCTTAAACAAAAAGTAAAATGAAAAGACTTATTATACTCATTGCCTGCCTTGCCAGCTACTCATGGGGGCATACCCAACTGGTCACCTCCTTCAGTACCGACAAGGACAAATTTTTGAAGGAGTTAGAGCAGTTTATGACCGCTTCTAAAATTCCACAGAATCAGCGCACCATGGATGATTTTAAAAAGCTGATGAAGGACGGAAAGATTACAGATGCCTGGATTGCGGAAATTATCACTACCTCAAATATTATGGCGGGTAGGTTGATGGCTCCTGCTACTCACTTTTACAATTACCTCACTGCGGTAAATAATGCCGCCATTGCTGCAAAAACTGATGAACAGTTTACTCAATGGAGCAAAGTGCTGGATGAGGTGGCACAACATCAGAAGAAGGGATACAACAATGACTTCCTTAAAATGGTGGAGTTTTCTAATTCCTTTTTCGCGGATGAGGCGCTTATTTCTTCCAACACCAAAACGTGGATGGTAGAAAGCCCCGATTATAAATTGGTGTATGAAGATGGCCAACCTAAAGTGAGCTTCCCGGTTACTACTTTAAAGGGATTTGCAAGGGGCGATACCATTTCCGTGAAACAGACTGAAGGCAGCTATTTGCCCTTGGAGCAGAAGTGGGTAGGAAAGTCCGGCAAGGTGGATTGGGGGCGCGCAGGGCTGGATGGTTCAAAGGCGTATTGCACTTTTAAAAATTACTCCATCAATATCAATAACTACATCTATTCTATTGACTCAGTCTCTTTTTATTTCCCCGAGTATTTTAAGCAGCCGGTGTTAGGCAAACTCACTGATAAAATAGTTTCGGGAGGCGACTCCAGCGGCCTTGGGTATCCGCGTTTCGAATCGTACAATGCCGACATGGAGATCAAAGATATTGCTCCGAATGTATCCTATCGAGGTGGTTTCGGACTTTACGGAAGTAAGGTAATAGGCACAGGTAGTGGAGACACTCGCTCGCAATTGATTTTCTATTCCAAAGACGGAAAAACAAAAGTGCTTTCTGCCTGGTCAAATGCTATTTACATTAAAAAGGGAGAAGAACTCGGAGCCAGCAAAGCAGAGGTTTCTATCTATTTTGGCACAGATTCTATTTACCATCCGCAGCTCAACTTAGTTTACAAAATTCAGAAGCGAGAAATGCGCCTCCTTAGAGGGGAGACCGGAGTAGGCAAAGCAAAATTTTACGACTCCTATCACAACCATGAATTTCAGACCGATGCTATTTTCTGGAATCTGGATTCATCTATCCTCAATCTGAAAATACTTTCCGGAGTGGGAGTAAAACCCGGAGTATTTGAATCAGTCAATTATTTCAACAAAGAGATTATTCGAAAAATACAGGGTGTAGCTTCGTATGAACCACTTTCTATCCTCAAAAAATTGTACGAAAAAACCGGCTCTCGTGAAATGAATGCCTTAGAAGTAGCTCGGGCGCTGAATCCGAAATTGACAGAGGAGCAGGCACGCTCTCTTTTTTATGAATTAGTCGAGAATGGCTTTATTCTTTACGATGAAGATCAGGGAATAGTCACGCTGAAAGATAAGGCCATTAATTATGTGTTGGCCAATGCCAAGAAAATTGATTACGATATTATCCGTATCACCTCTGCTCCGCAAAAGGGGAATGACTTTATTGATCTGAAGAATAATAACATTGACCTCAAAGGAGTGTTTGAAATTCCTATTAGCGACACCGCCTACGTGTATTTTAGACCCAAGGATCATGCAATCAGTTTGCAGAAAGATCGCAACATGGAATTTGACGGATTGATATATGCCGGGCGGATGGATTTATACGGGCAGAAATTCAAATTCAACTACACTCCTTTTACGGTTGATCTCACGCATGTGGATACGATGCGGATTAACGTACAGGACAGTGATAGAGTGGACGCTTATGGCGAGCCAATATTGAAGCCGCTGAAATCGAAGGTGGAGAATTTTAAAGGCATGTTAGAGATTGATGCGCCCATCAATAAATCGGGCAGAACCCGGTTGCCGCAATTCCCCCGGTTATACAGTCTCGAAAAGTCGTACGTTTATTACGATGATTCATCAGTGGCCAAAGGAGCGTATAGCCGTAACAGTTTTTATTTTGAAATGGAGCCGTTTCGTTTAGACAGTCTGAATAATTTCAGCGGTGATATTATTAACTGGAAAGGGAAATTTGTATCCGGAGGAATTTTCCCGGAGATAAAGGATAGCGTGCATATTCAGGCAGATGGCTCCCTCGGTTTCAAAGCAGAAACACCGAAAGAAGGTTATGATCTGTATAAGGGCAAAGGCAAATACTATGGGAAATTTGAATTGAAATATGACGGATTAAAAGGAGAAGGCGATGCCCGAATTACGCACAGCACGGCCGACTTTATGGCGCACGATATTCAGCTCTATCCCGATTCGCTCATCGGTACTACTGATAGCTTTTTTATTGCCAAAACTTTTGACGGTGTAAAAACACCTGCGGTAAAAGGATTTAATGACGACATCCACTGGCGACCCAATTCGGACAGTATGCTCATTACCCAGAATAAAGCAGAAAGCCCTTTTGCGATGTATGACGATGGATTTACCACCTTTAAAGGAGGCCTGTTGCTCACCGGCAAAGGTTTAAGAGGAAACGGAACACTCGATTGGAATGAAGCGACACTCAGTTCAAAGGATTTTGCGTTCCGCACCATGGATTTATCCTCCGACACTGCCGCGCTAAACATTAAAACTACCGGAGATAAAGTGACGTTCAAAACTCCGAACGTTTCTGCTAAAGTGGATTTCAAAACTCGCATTGGTGATTTTAAATCAAACCAAAAAAATATCCCTACCGATTTTTCTTACAACCAGTACTCTACCAATATCAACGAGTTTAAATGGTTTATGGATGAAAAAATCTTAGACTTTAAAGCACCGCCACAAGGCCCCGGTGAATACTTTACTTCTACTAACCCTGAGCAGAAAGGCTTGCAATTTCTTGGCAAGAGGGCTATATACTATCTCACTACTTCCATTCTCAGAATAGAAAAAGTTCCTGAAATAAAAGTAGCAGATGCCAGTGTGGTACCCGACAGTGGCTTGGTAATTATTCAGGAAGGTGCTAAAATGAATCAGTTGAAAAATGCTACCATTTATGCCGACACGCTCACGAAGATTCATAAAATTGAACAAGCAACGGTTGACATTTACAGCAAAGCCGAATTGAAGGGAATGGGTAATTACACCTATACCACCAAGGGAACAAAAGAAGTGATCGTGATGAACGACATCGGCTGCAAGAAAGTGGTAACCGGGGTGCGGAAAAACAAGGAGGAGAATTGGCAACTTACGGCTACTGCCGATATAAAACCGGAACAAAACTTTGTACTCTATCCGGATGCAAAATTCAATGGTCAAATCAAGTTGACCTCTGTAAATCCGCAGCTTCGATTCAAGGGATTTGCCCAACTCAACCTAAACCACAGCGGAGCAAATTCTACTGATTTCTACATTGATCAGGAGGTGAACCCCAATGTGCTTTCTCTTAATTATGACACCTCTAAAAACAGTGCCGGTAACAGAGTTACAGCAGGTATCCACCTCAACTTAGCCGATGAAGGTTCTTCTATGTATGCCACCGAATTAGGCCCTAAGAAAGATCCCAAGGATGTAACGCTTTTCAAAACGTTAGGAATAGCCACACAGAACTCAGCCGGAGAGTATTTATTCGGCAATGAGAAAAAGATAAAGGATAAAAACCTGACGGGTAATGTACTCAGGTATAATGATAAAAAAGGAATGCTAACCGGAGAAGGTCGTTTTAGCTTGGGGACTTATTTCGGCATTATTAAAAGCTTGGCAGCCGGATATTGTTCCGTTGATTTAGACAGCACGCTTTACAAATTCGATCTCACCTTTGGATTGGATATGAAGTTGGGAGATAAAATTCAAGAACGTTTTGAATACTATATGGCAGGCGACAATATTGACTTAGACGATATTAATTACGATAATGAGAAGCAGCGCAAAGTAATCCATGAAATCGCGAACGAAAAGTCTGACAAAAAAATGTTGGAAGAATTTGATCAGAACGCGCAATTCAATAAACGCCCAAAAGATTTGGATCAATATGTGGTGTTTAACGATGTACATTTTGTGTACGATACTGCCGATGTGACCTTGCGAAGTGTAGGTAAGATAGGCGTGGCCATGATTGGCAAAAAAGTGATAAACAAAAAGCTCGATGGCTTCATTGAGTTGCAGTATAAAGGAGGAGCCGATATGTTTACCGTCTATTTAAAAACCGGCACCAACGATTGGTTTTACTTTGAGTATCGTCCGGGTACTTTGGGGATTTTATCTTCTTATGATGATATTAATAACTTGATTGGCGCTACTCCTCCTGATAAACGAAAAATAAAAGGCGAGAAGGATAGATTTTATCTATACACCATTGGCTCTTCACTTACCAAAGATGAATTTGTGAGCTATTTGACCGACCGATCGAATGGAATTTACCGACCTCGGTTTGAGCCGGTGTACCAAACTCCGCTGCCGATGGATACAGGAGCAGCCCCTGGTTATGATTCCTTACAAGATAACAGTGATTATCAGCTACCCGAAGAAAAACCGCAGCTAACCCCCGAACAACAACAACAGATGCAAGAAGATCAGGAACGTCAGGACTTGGAAATGATGAAGATGAAAAATCAGAACATCCTTTCAGGGCCTCCGCCAGACAGGGTTCAACCTCAACAAAAGGAGGAGCCGAAAAAGGAGGAGACTCCAACACCCGAAGGAAATCAGCCGAATACAGAAGAACCTCAAAAGCCAGAGGAACCTAAGTAAACGGTAGCATTGAACGATGGATTTCGCTTCCGCTAATAATTTCATTTCGAATTAGTGAAACACCGAGCCGGAATAAGAAAAATTTAGTGCCGATAGTATGTATTGCTGCACAAGGCAGTACCTACTTAATTGATACTGAAACACTACAACAATAACCGGTGAAGCCCTTTAATGGGAGGCACTACTCCCAACATTTTTTGGTGGCTGTTGCGTTCTGCCTTTCAACAGCAAATCTATACGTTGTATGGATTTCAATATTTCAAGAACCGCCTGCAATAAAATCTACTTCCAATACTTTAGTCCGACCTGCATTAAAAGTGATGACTAAAACCGTTAAAGTATTTTGTGACTTTTCGTTGCCATCTATCAAGATTTAATAGTTGCCTCGTGTAATTAAGAAGTCAGTTCTATTTCCCCCTCAATATTTCTTTTATCCCCGTCAGATATTTATCAATATCTCCCGCGCCTATGGTGAGAATCACTTCCAAATCAGTTTTTGGCTGAAGGGTGTTGAGCAGTTCAGTCTTTGTAATCAATTGCTTTTGCGGGCAGGTGAGTTTATCAAAAATAAGTTGGGAACTAACTCCCTCAATAGCTTGTTCGCGTGCGGGATAAATATCGAGCAGTATCACCTCATTGGCTATGCTGAGTGCTTTGGCAAAATCATCCGCTAAGTCGCGGGTGCGAGTAAAGAGGTGCGGTTGAAAAACGGCTGTTATTTTTTTGGTTGGATAAAGCTCCTTCACCGATTCCAGAAAAACTCTTATCTCTTCGGGGTGATGAGCGTAGTCGTCAATAAAAGTAAAGCGTTCATTCTCAAATAATTTTTCAAACCTGCGCTTAATGCCTTTGAACGAAGCGAGAGCTGCCTTAATTTCTTCCTCGGCAATTTTTAGTTCTTTGGCCACCGCCACTGCCGCAATGGCATTTTCGATGTTATGAAAACCTCCAATGCGAAGGCGAAAGCCTTTTAATTCCTTTCCATAATAACTCAGGTTAAACAAATAGCCGCCATCTACTACCCAATACTTGGTGCAGTAAATATCGGCTTCGATATCGTTTAAAGAGTAGAATGCTTTATCGAGTACGGGCAATCGGTCGTTTATGCTTTGCTGCGTTTTGATAGCCAAAAAACCTTCCTCATGAACACGACCGGCAAACACCAGAAAGGCCTCATCAATGCCTTCTTTGGTTCCGTAGATATCGAGATGATCGGTATCTACCGCAGTGATCACGGCCACATCGGGCGACAGGCGGTGAAAGGAGCGATCAAATTCATCGGCCTCAATCACCACCACATTATTATTGCCCGAAAGAAAGTTGGAATGATAATTTACCGCAATGCCACCTAAAAAAGCTGAGCAACCATATCCGGACTGAGTGAGAATATGCGCAATCATTGAACTCACCGTAGTTTTGCCATGCGAACCGGCTACTGCTATGGTAAACTTGTCGGCTGAAATAAGCCCCAACACTTCGCTGCGTTTTTGAAGCGGATAATTATTCTCCCGATAATAATTCAGCCCTTTGTGATCTTTCGGAATGGCGGGAGTGTAAATAACCAGATCTGCCTCTTTGGGCATCAGCGCCACTTCATCTTCAAAAATCACAGACATGCCTTCGCGCTGCAATTCATCGGTGAGTGCAGTGGGTGTTTTGTCATAGCCGCTCACCTCTACTCCCGCATTCTTGAAGTAGCGCGCCAAAGCGCTCATGCCTATACCGCCAATACCGAGAAAATAGATCCGCTTTAGTTCATTCAAATTCATGGACTTGTCACTTTTAAAATTTCATCTACAATGCGCTCTGCTGCATCCGCTATTCCCATCTGCTTCATGTTAGCGCTCAACTCTTTTTGCTTGTCTTCATCTTTCAACAAATCAAGTGCGGCTCCAATCAGGTTTAGCCGAGCTTCCGTATCCTTTACCATGATGGCAGCTCGATGGCTCACCAAAGCCATAGCATTATGGGTTTGATGGTCTTCGGTTACATTGGGAGAAGGCACCAGAATAACGGGCTTCCCAACTAATTGCAATTCGGAAATAGACAAAGCGCCTGCTCGCGAAATAATCACATCGGCACAGGTGTAGGCATAGTCCATTCGATCTACAAACTGCATCACTTTCAGATTGTGAACCCCCACGGCAACATGTTTGAAATCATCAAAATAAAATTTGCCGGTTTGCCAAATCACTTGTACTTCGCAGTTTTTAATTCTATCCACAGTGGCTTCTACACTTTGATTCAGGGTGCGCGCACCAAGGCTTCCACCAATAATCAAAATAGTTTTTCGCGCAGGGTCTAATCCAAAATAGGCGGCTGCTTCCTTCCTATCAGTTTGCCGGTTCACAATCTCTGCCCTCACCGGATTTCCGGTTACTACTATCTTTTGTTTGGGAAATACTTTTTCCATGCCTTCGTAAGCCGTGCAGATCACCTTCGCGCTTTTAGCCAACATTTTATTAGTGATGCCGGCAAAGGAATTTTGTTCCTGAATCACAATGGGCACCCCCAACCATCCGGCAGCGCGCAACAGTGGTCCGCTGGCATAACCACCCACACCTACGGCAACATCGGGACGAAAGTCGCGCACAATTTTTAATGCACTTAAAAGGCTGGAGATAATTTTGAAAGGAAGCAAAATATTTTTGAGTAATGAGCCGCGCTGAAAGCCGGCAATGTTCAGTCCTTTTATTTCGTATCCGGCATTGGGAATTTTTTCCATTTCCATTCGCCCGTTGGCCCCCACAAAAAGTATCCGGGTATCGGGCAACCGCAGCTTGATAGCGTTGGCAATAGCAATGGCCGGGAAAATGTGTCCACCCGAACCGCCACCGGAAATGATTACTCGCAATGGCTTCATACTACTGATAATTCTGTTTCTTCCTCCACATTTCGGCTTACGCTCAAGATGATACCGAAAGCAATAGAAGTAAAAATAACAGAGCTTCCACCCATACTTACCAGCGGCAGCGTAACACCGGTAACGGGAAGTAAGTTTACGGCTACGGCCATATTGATCATGGCTTGTGTGACTAAGGCAATGCCCAAGCCCACCGCGAGCAAAGCTCCGAAAGCTTTAGGCGCACTGATAACAATGCGGATGCAGCGGAACAGGAAAAAGAGATACAACATCACTATAAAAGCACCTCCTGTTAAACCGTATTCTTCAATAATAATGGCATATATAAAATCGGAGTACGGATGCGGCAAAAAATTGCGCTGCTCGCTCCCTCCGGGATCTACTTTAAAAAGGCCTCCTTTGGCAATGGCAATCTTAGCTTGTTGCACTTGATAGTTCTCCACTCCCACTTCCCGTTCCCCTCTAAAGTCTTTCTCATAACTCTGCACGCGGTGTTTCCAAGTAAGCATTCTTCCTTTCAGTGCATTTTCAGGCAATGCAAAGAGCAGAAGAAAGAACAAAGTAAAAACCAGCACGCTCATACCAAACACTATGAAAATATGTTTGAGTGCTATGCGACCGATGAACATCACGAAAATAGAGGTAAAGAAAAGAATGACAGCGGTAGAAAGATTTTCGGGAGCAATGAGCAAACAAGTAACAATGATAGGCAACAAGATAGGGATGAAGGCTTCTTTGAAATCAGTAATCTGTTCTTGCTTTAAAGAAAGTTGCCGAGCCAAAAACATAATGAGCGCCAACTTGGCTAAGTCAGAGGTTTGAAAGGTAAGCCCTACTACCGGTAGCGTAATCCATCGGTTAGCATCGTTGAGTTGCGTACCGAAAAACATGGTGTAGATCAATAAAGGAATAGAAAAAATCCAGAGTAATTGTGCGATGCGCGAATAGTATTTATAGTCTATCATGTGCGTCACAAACATCAGCAACAAACCGCCCACGGCCATCAGTACTTGTTTCATCAGATACTTTTCGTTGCCCACCTGCATTTTGTAGGCCAGTGTTCCCGTGGCGCTGTACACCGCCAGCATGGAAAACAAAAAAAGTATCATAACGACCAGCCAGATCATTTTGTCACCGCGCAAATACTGAAATATGTTTTCAGTGAATTTCATCTCTCAGATTCCTTTATAACGCTTTCACCGCTTCTCTAAATTTATCTCCTCTGTCCTGATAGTTCTCAAATAAATCGAAGGAGGCGCAGGCCGGAGATAGCATCACCGCATCACCAGAATCGCCAAGATTATAGGCCATGCGCACCGCGTCTTTCATGTTCGTGCAGTTGACCAAAATATCTACGCACTTACCGAAAGCAGCATGCAACTTATTGTTATCCATCCCCAAGCAAATCATCGCTTTCACTTTTGATTTTACCAAAGGCTGTAGGATGGAGTAATCATTTCCTTTATCAATACCACCGGCAATCCAGATAATTGGCTTATCTACCGTTTCCAGTGCATACCAAGTACTGTTTACGTTCGTTGCCTTTGAGTCATTAATAAATTCGATACCCCTGACTTTGGTCACTGTTTCAAGGCGGTGTTCCAGCGATTTAAAATCGGCCAGCGATTCCTTAATCTGATCTTTGCGAAGACCGTAAATGTTAGCGACTATCCCAGCGGCTAACGAGTTGTAAACGTTGTGACGTCCACGTAATCCGAGTTCCTGAATACTCATAGTGAATGGTTGGTTTTTATGGTTAATAATGATGTTGTTGTCTTTTACATAGCCCCCTTCAGCAAACTCTGTGTCGTAGCTAAAGGGAATTTTTTGCGCGGGGGTAGGATGGCTTTGCATGTTAGCCATCGTTATTTCATCATCTGCGCAGTAGATGAAATAATCCTGCGCATTCTGATATTTTACGATGTTGAACTTTGAGTTCACATAATTCTGAAGATTATACTCATACCGATCCAAATGATCGGGTGTAATGTTGGTGAGCACAGCGATATGCGGACGGAAGGTTTCAATATCATCTAACTGAAAACTTGAAATTTCGAGCACGTAATGGTCATAACTTTCAGTAGCCACCTGCAAGGCGAAACTCTTTCCAATGTTCCCTCCCACGCCTACATTCACGCCTCCATTTTTCAGAATGTGATAAGTGAGAGCCGTAGTGGTGGTTTTTCCATTGGCTCCGGTGATCCCGATTATTTGCGCATCGGTGTACCGAGAGGCAAACTCTATTTCTCCAACAATCTTCACTTTTTGTGCGCGCAACTTTTTTACTACCTCCGCTTTTTCAGGAATGCCGGGGCTTTTCATCACCACATCTGCATTTAGTATTTTATCTGCTGTATGCTGGCCGCTTTCATACGGAATTTTATACTCGTTCAACTGCTTCTCATAGTGAGGCGCTATCTTTCCTTTGTCGCTCACAAACACTTCAAAGCCCTGCTTGCTGCCCAGCACTGCTGTGCCTACACCGCTCTCGCCCCCACCGAGTATGACTAAGCGCTTCTTCATTATCTAATTTTCAGTGTTACTACCGTTAGTATGGCCAACAGAATTCCCACAATCCAAAAGCGGGAGACAATCTTGCTCTCGTGCATTCCCATCTTTTGATAGTGATGGTGCAGCGGACTCATCAGAAATACTCTTCTTCCTTCTCCGTACTTTTTCTTCGTGTATTTGAAATAGCTCACCTGTATCATCACGCTCAAGTTTTCTACTAAAAAGATACCGCACATCACAGGTAGCAGTAATTCCTTGCGCACAGCAATAGCCAGCGTAGCGATGATTCCCCCCAATGCCAGCGAACCGGTATCTCCCATAAACACCTGTGCCGGATAAGCATTGTACCAAAGAAAACCGATGCAGGCTCCCACAAAAGCTGCGCAGAAAATCACCAACTCCCCCGCGTTGGGGATATACATAATGTCGAGATAATGAGAGAAGATGATGTTACCGCTTACATAGGCAAACACCATCAGTGTAACTCCGATAATTGCAGAAGTGCCCGTAGCCAATCCATCAATGCCATCGGTTAGATTAGCGCCATTAGAAACAGCCGTAATAATAAAAATGACTACCGGTATGAAGATGAGCCAAGCGTATTTACACCAGCTCTTATTAAAGTTACAGAGCAGGGCAGAGTAATCAATCTCATGCGTTTTTACAAAAGGGATAGTGGTGGTGGGAGCCTTTTGTGAAACCATGTAGTGCACCGCACCGTTATCGTCTGTCAGTTTTGAAATTTTTTCGGAACTGTAGCGGTACACTTCGCTTTGTGGCACTTCCTCTTTTGTGACTACCCCCTCATTAAAATACAGCGTAGCGCCTACAATTACTCCCAGCCCGATTTGTCCGATAATTTTAAAAGTTCCGGCAAGTCCTTTCTTATCCTTCTTAAATACTTTGATGTAATCATCGGCAAATCCAATTACTCCCAACCACACAGTAGTAATAATCATCAGGAGGATATATACATTGTCGAGTTTGGCAAACAGCAAGGTGGGGAGAAGAATAGCTCCCAGAATAATAAGCCCCCCCATGGTCGGAGTCCCTCTCTTCTGAGCTTCACCTGTTAAACCTAACTCGCGAATGTTTTCACCGATCTGCTTTCTCTCCAACAAGCCGATAATTTTTTTACCGTAAACCATGGAGATGAGCAGCGACAATAGCACGGCAGCAGCCGCACGAAAGGAGATGTACTGGAATAGACCCGCTCCCGGTAAATTATAGTGCCCCCTTAAAAATTCAAACAGATAATACAGCATCTGTGATGGTTTACTTTCCCAGTTCTTTAAACAGTTCTATCAAAATATTTTTATCATCGAAAGGAAATCGCTCTCCTTCTATCTCCTGATATTTTTCATGCCCTTTGCCGGCTATGAGTATAATATCACCTTTGCTTGCCAACATGCAGGCCGTTTTAATGGCTTCTCTTCTATCCGTTATCGTCAGCACTTTCCTTTTATCCGTTATGGGTACTCCGGCCTTCATCTGTCGAAGAATTTCTTCCGGATCTTCGCTGCGCGGATTATCGGAAGTGAGCACTACTTGGGAGGAATAGCGGCAGGCAATCTCCGCCATTACCGGGCGCTTGGCTACATCGCGATCGCCCCCGCAACCCACTACGGTGAGCACCTTCTCATTTCCATTGCGCACGGCATGGATGGTTTGCAATACATTCTTCAAAGCATCGGGTGTGTGCGCATAGTCAACAATGCCTACGATTCGATCCTGCGCTGAAAACAGTTGATCAAACC
Organism: Sphingobacteriales bacterium; assembly: GCA_018262795.1. Classification (GTDB taxonomy): domain Bacteria; phylum Bacteroidota; class Bacteroidia; order Chitinophagales; family LD1; genus Bog-950. Next base: position 33,920 of record JADFDM010000011.1, on the reverse strand, counting down.
TTCCTTCGGGAGGAGTAAGTGCCGAAAGAATAGTAAGGCACATTTCCTTTTCCATATTCAGCAAACAGGCAGTGGCATATACCGCAGTGAGGTTGTAAGCATTGAATTCGCCCACTAAGCGAGAGTACATTTCCACTCCTTCAAACTCCATCATCAAACCTTCTACCGTATTGCTCCTCAACTTTGCTTTGAAGTCGCTGGGGGCTTTGAGAGAGTACGTTTGCTTTTTTGCTTTTGTATTCTGCAACATCACTTTCCCATTGCGGTCATCTGCATTCACTAATGCAAAAGCAGTGGAAGGCAGTTGATCGAAAAATTTCTTTTTCGCTTTCAGGTAGTTGTCGAAAGTTTTGTGATAGTCCAGATGATCATGAGTGAGATTGGTAAACACGCCACCGATGTATTTCAATCCTTCGATTCGGTTTTGATCAATAGCATGTGAACTCACTTCCATAAAACAATAAGTACAACCACTGTCGGCCATGTGTTTCATCAGCCGGTTCAAACTAATTGCATCGGGTGTTGTATGAGTAGAGGGGATAACCTCCTCATTGACTTTATTCTCTACTGTAGAAATAAGACCAGCCTGATAGCCGGCCTTTCTGAAAAGATCAAAAAGCAATGTAACGGTAGATGTTTTGCCGTTGGTTCCTGTCACCCCTACCAACTTCATTTTTTCAGAGGGATTGCCGTAGTAATTGGAAGCCATAATACCCAGTGCCTTGCTGCTGCTTTCTACTCGCACATAAGTAACCTCCTCACTCATTTCGGCTGGTAGCACTTCGCAAATAATTGCAAAGGCACCTTGCTCCAGCACCTGATCCATATAGCGGTGACCATCGGTTCTTGTTCCGCGAATAGCGATAAAACAATCTCCGGCATCTACCTTTCGGCTGTCGGTGTGCAGCCGAGATATTTCAATATCCGTAGGCCCTACTACCTGGCGAAGTGATACTCCGTATAATATGTCTTTCAGAGTTGCCATCAGCTTAATACAAGGGTTATTTCCTCTCCTTTTGTGAATTTTGAATTTGGTTCTACACTTTGTTCTTTCACATTCCCTCTTCCTATTATCGTCACCTTCATGCCCATTGATTCAAGCAGGTAAATAGCATCGCGCAAGCTCATCCCCTTTACATTTGGCACTTCCTGTTCATTCATTTCCTCCGCTAATAGTCGAATCTCACTCTGATCGCTTTCCGGTATCGCCCATTCGCTGTGTGGCGGGCTTACTTTCATTCCCAGAAAGCTGTATAGTTTTGCCAGGTCATCTGCATCCCCTCTTTCTACCACAGGGTAATTGGTTGCTGCAATCGTTTTATTCACTGCGGGGTGCATGTCCAAATTCAGGGAATACACTTTATCGGCTACTTCTTTGAAAATAGATCCTGCTACCACGTTTCCGTAGTAGCCATTTGTGCTGGGAGAGTTGATAACCACTATCATGGAGTATTGCGGATTCTCTGCAGGGAAATAGCCGCAAAATGAAGCCTGATAAAGTTTTCCGGTGCTTGATTTGTATCCCTTTTTCCCTTGCGCAATTACTGCCGTCCCCGTTTTTCCGGCCACATGCAGATAATCTGTTTTAAGGTTTTCTGCTGTCCCGTTCTGCACGACTCCTTCTAAAATATCGCGTAACTGCCGGATAGTATTAGGGCTTAACAAGTGATCATTGAGTACTACTGTTTGAAACGAATCAATGGTGGTATTATATTCTCTGATTTTTTCAACCACACTCGGCTGCACCATTACTCCGCCATTGGCAATCGCATTATAAAACATCAGCGTATGCAAAGGGGTGACCATCACTTCATAACCATGTGCAATGTATGCGGTGGAAACACCGCTCCATTTTTTGGGGTCGGCTAATGTTGGGGTCACTGCTCCGGGAATTTCTATATCAATTTTTTTAGTGAAGCCGAAATCTGCGAGATGCTTATAAAATTTTTCAGGGTTTGAGGCATAATGGTCATAAGCCATTTTTGCCGCAGCTACGTTCGATGAAACTTCAATCGCTCGCTTCACCGTGAGGATAGGAGTTTCGGGTCGGTCGTGATCGCGGATGGTCAGGTTGTAGAACTTTGCGGTTCCGTCTCCCACATTGATAGGGCTATTGCTATTTACCAGCCCATCTTCCATCAAACTCGCTACTGTGGCAAGTTTAAAAGTAGAGCCGGGTTCGGTGCTCTCGCCAATCGCATAGTTGTAATTTTCTGAGTAGGAGGAATCCTTGTTCATTCCCAAATTCGCAATGGCTTTTATTTTTCCGGTTTTCACTTCCATCAAAATCACACAGCCATGATCAGCTTGGTGATGTTGCAAAGCTCTGTAGAGTGCATCTTCCGCAACATCCTGTAGTTCTACCTCCAGCGTAGTATATACGTCACGACCGGGTTGCGAAGCAATTTGCTCTCGCGAGTCAAGCGGGATGGTAACTCCTCCTGAAATTTTTTGCACCATCACCTGCCCCTGCACTCCTCTTAGCTGTTCATCAAAATTCCCTTCTAAGCCAACTTTGGTGCCCCATTTATTCGTAAACCCTATAGTGCGCTGTGCCAACATTCCAAATGGAGTGAGCCGTTTATCCTTCTGCACGGCAATGAGACCGCTTTTGAACTGCCCTTCGCGGAACAGTGGCCACTGTCTCATTTCAGTCATCTGGTTATAGCTCACATTTCTTTTAAGCAAGTAGTAGCGACTTTTCTTTCTCAGTTCTCTCACCAATTCGCTGCGGTATTGCTGCGTTGACTTATCGCGAAACATATTCGCCATCAACAAGGACACTGAATCAAGATTTTTTTTAAAAAGTTGAATGTGCTTATTGGCGGTGTTGAAATCAATCCGAATATCAAAAGTAGGTAAGGTGGTCGCCAGTAGTCGTCCATCCTGCGAGTAGATATTCCCTCTCTCTGCCATTACTTTTTTAGGAAAAATAGTGAGGCTATCGGCTAAGCTTCGGTAGTAATTTCCTTCGGTGGTTTGAATAAAAAAGGCACGGCCAATGACTGCCATCCCCATCAAGCAGATGAGCAGAAAACCCAGATAGGCACGTAAAACAATTTCCTTTTTCTTATTTACCATAGCACTCCTTCTTCCGCTCTTTGCGGAACAAGCATTTAGTATCGCTGCATTCGGTGGTTACTCATCCGGCTCTCGTTTTCAAGAACATTTTTCAGGAGATGAGTGATGACCGTTTGCAGCATCTTAGTTTTTCTTTATTTCAATTTTATAAGGTGGAATCCGCAGTTCCTTCAACCCTTGTGTTCCTACTAATCTGGCTACTTCGCTCTGTTTGCTTTTTTGCATCAGTGACGAAGCAGTGGTCATATATTGCCAGCGTAGTTGCTTCACCTCTTTTTCGGTATTTGCAATTCTGCGAGCGTAATTCTCTGCCAAGTGATTGTTGGCAATGTGCAGTATCGCCAGCAGCACCAAAAACAAAACGAAAGGAAGATTGAAGAGTACTTTCTGAAGGCCGTTTTCGCCAAACGAGTCTAACTTGCCCAGCAAACCGCCCAGCGAAGCTTTCTTCACTTTTGGGTTCTTCCCCTCTTCTGCTTGTTCTATGAATGGTTGCTCTTCCACTTTAGCTGGTTCGTTTATATTTTTTCTGCCACTCGCAACTTTGCGCTTCGCGAGCGGCTGTTTTCTTTCTGTTCTTTTTTTCCGGCTTCTATCGGCTTCTTGGTTATTACTTTGAATTTTTTCATCACATTTCCATAGAAATCTTTTTCCGGTTCATCTTCAAAACTTCCATTCTTCATGAAGTTTTTCACCAACCTATCTTCCAGTGAATGAAAGGTGATGACCACTAATCTTCCGCCCGGTTTCAGCACCTCGTAGCTTTGCACCAAGAAATCTTTCAAGGCTTCGAGTTCATCGTTCACTTCTATCCGAATTGCTTGAAATACTTGTGCGAAATATTTGTGCTTCTCCCCAATTCGGTTTTGTTCGCACACATTCAGCAGGTCGGCAATGGTTTCCATCCGTCTCTCCATTCTCTCCTGCACCATTGCATTTGCTAAGGTTTTCGCATTGCGCACTTCACCATATTCCCCTAATATTTTCTGCAATTCCTCTGCATTGTATCGGTTCAGCACATCCGCAGCGTTTAACTTTGCATGACGGTTCATCCGCATGTCTAAGGGACCATCAAACCGGTAACTGAAACCTCTTTCGGCTGTATCGAACTGCCAACTTGAAACTCCGAGGTCTGCCAGAATACCATCTGCTGGAATAGCGTTGTGCATTCTCAGGAACCTTTTCATTTCGCGGAAATTGGCCTGTATCAGAGTAAAGCGCTTATCGTTCAGCGCATTCTCCACAACATCTTCATCCTGGTCGAAGGCAAAAAGTTTTCCTTCTTTATCAAGATGTTTCAACAATTCTGCGGAATGCCCTCCCCCTCCAAACGTGGCATCTACATAAACCCCTTCCGGTTGAATATAAAGTCCGTCAATACTCTCATGTAAAAGAACGCTGGTGTGATATTCTCGGTCAGGCTTTGATCCTACTTTATCGGCAGGCTGATTTCTGATTTCAGATTTTTTCTCTTTCATCAGCCATCTTTATCCCTGTTTTTTCTCTACTCCTTCTAATTTATCAAGGTAAGCCGCTGCTTTAGCCGCCAAGTCTTTGATATTAGCATTGCTTCCACTATTGTATTGCTCCAGCTTGGCAGCATCCCATATTTGAATTTTGTTGAACCGACCGAAGAGCACAACTTCCCGGCTATTGCCCAGGTACTTCATCAATTTTTTATTTATCAGAAAGCGATCCGCATTATCAAATTGCACTTCCGTTAAGCCCATCATCATGGTGGCAGCGAACTGGCGCAGTTCCGGATCATAATCATTCAGCTTCATCAATCGGCTTTCTTCCGCTTCCCACTCTTTCATGGGGTAAATCACGAGGCAATCTTCAATGTCCTTGGCTATGATAAATGAGCCGCTTTCATCAACGGGGAATTGCTTGCGCAAAGCGGCTGGCATTTTAATGCGCCCCTTTTCGTCCATTGTGCAATCATATTGTCCCCTAAAGGTCATGTTCGTTTATTAGTTATTAGCGATACAAATCTATAAGTAAAGCCCATTTGGTACCACTTGGTACCACTAAAATAGTCTAAATAATTTTCAACAAGTCAAAATTCACTTAAAAGCTCATTATTACTACGTTTTAGCAGTGGGAAAAGTTGGGAAATTTTAAAAATGAACGAATGTTGTGGATAATATGCTGCGTTTCCCACATAATAATTGAGGTTTTCAACAGCTTAGTAACAGGCAAAAAATAATTTGTGGAAAATGGAAGTGGGATTTTTGACTCAAAAGCGGGAAAAGTGGGAAGAAATTAAAGCTCCTTAAAAAAGGATACTCCGATTTCCGGGTTGCACAGAAATTGATCCTGAATACCTTTACTTCAATGGACGATCACCATCACTACGAACAACTAATTATCGGGGCAGGCTTTGCCGGTATAGGCATGGCTATAAAACTGAAGGAGTCCGGCTACCATAATTTTATTATTGTGGAGCGCGACCGGCATTTGGGAGGAACTTGGTTTGTAAATAATTATCCGGGGGCTGCCTGCGATGTGCAGAGTCATTTGTATTCTTATTCCTTTGATCAAAATCCAAACTGGAGCCGAACTTTTGGCTCTCAGAGGGAAATATTACAATACATAGAACGCTGTGCTGAGAAGTACAAAATCACTCCGCATTTTCGGTTCAGCACCAATGTAACCGGGGCTGAGTTTGATAGTGAAAAAGGAATATGGAACGTTACCACCTCAACGGGAAATTATACCTGCAAATACCTCATTGCGTGCTCTGGAGGATTGAGCCAACCATCACTGCCCACGTTCCCAGGAATCGAAAACTTTAAAGGAGAGAAATTCCATTCTGCCCAATGGAATCACCAAGTTAATCTGAGAGGAAAAACGGTAGCCGTGATTGGAACAGGAGCCAGCGCTATACAAATTGTTCCGGCTATAGCGACTGAAGTAAAGCAACTTCATCTATATCAGCGAACTCCCCCGTGGATTCTGCCAAAACCCGATCGCCCAATGAGAAATTGGGAAAGAAAACTGTTTCGAAATATTCCGGCTACTATGCACTTTTACCGCGAGTTGTTGTATTGGAGAAATGAATTGTTCGCCACCGGATTTGTCAAAAATCCCGCTATGATGAAGTTGGCAAAGTGGGCGGCTTTGAGGCATATAAAAAGCAAAATAATAGAGGAGGTGCTACGCGGCAAAGTGACCCCCACTTACACGGTGGGCTGCAAGCGCGTTTTGCTTTCCAATAATTATTATCCGGCTTTAAACAGAAAGAATGTAGATGTAATAACTGAAGGAATAGATCAGATCACAGAAACGGGAGTGCAGACAAAAGATGGAAACCTAAGAGCGGCTGACGTGATCATTTTTGCTACCGGCTTTTACGCGGCTGACGGAGTAGTGGTGTACGACATTAAGGGTAGAAATGGGATAGACCTGAACGAAGCCTGGAAGAATGGAGCGGAGGCTTATCTCGGCACCAGCATCAGTGGGTTCCCAAATTTATTTTTGATAGTAGGACCCAACACCGGTTTAGGCCACAGTTCCATGATTATTATGATAGAGGCGCAAATACATTACATTATGGAAGCGCTCAAAGATGAACAGACTAAAACCGCAACGTATATTGACGTGAAGAAAGAAGTTCAAAAAGTTTATAACGATGAATTGCAAGAGCAGCTAAAGCACACCGTGTGGCAAACCGGGGGCTGCCAAAGTTGGTATCAAGATAAAAATGGAAAGAATGTAACGTTGTGGCCGGGCTATACTTTTACCTTTCGCAAAAGGACAAAGAAATTTGATGCCACAAAGTATGAGATGAAAAAGTAAGCGGTTCATTTCAAGAGCTAATTGGGGACTAAGAGGGAATGCAATGCTTACCCAACTATAGCTTTAATACCCGGCAGTTCTTTTCCTTCAAAGTATTCGAGCATTGCTCCACCTCCGGTAGAAACATAACTTACTTTATTAGCCAATCCAAATTTATTGACAGCCGCCACACTATCTCCCCCTCCCACTAAACTGAACGCGCCATTCGTAGTGGCTTCGGCTACTGCTTTTGCAATAGCTTCAGTGCCGTGTTGAAATTTGTCCATTTCAAATACTCCCATCGGGCCGTTCCAGAGTATTGTTTTTGAAGAAAGAATAACCTGCGTAAAATCATATATTGCCTTATCTGCAATATCCAAGCCCATCCATCCACCGGGAATTTCATTGCTGTTAGCAGTTGATGTGTTCGCTCTTGCATCAAATTTATCGGCTATCACACTATCTATCGGCAACACCAGATTCACTCCTTTTGCCTTCGCCTTCTCAATTAGTTGCAGCGCCAATTCCAACTTATCTTCCTCCACTAAGCTGTTTCCAATGTTTCCCCCCGTTGCCTTGAAAAATGTGTAGGCCATTCCTCCTCCTATCAGAATATTGTTGGCTCTGCTCAGCAGGTTTTCAATAATCAGAATCTTGTCAGAAACTTTTGCCCCACCCAAGATGGCAGTAAAGGGTTTCTCCGCACTCTTCAGCACTTTATCTGCATTCTTTACTTCATCTGCCATGAGGTACCCGAACATCTTATTTTCAGGGCTGTAGTAGTTGGCCACAATCGTAGTGGAGGCATGTGCCCGGTGAGCTGTACCAAACGCATCATTCACGTACACCTCTCCATGCCTCGAAAGTTTCTCCGCAAATGCAGCCTCTCCTTTTTCTTCCTCTTTATAAAAACGGAGATTCTCTAACAGCAACACTTCCCCGGCTTTTAATCCTGAAGACATCACAAAGGCTTCCTCACTAATGCAATCTGTAGCAAACTTCACTTCCACACCCAGCAAATCAGAAAGCGCTTTTACAATATGCCTTAGACTGTGCTTTTCATAATCTATGGTTCCATCTTCTTTTAATTTTTTAAGCGGCCGACCGAGGTGGCTCATCAGCACCACGCTTCCTCCATCATTTAGAATTTTTTTGATGGTAGGCACCGCTCCTCGCAATCGGGTAGCATCAGTTACCGCAAAGGTTTTCTTATCTAAAGGCACGTTAAAGTCCACCCGAACTAAGGCGCGTTTACCCGAAAAATTATAGTTGCTTACTGTTCTTATCTCCATAAAATTCACTTTCTGCCTGCGAAAATAGTTTTTCAAGATTATTTCCGTTAAGCTAATTATTTTAGCAGAAACTAATAATCGTGGCAAACAAACTAAATCAAAATAATATCGCCCATTCTAACCTGAAACCCACTGTGATGTTTGTGGACATGAATAGCTTTTTCCCCAGTTGTGAGCAACAGGTAAATTACTGGCTGCGCAATCGGCCGGTGGGGGTTTGTGTTTATACCGGAAGAAACGGAGCGGTGATTGCCCTCTCTAAAACCGCCAAAGCGATGGGGATAAAGCCCGCTACTCTTTCTGAAATTGTAAAGAGATACCCAGATTTTGTTCCTCTCGAAACCAATCCGGATCGCTATCGGGAGTTTCACAAACGTCTCATTAAAGTATTGCAGCATTTTTCAGATGATGTGATTCCCTTCAGTATTGATGAAGCGGTGATTAATTTTTCTTCGTACCAGTTAGTGTATAAGGACATGCGGCAATTAGCCCTTGACATCAAAAAGAAAATAAAGGAAGATGTAGGCGATTATATGACTTGCTCTATCGGCATTGCTCCGAATGAATTTTTGGCAAAGTTGGGTACTGAATTACAAAAGCCCGATGGCTTAGTGATAATAACACCGGAGAATATTGATGAAATTCTCGATCGCTTGTCACTCACTGATTTACCCGGCATTTCAAAAAAGATGGCGGCTCGCTTGGTCATGGGGGGCATTCACTCCGCGCTGCAACTGCGCCATACTTCGCCCGATAAAATAAGGCGCGCCTGTAAAAGTATTATCGGTGAGTTTTGGCATTTCCGCTTAAATTTTAAAGAAGTGGATATGCGATTCGACAAGAAATATAAAACCATGCAGGCCATGCGGCAGGTATCGGCAGAGCAACGCGCTTCGGAGGAGACGCTTCACCACATTCTTTACGCTCTTTGCCAGCAATTAGAAAAGCGGATGATGACGCAAGAAGTTTTTTGCCATGCCATCGGCTTCTCCTGTGGCTACCTCAGCGGTTTTAGTTGGAGCGATCATCTGCACACAAACATACCGGTGCAGGGAGGCGTGCAGTTGTATCAAATTATTTTGGATCGAATCCGGCAATTTGAAGAAAACTTAAATGGAGAGAAAATAATCAATACCGATATAGGAAGAATGGGCTTGTCGGTAGGTAATTTTGTGCAAGATGGATGGCAACAATACTCTTTGTTTGAAAGCACTTACCAGGCCGACCAGCTGCGGAAAACAGTGTATAACATCCGCGATAAATTTGGGTTTGAAAAAATACAGATGGCTGCTGAACTGATTGATAAGCCGGTGATGAAAGACGTGATTGGGTTCGGCTCCATAAAAGACCTATCAAAATCTGCGTATGATATTCCATTTCAAGATGTGTTTGTTTCTTCTGATTTACCGCCTAAGGGTTAGACAGGCTTTCAGATTCAGTTCTTTCACACACAGATTACAAGTGGTAGAAATGTTCCCTTTAAATATCTATCGTGAGGGATTATTTTCATAGCAGCTAAATCATCTCAAATCGGGAAGCAATAAAAGGCCGAGCGGTATAAAACAGCGAAATTCTATTCCCATTTAAACTTGCTCATCAATAAATCTATTTAGTACATGTTTAACAGAGAATACAAAGCCGCGCAGGGTTTTCGCTTTCATAGTGCCGTTACTTCATCGTTGCACGACTCACAGTTAAATAGTCGTGAACCGGACAGACTTCATTACGGAGAACATCAGTTAAGCAACCGTAAAACTTCCAATAGGTATAAAGTTCAGGTAGTTCTTTGCCATTTCCTGATTTAGTTTGCATACTTCCTTTATTTTGTGCCGATAAGATGAAAAAAAGGCAGGCCATTTCTATCCTCAAATCTTCGGGGGAGTTAGTTCCCTTTGATGAAAACAAACTACACCGTTCCCTCACACGTGCCGGTTCCGATAAGGTTCTTGCTAACCGAATTATTCGAGAAATTTCAGCGCAACTGTATGAAGGCATGCCCACTGGTGAAATATACCGGAAGGCCTTTGCTATGCTCCGGTCATTTGCGCGTCCAATGGCGGCAAAGTATCGGCTGAAAACTGCCATCATGGAACTGGGGCCCACCGGCTTCCCCTTTGAAAAGTATGTAGCAGCCTTGCTGCAAAGCCAGGGATTTGAAACTATAACCAATCAAGTGTTAGAGGGAAGATGTGTAACCCATGAAGTGGACGTGCTGGCAACAGTCAACGATAATATCCACTTTATAGAGTGCAAATTTCACAACCTGCGCGGCTTAGTATGCGATGTAAAGGTGCCGCTGTACATCCATTCCCGCTTTTTGGATTTGAAAGAAAAGCAATCGCTACTCAAGGAGAATAAAGGCAAAACCTTCAAGGGTTGGGTGGTTACCAATACCAGCTTTTCGGAAGATGCGATTAAGTACGGCTTGTGCAGTGGGCTGGAACTGATGGGCTGGGATTTCCCTGCCGGTCAAAGCTTGCGCGAACTGATTGACACCACCGGACTACATCCGATCACCTGCCTTACCGCTCTCACTCAAAGAGAGAAAAAACTGTTGCTGGAAGATAAGGTAGTTCTTTGTCACGACCTGCTGAAAGACCCCAGCATTTTGGATAAGATCGGAGTAAAGTCAAATCGCAGAAAGACCGTTTTAGCAGAAGCGAAAACGCTTTGTCAGATGGATTGAAATAGGATTTCTACCACTTTCAATATTCCCCCCTTTTCCGCGTTCAAAAAAATTTAATGAAGCTGGATGGAGAAATTAATTAAACGAAAAATAAAGCCCTTTCCAGGTTACGAGCACTGTGATGATTGCCAAGACGAGAAAAAAAACCAAAAACGGATTCAACACTTGCAGTGATTTAAGCCTCAGCACATCCTCCTTTAATACTTCTATATGGACAAGCATATACCAAGCAATCAATAGTTGAACGGCAATCACTGCTAAGTAAAGCAGATGGATAGAAAGATTCATAGGAAAAGTAAGCACCGTAGTAATAAGACCGCCTAACAGAAACGGAACTATCACTGTTTCAAAAAAATAGCGCCTCTTTCTGGAAAGTTTGTTCACCTTACCGTACGAGAAGGAGAGAGAGAGAAAGGGCTTTCCCGAATTGGCAGCAAAATAAATGAGCATAAATGCAAAGGGAATATTCAACAGATAAACCAAAAAAGCAGGAATCTTGAGCCAGGTAAATACCACTGCTAAGTTTTGATAAAAATCTGAGTCGTAGTTATTCATTCCCAAAGAGGCAATAAGCGCCTGGGTCGAAAAAATGCCGGTTCCTATCACAAAGCCCCAAAGAAAGAGCACATTCAATAAGGAAGGGATTCGCTTTAACTTGTAAAAGAAAAGAAGGCAGAGCAAACCAGCCATCAAGGCGAAAACAGGCCCCGTTCCATATATCAAAGAAATGTTCCTGTGATTCCATGATTGGTCGTTCAACATGAACTTAATTCCGTAGTAATAGATGAATGAATCAAATTTGAACAACTTGGCTACGAGAGCCATACTAACCCAGTATAGCTGAGTTATAGCAATGTAAGCAATAGAAAAGCAGATGGCAGAATTGAATATTCTGAATAGCTTACTGTACCAAACTTCTCTTCCCCGATGTTCCGGCTCCATAGTTTATCTGAATAGCACTTATCGCCTCAAAGATATAAATCTGGTGTATCTAAGAAATGAAATATGAAAACTCAGAAGTTAGATTTGGAAGGGCGGTAATTCGATTTCTTGAAAATAGTTTTCGCATCGTACTTCACTATCAGTTCGTGGAGCGGTATCTGGCTGCCCGTCTCCTTCATAAATTTTCGAACAATTTGAAGCCCGATGTAATTGCCAATAGTGCCCGGAGCTTCGGGGGGCATTCCCGAAGTAGTGGGACCATCTCCCAAATACCTTGTTTTATCCATGGCATTTTCCTTATACAGTAAATCTTTGTCGTTGAAAAACCGCCAAATGGAATATTCGCTTTTCGCACACCAATCCGTTTGTGGTTGCGTATATCCCAAAATCAAACTATCGGGAGCATCGGGAAAAACGTAACTCAGAAAATACATCTTCTTCCCCTTGTCCACCATCGCCTCTACTAAGGTTTCATCCGATCGCATATCTCCCTTTCCGTAATATTCATCATACATGGCTTCTGCTACATATCGGGGAATATATTCCCGGCTCATCTTATGGCGCAGATATTCATACACCCCCGCACTGTCATAATCGTGATTATCCTGTCCTAAAAACATATCCAGCCCAATGATTAATTGGTTTCGTCCGAAGGGAGAAACACCAGCTCCGTAAGCAGAGTTAATGGTAATAATATCCGGCACATCCATTTCGGGGAAGTAATATTTGAAATAGAGAAACATCTGCTTCATCGCAGCTTCTACATCTTTCGTGTCTTTATATCTGGAGTTGATAGAGTCCTGAATGGTTCGGATGTATTTATCTGCCAGAAATTTTCGAATAGCCTCTGCGGTAATATTAGTAGTATCACCTGCCGGGCGGGGGCCAATGATAAAGTTGCTAACGTAGAAATTATAGAAGCCATCATACTTCTGCATCATACTATTTTCCCACTCAGTGAAATCATAATTGCCGAAATCACTCAGGTCTTTGTCAAAGCGAAGCCAATGAAGATCAATGTGGATATTCGATACATCGGGTTTTTCTCTACTTTTGTTTTTATTGCAGCCGTTGCAACTGGCGAGAAACGCAAGTGCTCCAACAGCAATAAAAATTCTCAGCTCCTTAAACATGATACGAAAATGCGAAAGAAAATGAAACGAACTTTTATACTAACGTTTTTTGTGCTTCTGTCTATTCCCGGCTTTAGCCTCAATGATCACATTCGGATTGGCCTTTATACTTCACCCGGCATTGCATGGGCCAAACCGGCCGGTAAAGACCTCACGAAAGGGAAGCCGAGATTTGGCATTGACTACGGCTTTATGCTGGAATACTGGTTTGCAAAAAACTATGGATTATCTACCGGTTTGTCCGGTGCTTTTGACGGTTGTAACATCAGTGGACGCGATGCTTTCGAGTTGGATACTGCCGGCCTGAAAGTCAGAAGCATCAGCGAAAAGTACGGCTTTCACTATGTAGTTATTCCCGCCTATCTTAAACTGAAAACCAATCAGATTAAAGATGGCAAGTTCAACATTTGGGGCCAGGTGGGTATAGATATACAGCTTACCGTCAATGCGCGTGCTACGTACAGCGACTCGATTGGCTCTTCCGATAAATATTTAATTGAAAAAGAAAATATAGCCCGAAAGAAGAACGATGTGACGAAGGTAATCAGCGACTTTCGCAGCAATTTTATTGATGTGCGACTGGGAGCCGGAGCGGGATTTGAATACAGCTTTGATGATAAAACTTCCCTTTTAGTCGGGTTATTTTACCACAATGGCTTTATCAATAACATACTCGACCACGACCCTAAGAAGGAGCCAAATTTGATGCGCTTTATGAGTTTGCGAGTTGGAGTATTGTTTTAATAGGAAACCATCGAATGAAAATAGCGCTCGCTCAACTCAACTACCATATTGGAAATTTTGCAGCCAATACAACAAAGATAATTTCGGCTATTAAAGAGGCCGAAAAGAAGCAGGCCGAATTGATTGTGTTTAGCGAATTGTGTATTTGCGGTTACCCTCCTCGCGACTTTTTAGAGTTTAACGACTTCATTGAACAAAGTCACGAGTCCTTATTGGAAATCGCAAAACATACGCAGCATATTGGGGTGCTGGTGGGTTGCCCAAGAAAAAATCCGGTGGTGGAAGGGAAAGATTTATTCAACTCCGCCTTTCTTTTGTTTGAAGGGGCCGTCACACATATCACAGATAAAACGCTATTGCCCAACTACGATGTGTTTGATGAATACCGATACTTTGAACCCAACTGTGTTTTTGAAGTGGCTGAGTTTAAAGGAAAAAAATTAGCCATCACCATCTGCGAAGATATATGGAACGTGAGCAACGATAATCCACTATACACCATTTGCCCGATGGATGAGTTGATTCTTCAGCAACCGGATTTGATGATCAACTTATCCGCCTCTCCTTTCAGTTATATTCAAAATGTAGAGAGGCGCAGAGTAATAAAAGCAAATGTGGCACAGTATGGCATCCCCTTGTTGTATGTCAACGAAGCGGGGGCACAAACAGATTTGATATTTGATGGCGGCAGTATCGTGATGAACGAGAAAGGATTGGTGGTAGAGCAGTTGAGTTTTTTTGAAGAGGAAATGAGAGTAATAGAAACAGATACCCTGTCATCTGCTCCCGAAATATCGGCCACTCCCAGCGAAATTGCACTCATCCACGATGCCTTAGTGACCGGCATTCGCGATTACTTTGAGAAATTGGGATTTAAGAAGGCTCTGTTAGGTTTAAGCGGGGGCATGGACTCTGCACTGGTTTTGTATTTGGCCGATCGTGCTTTGGGAAAAGAGAATGTGATGTCTTTGCTTTTACCTTCCGCTTTTTCATCAGAGCATTCCATTGCCGACTCGAAACAGCTTTGCCAAAACTTGGGAACCAACTATGAAACAATCCCAATAGAAAATACTTTTCTGTCTTTTCGCGACACCCTTCAGCCTTACTTTAAGGAGTTGCCATTTAGTGTGGCGGAAGAGAATTTGCAGGCGCGCACCAGAGGAGTATTATTAATGGCCTTCTGCAATAAGTTTGGTTATATTTTGCTAAATACAACAAATAAAAGTGAGGCGGCAGTCGGCTACGGAACTTTATATGGCGATATGTGCGGAGGGTTGGCTGTGCTCGGAGATGTGTATAAAACGCAAGTATATCAATTAGCCCATTACATAAACCGAAACGAGGAAATCATCCCTCAAAATATTATTTCAAAACCGCCTTCTGCGGAACTACGACCCAATCAAAAGGATTCTGATTCGCTGCCCGAATACGAAGTGTTAGATAAAATTTTATTTCAATACATAGAGCGGAAGCAAGGCCCCAAAGAGCTGATAGCAATGGGCTTTGAGAAGCCATTAGTAGATCGGGTGCTAAAACTTGTGAACTCAAATGAGTGGAAACGCTACCAAGCCCCCCCCATCTTGCGGATATCGCCAAAAGCCTTTGGTATAGGGCGTAGAATGCCCATTGAAGGCAAATATCTCGGTTAGTCAAAATAATTACCTTTGGCGCTCGTTTGAAATAAACAACCCTTTCTTGATGAAGACTATCGTAGTACTACTGGCCACTTTTATGACTCTTTCGGTTGCTGCCCAGCAGCAGGATTCCGTGCATGTAAACAAGAAAAAGAAGCGGGAATTAACCCAAGAACAGATAGATCAGAAAAACAAGAACGAAAAGAAATTCTCAAAGTTTTCGAAAGATCGTTTTGCGATTGACTTGTTGGGAAGTAACTGGATTTACAATAAGAACAGCCCCGGGATGAACGGGCTTCAAACCAAGTGGTATTCTCGTGGTATCAATATTTACTTCTATTACGATTTCCGCATCAAGCACTCTCGTTTTAGTTTTGCCCCTGGCATTGGGTATAGTTGCTCTAATATATACAGCCGCCATAAATTAGTAGAGGATTCGGTAGGCACTCATTTTGAACCTTTAGAAAATGCAGGCGATTATAAGGTGAACAAAATTGCTCTTCAGTACGTGGACATTCCACTGGAGTTCCGCATCAAAACCAATCCTGACAAATTAGATCAGATATGGAAATTTGCGATAGGCTTTAAAGCCGGTATTCGGGTAGATGCGCACACCAAAACCAAAACAAAGATTGGTGGGGTAACAAAGGTTGAATTAGAGAGAAGATTTCCTGATTTCAATCTGTTCCGGATAGGGCCAACGCTTCGCATCGGTTATAGCAGTTTTAATATCACGGCTTTCTACAGCATCCTCGGAGTATTTAAAAAGGATCGCGGCCCTTCAGCCAATGAATTTAACGTAGGAATTTCCTTCAACGGCCTTTAAGCAATTACTTCTTTACCATCAGCAAGTTCTGATATTCGGTAGGACTGTTGAGTAGTTCAATCGCTTTGGCGACTTCTTGATCGTTTTGATAACTCTTCCTCGTTTTGCCGTAGGCATAATAGTATCTGCCAACAATTTCATTTTCCAGCACTGCTATAATTTCATCTTTGTGTTTTACGATGTCTTGCTCTTTATCGGCTTCTATCTTTTGGCGAATCATATTATATTCTTCCTGAACTGCGTCAAAATATTTTTCATCCGTAGTGGCATCCTTCAGGGCATCTAGTTTCTGTTCTGTTTCAGTTTGGTAGTTCCAGTGCTTGGATTTGACGTAGGCAACAAATTCATTAAATTCTTGGTCGCTGAGTTTAAAGGTTGCCGGATCAGTAATGGTTGGATGCTGTAGAGAATATTGAGTAGCGTAGTCGAATATATAATGCTTTGTGTAAAGAGCTTCGGCCACTTTGCTGTGTTGTTCTTTTTCTAAGGGTACATCCGGATCAATACCGCCACCGTCCCAAACGATTCGTCCGTCTCTGGTATGAAATTCCGTTTTGAGAGAATCGGGAACTCGCTTTACACTTCCATCGGCATTATGCTCGGCATAAATTAGCGCTTGAATACAGCGTCCGGAAGGGATGTAATATTTAGCTGTAGTCACTTTCAACATGGTGTTATAACTGAGTGGCTTAGTCACCTGCACTAAACCCTTGCCATAAGTGCGCTGCCCTATTACTACGCCCCGGTCTAGGTCTTGCATAGTACCCGAAACAATTTCAGAGGCCGAAGCCGACATAGAATTGGTGATCAGCACTAAAGGAATTTTTGTATCGCTGGGATCATTTAAGGTGCTGAAAGAGTTATTCCATTCGGCCACCTTTCCTTTCGTGGTAACAACTAACTGCCCTTTGGGGACAAACACATTGACAATATTCACCGCTTCGTGCAACAGACCTCCCGGGTTACTTCTTAAATCTACCACCACACCTTTCATTCCGGGGTTGGCTCGCTTTAAACTGTCAAAAGCGTCTTTTACATCTTTCCCCGCATTCTCATTAAAAATTTTGAGTTTAATACATCCCACTTCGGGAGTAATCATTCCATAAAATGGAACACTTGTTTCCTGAATCTCTTGCCGCACTAAATCGAGCGACAGGGTTTTGTTATCGGTGGTTGTTCTTCGTTCTACTTGTAACGAGAGTTTGCTTTGGGGTTGCCCCACCAGAAATTTATCTACCTCTTCTTGCGTGCGGTCTTTGGTTGAATTGCCATCAATGGTTTTAATGATGTCGCCCACTTTAATTCCCGCTCTATCAGCCGGCTGGTTTTGCCATACTGAAATAACCACAGGGAAACTATCCATCACTTCAGTTTCGATACCAATGCCGCCAAACTTTCCACCTTGCTGCATTTTAGCATTTTCAATTTGCGAACCGGAGTAATAATTAGTAAAAGGGTCTAAGGTTTTCAGCATTCCATCAATGCAGGTACGCATTAGCTTAGAAGGATCTACGTCATCCACGTAATAAGTATTCACATCCTTGTAAAGGGCAGAGAATACATCTAGATTCTTGGATATTTCAAAGTAGTTATCCGTCACAAAAGCCATTCCGCTGAGGGCAATAGCCATTATGAGTGAAGTTCTTATAAGCAGACTTTTCATTTTTCTGTTCCTCATGGGTTTATGGCTTCTTGGCTAACAGTTCATCAATTTTTTGCGGATCGTTCAGTGTCTCAATGGCTTTCCCGACTTCCTTATCTCTCTTTAAGGCCAATTCCATTCGCCCCGTACTGAGATAATAACGGGATACAATCTCTTCTTCCAACATACTCTTGATTTGAGCCTTCTCCTTTTTAAGGTCATTTTGCTTATCGTGCATCATGGCTTTTTTCAAAGTGTCGTAATCGTTCTGAATAGCGCTGTAGTAGTGTTCTTTTTCGGCAGAGGATTTCAGGTCTTCGAGAATTTTTTCGCTGCGGGTAGTATAATCATAGTCTTTCTTTGAAACCCAATTCACAAAGTCCTCATACTCCTTATCGCTCAAACTAAATTTCCCTGCGGGGCCAATCTTATCATGCTTGGCTCTATATTCATTGGCATAATCAAACATCAAGCTTTTGGTAATCAGGCTGATGGTGATATTGGCCAATCGCTCCGGCTCAACTTTTATGTCGGGATCAATGCCCCCACCATCATAAACGGTTCTGCCGTTGCGAGTAGTGAAGGCCACTTTTAATGAATCTGGAATTCGCTTTACACTGCCGTCCTCATTTCTTTCGGCATAGTTGATAGCCTGAATGCAGCGACCGGAAGGAATGTAATATTTAGCCGTAGTGATTTTTAGCTTGGCTCCGTAAGGCAGAGAACGGGTGGATTGCACCAATCCTTTGCCGAAAGTTTTCTGTCCAACAATCACAGCGCGGTCTAAATCTTGCAAGGAACCTGAAACAATCTCCGAAGCAGAAGCAGAGCCTCCATCGGCCAGCACCACCATCGGCAATTTAGTATCTACCGGATCGTTCAGCGAATAAAATGACTTGTTCCAGTCGTCAATTTTCCCTTTCGTGAAAACGATTTTGATGTTCTTATCTACAAACACATTCGCCACATCAATAGCTTCATTTAAAAGCCCACCGGGATTGCCGCGCAAGTCAAATATCAAGCCTTTCAATTTCCCTTGACTCTCTAACGATTGCAGTGCATTTTTCACTTCGGCTCCGGCTCGTTCGGTAAAATTGCCCAAGCGGATGTACCCAATTTTATCGTTCACCATTCCAAAATACGGCACATTCTTAATCTTAATTTCTTCCCGCGTCATTTTCACGGTCAGGTCTTCTTCGCTGCCATCTGCTTTCAATCGTCTCACCTTCACCGTCACATCAGTTCCCGGCTTGCCCTTTAATAAAGCGCTCACTTCATCGGGGCGAAGCCCTTTGCCCGATTTGCCTTCTACTTCAATCAACTTATCGCCTGCCCGAAGTCCGGCCTTATCTGCCGGAAATCCTTCGTAGGGTTCCGTTACCATTACCCAATCGCCCCGCACTCCGATTATAGCCCCAATTCCTCCATATCGCCCGGTGGTTTGTAAGCGGTATTCGTCCATATCTTCTTCCGGAATATAATCGGTGTAGGGGTCAAGGCTATTCAGCATTTGATCAATACCGGAGTGCATCAACTTTTCAGGATTCAGGGTATCTACATAAAAGGTGTTGAGTTCCTTGTAGAGAGTGGTAAAAATGTCGAGGTTCTTGGTAATCTCGAAGTAGTTGGTATTGGTAAAGGCGAAGGTGAAAAATAAAATAACCGTCAGCCCACCACCTAATATTAATTTCTTGTATCGCTTCATCTAAGTTCTTCAGGTAAGGATGTAAACATAAACCTTAACATGCAGATGGCGAAATACTGCTTATTCCACATGAACCATTTAAATCATTTTATGAAACTCGACTAAGGTACCGGGTCGTATCCACTGCCGCCCCAGGGATGACATCGCGAAATTCTTTTTACAGCCAACCAACCGCCTTTAAAAGGGCCGTATTTTTTGATGGCCTGAATACCATACTCCGAACAGGTGGGAGTGTATCGGCAGGAAGGAGGAAGGATAGGAGAAATGAAATTTTTATACAGCCGGATGAGCAGAATGAAAAAATTACCGAGAAGGCGGAAGATAAACTTTAGCATAAGTCAGGCGCACAAGATACGCGGCTATTTGTGAATTGATTTGAAAAGCTCTTGGTATTCGTTCTTCTTTCTTTTGGCAGAAAGATTTTTGAAGAAAGTCGTTTTGCTCGGTTTTTAGTCCGATTGAGAGCTAATTCGACTTTTGGGGGGGCGCAAAACCATTTTTGCGGGTGCTAAAATCATTCTTGCGGGTGCGAAGTACCTTCTCCGATTAAGGCGAGGAGATCTTCTTCAATCCTAATTTTGCGCCTAACTCCAACATCATCTTAAATGCCTCTTCATAATCATTGTGGATTTTCCCTTCCAGAATAGCTTCCTTAATCTCTTCTTTAATGATCCCGATTTCACGACCGGGGTTTACTCCGAAGGTTTGCATAATCAGTTCTCCGGTAATAGGCGGTTGAAAATTGCGGATGCGATCTTTTTCTTCCACCTCCTTTAACTTTTCGCGCACGAGTTCAAACTTCATCAAATAGCGCCTTACCTTTTCTCGATTTTTGGAAGTGATATCAGCTTCGCACAACATGAGCAGACTTTCTATATCATCTCCGGCTTCAAATAATAATCTGCGCAAAGCAGAATCGCTGATCTCTTCCTTGGTAAGCGCAATAGGTCGCAGGTGGAGATACACCATTTTTTGCACGAACTTCATCTCTGCACTCATCGGCAATTTCATGGTGCGAAAAATGCGGGGGACCCACTTGCTCCCCAACACTTCATGCCCGTGAAAGGTCCAGCCTTCGCCTGGCACAAATCGTTTGGTAGGCGGTTTAGCAATGTCGTGCAGAATAGCTGCCCAGCGCAGCCACAAATCATTCGTGGTTCGGGTAATGTTATCGAGCACCTGTAGGGTGTGATAGAAATTATCCTTATGCCCCTTGCCCTCATAGTTTTCTACTCCCTTCAATTGCTGCATTTCAGGAAAAATAATTTTGAGTAATCCGGTTTCTTCGAGTAGAATAAACCCTTCTGAGGGTGTTGGTGCCAGAATAATTTTGTTTAATTCATCTGTGATTCGTTCCTGCGAAATAATTTTTATTCGTTCCCGATTTCTTTCAATGGCGGCTAAGGTTTCGGGTAGAATAGTGAAGTGAAGTTGCGTGGCAAATCGAATGGCCCGCATCATCCGCAGCGGATCATCGCTAAAAGTAATATCGGGGTTTAGCGGGGTGCGGATAAGTTGGTTCGCCAAATCCTGCCGTCCGTTAAATGGGTCTATTAATTCTCCAAAAGAATCAGTATTCAACGAAATCGCCATAGCATTGATGGTAAAATCTCTCCGGTTCTGATCATCTTCCAGCGTGCCATTCTCCACGATGGGTTTCCGCGAATCGCGCTGATACGATTCCTTGCGCGCGCCCACAAATTCAAAATCCCAATCGTTCCATCTAAAATGGGCAGTGCCGAAATTCTTGAAAACTGTTACTTGTAAGTGAGGGCTTATTTTTGCAGCCGTCAGGCGAGCCAATTCAATACCACTTCCTACACACACAAAGTCAATGTCCTTACAAGGTCGCTCCAGCAACAAATCGCGAACAAAGCCCCCCACTGCGAAGGCTTTGAAATTTAACTCCCGGGCGGCTTCCGAAACAAAACCGAATATTTTATGCTCTAACTTCAATCGCTCTGCCTGCATTGGGCAAACCTACTTGAAAAAGGAAACTGCGCAAAGCAAAAAAGAGAGAAGCATTTTTAAAAAGAGGAGCATTGGTACTTAACTTGAAATTATTTTACCTTTTCCTATGAGTAACTCAACCTGCTTCTATGAGTTTGGTCAGGTAGTGAGCTTTTAGGGGGGAGTAAATTTGACCGACAGAAACCAATAAACCCTTAAAAGAAACAGTTATGAAAAAGCAAGTTTTAATTACACTAACAGCAATATTCAGTATGAGTTTTTGGCTCACTTCCTGCAATTCAGGAGAATCAAATAACGAGAGTACCAATACTGTACAAGAGGATTCAAATCCCGGGGCGGGGCAGTCGGCCGTACAAGACGATGACTCGCAAAAAGATGTGGTAAAGGTAGCTGCCGGCTCAGCAGATCACACCACTTTGGTAACGGCAATTAAAGCAGCGGAATATGTGGATGTATTATCGAATGCCGGGCCGTTTACCGTTTTTGCTCCCACAAACGAGGCCTTTGCCAAACTGCCTAAAGGAACTGTAGAGGATTTGCTAAAGCCGGAAAACAAAGAGAAACTTCGGAATATTCTGGAGTATCACGTTTTTGTGGGCGGAATAAAAACAGAAAATATGAAAGACGGGCAGGTGTTGAATGAGGCCAACTTAGACAATGTGACCATTGGTGTAAAAGATGGGAAATACACGGTTAACGGGGCTAATATTATTGTCTCGGTGCCGGCTTCTAATGGCATCATACACATTATAGATCAGGTGCTGTTGCCTCCCGCAAAAAAATAGTGAGAGAAGTAGTTTAGGTTAGTGTTGAAACACAAAAGCCTCCGATAAAGGAGGCTTTTGTGTTTTTGTAGCCCGTAGGGGAGTCGAACCCCTCTTGCAAGAATGAAAATCTTGAGTCCTAACCGATAGACGAACGGGCCGTTTTTTTGAACGGAGCGCAAATGTAGAATTTTTTTGGAAGGGCAGAAATCCGGAAACGAAAATTTTCGTTCTTCGGGAATACCGGTTCTCTCACATCTTTTCATTCTCTATACCAAAACCCTCGCATATTATATTACCTTCGCGCCCTTTCCATGAAATTATGCGTAATCAGAACATTAGAAACATCGCCATTATTGCCCACGTTGACCACGGTAAGACTACTCTGGTAGATAAGATTCTTCACCAATGCTCGCTTTTCCGCGATAACCAGCAAACCGGAGAACTGATATTGGACAACAACGAACTTGAGCGAGAGCGGGGAATTACCATTCTTGCCAAGAATGTGTCGGTAGAATACAAGGACATTAAAATCAACATTATTGATACCCCCGGCCACGCTGATTTTGGAGGCGAGGTAGAGCGCGTGTTAAACATGGCAGATGGAGTGTTGCTATTAGTAGATGCTTTTGAAGGCCCTATGCCGCAAACGCGGTATGTATTGTCGAAGGCACTGGCCTTAGGCAAAAAACCTATCCTGGTCATTAATAAAGTGGACAAGGAAAATTGCCGCCCTGATGAAGTGCATGAAGCTGTTTTTGATTTGATGTTTGCCTTAGATGCTACCGAAGAACAGCTCAATTTCCCTACAGTATATGGAAGTGCTAAACGCGGCTGGATGGGAGCCGACTGGCGCCACCCTTCCGAGGATGTAATCTTTTTGCTCGATACTATTATTGGGCATATCCCCGCTCCGTTTATTCAAGAGGGTACCACCCAAATGCAAATCACTTCTTTAGATTTTTCCTCTTACATTGGACGTATAGCTGTAGGCAGAGTAGCTCGTGGCACGATCACTTCCGGCCAGCAGGTGTCGCTGGTAAAACGCAATGGTGCTATTCAAAAATCGCGCATTAAGGAGTTGTATGTATTCAGTGGATTGGGAAAACTAAAAGCAGAAAAAGTAGCCTGTGGCGACTTGTGCGCAGTAGTGGGAGTAGATGGTTTCGAAATTGGTGATACCATCTCAGATTTTGAAAAACCGGAAGCTCTGCCGCCAATTCATATTGACGAGCCGACCATGAGTATGATTTTCACCACCAACACCTCTCCGTTTTTTGGTAAGGAAGGGAAGTATGTAACCTCCCAGAAAATACGCGAAAGGTTGTGGAAAGAATTAGAAAAAAATCTGGCACTGAAAGTTGAAGATACCGATAGTGCCGATACGTTCCGCGTATTCGGAAGGGGAATTCTTCACCTCTCCGTTTTAATTGAAACCATGCGCAGAGAAGGCTATGAACTTTCTATTGGCAATCCACGAGTAATTACGAAGGAAATTAACGGGCAGAAACACGAGCCGATAGAAATTTTAACCATTGACTCGCCCGAAGAAGTAGCGGGGAAATGTATTGAGCTGATTACACAGCGCAAAGGCGAGATGCTGGTGATGGAACCGAAAGGCGATATGATGCACATTGAATTTGAAATTCCTGCGCGGGGAATCATCGGCTTGCGCACACTGATCTTAAACTCCACCGCAGGCGAAGCTATAATGGCGCATCGGTTCAAGGAATTTAAACCTTGGAGAGGTGACATCCCTTCCCGTATTAATGGCACCATGATTTCAAAAGAAGCGGGACGCGCAACAGCTTATGCTATGGATAAACTGCAAGACCGAGGTAAGTTTTTTGTAGAACCGGGAGCAGAGATTTACGAAGGCCAGGTGGTAGGAGAATACAGCAAGGATAATGACCTCGTGGTGAACATCACCGCTGCCAAGCAGTTAACCAACTTCCGCGCAGCAGGTAGCGATGATAAAAGTACGCTGCCTCCACCCATTCGCATGAGCCTTGAAGAGGCAATGGAATACATCCAAGAGGATGAATATGTAGAGGTAACCCCTAAGTCTATTCGCCTACGCAAAATTATGCTTAACGAAAATGATCGGAAACGAGCTTCCCGATAGACCATAAAAAAACCGCGACATCCATCGCGGTTTTTTTGTTTTTGAGAACGAGGTTTTGCTTACTTAGCCGAAACTGTATAGGCTAACTTGCCATCTTTAATTTTAATGCACACAGGCGCTCCGCTCCCTTCTTTGTTGGTTAATCGAAGTACTAATTCTAGAGTATTCTCTGATAGCAGACTCTTAAAATCAGTGCCATTAATCTTCATCGTTACTTCCGTAGCGTTGTTGTCAATGTTATTGATATAAGCTACCTGAACTTCCTGATCTAATGTGGCTCCCGGTTTTCTGAGATATAATTCAAAGCCGCCAATATCATTAAAGGTAGCAGCGGTAGTAGTTACTTCTGCTTTGATCTCGCTCAGTTTGGCATTTTTAATTTTCTCCAAATCAAAAGTAGCCCCGGCTGCCGCAAAGGCCGATTCAACATCCGTTTTATTGAAACTAAATACGTACGGAGTGGTATGTTCATGCGTGTCGTAAGTCAAGCATTGAGAAATTTCTCCAAGATTCTGAACCACCACTACATCTTCTTTGGTGCAAGAAGAGAAAGTGAATAGTGACATTACAATAGCAGCAAAAACTGAAGTGTGAAAGATTTTTTTCATGATAGTTTTATTTTTGGTTGAAATAAATATAACTCTCTTTTTTAAATAATCTCCACCTGCCGCGCCACTTTCGATAGAATTTCAAACACTGTTTCGGCCATTACGTTCTCACTGTCTAATGTAGGGTTCACTTCTGTAAATTCTAAGCAACAGACTCTTTCATTTTGCACCAATTCCAAAATAATATCAGCCGCTTCTCTTTCATTAATGCCGCCTTTTACCGGAGTGCCGGTACCTCTGGAAATGGTAGGGTCGAGCGAATCGGCATCGAAGGAAATGTAAATCTTGTCACACTGCGATAGATATTTGAGTGCCTCTCGGCAAACCTTAGTCACGCCTATTTTTCTGATTTCAGAAGTCGTAAAATTCTTCACCTTATGCTGCTTGAGCAAATAACCTTCCTGCTCTTCAAAATCGCGCATGGTCATATATAGTAAGTCGCGGTATTCCACCTTTGGGGATATGTCTCCTACGTTTTTTAATCGCTCCCACAGCTCAATAGTTTCATAATCGAGGTCATTTACTTTCTCCTCAATGTTATCTTCTGCCAAAGCAGTAGCCACCGGCATACCGTGCATATTTCCCGAAGGAGAAGTATAGGGCGAGTGAAGATCGGCATGAGCATCTATCCAAATAACTCCGAGTCGTGAATCGGGATAGGCCATGCGGATGCCGGCAATGGTTCCCCCGGCACTGGAATGATCACCGGAAAGCACCAAAGGAAATTTGCCATCCTTCAGCGAATCGCGGATGGCGGCTCCGATGCGTTCATACATCTTGATCACACTTCTAATTCGCTTGGCATACCGACTTTCGATAACGCCATAAAGCGCAGCATTATCATCCGGTATATTTATGCTGCGATGAGTTTTAAAAAAATTGCTCCTGAAATCGAGAGCGGCAATCTTAATTGCGTCCACCCCAAGGCTGGCTCCGCGCGTTCCCGCTCCTACTTCGCTTTTCACTTCAATCAGTCTTATTTGTTTCACTTTCTTCATAACTAACTATTAATCAGCCATTAACTATCTTAGCTGTCGCTAAGTTAATATTGTTTGCTCCTTATTTTGAAAAGGCTATTCCATACCCCGCTTCAAAAAATATTTATAAAAAAAAGGCGTATGGGATAGAGTTATTTCTATATTAGTTGCTAATATATCCATTATCCGCTAACCAACTAAGCTATGGCCGATAACAGAAAGTACATCCTCGCGCTCGATCAGGGCACTACCAGCTCTCGCTCTATCATATTTGATGAATCTGGAAATATGGTGGCGATGGCTCAAAAAGAATTTACGCAGATTTTTCCTCAGCCCGGATGGGTAGAGCACGACCCGGAGGAAATCTGGGAGTCGCAACTTTCCACCGCTAAAGAAGCGATTCGAAATGCGGGAATCACTCCTGGTCAAATTGCTTCAATTGGTATTACTAACCAGCGCGAAACCACTGTTGTGTGGGATAAGCTCACAGGGCTGCCGGTGATGAATGCTATTGTGTGGCAGGACAGGCGCACTGCGGATATTTGCCACACCTTGAAACGAAAAGCAGGCTTTGAAAAATATGTGCAAGACCACACCGGCCTGATGGTAGATTCTTATTTCTCCGGCACTAAAATCAAATGGATATTAGACCATGTGAAAGGTGCTCGCAAAAAGGCAGAGAATGGCGAACTACTTTTCGGCACAATAGATTCATGGTTGGTTTGGAAATTGACAGACGGCAGCTTACACATTACCGACCATAGCAATGCCTCGCGCACCATGTTGTTCAATATTAAGAGCCTAAAGTGGGATTCAAAATTAATGGACGCAATGGAAATTCCTCCGTTAATGATGCCTTATGTGGTGGACTCCAGCCGGATTTATGGCTTTACTCATCGGGCAATTTTTGATGTGGAGATACCTATTGCCGGTATTGCAGGCGATCAGCAAGCAGCGCTGTTTGGGCAAACTTGCTTTCAGTCGGGCATGGCAAAAAACACATACGGCACAGGTTGCTTTCTGCTGATGAACACCGGCAATAAAATGGTAAAATCTAAAAGTGGTTTGCTCACCACTATTGCTTGGAGCTTGGGCGGCAAGGTAGAGTATGCATTGGAAGGCAGCGTGTTTGTAGCCGGGGCAGCCGTGCAATGGCTGCGCGATGGTCTCAAATTGATTGAAACCGCAGCCGATTCGGAACATTATGCAAACTCTGTTGAAAGCAGTGAAGGAGTATATGTGGTGCCGGCCTTTACCGGCTTGGGCGCGCCTTACTGGAACATGGAAGCTCAAGGAGCCATTTTTGGTTTAACTCGTGGAGTGACGAAGTCGCATCTCATTCGCGCTACACTTGAGTCTTTGGCTTATCAAACCAAAGAAGTGTTGGATGCCATGCAAGAAGATTCGGGTATTAAATTGAAATCGCTTAGAGTAGATGGCGGAGCCAGCGCCAATAATTTTTTGATGCAGTTTCAGGCAGATATATTAGGAGTGCCAGTGGAGCGCCCCGGCATGACCGAAACCACAGCCTTAGGAGCGGCTTACTTAGCAGGCTTAGCCGTAGGTTATTATAAAAAGCCCAACATTTCAAAACAATCGAAAGTGGATGAGCAGTTTAAGCCCGTCATGAAGCTGGCTGACCGCAGCAAACTTTGCGAAGGTTGGAAGAAAGCAGTGACGCTTACAATAGGTTGGACCAATAACGATAAAAAGAAGAAACGGTAGTGGACTGAGTACTCGTTAATGGAAATTCGGTATTCACTGTTTATTTTAGTTTTCAGTTTCTGCTTGTCAGTCTGATTCTTACCTCTTGATTCTACAATCTACCATACCTCCCCAAAACTTTATTATGGTAATTTTGGGAATCAATTTCTGTTATGAATAACACCAAAATTATTCGCGCACAGCGCGGCACTAAACTACAATGCAAAGGCTGGACGCAAGAAGCCGCACTGCGCATGTTGATGAATAACTTAGACCCCGAAGTAGCCGAAAGGCCTGAAGATTTGATTGTGTACGGTGGCTTGGGCAAGGCCGCTCGTAACTGGGAAGCCTTCGATAAAATTGTTGAATGCTTGAAGGATTTAGAAGAAGACGAAACGTTATTGATTCAAAGTGGAAAGCCGGTAGGTGTTCTTCGCTCTCATAAAGATGCACCTCGTGTGCTCATTGCCAATTCAAATTTAGTAGGTCGGTGGGCTACTTGGGAACATTTCCGCGAGTTGGAAAAGAAAGGGCTGATAATGTATGGCCAAATGACAGCCGGCTCTTGGATATACATCGGCTCGCAGGGTATTGTGCAAGGCACTTACGAAACATTTCTCTCCTTAGCAGCACAACATTTTGAGGGTTCACTGAAAGGCAAACTGAATGTTACTGCCGGCTTGGGAGGCATGGGAGGCGCACAACCGCTGGCCATTACGATGAACGAAGGCATTTGCTTGGCAGCCGAAATGGAGGAATGGCGGATTAAAAAAAGAGTAGAAACCCGCTATCTCGACAAATACACCAACAATATAGACGAGGGGATTGATTGGGCATTGGCAGCAAAAGAAAAAGACGAAGCTACTTCTATCGGCATTTGCTGCAACGCGGTGGATATGCTCCAACGCATAATAGATCGGAACATTACTCCCGACACGCTCACCGATCAGACTTCTGCACATGATGAACTGGTGGGCTATTTCCCCGAAGGGCTTTCAGTATCACAAGCCAAAGCACTGCGCGAAACGAACCCTGAAGAATACTGTAACCGCTCTTTGAATACAATGGCAAAGCACGTGCGTCAGATGTTGGAATTGCAAAAACGCGGAGCCATTACTTTCGATTATGGCAACAATATCCGCGGACAAGCAAAAGATAAGCGCGGGGTAGAAAATGCTTTTGATTTTCCTGGTTTTGTACCCGCCTATATCCGTCCGCTTTTTTGTGAAGGGAAAGGACCCTTCCGTTTTGTAGCCCTGAGTGGCGACCCCAATGATATAGCGGTGTGCGATGAAAAACTGAAAGAACTTTTCCCCGTAAACAAAGGTTTGATTCGCTGGTTAAATCTGGCCAAAGAGAAAATAGCTTTTCAAGGATTGCCTGCACGCATCTGCTGGTTGGGCATGGGGGAGCGCGAAATTGCCGGAGTAGCTTTCAATGATTTAGTAAAGCAAGGGAAAGTAAAAGCCCCCATTGTGATTGGTCGCGATCATCTCGACACGGGAAGTGTGGCTTCGCCCAACCGCGAAACCGAAGCCATGATGGATGGTAGCGATGCCATTGCCGATTGGCCTATCCTGAATGCGCTCATTAATACAGCAGGGGGAGCCGGCTGGGTATCATTTCACCACGGTGGCGGTGTGGGGATGGGCTACTCGCTCCATGCCGGTATGGTAATAGTCGCTGATGGCACCGATGACGCAAAGCGCAAGTTGAAGCGCGTGTTGCACAACGACCCCGCCCTCGGAGTAATTCGTCATGCGGATGCGGGTTATGAACTCGCTAAAGAAACCAGCCGCAAGTTTGGTTTAGCTTTATAAAGAAGGCTGCGAATGATTCAACAACTGCTCCACTGGCTGCACAAACATCCTCTGCTCAATCTCACTTTTGCTGTAGTCTATTTTGTATTTATCTTTTTCATGCACGACCCTTTGGTGAAAGTTTCGGTACTTATTATGAATAGCCTGAGCCTACCAATTTACAACAAAGTAATAGCGGCTATTTTTCTTTTGTCTTTGTTGCTGTTTATCGTTTTTATGTTCACTCAACTGCGGAAGAATACAGAGAATCGCAGCAGAAAAATATTCTACCTCATAATTACCGCGACCTTGATGATCGTGCATTTCAATACCATGTTTGAAATGAATATTGAAATCATTCACTCGCTGGAATTTACTTTTTTGGCTTTCTTACTTTACCCACTTACCGGTCGCTATGGGGCGGCTATTCTATTTGCCATTCCGTTTATGTTGGTAGATGAGTGGCATCAATACCAAATACTTTATCCCGATAGTGTGGAGTTCTTCGAGTTTAACGATATTATGATGGATATGTACGGATGCGCCATGACCATGCTGTTGCTGATGGTGGCGAAGGTATCGGTACCCCAAAAGCCGGTAATGGTGTTTAAGCGAGCAGAGTTCTATACTTTAATTGCCGGGATGGTGATAGCAGTGCTGTTGGTGCAGTTTGGGTATGTTGCTTTGTATGCCGCTGATAAATGTGACCATACTCTTTTGGTGTTGAATACTTTGAAAGAGCCGCAACCCTTCTGGCGACAATTTCCCGGGCGCGAGGTAATTTACCACGCCATGCAGCCGATAGAATCATTCTTCGCAATCCCTCTGATGGCTCTTTTCTATTTTGGATTAGATGGCTATTCGGAGGAAACGTAAAGAGGTCGTTTAGTTTCTTGAAAGCGCTCACTCCCTTAGTGCGCGATAAGCAGCAGAGGCGAGAAATCCCACTCCCATTCCCCCTAACAGCCCAATAGGTAATTTGCCGAACCAAAATCCTAAAGCCATGCCTACAAACAGACAGCCAACAAAAAGCAGTCCGGCAGTCTTGTTTTTTTCTTTGTGTTCAATTTCCATAATAAATGATTTTAAATGTAAGGTAGAATTTTTTTTATCTGGCTAATAAGAGAACCGAAGTATAAAATAGGGTTGGCCTCGTAAGTTTTGAACTGGCGAGAGCACCTCGCTCCTGTCTTTAATTGTTTTGTGAAAGTGTGTAGAAGCAAAGCAGAGCGATTAATAAGAAAATATCTTTCTCGCTTGACGCTGCTTCGCCTATTGATTTAAGAATAACAGGGATTGCTTTTATGTTGCGCAGAACCCGCCTATAGCCCCCTCCGAAAGGAAAAAGACCACGATCCTGCTTATACAGCTCTCTCTTTATCCATTCTTTACTTTAGGTTATCTATTTGCATTTTAGCTGCACTAAAACCGGTGAAAGAATATTATGTTCACTACAGACGGATGTTTCACTAATTCGGTTAGGTTTGTCGGTCATTCTATGAAGAAGAAATTAAAGATACATCGAGAAGGGTACAAAATACTTTTCGTTTCAGCGATCATTCTTTTGGCTATAGATGCTGCGGTCGCCTTCTATTTCCGAGATATTACGGTCTATTACATTACAGGTGGTATTTCGTTGATCATCATTTTGGCTTTTGCCTCATTCTTCCGATTGCCGTATCGCCAGTTTTTCACCAGCGATAGCCAAATCATTGCCCCGGCTGATGGCCGAGTAGTGGTAATCGAAGAAGTTTTTGAAAATGAATACTTTAACGATAAACGGATTCAGGTTTCTATCTTTATGTCTCCCGCCAATGTGCATGTAAATCGAAACCCCATAAGTGGCTTAGTCACTTATCAGAAATACCATCCCGGAACATATTTAGTAGCTTGGCATCCGAAGTCCTCCGAAAAGAATGAAAGGAATACCGTAGTGATTGAACATGACGAAACGGGCATCGAAATTTTGATACGACAAATAGCCGGAAAACTCGCACGAAAAATAAAATGGTATCTCAAAGAAGGTGATGAAGTACAGCAAAATGCCGAGTTAGGATTCATAAAATTCGGTTCGCGGGTTGATTTATTTTTACCGATAGGCACCAAGATAGAAGTAGATCTCAAGCAGAAAGTAAAAGGTGGTGTAACTGTGATTGGAACCTTACCCGGAGAGGGAAAAAGTTTACTGGATGACTTGAGCGATTGGCTGGAATTTTCAGAATGAAATAAAATCAAATTGTTTAAATCAGAAAAGCATGATCACTAAAACCCGAATTATGAAAAAAACCTTTCTATTGACTTGTTTCTCCTTGGCAGCATTTGCTTTAAGTGCGCAGCAAAATGCCACTTCTCCAACAAATGTAAAACAAGCAACGCCTGTTGTAAAGGTGGACAGCAAACCGATTGTAAACTCCAATACCATTACTACCGAACCCAAGACCTGCTGCAAAAAAGGGGCAGAGCAAAGTAAGCAATGTTGCTCCGACAAAAAGAATGCTAAGAATGGTAAGAAAAATACAACACCCTGTAGTCACCAATTAGAAGAGAAAGAATAATAAATCATTAAAAGGTAAGAATCCGAATAACCATAGAGGATCATTTCCTTTATTGTTTGTCCTCCTGATTTTAATATTCTCCAATCTTCCAACAAGAAAAGTCCGGATTCATTGGAAGTTGCCCAATGAATCCGGACTTCTAAATTTGCGCTTCTTGAGAAAGCTAAATCAACTTTGGGTTAGTTACCCTACATACTAAGAGATCTTCACTTCCATTTTTGATGTTTCTTTAGCCTCTTCTTTTTTAGGAAGTACAACCCTTAAAATACCGTCCTCATAGCTGGCGACAACTTTCGTAACTTCGATCGTCTTGGGAAGAGTAAAATTTCGAGCAAATGAGCTAAAGTTAAACTCCTTACGAGTAAACTTTTCCTCGTTCGTTTCTGTAGTAGCTTTATGCTCCGCTTTAATTGTCAATATTCCTCCTTCCAAGCTAATATTGAAATCCTCCTTCTTAAAACCCGGTGCAGCTACTTCAATTCGGTAACTCTCTTTGGAGTCTTTAATGTTTACTAAAGCCGGAGTTTTAAAAAAGTCCTGATCACTCATGTTGAAAAGTTCATTTTCAAAAAAACTTTCCATCATGTTTGATAACCTTGGGAACCCCAATTTTCCGTTTTCTGGTTTTACACTTAACATTGTCATAGTTTAATCCTCCTTATTTTTGGTTATTAAATTTAGAGCCAACTAAACAAACAGGATACCACAGCACTTTAGCAGAAATTATGACCATATCACCTATTCTATAAAGACATTTTGTCCTCCATAGTTAAATTACCGAGAAAAATTTTGTCAGACCATATTGTATAAGTAAATACCCAACACCAGATAAACACAAGTTCTGAAACAGGAAAGCAGAAAAATAAAAAAGCCCTTCTGCTTTAGCAGAAAGGCTTTAAAATAAAGGAGGCGACTACTTACTCTCCCGGAGGATTAATCCAGTACCATCAGCGTGGAGGGGCTTAACTTCTCTGTTCGGAATGGGAAGAGGTGATCCCCCTCGCTATAGTCACCCTTAAGTTTACACTCTGGCCGAACAACACAGAGTCAATAAATTTTGACAAATTGGGTTAATAAAATCAAATCTTCAATACTGAAAAAAATAAAAAGTCAACGGGCAATTAGTATCACTCGGCTTTGATGTTACCACCTTTACACCTGTGACCTATCAACGTAGTAATCTTCTACGACCCTTAAAAGAAATCTCATCTTGAGGTGGGCTTCGCACTTAGATGCTTTCAGCGCTTATCCCTTCCGAACGTAGCTACCCTGCAATGCAGCTGGCGCCACAACAGGTACACCAGAGGTTCGTCCGACACGGTCCTCTCGTACTAGAGTCAGCTCCTCTCAAATTTCTAACGCCCGCAACAGATAGGGACCGAACTGTCTTGCGACGTTCTGAACCCAGCTCGCGTGCCACTTTAATGAGCGAACAGCTCAACCCTTGGGACCTTCTCCAGCCCCAGGATGTGACGAGCCGACATCGAGGTGCCAAACCTCCCCGTCGATGTGAGCTCTTGGGGGAGATCAGCCTGTTATCCCCAGCGTACCTTTTATCCTATGAGCGATGGCCCTTCCATACGGAACCACCGGATCACTTTGCCCGACTTTCGTCCCTGCTCGACTTGTTTGTCTTACAGTCAAGCACGCTTGTGCCAATGCACTCTACGTACGGTTACTAAGCGTACTGAGCGTACCTTTGGAAGCCTCCGTTACAATTTGGGAGGCGACCGCCCCAGTCAAACTACCCACCAGACACTGTCCCCAATCCAGATAATGGACCTAGGTTAGAACTTCAAATAAACCAGGGTGGTATTTCAAGGTCGACTCCACCAGAACTGGCGTTCCGGCTTCAATGTCTCCCACCTATCCTACACAACGCATAACAAAACCCAACATCAAGTTGCAGTAAAGGTCCACGGGGTCTTACCGTCCTTCTGCAGCTAACGAGC
>JADFDM010000010.1 GCA_018262795.1 Sphingobacteriales bacterium | reverse complement strand
GTAATATGTTTATAGGAAAACAGGCGTAGAATACGATGCGACTCCGTAGGAGTCGTATATAATGGCTATCTGTTTTCTATAAAGATTTAATCCCTTCGGGATTTTTTCTTATGCCGAATTAGAAAGAGGTAAGACGGTTTGTTTGGGCTTGCCTGCATTCTTGTGGCAATAGGGGTTCGGAATGATTTTTACCCCATTGTCCGTAGTTTGAAGCCCGGCCAGAGGGTAAGCAAAATGGACTTCCAACCAAGAATATAGCTTGCCGCGATAAGCTGCAACCACTATTTTTTCACAGTATCAGGAATTTAAGAGTTTCGGGGAAATTCCTTAGTCCCCCGGCTCTGGCTTAGCTTCAGACTAAGGGCAGCAGGTTTTCGTATATTTATGAGTTACCTGCTATGTTAGATGACCTCACGAAGCGACTTTACAAATGAACAAGAACACGCTAAAGAACAAAAAAATGACAGGTAAAATTTCCAATGGCATCTTGCATAAAGTGCCGAGTGATATGGAAAAAGCATTGACATCCAATGCAGACATTCTTGTGAAATGGAATAATCTTACCCCTATTCAACGCAACGAATGGATTTGTTGGGTTACCATCGTAAAAAAACAGGAAACTAGAAACGAGCATATCAGTAGGATGATTGAAGAAGTTAATGAAGGGAAACGCCAACCCTGCTGCTGGCCCGGTTGTCCGCATCGCAAACCCGCAGCACAGAAGTGGTTTAAAAATCTTGATATATGAGACCCCCAATCGGTTCAAGAATGCAGCACGACAATTGAGCGGAGAATTATTGGACCTTACTCCACCTGCGTTTCTGGCCTCAAAGACGCGCTTCATAGATTTTAAACAGAAGAGGTATTGCTGGAGGTTTGCCAATTCTAAGTGAGGTAGAGAAGCAAGAGAGAAGAGGCGAGAAACAATTACAAAATTCACAGATTTTTTTCCTTTGCTTATTCACCTAATTTCGAAATCACAGTGGCATTACTTCGCCCACCTCTAACAAGCGAAGTGCTCCGTTTATTTTGTTTTGCTTTTGAAGTTGCGCGAGTGCGCGATAGGGTTCTCCCATCGGCTCGTCAGCCAAATCAAAAGTACCGTAGTGCATGGGCACCAAGGTTTTTGCTTTTAAATCGTTGAACACATCCACTGCTTCCCAGGGACTGGTGTGCACATCGCGCATCATAAATGAAGGGGTATAGGCTCCCACGCCTATGATCGCGATATCAATGTTTGGAAATAAACTGGCTATCTGTTTTGGGTAGCCACAATATCCGGAATCGCCACCGAAAAAGATATTGATTCCATCGGCTTCGATCATAAAGCTGCCCCAAAGAAAGCGGTTCGTATCCCATCCGTTTCGGTTGCTCCAGTGTTGCGCAGGCAGGTAGGTAATGCGCAGGTTCGGTTCCTTTAATCGAAATTGCTGATACCATCCGGCTTCCTGAAATCGCAAATCAGGTATCCATTCCGCTACTAATTTACCGGTGCCCAAAGAGGTAAGTAGTTGAAAGCGATTGGCTGTCGCCAACTTTTTTAAGGAGGAGGCATCGCAATGGTCGCGGTGTGCATGTGATAACAGCACGTAATCAATATTTCGGAAATCATCGGGCGAGCAAGGCAATTCGCTGTGGCGCGGTACCACTCCTGAAATCCGCCCGAATATGGGATCGGTGAGAATTCGCACCCCATTCCATTGCAGATAGAAGCTGGCATGACCTAACCACACCAAACAATTTTCGTTGGTGGTGAGAAAAGCATTTCCTTTCCGTACCGGTAACTTCCACGAATCATTCTTCTTCTCGTTTGCTTTTTCTTTTTTTGAAAACTGCCATCGAAGAAATTTTTTAAACGTACCGCTAAATCGTTTGTTGGGGTCTATATATTTTCCGCCCATCACGGGGTTTCCTTTCCAATCGGGCAGAATGGTTTTCAACTCAGGGTTTCGCATGTAAGTTATCATCGCCATACAACAAGGTCATGAACTTCGGTCTTTCGGAAATGGCTGTTTCTCGGACTTTTTTACATTCTCAAGCATTAAGCCAATCATCATTAAAATTGCGGTGACGATCACCACAAAAAATAAGATTCCTTCGTTGAAATTTTTGAGTTTGTATTCATCGGGAATAATGTAGAACAACAAAATAGTAATCAATCCACGTGGCATCAGCAGCATGGCCGGAAAAATAGAGGACTTTAAAAATAGCCCGAGAAAGATAGCGCGCGTTAGCAACATAATGGCGACAATTGCCGAACCGACCACCATTACTTCGGAATTGGTAAGCAACATCACATCTATAGAATATCCGAACGACACAAAGAAAAATGTTCGAATCAGAAAAGCACTTTCGGCAGTAATAGATTTTAATAATTCAGAAATCTGGTTGACAGCTCCATTCTCAAAAATTTTTAGTTGAACTAATTTCTGTTCTTTCAGCAAATGCCAGTTATTGATCAACAAACCAAAAATCATAATGATAATGAGAGAGGGCAGATGAAGCATTTTGCCGGATACGTATAGAAATATGAGGATAGAAAAAATGAGGAAGAACTTAATGTTGACGGTGATTTTTGTCAAGAGATAAATGAGTAACAAGGAGATAACTAAAGATATAAGCACCCCCACTATAATTCCACCGAAGAACGAGATTGTAGATTGCCAGCTTAAGACTTCCTTAGCGGTGAAGTAATTAAACACCATAATACCAATGATGTCGGAGAAGGAGGCTTCATAAACTAAAAATTCCTTTTTCTTCTGTCCAAGGTAGGTAACACTCGGAATCATAATAGAACTGCTGATGATGGAAAGGGGGATGGCATATACTACACTGATCATAAACGACTCCTGCTGCCAATAATGAATGATGCCGGCAATAGCCAACACGGTAACCGCTAGAATAATTATTGCTGAAAGAAAAGAGTTGCGAATAAGTGGGATTCGATCGCGGGTGAGATGTAAATCTAGCGCGGCCTCCAGTACAATCATGATTAAGCCGACTGTTCCCAACATCTGTACGTAGTCATTGATATAATCGAGTGAGAAATTATACTGATCGGAAAGCCAGCGCAACCCAACACCGGTGGCCAGCAACAAAATCACCGAAGGCATTTGAGTGTATTTGCTCAGCAACGTAAATACATACGATAACATGACCAGTACACACAGGAAAAGAATGATGTAGGAATTTTCCATAGAGGATTGTAAACGGAGCAAAGATAATTTTGGAAGGGAAAGGGTGGAGATTAAAAAGAAGCTCCGTTTTGCGAGGAGCAGTGAAACGACAACTTATTTCGAAACAAACTGCAGGTGACTTTTTAAAAGTCCATCTCTGCCAATTTTTTTACGGCTCTTTCTTTATAGGAGCTATTAGTACCGGCTAAGTCTTGTAATAGTTTTTTTGCTTCTGTCTTTTTATCCTTCTGCAGCAAGATGTTGGCCTTGTACCACTTGCTGCCTTCTACATAGCGAGTTCCACCTTTGAGTAGCTTATCAAAATTCTTCTCACTTTTTGTAGTGTTTCCCTCGATGTAATCACTAATGCCTCCAAAGTAAAGTGCATCGGTATTATTGGGATCTTTTTTAAGCACTTCATCAAACTGGCCGGATGATTTCTTGTAATCTCCTGCATTAAAACTCTGCATAGCATCGTCAATAGAAACTCTCCTTGTGTTTTCTTCTGAAGCAGCTTTTAAATCGCTGAGAGTGGCGGCAGTTCCATTGCTTTTTGTTTTTGCTCTTGCTGCTTTTTCCTCTTTTTTTGAGGAAGCTTTGTTGGCTGCCACTTCCTTAATTTCTGCTGCTTTCTTCTCGAGGAAATCCTTATCTACTTCTTCCCCTCGCGTTACAGCGCCCGTAGCCGGTAGGCTGGTCATTCCCGCATTGTTGTTATTCGCAGAAAGGGCAGAGTTTGCAATCACCGGTGCTTGATTCGCATTCTCTGCGTTATTTTCACCTACGGTAACAGGAGGTAGTGCTTTAACGGGTTCCGGTTTTTTCAGCGCAAACTGCTCACTCTTTTCTTTCTGATCATTCATCTTGTTTGCACTTGGAATATCAGCGGTTGTACCAACCTCCCCACTTCCGCTTTCTTCAGTAGTGGCGGTGTTGCCGTTTAGTGAATCCGCAGAAGGTGCTGCTATTAAAGTTGGCTCCTCTGTTTTTCCTTGAACAATACTGACTTCAGTATCTTTTTTATTTTGGGTATTCTGCGCAATCTCCGGGCTTTTCATGTCTATGTAATTAATCATCAAAAACCCAATACCGATTAAAAGACCAAAGACCGAAGCCGCCCAAGCATAAATAGGCCAACGTAATTGCACTCCCTTTGCCTCCTTTCCACTACTTTTTTCACGCACCTTCTTTTTGATGGTATGGAAAGAGTGTGAAATGTCCTCTTGTGCCGGTATATTCTGTAAACCTTCCAGCGCTTCTTGGGCAAAAGGATCCTCCTTCAGCAATTTTTCAAACTGCTGTTTTTCCTCATCAGTAAGTTCACCGCGCAGATAAGCCAGCATGGCTTCCTCCCCGATGTTTCCCTGAGGAAATAAATCCTTATCCCCTTTTTGTTTGTTCATTTTTTGATGAAATAAAAATTTTCAAATTCCGTTTGCCATTTTGAATAAAGCTTTTGACTTCATTCAATGTGTAGCCGGTGGCTTCTGAAACTTCATTGTAACTTTTGTCTTTCAGATAAAATAATTCAATACACACTCGTTGCTCACCTTTCAGTTCTTGAATACCCTCATGAAGGTGTTGCAGAACGAATTCTTTTTCCAACGCCATCTCTTGATGATTTTCTTCCGGATTTTCCACAACATCACCTGTTTCGTATTTCAGGATTGTTTTCTTTTTGCTTTCAGTACTGTCTTTTCTGAACTTCATCATACAGTGGTTTTTAACCACCGTATGCAGCCAGGGCTTAAAGGCGATGACATGATGTTTCTTTAAATCGGCAATCAGCTTTTCAAAAATCTGCATGGTTGCATCCTCGGCCTCTGCTTGATTGCGGAAATACTTCATGCAAACACCAAAGACCAAATGCGTATA
Source organism: Sphingobacteriales bacterium (assembly GCA_018262795.1). Classification (GTDB taxonomy): domain Bacteria; phylum Bacteroidota; class Bacteroidia; order Chitinophagales; family LD1; genus Bog-950. The sequence continues at coordinate 139,303 of JADFDM010000010.1, read as the reverse complement.
GCGCTGATATAACTCTCCTATATACAACGTTTCGTGCGAATTGCGATAACGATGTATCAGTTCCTCATCGGAGATAGTACTATAGTCTTCCTTAGCCAAAAAATGGTTTATAACTTGCTAAAAGTAATATTTACAGATAGTTCTTTACTAATAACAAGCTGTCAAGTTTACAAAAATTACTGCTTATCTCGTACTTGACTTAGCCGGTGCGTGCCAAACATTTTTTCAGAGAGTACTTCCGAGATAAGATTTCTATTCTCTAAATAAATCTTATGGAAATTGAGATGCCGTACATCTTTAAAGCACAAAAACGCAATTACTATGAAAAGAGTTATTCAGCCCTTCGTTCTCACTTTCGTCATACTGCTGTCGGTTTCGGCAGTGGTGGCGAGCTTTGCCACCGGCATTAGTGCCCGTACTTTTGAAAGTGAATTTGTTCAAGGCATAAAAGAAAAATTCAACAATTTTTATAAAAATGCTTCGCAGGATAGAGTGTATGTACAGACGGACAAATCATTTTACAAGCCGGGTGAAATAATTTGGTTTACCGCCTATTTACGCGATGAAAGCACCTTGAAGCCCTCCGTCAATTCTGATATTCTACACGTAGAATTGATTACGCCAAAAGGAACGGTAGCAAAGCATTACAAGCTGATTTCTAAGAATGGTAGCGCTCAAGGCGATTTTGATTTGTCGGGCTTTGTGGGAGGCATTTACAAGTTGAAGGCTTATACTGAATGGCAGAAGAATGATAGCAGTTTGCTGCTTTTTGAAAAGGAGTTGACAGTTCAGAATGTAGTGATGCCCCGGCTAAAGATGAAGCTCGATTTTGAAAAGAAAGCGTATGGAAAAGGAGATGAGGTAGTGGCTAATCTAGCGTTGAATACCAATGAAAATAAGCCTTTGGCAAACCGGAAAATAAAATTTAAAGCACTGCTTGAGGGAAAAGAATTGGAAGAGAAATCCATCACCACAAATGCAGATGGGAAGGTAAAACTGAAGTTCACATTGCCGAAAGAACTTCAGTCGGCAGATGGTTTGGTGAATGCCCTCATTGATTTTGAGGGAAGCACCGAGAGCATTTCACGAAGTATTCCGATTGTGCTGAACCAGGTTGATTTAGAGTTTTTTCCCGAAGGAGGAGATATGGTGAGCAATGTGAGTACACGGGTGGCTTTCCGTGCGACCAACGAATTTAGTAAGCCGGCCGATGTAGAGGGATTTATTGTGGATTCAAAAGGTGTGTTCGTGCAAAAGTTTTCAAGTTTTCATTTCGGGATGGGAGCATTTGAATTTACTCCTAAACCCGGTGAAACTTACAAAGCTCGAATCACAAAACCCGAAGGCATTCTCCACGAGTTTGAAATGCCTGAAGTGCAAAAGGTCGGTTATGTGCTGAACATTCATTCGCAACAAAAGAATCAAGTGAACCTTCGCATCAATTCTTTTAGAGAGGAAACGCTATCACTGGTAGCCCAAGAAAGAGGTAAAATTTATTACGCTAAATCGTTCAGTGCGGTTAAAGGAGATAATCTGCTGACGATAAACACTGCTGACTTTCCGATAGGTGTTTCGCAAATCACTTTGTTTGACAGCAAGGGGATTGCGCGCAGCGAGCGATTGGTGTTTGTGAATAAGGAGAAGCAACTGCATATATCCATAACGACCGATAAAGCCCAATATCAGCCGAGAGAAAAAGTAGCTATGAATATTAAGGTAACTGATGAGGATGGGCTGCCAATGCCGGGCAATTTTTCACTTTCAGTAGTGGATGATAACCTTCTTTCATTTGCCGATGATAAGCAAGGAAATATCTTGGCTAAGATGTTGTTGGAGCCGGAACTCGGAGGAAAAGTAGAAGAGCCCGGATATTATTTCGATGCAAAGGAAAAGAAGGCTGACCAAGCGCTTGATTATTTGTTGATGACAAATGGCTGGCGGAGATATACTTGGAAACAGGTAGAAGAAGCGGACTTTCCTGCCGTGAAGTATAGCGCAGAAAGAGCAGAGTTAAGCGGAGTGGTTTGGGATGCGTATAAGAGCCAACCGGTGAATGGAGCTGCCGTTAAATTGAAAAATACAGGCAGAAGTACAGTGACGGATAAGTCAGGAAAATTTTTGTTGAAAGGATTTGATCTTACAAAGGATAATCAGTTGGAGATTTCAGCGCCTAATTACAATAATATAGTTCAAGCTATCAGTAATTATGGAGAAGGGAATATGTATTATCTCTATAACAAACGTTCTCCTTATCTGATGTACGACATGGCTCCAGCAGCAGGAGAGGGAAGGGGTGGTGGAGCCGAAAAAAGAGCAGTAAACCGGGGACTTCAACAACAACTGATGGGTGCAGCATTAGCGAAAGCAGAAATGAAAACGGTGGTAGTAGATTTGGCAGCGCAAGAGCCGGATGTGGCGCCTTCGCCTCAACCTGACAATATTGATTATAACGAAGACGAGATAGCTGAAAATGTGGTGGGTGACTTGCGTGATGCTGCATTGGCGAAGTTTGACAAAGATGCTGAAGAGCAAAGCGAAATAGTCTTTTATCGGGCTAAAGTGTTTCCTAAGAAAAAATATACTCCGTCTGATACGATTAGAAATGATTTCGCCTCTACTGTTTACTGGAATGGAAATGTAGAAACCGATCGAAGCGGAAAAGCCAAAGTAGAGTTTGTGACGAATGACCTGATTTCTTCTTTTCGCACGACCTTAGAAGGTTTTGGTTCGGGCGGCTCCATCGGCAGAACAGAGTATTCATTTACCACTAATCAACCCTTTTCAATGGATGTGAAAATTCCAACTAAGATGGTGAGTGGAGATAAAATGATGATACCGGTATTTCTGAAAAATAGTACTACCTCAGAAGTAAGCGGAAGAATGGTAATCGTTTCCCCCAAACAACTGAATATCCTTTCAAAGGGAAGCGAAGTGACTGTAGCCGCCAAGCAATCAAAAGTAATTTACTTAGAAGCAGAGGCAACGAATGAAATAGGCGAAGGAGAAATACAGGTAAAATTTGTTTCCAAAGAATTTAGCGATGCCTTTAGTCGCAAAGTGAATGTGGTAGCAAAAGGTTTCCCGGCAAATATTTCATTGAGTGGTCAAGATTTGAGCAAAGAGTTTTTAATAAACCCGGTGAATGTGGTGCCCGGTTCTATGAAAGCCAGCCTCACGGCCTATCCCAGCGTGATGAACGAATTGATAAGTGGTATTGACGCTATTTTGCGCGAACCCTACGGCTGTTTTGAACAAACTTCTTCTTCTAATTATCCGAACATCATGGCCCTTCAATATTTGAAAACCATGAAAGTGGACAATCCGGCATTAGAGGCGAAGGCCAAGAAGCTGTTAGATGACGGTTACCATAAACTCACCTCTTTTGAAACCAAAGAGAACGGGTACGAGTGGTTTGGTGCAGCACCGGCTCACGAGGCACTTACTGCTTATGGTCTAATGGAATTTGAAGATATGAAGTCAGTGTATAGCGGAGTGGATCAAAAAATGGTGGACCGCACAGCCAAGTTGCTGTTAGAGAGAAGAGACGGAAACGGAGGATTTAAAAAGAACCCTAAAGCATTAGACAGTTTCGGAGCAGCAGACGAGGACATCACCAATTGCTATATCGTGTATGCCTTAACTGAAGCGGGAATGGGAAATAAAATTGCGAAGGAGATAGATGCCTGTTACAAAACTGCGAAGAAAAGCAACGACCCCTATATGATGGCTTTGATGGCGAATTCGTTGTTCAACAGCAGCGATACAAAGCGTGCTGAAGAACTGGTAAACGAGTTAATCAATGCGCAACAAGAAGCCGGATTTTGGACCGGGAAGAAACATTCCGTAACCCGCTCTACCGGAAAGTCCCTGCAAATTGAAACCACTTCATTAGTAGCATTGGCGCTGATGCGCTCTGCCGATCCGAATGCAGTTTCGTTGACATCCGCCATTAAATTCATAGTGGATTCGCGCAGCGGCTATGGCGCATTTGGCTCTACACAAGCAACCGTTCTCGCTTTGAAAACATTAACGAAATATGCAGAGTATAGCCGCAAAACAGACGAAGCCGGAACGGTGGAAGTGTTCGTAAATAATGTGGTGGTAGCAAGCAAGTCTTATGAGAAAGGTGAGAAAGGAAATGTAACTATGGTTGACATGGAGAAATTTATTCAACAAGGTAAGCAGAAGGTAGAAGTCCGCTTTTCTGGTTGTAAAAACGCACTGCCCTATGCTATGAATATTTCTTACAACACTTCGCTGCCGGTAAGCTCCGGCCAATGCGTGGTTGATTTACAAACAAAGGTGAATTCGAAGTCGGTAAGAGTAGGTGAAACCTTGCGACTGTCTGCTACGCTTAAAAACAAAACTGACGAAGGTCAGCCAATGACCTTGGCCATTATCGGTATTCCGGCAGGCTTTTCCGCACAGCCGTGGCAGTTGAAAGAGTTGCAAGAAAAAGGCACCATTGACTTTTATGAAGTATTGGGCAACAATATTGCCTGCTACTTCCGCGACCTTGCCCCAAATGAGGAGAAGCAAATACACTTAGACCTGAAGGCAGAAATTCCCGGTGAGTATGATGCTCCGGCTGCTTCGGCCTACTTGTATTATACCAATGAAAACAAAGTATGGGCTGGCTTAGATCGTGTTTACATAAATCCATAATGCTACTAAAAAGCCCTTCCTTAAAAATCACGAGGGGCGAACAGCATTTTTCATAGGATCAAAGCCGGTGAAGTAACACTATCAAAACACACGAATAAATATAGTTGATAGATGGAATGTTATTGTCATGGAATTGTCATAAAGGGGGATTGGGTTTTCGTCTGAAATTTCTGTGACAATTCGTTTATAGCTCCGTAAGTTCTCTTATTTAAAACACGAAAAAAATCTCGCAAAAGATGAAACCAAAAAATTAATTACCCCGTAAAAGATACAGGTAAGCAATACAGTAAATAACTAAACATACCATCCTGCTGTGAAAACTCACAGAGGGCCACAGCAGGGGGAAAGACTTTTTTATAGCCAAACAAAAATGGGGTAGCTTAAGGAGCACCCCTTTTTTTATTTCCCGCACTGTCGCAGGCAATCTTTCACTTGTTTTTTCTCGGCATCACTTAACCCATCAAAATTCTCGACTCGAAGCAGGTAAGCTGAACTGTTATCACAATCATTTAGGCGGTAATATAGAAAGCCGAGGTTGAGAAGAATATTGGGGTTATCAGGATTTAAACGATCGGCCTTTCGGTAATAATGGATTGCCTTCTCCGTATAATTTTTCGACTCGGCATTATTTAGGTTTATAAAATACTTACAACATTCGGTAGCAAATATGTAAGCATTCAAATTGCTCTTATCCAACACCATGCACTTTTCAAAACTGTTCAGCGCCATCTTGTAATTCTGTTGCTGAAAATAGATGGCTCCAATACCTAAATGTGCCGCAGCGAAATCATTTTTTTCATTGATGCTTTGCTGGTAATAGGTCCCGGCTGTATGGAGTAGTTTATTTCTTTCGTCAGCAGAAGTGATCCGCAACGCTTTGTTGTAATATACTTCCCCGAGTGCTTCATTACCTTTATAGCTTTCAACAGCATTCGAAGCAGCTTTCAGCGCATACTCCTCGGCCCTGTCCAATTCCCCTAATTGTAAGTAATAGGTCGCTGCGAGGTAATCATTGTTAATGCCGGAATAGTTATATGGTTGATAGAAAGGATTGAGCGCTTTATTGCAAATAGCAGAAAAGCTTGAAGTAGGAACCGATTTACACGGAGAAAATTCGACAGGAACAGAATCAGCAGTATCCCCTTTTTGAAATACGGCTGCCACTGCATCCACAAATCGCAAGTGATAAATGCTGTCGTGAAATAGAAAACTGTGCAACGAAGCAAACTGAGGGCGATATAAAACAACATAATCGAAATGAAAAGTGGAATCGAGCTTTTCAAAGGATTCAGGAAAAGTAACGGCCTCGGCAAAGGTGTTGAAGAACTCAGCGGGAAAAATATCTAAGTCGCGCAAATCAATAAAGGTTTTAAACTCTGGTTGTAGTTTCCAAAGCAGATAAGACGAAGTGAGATAATCACTGAAGCAGCGACCTTTGATATGGTGTTGCTGAATAAAATCGGCAGCGCCTGTGGGATTAAAAGTGGATAATACTTCGAGGCCAAAACGATCGCGGCTATTGGTTAGTTGATAGTATTTGTTGGAAACAATAAGCGCATACAATGCAAAAAGCAAAACACTTAAACTGAGAGTAATCAGCAGAGAATAAGTAGGAGTCTTTCTGATTCGCTTCAGAAGAAATTTAAGTCCCGTGAAAAGTATCGGGTAAAAAACCAAAACAAAGAAAATGACATTCCTGTAAGCGGTAGATGCGAGATAGAAAAACGCAAGAAGTGTAAGCAAGTATCCCACCCCTAATTCTTCAATAATGAAAGTAATTTTCGCCTTCTCCTTTTTCTGTGAAAAAAAATGAAGTAGCCATCCTGCTTTACCTATTACTAACAATGCTATAGCAAGAAATACATTCCACTGCCAATATTCGGGTGAACGAAAATCAAAAAGTTCGGTGGTAAATTTATTGGCATATACCTGGCCTAAAATGTTGAGCGGTTTAATGAGCAAGGCAAGGCCATTTGGGTTAAAGATGACGGCAGCAATAGTTCCCAATAAGAGCAAGGTCAATTTTTTGGGCATCTCCGGCATCCTGTTCAACAACTTTCGCTTTGTCAGTATATATTCTATCCAATCTCCAACACAAAAAATACCGGTGAGTACAATTCCTATACCGAAAGCTTCGTGCATGTTGGCCCATAAAACTTGTAGTGGAATAAGCCAGAAAATTTTATTAGAGAGTTTTTGCCGATGTCGCAACAAGAAGAATAAGAATGTCACCGTAAATAAATGACTGAACATTTCCGGCCTTCCGTTGATTCGGTATTCAGCAGCTATTAAAGTGAGCAACAGAGAAATTGGTAACGCAATAGTGAGTGCTCTGCTCTCATTTTTTTCATTGCTTTGATAAAGCCTTGAAATTTTAATCAGAAAAAAAAGTAACAGACAAATGACGAGTGCTTGCAGCAGAAATACCGATTCGGGACCAGCCACGCGACTTAATAAAGCATCTACTACTTCACTACCCCATTTTACATTTATCCATCGAGTTTCAGCAAAGGTGTAGCTGAAAACATCCTGCTTTGGCACTTTGTGATGATCCAAAATCCATTCCCCCGTTCGTATTTGCCACCACAGATCCGGTTCTCTAAAACTTTTGAAACTGAAAGCTATGGCGATCAGAAAAATTAAGAGGAGAGGAAGTTTATGGATTTGTTTCAAAGCGAACCTTTACTCCTTAAAATTAAAAAGGGCTGCGATACAGCCCTAAATTTTATTTCTGAAAAAAGTATTACTCTGCCTCTGCTACCACTTCGGTTACTTCCGGCACCATTCGTTTCAGCAGTCCCTCAATCCCTGATTTCAACGTGAGCGTAGAAGATGGACAACCGCTACAAGAACCTTGAAGCGTGAGCGTTACTACTCCCTTGTCAAAAGATTTCAGTTCAATGTGACCGCCATCCATTTGCACAGCCGGCTTTATATACTTATCCAACAGGTCTTTGATCTTGGTCACGGGCGCTGTTTCCGCAGCAGCTGGGTTTTGCATTTCGAGAATATCCTTAGGCAACAGGGAATCAGCCACCGGTCTTTTTCCGCTTTGTAGAAAACCTTTAATAGCCGCTTTCAGTTCGGTATTTATCTCTGTCCATTCGTACTCGGTTTTTTTAGTGACAGTTACAAAATTGCCGGCAATGAATACTCCGTTTACAAATGGAAATTCAAAAAGCATTTGAGCCAACTCAGAACCCTCGGCCAATTCCCGCGTAGAAAAGTCTAACTGAAAATTCGGGAGGATATGTTGGTCGGTTACATACTTCTGGCTTTCGGGGTTAGGGGTCATTTCTGCATAAATTTCAATCGGTCTTTTGCTATCCATTTTTTCTATTTGAGGGGGTAAAAATAATCTATCGGCAGTTAAGTTTCAGTGCTCATTGAAACTTGACATCTTTACGCTATGAAGCTGCGAATAAAAGTAAAGCCGGGAAGTAAGATGGATGAGGTTATGCGCGAGGCAGATGGAACTATAAAGGTGAAGATTCGCGCTCAGCCCATTGAGGGGAAGGCCAACAAATACTTAATCGAGTTCCTATCGCAGAAACTCGGTTTGCCTCAATCAAAAATCACCTTGCTGAAAGGAGAAACCAATTCGTTTAAAACGGTGGAAATAGAAGCGGAAGAAAATCAGGTATTGCAGCGATTGCTCCCCAATAACCAAGGATAGCTATTTTATTAATTGCTTCACCACCTCACTTATCTGCCCACTTTCGTACCCTTTGCCGAGTAGAAAACGCATCAGTTTTATTTTCTTTTCACGAGCCGTTTCTGCTTTTATAGTTTTCAGTTTCAGCGTTGCTGTTTTCACTAATTGCTCGTGATAATCTTTGCCTTCTATAGCCGAAAGATATTTTTGAATAAGTGCTGACTCGATGCCTTTTCGGGATAGTTCATTCTTGATTTTAACCTTTCCCCATTTCTTTCGAAGATGCCCACTCACAAACGCTTTTACAAAGCGTTCCTCATTCAAATAGTTTTCCTCTTTCAGTTGTCGAATATAATCGGGAGCTGCCTCCATATTCTCTTTCAGCTTCCGCAGCTTTTGGTAAATATCTTGTTCGCACCGTTCCTGATAAGCACAGTAGCGGGTCAGTTTTTCATATATAGTTTGGTCAGGCATTGGTTACATTCGCGCACCCGAAAATAATGAGAAACTCACGTGCCATCTGGCTTTTGTTGCTGGCGAACTCTATCAGTGGAGTGGCACAGGGAATTTCAATGTTGGCCATCCCTTGGTACTTTACGGCTGTGATTCACAGCGAGACGCTTTATGGTGAAATTTTCTTTGTGATCACTTGTATCTCGCTGCCGTGGGGCATGTATTCCGGTACGCTGATAGATCGCTACAATCGCAAGCATCTGTTTCTGGCCATTAATGTGGTAGGATTATTAGTGCTTGCTTCCGCTGCGGCTCTGGGATTTGCCAATGGTTCGCTGCCGTGGCTCTTGGTAGCCCTGGTATTTGCTGCTACCACCTTTATTTACAACGTTCACTTCCCCAACTTGTATGCCTTTGCTCAGGAAATTACGGAGAAGAAAGATTACGGAAGAGTGACCTCATTGCTTGAAATTCAGGGGCAGTTTACCTTTGCTTTAGCAGGTGGATTGGCGGCTATATTGCTGAATGGAGTAGAACATTCCGTACATCTGTTTGGGATGAGTGTTACCTTGCCCTTTTCAATCCATCCTTGGAAAATTTATGAGGTATTTGCACTGGACGGAACTACATATCTGATCGCCCTATTTATCATCTACCGCATTAAATCCTTACCTGTAGTCGAAAAAGAACGTGACTTTTCTTCGCTAAAGGAACGGTTAAAAACCGGAATTCGTTTTCTGCATAGTCAGCCGCTTATTTTTCTTTTTGGCACCGGTTCCCTCATGGTTTTCCTCACCATTATTGTCAGCAGCATGTATGTGTTGCCGGTATATGTCCATTCGTTTTTGGACAAGGCAGGTGATGTGTTTGCGCTGGGCGATATGTCATTTTCGTTGGGAGCATTGGCTGCCGGATTCCTGACCCACCGCTTGCTGGGGAATAAAGGTGCTGTGCTATCAGTGATTCTTCTTTCGTTGGTGGCAGGTTTGATGTACGGATTAATGGCGATGAATAAAATACTGGTGCTTTTCTATTTGGCGCAGTTTATCATTGGAATGTGCAATTCTGCTATCCGGGTACAGCGGGTAACGTACCTCTTTCATCATATTCCCAACCGTATCATTGGGCGCACGAACAGTATTTTCTTTATGAGCAATGTATTTTTGCGCATGTGCTTTATAGGGCTGTTTACGCTGCCTTATTTTCACGATGGTACACAGATAAAAAGCGCCATGATAATCATGGCACTTGTTTGCTGGGGGGCTGCAATTATTTTAAGCATGAGTTATCGAAAACTAACAGTTTTACCCGTGCGAGATTGACTTAGGTCATCTCGGTCTCTTCTACAAAAACCTCTGCATCATCATCAATTGGCCAATTAGGTAAAGTGGGGGTAGTATCTGTTTTCATACGCCTATTTTTGATAGTGCTTTGGTTTACGCAAAACAGAATGCCAGGTTACAAAAACAGCAATAAAATTTGGAATTGATCTTACAGAACTAACTCGATTTCTATACAGTAGGACAAAGCTGCTCACTCACTTCCCACAGCCTTTTTTGAAGTGCTTTATCCGTTGCAAGTTTAGCTACTTCCTTTTGCTTGCACTTATCAAAGTATTTTCCGCTAATGTTTTTCACCTCGTCAGAAGTAGCGAGGTACACAGAAGTTTTAGCTCCTGCTTCTACAGATATGGCTGCGAGGTTGGTGATGAAAGTCCATATAGCCGAAGCGTACCATGACATGTCTTTATTGCCAATATGAGTTTTAACCATGCCGGGATGAAGGCTGTTAACGGTGATGGTAGTGCCTTTCAGTCTTTCTGCTAGTTCCTGAGTAAACAGCACATTAGCCAACTTTGATTGTTCGTATGCGGTAAGAGTGAAAAAACTCTTGTTTTGAGTGAAGGAATCAAAATCTATTTTACCGCGATAGTGAGAGCCGGAAGCCACATTGACAATTCTTCCCGCTTCCGATTTCTTGACTAAATCGAGCAATAGGTTCGTCAATAGAAAATAGGCAAAGTGATTGGTAGCGATGGTCATTTCTAAGCCGTCCTCACTGAGCTTGAAATCTGGAAAAACTCCTCCCGCATTATTGATGAGTACATCTATATGATCCAACTCACTTCGTATTTGCGCTGCCAACTGCCGAATAGATTTTTGAGAAGATAGATTCGCCAGAAAATAGTGAATGTTTTTGTTTCCGGTAGCAGCTATAATTTCTTTAACTGCCTCTTGAGTTTTGACTTCGCTACGACCAACTATAAATACATTTTCCCCCATAGCCGCTATCGCTTTGGCTGTTTCGAAACCAATGCCTGAAGAGCCTCCGGTAATAAGAATGTTCTTGTTCATTGTGTAATGTAGATGTATTTTTCTTTCCGCACAGTTATTTCACCAACGTGATATACTGTCTCATGGCTCTCTTCTGCCAGCTTTAAAAATTCCTGTTCCCACTTGCGATCAACCGCTACTAATAAGCCCCCGCTGGTTTGTGGGTCGCATAAAGTGAGTAGCGATTCGTCATGGATGCCTACTACTTTGGTTTCACAACTTTTCCAATTGCGTTGGGTGCTACCCGGAGAAATAGATTTTACCGCCAACTCCTTTATTCCTTCCATCAAAGGGACTTTAGAGTATTCAATTTGGGCGGAGAGATTTGCGCCTTCACACATTTCTACCAGATGGCCGAGCAGTGCAAAGCCGGTAACATCGGTCATGGCATGTACAAAATCACATTTGCCAAGTTCCCCCCCGAATTTATTTAAACGGCACATAGAATCAACTGCTTGCTTTAAGTCCGCTTCCGTTTTTAATCCCCGCTTTAAAGCGGTATTCAACATGCCTGTTCCAATGGGTTTGGTCAAGAATAGTAAGTCACCTTTTTTGGCTGTGCAGTTCTTTTTAAGGTGCGGAATCGGTACTGTTCCATTTACCGATAACCCAAAGAATGGCTCGGGAGAGTCAATCGTATGCCCTCCGGCCAGTACCACTTCGGCTTCCTTACAAATAGCTTTTGCGCCTTTGATTACTTCTTGCGCTATCGCTACCGGAATTTTATTGACCGGCCAGCCGAGCACGGCTACCGCCATAAAAGGTTTGCCGCCCATAGCATATACATCGCTGATGGCATTTGTAGCGGCAATTCTTCCGAAATCGAAAGCATCATCTACGACCGGCATAAAGAAATCAACGGTGCTGATGAGAGCCGTTCCGTTACCGATATCATAAACAGCCGCATCGTCCTTTGTATCGTTGCCCACCAAAAGGCTTTTTGAAAAAAATCCAGCCCCTGAATTTTTGAGTATTTCATCCAGTACAGAGGAAGCGATTTTACAACCGCAACCGGCTCCATGCGAAAACTGTGTCAACTTAACCTTTTCCATCTTGTCTATCCGCTTCTTTTATCAAAGTGAAAACAATTGATATCATATCGTCTTCAGTAAAAGCAAAGCGATAAATTTCTTTCGTTTCTTTTTGTGTAATACAATGCTCGTAGGTTTTGTCGTAATAATGAAGTGCGATGCCGGCAGTGGTTTCAAAATCGTTTCGTTCCAAGGCTTCCATCGCTTGCATCCATTCAAGCCCTCCCAGCTTTTTTTTGATGTTGGTGAGCGATTGTTTTAATCCTTCTGTTTGATTTTCTGCGTAGTCGGCTACCAAGCGTTTTACTCTTATCTGAGTAGGGAGTTCCAGAATCATCAAGCGCGAATGTTTGATGTTGTGCCAAAACTGGTTGTCCAGCACAACCGTTCCTATTTTCTTGCTTTCATCTTCTACCCATATCCGTTTGTTGCGATCCATTTTTGATAATTCGAGGTGAAGAAGATTTTCAAAATGTTCGGTGGAAGGTTGAGCGGCTTGCCCCAACATTCCGAAGGCTGAACCTTTGTGATTTGCCAATCCTTCCAGATCTAATATTTGTTCACCGGCTTCTCTCAACTTGTGCAAGACCTCGGTTTTCCCGCTTCCTGTTTTTCCGCCAACCACTATGTATGAATAAGGAAGCGCCAGTGTTTCTGTTACCAAATGGCGATAGCTTTTGTAGCCTCCTTTTAAGAGATAAACTTCATATCCGAATAAATCAAACAGCCATGCCATGCTGCCACTGCGCATACCGCCTCGCCAGCAATGAATAAATATTTTGTTCTCTTTTACTAATGGCTGCACGAAGCGCACAAACTCACTCATCTTTTTTCCTACCATATCTAAACCCACCAGAATGGCCTCATTTCGACTCGACTGCTTGTAGGTAGTTCCCACAATTTTTCTTTCCTCATTATTAAAGAGTGGCAGATGAGTAGCCTGTGGAATGTGGCCATAATTGTATTCTGCTTCAGAGCGCACATCGAGTGTGAGTTGCCCCTGTGATTGGGATAGAAAAGCAGCAATATCAATAGTTGTAATCATGAAGGGCAAGTACCGTAGCGTGCAACATTAAATAAAACGCTTTACAAAGGAGTACAGATTAAAATTGTCTTTTTGCATTTCTTCCTTCAATTCGCGCTGTAGTTCATCTCTATTAATTTCTTTCATTTTGTGTTTGGCAATTATTCGCAGTGCTTTCTCTGCCATCAGCATTTGTTTTCGTTCCGGGTTTCTATTTGATTGATGAATATTGGCAATCGCGTTCAGCAATTCTTTGATTCCTTTTGATTCTACAGCTACCGTTTTTAAAATCGGAATGTCAGTTTTGCCATTCATCCGCAACTGATGCGAAAGAGAATTAGCCACAATATCCGCATCGGCTCTATCTGCTTTATTAATGACAAATACATCGGCAATTTCCATCAACCCGGCTTTCATAGCCTGCACAGAATCACCTGACTCGGGAACAAGAATAACTACGGTGATGTCGGCCAAGCCGGCTATCTCTACTTCGCTTTGCCCTACGCCTACGGTTTCAATAAAAATATAATCGAAGGGATAGCTCGCCATTACTTCGCTGATTTCAATGATTTTATCGCTCAAGCCACCCAGCGATCCGCGTGTAGCAATGGAACGGATAAACAGATTCGGATGCGTAAAGTGAGCGGTGAGTCGGAGGCGGTCACCCAAAAGCGCACCGAAGTTGAACGGAGAGGAAGGATCTACCAATATCAATCCTATTTTCTTTCCACCTGCCAATAAAACTTCCACCACTGCGTTTAGCAGCGTGCTTTTACCGGCTCCCGGAGGACCTGTAAATCCGATTATCGGTATAGGCTTAGGTTGCAGTTGCTGAAGAACCTTTTCAAAGCCTTCCGCTTCGTTTTCCACTAATGAAATGGTACGAGCCAGTGTTTTATAATCATCCATCGTTTTACTGCTCAACTCTTGTATGTTTGTGGGTGAAGATATGAGAGATACCGGTGAATAATAAACAGTTTTTACTCCATCCGTGAATATCCGCGTTTATACCAAACAATTCCTTTCTGATAATCTTGCGAATGCGCTGGCGGTGGTGGCCTGTCTATTGATTTTTATAGGCTTTACCTGCTCTCGTGCTTTGGTGAGCATTGGCATGATAGTTCTAATAATAGCACCACTTATACATCAGCCGCCCAAAATTTTTTTGCGTTACTTTAAGTGTCCGGAACTTTGGATTCTTTCCTTCTTCTTTTTCATAGTGTTGCTTTCGGGGCTTTACTCAGCGGATAAAGCCGACTGGCTGAAATGGGTGCGCATTAAACTCCCTTATCTCGTGCTGCCCATCGCTTTTGCAGGATTAAAACAACTAAGCAAAAAATCTTTTACGCTGATTCTCTATGGCTTTATGCTTACCTTTTGTGTGAGCACCATTGTTATTCTCTTTGGCTATTACAGCAATTACGCTGCCATTACCGAATCGTTTCTGCGCGGCAGTGCGCTGGACATTCCGTTCAGCCACATCCGCTATTCGCTGATGCTGTGCTTCTCTTTTTTCTGTGGCATTTATCTGCTGCAACAAAAACTTTTTCTGTTCCATCCCAAAGAAAAATATCTACAGCTATTTCTATCGGGTGTAGCTTTCGTTGCTTTGCACATTTTGAGCGTGAGAAGCGGCTTAGTGGCTCTTTATATCGGGCTGTTGTATTTGGCCGTTCGCTTTATGGTGACTGAAAAAAAGTTTGTGATCGGTACAGCGATTATTGCTCTATCGGTTTCGGTTCCTATTGCAGCTTATTTTTTAGTTCCCAGCCTGCACAATAAAATTAGCTACATGCGGTACGATGTGGGAGAGTATAGCAAGGGCGAGATAAACGACAACAGCGATGCCATGCGATTGGCTTCCATGAAAATTGGATTAACCATTTGGCAGCAATATCCGCTTATTGGATGTGGTGCCGGAGATTTGCAGGCGGAATGCACCTCTTTGTATCAACGCGATTACCCTTTGGTTTCTACCGCAAACTATCGCCTTCCGCACAATCAGTTTATTTGGGTGCTGGCCACCACCGGCAGTATCGGTTTCATACTTTTTCTAATCGCATTTTTTGTTCCCTTTTTTATTACCGGCTTGTATCGCCATTGGCTGGCGGTGGTTTTTTCATTAAGCCTTTTCTCTTCCTTCTTTACCGAACACAGTCTCGAAGAGCAAATGGGCACCGGCTTTTACCTTATCTTTCTTTTATTGATGATGAATCAGTGGGGGCATGAAGAATAAACTTTCGGTAGTCATTATTGCGGGAAATGAGGAAACGCAAATAGAGCGATGTATTGCTTCGGTAAAAGGTATTGCCGATGAAATAGTAGTGGTAGATTCTTTCTCGACCGATTGCACCAAGCAAATTGCAGAAGAAAACGGAGCCAAGGTAGTGCAGCATATTTTTGAAGGACATATACAGCAAAAGAACTGGGCAAAGGAGCAGGCGATGTTTGATTATGTGCTTTCATTAGATGCTGATGAGGCGCTTAGCGAAACACTGAAGCAAGCTATTGCGGCTTTGAAGAAAGATTTTGATGCAGACGGCTACACCATGAATCGCTTAAACTTTTATTGCGAGCGTGCGATAAAAACCTGTGGTTGGTACCCCGATACCAAGTTGCGCTTGTGGAACCGAAACAAAGGGGAATGGGCAGGTATTAATCCGCATGATAAGTTTGAACTCAAGGCGGGGGGATCCCTTCGACACTTAGCCGGAGATATTCTGCACTACACCTATCCCACTCGTGAATCATTTTTAGAACAGCGCGAGAAATTTGCCGCCATCAGCGCACAACATCTCAAACAGCGAAGCGTGCTATGGCTGCTGCCCAAAATGCTTTTCAGCGCTCCGTTTAAGTTTATGCGCAACTATTTTTTCAAACTTGGGTTCACCGATGGAGCAGTGGGCTTTACTATTTGTTATCATCAAAGCCGCGAAGTTTTTCAAAAGTATTTTCGGGCTATTAAACTCAAACTACGGTGAGAATAGCATTGGATGCCAAGCGAGCTTTGAATAACGCTACCGGCTTAGGGAATCACGCGCGCATTTTGCTCCATGCGTTGATGCGCGATTTTCCGGAGAATGAATACTTGCTGTTTTCCCCCCATGCAAAGGATGAATTCTTTCATCTACTCACCGGAGAGTTTAAACTGTTTTTCCCCGAAGGAAAGTTTCAACAGATTTTTCATTCAGCTTGGCGTTCATTTGGTATTAAAGACGATTTGTGGAGAGAGCGTCCTGATGTGTACCACGGATTAAGCAATGAACTACCCTTTGGTATTCGCAATACAAGAATTAAAAGTGTGGTGACTATTCACGATTTAATTTTTCTAAAACACACGGAGCAATACCCTTGGATAGATCGGAAGATTTATGAAATGAAGACTCGGTATGCAGCCACACAGGCTCATAAAATAATTGCGGTGAGCCAAGAAACAAAGCGCGACTTGGTGGAAATGTATGGCGTAAAGGAAGATAAAATAGAAGTCATTTATCCGAGCGTAGCAATCGGGTTTCAAGAATCAGAAACCCGACTGCCTGTGGATGAAATCCTGCGCAAGTATAAGCTGCCGGTAAAGTATATACTGAATGTAGGCTCTTTCTTTCCTCGAAAAAATCAGAAAACGCTTCTTGAATCTTTTAACTTGCTAAAGGATGAAATAGAACAGGATTTAGTGCTGGTAGGCAGCGGGGTTTTGCAGCCCGAACTAACCGAGTTGATTGCCAAAAAGAATTTGCAGAAGCGAGTTCATATTATTTCCAACATCAGCAATGATGACCTGCCGGAGGTGTATCGCGCTGCCGACCTTTTTGTGTTCCCGAGTTTATTGGAAGGATTTGGAGCACCGGTATTAGAGGCCTTGTTTTCAAAAATTCCGGTGGTTGCTACTAAAGGAGGAGCTATTGAAGAAGCAGCAGGGCCTCATTCATTATTTGCAGATCCATTACAGCGCGAAGACTTGGCCGATAAAATTTTGCAGGTGTTGAAGCATTCAACACTGCGCGACAAGATGATTTTGGAAGGTTATGCGCACGCACAAACTATGACAGACAAAGTGTTTGCAGCGAAAACGATGGCGGTGTATGAGTCGCTATAATTTTTTGCTGATTATTCATCGCTACTCCCCTCCTCTTTCTTCAACAATTCTCCCTTTGCTGAAAAAACAGCATCGTAATTGGTGCGGCCTTTAAAGGCAATAATCTCGTACGTCAATTCGGTATCTGTTTGTATTTCAAACACAGATTGTATTTGGTACCCCTCCAACTCTTTAGCAAAAGCATCCTGCACTTTCTTAGGTGCGGCCCCGTAATTTATTTCAGTTTCGGTTTGCAGCCATTTACCGGTAGCATCAAACAAGGCAGTCTGTTCTTTTTTGCCATTTATAAACCCAACTTCAAAAGTATCGGAGGCTACTTTACTCCACCCGGGTTGCTGCCCGTTGGGGAATTTTATCTTAAACCCATTGGCGGCTGCGGGCGGCACTTGATCCATGCGCAAAGTTTGTGCAATGCAAGCAGAATTTATTAGGAGAGCGAAAATGGCTATCGGAATATTTTTCATAAGCACAGTTATTCTGTAAATATAAATACAATGGCAAAAAGGCTCGCTTTTGTCTTCCTCTTTTCAAACAGCAAAACGAAATACGGTTTCTATTTTCAGAAAGGCCCCTTACACCACATAGTTGGCGCAGCAACTGGCCGCTGGGGCATCGGGCTTGGCTCTAAACGTAAATCCCATAGAAAGAATGTAGCCCATTGCCTCACTCAAAGCAGCGTTGGAACCAAAACGGGGATTGGTATTAATATCGGCATGAACCTCTAATTCAGTATCGTATTTATCGAACAAAAAACACAGGTGGTAAGCAATCTCGATAGAGCGAGACACTTCTAAAAGCAAGCGCTCTTTTATCGTCATCTTTTGGGAGGTCTTTTCGTTATTGATAAACATAAATCCCCCACGACCTTTCCGCAAAAAAACAATGACGGTAGCAAATTCTGTTTCGCTACCCCGCACTTGCGAATCGGTGCCTATGCAAACTTTAATTTTATTGCCCGCAGCAGCTTCGGTCAGTAAAGAATTTTCTACCGCTTCAGCAATGGGGCGGAGAATGGGAGTGCCGTCTAACCGATGCCAGTCTGATTGAAGAATAGGTTTCATCCCCTTCCTGTTTGTTTCGCTAAATGTAAAGGAGAGATGGCGGCTTTCTTCTTTTTAGCAAATATTTGATACTGCCATTAACAAAATAGTAGGAGGATGAGTGGAGAATGAATTGTCGGAATAGTAGAATTCGCCTGCCGGAATAAAGCAGCAATTTTATTAGGAGGAAGACATGGCCAACTTTTGTTGGTTTAGCTTTTTACCCCGGTTGTATAGAACTTGAAAAGCGATAAACAGGAGGAAGAAGTACCCGAAAGCAGAGAGGGTCACTATCCAAGTCCACTCAATCCAACCAAGTGCAATAGAAACCGCCAGAGGAACGGATATTGCTGAAACGAGTATTAAGACCGTTGCCACCATGCGGTCACTCAAACCCAAATAAGCCAAATGATGGGTGATATGATCCTTCCCGCCAACAAAAGGAGATTGCTTTTTCATTAATCTGCGAATGGTAACCGTTGTAGTATCTATTAGAGGGACGATGAAGAGCAACATCGGCACTACAAACTGTTTTAGCTGAATAAATTCTCCGGAGCCTTCATCTCGGAAGTTCCAGAAAAACAGAATACTGGTAGAGGCTAAGAATACTCCCAAAAACTGGCTACCCGTATCTCCCATATATATTTTTGATGGATGCCAATTAAAATACAGAAAACCGCTGAGTGCCCCCAAAACGCCTACTAACATCACTAAATAAAACATGCTCAATTTAGGCTCTACGATGAGAATAAAGCATATCAATCCAACTATAATGCTCATAGAGATAGTGGTAGTAATGGCATCCATATTGTCCAACATGTTTATCGAATTCATAAGGCCTATGACCCAAAGTGTAGTGATGATAAAGTCGAAAGCGGGGTTGCCCGAAACCTTAATGTACACGTCAGAGATAATGAGAATAAAAGCACAGGACAACTGGGCTATAAATTTCGCCAAGGGATTCGTGTTATAGGCATCGTCAGCCAAGCCGAGCACAAAGCCCAAAGAGGAGGATGCAATAATCCCTATTAAGCGCTTGTCGAGTACATAATAATTAGAATCGCGCGGCAAGGTACCGATAACAGAGATAGATATCAGGAAAACGATAAAAAATGAAATACCTCCAATTGCCGGCTTTATATTATTGGCCCACCTCACTCGGCTGGCATCTTCTTGATTTCTGGTTCCGAGGTTAAAAGAAAATTTCAAAAACAACCAGTTGATCAAAAAGGAAAAGAAGGTGCTGATGATATAAAACAGCAGCAGAAAAATGATAATATATTGACTATCTAAGTCCAATCGTTGAACTATTTTTTAAGAAATCGTTGTAAAAAACTTGTCTTTTTTTGCTCTTCATCGGTATAATATCCATCTCCGTATTTCTTGCCATAATAACCGTAGCCATAACCATAGCCATAGCCGTAACTGTATCCGTAATAAGAGCCATAACCCGAAGCCCCTCTGCCATAGTCATTGATAATGACGGAGAGATTCTTGATTTTATTTTCACTGATAATACGGTTAATGTTATGTACGAATCCTCTATTAGAATAGGCTGCCCGTACCACATAAATAGGGTAGTCAGAGATACGCAAAATTTCCAAAGCATCGGTGACTAATCCAATAGGAGGAGTATCTACCACCACGTAATCATATTTCGTTTTTAAATCCTCTAAAAGCAAGTTTAAACTCGGAAGCAGAATCAGTTCGGAGGGATTGGGGGGGATGGGGCCGGAAGTAATAAAATCCAGATTTGGGACACCGGACTCTAAAATACACTCCTCGAAAGGTGTTTGCCCACTTAAAATAGTACTTACTCCTTTATAGCTATCCACTTTAAAAATCTTATCGAGTCGCGGTTTGCGCATATCAAAATCGAGGATAATCACTTTTTTATTCAGAAGGCTTAGGATGGCAGCGAGGTTTAGCGAAACAAATGTTTTGCCCTCTCCCGGAATGGTAGAGGTAGTAGAGAGCATTTTGGATCCACTGGTACTCGAAATAAATTGGAGATTCGATCGCACCCCTCTAAATGCTTCGGTGATAGTAGATTTGGGGTCATGAGTCACCACAATCTGCGAACGCTCCAACTCCTCCTTATATCTAGGGATAATACCTAATAAGGCGGCATTTGTTTTCTTTGTTACATCCTCGGTTGAGATGATGGTGTTGTGCAACAAATACCTGACGACAATCAATATCAAACCTAACAATAGCCCCACGACAACTCCGGCAACTTTAGTCAGCGTTTCTTCCGGAGAAATGGGTTTTTGCGGAACCCGTGCTTGCTGTAGAATCACATAATCAGATACAATTCCGGCACTGGCAATTAAGTAGTTTGACTTTTGTCCATACAGGTTTAGTACAAAATCATTTTTAATATCCGCCATTTTATCTAAGCGAGTAAACCGATTTTTAAGACTCGGCATTTTAAGAATTTCATCTAAATATTTTCTGTAATCTTTTAGCGTTAAGTTATACGCTGTTTGTAAGCCCCCTAATTCATTAGTAAGGTCAGAACTTAATCTGATTTTGCTTTCTTCAATCTGCCGATCCAACAATCGCACTTCAGGGTGCATAGGGGTAACCTGTAGCAAAAGGTTGTTTCGTTGCTCTTGTAAGGCATTAATACCCTCTATTGCATCTGAGAAATTATTCTGTGCCACTTTAAATCTTAGGCTGGGGAGATTTGAAAACTCTCGATTTTCAGCTAAGTAGCTGATGAAACTTTTAAGCAGCACTATGTCAAACTGAAAATCTCTGAATTTTTGCTCATAGCCGCTTATCTTATCACTTAGCTCCCCCAAATAGCCATCCCCTTTATCGTAATATCCCTGTGCTAATTTTAAATTAGAGATAGAATCCTGAAACTCGTCAAATGAAGTTCCGAAGGTGTCAATTTGACTTTCTATAAAGCTTAATATATTTATAATACCTTCCTTTTTCCGCTCTAAATCAAATTTGATAAACTCCTTGGCAATGGTTTCCACTATCTCTTTTCCACGAACCGGGTTTCTGTCGTCATATACCAGTTCTATCGTTTTTGTTTTGGGGTCTATAGGTTTTATTTGAAGTTTATGGCTAATCTCTGATAGTAAGTCGTCTTTGTTGAAAAATTTGAAATAGTATATCTGAGACATTATTTCTTCCGATGGGTTTTGCTTGGGGTGCACCGAAAAGGTCAGAAATTTGTTGGTAAACACCTGCCCCGTATCTATCGTTTTCTCATACTCTTTTCCATCTAAGGTAAAACCAATATATACTTTAGTCTTGCTGATTAATTTCACATAAATAGGTAGATTATACGCCTCCTCCTCTAACACAGAGCCGGTTACCTCAAAAGGAGAGGAGGTATAAAGCTCACTAAACACAAATTTTGTTTTCCCCTCTTTATAGTAACCAATTTCCAGAGGCAGTTGACTAATGGCTCTATTCAATAATAAAGGAGAAGTCATTAAGCGCATTTCGCGACCAATCTCTGCATCATCATCATTCACCAGCCGTTCTACTCCCAGTATTTCTGTTGTCTTTTCCTTTTTTACCATCAAGGTGGTGGAGGCTTCATATATTCTGGGAGCATATCGCAAATAGGCTAAAGCCACCGTCACTGTTAGAATGACCAAAAGGACTAACCAGACAATTGACTTATTGACAATATAGATTAGCAGCCCGAGATTGAAATCATCAACCGGATTAAAACTGCTCTCTGCCGAAATGGGTTCTTCGTTATTGTCCAAACCTTACTTTAAATAACAATATTATTGTGGTAATAGTCGTAATCGCACTTAAATAAGGGGCCATTTCTTTCAGTACATCGCTTACAACTCTTCTCTTTCGTTGGATTAAAACAATATCGTTTGGCTGTACAGATAGGTCTGCTTTTCTAATGCCTTCAAGAGTGGAAAGATTGACTAAGTAAATTTGAGGGTTTTTAAAGTCTCCTCTAATGATCTTAATGTTATACGCTTTTGCATCTTGATTCAGCCCTCCGGCTCTGGCAATTACTTCAATTAGAGATATAGGATATTCCTGTAATGAAATAATCTGGGCAGTGCTACCGTTAAACACAAACACCCTTCGGTTAACTACTTTCACTGACACCCAAGGATCTACAAACAATCCGGCATACTTTTCACTCAACATTCGTTCTAAGCCGGTTTCTGTGAATCCCTTTACAAAGAAATCGCCCAGCACCGGAAGTTTCACAAAACCCTCCTGATCTACAACATAGGTATATTGTTGTGTAGCATTTCCAATGGCCGACCCTCCGGTGGACAAAGTGGTTCCCGAGTTGCCCAAAACATCAATCAGTTTAAAGCCATCGCGAGCATATACCTTCAGCGTAAATGCATCTCCGGGTTGAATGAGATATTGACTGGCCTCTTTTTGCGCTAAATCAAAATATTGATAATCCTTTTGGCGAAACATCTCATTAGGGTATAAGAGCCGGCAAGAGGAGAGAAAGGCGCTTAATGCAATAAACCACAGAAAGGAGAAAAGGAGAGCAGGTTGTTTCATTTCGCAATTATGGCAAATCTAAAAAAAAACAAGTGCGGTTATTTATTTTATCAGGTTGGAGTACAAAGCTGATATATCGGAACACAGCCTTTGATAACTGAATCTGATTCTAACATTTTCGCTACCTGCTGCTGACATTTTACGCCTAACTTCATCATTTTCTACCAATTTCAAAAGATTTTCAGAAAGTGCTTTAATATCTCTCGGTGGCGATAACCAACCTGTTCCTCTATCTAAAATAATATTTCTTACCCCTCCCACATCTGTTGATACCACCGGAACACCCGAAGCTTGCGCTTCAATTAAACTAACCGGTGTACCTTCGTTGTTGGAGGTTAAGGCAATAATATCCATTCCGGCATTAGAGACATCAATCTCCTTTATCCAACTTGTAAACGTTACAATACAGCTGTCCATTTTATCGCTTCCCTTATTCAGTAAGCCCAACTCGCGCGACAAGATCTCTAAAGATGCCCGCTCTTCTCCATCTCCGATAATAAATACTCTAATTTTTTTCGTGGTCTTTTCACTCACCTCTTTTATCGCTCTCAAAAAAAGCTCATGATTTTTTATAGGTACCAGTCTTCCCACAATTCCTATGGCTATTTCATCATCCGCAACATGATGTTGCTCGCGAAACAGCTTTCTCTTTCCTTCTTTATTCGTTTCAAACTTGGCCAAGTCAAACCCCAACGGAATGACTACGAACTTGTCTTTAGGGGCAACTGCAAAGGTTTCGGTCAATTCCTGTTTTTGCAGCTCACTTAAAGCGATAATCTTAGTTGTTTTTCTGGCAAGATAACGTTCAACCTCTAAAAACATACGGCTCTTTACCGGATTGAAATATGAATGAAATACATGCCCATGAAAAGTATGAACAATCACCTTTACCCCGCTATGCGCGGCTGCCAAGCGACCTACGGCTCCGGCTTTTGCGGCATGGGTATGAACGATATCCGGCTTAAATTCTTCAATAATTTTGCGAAGTCTGTAATAGGATTTGTAATCTTTAAATGGGTTCAACTCTCGATACATATCGGGGAGATAGACCGGCTGAAGGCCCAATTCGTTCACGATAAATTCAGAACTTTCCTCGGTATCGTCCTTCATGCCTGAAACTAATAGTGTTTCAAATTCAGGCGCCAAATATTTTGTAAGGTAGGCGGCATTAAAAGTAGGCCCGCCCAGATTCAACCGATTAATAATTCTCAAAACTCTGGGCATAGAAACAATTTCATTTGATAGGTAAAGCTCTGCATTATTCTTTCATATATCGTTTATACCAATGCTGAAACACAACTAAACTCCAGATAATAGCATGTACATCTCCCGGGTTATTGCTGAAAACCTTCTCTTTAATTTTTCGGATAGATTCCGGGTTAAATATGCCTTGCTCTTTGATAAAGCTATCCTCCAAAAGATCTTGTTCAATCATTCCCCTTAACTCGTTTTGCAGCCACTTTAATAAAGGGACCTCAAAGCCTTTTTTAGGGCGAGTAAACAACTCCTTGGGTAATACATCTGCAAAGGCATCTTTTAATATCCTTTTTCCGTTTCCCTCTTTAATTTTAAAACTTACCGGCAAAGAGAAGGCAAAATCTACCACCGTATAATCTAAAAGCGGCACTCTTACTTCGAGGCTATTCGCCATACTCATACTATCTACTTTTGTAAGCATGTCGCCCGGTAGCACCATTTGCAAATCGGCCAGCAACACATCGTTCAAGTCTCCACTTTCATGGATGAAGCCGGCCATTGACTTTTGAAAATCCTTTATCTCGCTGTGATTAATTTTCTCGGGATGAGCTAACATTGAGAATACTTCTGTATCGCTTTGAAAGGCACACCATCTCCAATAGCGCTCTGCTGGGTTCAACTGCAACCCATCAGAAAATCGCTCCAACTGGCGGAACAAATTGGTCCATTTTGAATGGCGTGACTTGGGCAATAATTTGAAAAACGGAGAGCCGACTTTTACTAATTGGTTGAAGACCGTATTCTTCCGAATCAAAAATTCCGCTTTGTGTTTATTGTATCCGGCAAATAACTCATCGCCTCCATCTCCGGAAAGGGCAACGGTGACTTTTTGCTTCGTGTAATTACTCAACAGATACACCGCGATGGCAGAGGAGTCGGCAAAGGGTTCATCCATATAATCTAAAACGTGATGAATGCAGCCGAACATGTCGTCATTTGAAATAGAAAATACGGTATGGTTGGTTTGAAATTTCTTTGCTACCAGATTGGCATACTGTGTTTCATCAAAAAAAGGTTCGTCTTTAAAACCGATACTGAAGGTATTTAAATGCCTAACATTTTGAGAAGCACAATAAGTAACGATAGAGGAGTCAATACCTCCACTTAGAAAAGTACCCAAGGGCACATCGCTCACTAATCTTCGTTGCACGGCCTCCTCTACTAACTTTCTGAGTTGTGCTTTGCTCTTGTCATAGTCTTGCTCCGGCTTCTCTAATATTTCTCCGGGATGAAACGGCACTATATAATATCGCTCCTTTTTGCAAATACCTCCGTCTGAAATAAACGCCCAATGACCCGGCAGCAGTTTCTCCACGTGTTTCAACATGGATTTGTTTCCCGGTAAATAATTAAGCTGTAAATAAATAGCAAGCGAGTCATAGTCTATTTCTTTTGTAATAGGAAATTGAAGGATAGCCTTTAATTCACTGGCAAAAATGAGCTGTTGATCCTTTGCATAAATATATAGTGGCTTGATGCCGTACCGATCTCTGGCCAAAAAAATCTCCTTCGTTTCCTTATCATAAACTGCAAAAGCAAAAAAGCCATTTAGTAAAGGGAGGCATTCCTTTCCGAGTTGAATAAAAAGGTGCAACAAAACCTCGGTATCGGAGTGAGTGCGCAGTTGAATGTCCGGGATAAATTGTTCGCGGAGTTCTCTGTAATTAAATATCTCCCCATTAAATAGGATCGTATATCGCCCTGACACATCGGTCATTGGCTGATTCGCCACGCTGGAAGTATCAATCACCGATAACCTCGCATGACCAAACCCCACTTTTTCAGACAGCTCTAAAGTTAGCTGTGCATCCGGCCCCCGTTTTGAAAGCGACTTAACCGCTTTAGTTAAGCACTCCGAATATTGATGCTGTTGAGTTTGGGTGAGAAAACCGACTATACCACACATAGAATTACAAAGATGTAATAATCGGTTAATTTCGGGCAGAAGTTATGAATGCTTTTGATTGGGTTTTAGGCTTGCTATACGTAGCCTTCTTTTATTTCCTTGCCAAAAATACCGTAAAGAAAAATAGCCGAAACCCTCTTTACAAGAAATACTATTTAAGGGGTCTTCATTTTAAATTCATTGGCACTTTTAGCTTTGTTTTGATTTACCTGCTTTATTATGGAGGAGGAGACAGCATTAACTTTTTCCATACCATTGAGCCTACATTTGGCCTATTCTTCAGCGACCCCGGTTCCTTTTTTTCCTTTACTCTTTCACCAAATAGTTCTTATCCCTATCAATGTTTTCAATGGGCAAATGCTCATAGTGTGGGGTACCTTTGCCGAGGTGCGGCAAGTCTTACTACTATCAGGATAGGTGCTCTTTTGAACCTGCTTTGCTTCAACTCTTACTTTGCCTTATGTGCCTTATTTGCTTACCTATCTTACAAGTTTCAGTGGGTCGTTTTCCGCTTGTTGGCCGGAATCTATCCGATGCTTCACAAACAGTTCGCTTACGCTTTTCTCTTTATTCCATCGGTCGTATTTTGGGGTTCGGCTGTGGGGAAAGACTCTATTATGCTTTCCTGCATATTGGCCATGTTTTACAGTTTTTACTCTGCCTTTATTCTAAAGAAACGCATCCTGTTAAATATTTCAACTTTACTGCTTGCCGGGTTTATCGTCTCTTTCATCCGTGGATTTATTTTGTTTACCACCCTGCCTTGCCTCTTCCTTATGGCGGTCACCTATTATCGCACCGCTATACAAAGTTCTATCCTTCGGTTTCTAATCGGGCCTGTACTATTAGCTGGAGGGATAGCTGCCTCCATTTTGTTTGTTCGCAGTATGGGTGAAATGGTAGAATCGTATGATTTAGACTCCCTTCAGCAAAAAGCGGAAGGGTTTAGGAGTTGGCATACTACGCAGGGAGGCTCCACTTATTCCATTGCAGAAAATATGCAATATACCCCTATGGGAATTTTAAAAAGTGCCCCAATAGCAATTACCGTAACTCTTTTTGGGCCATTTTTCTGGCAAATTCGAAGCCCGGTGATGTTGTTGTCGGGGATTGAAAGTTTCATTTTTTTATACCTCTTTGTTACCCGTGTATTCTTCAATAAAAAATTGTATAAACTACTCGCGGTACTCATGAAGGATCACATCATTATGTTTTGCATTCCTTTCATTTTTATTTTAGGAACCGCCATCGGCCTTACAAGTTTCAACTATGGAGCTTTAGTAAGGTATCGAATACCTATTCTTCCGTTTTTCGCTGTTACATTTATTTTAGTTAATCAACATCTAAATGTCAATGGGAGTATCAGAAATGGGAGAAAACAAATTAAAAAACCTCTTTCAGTTTAAAGCAACTTTTTCGATGTGTAGCATGGCGAAATTATCTGCCAATCCTATTTCTTCAATTTGCGAAAAATAGAGTCTGTACTAATTATTTTTTTTTATTTGCGCATTCAATAAAAGCCGATTATCCTTACCCTTTGCAAAAGCGAATTGTTGAGACTTAGCTAATTTATTCAAATGAGGAGCAAAAAACCGTCCACTAATGCAATCAGCGGGGAAACGGGATGGACAGAGATCATCTCCCCGAAAAGAAATTTTCTAGATATTAATTTGGGAGAGGTATGGCGGTACCGGGATTTGATTGCTCTTTTTGTTCAACGCGATTTTGTTGCAATTTACAAACAGACTATACTGGGCCCTTTATGGTTGATTATTCAGCCGGTGCTAACCACACTTATTTTCTTTATCGTATTCACTAAAGTAGCCCGCCTCTCTACCGATGGAATCCCACCAATTTTATTCTATATGTCGGGAGTTACATTGTGGACTTATTTTGCTGATTGCTTCAGCAAAACCTCTAATATTTTTGTAACGAATGCTTCTATTTTTGGCAAAGTTTACTTTCCGAGGCTCACGACCCCCTTGTCCATAGTTATTTCCAATCTCTTGAAATTGGGCATTCAACTCGGATTGTTTTTCCTTTTATTCATAGTGTATTATCTCAATGGCCAATTTCAATTACATTTTCAGTGGACAATTTTATTGATCCCTTTGTTGATCCTTTTAATGGCGTTGTTGGGGCTGGGCTTAGGTATTATTTTTTCATCGCTCACCACGAAGTATCGCGATCTTACTTTTCTACTGCAATTTAGTGTACAACTTATGATGTATGCGACTCCTGTAATTTACCCTCTCAGTTCTACCGGTGGGCATTTGCGGCAGGTGCTGATGCTAAATCCGGTTACAGGAATTATTGAAACATTTAGGTATTCCGTATTTGGGCAGGGGGTATTTGAGCCTGCCTTACTGGTTTACAGTGCTACTTTTACATCGGTAGTGCTTTTTATGGGCATCATCATTTTTAATCAGGTGGAAAAGAGTTTCATGGATACTGTATAGAAACGAGAAGAAATGGCTGACACTGTAATAAAAATAGAAGATTTATATAAACAATACAAGCTGGGAGTTGTGAGTACTGGCACCTTGGCTCACGACCTGAACCGATGGTGGTATAAGCTACGCGGGTTAGATGACCCCTATGAAAAAGTGACAGAACTGAATACCCGAGCAGAAAAAGGAAATGCCGAATATGTGTGGGCACTACAAAATATAAATTTTGAAGTAAAACAGGGAGAGGTTCTTGGAATCATTGGAAAGAATGGAGCCGGCAAATCTACTCTCTTAAAAATTTTATCAAAAGTGACCGGGCCTACCAAGGGTCAAATCAAAATAAAAGGAAGAATAGCATCCCTTTTGGAAGTAGGGACCGGTTTTCATCCGGAACTGACCGGCAAAGAAAATACATTTCTGAATGGAGCTATTCTCGGTATGACCAAGTCAGAGATTCGCTCAAAATTCGATGAAATAGTTGCTTTCAGTGGCGTTGAAAAATACATTGATACTCCTGTCAAGCGATACTCTTCCGGAATGTATGTGCGGCTTGCTTTTGCTGTGGCGGCCCATTTAGATCCCGAAATATTAATTGTGGATGAAGTACTAGCTGTAGGCGATGCAGAGTTTCAGAAAAAGTGTTTGGGGAAATTGAAAGATGTAAGCGGACAAGGAAGAACGGTTCTGTTTGTGAGCCACAACATGGCCGCCATAGATGCTTTGTGTTCCAAAACATTGATAATTAGAAATGGCAGAGTAGGGTTTGAAGGCCCTACCCAAGAGGGGATAAAAAATTATTTTGCGGATTCGCTCAAAATAAATGAAGGAAAAGCTATAGCCGATTTTTCCCGAGATATGGAACGTTACGGTAAATTGGTGAGGATAGAAGCTATCGAAGCCAGATCGCAGTTCTTCTGGAGAGAACCCTTAGAGCTGACTTTTAGTGTCAGGCGTATTGATAGAAACATTACAGCATTAGAGTTTGGATTCGGTATTAATGATACTTCGGGATTAAGAATATGCACTTTTGAATCGGGCGAAGCTTATGCTTTTCCTGAAGGCTCAGACACACTGTCATTAAAAGTACTACTTACCGAACCCAAATTTGTTCCCGGTAAATATTTTATTGATTTGGGAGTGCGTTCATCCACCACTACTCTTGACCACATCATTTGCGGTGTTTCGTTTGAAGTGATGGAAGTGGACAAGCAGGGGAATCATTTTGGTTTTACGCAAGGAACAAGCATTTCCGGCTATATTAATACCGAAGGGATCGTAACTCAGATTATTAATTGAAAACAAGAATCGCATAGCCTACGAATTAGGGGCATTCTTAAACGCCAATCTACTTTATGTGGCTATGAGTAAATCCAGCTATAGATGACTTTAGAGAACCTTGCCACAGAACAATAAAAATGACACTTTGGCGCGGGCTAAAATAGCTATCTAAATGGATAACTTCTCTGAAATGAAAAATTGTAATAGCTTATTCGTACCATTGATATTTTAAGCAGCACCTACAAAACCAACGAATGAACTTTATAACCGACTTAGCAGAAGGCCCTCTGAATTCAAGAATTTTTGTACCGGTTGCTATCGCTTGGCTTACACGTATTAATAGAGAGGCAATTAGTAAAAATATTATTGCACAAGATTGTTTCTCATGCCAATTCTAAATGTACAAACCCCATTCATCTACCAATAGCTAGTTATGAAAAAAATAAAGATTTTCATTTCAGAGTTTCTGTATGCACCCAAGTCAATAGCTGATTTTTTCAAGATGACAAAAATTGCTTGGCACTTAGCGTTTTCTAACGCTCCATTTTTTAATCTCAATGGAGTAAAACTAAAAATTGACCGAAAAATAATCTCTATCAACATCTATAAATCATTCCTTGTTGGATCTTACGAACGGGGGGAGCATAGCATATTAAAGCGCGTTTTACAGCCCGGAGATAAACTGCTGGAAATTGGGACAGGAATGGGATACAATTCTATCTGCTCTGCACAAATACTTGGAGAAGATAATGTTCGGTCATTTGAAGCAAACCCTAATTTAATTCCCATTATCAAAGAGAATTATGCGCTGAATAATTTTTCAATTAAAATCGAGAATCTCTTCTTAGTGAATGATACCTCTTTAGGGGCATCTGTTAACTTCTATTTATCTGAAGATTTTTGGGCATCTAATACTTTTCCTGACGATACAAAGGAAGTGGTGAAAGTCCCTACCGCTAACTTTGCTGAGAAAATAGAAGAATTTAAGCCAAATATTTTGCTTTGTGATATTGAAGGAGGAGAAATCCATTTACTAAGCAAAACCCTACCAAATTGTATAAAAAAAATTATCCTGGATACGCATCCATTTTATCCGGAAGTTGGAGATGATGCTAATAGCAAACTCTTTAGTCATTTACTGTCCCAAGGCTTTATTTTTAAAAGTACCTACACACATGGCTTTGTTTATTATTTCGAGCGTTCTTAGTTGCCTAAGGTACAATTTGAAGGGGCCTCTGTGAAAGTATTTTACCAGAGCCATTTGTTACTTTCGATAGAAGAAAAAATATTCGTCATTCTGAACTCATAGTATCGTTCATCCTTGGTACGATTGTTCAAAACAACAAGTTAAAAACAGGACCACTCTCTTAACATTAGGGTAGTTTTACCCTCTACTCGAATAAAGCAAATAATGAATAAACCGAAATGCCAGCAACAGAAAACACCGTGATCGTAACCGGAGCCGCAGGCTTTATTGGGTACCATACTTCGCGCAAATTATTACAGAAGGGTTATACCGTAGTTGGTATAGACAATCTCAACGACTACTACGATGTATCTCTTAAGCAAGCCAGGCGGAAACAACTGGAATCATTTGATAGGTTTCACTTTTTTGAAATTGATATTGCCGATAATGCTAAGATTCAATCTGTATTCCAAAAATTTCAACCGGAGTATGTGGTGCATTTAGCCGCCCAGGCAGGTGTGCGCTATTCATTGGAACATCCGCTTAAATACTCAGACAGTAATCTTACCGGCTTTGTAAACATCCTGGAGGCAAGCCGTCATGCCGCTATTAAGCATTTGATTTACGCTTCTTCCAGTTCGGTTTATGGAGAGAATAAGAAAGTGCCATTTTCCACCAGCGACCCGGTAGAAAAGCCTATTAACCTTTACGCAGCTACGAAACGGGCAAATGAATTAATGGCATACACCTACAGCCACTTGTTCCGCTTACCTACCACCGGCTTGCGCTTTTTTACGGTTTATGGCCCTTGGGGGCGACCTGACATGGCTTATTTTAAGTTTGCAAAGGCAATCACAGAAGGGCAGCCCATTGACGTTTTCAACAATGGCAATATGGAGCGCGATTTTACCTATATAGAGGATATCACTGAGGGAATCTGTAAAGTAATGAAGCATATTCCTATTGAAGAAACCGATGGAGATGCCCCCTACAAATTGTATAACATTGGCAACAACAAGCCCGTTAAACTCCAATATTTTATTGAAGTATTAGAAGAGGAACTTGGGAAGAAAGCGACAAAGAATTTTTTGCCCATGCAGGCCGGTGACATGCCTCGAACTTTTGCTGATATTGAACCTCTGATGAAGGATACGGGGTTTGCCCCTCAAACCTCCATTGAAGAAGGGTTGAAAAAATTTGTCGGTTGGTATAAAGAATACTACCACCCCCTAAAGCAACTTTAAAACCATGAAGTCGGTCGCGAAACCTCAGCCACACTAACCATAGAGCAATGACTAAAAAGCGAACAATCGCTGGATAGTAATGGAAAGAACTTGTTGGATCTGTAAGGCATCAAACTTTTTGTTTTCTTTAGAACGATTTAAATCCAAAATGAACTATCCTGTTACAGTTACAGTATTAATGCCGGTGTACAATGGTGAGAAATACTTAGGCGAGGCCATAGAAAGTATTCTTTCTCAATCTTTCACCGATTTTGAGTTTCTGATTATTAATGATGGCTCAACGGACAGAACGGAAGAAATTATTTTGAATTATAGTGATCAGCGAATACGGTATGTAAAAAATAACATGAACTCTCGCTTGATTGCAAACTTGAACAAGGGAATTCAATTAGCGCAAGGCAAATATATCGTGCGAATGGATGCCGATGATGTGAGCATGCCCCAAAGGATAGCAGAGCAAGTGGCATATATGGAAACCCATCCCGAAATAACAGTAGCCGGTTCTTGGATTACAAAAATTCCTTCGGGCAATAAAATTAAATTTGAAACAAATCCCACTCTGCTTAAAACACTTTTGCTTTTTTCATGCCATCTCAATCATCCAAGTGTAATTATCCGTACTGATTTTTTGAGAAATCATCAGTTAGCCTATAACCCGGATGCACTACATGCCGAAGATTACGCACTTTGGTTAGACATTTACAAGGCTGGCGGACAGATTGGGATAGTTCCTTCCTATTTATTGAATTATCGCACGCACGATGCTAACATTGGGGTGAAGCATGCTGATGTTCAAAAAATTGCAACACTGAATTTTCGTGAAAAGAATTTATTGCAATTGGTAGATAGAATAGACCAGGAAACTTTTCGATTGTTTAACCATTTTATCACTGTGGCCAATAACGAGTATTTTGATTTTACCGACCCCTCGCTATTTGTAAAAGGGAGTGATTTTAAAACCTTGGCAACATTTTTATTGAAATTAATTGCCGCCAATCAAACCAAGAAAGTAATTGAACCGCAGGAACAATTTAGCCGATTTATAGCACAGAAGTGGTTGTTGTTCTGTCAGCAAAATTCAGCAAAAGGCTTAGCGGCCTATCAAAGTTTTTTTTGTAGAAACTTTCAATCTTATACGGATTATTCAGGGAAAGACAGAATCCGATTTCTGGTAAAGTCATTATTTCATCAGCCACTATGAGTCCGCCATTGATTTCAATATTGATGCCCGCTTACAACGCCAGTGCATTTTTAGCGCAAGCAATTGAATGTATATTGAGCCAAACATACCAAAACATTGAACTCCTAATTGCCGATGATGCCTCCACCGATAATACTCGAAACCTCATTGAAGCGTATGCGCAAAAAGATACGCGAATAAAGCTTTGCCACAACAAAACTAATCTTGGATACTTAAAAACATGGAATAATTTAATAGCACAGGCAAAAGGTGATTTCATTGCTTTTCAAGATGCCGATGATTTTTCTGATTTAAGTCGTTTGCAACTTCAATTTGAATTTTTGACAAGACATTTTGAAATTGCTTTGGTAGGCACAAATTTTTCATACATAGACGCGCGAGGAGATAAATCTGTGAGTACTTCTCAATATCCGACAGGGCACGAAGAGATTAGTAAAAAAATTCCCGACCTTATTCCGTTTTGCGGTTCTTCTATCATGATTCGTAGAGAAGTCTATGATACTATTGGTGGCTACCGCGAATATTTTGATCGGATAGGTGCAGAAGATTATGATTGGATTCTACTTGCTATGGAAAAATTTAAAGTAGCTAATCTGCCAGCGGTTTTGTATTACTACCGACTTTCGCAAAATTCAGTAACAAGAACGTTTACCTACAATGGAAGAAGAAAATTATTTGCATCACAGATAGTAAAAGAACTATACGAGCAGCGACAGAAAAATGGTATTGACTATTTGCAAACCGGAAGGCTTGATTTGCTCACCGGATTTGAGAAAAAGTTAGATGAGGAGTTCGCCAACGATGAGTCCCATTTTTATTGGTACATAGGTAAAAAACTATTTTATGAGGGGAATAAAACGGAAGCGATGTGGTTTTTTAAACAAGCTATTGTCAAGAATCCTTTACGGTTAAAGTATTACCGCGACTATTTCTATTTCCTCCGCCAATCGCCCCCAACAGTCAGCTAAATTCTTCTATTTTCGTGCTCTTATGAAAGTAATCATCATGGCTGGTGGCTATGGCAGCCGATTAGGACACATTACTGAAACTATTCCAAAACCGATGGTTGAAATTGGCGGCAAACCAATTTTGTGGCATATCATGAAATACTACTCCGGCTTTGGGTTAAACGAATTCGTTATCCTCTTAGGCTACAAAGCGCAGGTCATTAAACAATATTTTTTTAATTATCATCTAATCAATGATTTTGCTATACAGTTGAACGAAAATAAGTTCCAACAGTTGGGTCAAAAAGCCGATGAAAATTGGAATGTTACCTTGTTGGACACGGGGGTAGAAAACTTAAAAGGTTCAAGAATAAAACAAGCGGAACATGTGTTAGAGGAGGGCGATCATCTGCTCACCTATGGCGATGGCTTATGCGATGTAGATATAGCTAAAACCATTGCATTTCACCAAGCGCATGGCAAATTGGTTACCATCACCGGGGTGCGCCCACCAAGTCGTTTTGGTGAATTGAATGTGGAAGGCAATCAAGTCATTTCTTTCGAGGAAAAACCTCAAGTGGCTACCGGGTTAATCAACGGAGGATTTATGGTGATTAACCAAAAACTGTTGAGTTATTTAAACCGCGATGTGAATTGCGATTTTGAATTCGGGGTGTTAGAACAATTAGCCCCTAAGGGAGAAATAATGGTGTATAAACACGATGGGAATTGGGAATGCGTAGATACGGAGCGCGATTTAAATCACTTAAATAAAACATGGAACGGCAATAAGGCCTTCTGGAAAAACTGGTAAATTGGAATGAAAAAAAAGATAATTGTAACGGGTTACAACGGTTTTATAGGACCTCTTTTAGTTAACCTTTTACTTGAGAAAGGATTTGACGTTTTGGGTATTGACAACAACTACTTTGACGAAAGTTGTAATTTTTATACGCCAGACTATAGTAGTATTTCCATATTGGAAAAGGATATGCGCGATATCGAAGCCAAAGATTTAGAAGGGGCTTATGCTATTTGTCATTTGGCCGCGTTGAGCAATGACCCGATGGGAGAATTAGATGAACAACTTACTTACGACATCAATCATTTAGCTTCTGTTCGGATTGCTAAATTGGCGAAGGAAGTGGGAGTGAAAAAGTTTATTTATTCTTCCTCTTGCAGTTCGTATGGTGTGGCGGGCGATGAGGCGATAGACGAAACCGCAGAACTGAATCCGGTAACCGCCTATGCTAAATCAAAAGTATTTAGCGAACGCGACATCTTGCCACTGGGAGATGAAAATTTTTGTGTCACCTTTCTTCGCAATGCTACCGCTTACGGAATATCCCCTAAACTGCGGGTAGATTTGGTAGTAAATAATTTAGTGGGATGGGCCGTCACGCAGCAAAAAATTAAAATCATGAGTGATGGCTCCCCATGGAGACCCTTAGTACATGCAGAAGATATTGGCCGTGCATTTGTGGCAATGGTAGAAGCTGATGCTACCATAATCAATAGGCAAGCCTATAATGTAGGAGCAAATTCCGAAAATTATAGAGTAAGAGAAGTGGCCGCTTTAGTGAAAGAGATAGTTCCCGACTGTGAAGTTATTATCACCGGAGAACATGGAGGAGATTCGAGAACATACCGTGTAAACTTCGATAAAATACAAAGAGATGTCCCCGGTTTTCAACCCAAGTGGACCCTCAAGGAGGGCATCCGAGATATTTATGAAAAATATTCAGCGTTACGCCTATCCTCCAGTGATTTTGACTCTAAAAAATATATTCGGCTGAAGCAACTTCTTCACTTGATAGATACCCATGCTGTGGATAGTAAACTAATTATAAAAAGTTAAAAAATTATACCATGATTGATGGCGTCATTGTAACACCACTTCGCAAAATTTGTGACGAACGAGGGATGATCCTGCACATGCTTCGCAGCGATGCTCCTCATTTTGAAAAATTTGGTGAAATCTATTTTGCTACTGCATATCCGGGGGTAATAAAAGGTTGGCACTCTCATACCGAGCAAGTGCAAAACTATTGTGTCATACAAGGTATGATTAAATTGGTGATGTATGATGATCGCTCGGAATCACCTACCTATAAAGAATTGAATGAGATTTTTATGGGAGAAAACAATTACTGTTTAGTACGAATTCCAACAGGAGTCATTAACGGATGGAAATGTATCGGTGATAAAACAGCACTGCTTGCCAATTGTAGCACCCAAGCCAATAAAGACGGTGAAATGTTACGGTATCCTCCCTTTGGCGACAAAGTACCCTACAAATGGGACATTGTAATGAAATAGGCAACACTCATGGTAAATGATGTAGTTATAATTGGAAGTGGCATTGTGGGGTTGGCTACCGCATTAAAGTTGATAGAAGCGAATCCTTCTTTAGGTATCACCATTGTCGAGAAAGAATCAAGTTTTGCAAAACATCAAACAGGGAATAATAGCGGAGTGATTCACTCCGGCATTTATTATAAACCGGGAAGTTTGCGGGCCATCAATTGCAAACGCGGTTATGATATGCTTCTTCAGTATTTAAAGTCCGAAAATATTCCTCATGATATTTGCGGGAAAATAATTGTAGCCACTACCGAAAATGAGCTTGCGCGCTTAGATGCTATTTATAAAAGAGGTATTGAAAATGGATTGCAGGGTTTGGAGATATTGGAGGCAGAGAGAATCAGAGAAAAGGAGCCGCACGTGAGTGGCATCAAGGCTATTTTTGTGCCTCAGTCAGGCATTGTGGACTACACGCAAGTCTCAAAAAGTTATTACGAAAAATTTCTTCAAGCAGGCGGGATGGTAGATTTCAATACCAAAGTGATTCGTTTAAACACCACCTCAGATCAAACAGAAATAATAACGGACAAAAGAAACTATTCTGCCAAATTGGTCATTAACTGTGCCGGTCTTTATTCCGATAAAGTGGCAAGCACGGTGGTAAAAAACCTTTCCGCTCGGATAGTTCCCTTTCGCGGTGAATATTACGAACTGAAAAAAGAGAAGGAGTATTTAGTAAAGAATCTTGTTTATCCGGTTCCTGATCCTAATTTCCCTTTTCTCGGGGTGCACTTCACCAGATTTATTTCGGGAGGAATTGAAGCCGGACCGAACGCAGTATTGGCGTATGCACGAGAAGGCTACAAAAAATCGAGCATCCATTTGCCGGAACTTTGGGAAACAATATCTTACAAAGGATTTAGAAAATTAGCGTCAAAATATTGGCGCACCGGAATCGGAGAGTTTTATCGCTCCTATTCAAAAGCCGCATTTACAAGAGCACTGCAAAAACTAATTCCTGAAATTAAAGAAGATGATTTAGTGCCCGGAGGGGCAGGGGTGCGCGCCTCCGCAACTTCGTATGATGGAAATGTTGTGGACGATTTTATGATTGAAGAAACCTCACATGGTATTCATGTGCTGAATTCTCCCTCACCGGCCGCAACAGCTTCTCTATCTATCGGATTAACTATTGCAGAAATGGCCCTTAAAAAACTTAATAAACAGTAACCTCATTTATGCAATATTTAATATTCGGTGGCAATGGATTGGTAGGTAAATCGCTGCAAAAGGAATTGAGTAAAACCAATCATTCAGTGGCAGCCACTTCGCGCGATGCAACGGCTTTTCCTATGGCCATTGCCTTAGACATTACCAACAGGGCGGAACTTGAAAAAGTGTTTTCTCAAGTACAGCCTAACGTAGTAATCAATGCCACTAACTTGGCCGGAGGAGTTGACTTTTGCGAAAACAATCCCGATAAAGCAAAAGCATTTCATTTTGAAGCCAATAAAAATATTGGAGAATTATGCTTGCAGTACAACGCGCGCATGGTGCTCATCTCTACCGATTATGTTTTTGATGGCACTCAGCCGCCATACCGAGAAACCGATGCGGTATGCCCTTTGAACACTTATGGCAAAGAAAAATTAGCTGCCGAAGAATGGATGCAAAGCAACTTGAAAAACTATTGCATTGCTCGCACCACGAATGTATTTGGTTGGGATCCTTTGACTAAAACTCCCAATTTCTTGATGTCGCTTTATTTTAAATTAAGCAAAGGAGAAAAAGCAAATGCTCCTTCTTTCTTGTGGGGAAATCCTACGCATGTATCTCAACTTAGTAAAACCATTTTAGAGCTATGCGAAAAAGAAAAGAATGGAATTTATCACATTGTGGGCAGCTCCTACATCAACCGCTACGAATGGGCAAAGCTGTTTTGCGAGAAATTGAATTTTGATTTATCGTTGCTAGTTGAACAAACCGAGATTCCTACCAATATTGCGCCACGCCCTTTCAAGTCAAACCTTAGCATTGAAAATATACAGTCAGAATGCACCACTCCTGCGGTAGGAGTAATAGAAGGCTTAGAATTGTTTCGTGAAGAAATGGCTTCGTAAATTAGTGCAGCATGAAATTGGCCTATATCATTTTGTGTCATAAAAATGCAGCACAAGTCAAACGCTTGGTAGATAGGTTGAATGTAGAGGGGACCCGTTTTGTGCTTCACGTTAGCACCACTTGTGAACCCAATTTTTGGAAGGAGATCAATGCCACATTTGCCAACTATACTCAAGTGTATTTTTGCAAGCGGGAAGATGGCACGCACAATGGTTTTGGAATTGTAGAAGGAATCATCAATGCACTGGAACTTTTACTCCACAAAAAAATTGATTTTGACTATGTAAATCTTTTAAGCGGGCAGGACTATCCGATAAAATCTAATCAGCAAATTCAAGATTTTTTCAGCAAGAATGCGGGCAAAGAGTTTTTAGATTTTTTCCCGATAGAGCCGCTTGAAGATGTGCAGATGTTGCCTAAACATCCCTGGGGTAACACCAGACAACTGTATAGAATTAATCGCTATCATTTTAAAATAGATGGAGTGATTCGCTCCATTCCCGAATTAAATACCAACCGATTGATTGATAAATCACTATTCACCACATTAAAAATATTTTTACGGGAATCATTACAATATAGAGATGAAAAAAGATGGTGGCGCGAAGCACAACTTCTTTTTTGGAGCCGCGTGTTGCCAAATAGGCGGCCTCTATTATCAGGAATCACGTATTACGGAGGCAAAACTTGGTGGAGTTTCACCAAAGACTGCACAAAATTTATAGTGGAAGAACATCAAAGAAATAAATCGCTAAGAGATTTTTTCCGCTACACCTTGATCCCCGATGAAATGTACTTTCAAACCATGCTACTCAATTCATCCTTTAAAGAAAGCTGCGTGAACGATAGCCTGCGATTTATAAAATGGGAAGCAGATGATGGCACACATCCGGCTTTTTTAGGCTCAAAGTATCACCCCCTTCTCATTGAATCAAAAGCATTATTTGCCAGAAAATTTGATGCCCTCCTAAATGCCGACACGCTACATTTTATTGACCAAGAAATATTACAGCATGACGGAGAATGAAAGCCCGGCCATATCGGTATTAATGCCTGTATATAATGGAGCGCTCTACTTGCGGGAGGCAATAGACAGTATCTTGCAACAAAGTTTCACCGATTTTGAATTCTTGATTATCAATGACGGCAGTACTGATGGCAGTGAAAAAATTATCCGCAGCTATCAGGACCCTCGAATTAGACTGGTGAATAATGAAGTGAATATCAAACTCATTGCTACTTTAAATAAAGGGATTGCCCTTTGTAAAGGCAAATATATTGCTCGTATGGATGCGGATGATATTAGCATGCCGGAGCGCTTGGAGAAACAATATCATTTCATGGAGCAAAACCAAAGTATCGGTATTTGCGGTACTTTGTACAAAAGTTTTGCTGAGAATATAACGGTCGGTGTTTGCCGGTACGCAGAAACCCACGAGGATATTTGCTTTAAGCAACTATATCAAATCCAAGTAAGTCACGGCACCGTATTGCTCAGAACAGAAACGCTGAAGAAATACGAACTAATTTTCGATGCTAATTATCCTCATGCGGAAGACTATGATTTCTTTACGAGAGCATCAAGAGTAACGCGACTTCATAATCTGCAATTTGTGGGGTACCTAGTACGGCAACATGAACTGGAAGTTTCAAAAAAATATAGATCGGATCAAATTGCTAACAGTAATATTATTCGTCATCGCGAATTCGAAGAGCTGGGTTGCCCCATCCATGCGGAACTTCTTGAGGACTATATAGAGTTGAATCATCAACACTACACACTTATTAAATCTTCTCCTCCTCAACTCCAATCGTTGTTAGAAAAAATGGTCACAGCAAATAGACGCTCACAAATATTTAAGAAAGATTTTTTGCTAAAAAAATTACAAAACCTTTGGTTCCATTATTGTTACAATAAATCAGGATTGGCGGAATATAGAAAGTCGGAAATTCTTTTCGATAAGAGAAAGGTGAGCTACTTCATAAGAGCTAAATGGATGATCAAAAATATTCTTCCCCGATGACCCTCCCATTTTTCTCCATCATCCTCCCTACTTATAACCGGGCACATTTGATAGGCAAGGCCATTGAAAGTGTGCAGGCGCAAACTTTCTCCGATTGGGAACTGCTACTAGTAGATGATGGCTCTACAGATAATACCAAAAGCATAGCTCAGTCTTATGCAGCTGAAGACCCTCGCATAAAATATATCTACCAAAAAAATGCAGAGAGATGCGCGGCAAGAAACAATGGCATTAGAAATAGTAGCGGAAAATACATTTGCTTTTTAGATAGTGATGACTACTATTTGCAAGATAGACTGCAACAGTTGGCCGGCTATCTTGCAGAAAAGAAACAAGCGGAAAATTTTTTCTTCACCGGATTAGTGGTGAAAAAAAGCGCTGATGAGTTTATGCGAGTAGATTTTTCACGGGGCAATCAATCTGTGTTTGATTTTATTGTTACCCACCCTATTCATTGCCAGCAGGTGTGTATCCGTAGCACTGTTTTAAAGCAAATTCCTTTCGATGAAAGATTTTTTATAGGAGAAGATACTGAACTTTGGCTGAGAGTTTCTGCAACGTGCCCTCCGGTATATATAGAAAACCAGTTTACCGTAGTGGTGGTAGATCATGAAGATCGCTCGGTGAATCTCAAGAGGTATAATAGTCCATTGGAATTTTTAGGCTTGCTTGAGTATATCTTTACCCCTCCGCATCCGGGATCTAAAACGAGCAAAGACATCCAAAAACAAACGCTCGCTAATTGCTATTTCAATATGGGTAAGCACTACATCTACAACCGGCAAAGAGTTCGTGCTATTAAATGTATGTTATACGCCATCGCTAAAAATACAAGCAGCCACCAGTTGAAGTACCGGGTTAATCTATTGCTAAGGCTGACCTTCTGCATTCCCTTTGCTGACATTGAAAAACTGTTATAAAGGGCAATAGTGCTTTACGAGAAAGCACTGCTCGAAAAATAAACGGACTTACTTTACCAGTGCTTTATAAATACTCTCCTGCAAATCGGTTCGCACATTCAGTTTTACCAACATATTGTTTTCGGCATTGGGGTACACACGGTTGCTGAGGAAGATGTAAGTGAGATTGTTTTCAGGATCGCTCCATACGCAAGTGCCGGTAAAGCCGGTGTGGCCAAACACCATTAGCGGAGTGCCGTCATAACAAGGGGAGGGCTTGGTAACATCCGGTTCGGGCTTGTCGAACCCGAAGCCTCTTCGAGAAATTTTAGATTGCCGCGAAGTGAACAGTTTAATGGTAGAAGGTTTTAGGAAGGAGTGATGATTATAGTTGCCCCCATTCAGCAACATTTGAAACACTGCGGCCAAATCAAAAGCATTGCTAAATACTCCGGCATGGCCCGCTACGCCACCATACATGGCGCATCCCTGATCGTGAACGTAACCGCGAATGAGTTGTTTGCGGAAGGAGGTATCGTTTTCGGTGGGAGGGATTCTGCCCTTCGTAAATCTTTTCAGCGGTAAATATCCAATACGGGTTAAGCCCATCGGCTCATAAAAATTCTTGCGCACATACTCATCTAAAGATTCACCGGATACCGCTTCGACTATTTTTTGGAGAATATAAAAGTCCAGATCGCTGTAAACGTACTTCGGGTGAGGGTTCACTTCAGAGGTGGCTATTTGCATCCACATTGAATCGGGGAAATCATTGCGCAGGTACAGACTATCGGCTACCTGTATGGTAAAATTATTTTGGGGAGTAGTTCTGTAATAGGTCGCAAAGCTATCCCCTACGGTTTGTTTCCAAAACATAAAGAACGGCTTTAATCCGGCTTGGTGGGTGAGAATATCGCGCACGTGAAGATGTTTGATGGTCGCGTTCTTCGGAAGTTTCAGATAGTCTTCGACCGTTCCGTTGAGATCAATTTTCTTTTCATCGTACAGCTTCATCACGGCAAGCGTGGTGGCGGCTACTTTGGTAATGGAGGCAATATCGTACAAGTCAGTTTTGCGCACCGGGTCGTTGAATTCATACACTTTGCTGCCATAAGTTTTGTTTAGAATGACCTGCCCATCTTTAGCGATGAGCAACTGGCAACCCGGAAAGGCCTTTTTGCTGATGGCTGAATTGATGATTTCATCTAAATGCCGGAATTTATCGGGATTTATGCCGGCCTCAATCGGGGAAGAAATTTTTAACCGGTAAATGGTATCGAACATAAAGCCCTTGCCTGCGGGGAAAGAATCGCAGGAGGTTACGGGTAGCCTTCCGGCAATTTGTTCGGCTCCGAATAAAGCATTGGCAGCAGCAAGGTTGGTGTAATCGTTATCCTCATAGGCGCAAACAACCCAGGGTAAAAACTGAAAAAACCGCAGGCTGTAAGCATTGCCGAAGACGGTGAGCACTACTTTGGTTCTGCCGGAAAGTGCTTCGATAAATTTTTTGCTTTCATCAGTCACATTGTAATCGCGGGCAGCGTAGCGGCTCATGCCGTGTAGATCAATGATGACCAAATCGTAAGTGGCTAAGGTATCTATCAAAGAATCAAAGGCTTTGCTGTTGCGGTCATCGGA
Source organism: Sphingobacteriales bacterium (assembly GCA_018262795.1). Classification (GTDB taxonomy): domain Bacteria; phylum Bacteroidota; class Bacteroidia; order Chitinophagales; family LD1; genus Bog-950. Next base: position 96,033 of record JADFDM010000010.1, on the reverse strand, counting down.
CTGATTGAACAGACTGACTTCTACAAAATCGTTGATAGAATTTTGAAAGCGGGTGTAGCCTGTATTGCCAATAGAAAGGGAGGCAACCTTTTTGTAATTCCAATTGTGGAAGGGCAGCAGCTTGTCTTGATTGGCGGCTATGGTGAGCGATTGTTCAAATAGTTTTTGGCAAAGATTCTGTGCTTCAATGGTATTCAAATCTTGATAGAGGCTGTCGGTTTTTATTTGTGCCGGATGGTTCAACCCCAACAAATATTTATAAGCCAGCACCTTTTTGACCCGCGCTTCCATTTCAGGGCCGGAAATAATTCCGCTGTCTAAAGCCATTTTGATTTTTGAAATGCCGGAGGAAGCATTTTCGCTAAACACCAGAATATCGCAGCCGGCCATAAAAGCGATAGAGTCCACCGTGCCGGGGGTGTAGAATTTGCTCACCCCTCTCATGTTGAGCGCATCGGAGAAGGCCAAGCCTTGAAAGCCGAGGGTATCGCGCAGCAGGTCGGTGGCAATTTTGTGGGAGAGCGAGGCAACCGAGTTGGAGTCGCTATCGAGGGAAGGAACATTGAGGTGGGCAATCATAACGCTGCCCGTGCCGTTGTTGAACATTATTTTGAAGGGATAGAACTCGAAGCTGTCTAAGCTGCTGTAGGATTTGGTGATGGTGGGAAGGTCTTTGTGAGAATCTACGGTCACATCGCCATGGCCGGGGAAATGTTTGGCGCAGGCGAGCACGCCTTCTTGCTGTAAGCCGCTGGCATATTCTAATCCTTTGAGAGCTACTTGGTATTTATCTTCCCCGAAAGAACGCTCGTTGATAACGGGGTTAAGGGGATTGTTGTTGATGTCCACCACGGGAGCAAAGTTGATGTTGATGCCGATGCGTTTGCATTCTCTTCCAATTTCGCGACCCATTTGGTAGATGAGATCATTTTGGGAAAGAGCGCCTAAGGTCATTTGGCGGGGGAATGAGATGGTAGAATCCAGACGCATAGCCAGCCCCCACTCGCCATCAATGGCAATAAAGCTGCCTACTTTGCCGGTGTTTTGAATTCGGTTGGTCCATACAGCCTGTGCGGTCGGGTTGCCTTTGAAGAAGATAACCCCTCCGGCTTTTCCGCTGCGGATGAGGGACAGCACAGAATCCATGTTGTAGTTTTTGCCATCAGTATAGGCTGCGAGCATAAAGAATTGACCGATGCGCTCTTCGGGAGTGAGGGTGTTGTAAACGGAGTCCACCCAATGGGTGCAGGGTTTGTTAGATTGCCACTGGAGGAAGTCGGGTTGGGCGAAAAGCCAATGGCTAAATAGTAAGCAGCCGAGCATCAGCAGGGGCTTTCGGTGGGCGGGAAAGAATTGGAAAGGGATGGTGGAGAAACCCATAGGCGCTAAGGAACAAAACATTTGGTAAGTGGCTCTGCTAAACGAGAACGACTTTTAGACTGTTTTATGTTGATTGTAGCGAATGGGGGGATCAACAGGGTTGTACTTTATTGGCTTTAGGGGGTTCAACTTTTTTTAATTGCACGAATCAGTCACCGCTCATTCAAAGCATCAATTTCATTTTTTATTCGTCCCTTTCAAACGAAATACCTATGAATTTAATTTTTACCGAAGGCAAATCATTTGTTTACTACATCATCCGTTTTATGGTCAGTGATAATAGTGCTGAGTCCGCATTTTTTGGCTTTAATAATCAGGTTGCACACCTCCTATTTTATAATTGTGCTTGTAAATAAATGAGGAACTCTGCTGAAAGTATTTCGGCCAATAACCATTTCACAAAATATAGATTTGGGTCTTTCTTTTGGCCTCAAGATTTTATCGAAGAGAGTTGAGTAGCTTGGAGCCTAAACGGTATAGCCTTGCACCAGTGGGAAATTCCTGCTTTGCCTCACTGAGTAATTCAAGCATCCTTGCCCTCCTATCTGGTCAGGCGGGCGCGCCTCATACATACCGGCTTGGCTACAGACGCGGACGGGCATGACTCGCAGGGAGCAAGGCATTTAGGCAACGCTTGCATCACGGTTAACGATGTGATTTCAATAACTTTAGTAATTTGAATCTGTTTTCAACAACCTCTTTACTAAATCATTAAAACTGTAACCAATGGAATCAAAAACTCTCGATCGGTTTATCGGAAAATACCAACTGTCCAAAACGCTCCGCTTTGAATTGATACCACAAGGGAAAACGAAAGAGCATATAGAGCAAAAGGGATTGTTGCAACAGGATGAACACCGAGCGAAAGCCTACAAAATGGTCAAAAAGATAATTGACCGTTATCATCAACATTTTATTGCAACGGCTCTCAACAACTTAGCCCTTGATGGCTTACAATCTTATGAAGAACTGTATCATAAGAAAGAAAAAGAGGAAGCCGACAAAAAGAATTTTGAATCTCTGAAAGCCGGTATGCGCAAGCAGATTGGTGATGCTTTCAACAAAAGTGAAGCCTCGAAGGTGCAAGAAATTTGGAAGGTGTTATTTGATAAAGAACTTATCCGCAAGGCGCTTCCCGAATTTGTTACAAGTGAGGAGGATAAAAAGCTGCTGGCAGAGTTCAAAGACTTTACTACCTATTTCACCGGGTTTCACCAGAACCGCGCCAACATTTATACCCATGAGGAAAAAGCAACAGCTGTAGCATTTCGCTTGGTACATGAAAACTTGCCTAAGTTTTTAGATAATTCCCGAGTGTTTGATTGGATTCAAACAGAATACCCCGATCTTGATCTATCGGCTATTGAGAAGGAACTTGCTCCCGAACTTCAAGGCACCACCCTTCCTGAAATATTCGCCCTCAGTTTCTTTAATCACACACTTACTCAAAACGGTATTGATTTATACAATGCTGTGTTGGGCGGCAAAACCACCGAACAGCAAAATAAAATACGAGGGCTTAATGAATACATTAACCTCTACAACCAGCGCAGAACTGCCGAAGCCAAAAAGGAAGGCGAAAAATTCAGAAGGGTACCTCAGTTCAAAGAACTTTACAAACAAATACTGAGCGACCGCGAAAGCATTTCATTTTTGCCGGAGACTTTTGAGAATGACAGCGAAGTATTGTCCGCCATTGAAAATTTCTTTGCTACCCAACTTGTCCATTTTGAAAAAGACAACCGATCTATTTCTGTTTTTGCAGAATTGCAAAAGCTACTACAGGAACTGAAGGAGGACGACCGCTCCAAAATCTTTGTGCGCAATGATCTCGCTCTTACTAATATCTCACAAAATATTTTTGGCGATTGGCAGGTCATTAAGAATGCACTTGAACACTACTACACCACCACCGTAAATCCGTTGGCAGTCGGCAAAAAGCTCACTAAAGCCTACGAAAATGGAAAAGAAAAATGGCAGAAACAGTCGTATTACAGTATCTATGAAATAGAAGAAGCACTATTAGCCTACAGCAGCGAAGCCGATGTGCTGAAAGAAAAAAACTTAACAGCAGCCAGCCGACCGCTGTGCAATTATTTTGCCACATTCAGCAAAGATGAAGAAGGCAATAATCTCTTCCAAAGAATAGAAACCGCCTATACCGCTGTAAAAGACCTGCTGAACACCGATTACCCGGAGGAGAAAAACTTAGCACAGGATAAAACCAATGTAGCCGCCATCAAAACTTTTCTCGATGCTATCAAAAACCTCCTTCACTTTATCAAGCCGCTGCACCCTGCTCGGCTCGAAGGTGAAAAAGACGAACGTTTTTACGGAGCATTTATCCCGCTATTTGATCAACTCAACCTCCTTACCCCACTCTATAACAAAACTCGAAACTACCTTACTCGCAAGCCTTATAGCACAGAAAAAGTGAAACTGAATTTTGAGAATAGCACCTTGCTTGATGGATGGGATGCCAATAAAGAAACCGCTAACACTTCCGTATTGCTTCGCAAAGATGGCCTGTATTACTTAGCCGTTATGGACAAGAAATACAACAAGGTATTTGAACAAATGCCCGAAGTAGCCGAAGGCGAAAAGGTATTTGAAAAAGTAGTTTACAAGCTACTGCCGGGAGCAAATAAGATGCTGCCAAAAGTATTTTTTTCAGCCAAAAACATTCAATACTACAACCCTTCCACAGAGCTATTAGAGAACTATAAAAACGAAACGCATAAGAAAGGAGCTACGTTTAATTTAGTGCATTGCCATCAACTTATTGACTTTTTTAAGGCTTCCATAGCAAGGCATCAAGATTGGAAAAATTTCAATTTTCAATTTTCCGATACCGGTAGCTATGCTGACCTGAGCGGCTTTTACCGCGAAGTAGAACAACAAGGTTACAAAATCACTTTCCATAACCTGCCCGAAAGCTACATCAATCAATTAGTGGACCAGGGCAAACTCTATCTCTTCCAAATTTACAACAAAGACTTTTCACCTTTCAGTAAAGGCCGCCCCAATCTGCACACCATGTATTGGAAAATGGTCTTTCACGAAGGCAACTTAACCAATGTAGTGTACAAGTTAAATGGGCAGGCCGAAATTTTCTTCCGCAAAAAGTCGCTGAACTATGATGAAAAAACCCTGCGCGAAGGGCACCATGCCGCTGCACTGAAAGATAAATTTGCCTATCCCATTATCAGCAACAGGCGCTTTGCGTTTGATAAGTATCAGTTCCATGTACCTATCACTATCAACTTTAAATCCACCGGGCGCGATAACGTCAATGCAGAGGTACTATCATTCCTCCAACACAACCCTTCTGTAAATATTATCGGCATTGACCGGGGCGAGCGCCACCTGCTTTACCTCACCCTCATAGACCAAAAAGGCAACATCAAAAAGCAAATGTCGCTAAACCAAATCATCAACTCCTACCGCAACAAAGAAGGAGATATGGTCAATGTCAAAACCGATTATCAAAATAAGCTCCACCTCAAAGAAGAAGAACGCCTAAAAGCCAGGCAAGGCTGGGGCCTCATCGAAAATATCAAAGAACTCAAAGAGGGCTACCTGTCACATGTCGTACACGAAATAGCCAAAATGATGGTCGAGCACAATGCCATAGTCGTGATGGAAGACCTCAACTTCGGCTTTAAGCGCGGCAGGCAAAAAGTAGAAAAGCAGGTATATCAGAAATTTGAAAAAATGCTGATTGACAAGCTGAACTATTTAGTTTTTAAAGACCGCACAGCCACCGAACCGGGCGGCCTGCTCCACGCCCTTCAACTCACCGGCAGCTATACCGATTTCATGAAATACAAACAAAAGCAATGCGGCTTCCTGTTCTACGTCCCCGCTTGGAACACCAGCAAAATAGATCCGCTCACCGGCTTTGTTGACTTTCTGAAACCGAAATACGAAAGCATAGAAAAAGCGCAAAACTTTCTCGCCAAGTTCAAATCTATCCGCTACAACCCCGCCAAGCAGTGGTTCGAATTTACCTTCGACTATAAAGATTTTACCGACAAAGCCGAAGGCAGCCGCACCCGATGGACCCTGTGCAGCACCAACCAACCGCGCTACCGCTGGAACCCCAAAGCCGCCAACGGCAAAGGCGCACAAGAAGCCGTAAATGTGACCCAAGCCTTAGAAGATTTATTCAGCGCCCACAACATTGCTTACGGCAGCGCAGATGATTTAGTCACAGCCATCACCGCCCAATCCAGTGCCGATTTTTATAAAGCCCTGCTGCGAGCTATGGTCACGCTGCTCGCCCTGCGTCATAACAATGGCAAGGCCGGAACAGATGAGCAAGACTACATCCTTTCGCCTGTCGAGCCATTTTTCGATTCGCGCCTTGCCGATGATTCGCGCCCTAAAGATGCCGATGCCAATGGCGCTTACCACATTGCCAAAAAAGGCCTATGGGTATTGCAGCAAATAAATGAACTTCAAGGAGATGACTGGAAAAATTTAAAGCTGGCAATAAGCAACAAACAATGGCTGCAATTTGCCCAACAACTAAATGCCGACATCTCCCCAAAAGTGAGTTGAGTATTAACTGTTCTTTGACATATTGGATCCTTAGATTACTTTACATGATAGTTTATGAGATTTTTGAAAATTATACGGAAGCATGAACACGCAACTTTATCAGCGAAAACCGTAGATAGTAGAGAAGGCGGCTCGTGCCGCCATTGGGCAAGCAAGGTAATACTACACAGTACGATCCTCGGTCTTAATAAATATTTTCAGTACACCGAACAAATTTCTACTGCTGTAGATTGAGATGGAAAGCTATATCCCCATATCATTTTTGAACGATTTTATCTTCTGCCCGCGCTCTATCTATTTTCATCAGTTATATGGTAGCATGAATACGCAACTCTATCAACAAAAACCGCAGATAGCTGGAAAAGCGGCTCATGCTTCCATTGATGAAAAAACCTACTCTACCCGCAAAACTATTTTACAGGGTATTGATATTTACTGTGAGCAATACCGGCTATGCGGTAAAATTGATTTGTTCGATATAAAGAGCGGAAAGCTTACAGAGCGAAAAAGAGAGATCAAGGTGATTTATGATGGGTATGTGTTTCAGTTATATGCACAGTATTTTGCCTTAACCGAAATGGGCTACCATGTAAAAAGTATTGCCCTCTATGATATAACCCATAACAAAAGCTTTCCTGTAGCACTGCCGGATGTAGATACGGAGATGAAGCAAAAATTTGAAACACTCATTGAGCAGCTTAATACTTTTGACTTAAATCAAACCGGCTTTGTGCCTAACGAAGCAAAATGCCGAAACTGCATATACAATAACCTTTGTGATTACAGCTTATGTTGAGCCTACCCGATTTTAAACAGAAAAACATCGTTATCTGCTTCGCCTCCGAGGGACAAAAGGTATCGTTTAAAAACGACAATCTTATCATTAAGGATGGCGAAGAGAAGGTGATTCTTCAAACAACCTGTCATAGAATTTTCTCTCTCTGGATTATCGGGCATACTACCGTTACAACCGGTATATTGGAGAGGAGCAAAAAATTTGCTTTCTCCATCTTCATGCTTTCATACAGCCATCGCCCCTACGGGCTTTGGAGTAATGCCACCGAAGGTAACTTTCTGCTAAGACGAAAGCAATATGAGTATCAGGAGCTGGGTATCGCAAAACAATTGGTGAGCAATAAAATGCTGAATCAAACAGAACTGATGAAGGGAATAAGGCAGAAAACACCGGAATTGAAAAATGCTATCGGCAATATGGAAGCGTATCAGCAACTACTATCGCAATCTAATGAACTGAAAGAAATATTGGGGGCAGAGGGTATTGCTTCCCGCCTTTTCTTTTCGCATTGGTATGCCGGAATGAACTGGAAAGGTCGCAGACCACGCACTAAAATTGATTTCATCAACACCACACTTGATATAGGCTACACCTATCTTTTCAATATAGTTGAATGTATGTTGAACCTCTACGGATTTGATCTTTACCAAGGTGTTTACCACCGATGCTTTTATCAACGCAAATCCTTAGTGTGCGATTTGGTAGAGCCTTTTCGCTGCATTATTGACAAACAAGTGACTCGTGCTTATGGGCTTAAACAGTTGCAACCGGAAGATTTTATAGTACGCCATGAACAATGGTTCTTAAAACCGGATAAAAATAAAGATTACACGAAGTGGCTGGTTCAAAGCATACTGGAACAAAAAGAAGCCATATTCAGTTATATGCAGGATTATTACCGATGCTTTATGAGAGGAAAAAAGATCGAAGATTACCCGGTATTCAGAATAAAACCATAGACTATGCTGATAGTTTCGTATGATATCTCTAATGATAAGCTCCGCACAAAATTTTCAAAATTCCTGAGTAAATTTGGCGGCAGGTTACAATATTCGGTCTTTGAAATTAGGAATAGCGAAAGAGTACTTGAAAATATTCAGACGCATATAAAGGGTTATTTTGAGAAGCATTTTGGACAAACTGACAGCATAATGATTTTTCAAATGAGCAAGCAATGTAAAATTACCCGATACGGCTACGCCAAAAATGATGAATCTGATCTGCTGATTGTATAAGGTTTGCAAACCTCGGTCTTAATGAACATTCTTGGTGCTATAGGGTTAAATAAGCGAGAAAAGGCAATGATAAATCATGCTTTTTACAAAAAACACAGATGTTTTTAGATGTTATCCCTCTAAAGCACTGAGTAAATTTCTACTGTTGTAGATCTAAAAAGGTATCAATATTCCCGTTTACTCTAAAGCACTGAGTAAATTTCTACTGTTGTAGATGTTAAAATGGACAATCTTGTTTAGGTACTCTAAAGCACTGAGTAAATTTCTACTGTTGTAGATCCTTCGCTGTCCAATCCTACTATTACTCTCTAAAGCACTGAGTAAATTTCTACTGTTGTAGATGTAGTAGTCTCAAGAAGTGCTGTTGTCTCTCTAAAGCACTGAGTAAATTTCTACTGTTGTAGATAGTCTGTTCCTTTTCGAGCAGTATACTCTAAAGCACTGAGTAAATTTCTACTGTTGTAGATGCAGGGTGTCGTAGTCCTCAATCAAACTCTAAAGCACTGAGTAAATTTCTACTGTTGTAGATGACATCGTTTATAAATAAAAAACTCAACTCTAAAGCACTGAGTAAATTTCTACTGTTGTAGATGGGAATGATTGAGTTGATTTTGGAAGTCTCTAAAGCACTGAGTAAATTTCTACTGTTGTAGATTTGCTGACGGAATAACACTGCACAACTCTAAAGCACTGAGTAAATTTCTACTGTTGTAGATATAGGTTGTCGGTATCTAATCCCCAACTCTCTAAAGCACTGAGTAAATTTCTACTGTTGTAGATTTCTTCTGTCTTCACTTCCTTCGAGGTTCTAAAGCACTGAGTAAATTTCTACTGTTGTAGATGTTATGGTGATAGCGCAGTTTTTATTCGCGCTCTAAAGCACTGAGTAAATTTCTACTGTTGTAGATAAGCAGTATCGTAATAATGCACATTACACTCTAAAGCACTGAGTAAATTTCTACTGTTGTAGATGGCAGTGTATCCTGTGAGCCGCTAAGGGCTCTAAAGCACTGAGTAAATTTCTACTGTTGTAGATGAAGTTCTTCGTTTTCAACGTAACCCATCTCTAAAGCACTGAGTAAATTTCTACTGTTGTAGATTCGTAAATCATGTTAGGCGTGTTTTTTCTCTAAAGCACTGAGTAAATTTCTACTGTTGTAGATATAGTGGTTTGCAGTTAGGTGGACCATCTCTAAAGCACTGAGTAAATTTCTACTGTTGTAGATATTAGTTCAGTCGCCCAACCTCTCTGACTCTAAAGCACTGAGTAAATTTCTACTGTTGTAGATGTAAGAGGCTTACTTTGAATATAGTCTTCTCTAAAGCACTGAGTAAATTTCTACTGTTGTAGATTTAATGCTTTTGTTCCTGACTTGCTAACTCTAAAGCACTGAGTAAATTTCTACTGTTGTAGATAATTTTCCATCATTGTTTTATTTAGTCTCTAAAGCACTGAGTAAATTTCTACTGTTGTAGATTCCTCTTGCTTTGTCGGTTACTTCTGCCGCTCTAAAGCACTGAGTAAATTTCTACTGTTGTAGATATGATAGGCTCGGGTCTTAAATGCCCTCTCTAAAGCACTGAGTAAATTTCTACTGTTGTAGATGTGGCGTTCCTGCATTAAAAGGATTTCCTCTAAAGCACTGAGTAAATTTCTACTGTTGTAGATGTTGATTCATTTCATTATTCGTATTACTCTAAAGCACTGAGTAAATTTCTACTGTTGTAGATTTTGTGCCTCCGATATTGCTACGTTACTCTAAAGCACTGAGTAAATTTCTACTGTTGTAGATCAAAGCCCCTGTTTAGTTCCTCCGTGCCTCTAAAGCACTGAGTAAATTTCTACTGTTGTAGATATTATATTTGTTACATGATTAGTAGAAGCTCTAAAGCACTGAGTAAATTTCTACTGTTGTAGATTTCAATGGACAAAATTCATTACAATATCTCTAAAGCACTGAGTAAATTTCTACTGTTGTAGATATTTTCGTGTTTTCCATGTCGTTGTAATCTCTAAAGCACTGAGTAAATTTCTACTGTTGTAGATTTGAGCATTCCACTTTAATGCTTCTGCTCTAAAGCACTGAGTAAATTTCTACTGTTGTAGATTTCATGTTGATTGAGACACCGCGGACCCTCTAAAGCACTGAGTAAATTTCTACTGTTGTAGATAACCGGATTCGTTCTTAAAAGGCATGGCTCTAAAGCACTGAGTAAATTTCTACTGTTGTAGATTGATGCCAGAGCAAGGGTGGTATATGTGCCTCTAAAGCACTGAGTAAATTTCTACTGTTGTAGATGTCGATTGTAAGTGTTCCGTTCAATGAACTCTAAAGCACTGAGTAAATTTCTACTGTTGTAGATGTTTGTTGGACTCATCCCCACTATTGTTCTCTAAAGCACTGAGTAAATTTCTACTGTTGTAGATGATAGCTGCTGGCAGAATTCTTTTCGCCCTCTAAAGCACTGAGTAAATTTCTACTGTTGTAGATATCTAAACTTTTTTATAAACTAAAACAAACTCTAAAGCACTGAGTAAATTTCTACTGTTGTAGATAGCTCGCCATGCTCTATCCATACGAGCCTCTAAAGCACTGAGTAAATTTCTACTGTTGTAGATTGGCAATATAACCACCTTGCATAGAACCTCTAAAGCACTGAGTAAATTTCTACTGTTGTAGATAGGATGCGGTCTTTTACCAATTCCTTAGCTCTAAAGCACTGAGTAAATTTCTACTGTTGTAGATTTTGTAAAGCCAAGCGGGTATTGATGTGCTCTAAAGCACTGAGTAAATTTCTACTGTTGTAGATGGGGACGCGCCTTGCCGTGGGGCGAATCTCTAAAGCACTGAGTAAATTTCTACTGTTGTAGATTCTGCCCTTGTAGTTATTCGCTTTTTGAAACTCTAAAGCACTGAGTAAATTTCTACTGTTGTAGATGATAACGCCATGTTTCATTTCGAAAATCTCTAAAGCACTGAGTAAATTTCTACTGTTGTAGATATAAAATGTTTTAATCGCTGCATCACCTCTAAAGCACTGAGTAAATTTCTACTGTTGTAGATGACAAGTATGAGCAAACCCAACAACAAACTCTAAAGCACTGAGTAAATTTCTACTGTTGTAGATTCACCGCCTGGGTGGTGCAACCGTATTCTCTAAAGCACTGAGTAAATTTCTACTGTTGTAGATATAATAATTGATGGTACTATATCAATTCTCTAAAGCACTGAGTAAATTTCTACTGTTGTAGATATGGTGCCGAAATTCCACTTTTCGACCTCTAAAGCACTGAGTAAATTTCTACTGTTGTAGATAACAGGCAGGTCATAGGGAATGTTATAAGCTCTAAAGCACTGAGTAAATTTCTACTGTTGTAGATTTACGTGATTAAATGTAGCTATGTTGGTCTCTAAAGCACTGAGTAAATTTCTACTGTTGTAGATGTGGTAATGACGGTATTTCCGGGACCATCGACTCTAAAGCACTGAGTAAATTTCTACTGTTGTAGATACGAATGGCGCGACCAGTCCCGTAAGCTCTAAAGCACTGAGTAAATTTCTACTGTTGTAGATAGCAAGTAATTGACGCTATTGCGGACCTCTAAAGCACTGAGTAAATTTCTACTGTTGTAGATTTATCACAAGCCATTTGAAAAGCCAAAGTGCTCTAAAGCACTGAGTAAATTTCTACTGTTGTAGATCATCAACGTCTTTCAATTCAATTTTCAACTCTAAAGCACTGAGTAAATTTCTACTGTTGTAGATGCTTTTCTCAGAGTCGGCTTTGATATCTCTAAAGCACTGAGTAAATTTCTACTGTTGTAGATACGCGGCATCCATTTCGCTTAACTGTCTCTAAAGCACTGAGTAAATTTCTACTGTTGTAGATAAAAGTGAAATACGAAGTTACGATTTACTCTAAAGCACTGAGTAAATTTCTACTGTTGTAGATTATAACATTACTTCTTTCATAATAAAAACTCTAAAGCACTGAGTAAATTTCTACTGTTGTAGATTAAGTTGCTGGATGCCACCGTTTCAGCTCTAAAGCACTGAGTAAATTTCTACTGTTGTAGATTGGGAAGGCTACTGCTGCACCAATCTTCTCTAAAGCACTGAGTAAATTTCTACTGTTGTAGATTGGATTATTATTTCAGTAGTATAACCATCTCTAAAGCACTGAGTAAATTTCTACTGTTGTAGATCAGGTGTTAAGCCATTTCTGAAGTCCAGCTCTAAAGCACTGAGTAAATTTCTACTGTTGTAGATGCAACACCGATTGTTGGATGCTACTCTCTAAAGCACTGAGTAAATTTCTACTGTTGTAGATCAACTTCCGCTCTTTTAAATCCCGGTCTCTAAAGCACTGAGTAAATTTCTACTGTTGTAGCTGCAACTACATATTTAAAGGTATTAGCCGATTACAAATTACCACAACCAAAGTTTATAGGCATAAGAACCCTCCGCTTAATTGCCGGGCTGCATTCTTCCCACGCGAGCACTGCGGTTAGCGGCCCTGTGAAAAACAGGCTATTCCGAGGCGCACAAAATAACGCAGGGTCCGTTGTTTTCTACTTATTCTTCTCCGTTATATTTTGGATCAAAATCCACCAACCATTCAATCCCAAATTTGTCTCTAAACATTCCAAAATAGGAGCCCCACGGACTGTCGCCAATAGGCACTTCAATTTTTCCTCCCGATGAAAGACCGTTGAATATTTTGTCGGCTTCATCACGGCTTTCTACGCTCACTGATATTTTAGATCTGTTTTCATTTTCGTTTACTTGACCCATACTTTCCGGAACATCGTTGGCCATTAAAATATTTTTGCCGATAGGCAAAGCGATGTGCATTATTTTATTTGCATCCTTTTCTGCAACTTGATATTCCGGGCTTGCCATTTCTTTGAACCGTATTATTAGGGCGAACTCTCCACCAAATACTGACTTATAAAAATTGAATGCCTCTTCAGCATTTCCGTTGAAACTTATGTATGGGTTAATAAGCGCCATAAAGATTGGTTTTTAAGTTGTTTATCTGATTTCTTATTCCAAAAGTCTGGATATAGCATGTTGCCATACAATGGCGGCTAACATCAGAAGGTGAAAATATCACACTTCCAGAAATTCAAAAAATTTAGGAAAATTAGAATTTATTATCGGCAGGTGAAGGCACCAGCTGAGAGAAAAAATGGAAATTCAACTTGCACAAAATTTTCCAACGCCTTTGCGTGAAAGGAACGAACAGCCGCTATGCTTCCATGCGCCCCCACTCCCTTTTCTATGCCGATTGCTGAAGTTCGTAAATTAATCGCCACGGTTTGGCTTCTTCCAACTCATAAGCGAGTTCGAGCAGTCGCCTGTCTAAGCCATAAGGCGCGGTGAACTGCACTCCCAGCGGCATATCATCATCGGCAATACCTAAGGGCAGCGATATGGCCGGTGCTCCGGTGATGTTTTGCAAGCCGGCATAGCTGGCATATTCCACTGCCCTGCGCGATATTTCTTCATAGGTAAGTTCGGTAGAGAAGTAGCCGATCTTGGGAGTTTTATGCGATACGACCGGAGTCATAATCACATCATATTTTTCAAAAAGTTGCTCGGCCTGCCTGCCGGTTTTGCGCAACATGCGAATGCTGCGCGGGGTTTGCAGTGCATGCGTTTTAAATTGTTTGCTGAGGCCGAGCGTAAAAGGTTCTAATTGTCCGTGATCTACCTTTGCCTGTACCACTAACTTTCCCCAGTGGCTGAGCATGTAGGCCAAAAAGCCGTAGTAATTCAGGTAGTGTTCGCTCATGGCATCAATATCAATAGGCACCGGAGCCTGATCAACCTGATGGCCGAGCGATTGTAGCAACTTGGCTGTTTCCAATTGAGTGCGATAAGTATCCTCATCCTGATGCCCTATTTTCCCTTCGGGCGGGTTTTCAAAAAACACGATGCGCAATCGTTGTTTTGCAGCCTTTGCTACATGACCCATTTCGGGTAATCGCGGATGGCGGTAAAAACTTTCGGCTGCGGCATAAAAAGCGGCCGTGTCGCGCACACTGCGAGTCAGCACTCCTTCATACACAATTTGCAGCGGCATCAGTTGCGAACCATCCATCGGCACTAAGCGCCTGCGCGAAGGTTTTAAACCCACCAAGCCACAACAAGCAGCCGGAATGCGGATAGAACCCGCCCCATCGTTGGCGGTGGCAATAGGCACTACTCCGCTGGCTACTAAAGCAGCCGAGCCGGAGGAGGAGCCGCCTGTGGTATAACCGGTACCCCAGGGATTGCGGGTAATGCCCCACTTTTCATTCTCCGTACTGCATATTAAACCAAACTCCGGCAGTGTGCTTTTGCCAAGATAGCTGACTCCGGTAGATAGAAATTGATTGACGAAGCGGCTATTTTGTTTCGCCACTTTGGCGCTAAAAGCTCCGGTGCCCAACTGCGTGGGATAACCCTGCAAGTTGTCATTGTCTTTGATAAAGGAAGGAACCCCATATAGCGGACCTTCTTTGGCTAACGAGTTGTAGTTACGAGCCTTGTCATACGTTTTTATAACAATGGCATTCAGTTCGCCATTCACTTTTTCAGCGCGGGCAATCGCTGCCTCCGTGGCCTCTTCTACCGAAATTTCTTTGCGGGCAATCGCTTCTGCCACCGCTACGGCATCCATCGTTCCTAAAGCATCATTGGTAAATGCACTCACTTGATTTTTCATAAGGCCTTTTGATTTTAGGGGGGGAAGTTAAGCAGACCACTCCATAAATGCGGGGTATTTTTTTACTTTTTCTAAAACTTGATCGAACTCCTGTTTTTCTGCCTGGATAAAGCCGCTAAAACCTTGTGAAGGCTCTTTGATAAATATCATACCGCCATTTCAATAATTAAATTACATCTTCACTGCCTAAACAATTTTCAAATGGTTTTTTTAACCACCCGATGTAAACTTTACAGGCACCTTTCGAGCTTCATTCTTTTTTTGTTGATCGCTTTGCAAAGTCAGGCACAAATCAGCGTGACCGAAAATGACTTTGCCGATGCAGATGACACGGCTCGGATGAGCGTGGCTATTTGGAACCCACTGCTCGATTTCGGAGCTACCGGAGCTAACTATACTTGGGATTTTTCATCGCTGGAATGGCAGAGCCAGTATGTGGATGAGTTTTTGAATCCGATGCTTTCAGGATATACCTATGCCATCACCTTTTCTAATCTATCCTTCAATCCATATCGGTCTAACATTGCTAAAGTGGCTGATAATGCGCTCACTACTATTCCGCTGCTTTCGAGTGTATTTACCGAAGGCAAAAATTTCTATTACAAGAGTTCTTCCCTTTACCGCCAGCGCGGCTTGGGCATGAAGGTGTCGGGCTTTCCCACGCCTATACCTATGGCACATCCCGATACTCTTTATCGCTTGCCGTTGGCCTTCGGCAATCAGGACAGTGCCTGGTCAGACTATGCAGTACGCGTTCCGCAATTAGGAGTTTATGTGCACCAACAACATCGCGTAAATGAAGTGGATGGGTGGGGCACGCTCACCACTCCCTTTGGCACCTTCGATGTGTTGCGGGTGCGCACCGAAATTCGCGGCACCGATTCGCTTTACATTGATTCGCTCAATTTCGGCTTTAAGGTAGATAATGACATACAGCGCGAATACAAATGGTTTGGCAAAAATCAGTATGAGCCGCTGTTGCAAATCAACACGCAGGCAGGAGTTTTGGGTCTGTTTCAATCCTTTGAGTTTGTGACCAAAGTGGTGTATCGCGATAGTGTGCGATTTGAACCCACAGGTATATGGGACGGAGGGAAAGAAGAACTTCAGCTAAACGTTTTTCCCAATCCCAACAACGGGCAATTTTATGTGTCGGTTCCTGAAGGGGTAACCCATGCGCTTATTTCTCTCCGCGATATCAGCGGGCGAAAGGTGCTCACGCAAGCCGTCACTTCCGGAATAGAAACGCTTCGCATCACCGATTTCCCCAAAGGTATTTACATTCTTACCCTACAAAGCACCGAAGGAAAAGCCGAAAGAAAAGTAGTGGTGCAGTAACTTGTTTAAGTGCGTGCCTGATAAATCAGCTACTGCTTATTTGTCTCGGTAAAACGTTTCAAAATGCCCAAGCAAGTCGGTTTCAAACATTCCCTATAGTTGCGGTAGTGCATCGCTGAAATATTGACATTTACATCAAGCGGTAAAGCCCCAAATGTAGCTGTAGCGGACACCCCACAGCAGAGTTGGTGTTATAGAACTCTGCACCGGTAAATCGCTTATGGCTTTTTATTTTCATCGTCTCTTGTGCGGTATTCGTCCTCCATCTTATCACGAAATTTCCTTTGTCCGCGGATGTTGTACCAAATCAGCAGGCAAAAGAAAGCGCAAAACAGCGGGAAGTAAACGTGGCGATCGAAGCTGCGGAGGGTGATTAGGTTGTAGAGCATTACTACCAGCGAAGCAACTGCTGCCATCAGCCAGGCTCTTTCAAAGTATTTAAGTAGTTTCATAGGAATGTGGAATTTATTATTCGAGGCCGGAGGTTTTTACTTTAATTTTTCCGCTGATGCTCTTAATTACATAGTCCGAAAAGTTCTGATTAGCCGTCATTCCTTTCCCCAGAATAATTTCATCACCCGTAGAGATGCGTACAAAAGAGTTGGAATAAATAATCTTGCGGTCTTCGTCCCAAATCAACTCATCGGTATCTAATCTTTCTCCTTTTTGATTGATCACCACCACACTGTCGCGGGCGGTCATTTCATTGCTGTTTTCCACCATGGTGGCATACTTGGCTGTTAAAGTGTTTTCCACCTCTCCGCTCAGGGTATAAAAGCGCAAGATAATTCCATCGCTAAACTCGAGATAAGGTTTTTGCGCACTAAAGCGGGTGACGGTGTGCCCAAAAGCTTTGATGCGGGGAATGCCGTTTTCGGTATATTTTATCTCTACCTCCTTCCCCTTTTCAATATTCACGTTGGCGCGCGAGGTAATTAGTTTGGCTTCGCCCAAATCATTGGAACAAGCACTCAACAATAGAAGGAGTAAAAAAGGAAGAGGGAGAAAAAACCTCGAAAGCCGCCATTTGTCATCCGAAAGGATCATCAATCAAACTTACGCTTAATAAACCAGATGTCGTTGAGCACAAAGCCGAAGGTAACTCGGTAGAAGTTTTCGCGAATCGCATTTTGATCGCTCACGCCTCTGGTGCCAAAGTCACCGGTAACGTTCAGGTGAGCTACACTCTTAAAGGGAAATCCAAAACCAATGGTGCCTCCGTTTTCACTGAGGCTTTCCCCTTTGTATGCAAACTGACTTTTGCCTACATAACCGCCCAAACGGTACTGGACCTTGTTGAAATATTTGCGGTCGTCATATTTGGGTGTAATTTGAAAACCGAAGGATACTTTCCAACTGTCGTTAAGGTTGGCATTGTTTAGCGGAGAAGTGTACTTGCTCCAATTGGAATAACTAAAATCTGCGCCTAACATCCAAAAGCGCTCATTGCCAAACATTACTCCGGTGCCAATGTTGAAGGGCATATTCAGTTTGTTCTTCTGATTAAACACAGCCGTCTGCGTATCCACCGGCACCAAGCCAAGGCCCGATACCACGTCAAAGCGATCCCAATAATTAGTCAGCTTGGCATTCATCTTAATTCCTCCCGAACCATAGGCTCCGATGGTCATAAATATATCGGTGCGCTCATCCGGATTATCGAGGTTATGGAATATTCGCCTGCGGTATTGCAGCCCTACGGTATAGCTGAAGCTGCTCACGTTCATGCTGGTGTTGTTTCGAGTGCTGTAAGCCTGCACGCTATCGGGAAAGGTGATCACCTTCTGATAGTCGAGCTTGCCGAAAACATAGCCGAGATTGAGACCGATGGAAAAATTATCGCGCTCATTAATACGGCTTTTGATCTTGTAAGCGCCTCCGGCAAATACCTGATACATGGAGCCTTTGCCCGAATAAAGATTTCGGAAAGAACCCAGCGAGGAATCGTTCACCTGTTGAATAAAATTGTAGTTGATATTGGTGTAGGGAAGTAAGCCAACAGTAATTGCCCACTTATCGGGCTTAGGCACAAAAGCCACTGCTATGTGATTGAGATTGCCGTTATCCGCCCGGTACACCGAATCTTTGGTTTTGATACTAAGGCCGTCATAGTTCACGCCTGCTTCAATAGTGGTGCGCGTAAGTGAAGCATAAGAAGCCGGGTTGGCGTAATTGATGTTGAGGGCGCTGGTATAAGCGGCTGCCACACCTCCCATGCCCAAGTTAGCCGAAAACACATTGGAACGAACATAACCGAGACCATATCTTGAATAGGGCGAAGCGGCTTGTGAGAAGACGTTTAAACTACTTGCCATCATGAAGAACCCCACTACGCCAATCACCCCCTGTTGAACTATTCGCAAACCATAACCTGTTTTCTTCATTGATTGAAATTCAAAATTGTATTAAGCCCCTCCAACACTAAATAAGGGCGGGCAAATATCTCACTTTTGAGCAGAGTAACAAAAAGACCCGAATCGCCTCCTGTAGCTACCACTTTCAGGTCTCCGAAACGCGCTTCGTACTCTTTTATTATTCCTTCTACCTCGCTTTTTATTCCGTTCATCACTCCGCTCAGTAGGGAGTGATTCGTATCAGTTCCTGTCAGTTCATAAGCCGTGTATTGCATGGGGTCTATGAGAGGCAACTTGGCGGTGTAGTTGTGCAGAGCTTTAAATCGCATCATCATGCCGGGCGAAATAGCGCCTCCTTCAAATTCGCGTTTCTGATTAATAAAATCGTAAGTAATGCAAGTGCCAAAATCAATTTTTAGCACATTGTGTCCCGTGAAAAGATGACTCGCTGCTACGCTGCCGGCAATGCGGTCAGGGCCTAAGGTATCGGGCGTTTTGTAAGTGACGGTAATTGGGAGGGCGGTGGTGTCGTTCAGATACAACACCGGGATGCCCAGTTCGCGAAGTCGCTCTTCGGTTTCAGCATCTTCTCCCGATTTTGAAATAATGGCTCGTTTGATTTTACATCTTTTTAGCATCTCCTCCAGTTCTCCGAACTGCATGTGTGCCTCTTTCATGGTGCTGCCCGAGAAGAGAGCCGATTTCACCGTGGTGTTTCCTATATCAATAGCCAGATTCATTGTTCATAAATTTTGATGATCAGAACCTATCAAATTTATGTATAAAAATGAATCTCCAGTACACCAGAGATTATTCTAATATCCGCTTGCCGTCAATGTATTTTACAATGAAGCTTTCTTTATAACGCGGCTGCATCTGACTTTTCCAGAATTGGTAGCACTCATGGTAGGTTTTGTATTTGCCGAGCATATATTTAAACAAGCCGTCTGTATCTTCCATCACTTCAAAGCCTTTCAGGTGGGTGTAGTAGTTGGTATCTAAGGGCACATACTTTTTCAGGGCGTAAAACTGAATGCGATAAAAAGTATCGGTTACCAATTTCAGGCTCTTACCTTCTATCGGCTTTACCTCCCCTTTTAGGTGCGGGTCACTTTTCAAATCTTCGGCTCCCTTTGGTTTCATTTTTACCTCTGTCTCTGTTTCGCGCTTCTCTGTTGTCTTTTCGACAGTTTCTGCTTTGTCAGGTATCTCTTCGGTATTCCTTTTCACCGGGGCAACGGCCTCTTCCTTCGTTTCTTGATTCACTTTTTTCTGCACTTCTGTTTCTTCCTTTTCATCCCCGGCTTCTGCTTTCTTATTTCCGTTTGGAGTGGTAGCGGCTATGTTTTCTTTCTCGGTGTTTGGTGTTGCCATTGCAGTGGGTTCGATGGTTTTATTAGAAAGCGTATTGGCAGTGTCGGGAAGAGTAAGTGTGACATTTATAGCCACCTCCGCAGTGTCTTTTTTAGGAGTAACCGGTGCAGTAGCAATAAATAGTTTTTCGGCCTTGCTTTTTTCTTCTTCGTATCGGCTGGAATTATCGCTTTTCTCCGTTACCGAATTTTTATCGGTGCTTATCGGCTCCTCAGTTCCATATATCTTGGCTAAAGAGGGAGGATTGCTTCCCACCTTTATATTGCCTGCCAACACCGGAGCTTCACTTGGCTTTATCTGCTCAGGGCGCTTTTGGTTAAAGCGGTTGTTCCAGGCAGCTTTGGTCAGGTCTATCGTTTCCATCACATTATTAGCAAATTGCTCGGTGAGGTTGTATTGAATTTCATCAGCCGTAGCTCCCAATAATTGGCGCACACTATAAGCCCCGTTAATCACTCTGCGCTTTTCAATGTAAGGGATGCCCGCCAGTATTTCGCCCGACTCTACCGCTGAGCATGGCAGAGAATACACCTTCGTTTTTCCCGGAACGGTGAGAGTGTCGTAATAAGTATAAACCGGAATCACACCCCAGTCGCCAATACTTACGGCACCGGTATAGTTATTCTTACTCAGTTCCATATCTATCAAATATCCGTTTCGGTTTTTTACATCTTCATTGCTGGCTATTAAATTGCCGAGCGAATAAGCCACAATGCCTTCCTTATATTGCCCGTCACGGTAATAGTTTACATAGTCTAAACGCATGGGTACATTCGGATGAGTGCCCACTACTAAATCGGCTCCTTGCTGAAAGCAAAATCTCGCCAAGTCAACTTGGTTATACGAAGGGATATCCTGCTGCTCGGCTCCCCAATCAAAATATACAATGGTAAAATCGGGCTTGTTAGCCCGCGCCAGGTGCATGTCCTGTTCAATTTGGTCGCGATCAATTTTGTTGATGTAATAGTTTTTAGAAATCTCCGGCTGGTTTACCAAATCGGTATAGTTGAGGATGGCAATGCGGAATCCCTTTTTATTAATGATTAAAGGGTAATTGCCCAAGCGCTGAAATTTATCGGAAAAAGCTCCAGTGTAACGAATGTCAAATTCATTCATCAGGTCGCGGGTGCGCGAATACACCGCCCGATCTACGTTGGCGGCATGTAGGTTGGCGTGCATCACGGCATTAATACCGGAGTATTTCAATGCCAGCGCAAACTCATCGGGGGAGGAAAACATATTGTGCGCATCATTGCCGAAGGATGTTTTGAGGTTGGCAATCGCAATATCGCCAATGCTCAAAATCGGCTGAATGTATTTGAGTTCGTCTCTAAAATTATACTTGCCCGTGCCCTCATCAAAACAATACTCAATATGCTTTTCGGTTTGATACACATTGCCCGCAATCATCAGGTGCAGCGTTCGCGTGGAGTCGGTCGGCTTTTCAATATCCTCCGGTGAGGGCGGTTTTAAAAACCGCTGCTTAAAATGAATGATAGGATTAGCACCCCCCTGCGAGAAGACGAGGAGAACACCGCAAAGACCTACAGCAAAACATACCGCTCTTTTAATCATATTTATTTCAAATCAAGCTCAAATATTTCGTCATTCTCCACTACTTTCTCTCCTCTGATGTTGCCGATAGCGAGTTGCACCATTACCCGCGCCAACATATCTACCGGAGTTCCCCGGTATTTTTTCAACGGACCTGCAAATAGAAAAGAAAAATGTTCTGCTACAAACCTTCCCAGCTCTTCTCCTCTTCTTTTCTCTTTTCGGTTTCCTAACAATATCGAAGGTCGTAGAATTATAAGCGTCTCAAACCCCAGCTTTCGCAAGGCTTCTTCCAACTCTCCTTTTGTGCGGCTGTAAAAAACAGAGGAATGGGCATCGGCTCCCAGAGACGATACTAACAAAAAGCGCTTTGCACCATTCTGCAAAGCCAACTCGGCCACTTTTAGAGGGTATTCATAATCCACTTGCCGAAATGCTTTTTGACTCCCCGCCTTACCAATGGTGGTTCCCATGGCACAGTACACATCATTGCACTTCAGGCGGTCTTTATAGTCCTCCAACTTATCAAAATTTACGATCAGACTTTCTAACTTAGGATGCTGAAACTCCGGTTCTCTGCGTGCAAGCACCATCACTTTATCGTAAATCGGTGAGCTTACCAACCGGTGCAAGCACTGCTCGCCCACTAAGCCGGTAGCTCCTAAAACTAAAGCCGTTCTGTTCCCCATTAAATTTTGTTTTTATTGATTTCGCTGAGCCAAAAATAGGAAAATGAAGGGCTTGCTCGTTTGTGCCATTTCTGCAATAAAAACACAGCCCATTATTCTTCCCGCATGCCTTTCGGTTATATTCGCAACCCTTGGAAATCACTCATATTATTATCCTTCTGGTAGCCGGCTTAGTGGCCGGATTTGTAAATGCCGTTTCGGCTGCCGGCTCTCTCATTACCCTGCCGGCTTTCATCTTTGCAGGCCTTACTGCGGGCGATGCCAACGCCACCAATCGGGTCACCGTTTTGTTTCAAAATGTTTTTTCGGCCTATGGCTTTAAAAGCAAAGGGCTAAAATTAGAACCTTACATGGCTTGGTTGGCTGCGGCTGCGGTGCCCGGAGCGGTGTTAGGGGCCTGGGTAGCGCTTCAAATTCCCGATGCTGTTTTTAATAAAATCCTTTCGGGAGTCATGCTGCTTTTTCTGGTGCTTACACTAACCAATCCACTCAAATCGGTCATCGGCATCCGAGAAAGAATGAGCTTAAAGCACAAAATAATTGGAGTCATTATTTTCTTTTTTATTGGCATATACGGAGGTGTGATACAGGCCGGTACCGGCTTTTTTTTGATGGCCGGTGGCTTAGTCATTCACAAGTTCGGCATCATTAAAACCAATCACTACAAGGCGGTCATCATGTTTGCCTACACCATTGCCGCGTTTTTAGTTTTCCTGTTCAAAGGCAACATTAACTGGACCTACGGCTTGCTGATGAGTGGAAGCGCTTCGCTGGGTGCTTATATCGGAAGCCGATGGAGCGTAACCGCCAACGAGAAATGGCTGAAGGCCTTTATGGTGACAATGATTGTTTCCATGTCGGTCTATTTGTGGTTTTTCAAATAGCTTTCGTAGAATAGTGAAGAAGGCCGTCTTTAGCGCTATTCAAGGTTTTTTAGAAAGGGTCAGAGATACCCCCAGCTATTCGTAGTCTATCGCTAAGCCTGCCTACTGGCGCAAGGTACTGTGATAAAAACCAAATACAAAGGCGAACCCTACGATGCCCACTGTTTACAGTTATTGCGGAAAGGAGCAGTGTCAAAAACCGAAATAAACAAACCGGTAACCCGGCATTGGCTGCGACACAGTTATGCCACTCACTTGCTTGAAGCGGGAACAGATTTACGCTATATACAAGAAATATTAGGGCATAAAAGCAGCGAGACCACAGAGATATACACCTACGTAAGCAGTAAGAATATTCAAAAAATAGTAAGCCCTTTTGATACATGGTGAAAAAAAATAGGGATATTTGGTTACAGCCATTTTATGGCACATGTCTATCTAAAAACAGATGGATATGTGCCACTCTGTGGCACATATAAACAAGTTATCAGCAAGGCTATGCAGACCGTAAACCGACAACAACAATAGAAATAAACAAACATTATGCTTGACAAATACATCAAAGACAAGGCAGACTTAATTTCTTATTCTCAACAGGAAATAAGCAATATTGCGACAACTTTAAGCAATCTGAAAAGTATCATTAATAACGACAATGACTTTAAAGCTCCATTTTTAGGTGGCTCATACAAACGGGCGACAATGGTTAAAGGAATTAGTGATGTTGATGTATATTTTCAATACACAGGAACTGGTAATTCACAAAGCGCATTAGCAAGACTAAAAAGTTGTTTATCTACAAGCTACCCAACTTCTACAATCAAACAAGACAAACCTTCAATTCTTGCCGACTTCAATAAAATCCCTATAAACATTACACCATACAAACAAGATATGTTTGGAAATATGAGTATTCCTGACAATTACCTACTTAATTGGCAGATAATAAATTTTGGAGAACTTGAATCAGCTATAACAGCATTAAGACAAAAAAATCCTCAATTCATTCAGCTTATAAAAATATTGAAGTTATGGAATTATAGTAACAAAAAAGGCTTGAAAAATTTCGACATTGAAAAGCGAGTTTGCAATTTATTTCTTTACTCATATCAATCTTCTCAATCCATTTCTGACTGGATTTGGACATTTCTAAGCAACAATGGATTTCAAAATGATGCTAACAAATTTTTTTCGTTGATGAAATACAATTACAGTGAAGCATCTTTAAAAACAGAATGGTTAAAATTCATAGAAAATAAATAAAATGGCAGAATACGCACCACAATACAACTTGTTCAGAACAATAAATAGACTTGCCTCAGTAAGCCAATTTGTATTTTGGGCAGTCTTAGTATTTTCAATTGTTCCAGTTGTTTTCAAGGAATTTTGCGAAGCTCAAAACTTGGTTAATCTCATTAACATTTTCAACATTATTGGTATTAGCTTGTTTTTCATTTTGGAAGTAATTAGTGATTATATCCTAATTCCCCAGGCTGACAGCAAACGGAGAGATGATTTCATTGACAATTCTTTTGGTTCTATTTTTTCGCCAAACAACTCTGTTGGCTATTATGACAATGACGAAGTAAGTAAAGGGCTTTATAAAGCAGCTGTAAATTTATTTGAGAATTGTTTTTTTACCTACTCACTTGTTAAAGTTACAACAACCAAGAAAATCGTAAGCCCTGCAATTATGTTATTGTTCATGGTAGCGTTTGCTTACTACGGATTTAAAGAAGTTCCTTTTGCCTTATCTGTTTTACAGGCATTGTTTTCGGCAAACATACTTGGACTATTGATTAAACACTTGATATTGTTGAACCGTCTGACAACAATTCAAGATTCTTGGATAGCATTATTTCAACATGAAGACATAAAGTCAAATACACATAAATATCAAACTTCTGTTTATAGATACTGGTTACAATATGAAGCATTACATAGTAAAATAAATGCTGGCATTCCAGAAGAAATTTACAATAACCACAATCCTTCTTTGACAGAAGAGTGGAAAAAGATGAAATTGAAATACAATATCAGTTAATAGATGGCAACTATAAATTACACATTGCAAAAAATATCGGCTGACCTTTTTATCAAATATGAATCAAAGGAGCGTGAATATATCAATCAAAAAATTTCAAATTTTCAAACTACAATTAAGACATACTTTGGAAACAATATAAATGAAATTCTTGTTTTTGGTTCATATAAGCGAGACACTATTCTGCCAAGGAAGTTCGATGAAGATTCAGACATTGATGTTTTAGTGGTTTTTAATCAAGCACAAAATGAATATACGCCCGAAACATACAGAAGCCAACTTAAAAGATTTGCTACAACAAAGTATTCGACAACAAAGGTTTTAAAAGACCATCCTTCTGTTGTTCTCGAAATGAGCAATATTAAATTCGATTTAGTGCCATGTAGATTATACAATGGCTTTTGGGGCAGCACCTATCAAATTCCAAGCAAGACAGGTTCATGGATGGACACAGACCCAAAAGGATTTAATGAAAAATTGACGTCTGCAAATAATCGATATAACTCGGTTGTTAAACCAATCATTAGACTTTTAAAATGTTGGAACGCAAACAACAGTTACCCATACGCTTCTTTTGAACTTGAACAAATCATTGCAGACATGAATTTCAACAATGATAATTATCAAACTGGTTTTTTATATGCAATCAACAACTTGCCGACATATAACCTATCAGACTATCAAACAAAAAAAGTAGAAACTTTAAAAAACAACAAAGACTGGATTAAAGAATACTTAGAGAGGGACAATCAAGAAAAAGCAATTGAAGTTGTATGCAGAATTTTAGGTGTAAAAATATGACGACACATATACGACCGACAGAAAGCCCAGCTGATAACAGGCGTTTGGCAAAAGTGGCGGTTCAGTGCTCCGCAGACAGTTTTGTGGTTTATCAAAGTTTGGTTCTCCGCATCAACATTTGTGGTGAAAATCGCCACCTTCGCCAAGCGCCAAACCGTTACCGGTAATTCTATGACGACAGTGCTTCAACAAAACTAACCGCATAAAAAGACAATTATGGACGTTCAACCAGACAAACAAAACATTGACAAACTTTTCTCTAATACGACTTACTACATTGACTTTTACCAAAGACAATACAAGTGGACGGACGAGCCAGTGAAGCGACTTCTTGACGATGTGTTTTATAAATTCAACGAGGAGTATAAAAAGCACAAGGACTTGAGTTTGCCTTTAGACCAGATTATCAGCAAGTATTCTTGGTATTACCTGAACACTTATGTAACAAATCATGTTGACGGCAAGCTTTACGTTGTGGACGGACAGCAACGTTTGACAACTTTGACTTTAATACTTATCAAGCTCAAACACCTCTCAAAACATTTTGGCTCACAGCTTGACGGTTGGATTGGACAAAAAATAGTTGGGCTTTCAGGTTACAAAACAGATTTTTGGATGAACCATGAGTCACATAAGGCCGCAATGCAAGGACTATTTGACGGTAAGCCCGCAGACCAAATTAAAACTGACAGCGGACTGACAGCACAGAACATGGTGACCAACTATGGAGTTGTTGCATCACGACTTGACAGCGAACTTTTAGACCTTCATCGTTTTGAAAGTTTCGTTTTCTATTACATGCACAGACTTGTTCTGATAAACCTAAATGTTGAGCAGACAGATGTTCCAATGGTTTTTGAAGTCATCAACGACAGAGGAGTTAAACTCAAACCTTATGAAATATTGAAAGGCAAACTTTTGGGACAAATCTCAAAAGAAGAATTAGAAGGACTTAAACTAAATGAACTTTGGGAGGGTCAAATTTCAGCAGTCAATGCTTTTAAGGAAGATGAGATAGACCAATTTTTTATCTACTTTCTAAAGGCAAAATTTGCCGACACTATTGGCGAAGGCAGACGATATGATAAAGATTATCACCGAGTAATTTTTTCAGAGAACAAACTAAATCTTGACCACAACCCACAAGAAGTAAAAAGGTTTTTACAAAATGATTTCAAATACTTCACAAAACTTTATGCAAAAGTCTTCAAGTATTATTCAGATGTAAATTCAATTGACGGAAGTTATGCCTCTGTATATTACAACAACTTGACTGAAAGAGATAGTCAGTTTCTTTTAATTTTATCTGCATGTGAATTGAACGACCAACAAGAAGATGAAAAAATAAAGACAATTGCTTATGAGGTTGACCGTCTATTTTGTTTGCTTCAACTTCAAAGAAGTTACAACAGTAATGCTTTCAACATTGCTGTCTATAAAATCAGTGCAGAGATTAGAAACAAAGATGTTTCTGCAATCAGACCTGCGTTTGAAAAAATTCTATTGGAACTTCTAACAGAAGCCAGAGGTGTGCAAGCTCCCACATCTTTATCCTATGGCTTCTTCAAAGAAACGGGAATTGAATTAGACAAGCGTTTCAAACGATACTTCTTCGCAAGGATTGAAAAATTTATAGCTGACAACACAAAACTAAAAGTGAAACATTCTCTCTATGACCTTGTGCAAAACACAGGTTCAGTAAACGGGTTTCATATTGAACACATACTTGCCGACAATGACGAAAACCTTGGAATATTTGGCGGTGATGAAGATAAATTCAAGAGTGAAAGAAACCGCCTTGGCGGTTTGCTACTCTTGAAGGGCAAAGACAATATTTCAAGCAACAACGAAACTTACAAGAAGAAACTAAAGTCATACGCAAACACACTTTATTGGAATGAAACATTGCGTGAGGACAGCTACAAATCAAAACTTGATTTTACAGACATGATTAAGCAATACAATCTAAACTTCAGACCAATGAATGACTTTGGACAAGCAGAATTAGAGGAACGACACAAGTTACTGTTTGACATGGTAACACACATTTGGAAATAATGACGGACGAAAGAAGAACTACCGGTAACAGCACCTACCCAAAAGGCGGGGCTTCGTGCTTCGCAGACACATTTGTGCAAGCTGAAAGTTCAGTTCTCCGAATGAAGTTTAGTGGTAAAAGTCCCGCCCTTCGGGTAGCTGCCAAACGTTAGCACCAATTTTATGACAACAAAACTTAACTACATATTGACACTTATAATTTTGACTTGTGGACTTATTGCTTGCGGACAAAACTTCCAAACAAATGAATCTAAAATTGACAATTCTAAATTTTTGTTGACAATTAGCACATACAATCACGCTGAACAAATATTCAAAGGCACTTTGACCTATAAGTTAAACGAGAATGTTTTGACAATTAGCAGAAGGACTATGTTTTCTGATAAGGACACAACATTATCTTCAATAACAGTTGACGCTAATTCGTTAGAGAGAATTAAAAAAATAAATCTTGACAAGTTAAAAGACTTCTACTTCAACAACTGTGTAATGACGACAAGTGGAAATGAATACTTTGTTTCAACTACGCTCGACACAGTTACCAAAACTATTCATCTTCATCACTATTATGACAGGCAAATTGAAGTGTTAATCAACGAATTAAATAAACATATAACCGACAGTTTGAAAATTGACTATTTAACAAATGATACAAAACAAGACTGTAAATAAAAAAACTGGTGCTAACAGCGGTTTGGCGTAATGGGGGCTGACGTGCAAACCTGAACATTTGTGCTTTTTATTTACATTTGTGGTAGGCTGAAAGTTCGTGCTTCTAATGCCCCCACTACGCCAAGCCACGAACCGTCAGGCTGTGAAATAACCCCCTCATTGGTTTTTCCCGGCAAAAAAACCTTCATAGGCTTTTTGTATAGAGCGATTCAAAGCGATTTGAACTTGCTGTTTTTCAGGCAGCTATTCTTCCCCCAAAATTTTGAAGAGCGTAAAAGAGCTGTAAACGAAGCAGTTTTTGGCAAAGCCGGGCAATCCTCTTGTAGTTGGGTTGCCAGTTTTGGAGTTTTTCTAATAGCTCAGGGATGCCGAGGATGTTGATGCTGCGTTTGAGATTATAGACCAAGCAAATCAGGCTGTGCTCTCCGTTTACTTTCTCCAATCCGTTGAGGTCGGTGTAGTTGTAGCCCCACTTCCGTTTGATAGTGCCAAAGATGTGTTCGTGCTTACCTCTCTATCCATATTCTTCATCTATTGGTAATTTAAAGCTTACATAGGTTTATAATCAGCCTTATTAATTCAATAATTTGCCCGGCTCAAACCCAAAACAACTGACCACGCAATACCATCTCTTCCAAACGGCTGTCATCCTGCACTCCATTTCTTATTTGACTCCTCGGCATAGGTTAGCAAGCGTGCTGATTAAAGCAAAAGGGAGCCGAACATTGCACTTCGCAATGAACAAACTTACGATGAACGGTTAAAGAACTCTTTTTCCGTTAGAAATGTGTAAAATAATGATGCTATGATATGTATCATCTCTTTCCTCAGCAATAAGCCTTATCTTTGAGATTCATTATTCACGCTTAAATTGAAACATCATGGCAAAAAACAGAATAGGACTGAGCAAAGTCGAAACGAAAGAGCTTTCAGAAAAATTAAATGTGCTGTTAGCCAATTATCATTTGTTTTATCAGAACACCAGGGGTTTTCATTGGAATATTACCGGTGAGAAATTCTTTGAACTCCACCTCAAGTTTGAAGAGATATACAATGACTCCTTAATTAAGATAGATGAAATAGCGGAGCGTATTCTTACACTTGGCTATACCCCACTTCACACATTCTCCGACTATTTAGCGCAGTCATCCATTAAGGAAGCGAGAAATATTTCGGAGGGGAAACAGGCGGTGCAAATGGTATTAGATGGTTATAGTACTCTCTTGCCTTTAGAAAGAGAATTATTGGAACTTTCTGCTAAAGCAGAGGATGAGGGCACGAATGCTTTAATGAGCGACTATATCCGCGAACAAGAAAAATTAGTGTGGATGTACACCGCTTTCTTAGGTAAGTAAAGAGGTAATTACCGCCTCCAGGCAAGCCGGACTTTATTCCACACTTTTAGTTCTTCGCTGGTAGTAACCACAGGAAATTCCCTTCGCGTTTCAGTTTCATCTGTACCCCAGTCGGTGCTACCCACTCGTGGATCCATCCCGCTGCTATTGCCCATTTGATTTCTGTAAGCATTGCCCGGATTTCCGTTGTCGCGACCCCAATTGCTTCCCCCGCTTCCTCCATCTTCGCGATGCCACTGATTGCTTCCCTCAATAGCACTTTCCACCAAACCCAAAGCAATTGACTTTATGGTGTCCTTCTCGGTAAAGCGATGTTGCAGCGTGAGTGCAATGGGCATCTTGTATTCTACACAAAGCACGTTAAGGCTATCCCAAGCCAATGCCGCACTAATTCCGTACGGATTATCAGCAGTCAAAGTTTGAGACGGAATATTCAGAAAGCCCTTCACTTTCAAATCTTTCTGCTCTGAGAGAATCCTCAGTTTTAGTTTTTCAATCTCCGTTTTTTGAAAGGGGCTATTTCCTCCATCTTGTCGGGAGGCAGGCTTTTCATCCGGATTTCTAACTCGTTTGATTGGGAAGGTAATTCCAACGGCTTCGTTTTTTTTCCCTTTAGGGTCTATCCACACCTGAATTCCCGAACGAAATATTTTCATCTGTGCTTTCTGATCAGAAATCTTGAGGCATACATAAATATTGGCCGTGTCATTACCAATAGCAAATTCTAACTGCGTTTTGCCATCATAGTACCGGAAAGTTTGAGGCCACTCATCCGGATTGCCGTTTACCGTTACCGGCTCTTTCATCCAAAGGCTTTGTATGTCCTGACTGTGAAGAAGCGGGGTAGCAAGCAATCCGAGAAAAAGGAAGAACAATAAGCGGAACATAGTTTTTGCTATTTGATTAGTTCACCATTCAGGCGCATCAACTCTGTCTCGGCAGTTTTGGTGGCTATACGCGCAGCGACCAAACGGATGAGGGCATCAGAGTAACTGTTTTGGGCTTCGCGCAATTCAATAGCAGTGGACTCCGCCAATCGAAAACGCTCTAAAGCTATCTTTTGATTTTCATCAGCCAGTGTAATATTTTCATTTTCTAAAGTCAACATTTCTTTCGCACTCTCAAAATCTTTAAGCGCTTTGTAATAGTTGAGCTTTGTTTGAAATCTTGTTTTCTCCAAAGTAAACTGGGAGTTCAAAATCTGTATCGAAGCAATTTTATTTTGTCGGATAGTATTCAACCCGTTGAAGAGGGGAATATTGAGTGAGAAGCCCGCATTAAATCCATACGATTGGTTATACAGCGAAAAGCCGGCTGTGCTTTGTGAGCGGCTATATCCGTAGCCAAGATTACCCACTAATGCAGGCAGAAACTGTGAAAAGGCTTCTTTCTTTTCAAATTTTGCTATCTCCACATTTTTTGCAGCCATCTGCAATTGAAAATTCTTAGTGTCTAAATCATTGGCAACGGGGGCCTCTTTGCTAAAAGGAATAGAATCACTTACTTCAAATTCAGTATCTACATTCCGAGCAAGCAGATTGTTTAACTCCGCCTTGCGTTGATCTATCGCTTTTTGCTGATTCAGCGCATTGCTTTTCTGTTCGTTCAAATCCACTTTTGCCTGCAATAAATCCACCTTTGAAGAACTGCCCACCTGAAATTTCGTATCGGCCAGTTTTACACGCTCCTCTGAAATAGCAATGGCATCATTAATTGCTTTTAACTGCTGCTTGGCGGCTACCACATTGTAGTATGCCACTATTACATTGGCGACTACCTGCTGCATTTCGTCCTTTAACTGTAGTTCCCCTATCTGATCTAATCTTTTCAACTTCCCTTTAGTAGCAAACATTTTTAAACCATCAAACAAAGTCCAGTTAAGTGCGGCAGCGGCATTGATAGCGTTTCCGTTCACATTGTTGTTTTTGATTTCGGTGCCGTTGGTATATTTCTGGTTGATATTGTTCAGCGTAAAATTATCGGCTACCGTGGCATTCACTTTCGGTAACATGCCGGCATTACCTACCGTGTTGTTGCGATGGGCTATCTCCGCCACATTCTTCGCTATCTGTACATCATAATTGTTTTTCAGCACCGTTTCAATGGCCTGATCTACCGTCATTGTTTCCTGCGCAAATAACTGCACCGAAAGCACCACTCCTATAAAAAGTAACATTCTATACTTCTGCATTCTTCTTCTTGGTTCTTGACATGTATGAATACATCGCAGGGATCACAAACAAGGTCAATATGAGGGAAAACATCAATCCGCCTATCACCACAATACCTAATGGAATACGACTTTGCGCACCGGCACCCAGCGCCAGCGCAATGGGCAAAGCTCCCAGCGAAGTCGCTAAGGTAGTCATTAAGATAGGGCGAAGGCGAAGCGCTGCCGCATCAATTACCGCTTCCAGCTTTTCTTCTCCCGCTCTCTGTTTCTGATTGGCAAATTCCACAATCAGGATTCCGTTTTTTGTCACTAACCCTATCAGCATGATAATTCCAATTTCAGAGAAAATATTCAACGTTTGATTGAACATCCACAAACTCAATAAGGCTCCGGCTATAGCCAAAGGAACCGTGAGCATGATGATGAGCGGGTCAACAAAACTCTCAAACTGAGCTGCCAGAATTAGAAAGATGAGCACCAGTGCCAGTATAAATGCAAAGGAAGTATTCGAAGAACTTTCGGCATAATCGCGCGATGGTCCCGATAAGTCTGTGGCAAAAGTGCCATCTAAGGTTTTCGCTGCAATTTCCTTCATGGCTTCTATTCCGTCTCCAATTGTTTTTCCCGGAGCAAGCCCTGCCGAAACAGTAGCCGATTTATATCGGTTATAGTGATATAATTGTGGCGGACTACTTTGCTCTTCAATTTTTACCAGGTTATCCAATTGAATCAGTTGCCCACGGCTGTTGCGCACATAAAACGATTTCAGATCCATTGGTTCATCGCGGTTGTCCCGATCCACCTGACCCATCACCTGATATTGTTTTCCGTTCATAATAAAATACCCAAACCTTCTGCCGCTAAGAGCTAATTGCAGTGTTTGCGAAATATCGAGCACCGAAACACCGAGTTCGCTGGCTTTCAGCCTATCAATCTGTATTTGCAATTCGGGCTTATTGAATTTGAGGTTTACATCCACTCCCATGAAGGTGGGGTTCTTGGTTGCTTCATCTAAAAATTTAGGAAGCTGATTTTTCAGTTTTTCAAAGTCGAGATTTTGAATCACAAATTGAACCGGCAAGCCAAACCGAGAAGAGCCGCCTGCTGAGATAGTTTGTTCTTGTATAGGGAAAGCTTTGCCCTCATTAAACCGAGCCATGTTTTGAGCGATGTAACCCACAATCTGATTTTGAGTTCGTTTTCTTTCATCCGGCTCTTTTAGCCCGACCCTAAGAAAACCGCTGTTCACCGCCCCGCTTCCGGCAAAGCTGGGAGCGGTCACACTCAGTATCACGCTTTTTTCCGGAACAGAGTCCATTAGGAACTGCGTAATCTTATCCATGTACCGATCCATTTGATCGTACGAAGTCCCTTCCGGAGCGCTCACCGCCATTCGGAAAACACTTCGATCTTCTAATGGAGATAATTCCGATTGAAGATTTTTGATTATCACCACAGTCAATCCTACACAGGCCGCCAATACCACAAATGCCAGCCACCTTTTTTTCATAAATGCTTCCAGAGAACTGCGATAGCCTTCATCCATTGCTTGAAAGAAAGGTTCTGTTTTATGGTAAAACCAACCGTGCTGATGGTCTTTACGAGTTAGTAACACATTGAGTACCGGAGTCAGAGTAAGCGAAACAAAGGCTGAGATTAACACGGCACCGGCCACTACAATTCCGAATTCGCGGAATAAACTTCCCACAAAGCCTTCGAGAAAAATGATGGGAAGAAACACAACCGCCAGCGTAATAGAGGTGGCTATTACAGCAAAGAAAATTTCATTAGAGCCTTCCAGCGCGGCTCGGTGCCGGTCATAACCTTTCTCTAATTTTTTAAAAATATTTTCGGTTACCACTATCCCATCGTCCACCACCAAGCCGGTAGCGAGTACAATAGCCAAAAGGGTTAGTACATTAATAGTAAAACCCGCCAGGTACATGATGAAGAAGGTGCCGATAAGTGACACCGGAATGTCAATGAGTGGTCGCAAGGCGATGAGCCAGTCGCGGAAAAACAGGAAGATGATAAGCACCACCAGTCCAAAGGCGATGGCTAATGTCTCCCCTACTTCACTGATTGATTTTCGCACAAAACCAGTTTTATCCAGGGCAATATCCAACTTGATGTCCTTGGGCAAATTTTCCTGAATATTTACGTAGCGTTTGTAAAACTCATCAGCTATGTCAATATAATTTGTTCCCGGTTGGGGCACTATTGCTAAAGCTACCATTGGAATTCCGGATTCTTTCAGAACTGTTTCTTCATTCTCCGGCCCCAGCATGGCCGTAGCCACATCGCGCAAACGGATAACCTGATTGTCGGAAGCTTTAATGATGAGATTATTGAAATCGTCTTCTGTAGTTAAGCGACCGTAGGTTTTAACCGTCAGTTCTGTGTTGTTGCCATACACTTTTCCGGCAGGCAACTCTACATTCTCTTTATCGAGCGCATTTTGAATATCGGTAAACGTAAGTTTGTAAGCCGAGAGCTTTGACGGGTCTATCCAAAGGCGCATGGCATATTTTTTCTCGCCCCATACCTGTACCGTACTCACCCCGGGAATGGTCTGCAACTTCTCCAAAAGAATATTCTCGGCATAATCACATACCTCTAACTGATTGCGCGTATCGCTCTGCACCGTCATGGAAATAATAGCATCGGAGTTGGCATCGGCTTTCGATACTACCGGTGGCGCATCAATATCTTGCGGAAGTTGGCGCAAGGCCTGCGATACTTTATCGCGAACGTCATTGGCCGCAGCTTCGAGATTTTCGCTGAGGTTAAACTCTACTGTAATTGAACTGGAACCTAAGTTGCTGGAAGATGAAATAGTGCGAATACCGGCTACTCCGTTAATTGCTTTTTCTAAAGGCTCTGTGATCTGCGATTCAATAACATCTGCATTGGCTCCCGTATAGTTTGTGCGCACGGTAATGATTGGCGGATCTATGGAAGGATACTCACGAACTCCCAAAAATTTAAAGCCGATAATACCAAAAATTACTATGACGATGCTCATCACAGCGGCTAGTACAGGACGACTTAAACTCAGGGAAGGTAAACTCATAAATTCAGCAAATGTTTAGATCAAAAAACTACTCTGTCAGTTTGGCGATTTTAACTCCACCACCGGGTTTTAAATACATTACTCCGGTGGTTACTACCGTATCTCCGGCTTCTAATCCTTTGGTAATCTGCACGTCTGACTCATTCCGCACACCGGTTTCTACAATTCTGAAATCGGCCTTACCATCCTTCACTACAATCACTTTTTTATTTCTGGCTTCGGGGATAATACACTGGGTGGGTATCATCAAAGCATTGTCCATGCTCTTCAGTCCTAGATCTACTTTAGCAAATCCTCCGGGAAATAATTTTGCATTGGTGTTTTGCACCAATGCTCTCATACGAATGGTGCGGGTGTCTTCATCAATTTTCGGTTCTATCGCATACACCTTCCCGTGAAAGGTTCCATCAAAACCATCTACTGCAAACTGAATTCCGTCATCCTTCTTAACCGATGAGGCGTACTTTTCAGGAACCGTAAAATCAATCTTCAGAGGGTCTATCTGTTGCAGGGTAGCAATGGCTACCGATGGCGATACATAAGCTCCCGCGCTCACATTGCGCAGGCCCACTACTCCGTTAAAGGGTGCTCTTATTTCCGTTTTAGTAATTTGTGCCAGCACCACATCTATATCGGCCTTTATGTTGTTCAGTTGAGTCACTGCATTATCAAAGTCCTGTTGCCCGATTCCGTTGATTGCCAGCAGTTGTTGAAGTCGGCCTACTGTTTTTTCTGCCGTTTCTTGCTGAAGTTTCAGTTTCCCCAACTGCGCCTGCAAATCGGCATCGTAGAGTTTTACTAACAAGGTGCCTTTGCTCACCGGTGTTCCTTCTTTCAGATTTAGTTCGGTGATGCGTCCTGAAGTTTCGGTGTGCAGTTCCACCTCCTCAAAGGCGAGTAAAGTGCCCGAAGCCGTAATATTGCTGTTCAGTGTTTTCGGCTGCACCAGAAATCCATTCACCGACATATCTTTTGGTGGGCCGCTATGAGCCGCTTTGCCTTTCTCTTCCTGCGGAGTAAGTACTTTGTTGTACACAATAACCCCACCCATCAAAAGAATCACGACAACAAAAAACCAGGTTGCTTTTGACATCCTCAAATATTTTTAGAGCGGCAAAGATGTACAAATCGAATGAATTAGCTTCCATGCTTATTGATTGTTACAACATCTTTCCTACTAAAAGTTCTTAAAAAATAGAGGTGGCTTCGCTTTGACGAGTAGCCCCTTCACAAACAAGATAGTGAAAACGATGTCTTAAAAAGTATATCGGAGTTGTACGGTGTAATTTCGAAGAGGTTCGGGCTTGCCCGGTCGAAGGGAGTACATCCGGTTACCCACGTTCTTTATAATGAACCCCAGTCGAAAGTGTTCATCAAACTTTATCCCTGCCCTTACATCCATAAAGAAATCACCTTTGCTGTGCTTTATCAAATAATTATCCAGCGCATTCACATCCCCAAAAATCAGGTTGGCGGCTGCTTTAAACAACCCCGGCACTTTTTCGGGAGCACTTCCATAGTTTAAGGTAGCGCCCACATATACTTTCCAGTAAGTAACTTCAAAATCCATGCGGAACAAATGGCGAATGCGGTAATATAAAAGCTTTGAAGTGTCCGGATCACTTAATCCCACTTTGTGGAAGTTGTAATAGAACATGTCTTTGAAAAATGTACCGACCGGGTAATTACTCTTACCGGAGGAATCGCGTTCCGCTTTGCCGGGCCAGGTGTAGGTGTAGCCTGCTATGAGCTGTAAACCTACCGGTCCTATCTTACCATTTCCTGCCAAGCTGAGTTCATACCCTGCAATACGTGCGTTTTCCACATTCAGCGCCTTTAATCCAAGTAATTTTCCGGTACCGGGAAATGGAAACTCGAGGCTATCAGGAAAAATTTTTGTTCCATTGCCATAGCGATTGGGCCAAGTACCTAATTCAAACTCGATAAAATTCTGATATTCCTGCCAGAAAAAAGCGGCATCTACATAAGCACTCCAATTACCGATTTTGAATCCTTGCTTGAATCCCAGTTCTAAACTCCAACCGGTTTCAGATTTCAACGTATCGTTGGGAATAATGCGCAAGCCGCCTACAAATTCATTAGCAATATATTTTTCGGCAATGGAAGGAATGCGATACCCCTGCCCCCAGCTAAAGCGGAAGAAGGTGGCTGCGGCTGCTTGAATATTCATCCCTGCTCTGAAAATAGGAATACCCAAAAGGATTTTTTTATCCCCCGATCTGAAATTTGGTTGCTGGTTTCGCTTGTAAGGAAAGCCCACCACAATGTCAGTATCTATCGCTGAAATTTCGTATCGGAAACCTCCTTGCAGGGTGAGTATTTTATAGTTGAACTCTAATTGACCGTAAACGGAAGCGGCAAAATTTTTCCTTACTTCCGGGTATAAGTTACTTCTCGAAAACCCTACATTGAAGGGTATTCCGGCAGTAAACACAATCATTTTTTTCCAACGATATTGATATTGGTTGTCTGCTATCAACTGGTGAGAAACTGCATCAGGGAGGTCTCCCCCGGGTCGAAAAATATTCATGTATCGAAAGTGAGAAGTAATACGGTGATCCTTTTTAGCGGTGTAGCTCACAAAAGGGTCAACGCTGGTACGCCAATAGCCATCGCCCGAACCTACCCCGAGAAAAAGCGAATTTGCCGCCACATCTTTTGAAATAAAGAAGCGGTTACTCAATTCATTTTGCACGCTCCCGTTTAATCCGAAGTTGAGTCCGGTAATTTTGGGATGGAGATAACGCAATTTAAATAAGACCTGCTCTCTGGTTTCATCGGATGCTTGCAAATAGCCATCGTTGCGCGTAATGTTAGCGGCTGCCACCACCTGTAACTGCTTAATGCGCTGCTGATAATTAAAGTTTACATTGCCAAAAGCAGGAAGGGTGTTATCGCCCCACCACTTGTTATATCCTTTGGGTGGATTATCATACACTCCAAAATTTATTTCCACTTCGGTTTTAGGCTCATAATCTGAGGGCCACTCCGTGACCACATTCACCACTCCGTTTAGCGCTGATGAGCCATAAACTACTGAAGAAGCTCCCTTGATAATTTCTACTTGTTTCACGTTTGAGAGGGGCACCATTTTACTTTGCCCCTCTCCGAGGTCGGCACTCATCATCGAAAGGCCATCGCTTAATACGGCCGTGCGGGTTCCTACGCCATAAGAATATGAACTACCTCCACGAATACTGATTTGCCCATCCTGCACTAATACTCCGGGCGTTTTGTTCACCACTTCGCCCAAGTCGTTTGCGTTCGTGTTTTTTATTTGGCTCTTGTTTACCACTTCGGTGGTAACAGTTTCCTTGGCAGAATTTTTTCGGTATTGACTCACGGTGACTACCTGCGAAATCTGAATGGCCGAAGGCTTCAACTTGATTACCAAGTCTTGCGCTTCTCCGGCTTTCACTACTAACTTCTCTTTAAAGTTTTTATACCCGATATAAGCGATCGTCAAATCGTACTCCCCTTCGGGAACTGAGAAGTGAAATTTGCCGGATACATCGGTAAGCAGCCCTCTGCCTTTTTCAAATTTCACGGTAGCACCGGCTAAGGGTTCAGCACTTTCATCATCCAGCACCGTTCCGCGGATTTCGGTGGTTTGGGCGTTTAATAAAACAATAGTAAAGAGGAGGGAAGCGAGGGTAAATATTTTTTGCTTCATTCGATCAATTAGGGTTAGAAATTTTTCCTGCCAATCGGGAATACTCGTAGGGTATAGAGTATATCACAAATTGCTATTTCAATGCGGAAGTTAAAATTTTGACGATAAAATGAATTGCTTGAATAGGTGAGTGCCATATATTTTTATTTAGAAAGTATGTGTAAAGTCTCCACTCAGAATGGCTGTATGTGAGTATAATAATTTGGGAAAAGGGCAATGGTGACCGCTAAGCGACTTTGTTTCAAAAGCTCAATTTTTTTCGCACACTGCTAAATTCTATTGTTGCGTTTGGGCGATTTAAAGATTTATGTTTGTCGTATGAAGAAGTTAAATTTCTATAGTGGCCCGGCAATATTGCCCGAAGAAGTATTGCAAAAAGCACAAGAAGCGATACACGATTTTATGGGAACCGGTTTGAGCGTACTGGAGATTTCGCACCGCAGCAAAGAGTTTGTAAAAGTGATGGAAGAAGCTCGTGAGTTGGTAAAAGAACTGCTGCAATTGGACCACAACCGCGAAGTAATTTTTATGCACGGGGGGGCACTTTCGCAGTTTCATGTAGTGCCCATGAATTTGCTGAATGAGAAGGAAACGGCCTCTTATTTTGACACCGGCACTTGGGCGCACGGAGCACAAGAAGAAGCAAAACTTTTCGGCACGGTTCATATTGCCTGTAGCTCGAAGGATAAAAATTATACTTATATCCCCCGTCAATACACCATAGCGCCCAATTCAAAATATTTGCACATTACTTCCAACAATACCATTTACGGCACTCAACTTTCTACCCAATATATCTCCGATCTTAAATCGCTAACTAATCCGCTGGTATGCGACATGAGTTCCGATATTTTCTCGCGGCAGTTAAACTTTAATCAATTCGATTTGATTTATGCGGGGGCGCAAAAAAATATGGGACCGGCCGGCACCACGCTGGTCGTTGTGAATAAAGAAATTTTCGGCTCTGTGTCCCGCTCCATTCCAAGGATGCTGGACTATCGCCAACATATCGCAAAGGAAAGTATGCTCAATACTCCTTCTGTATTTTCAGTTTATGTTTCGTATCTCACGCTGCAGTGGATTAAAAAGTGTGGTTTAGATACGCTGGAAGAACAGAACAATCGCAAAGCGGCAACACTTTATGGGGCAATAGATTCCTCCCAAATTTTCAAAGGTACCGTTGAAAGGGATAGTCGCTCTAAAATGAATGTGTGCTTTGTGGTGAATCCTGATTTAGCGGAAACTCAAAGGGCGAAACTCGAAGATGGATTTATCCAGTTCTGCAAAAATCAAAACATAATCGGCATTCAGGGCCACCGCTCTGTGGGTGGTTTCCGCGCCTCTATTTATAATGCCATGCCCGAAAGCGGAGTGGATAAATTGATAGCCGTGATGAGGGAGTTTGAGAGGAAGGCATAGCATAACCTCTGTCCGATTTATTTTCTCTGCTACTTTTCATTCAGCCAGTTCTTCATCATAGAAGTATTCAGCAAGAAATAATTGGTTTCATACTCCACGACTGAATCTCTCACAAAATATATTCGAGGGAAAGCTCCTTTCGTCAACTCGAAAAATTCCTGTTGATTGTCGAGTAGAATATGCGGCACCTTTTCTGATTTTGTATCGCCAAAAAAGTCTTGCATAGCTTCGGGACTATTGTAAATGATAAACACCATAGGCAAGGATGGATCATGCCGCTTCATCACCGCCATTTTTTTTGCTGCTACCCGACAATGAGGACAGGTCGGTGAAAAAATTCCGAGGATGTGTTTCCCCTTTTGGAGGGCTATATTCTCTGCCGTATTGTCGGAGGTGTCTTTCATCCAATCCATATTCAGCGCAAAGGAATGATACTCACTTATAGGCTCAGCAGAGAATGGATTGCCCATCCGATTTAAGAGAAAAGGCAGTATCAGTAACTGGATGGCTACCACGACAGCTATAAGTGTTTTGAACCGAAATTCAAAGGCAGATGCCCATCTGTAGGAGATGCCTAAAAGAAGAAGCAGTGCCAAGTTTTTCAAAATTCCCTCTAATGGCGACATCACCAGCACATTGCCAAAGCATCCGCAATTGCCGGTGTTGCCATAAGCTCTAATCACAAACAATAAATAGATAGTAAAAATGCTGAGGATTATTGCAGCAAAGGGAATGGTAAACTTGCGAAGGTGAAACTGAAACACAAGAAGGAAGCCCACAATAAATTCCATCCCGATAAAGAGCCGGGCAACGATAGGAGCCCCTTGCCAATTGGTGATTCCAATATCTGTCAGTGAAATTTCAAACGGCTCAATGGGAGCTAACTTAGAGAACGCGGAAAACACAAAAACTCCTCCGCAGATAAGTGTAAAAGCGACAGCAACAATTTTTTTTACAGTGGCGGAAGTCATAACAAAATATCTACTCAACTACTTTTTCCTTCTGCTTTACAAATTGCATATCGTAAAGACGTTTGTAATAGCCATTCAGCGCGAGAAGTTCTTTATGCGAACCAAATTCTTTCAATTCTCCTTTATCCAACACCATTATTTTATTGGCATGGCGAATGGTGCTGAGGCGGTGCGCTATCACAATGGAAGTTCGATCTTTCACCAAGGTTTCGATAGCGTGTTGAATCAGCGCTTCACTCTCACTGTCAATAGACGATGTCGCTTCGTCTAACACCAATATCTGCGGGTTATACACTAAAGCGCGCACAAACGAAATTAATTGGCGCTGCCCCATCGAAAGCGTAGCTCCGCGCTCCATCACCTGATAATCATAAGCCCCGGGCAGTTTCTTAATAAAGTGATGTGCCCCTACTAATTCAGCCGCCCACACT
Organism: Sphingobacteriales bacterium; assembly: GCA_018262795.1. Taxonomy (GTDB): domain Bacteria; phylum Bacteroidota; class Bacteroidia; order Chitinophagales; family LD1; genus Bog-950. The sequence goes on along the minus strand of JADFDM010000010.1, from coordinate 54,461 downwards.
ACCTGTTCGCGCGAAATTTGGTGATTCCTCAGCGTAATATTTTCGTACACCGTACCGGCAAATAAAAACACATCCTGTAGCACCACTCCCATTTTAGCACGGAGGGCATGTAACTGATACTCCCTTATATCGGTATCGTCAATTTTGATATGCCCTTTCTGAATATCGTAAAAACGGCTAAGGATAGAAATGGTAGATGTTTTACCCGAACCGGTAGCGCCCACAATGGCAAGTGTTTCTCCCGCATTGATTTGAAACGAAATATTCTTTAAAATCCAGTCTTGATTGTTGTAAGCGAACGACACATTTTCAAAAGTAATTTTACCCTTCACACTGTCCGGAGCAAAAGTGCCGGTGTCGGGAATGGTTTCATCTCGATCCAGGAGTTTAAACACTCGCTCGGCAGCGATAAGTCCTCGCTGTATTACATTCACTTTGTCGGCTATAAATCGCAAAGGGCGAAACAACATGCTGATGAGCAACAGAAAGCCGGAGATAATACCCACTCCTTTTACATCCAAAGGATTTTCATTAAAAATACCTCCGCCCAATATCTGGTTGCTGGCCATCCATACCATCGCTCCGATAGCTATTGCCAGACAAACTTCCACGGCCGGGAAAAACAGCGAGTAATACCAGATACCTCGGATGTTGGCATCTCTTAAGGCGGCATTTATTTCTTCAAATTTTTTCTTTTCCTTTTCCTCCACATTGAAAATCTGCACGATGCGCATTCCGGTGATCCGCTCTTGCAGAAACGTGTTGAGCCGGGCAATCTGAGTGCGTTCTTCTTGAAAGGCTCTTTTTACTCCATTCTGAAACCACCGAGTAAACCAAAGCAGAATCGGCAATACCGCTATGCTCGCCAGCCCCACTTGCCAGTTTACATATAGCATTGAACTAAGAATCACAACGATGGTGAGAATATCGGCCAAGATGCTGATAAGCCCTTCGCTGAAGGTATCGTTAATCGCTTCAATATCGGTGATGGTTCGGGTGGTAGAAATACCGATGGGAGTGGTATCGAAATATTTGAGGCGGGAATAAATCACATGCCGATAGACTCGCAAGCGCATATCCTTTACAATGCTTTGGCCCAACCAAGCAGTGGTGTAATTAAAAACATATCGCAATAGGCCTTCCACTATCAGTATCACTACCATCCAGATAGCCATTAGTTTTAAGCCTTGATAGTTGAACACCTTGGAAGTGATATAATGATCGGTTGCGTAGATAATGATGAGCGGCCGACCAATAGAAAGAATCGCCAACACGACTGAAAGAAGAATAGCGGCTGCAAATATTCCCCGATAGGGAATGGCTAAACGAATGATGCGTTTCAGCAATGTAAAATCAAGAAAAGACTGTTTGCTCGCTGCACACATGGGAAGGACAAAAGTAATAACCTAATTGAATCAGTGTTGAAACACTCATTGAAGGTTCGGATACTTCACCTTGGAAAGAAACAAACCATTGGGCGGAGCCAAGTAATGGACCCGGAAGTCCCTTTGGGCAGTTACCGTTTCTTTAAATTCATCCAGCGTAATTCTTCCTTTCCCAATCATCAGAATGGTGCCGACAATCTTGCGCACCATACCGCGTAGAAAGCGGTTAGAGGTAATGGTAAAACGCACCACTTCACCGGGGGTCAATTTATTTTGAAGTGGGGCATAAATCTGCTGTTCATCATAGGGTTTCAGAATTAAATGTTGAGAAGGAAGTGTTTCCCATTGTACCTTTTTAAGGTAGCAGATATTTGTTTTGAAGTCCACACTGGGCAGGCAGAGTGAAGAGAAGTCTTGAATAGTTTTTATAAACTCTGCCGCTTCTATCATCGGCTCCCAGTTAATTTGATAAAAGCCTTGGTAGAACGAGTACTTTTTGAGAAAGGGAGTTTTGTCAAAATGAATAAAATACTCGTAGGTTCTTTCGGTGGCATCAAAGCGCGCATGTGCTTTTTCTGCTACAGGAATAATGCGGAAAATGGAGATGTCATCGGGCAACACACAGTTTAAGCGAAACAGGAAATCGGGAATATCGGCTATCTCCTTCTCGGTTACAAAGTGCATGTAGAAATCTTTGGCGTGCACTCCCGTATCGGTTCTTCCGCAGCCCATTGATTTAATTTCATTCCGCAATAACTTGAAGAGCGCTTCATTAATAGTTTGCTGCACGGTGGGCGCATTGGCCTGCACCTGCCAGCCGCAGTAATTGGTCCCATCATAAGTTAAGTGAAGAAAGTAGCGCATGGTGGAAATTAGGGAATTAGAAAATGAGGAAATGAAAGGTGGCGCATTGGGATTAGAGAACTTTTTGTTTTGACGTAGCAATAATTTTATTTACCACTTTCTCAATTTCAGTCAGAGATTGTAGCAAGTGATCACATGGAGGATAATTTTCCGATTCTTTGCATAGCGTCAACCAATACTTTGTTTCCTGAATTTCCTTTGCTGCTATTTTAAATTTGTGAATAAATTCAGCTTTGCTTTCTGCATCCTGAGCTTCGTTGGCATTAGCCCCTATGGATGTGCCACATCGGAATAGTTGTTTTGCCAGAGAATATCTTTTCAATACCTCTATGCTTTCGCAATACGCTATCACATTTAGCGCAAAATGAAAGGTGAGATTCAAAATTGGATTATTGGAAAATGAAGCGCCTTTCACCGGTGATCACTTTAGCTTAACTCACGAATTAATTTACTCATTTCCGGAGGATCACATTTTTTCAAACACCATTGCCATTCCTTGCCCTACTCCTACGCACATAGTGGCCAGACCGTACTTTACGTTTCCTCTTCTTTTCATTTCGTGAAGAAGTGTAGTCGCAATTCTGGTTCCCGAACAACCGAGCGGATGGCCAAGGGCAATAGCGCCCCCGTTTACATTCACTATGTCGGGGTTTAAACCTAAGTCACGCATACAAGCGATGGACTGAGAAGCAAAGGCTTCATTCAATTCTATTAGGTCCAAATCCTTTACCTGAAGACCGGCTCGCTTTAGCGCTTTCCGCGAAGCGGGCACCGGGCCTATGCCCATGTAGGCCGGCTCCACTCCTGCTGCCGCTACCGATACAATTCGCGCGAGTGGTTTCAAATTATACTTCTTCACCACCCCCTCATTCACTATTACAGTGGCGGCCGATCCATCATTAATACCCGATGAATTTGCGGCAGTCACCGTTCCGTCTTTTACAAAAGCGGGCTTAAGTTTTGCTAAATCTTCGATAGCTGAAAGTCGCGGGTGCTCGTCTTTCTCTAAGAATATTTTCCCGGCTTTCCCTTTGTCAATTTCTACCGGAATCATCTCATCATTAAACTTTCCTGCCTCATGAGCCGCCAGATATTTTAATTGCGATTGATGCGCAAATTGATCTTGCTCTTCGCGTGTAATATTCCATTTCTTCGCTACGTTTTCTGCGGTTTCGCCCATGCTGTAAGTCATTTCCTTCGAAAACCTTTTATTGGTAAAGCGCCAGCCGATGGTGGTGTCAAACATTTGCTGGGTTCTTCCGAAACCAATCTCCGATTTTGAAAGCACGTAAGGTGCGCGCGTCATGCTTTCCACGCCTCCGGCTATGAATATTTCTCCGTCTCCGAGTTGAACTGCCCGGCCCGCATCGGCCATAGATTGCAAGCCCGATGCACAAAGCCGATTCACCGTAACGCCCGATACTTCTACCGGCAGCCCGGCTAATAACAACGCCATGCGCGCCACATTTCGGTTGTCCTCCCCGCTTTGATTGGCGGCTCCCAAGATCACCTCTTCAATCTGAGCCACTTGCAGCCAACTGCTATTTCGCGCTACTATTTTTTGAATGACCAAGGCCGCTAAATCATCGGGGCGCAGCGAACTGAGAGTGCCGTTAATTTTTCCTATGGGTGTGCGTATCGCATCTATTATATAAGCGTCCATTTCAATAAAAAATTTAGGTTTGTGAGCGCAAATTAAACGATTCAAAATTCTTGTTTATGATTCAGCGAATTCAAACCGTGTTTTTATTTCTGGTAGTGATTACTCTCGGTATTTTTTTGTGGATGCCTCTTATTCACTTAGAAGCAACTAATTTCTCCGACTCCATTCCCGGCTGGGACATTCGCCATTTTTATAATGGCTACATTTTCTTTGTAAACGCCATTCTTACCGGGATAGCTGCGGGCTTTGCGCTGCTCGGTATTTTTCTTTTCAAAAAAAGAAATTTGCAAATAGTGTTCTGTTGCTTCTCTCTGCTGTTTATCGCTTTGGCCGAAGCAGTGGTGTATTACGCCTACCAAACAAAGGTTTTTGTAGGCGATGTGGTTTTTACTTGGTGGAATTTGTTGGCCTTAGTAGCTGCTGCGCTCTTGTTTTTGGCCATTAGAGCTATCCGCAAAGATGAAAACCTGGTAAAGAGTTTAAACCGCTTGCGATAGAACAGCAAGCTGAGATTCAAAGAAGATTTAATTACCCAAAATTTATCGCGGTTAATGGTTGTACGCTAATCATTAAGCACAAGGGGAGGAAATGCAAGCGTTACAAACGCTATGATATTACATCCCTACCCACTTTGTGATTACCGCCAAAACGATTCTTTCGGGCTGACAGGCGGGGGCATCCCTTACGCTCGGGCTTGGCTACAGACGCGGACGAGCGGGGGAAAGTAAACGGAGAGTACAGCCTGATCTGCTTGTGTAAGCACCCCATTGGCGCAAGCATAGCCTGCGGCATCCGAGCCAAGCAACTCGAGCCTTTAATGAAGAAAGCGCTTCCATAATTCTCGAGCTAATTCGAGCATCCGCTCGCATCAAACCTGAAAACAGGAAGTCAAAATGCACAAGCCATCGCGCAGTATCTGTTCTGCTTTCTTCCTCTGCGGCTCTATATCCCACTTTCCTTCTTTTAACTTGTCTGATTATAAGATAAAAGCATTAAACTTATCTTCGTAGCCTTTTAGCGCAATGAGAAAGTTTTTTACTCTGTTATTAGTGTTTTTATCAGCCGGTGCTTATGCTACCCATATCGTAGGTGGGTTTATTTCGTACCGTTTTATTTCCGGCACTACCTACGAAGTGAAGTTGACGATTTACCGCGATTGCACCAGCAGTACCCCTTTTGACGGAACACCGGGCTCTACTACCAATGCTATATTGGGCTTATTCGACAGTAATAATAATCTCGTGAACACCTTTGGTTTGGTCAATCCGGTGATCACTACCGTGCAGGCTCCTACCGATAATCCCTGCTTGCAGATAAATACAAATGTGTGTGTAGAAGAAGGAGTTTACACCACCACTATTACTTTGCCGTCTTCCACGCAGGGATATACTTTGGTACACGAGCGCTGCTGCCGCAACGGCTCCATTACGAATGTGTTTGATCCCGGCAATCAGGGAGCAGCTTATGCTGCTTACATTCCGCCTACCGGCACTTTTCATAACACCAGCCCGGTGTTTAATACCCTGCCGCCACTTTTTATCTGTATCAGTTCTCCTTTGGTACTCAACTATTCCGCCTCCGATGCCGATGGCGATGTGCTGACTTACAGCCTATGCACTCCATACAATGGAGGCGATGTGACCAACCCCGCCCCCAACCCACCAGTGGGGCCGCCTTTGAGTAACATTCCTTGGCAGTCGCCTTATTCTACTTCCAATTTACTGGGAGGCACTTCTCCGCTAAGCATAGATCCGAATACAGGGGTCATTACCGGCACGCCCAGCACCATTGGCCAATTTGTGGTGGGAGTTTGTGTATCGGAATATCGCAACGGTCAGTTGATCGCCACTTACTTGCGCGACTTTCAGTTTAATGTAACGCAGTGCAATATTCCTGCCGCCAATATTCCCAGCACCAACATTAACCCGATTACAGGGGTGGGTATTTATGTAACCAATTGCTCTAACTATACCGTCACCTTCCAGAACAATACGTACAATCCTCCGCCAACAAACTCCCCTATTACTTACCACTGGGATTTTGGGGTGCCGGGGCTTACGGACGATACCTCCAACGTGAAATTTCCGACTTACACCTATCCCGATACCGGGGTTTACTTAGTGCAGTTAGTGGCCTCGAAGGGCACTAGCACGCAGCCCTGTGTAGATACCACTTACGCTTATGTGAAGATATACCCCACCTTCTCAGGCGATTTTCAAACGGCAGATGTTTGTCAATCTGTACCTGCTTCGTTTACCGATTTGAGTGTTTCTACGCTGGGCGCTATTAACCAATGGAGTTGGAATTTTGGAGATGGCAACACGGATAATACTCAAAACCCTACGCACAATTATTCTACTCCGGGAGCATATACGGTCACGTTAGTTAGCCAAACTGATTTGGGCTGTAAGGATACCACCCAGAAAGGCATTACTATTTTGGCGAGTGCCCATGCCGACTTTAGTTTTTCTGATCCGGTATGTGAAAGCAGCTCTGTTCATTTCATTAATAATTCTACCCCATCCAGTGCTGATTTTAATTGGAATTTAGGCAACAGCACGAGCAGCACTACAGCTTCCCCTACGGTGAGCTATGCCCCCGGCACTTATCAGATTAAACTGTTGGTGACCATGGGAGGCAATTGCCCCGATTCGTTGAGCAAACCACTCACCGTTCATCCCGATCCGGTCATCAATATTTCTAATGACACGGCTGTTTGTCCGGGAGCTTCCGTTCCATTAGCTGCACATGACGGAACGAGCTATGTTTGGTCTCCGACTCTTGGTTTAAGCGATCCAAATATTGCCAACCCTGTTGCTTCTCCGGCAGCCCCCAATGCGGCTACTTATTCGGTGACCGTCACTAATCAATTTCAGTGCACGGCTACCGGCAGTGTAACCGTTTCCTTTTATGCTCCCGCTCAGGTAAGTGCGGGGATAGATACTTCGGTGTGCTTAAACCCCGGCAGTTATCGCGACAGTGTGCAATTAACCGCAAGCGGCTCGCTCAACTACCTTTGGTCACCGGCTATTTCTTTAAACAATGCAGCTATTGCAAATCCGGTAGCCAGACCTTCTGCAAACACTACCTATGTCGTTATCGGCACTGATGTGAACGGATGCCGTGCCTCCGATTCAGTGATTGTTTATGTGCTTGATCCGATGTTGAATGTTATCATTGATAATGAGGAAGGAATATGCCCCGGTGATACCGCCTATCTGAATGTTGTGAATCAAGGAGCTTCTGACTACAGTTGGAGCCCTACCAATTACATGACCGATGTGACTGTGTTTAACCCCGGATTTTATCCTCCCGATACTACGCTGTATGTGCTCCGGGTTTCTAACTATTGCTATACTAAAAATGATTCGGTGGTGATTAATATTTGGCCATTGCCCAGTATGATATTAGAGGATGCCGACTCCATTTGTTACGGACAAGCCAAGCAGTTGAATGTGAGTGGGGCGCAAAGCTATTTGTGGGATGCTGACCCCGCGCTCACCAATACGGCTACTGCTACCCCAACGGTAGTGCCTACGGTCAGCACCTTCTACTTTGTAACCGGAACGAATAACTATGGCTGCGTGAACCGCGACTCGATATGGGTAGAAGCTATGCCTTTGCCTTATACAGAAGCGGGAAACGATACCGTGATTTGGCGCGAAACCCCTGCGGTGCTTTCAGGAGTAACCGATGCCGGCAGTTTTTTCTGGAATCCGGAAACGGGATTAGAAAGCCCCAAGTTGCTGACGACTACTGCCAATATCCTCAGCACGCAGGTGTATTATTTATACACTACCTCTGACTTCGGATGCTCGAACTACGATTCTATTGTCGTGAACGTGAAGACGGTGACTATCCTAAATCTGCCCACGGCTTTCTCTCCCAATGGCGATGGCATCAATGATGTGTTTCACATTATTAATTGGCTGAACATTGACAGACTAAAAGATTTTTCGGTTTATAATCGCTGGGGCGAAAAAGTTTTCAGCACTGCGGATATTTATGAAGGATGGGATGGCACGTTCAGAAATACGAAGCAGCCGATGAGTACTTATGTGTGGCTGGTAACCGCTCTTTCAAAAGACGGAGTAGAAATACTTCGCAAGGGAAATGTTACTTTAGTGCGTTAGGATCTGCGAGATACCTCTATTATCGTTTAGTGTTTTTTAAGCTCAAAAAATATTTTTATGAGAAAAGTATATGTCACCTTTTTCGCCTTAGCTTTAATGATCGGCTCTTGTTCTAAAAAGACTTCGGCTCCTACGGCCTCTATCAATGCCGAAAAGATTTTTGCTAATGACTGCGCCCGCTGCCACGGCCCTCAGGGGGTAAAGGACGAGCGCACCCCTAATTTGCAAACCATTGACCTCGACAAGGCCGGCCTTATTCATGGCATCACCTATGGCAAAAATCACATGCCTGCTTGGGAAGACAAACTGAGTGCTGTTGAAATTTCAGCCTTAGCCGATTTGATTATTAGCTGGCACAACAAGTAGCCTTGACTGATTACCGGGTGATCGGTTTGATGAGCGGCAGTTCCTTAGATGGATTAGACATTGCCTATTGCCGGTTTTCTCTGGAAGGTAATTCATGGAATTTTGAGATTCTCTCCACGGAAGTTATTCCCTATCCGAATGAATGGATTCAAGAATTTCTGCAACTGACAAAAGCTAATGCCAAAGATTTTTGGAATACGCACATCCGCTTAGGCCATTACTTTGGGGAGCAAGCGAACGATTTTATAGGGCGCAACCATTTGCAGCAAAAGGTAGATTTGGTGGCCTCGCATGGCCACACCGTTTTCCATTTTCCCGACCAAGGATTTACGGCACAGATAGGCGATGGTGCCGCTATTGCTACTAAAGCAAACTTACCGGTAGTCTGCGATTTTCGTTCGAGCGATATCGCCTTGGGCGGACAAGGAACCCCCATTGTGCCTATTGGCGACCTCTTACTTTTTAAGGATTATCGCTTTTGCCTGAACATAGGCGGCATTAGCAATATCAGTGGCAAAAATGAAAAGCGAATAGTAGCCTTTGATATTTGCCCGGCTAATCAAGTGCTGAATTTGCTGGCGAATAAATTGGGGAAGGAGTACGATGCCGATGGCGACTTGGCTGCTTCGGGGAAATTGAATACCGAACTATTGGAACGGCTGAACATTATTCCTTATTACCAACAAAATTTTCCAAAATCGTTAGACAACAGTTTTTCTCGCGATGTGGTGTGGCCACTTATTGAAGATTTCAATACCGGCACAGCAGACAAATTGCGAACCTATACGGAACATATTGCGGTGCAGGTGGCGGCACATCTGCAACAAATTTTATCCGCAGAAAAAATTACCCTGGCAGACGGTGATAAAATGCTGCTGACCGGTGGAGGTGCTTTCAATAAATTTTTGGTCAGCCGAATAGCTGCACTATGCAAAGTAGAAGTAGTAGTGCCAGCGGAGCAAATTGTAAAGTTCAAGGAAGCATTGGTTATCGCATTGATGGGTGTGTTGCGAAGGAGAAATGAATGGAATGTGCTGTGTAGTGTTACCGGAGCTTCAAGAGATTCAGTGGGTGGGGCGGTGTATGTTCCGCAGCCTTAATTTAGCGAAGAAAATATTAAACGAACCGGTGAGCTAAAGCACTATATCGCGTTACTTGCTTTAAAGTCCGTTCCGCTATTTTTTCCTGTGTCCAACTCCTTATTTTCACCCCATGGTATTTGTCACGGGAGCCACCGGATTGTTAGGTTCATATCTTACGAAATTGTTGTTGGCCAAAGGCGAGCAGGTGCGCGCACTTAGGCGTAAAACCTCTGACCTCAGTCTGCTGGGCGCTGCGGCACAGCAAGTGGAATGGATGGAAGGTGATATTCTCGACATCCCCTCCTTAGAAGATGCCATGCAGGGAGTGGAAAAAGTGTATCACTGCGCTGCACTCATCTCCTTTCTGCCTTCCGATGCAAACGCAATGGTGAAAGTGAACAGAGAAGGCACTGCCAATGTGATGAATGTGGCTTTATACTCTGGTGTAAAGAAAGTGTTGCATGTTAGCTCCGAAGCGGCCTTCGGCTTTCCCCGCATGGGGAAGGTGATTGATGAAAGTTATGACGATTCAGGCATCCACAAATGCCCTTGGTATTACCGCAGCAAGCAGTATGGCGAGCGCGAAGCATGGCGCGCACATGCCGAGGGATTAGAGGTGGTCATTGCCTGCCCGGCTACTATTATTGGCGGTGGCTGGTGGAGCCAACCACCCAATTTATTGTTTCCCGAAGTAGATCGCGGGCTTTGGTTTTATGCCCACGCAGTGAATGGTTTTGTAGATGTGCGCGATGTGACAGAGTGTATTTACCGACTGATGGAGAGTGACATCAACGGTGAAAAATTTCTGCTGGTGGCAGAAAATATTTCATTGCGCGATTTGGTATGGATGATAGCCGATACCCTACAAGTGAAGCGCGCTTTTATTCCGGCAGGAAAATGGTTAATGGCCATTGCCTGGCGGGTGCAGCTACTGCGTTCATGGATCACACGCCAACCCCCGATTCTCACCAAAGAAAGCGCCTCCCTCACGGCAATAGATTTTCGCTACAGCAACGAAAAGATAAGCCGAATGCTTGGCTACCGTTTCCGCCCTGTGAAACAAACCATTGAAGAAACGGCCGCACTCTATCTAAAAAGTAAGAACGAAAACAAGAGTTACGGAACGTTTGAGTAGTCAATGCTATTCAGTGAAGGAGGAATTGTTCTTCTTCCGGTAAAGCCAAAATGCACTTCACTGAATGGCATGGTCCTTCGGGGTCTAAATTCCTCATAGCTTATTTGCTTTTTTAACCCGAAATCCCACTACAATAAAAGAGATATGCCTACTATTGCGGCAGGAATAGCGAGTTAGAGGCGACCTTTCCCGGCAGCCCTAACTATGAATTTTGCTGCGTTTAAGAGAGAATCTCTTGAATTTAAGGCAAGCGTTTAGTGAAAAATAGAACAACGGAATTTAACCTGAGGGGCTTTGTGCCTTTGCTACCAATTTGCGATTGGCAAAGCGGCAGACTGGCTATGGCTTTTGTATTTTATTCAACAAACCATCAAAAAAATTAGAACGAGACCAATATTTAAAATCAAATGAAAAGACCTGATTTATTAGACAATGGAATTCCCATTGCCCCATCCTTAAACCCCGCCTTAGAAGTAGAACATATAATTCCGCGTAGCGATCAAAACAAGAAAAGACTTCTCACTATTTCGGCTATTGCTTTCTTAGTAGCCATCGCAGTTAGCTTAGTAGCCAAGTTTTTAATTTATCTGATCAACCTGATTACGAACCTTTCGTTCTACGGAAATTTCTCCTACGAACACGCCACGCCTGTTGCCAATTCACTGGGGGTATTCGTTATCATTATTCCCGCAGTCGGAGGGGTGATAGTCGGTTTAATGGCGCTCTACGGTTCTAAAGCTATTCGCGGCCACGGGATTCCCGAAGCGATGGAACAAATCTTAACCAACCAAAGTAAAATAAGTCCGGCCATTACTTATCTGAAACCACTTTCATCGGCTATCGCCATTGGCACGGGGGGGCCTTTTGGAGCCGAGGGGCCTATTATTGCAACGGGGGGCGCTTTGGGTTCTACCATCGGACAAATTTTAAAGATATCGCACAACGAACGAAAGATATTGCTCGCAGCCGGGGCTACAGCCGGTATGGCAGCGGTTTTTGGCAGCCCTATCGCAGCCGTGTTTTTAGCGATAGAATTATTGCTGTTTGAATTTTCTCCCCGCTCCCTTATTCCGGTAGCTATCGCTTGCATGGTAGGTGCTGCGGGGCATCACTTGCTGTTTAGTCAAAAGCCCGTTTTCGAAATGGCAACTATCACCGCTCACGGTCCTTCAGTATTGTTAGCCTGTGGTGCCATCGGAGTTATTATCGGGTTCCTATCGGTGTTTGTGAGCAAAGGAGTTTACCTGATCGAAGAAGGCTTTGAAAAACTGCCCATTCACTGGATGTGGTGGCCGGCCATAGGAGGCTTGGTAGTGGGAGTAGTAGGATATATTTCTCCGCGCACTCTGGGGGTAGGGTACGAAAACATTACCGATATTCTTACGGGTAACTTAACCATGCAGGTGATCTTCTCGCTGTGCTTTTTCAAATTCATTTCATGGGCCATTGCATTGGGCAGCGGCACCTCCGGAGGAACTTTAGCCCCATTGCTCACTATCGGAGGAGCCACCGGTTCCTTATTGGGTATGGCTGTTATTTATTTATTTCCTACCGCAGGTATCACTATTCCATTGGCCGCCTTAGTGGGCATGGCCGCCATGTTTACCGGGGCTTCCAGAGCCTTGCTCACCTCTATCATTTTTGCCATTGAAACAACCTACCAGATTAATGCTTTGCTGCCCTTATTAGTTACCTGTGTGGCTTCTTACTTAGTTTCTTTTTTCTTGATGGAGCATACTATTATGACCGAAAAAATTGCGCGAAGAGGTGTAAAAACGCCTGACTCTTATGAGCCGGATATGTTGGAACGAATGACGGTGGAACAAGTGATGGAAGATAATGGAGTGATATTAAGTGAAGAGAACAGCATCAAAGAAGTGCGGGAGTGGTTGGATAAGGAACAGAACTACAAGCCCAATTATTTTATTGTTTCAAATGATGGGGGCGAATACAAAGGAATTATCAGCTCTTCCAACTTATTCAGCGAACATCATACTCAGGAAGATGGGATCGGAGAGTTGATAAAACGAAACTCTATTTATATTAAGCTCAACGACTCACTTAGGACGGCAGCCGGCACGATGGCCAGAGAGAATGTGGATGTGCTGCCGGTAGTTTCCGATGAGCATAAAACTATTGTGGGCATTTTATCGTATCGCGACATCCTCGCCACCTATAAAGATAGAATGGACGATCACGAAATGAAGGAGTCGCACATCTCGCTGAGAAGAAACGGACTAAAAATATTGTTGCGCGGTCAAAAGCTGATGGAGTTGGCGAAGCGCAAAAACAAATAATTTCTGATGATGATGGGAGGGAAGTAATTCGCTTCTCGACCGTCACCCCTGCCTATATCTGTTCTACTTTTTGGATAGGAGGGGCATCTACCAAGCGGTAAGAACTTGTGGAAAAGAAATATTGGGGTACAAATGCTATGGTATTTGCATCCTTGCCCGTTCGGTCATGCAGAAGCATCAGCTTGGCGCGAGCTTGGCTACTGATGCGGAGGAGAGGAGCCAATGCCTGTGGCTTCACAGACATTTTCGATAACTATGAGCGACTGTGAAAATGCAGGCGCTGCGAGAGCTAATTGCGTGATTATGAGGACACAGACGCGGGCGCTGGCATAGAGAAAAGCAAAGCCTCCGGCTTTTCGGGAGCTATGTAGGATTTTCTGTTTTGGTCCGATCGGATGCTCGAACCAGTTGGGTTATATCCTCCACCGTCTGAATTTTGCAGAAATTTTTGCAGGTAGAGTGCATTCTGCCAATATCTTTTATTCAACAATCGGTTTGATTAATGAGATCGCAACTATTTGGCAATGATGTAAAAAGGAACTCGGCTTTAGCCGAAGAAGAACTATCCATCCTTAACTTAATGGCATTGCCTCGAAGAGGTCTCGCAATGATGGAGAGCAAATTACATTTCTAAAAAAACAGAGTTAGTCAGCGAGAATTTTCTCCGCCAATGTCTCCGCCAATGTCTGTGTCCTCACAGACATTTTTGGATTATCAAGCGCGTCTGTGAGGACACAGCCGCGGGCGGAGAGTTAGTCAGTGAGAATTTTCTCCAACTGATTTTTTCGCGAGCCTTTAATAAGAATAGTGCAGTGCTCAAAGCGCTGTTTCTCATACCACTTTTTCAGTTCATCAGTAGTTGAGAAATGTAGCACATCCCCTGCCTGTTTCAGAAAAGCAAATCCCGCCCCTACAAAAATTCTTTGCGCTATTTTCATGCTATCTGTCATCTCTTTTATGCGCCTGTGTTCGGCAGCAGAGCACTCTCCCAACTCCATCATTTCACCGAGTATCATCACTTTTTTATCAGCTGTTATTTTATCAAAATTCTCAATAGCCGCTTTCATGCTGGAGGGGTTTGCATTGTAAGCATCCAGAATAATAGTGTTATTACCCACTGTAATTTTTTGGCTGCGATTGTTGGAAGGAATGTAATTTTCAATGGCCGATTTAATGCGGTTCTGCTCCACTCCGAAATACTTCCCTACACATGCAGCGCTCATCACATTTTCAAAATTGTAATGACCCACCAAATTGGTTTGTATGGCTTCGCCATCTATTATTACCGAAAGAAATTCTTTGCTATTCCCAATTTCGCCTTTGCAAAATGCAGCAGATGATTTGCCATAACTAACTACCGCTGTATTTGGAAATTTGTAATGATTGATTCTCTCTTGGAGGATTTCATTTTCAGCGCACACAAACACTTTCCCGCCTGAAGATGCGAGGTAAGCATACAACTCTGTCTTTCCCTTTACCACACCGTCAAAGCCGCCAAAGCCCTCCGTGTGCGCCATTCCTACATTGGTGATAATACCGAAATCGGGGCACACATATTCGCAGTACGAAGCAATTTCCCCTCGGTGATTGGCTCCCATTTCAATCACCGCAAACTCCACTTCCGCTTTCATAGAAAGCAACGTCAGCGGAATACCTATATGGTTATTGAGATTGCCTTTGGTAGCATAAGTTTTGTATTTAGAAGAGAGCACCGCAGCGATCAATTCCTTGGTGGTGGTTTTGCCGTTAGAACCGGTAATGGCCAACACCGGGCACTCAAATTGCTGCCGATGATAAGCTGCCAATTGCTGTAAAGTCTTTAAAGAATCCTCCACCTGAATTATCTGCCCCGCATATTTCTTTATCCATTCTGCTTGGGTAATTTCATCTACGACCACATAGGCGGCTCCTTTTTTCAGTGCCTCTTCAGCAAATTCATTGGCATTAAATTTTTCTCCCTTCAGCGCAAAAAAAATAGTGCCCGCAGCAATGCTTCTGGTATCGGTAGTTACACCGGCAGAAGATTTAAAAAGAGCGTACAGTTTTTCTATTTGCATCGGTTGAAAATAAAAATCCCCCCGCAAATGCGGAGGGATTTAGTATTATCCATCGGGAGATTATCCCTTCATTTTTCTTTTACCCTTTTCTTTCGGGAAATTGTTTCCACCTTTTCCGCCTTTCATATAATTTCCTGAAGGGGAGCCTACGCGATCCATAGCACAACGGAATCCAAGATCATCGGTAGAAAGTGTTTGGTCTAAATATCTTCTGTTTCCGGGAGAAAGGAAATAAGCTCTGTCCTTCCAGCTACCGCCTTTATAAACCCGCACATTATCATCAATCAAAGAAGATTGTCCGAATTTATAATCCACGTTAGATACTTCATCACCGTCTTCAAAATTTCTTACATCACCTCTTCTGTAGTTTCTGCGGTTAGCACTTTCTTCCTGCGTTACCTCGCGATATTGAATGTGACCTAAGCTATCTTTTTCAACCGGATTGCCATCGGCATCCAGCACCTTCGTCATAAATACATTACCACGGAAAGTTCTGAAATCGTCAGCATCTATCGTGGTCATAGGGCGGTACACATCCAGCACCCACTCATTCACGTTACCGGCCATGTTATATAAACCAAAGTCGTTCGGCATATAAGATTTTACCGGAGCAGTTACGTCTGCATTATCGTTTAGCTTACCGGCAACTCCCATGTTGTCTCCGCGTCCTCTTTTGAAGTTTGCCAAAAACTCTCCTTGCCACATACCACTTTTAGGGTAACGGGTAGAAGTTCCATTCCAAGGATAAATTCTTCTGTCGGTAATTCTCTCCTCTCCTCCATTAGGCTGATTGCCTATTAAACCAAGTGCGGCATATTCCCATTCTGCTTCTGTAGGCAGGCGGTACTTCGGCAGCATAATTCCATCTTCTAAACGGACGTGACGAGTGCCGGTGCCATTAGGGTTCAAGTCTTTTACGGGTCTTTTTCCGGCTGCGCCTTCATACTGACCAATCAGATAAGATTCAGTGTTGAAATTATCACTGCCTACCTGTGATGGATTTTCAGCTAATACTCCTTTATCCACCAAAATTCTTTCGTTTACACGATCCGAACGCCAAGAGGCAAAGTCATTGGCCTGCAACCAGTTCACTCCCACTACCGGATAAAAATCATAAGCCGGGTGGCGGAAGTAATATTCTACATAAGGTTCGTTGTAAGCCAGCTCATCTCTCCACACCAAGGTATCGGGAAGCGCTTTCTTCACCACATCCGGAAAATCATTTCCGAAAACGCGCACCATCCAGTACAAATATTCACGGTAGTGAACGTTTGCAATTTCGGTTTCGTCCATGTAGTACGAAGAAACTGTAGCTCTGCGAGGTACGTTGTGATATTCATACATCACATCCTGCTCGGTATTTCCCATGACAAAAGTTCCACCCTGAATATACACCAGACCGGGACCTGTTTCCTGCCCCTGATATTTGGTGACTTCAAATCCCCCATTCTTGGGGTCATTATAATCCCACCCGGTAACAGATGACTTCTCCTTGCTGCAAGATGAAATCCCTGCCATAATGGGCAAGGCGAGCAGCAGATACAATTTACTAAGCTTCATTGCTTGATTGTTTAGTTTTAGAAGGGTTGTTCATTTAAAGGTTGCTAAAATAGAATATTCAGTTAAAGCTCAAAAAAATAATTCGCTAAATTTTCAACCGAGTGTTTAAATAAAAAAATCGTTGTGAATCAGAAGTTCAGAATATCGGGGCAAGGCACATATCCCTTCATCTTTTTGGGATTAAGGGAATTATCATCCCCCGTCCAATTAAACGTGAATGAAAGCTCGTGCGTTCCACCCGTGCGGTTCATGAGCTTTGAAATGGTGTAATCGTAACTGTATCCCACTCTGAATTTTCCTTTTTTAAAGCCAACATAACCAATCACCGAATCGAAATTTCGTATTGAATGGCGGAAACCGAGACCGAAATATGCAAAACTAATTCCGGTGAGCAAGGTGCCTCCCGCCTGAAATGATTTTCCTTGATTCACAAACAAAACGTTTGGTGATATCCAAATATTGTACCTCGTCTCTTTTCTGTGCCGGATAGGAAAGTTAGCTCCAAAATGTCCAACGAACCGGGGCGGCACACTCGATTCGTCCACTCCATTAAAAGATTCTTTGCGCATTAAGAGATTATTTACGGCAAAGCCTACATAAAGTTTCTCTGTAAAAAACACAATTCCTGCTCCTACATCTCCTCGGTGGGTAGAGGTTTTTCCCGGCATCGGCTCGGTGGTGGTGTTCGGCACGTCCACGTTGTTATAAAAGCCCGTATAGGGATTAATCATATCGCTCCACAATAGTTCATTCCACTTAATGCGGGTATTAATGTAAGTGCCTTCAATACCCAGTTTAATCGCCATCTTCCGGTTAATCTTAAACTGCTGCGAATACATAATGGATGCCCGGTAGGTGGCATACAGGCCATTGGCAATTTGGTCGGCTACAAACAATGCTCCAATACCTCCGCGCATCTGTTGAATGTGCATATCGAAACCCGCCATATAAGTAGTGTATCCACCATTAAAGCCATCGCCCAATCCACTCCATTGGTTGCGATAGTTCAGTGTGACTCGCGGCCCGTAAGAAATACCTGCAAGAGCGGGATTCAGGTGTAGCGGAGCCGAGAAATACTGGCTCATCTCCACATCCTGCGACAATACCGGGTTCATAAAACTCAGCAACAAAAAAGCGGCAATACTTTTTAGACACCACGTGTTAAATGAGCACAGCTTCCATGATGTTTTCAAATTGGTCATTTTAATATTACAGGCAGAAAATAAATTCGGCTGCGAAATAAAACCAAAAGCACCTCGTTTTATTGCGCGCTTTCGATAAAAACGCCCAAAAATAATGATACGTTTGTTTTATCACGGTTCTATGCGAAGTTTTTCGGTTTTAAAGAGAGGGGCAGTATTTTTAATGCTGTTAATGATTGGCGGGTCATTTGCCAATGCACAAGATTTTGTGAGAAAAATTGACTGGCTTCCGAAAGCAAAAACTTTTCATACACTGGACGCTAAAACTATTACTCAGCCCACTTTTACAGATGCCGCCCCTTATGAGCAGTACAATCTGTTACCGGTTTACAGAGAAAGAATTCCGGTCGCTGTTTCCGGTGAGGTATCGGTGCAGCTCGTTAATCCGGTTTACTCTCCTGTATCTATAGATAAGGGCAGCATTGGTTTTATCAACGAAAATATAGACCCAAAAGCTACTCTTTCGTATCTCCGGAAAAGACCCGGAGTGTTTGTGGAGTTTCTCCCCTTTAGAAAGAATGCTGGTGGGCAAGTTGAAAAATTAGAGAGTTTTACCCTGCGAGTTTCAGTCACTCCAAAGCCGCAACATCGCTCGACTAATTCTTATGCTTCTAATTCGGTGTTGGCGGGTGGCACTTGGTACAAAATTGCAGTGGCCACCGAAGGCATTTATAAAGTAGATTATGATTTTGTAAAAAATAAACTGGGGGTAAATCCTGAAAACATCAACCTGAACCGACTTGCAATTTTTGGAAACGGAGGAGGTATGTTGCCCGATGATAACGCTACTTATTATCCCGATGATTTGCTCGAAAACCCCACTATGGTTGTGGACAATAACGGCAACAACCACTTAGATCAGGACGATTATCTTTTGTTCTACGGACAAATGGCAGACCAGTGGAAATACAATGCCACTACGCAGACTTTTTCGCACGAAAAGAATTTGTTCTCTGATAAGAATTTTTATTTCCTCACCACCGATGCAGGAACCGGCAAACGGATTCAAACAGCACCATCGGCAGGAAGCGCCAACCATGTAATCACTGATTTTGACGAATACGCCTACCACGAAAGCGATGAGGAGAACACCCTCCAAAGCGGCAGAACCTGGTTGGGCGATAAAATGACCGGATTCAATAACACTAAAAGTTTTTCCTTCGACTTCCCCAATATTATTACCTCGGTTCCGGTACAAATCATTTCTTCTATTGGAGCGAAAACCAATTATGGCTCGCATACCACCGTCACCGTTAATGGGCAAACGCTGATTACACATACAGATACCGGCATTAACCCCAACAATATTTATCCACCCGGAGCTTTGCCTTATACTGCTTCTGCCACGTTTACGGCTGCCTCTACCGCCATTAGCGTGGTTTATACTTTTTCACCGAATGCCGACCCTACCGGAACCGCTGCTACTTATATAGACTGGTTTGAACTTCACCTAAAGCGAGCCTTAACGATGAGCGGAGATGCCATGACGTTTCGAAATATTTCATCGGTAGGAACCGGAAACATCTCTGAATTTCGATTAGGAAATGCCTCCGGCAATTTGAGCGTTTGGGATGTTAGCAACGTGGGTGATATTAAACGGATGCCATCTTCAGTAAACGGCTCTACCTTATCCTTTACAACGGCTACCGATAACATGAAACAATTCATAGCGTTCAGCCCCTATGGTTCTTTCAGCAACCCGGAATATATAGGACAGGTAGCCAATCAAAACTTGCATGCTATCGGAGAGCCGGATATGGTAATAGTAACTTATGATGCTTTCGCAGCTGCCTCAGAAGAGTTAGCAAATTTTCATCGCAGCAACGAAGGTATTTCTGTGAATGTGGTGAAACTTTCAGAGATATATAATGAATTCGGCTGTGGCAAACCCGACATTTCCTCCATCCGAAATTTGATGCGAATGTTGTATGACCGGGCGGGAAGCGATACCGCTATCATGCCCCGCTATCTCTTGCTGATGGGCGATGGTTCCTTCGACCCGAAAAATCGAGTGCCCGACAACAATAA
The DNA here is from genome assembly GCA_018262795.1 of Sphingobacteriales bacterium. Taxonomy (GTDB): domain Bacteria; phylum Bacteroidota; class Bacteroidia; order Chitinophagales; family LD1; genus Bog-950. The sequence continues at coordinate 34,689 of JADFDM010000010.1, read as the reverse complement.
TTTTGTGCCGACTTACCAGAGTTACGAGTCGTATTCTGAAACAGCCTCCTTTACCTCCGATGATTTTTATGGTTTATTAGATATAAACGAAGGGGGCAACATTGCTAATGCCGCTCAGAAATTAGATGTGGCTGTAGGCCGAATACCCGTAGCCAGCGAACAGGAAGCCTGGGATGTGGTGAATAAAATTAAAAACTATAAGCACCCCTCTACTTCAGGACCTACCTGCGTGCAGATTACTGCGAATAATAGCTGGCGAAATATTGTCACTTTTATTGGAGATGATCAGGATGGCGATACTCACTTAGATGCCTCTGACAATATCTGCGAAAGCACTAGAGCCTTGTATCCGGTGTATAACTACGACAAGATATACTTGGATGCCTACAAACAACTGAGCACCCCGGCCGGAGATCGCTACCCGGATGTGAATACAGCTATCCTCAACAGATTAAATTCAGGTACCCTGATCGTGAACTGGATTGGCCACGGAGGCGTAACCAACTGGGCACATGAGCGCATTTTCAACATGAGCGACATTGTGCAGTTAGAGAATAAAGAAAGACTACCGCTATTTATCACTGCCACCTGTGAGTTCAGTAGGTTTGACCTCCCTGCCCGCACAGCCGGGGAGTGGCTGATTGTAAACGGAAAGGGAGGGGCCATTGCCTCTATTACTACGGTGAGGCTGGTTTACTCTAATGCTAACGAAGCGCTGAACAGCAAGGTTTTCAAATACATGTTTGAGCCTTACGAAGGAAGAGACCCAACCTTAGGAGAGTTGACTATGGAAACCAAAAACACGGTACAAACAGACATCAACAACACCCGCAAATTTGTGCTGTTAGGCGACCCTGCATTGCAGATAAATTACCCGCGTTATAACGTAGTCACTACTGAAGTAAATAATCGGCCAATCACTCAACCACACGACACGCTGAAAGCGCTCTCGCTCATCACCTTTAAAGGAGAAGTGAGAGATGACAACAACAACAAGATGACTTCCTTTAACGGGGTAGTTTATCCCACGGTTTACGATAAAATTTCTACCCTTCAAACACTTGGTAATGATGCTGACAGCCCGATCCGCAATTTCAAATTGTATAAGAATCTTTTGTTTAAAGGGAAGGCCAGTGTGACCAATGGAGATTTCAGTTTCACCTTTATGGTTCCCAAGGATATCAACTACCAGTTTGGCAATGGCCGTATTAGTTACTATGCCGATAATGGAAATTATGTGGACGCGCATGGATACAATAATGATATTGTAATAGGCGGCTCTGCCGACTCTTTTAATCTAGATGGAGAAGGCCCTCAAATGAAAATATACATGAACGATGAAAAGTTTGTGTTTGGCGGCACTACCGATGAGTCGCCTATTCTGTTAGTGAAGTTTGAGGATGCCAGCGGTATCAATACCGTAGGTAACGGCATTGGGCACGACCTCACAGCCGACTTAGATAACGATGCGCAACACAAGATTGTGCTGAACGATTATTACGAAAGTGCTTTGGACAGTTTTCAAAAGGGGTCTGTAAAATATCCCTTCAGCAAATTAGCAGACGGCCACCACACCTTGAAAGTAAAATCGTGGGATATTCAGAATAATTCCTCGGAAGATTACACCGAGTTTGTAGTGGCCTCCAATGCTAAATTAGCCCTCACTCATGTATTCAATTACCCCAACCCTTTTACTACGCACACACAATTTATGTTTGAGCATAACAAACCTTGTGACGATTTATCCGTATTAATTCAAATCTACACCATCAGCGGGCGGATTGTAAAAACTCTCCGCGATGAGGTACATTGTGAAGGATTTCGAGTAAATGATATAGACTGGGACGGACGAGATGATTATGGAGACCCAATAGGCAAGGGCGTTTACGTGTATAAGCTAAACGTTCGCGACTCACAGGGAAACTCTGCACACAAATTTGAAAAATTGGTTGTTTTAAGATAGATTTACCCCCTTGACCAAAAAACTTTATATAGCTCCACATTTACGTAAAATCAGGTAATACCAACTCAACCGAATACCCTAACGTATGAAGAATAAGTTTTTTGCGCTTGCCATCACCCTCACTGCCATTATGCCGGCTTTTGGTCAATTGAACCTTTCCGAAAAAGATGGAAAGTTAGTCAACACCGTCACCACTGCGGTTCCGTTTTTACGGATTAACCCCGATGCCCGCGCAGGCGGTATGGGAGATGTAGGAATAGCTACTCCCGCAGATATTAATTCGCTTTACGCCAATCCTTCACGCATGGCTTTCAACGAAAAGGATTTCGGTTTTGCGGTTTCTTTCACTCCGTGGCTGAAGTCCCTTGTCAATGATATTTACATGGCGGGATTAGCCGGATATTACAAAGTAAAAGAGAAGCAGACCGTACAAATGAGTATTAAATATTTCTCATTGGGGAATATCACCTTCACCGATTATAACGGACAGGAAATAGGAAATTTTAAACCCAACGAGTTTAGCATTGATGCCGGTTATGCCCGTAAATTAGGTGATAACTTCGCCTTGGCAGCTACCCTTCGTTTCGTTTACTCTAATCTGACCAATGTGGGAATAGATGGAGTGCCCACTTATCCGGGATATGCCGGAGCAGCAGATATTTCATGGACCTACCAAAAGAATTTTCATAAGGATAACTCCAACATTTCACACGATTTATATGCCGGGATGAATATCTCCAACATCGGCAACAAAATCTCTTACACACACAATGCTAGAAACTCTGATTACATCCCTACCAACCTCGGCATCGGATTAGGCTATACCTTAAACATTGGTGAGAAAAATGCAGTAGGGGTTTACTTAGATGTGAATCGTTTAATGGTTCCTACACCACAACCTTATACCATTCCTTTTGAAGGAGGCGGAGATACCATTAACCCTAATTACGACAAGGACGGTGATAAGATTGGCGACTGGAAACAGAAAAGTCCGATTACCGGAATGTTTACTTCGTTTAACGATGCTCCGGGCTTGATGTATATGGATAAAGACGGCAAGGTAACCCGAATCAAAGGAAGCCGCTCCAAAGAAGAGTTGAGAGAAACCTCTGTGGGGGTTGGAATGGAATATATGTATAACAAACAATTCGGGGTGCGCTTCGGATACTTCTATGAGCCGGCATCAAAAGGGAATCGCCAATTCTTAACTGCGGGCTTAACCGTTAAATACAGCATCGTAGGATTGAATTTTTCTTACTTGATTCCAACTACCATTCAGCGCAATCCATTAGACAACACGCTTCGCTTCTCGTTGCTGTTTGACTTTAAGAAAGGAGGCAAAAAGGCAGACGGCAGCACCGGCATTTCTTTAGTGAACGATACTCCCAAAAAGAAAGAAAAGAAAGCCAAAGCAGATGAAGAGGTAGTTCCTCAAAAACAAACTGCGCCAAAAGAAATGAAGCTGCAACCCATAGAGCCTAAGTAATAAAGAGAAAAGCCCCAAATCGGGGCTTTTCTCTTTTGAGCAATATTTCATGTAAATCATTTCTGATGCAGTATAATACAGAGATGCCATGAGCTGCGCCTATATTTATAGTATTAAATAACTATGCGCTTCTCCTTATCTTTTAAATCTACTTCGCTAAATCTTCTTGATTTATCCGCTCGTTTTTGGTTGAGCCAATCCGGCCATGAAGTTGGGTCTTCAGGATCATAAATTCGCAATTTTTGATTTTCATCTTCGATCAATAACTCTTCCGGTTTGCAACCCAATATTTTTGCGGCTGTTTCAAGTCCCGAATTGGTAGCTCCCCCTACACCATGAGAGAGAGTACTTGCCCCGGTTAAGTAGAGGTTTTCAATTTCCGTTTTAGCTTTAAATGCAAAAGGCCCAACACCCAGTAAGGTTTTTTCTGTTCCATATACATTGCCACGGGTGGAATTTATATAAAAATTATTGGTCATCGGGGTGCCTAATTCGGCTTGAATAATATGCTTTCCGGCATCCGGAATAAGATTTTCTACGGTGTTCAATATCTTGCTGATAAGCTTCTCCTTAAAAATCCCATACTCTTCGGTATGGTAATCTTTGAGCTTCTCAAATTGCTCAAATGTGGAATAGTCTATAAAGGTAACGATCTCAAAATTATGATGCCGCCCATTAAAGCTGGCGGGATCTTTAAGCGTTGTACAACTTAGGAACACGCCTTTAAATTCATCTCCTTCCAGGATATTGTCTTTGGTTAGGTTGCCAAATACAACATCTAAATCGGGTTCGCTAATTTTCCAGATGTTACCGGAATCAATGCCATATTTTGTAACATCCATATCTAATGTCAAAAACAGGATAAGTGAAGACACCGAATATTTTGTGTGGTGTAATCTCTTCTTCAGTTTTTTACTGATGTTTTCTTCTCCGACAAGTTTCAAGAAGGTCGTATTCGGATCGGCATTAGAAATTACGCGATCGGCTTTAATGATCTCTCCATTTTTTAATTTGATGCCTACGGCCCTCCCTTGTTCTACTACTATTTTATCAACCTTTGATTTGGTTCTAATTTCACCTCCAAGCGATCTGATTCTTCGCGTAAATGCTTTTACAAAACCACCGCCACCGCCCATAGGGTAGAAACCTCCATCAAAATAATGCGCCATCAACACTGCGTGAACCAAAAAGCTGGCTTTATTGGGCGGTAATCCATGATCGCCACATTGCACATTGAGAATTGTTTTTAGCAGAGGGTCTTTAATATGCCAATCAATCACCCGCTTTAAAGTGAAAAGCCCATATTTTCCAACATACTTCGTTCTAAACGGAATGGTAAGGTGCTCCCAAAACCCTTTCACATTTGGCATTAACATCAATTGAGCGTGAATGGACTTTACAAGGTCAAGATATTTAACGATAGCCTTTTTCTCTTCCGGGAAGCGTTTGCACAACTCTGTTTTCAAATTTTCTATTCCCGCAGGCATTGAAAATACCTCCTCTCCAATGTGGCAGTGCTCGTATCCCTTTTTATTCATTTCAAAAAAAACTAAGTCATTCGCTACACCCAAACCGCACAGTATTTCGTTGAGGCTTTCGCCTTCGCCAATTAAACCGACATAGTGAACGCCCGGGCTAAATCGTTGCCCGTTTAGGGTAAAGCTATGACACCATCCTCCCGGAACATCATGTTGCTCTAACAATAAAACTTTCTGATTGGCTCTGGCTAAACACACGGCCGTAGTTAACCCTCCTGCCCCTGAACCTATTATTATCGAATCGTATTTTTTATCCATAGCTTTATTTCCTGCCCCTACTCAATGCTTTTGATCTTTGTGTTTGGGTGAGTTTCACAGCATAAAGTTTCAATTTATTACTGAGTTTATTAGAATGACAAAGCTATAAGTTTGCGGGACAGCCCGGATATTCTCGCCCCTCACCCACCAACCAAGCTATAGAGCAACAGCAGGAGTGTAAGAAATGAGCATAGGAAGTATTTATTCTTCCTCGCCTTCAGCTTACCTTTTCGGCTGAGGGTATATTGAAAAAATAACTGGGTTGTAGTATAAATTGGAAGGGGTCTATAAACGCTGCAAATGAACCTATCTCGCTATAAATCAATATCATCGTTGCAGTTAATAATCTATTAACTTTGGAGTACTTTGTTAACCGCTGTGGTATCCGATAGTTTCACAAGGTATGAATCATATAGAACAACTTATACAACAATTTCAAAGTCGCGAGTCAAGTGCTCTTTTGCTTCATTTCCTTCAATTTTTTGTTTGGGTGGTGTTTGTATTGCTATTGGTTTGGGCCGTTCGTAAAGGCATCAGTAAAACTATACATGACAACAGTACCCGCTACCGGGCAAATAAGGTAGTGCGATTTGTAGGATACTTTCTGGTTATCCTGTTGGCGATCATCTCATTTACCGGCAAAATGCAATATTTCTCCTTAGCCATCGGATTGTTAAGTGCTGGATTAGCTTTTGCTTTGCAAGAGGTGATTTTAAGTGTTGCCGGATGGATAACCATTATCAGTTCCGGCACCTATAAAACCGGAGATCGCATTGAAATAAATAATGTAAAGGGAGATGTGATTGACATTGGCATTACCCGCACTACCCTGATGGAGTTGGGTCAATGGATCACCAGCGACAACTATACCGGGCGCATCGTTCAAATTAGCAACTCCTTTGTTTTCAAAGGGCCGGTAAGCAATTATTCTACGGACTTCCCTTTTGTATGGGAAGAAATAAACCTTCCTATACAATACGGCTCAGATATTCAGCTTGCGAATGAATTGCTGATGCAGACCACTCAAACGCTGCTTACAGAATATGCAGACTTTGCTGAAAAACACTGGGAAGTAATGGTGAAAAAGTATTTGATTGAGCAAGCAAATGTAGCTCCCTCTATTGCACTCAAACTAACGGATAACTGGATAGAGTTTAATCTCCGTTATGTAGTTGACTACAGAAAAAGAAGAATCACTAAAACAAAATTGTACACCGCACTTCATGAAGCCATCTCAAAAACGAATGGTCGAGTAAAGTTGGCTTCAGCCACCTTTGAAGTGACTGGATTGCCTAATTTAGACGTGATAGTGAGTAATAAAAGTTAATAGAAGCCACCTATGAATATTCCCTTTCTCGACAACTTCCGATTAAACGAAGAAAAAGAAGATTATAATGCCGTGATTGAAAATATTGACAAGGGTGTTGTGTTTCGCGGCACTAACTTATGGGTACTCATCTTCGCCATCTTTGTAGCGTCATTGGGGCTTAACGTCAATTCTACTGCGGTCATTATTGGTGCCATGCTTATCTCTCCGCTCATGGGGCCTATCATCGGCATCGGTGCGGGCTTGGCGGTAAACGATTTGCCTTTACTGCGCAAGGCATTTAGCAATTACCTATTTGCCGCAGGAGTGGCCTTAGCTACTTCCACTCTTTATTTTCTTATTTCCCCGCTCAATGATGCGCACTCTGAAATATTAGCACGCACCTCTCCTAACATTTACGATGTGCTCATCGCTCTATTTGGTGGCCTGGCGGGGATAATGGCCGTAGCCAGTCGCCAAAAAGGAAATGTAATTCCCGGTGTGGCCATTGCCACCGCCCTGATGCCGCCACTTTGTACAGCCGGCTATGGCTTAGCCACCTTTCAGTTGAGTTTTTTCTTTGGCTCGTTTTATCTCTTCTTCATCAATACTGTATTCATAGCGCTGGCCACTCTACTCACTATGCGCTTTTTGAAATTTCCACTGCACCATCACAGCGATCCTAAATTGGAAAAGCGCAACCAACGGGTGGTATGGGTACTTACCATCGTGACTATATTGCCCAGTCTTTATTTTGGTTATGATGTAGTAATGAAAGAGCGATTTAATAAGGAAGCAGCACGTTTTATTGCTGTAGAATCACATATCGCCAACGATTACTTGCTGAACCGCGTGGTGGACTCGAAAGCTAAAACCATCACTCTTACTTATGGTGGTCGTGAAATCTCGGAAGCAGAAATAAAAGCGATGCAGGAGAAAATGAAGGCGTATAACCTTCCGGGTGCTACCCTCGAAATTAAACAGGGCTTTGCCTGGCTGGCCGATAAAAAAGCAACAGACGATCGTACGGATCAGTTAAATGCGGTACTTAAATCTAAGGATGCCGAAATTTCCTATCTGCAATCAAAGTACGATAGCGCAGTCTCTCAACAAAAGGTAGAACAACAAGTGGTGGCAGAAATGAAAGTGCAGTGGCCTCAAATGAATTCGGGCATTGTGCAGAAACAACTGATACTGGCAGACAGCATTCACTTAGCAACTGCTTACACCGTAGCGCTGCGTTTTCAAAAAAAGATTTCGAAAGCCGAAAAGGAACGCTTGCAAAGTTGGCTGCGGGTGCGACTGAATGCCGATAGTGTAAATCTCATTTTAGAGCAGTAGAGTTTATTTGAAGGCTTACCTCAAAAATTGCAAGTCATTCCACCAACTCCACACTCTTTCGTAGTGCTCTTCAACATTGCCTACAGCATTCCAATCAAAGAATGTGGCGGGATGACTAGCTCCTTTATAGTTAATGAGAAAGTTTAATGAAGCTGTAACAATTAAAAGAGTCATCACCGAACACTTGACACCCCTTTTTCTCTTCAAAAAGATATTGTAGAAAAAAGGCGAGGAAATAAATGAGAAAAGTCACTATGTCGGTAAAGTAACGAGGGCCAAAACCTCAGCCACCATAAGGAGTTGAAATACTTGAAATAAGGTAGTAGTGCGAGAGTATTATCAAAAGAATGGCAGTATCAAGAAGACTAAATTTTTTCTGTGCAAGCCGGATAATGATTCCGATAATTGAAAAAATAAACAATCCCCGTCCCGGAGAAAAGAGCGCACCTGCTAAAGCCTCCGTTAAATAGTGGCTTCTACCAACTTTCAAAGTTCCGGGTAAATAATAGGGGCTAAGTATCTGATGATATACAGAGAAATTGTAAAGAACAAAAGGGGTAAGTATTAGTGCCAGCCCCAGAATAAAGAGGGAGATTCATTTTTGAAAAGTGATTTTCAAAGTATTGTAATTACTATTTTGAAGCTCAATTCAAAAAAATTAAACCGTTTAGGGCACTATTGGTTTAAAATCTTATATTTGGTAAACATTTGACAAACAAAGATTAAAGGGAGTCCCCTGAACCCCTCAAAAAGTAAGGCGCGGAAGCCGAAAAGTGATCAGAGTAGGCACACACTTAAAACCAAATTTTTATGAAAAAGATGTTTTTACCCTTAGTAGTTGTAGTTTTAGTAACGATGGCCTCTTCTTGCTCCAAGTGCTATGTGTGCACCGACAAAAACAGCACTGAGTTTACCAAGTACGAATACTGTAGCAAGGATTTCGACAAAGGAGATGTAGATGCCGCTATTAAAGCTGCTGAATCTGGTGGTGCTACATGCCACGCCAAATCAAGAGCATTCTAAAAAGTAAAATTTGATTATTTCCAAAGGCTGTCTGCATAGGGCGGCCTTTGGTTTTTAAGACAGGTAAAACGATAGATGAGGGGTCTGCTGTTCCATTGTCTGGCTCCCCAAATTACATTTATCACTGCCTTACCATCGTCCCATTCAGCACATTATCATTTACGCTTAATCGGTAATAATATACTCCGGCTGGTGTATTGATTGTGTTCCAAATAAATTGATGCTGACCAGTTCCTTGATGCGTTGCGTCAAATCGTTTTACTAATTCTCCATTTACGTTTATAATATCTAACTGCACATTGGCCGGAGCGGAAAGTGAGTAGCCGAGGGTTGTTTCCTTATTGAAAGGATTTGGAAACACACTCACGGTGTTGCCTTCAATAATTTCGTGGATACCGGTTACACCAAAGATAAATGGACCGGAGGCAGTGACTGTACTCACAAGGGTAGTATCAATAGAATAGGCTTTTACTCGAAACCAACCTTGTGTTCCAATTGGTAAAGAAGGAGACCATACAAAATCAGTATCGGTCAAGTGGTTGGCGATAGGTGTAAATGTGCTTTGGCTGTCGGTGCTTACTGATAAATCGTACCACACCGGCCTTCCATCATCAGGGTTTTGCAACTGCCAACTTACTGCGGTACTGCCATCCCATCCGGCATTGGGTACAGGTGAGGTGATGGCCACTTGGGGGTTTTTAAAAGAATGGAGCAACTCCACGTACCCCACTCCGGTTACTGCTTGCCCGTCTATGGTTCCTTCAATCTGCATGTTGCCTTCAAAGAATCGTATAGGAAAGGTGACTTCGTTATTGACATGCGTAGCCGTGAGAATTAGATCGGTGTTGCCATAAGTCAATCGCCATTTTTGATCGTAGCAGGTTTGATTGCTTGGAGTGTAGGTGTACTTTAATCTTTCCAATGTAAAATTACTGAAGGTGGTGTGGGTGCTGTCACTCAAGTAAACGGTGCAAAAGCGATAAGTTGAAGTATCGGGTATTTGCGCCTGTGCGTTGAAAATATTCCAGAGGTTCAGATCCATACCGTTTGAAAGTTGCAGTGACATCCAGGTATATTGCTCTCCATTATTCGGATTAAACTGCCCCCACTGGCGGTCAATCCACGAAATGCCATGCACCGTCTCGGTCACTCCATTCATCGTCATAGTGCCGGTGGCTTCCAGCCCGGTTTGTGAGTAGTAATAGGTGTAGCCGGTGATACCTTCATATAAAAAGCCGGTGCCTCCCACCATCAAGGGTCGCTTCACTGCCTTATAGGTTAAGTCGAAAGAAGCATTTGCCATGGAGCCGCTTAGGTGATATTCAAAAGGACGGAGAATACCGGAGGAGTCCAGTGTTTTCCATTCTTCATGTCCGGTGCCGGTAATGCCCGTATTGGCTACTATATGGAGTTTAGAGGTATCAATGGTAGTATAATGGCAGGGAGTAGATTCGGTTAGAAAATCTCCTGTGTTTTCGTTTGATAGCTCAAAAATGCGAAAGCCGTCAAAGCCTAAGGCGGGGTAATAAAAATAGGTGAACATGAAAGCGTAATCGGTGCCGGTGCTATCGCCTGTCAGGTGAGCATTGGTATACCACCACTCTACCACTTCTCCCGGATGGTACCCTTCATCGCGGGGAAAAGTGAGCGCGCTTCCCGCTTCGTGGTAGGGATAATTTTTCCAGGATTGTGCCTTTGTGCAGGTATAAGAAATGAACAAGGCAATAGTTAAAAGAGAGTAGCGGTAAACCATAGTATAGTAGAGAGTTGAAGGCAATAAATGTAAGTAATTTGAAAGAGTAGAAAAGAAATGCCACGAATACACGAATGAGAATAGAGTATTTTTTATCCGTGTACTCGTGGTTTTCTTGCTTTAATCCTTCCCGCCCACCATCAAAATCTCATTGGCGAGAATTTCAGTGACGTAGCGCTTATTACCTTCTTTATCGGTGTAGCTGTGGTTAGTCAGTTTGCCTTCCAGCGCCACTTCGCTTCCTTTTTGCAAATACTTTTCGGCAATGTCGGCCAGTTTGCCCCATGCCACTACATTGTGCCAGTATGTTTCCTGCACTTTTTCCCCTTTCTCGTTTTTGTACGATTCGTTGGTAGCGATACTGAACTTTGCCAGTTTTTTGCTGCCAGCAATAGTTTTTACTTCGGGTGCAGCACCCAGGTGGCCCATGAGGCGAACGCTGTTTTTTAAATTGCTCATAATTCTTGGTTTTATCCTCTGCGTGCTAAGGTTAAACACAGAGGTGGTTAAAAAATGATGGTGCAAAGATGGTGATGGTGAAAACCCTTAGCCGGATTCTAAACATTTACTTCCGTTTGTAAGCGACAACAAACGATTGTATATTCGGCTAAACTTCAAAAATGGAGGAACAAAAAACTTGCCTTGCCTGCGGTGCGGTAATAAAGGGGCGTTCGGATAAGAAATTCTGTGACGATCAATGTCGCAATGGTTATAACAATCAGCAGAACAGCGATGCTACTAATGTGGTGCGCAACATCAATAATATTCTCCGAAAGAACCGCAGAATTATGGAGGAGCTAAACACCGAGCCAAAAGGAATTACCAAAGTGCCAAAAGCGAAGTTGTTGCAAAAAGGTTTTCAGTTTGAGTACGTGACCAACATGCTTCAAACCAAAGCGGGCAAAACCTATTTCTTCTGTTATGAGTACGGCTATCTCCCTATCGAAAATGATTGGGTGATGTTGGTGCGAAAAATAGAGGAGAAAAAAGAAAATTGATTCTTTTAAAACGGAAGATCATCAGCCGATTCAATACTTGGGAAATCAGGAGGCTCATTACTGCCCGGTGAACTGCTATTGGTGCTGTTGTTGCTGGGAGCACTGCCCTTATTTTCAGCGACTACTTTCCATGCTTTTACATCCGTGTACCAGCGTCCGTTGTATTCACGGCTACTAATGTCAAAGCTCACATTGAGCTGACTATTCATGTTCATCTTTTCTACCTGATCAGATAATTCGTTCCAAGCAGTGATGCAAACTTTCTTAGGAAATTTGTCGCTGGTCTCAATCACGAAATCGCACTTTTTCCACGGGCCGTTTTTTCCGGTTCCGGTTTGTGCAGGTAAAATCTGTATCAGTGTTCCGGTTATATCCATCGTTAAAATATTTTGTGCGAATATATCATAGCCTTGCAATTAGGCCTCACTCGCTAAGCCTCTTTTCTTTTTTTCAAAAGCCACCTTTCCATTTTGCATCCGTTCTACCCTCGAAAACAAGCTGTAGTCTTTATCAAAAAGAAATCGCAACAATAACTTTCCCCAAGAGTGATGAGATTGCAACGGCTCGTAAAATTCAGGAGCCAGCGCCTTTAACTTGGGCAGGTTGTTCCAAGGAATAGAAGGGAAATCGTGATGCTCATTATGGTATCCCACATTCAGCGCGGGAATATTGAGAATGCCGTAATAACTGGCGGTTTCCTGCGATGAATCGGTGGTGTAATGTTCCTGAATCCAGCGCGCACCAACCGGGTGCAGACCAATAGAAAAAACAAAAGATGCCCAGAGATAAATCATGCCGTTCCACCCGCAAAGCCAAATAATGAGCACATCGTAAGTCACCGCTGCCATCAAATTAAACCAGCTCCATTTGCTCCACATTTTAATCGCTTTCAACCGGGGAGGCCGCGTAATTTGAAACACCGGAAAAAGCAAGAGCCAAAGGGCTTTACCCAAGGCAGTGTTGCCAATTAGTTTTGCCTCCCAACGGTTGGCTAAGTCAGCATCGTAATCATAGTCGCCCTGATGCGCATGATGCTTTAAATGGTACACATTAAATCCCATAGAGCCGGGAAATGTGTTGGGTAAATCGGCAATAATAGCCACCCATCTATTCCAAGTTTTACTCGTGAACACGAGGTTATGTGTAGCTTCATGAATAATTACATACATGGCGTGGTTAGCAAAGGCTCCGATCATGTAAGCAACTATCAAACTTGCCCACCAGTAATGAATTCCCAACTTTCCCATGCCATAAGCGATACCGCTTTGAAGCACTAATATGCCCAACATCACAGCAGCCGTCCAGGGATTGCGGCCAACAAGTTTTTTTACTTCGGGGTGCGCCTTCAGTATTGCTCGAGTTCGCTGCGGATGGGGTTGGTCAAAATCAACCTGATGAAAATTTTTCTGATTCACTGTCGCTATTTCTAAATACAAGTATAGAAGTTTTATGCGCAATTGTTTTTACAAGCAATCGCAGCACTACTCCTGTTTTTTTTCATCTTTGAACTATCTAATTAACCGCGCGAAAATTTATTCGCGCCTTCACAGCGAAAATCTAAGCATAATGAAAGACGGAGTTTACTACAGCGAGTATCTGCAATTAGATAAAATTCTAAATGCCCAAGAATTAGAAAGCGATAAAGCAGGACGCGAACATGCACATGACGAGATGCTCTTTATTGTCATTCACCAATCGTATGAACTTTGGTTTAAGCAGATATTGTATGAAGTAAGTTCGGTGATGGATATTCTTGCGCAACCCAACATCAGCGATAATTCGCCCGATTTATTTGTGGCACATCATCGCCTGAAAAGAGTGGCGACTATTCTGACTATTCTGGTGGACAAAATCAATATTCTGGAAACGATGACCCCGCTCGATTTTCTCGATTTTCGGAATATGTTGCGCCCTGCTTCGGGTTTTCAGAGTATTCAGTTTAAGTTGCTCGAAGCACATTTAGGGTTGCGAATGAATCAACGGTTTGGCAAAGAATATTACACCAGTCAATTGAAACCTGAAGACAAGAAAATAATTGAAGACGTGGAGAAGAAAAAGCCGCTGATTGATTTGGTGAACGAATGGTTAGAGCGCATGCCGTTTTTTGATGACAGCAACTTTTGGGAGGGTTGGAAGAGTGACGGGCCGGAGCATCCCTTTTGGCAAAAATACCGCGAAGCCTATACGAGCAGCCTTCAGGAGGTAGAGAAATTTAACTTAAAGCGCTTTGAAGAATTATTTTTCAGCAAAGAAAAAAACAAGGATTGGAACTTGAGCAGCGATGCGCGCAGAGCCGCTCTGTTTATTGTATTATACCGCGACTACCCTTTACTTCAAATGCCTTTTCAGATCATCAATACACTGTTAGAGATTGATAATACGATTTCTACCTGGCGCTTTAGACACGTGAATATGGTGCACCGCATGATAGGCATGCGCACCGGCACCGGAGGAAGCACCGGCAAAGATTACTTGCAGGGAGCCTTGAACAGTCACCACATTTTTAAGGAGTTTGCCGAACTGACTACCTTTATGATAGAAAGAAATAAACTGCCGAAGTTATCGCCCGCCTTGTGTGTACGCCTCGGCTTTGGTAAATAGCAAGCGCCTATGGAACGCAGACGAACAAAGCTCAGTTTTTGGATTGCCATCACTTTATTTATTGCCGCAGGAGCGATTGCCGTGCTTTGGAAAATGTATGATTACAATAAATCGGATAAGCTCAAAAATGAAGGCAAGCGCATTCTGTTGCCGGTGGATAGTTTAATTGATATAGTAGATGGAAAGCAAATTTTTGTAACGCTGAAAGTGGGCGATAAGGTATTTGCCCTTTCGCAAGAAATAAAGAATGAAGTAGCCGTAGGCGATTCAGTAACGGTGTATTACCTCGAAGAGAATCCTTCAGAGAATATGATTTTAATAAAGTAGAAAGCTATTAAAAGTCATGTTGGTGATAACGCAGCACAACGGCTATGCAAGAAACATCCACAAAGGTGGAACAATTCATTTATCTCAAACCCACATCCCCTACCGTAAGTTACCAAACAGCACACTATTAGTTTTTCAGAATTAGTTGCGATGAGGTTCCGTTGTTGGTAGTTACGCTCAAGGTGTATAAGCCTGCTGCCAGCGTAGAAATATCTATACTGTTATTCAGCAACGTGGGATGAAGCACTACTTGCCCAAGTGAGTTAGTGATTTCAAGCGTGCGGATGTTTTCTCCGTTTGCTTTGATAGTCAGTTTTCCCGAAGTTGGGTTTGGGTAAACGGTGAAAGCAGTTTCCTTTGTGGCCTCATTGATACCGGAAGGAGTTTGACCGTATTTGAGATTTAAAATCGGAGCAAATTCCGGATTGCTTGAATCGTAGAAATCTACCTTGCCGGTTGCGCCCGTTGCTTTGATAATTATTTGAGTGCCGGCTGCATTTGTAATAAAAGGAAGTGCCTGAACAGGAAGATCCAAACGAACCCAATCATCATTATTGGCAATAGAGCCAAACTGACATGGTGCGCCCGAAGCATCTCCGGTAGCTGTATAATCCGCAGCCTCCACATTCGCAGTGGTTCCCAAATTTCCGTTCTTAACAGTTACCTCCAAAGCGCCCGAAAGCGGGTTAGTGCCGGTTAACGATTGCCTCCGAATAAACAGGCTCGCCTTCGCTAAAGTAGTGTCGGCCATAGTGGTAGTGTTAAAGGATAACACGGTGGCAAAGTCTTCCCCGGAAGCACTTCCGAGCGAAAGTGATGCGGCCACATTGCCTTGTGATGAAACAGTTCCTGTTTCGCTGTTATTTGCCGAAAGCAAATACAAATCATCCATCAGATATTTTTGATAGAACTTTTGCATGTGGTAGCCGAAGAAAGCTTTGTAACTATTAGCCGAAAGGTGGAAGCAATCTTTGGTAAATCCGTAATCGTTCATCGCTGTTTTAGGAGAAGGGTAATTGGGATCGCCAAAAGGTAGAGGTTGGGTAAATGGGGCATAGGTGCCCGATGGTGGAACGCTCATCGGTGAGGTTTGTCCATATAAATATTGCATCAAACCGGTGCATATATTGGACTCCACCTGAGGGTCGTTAGCGTAAATACTATCAAACTCTAACGAGATGCCATTGAGCAGCGTGTTGATCTGTAAAAAAGTGGGGTCGCCCATGCCGTGCCAAGTGCCGTAAAATGGTTGGCTGGTTTGAAAGGGAGCCATATCATTAATTGGCTCGGCAAAATTCGGATACACATACCCGCTCCAAAAAACTTTTATGCCCGGCTTACAACTTTTAATAAACTGTATCACCGAATCCAATCGTGTAAAAACATTGGAGGTGAGGGTGTCAACCTGTCCCGGGGTCATGCTAATGTTCCAATCGCCCAGAAAATCGTTGCCGCCAATACTCAAATGCACCACTTCAATAGTGGGGTTGGCGTTTAGTAGCGATTGAATTTCTGCTTTTTTATCGGCCTTCAAAAAGTCATTTGTTTCTGCTCCGTTTTCTGCCACAATAGCATCAGAAACAAAGGTGTAGTCAGAATGCCCCCATGCTTTTAATTCGATGTTAATGATAGACTGTGTGCTCATAAACCAAGCCCAGCTATCCCCCACTAGTAAAATTTTTGGGGTAGAGGTTTCAGTGCATTGAGAAAAGGTATTGAATGTTGTTGCTAAAACAACCAGTAGGAGCAGGTAAGT
This sequence comes from Sphingobacteriales bacterium, assembly GCA_018262795.1. Classification (GTDB taxonomy): domain Bacteria; phylum Bacteroidota; class Bacteroidia; order Chitinophagales; family LD1; genus Bog-950. Next base: position 18,339 of record JADFDM010000010.1, on the reverse strand, counting down.
TTTCTTCATTTCTTATTTTTTAAAGAGGGCGAAAAGTAAAGAAAATAAACTGCAAAAGATAAGCGAGAGATTTTGTTTGTCGGAGAGTGTGCCATTAACCGACAAAAAAGTTTGCGGCATCCACCGAAATAAAAGAGGCGCAAATTTTATTTTCTGCGCCTCTTTAGAAAGAAGATATTCTCAACAGATTTTTATCTGTTAATGGTTACTTTTCTGGTAGTATAATTACCGTCTGTCAGTTTAACATACATCAGATAAATACCGTTGGTTAAATCGCTAACGTTTAACGTGTGATTGTAAGAAGCGATGCTGTTGTCGTCTTTCACCATTTCTCCGATGATGTTGTATAAGCGAATGGTTTGGATAGGTCTTTCCAGCGAACTAACGCGTACGTTTAACTGAGTAGAGGCAGGGTTAGGGAACAACTGCATTTCAATGTTGCCGGCTACTTCACGAATACCGGTAGGGCCGGTGTAGGAAGGATCTACAAACAATTTGTAAAGACGTGGAGCGGCATAGCCCATAATCGTGTCTATGTATAAGTTTGCACGAGTTGGAGTAGCACCGGGGTTTAAAGCCTGCATGTTAGTTGAACCGTTGTAGCAAGTAGGATCGTACCAGTTATAGGGTTCAAATCCGATTCCATAAAAAGGATACAAACCTTCAATAGAAGTAGTAGCCGTTCCCTGTCCATCTATATTTGCCGGGCCTTGCGGAAAGTTATTTGGTAAAAACACATTGTTGTTTCCATAATTATCTACATAAGGCATATAGTCACCGGGGCCACTTACTTCAATAACCGGTTGGCCGGTAGTAGTAGTAACAATGCCGGTATTGAAGGGACTGCCCGTTTCTGTCACTCCGTGCAATGCAATCACAGGAACTTCTCCTGCCTGCACCCATGAGGTGTCGCCAATGCAACCTCCCAAAGATAACACACAGCTAAATTTGGAAGAAATGCCGGGATAGTTATCGTTGTTTTGCACGCCTCCGAACCCATCAAAATCACCCAGAGTATCCTGATTGATAAACGGTCCTCCCGAACCAACAAATTTAGGAGCCGATAACTCAGCGGTATCGTTCAGTGCGCCTGCTGCTAAAGCAACGTAAGCTCCGGAGTTAGAGCCTCCAATTACAAACTTGCCAGTGTCAATGCCATAGGAATTGCTATTAGTGGCAAAATCATTTTTAAAGTAGCGAACCAGAGACTTCGCATCTTGCATAGCACGGTACACTGCGCGAATAATCGTAGCTGTGCGAGTTTCCTGATCAGCAGAAGTTGCACTCCAGCCTAACCGGTAATCGAAAGAAACCGCGACATAACCTCTGCGAGCAAAACGCTTACAAAGTTCTACCATTGAAGAATCTTTTCTCCCCTTAAAGCAAAGACCTAAAAGTGCACTGGTAAGGTTTTCAGGAAGGAAAGAGCCGTTGTGTGAAAGCAATATCACCGGACGATTGGTGGCGGTGTCACCCACCGGTGTGTACACGTCCATTTTTAGTGGTTGCAGAGAAGCGAAACCGGTAAAAAACTCGTAATTCTGTGCATAGGTGATGCTTGTATCTACCTGCACATTAGAAAATACTTCGTCTAAATAGCGCACCTGGGCATTCGAAAAAGTGGACATGGCTACAAGTGCAACAATGACCAGAAATCGTAAGTTTCGTTTCATAAAATAGTGGTTTTAGTTTAAAAATTGTGTTTGAAGTTGAGGGTTGAAAATAACAAATTTTTGTTACCATTTAGTTTTAATCTTATCGTATCCTCTTTTTAGACTTTCGGCATCTATATCAATCAGCACCGAAGCATACACTAAGCGACCAATACCCGGCCCACCGTAGGCCTGATAATTTTTCTTTGAAATAAGGTTAGAGCCACCCAGTTTAAAGGTGCTGTAAATCCGCTTCACTTCATAACTTACTTGGGCATCTAACAAGGAGTATGAAGGAATAGAGCCGGTAAACTGCGGGGAGCCCTGAAACAGGAATCCCTGTATCCATTTGTAGGTGACATTAAATCCGAAACCATTGGTGTTTTTTATTTTGATGTTGCTGCCACTGAGGCCTATATTGAATTTGTGTTCGGGCGTGTTGAAAGCCGGAATAATGGGGTCGGTGGATCCCATCATATTAATATGGTTCCAACTGTAGTTTCCATTAAAAGAAAAATTGCGGATGAAGAAATAATTGAAGCCGATAGAAGCCCCGTACGTCATGACTCTGTCGGGCGAATTAGCTGCTACACGATACACTTGCTTTGGCTGTTTGGTGATGCCGATTTGTTGCAACGTAAGTCCGAATTGATAGCCCAAAAAGTAACGGTAAAAACTGACGTAGGCACTTCCGTCAATGTAAAGTTTTTTTGCGATCACTCCTTTGTATCCTATTTCTAAACTCTGCACTTTTTCAGGACGCACTTTCGGCACGTTGATGTATTTAATCATAGAGTCTTTCGGCTCGGCACTGTCGAAGTAATTGCGAACCGATTCTACGGTCGGAAGAGAGTCGAAGCCATTTAAGTTTCCGATAAGAATGGCTCGGCCCACGTTGTAATAAAGATATTGATCCTGTAAGGTAGGATTGCGAATGGCCGAGGCAAATGACAATCGAATAGTGTGATTGTTTTTGTAGGAATAAACAATAGAAGCGGCCGGTGTTGCAATCACCGGAAAGTTTTGGTTTTTATCCACTCGGCAAGTAGCAGTTAGGATAAACGAATTTTTGTTCTCCGCACCAAAATCAAACTTCTTTGATAAGCTGATATAGCCACCCACTTCCCAGTTGCGAATCCATTTTCTGGTGGAATCCAACACGATGTAATTTCCCGAGTTGTCTTTCAAAATATTTCCAGAAGTATCTCGGGCATAATTGCGCACAATGGTATCGCTGAAAATGGTACCCTTAGAGTCGGGCAAATACATTCTGAAACTCGCTCCGGCAATCAGGTCAAAGAGCGGTTTTTCGGTTCCCTTTTTCTTCGGTTGGAATTTATATTCCCCCTGCACATGTACCAACTTAGAACGGTCGTAAAAAAGAGTTCCCCCCTGCTCAAAGGCGGTGCGCGAAATAATATCGTTAAAGATAGAATCGTAAAGTGCCGTTCCGGGGACCAATCGCGCTCGGCCACCAAACTTAGTGACGGTGTCAGCGTAATTGCGTGCCCATTCATGCCATAGCGTGAGGGAGTCCTGATACAATGCCAAAACAGCATTTGCTGCGTCTGCGGTGGTCGATGTCCAGACAGCGTTAGTATTCGGAAAGCCCGGTAAATTTTTCACCCGCGCCATGGGAGCCAACAAACCGGGAAGCCCATTTGACCAAAAGCGTTCGTAATGTTGCCCCCATTGCAAATCGGTTTTTGCGTATTCCTGCATTTTTAAACTGGTAAAAACGGCATCGTATGAATGGCCGGAGTTTTCGAAAGTAGCATAAGCTCTAATGAAAAACTTATCGGGTTGACCCAGTTCTATTTTCGCTTGCTGAAAGGTAAGCCCGTTCAAACGGTAGCGGTTATCGCCCTGATAAACTGTAGATCCTGTGCCGAAATTATAGCTGCCTTTTAGTTCAATCTTATCGGTAATCTTGTAATGAAGCGATGCATTTGCCTTTATATTTCTTACATCATAATTCACTACATCTTTTTCTAAATATCCGGTTCTGAAAAACTGACCTAGACCTGGACGCTGTCGCATAATATAGGGACTGTTGCCATAGTTGAAGGCATCCTTCGTCAGCAATTCATCACCATATCGGTTCACGGCATCATATCCTCCCGGATTGGTAGCCGGCTGCCAAGAATTGGTAGAAGCAGCCATGTTATTTGCAGGCCAATCGTCTGCCCGCAAGTAACTGAAGTTGACCTTATAGGCAAACTTGTCGGTTCCTAACTTATTTTTAAAAACTTGGGCATAGCGAATAGCTCCCTCAAACATATTCCGCTCTCCTCCCTTTACAAACACCGTTAAGCCGGGGTAATAAAATGGATTTTTGGTTTGCATACTAATCACTCCGTTAAAAGCATTCGGCCCATATAGAGAGGAGGATGCCCCTACGATTAAGTCCACCTTTTGAATATCTATTTCAGTAGCGCCCGCAAAGTTTCCAACGCTAAAATTCAGCCCCGGTGCTTGGTTATCGGCTCCGTCTAAAAGTTGAAGTGAGCGCACCGGAGAGGTAGAGTTAAAGCCGCGAGTATTAATGATAACAAAGCCCAGCGAAGCGGCCGTCATATCTACTCCTTTTAAGGTGCTTAAGCCCTCGTAAAAAGTAGTGGCTGCCGTTTGTTTAATGGCTTGCAAGCCCATGCTTTCCACCGTAAGTGGTGATTGCTGTTGCTTTTCAGTGATGCGCGAGTCCACTATTTCTACCGCATCCAAAACAGTTTCAGAAACAGCCAGACGAATATTGAACGAGCGCTTTAAGTCAGTCGCACTTTTTATCTCAATTTCCTGAGCATCGTAGCCAATGTATGAAAACACCAGAGTGAGAGGGGGTGTTTCGGTAATTTTTAATTGAAACTTTCCACTTACATCGGTGAGTGCGCCATTGGTAGTTCCTTTCACTAATACGGTAGCTCCTATCAGTGGCTCTCCGGTGCTTTTATCGAGTAGAATACCATTGAGTTCCTGTGCAAAAACAGTATTAGCCAATACTATAAAGAAGGTAAGGGAAAGTAAAATTTGTTTCATGCTTTACACTGAATGTGAGGGCTAAATATAATAGCTATACTATAAACTCAATATTCTAACAGTATCGGTTTAAGTCTTGCGCTTCGCGCCTTGGGCGAATTGTCTTCCCCACCAGCCGGCTAATAGGCCACCGCTCACTAAATGCCAAAGACCCCAGCAAGCTGCCACTAAGGCCATGCCGCCCATCCCGTTGAAAAAACTGAAAATGAGAATAAGACCCAGACCGCTGTTTTGTATCCCAGTTTCAAAGGTGATGGTTTTTATATTGGCCGCAGATAGTTTCAGCAGTCGCGCAAAAATGTAGCCGCTCCCCAGTGCCAGTGTATTGTGAAGTATCACTATCGGCAGAATAAAACTAACGGTGCTCAAAAACACTTCAGCATTAGAAACAAAGGCAGCCACCAGAAAAAACCCAAAGGCAGCCAATGAGAATTTTTTCATAAATGGAGTAATACGAGCCGCTATCTCCGGACGGTAATAATTCAACAACATACCGGCAAAAAGCGGAAAGATTATCACTAGAGCAACGGTTTGAAAGACCTCAGAAAAACTGAGATGGATTTCGCGAAGCAGTGAAGCAGCCGGAGCATACCGACTGCCGTAAAACGAAAAGTTGAGTGGGGTGAATGCAATAGCTAATAGATGCGAGACGGAAGTAATGCTTACCGACAAGGCGGTATTGCCTTTAGCTAAGTGAGTAAAGTAATTGCTCATATTGCCGCCCGGGCAGGCTCCCACTAATATCATTCCCAGCGCAATGGCAGCAGGTGGCCGTATAATAATTACGAGCAGAAAAGTAATCACCGGTAGAATAACAAAATGCGAACAAAGTGCCGCCAGTGCACTTTTTTTATTTCGCAACAGCGCACTAAAATCTTCTTTGCGCAACTCCAGCGCAATGCCAAAAAGAATAAGCGCCAAAATAATATTGAGAGCCGTTAAGCTACCCGGACTAAAATGGATATGAATATTATCGAGTTGATCCATACTATTGCTCCCCTTCATCTACCGCATTATACCCGCTTAATTACAGCAACCATCGCCAGTTCTATAAATTTGTAAGTGACTGTTTACTAAAGAAAGATTTCATCAAGTATAAAACTTGTCGAATGATTTATAAAATTTGCGGAGTTAATAAGCCGATGTAGCTCAGTTGGTAGAGTAGCGCATTCGTAATGCGTTGGTCGCGGGTTCGAGTCCCACCATCGGCTCTGAATATTCCTCCTCGTTTAAAATATCGTAGGTGCACGTTTTAAGCGCCCAACAAAAAAATACAATAGCGCTTATGCAAGTCGGGCAGTTGCGACCTCCATCCTTGAATGGTTTTGGAGCGTATAAATTGAGTGGGCAAAGTGAGGTCGTAGGCAATGCATAGATTCGTTTCATCGCTGCAATGCTTTAGCACTTCGTCCAACAATTTTTGATTGCGGAAAGGAGTTTCCATAAACAACTGCGTGGCTCGTTGCGAACTGTTTTCCAACTGCTTTATTTTTTTACTGCGCTCCGGCTCTTTAATGGGCAAGTAACCGTGAAAGCAAAATTGCTGCCCGTTAAAACCGGAAGCGATCAGCGCGAGTAAAATAGACGAAGGCCCCACCAAAGGAATTACCTCTATTTTCTTGCGATGGGCAAATGCGACCACTTCGCTGCCGGGGTCAGCGATACATGGATTCCCTGCTTCGGAAATAATGCCACAGTCGGTTCCGCGCAGCACATTCTCTAACAATTGCTGGCAATTTTGTTTGGCAGCATGTTTATCTAATTCGCGCAAAATCACATCGGTATCAAAATTCTTTTGGTACCCGATGGCGCGCAAATACCTTCGGGCAGTGCGCAAGTCTTCTACAATAAACTCATTGATTTCAGCGACCTTATTTTTTACTTGATCGGGGATGATGTCGGGATTGTTTTCTCCCAGAAACGATGGTATCAGATATATTTTTCCGAAAAGCATTTTTAATTTTTAAAAGCCAGAATTGAACAGGGCTTCTTTTTTTTTAATAGAATCGAGAGCCGCACAATCAAACACTACATTCAGGTTAGATGAATCGGAGGGCAAGCTGAAATCACCCTGCCCTACTTGTAGCACTCGATCATTGAAAATACTTTTTAGAAACTGCCCTACAATAGGCATGGCAGCAGTGGCTCCTGCCCCCGAATGGTTGGAGGCGAAGTGAACACTCGGCTGCTCAAAACCCACCCAAGTGCCTACTACTATGTCGGGATTAAAACACATAAACCAGGCATCGGCATTGCTTTGCGTGGTGCCTGTTTTCCCAGCCAGTGGCATCTGCAAACCAAAGCGGGAGCGCAACCGGGCTCCGGTTCCTTTATTAATCACTCCCTTCAACATTTCGGTGGTGATATAAGCCGTTTTTTCGGGAATAGCTTCCTTGTGTACTTCGCTGAAGTTGGCGAGTATATTCCCATCTTTATCTTCAATTTTTTTGATGAAGAAAGGCTTGCTGTAAGTGCCTAAGTTGGCAAAAGCGGTATAAGCTCCTACCATCTCATAAAGCGAAATATCCGAAACCCCCAAACAAAGAGCAGGCACCGGATCCAGCGGACTTTGAATTTCTAATCTTCGCGCAAAGGCCACTAATTCATCAGGTGTTACCATAGAACTGATAATGTTGGCTGTAATCCGGTTATCGGAGTACCACAGCCCTTCTTCCATCGGCACAATTTCTCCTTCTTTCCATTTATTAGTGCCTTCGGGATCCCAGTTGGCATCGTTGCCTTCAAACTTAGGAGGTAAGTACGAGATAGGCGTGCAAGGAGAATAACCTTTATCAATAGCCGAAGCATACACAAAGGGTTTCATGGTAGAGCCTACCTGCCGCTTCGTTGATTTCTTTACGTGATCCAACTGAAAGTAGCGAATGTTGGGGCCGCCTATCCAGGCTTTTATTTCACCGGTTTTTGCATCTACGGCAAGAAAACCCACCTGAATGATCTGTAGGTAATAGCGCAGCGAATCCAAGGGACTCATCATTGTATCTACACTATATGATTTATCGCCATGCCAACTGAACACGGTCATTTCTACTTTGGTTTCAAATGCCTTCTTTATGGCCGCATCCGATTTCTTTTCGGCTTTCATCCCCAAGTAGCGGTCGCTTTGTTTCATCATTTTATCTAACAAATCGGGCTTGGCGCGAGTGCCATATTTCCAGGGGTCGCGTCCGTGCCATTCTTTAAAGTAGGCATCCTGTAAATTTTTCAAATGCTCTGCCGTGGCATCCTCCGCATATTTTTGCATCCTCGAATCAATGGTGGTATATACCTTTAAGCCATCTTCATAAATATTCCATTTCTCCCCACCGGGTTTAGGATTTTTATCGCACCAGTTTTGTAGTTCTTGCCGAAGGTATTCGCGGATGTAAGTGCCCGTTCCCTCTCTAAAATCAGGATTGTGAAAGTTGAGTTGGATGGGTAGTTTAGACAGTGAATCAAACGTTGCTTTGGTGAGGTCGCTTCCTTCCACCATCCGATGTAACACTAAGTTACGCCTCTCGGCAGCCCGCTTTGGATGCAAGCGCGGATTGTAATACGAAGGGCCGTTCAGCATTCCTACCAGCATAGCCGCTTCTTCGGGTTTTAATTCTTTAGGTGTTTTATAGAAATAGGTAAAGGCGGCTGTTTTGATGCCGTACGAATTGTACCCAAAACCAATCGTGTTGAAGTAAAGGCTGATGATTTCTTCCTTGGTAAAAGTGCGTTCCAATTTCGCAGCCAGCACCCATTCTTTTAGTTTCTGCACCACTCGCTTAACAGCACCGGCTCGATTGAAATCCTGATGGAAAAGATTTTTGGCCAACTGCTGTGTAAGCGTAGAGCCACCACCGCCTTCGCGTCCTAATATACCGGTGAGCACGATGGCGCGAAACAATCCTTTGAGGTCAATCCCCGAATGATCATAAAACCGCTTGTCTTCGGTGGTCACTAAGCCCTGCACCAAGTACGGAGAAAGATCATCGTATGAAACCTCAATCCGATTCTCTGTATAATACGAACCGAGCACTTCAAAGTCAGAAGAATAGATAGTGGTAGAAACCGCATTGCGCGGATTTTGTATGGCTTCCAGATCGGGCATTTCGCCCAGTAGTCCGTAATTAATACCCACAAAAAAGAGAATCGTGAGTAGTATCCCCAACCAAAGGATTAGCTGCGTCCACTTAAACCACCACCAAAAATTTTGTGGCTTTATTTTCTTTTTCGCCATGAATCAATTACCTGCTTATGCTACCCGCGAATTTACCGGCAAGCGCAATTAGTAACGAGTAATGCCCGAAATCATTATACCCGCTAAATGCTAAGTGGACAGAGAAAAAGACAGGATTTAGATGCCTTTTGTTTTTGCGTATTCCTCTAAGGCTTGGTAAAACTCCTCTCCGTATTTTCGGATAATCGCATCTTTTAGAAAACGAAACACCGGAACTTTGAGCAGCTTACCGAGTTTACAGGCAGCCTTGCAGACATACCACCGCTCGTAGTTCACCATGTCGAACCCCGTTTTCTTTTGTTTGGTAATACGGATGGGATACAGATGGCACGAGATAGGTTTCTTCCAGTCTATCGCCCCCTCCAAATAGGCTTTCTCAATGCCGCATATCACTACTCCGCTTTTGTCGTAGTTCATCCAGGCACAGCCCCCCTTTTTCATTAGCGGAGTATTGAATTTTTCAACCTCTTGCGTGCGAACCCAAGGGCCTTGCTTTTCGATAGCAGCAATTCCTTCGGGCAGCAAATAAGGCTTTACCTTTTCGTAGATTTCTTCTAATATTTTGGTTTCCTCTTCTTGGAGTGGTGCTCCGAGTTCCCCTTCCACACAGCAAGCTCCTTTGCAGGCATTCAGGTCACAAACAAACTGCTCTTCCACCACCTCCTCACTTATTATTATATCACCGACAACAATCACCTTTTTCGTTTTACTTCGCAAGATGAAGAAATTATTTTACTTGCTGTTGTTGCCGCTGCTCACCTTGCCGGCAAGTGCGCAGTATCATTCTTTGCTTTGGAAAATATCGGGGAACGGATTGGCCGAGCCATCGTACCTCTTTGGCAGTATGCACACTTCTGACAGCCGCGTGAAAAAGATGAGCGACCGCGCTATCCCTTTCTTTAATGAAAGTGGGGGGTTTGCTATGGAGTTAGATCCGAAGGAAGCCCTCGACATGTCGCTGTTCAGCAAACTGATGATGGGGAAGAATTACAGTCTTAAAAAGATGATTCCGCAGGCAGAGTATCTGTTGTTAGATTCTGTTATCAGAGATCAAACCGGTTTCTCGATGGGGCTGTTAGATAACATGGCTCCGGTTTTTATCATGACCATTTTTGAAACGGCCGGGATGGAGCTTTCAGATTCACAGTCTAATGAAGATGAGGTGCTGGATTTATATCTGTATGACTTGGCAAAAGAAAAACAAAAACCAGTTATCGGTATTGAAACAGCCGATGAACAACTCAGTGCGCTCAATTCACTTACCTATAATGAACAGGCCGATATGCTGGTGCACGAAGTACATGAATACGAAAGAAATCGGCAGGGAGCCGCCAAGATGGTTCAGTTTTACCTCGAAGAAAACTTAGACAGCCTCGCCAATGGAAATGAGGAGAATGAAATGCCGCAAAAATTTTACAAGGCCTTAGTGACCGACCGCAACAAAAGGATGGCTAACCGCATTGGCGACTTTATACGAAAGCAATCTACCTTTATTGCCATCGGTGCCTTGCACCTTCCCGGAGAAAAAGGGGTGATAGAATTGCTGCGCAAAAAAGGCTTTCTGGTAGAAGCCATGCCATAAAAGAAGGGTCGCTCGTTGCAATCTCTCTTTCTCGATTACTACTTCAAAGTATCCCGGTTTTACGTTTTTTGCCGCCCCTTAATAAGGGGTTGTGCAACTGCCACCCATGTTATCGGCTGGCATTTTCATGTTCTGTCAATGTGTTTGTTTAATAAATTTTGTCGTCATTGTCTGTCCGTTTGATGAAACGAGTTGCAGAAAATATGTTCCATCTTGAAAATCGCTTACATCAATTGACGAGATTGTCTGATTACTTTCTTTAGCAATTCTCTTTTGTAATTGTCCAATGATGCTGTAAATATTAATGCTTTCTATTTCTTCATTTGATGAACTCGTAATAGTCAAAAATTTTTGTGCAGGATTAGGGCTAATTGAGATTGAACTTTTTTTAATGTCTTGTAAGCCGGCATAAATGTAGTCGCAAGCCGTTATAGGTTCTGTTTGATAAGTTGCAAAATTGTCGTCACGATAACAACGAAGAGCATATTCGTCACCGTCCGTGTAACAAGTAAAATAAGGAACGAAAAAATTGTTTATTGCTCCCAGTCGCTCTACAATTGTTACCGTCACAGGATAGAGAAAATTGTCGCTGAAGTCAATGTGTCGAGCAACATAAAAGCGTAAGGTGACAGAATTGATAACAACCGTTCCTGCGGAATCAACAACTTGTCGAAGGGTTGTGTCGCAACCTGTGAAATTATTGTAGGGTAACATGAAGTTGTAATACGGCAAAGTGTCGCCAACTTGTGCGTTGAAAAAGTAAACTGGTCGGAAAGAGTTATGATAGAAAGTAAAAACAGTGTCGCCTTGGGAAAAAGTAAAAATTGGATTGACAGGTATTGTGTCAATACCTGTTGGAGGCACACCCCAAGTAATGTAATGCGGAACTACCAAGTTTCCGATAATTTTTTTGCATGGTTGAGATGAAACAACAGTGTCTTTCTCGTAAACTAATTTCTCATAGCCAAACGCAGTCATGCTGTAATAGTTGTAAGTCCATTCAGCACCTGTCGGACACCAAGTCTGTGCATTGGCAAGTCCAGAGTAAATTAGAATTGCTGTCAGTAAGATTGTTTTCATGGTCTTACTTTTTGTCGTCCAAAGATAATTGTTCGTCAATGACTTCTTGTGCGCGTTGCTTGCCGCTAACGTCAGACTGTGAAAATACCACCCTCCAAGATATTCCAAAAAAAATTGAGGAAAAAGTACAATTTATTCTTTCGCTGTTCGTCATCGAGGGTATGGAATATATACAAGCACAGAGCCGGCTTCAAATGCAGTTTGGCTGTCTCGAAGAAGAAATTGGAGAAAGCAATGCTGTTCGCGTGATTGAGGCTTTTGTCAATAAGCTCGATTTAGAACAACTGCTGTTCGACATGAACTGTGCTTAAATCCAAGTTTAGAGATCACTATTTTTATCGTAAGCGATATTTTTCTTTGCAACCGCAAAAGCTATTCGCAATAGTTTATTGACCATCGCAACTTTTATCACTCTTGAGGGTTTGCCTTTCTGTTCTAATTTCTCCTTTAGCGCTTTATATTGCACTTTTCGCTAGGGAAGAAATCGTATTTTGTTCTGTCGAGAACAGCAAAATACGAAACTCAAAGCTTTCGCCTTTTACCCCTATACTTAAATCTTAAACTGCATTTCTACGGTAGCACCATTGTCGCTGAACACAACCATGTCGGCTAACTGCATAATAAGGAAAACTCCGCGGCCGCTGGTTTTTTCCAGATTCTCCTCTTCAGTCGGATCGGGCAGATGGTTATAGTCGAATCCGGGACCTTCGTCTTTCATAATTACTGTAAGATTCTTTCCTCGGTCATCTAAGCCATAAATGACTTCTACCTCTTTGCTCTCATCACTTTTGTTGCCGTGTATGATTGCGTTGTTGGCGGCTTCAGTCAGCGATATTAAAATATTCCCATAGGCATCGTCTCCTATGTTGAATTCGCTCTTCAAGTCGTCAATAAACTTTTCTACCAGAGCTAAGTTGGTGGGTTTTGATTTGAATTTTATTGATTTCACGGTATCGGTTAACATGCGCTAAAATAGGATAAATGATGAAATGAAAAATACTGTCCGCATCTTACGGGTTAGGGCTAAAAATAATTATTTCCTTATACTAAAATCATTGTTGAATAGTTATGGTTCTAAAATATTTTTCTGCCAAGTTTTTGTAGTACGGACGCAATGCAGGGGGAACGGTGCGATACAGATCAGTTTCATTCTCCTTTGCCTTTAAATATTCCTCTAATGAGGGAGGCATTTTCCGCTCGGTGTCTTTGCCCGTGTGCGACTCTCGTTCGGGTTGTTCTTCTCGCTGCCGCTGGGCATTTTCGGCATCTAACAATTTCGACATAATATCCTGCTGCCGTTTCATCATCTCAGCCGTAATTTGTTTGTTCACTAAGTTCTTTTCAGTTTCTTCCATCTGTTTAATGGCATCGCCCAAATTTCCCAACTGTCCTTTCCCATCTTTCCCCTCTTGTTGATGGATACGTTCTAATTCCTTTCGGATTTGCTCCTGCATCTGCGCCATCTCTGCAAACTGTTTACTCATTCCCTGCTGGCCACCTTGTTTGCCCTGCCCTTCTTTTTTCATCATCTCTCCCAACTGCGAAATCTTATCGTTCAGTTGTTTCTGCATCTTTGACAAGCTCGGAAGACCATTGCCGGGTTTCTTGCATTTCTGACACATCTTCATTCCCTGCTTTTGCTGCTGACTTTCGCTCATCTGCTGTTGCATTTGCTGAAGTGCTTCGCTGAGCATCAGTGCCAAGTTGTTGTAGCCGGTCATCACAAATTGCTGGTCGGCCAGTACCTTCACAACGTTGCGATCTTCCATATCACGGAGGGCATGAGTCAGATGTTTGTTTACATTGGCGATCTCTTTGGTCACAAATGATTTGATCTGATCTTGACGTTTTGCCAACGCATAAAGACTGTCTTCCACCATTCTTGAGTTTTCGCGAATACGCTGCTGTTCCGTCATTAGCTGCACATATTTCGGGTTGTTAATGTTAGTCCCCTTCACATCGTTCATCAGCTTTTCTTCATCAAATGAAAGCTTTATAATGTTTTCGAGTAATTGGCGGATGGCCTGCATATCTTCGGCCGCCTCTTCCTGCTCCATCTGCATTTTCATATCACTCAACTTCTGCGAAGCATCCTTCATGTTGTTGGCAGCACTTTTTTGGTTTTGCGATGCTTTGCTGTTCTGCTTTTGTTCTTGATTTTGCTGTGCATCGCTCATCTGCTTATCGGCAGTTTCTAAACTTTTTTCAATGTCTTTAAAATCTTGTTGGCTCTTGGTCTCTTCATTCAGTTTTTTTAAGTCCTGCACATCCTGTTTGGCTTGCTTCAGATCTTCTTTCAGTTTGTCCTGCTCTTGCTTTAGTTCGTCTGTATTTTTTGCCTCCTTACCATCTGCATTATCGGCTTGCTTTTTAGCTAATTCCTCCTGTTTTTCTGCGAGCTTCTCTAGCTTATCGGCAGTCTCTTGCAACTTTTGATCGAACTCCAATTTTTTGAACAACTCCAACATGCGATCCAACTCCTTATTTAGGTTTTCGTTGCTCATCTGCATATCTGTCATTTTATCGAGCGCATCTTTCTTTTGTAAATCCTCCAGCATCTTTTCCAACTTGTCCATTAGCTTTTTCATTTCATCATCCATCACTTTATCCATCAGGTCTTGCAAATTCTTTTGCTTTTCTTTAATGCTTTCGGGGATTTCCTTGAACTCATTTTGTTTTTCAAAATTCTGAGCCAATTTTTCTTTCATCTGTTTCAGTTGTTCCTGTAGCTGCTTTTGTTTCTCGATATTATCCTGAAGATTTTTTTTATCCTCCCAGTTCAGATTCTCTTTATCCATCAGTTTATTCTTCATGTTCTGCAGTTCGTCCTTCATCTTTTGTGCATCCGTCATAGTCTGCTTCATCTCATCTTTTAGTTCATTATTGTCCTTCGAAATTTCCTTGTTCAATTCATTCATGCCCGGCATATCGAAGGTCATCATATTGCTGCGGGTACTTTTGCTGCCGTGTATGCCGTCATTATCCCACACTTCAAAATAGTAGCTCATCTTATCGCCCGGCTTAATGGCAAAATCAGTGAGCGACCAATAGTATGTAAAGCGAGAAGAAAGCCCCGGTGTAATAGGCACCTCTGTACTTTTCATGGCGGAAGGAGAAGAATCACCTCTGGTAATTTGATAATTGAAAGTGAGCTTATGCAAGCCGTAATCATCAGACACTTCACCGATATAGTAGAAGTATTTCTGTGCAGCAGAGTCGCGTTTCTCCTTCACCGCAATCACCGGATACAGGTCGGGTGTAACGTTCAAGGAATAGGAGACCGAATCGGCATTGGGCACATTTTTATTGGAAACCTTTACCGTGTAGGTAATGCTTTGCAGAAATGTTTTACTGAAAAGAAACTCATCGGTGCCGCTTCTCTGGATGAGGTATGTGCTATCGCCCAGTACAAAATCAATCATCTCCACATTTTGTGTGTTGAATCGCCAACTCAATTTAGTACCTGCCGGAACCACTAAGTCGCCAATATTTTTCAGCACCTCATCTTTCTTTCCGGTATAAGCAGGGTAGTTGCAGCTTACCTCAAAACTCGTCACCACCGGCTTGGTTACCACATCGAGGGTGTACTCTTTAGAGTGAAATCCATTAGCCGTGAGACGGAATGCGGTTGACTTTTGAAGATTCTCAAATTCATGGGTAAAAAGATCCTTATCCTTTTTCTTCAACTTAAGGATGGTGTTGCCGGATTCTAAGTACACCTCCGAAGGCAAGGCATCGCCTTCAATTTTTACCTGCAATTCAAAACTGCCGAATTGTAAAGCCTTTAATTGTTTATTCTGCACTTCAAATTGAAAGGGCGCTTCCTTCTCGTAAAAAGTATCGTTGTGATAAAGACGTTTGGTTCCTTCTTTAATCACGTTAGGCGCGGCAATCAGAATAAACAGAAATAGCAATAGCGGAGGTGCTAAGTAACGCAGGTATTTGCGGTTTTTGTTTAAGTCAATGGCAATAGAAAAGTTAATGGGCTTTAACTCAAATGCCTTTTGGTCTATGGCCGCCAGCAGCAACTCTGAATCTGCCGAAGCTGCGGTTTTATTCAATTGAAGAATGTTCAGCAGTTTGTCCTTTACTTCACTGAAATGTGTGCCTATAATTTGTGCCGCTTGCTCATACGAAATTATTTTTCCCAAATGATAATAGTGTAGAAGGGGCAATGCCACGAAACGCGCAATGAAGGCAGCAGATGAAAGAAGAAATCCGTAGAAAAGGAATTTGCGCAACAGCGGAGATAAATACAAGTAGTACTCCATCAGATTGATGGCCAGAAAGAATGCCAACACATACACAGCAGAGAAAATAGCGCCACGTATAATCTGATTCGTATAATACTTACGAATAAAACCGTCAAGTTTTTCTATCAGCGAATGATATGAATTGGAATATGTTGCCATGAGCCGATCCGAAGATACTACAAACGCATCTTTTCCATAAGAAATCTCTTATGTCCCGAAGGAATGCATTTACGCAATGATAGAACGATTCGGGTAAACCGTTGTTGCGGGAATGATTTTTTAGGAAATGATAGAGCTATTTATCAAACCACACTTCTCTAAAGCTCCGGTATTCCATCGGGTTGTTATCAAAGTTGCGCACATAAGGTTGCAGCAGCCTGCGATTTACGCTGAAATAGATCAGCAGCACCGGAGCATCATCAATAATCATTTGGTCGAGTTGGGCATACAGCTTATTCCGCGCTTCAGCGTTGATGGTCGTAATAGCTTTTTCAAACAGCGCATCGAACTGCGGATTGACATACCGCGTAGGGTTCATGTAAGAGGCTTCGTCAAAAGTTTTGGGAACATTTTTTCCGTAGAACAGATTGAGGAAGTTATCCGGATCGGGATAATCGGCCACCCAGCCAAAACGCCAGAAATTTGTTTTCCCCGTTTCTACATTATTGGTGTGCTGCGCCCAAACCACTTGTGAAATATCTACCTGTATATTCAGATTATCCATCAGCATCTTCTGAACTGCCTCGGCAATTTTTTCGTTGCGACCGCCACCGCTATTTATTTCCAACGTCACCTTTGGGAACCCTTTTCCATTCGGATATCCGGCTTTGGCCATATAATCTTTTGCTTTTTTCAGATCGAAAGTGTACCCCTTCACCAAAGTATTGTCATAGCCCGGCATTCCCAATGGCACAAATCCATAAATGGCAGGAGTGCCTTCTCCTTTAGCAGAGTAGTCCACAATTTTAGTGCGGTCAATAGCGTAGTTAAAGGCCAAGCGCACATTCTTATTTCCAAAAGTTTTATCGGGAATCAAAAAGCCATAAAACTGATTGCTCAATTCCGGCTTGTTTTGGAAAATATATTTCTTGTACTCGCCTTTGGGCTGATTGTTTTCGTCCAATATATCGTCAATCATGTCAAAAGGCAAACGATACTTCATGTCAAAGTTTCCTTTCAAAAATTCCAGCATATCCGTTTTATCTTCCTTAATGAAAGAAACCTTTACGCCATCTAAGTACGGCAACTGATTGCCAAATTCATCTTTGCCCCAATACTGTTCGTTGCGCGCCAAAATTACCGTTTCATTATCCTTCATCGCTTTGAGATAAAATGGGCCGGTGCCAACCGTGTGACGAAGGATATCGTTCTTGTAATAATCCACTGCTTCTTTAGGGAAAACCGCAGTAAAGGGCAAAGCCATCCGCTCCAGAAAATCGGCTGTGGGCTGCTGCAAAGTAACTTGAAGGGTAGAGTCGTTGAGCACTTGAATGCCGGCTACTCCGCCTTCAGGGCTTTGTTTGTTTTGCAGCGCTTCGTAATAAGCGGTAGCCCCTTTCACAATGTCGCGGAAGAAACTAAAGCCATTGTTTTTAGAGTCGGGCGTGCAAAGCAAGGTGAGGCAATATTCAAAATCAGGAGCCGTTACTTCGCGTCCTTTACCGTTCGGGAAACAGGGGTCATCGTGAAAGAAAACTCCTTTGCGAAGATGAAAGGTATAAACGGTGGCGGTGCTGTCCACGTCCCAACTTTTAGCGAGTTGCGGCTCTACCGTCAGGTCTTTCGGATTTAAGCGCACCAGCCCTTCATAAATTTGGGTAGTGATGCGATGCCCCACCACCTCGGTGATACTGAGCGGATAAAGGCTTTTAAAGAATTCAGTTTCATTATACCGGAACACGCCTCCGTACTTGATGCCGCCCTTTCCTTCTCTTTGTTCTTGTTGTTTTTGCCTGCCACCGCTACAGGAAGCAAGAAATATTATTGCAAATAGAATATGGCCAAACGGAAAAGCTGTACGCATGATTGTAGTTTATCGCGAAGTAAAGGAATAAGTGAGGATTAAAAAGGAAAGACCGCAGGACAAAATCATAAATCCCACTCATTTGCAGTTGTAAGCATGTTTTTAGATATTATCATAGTGCCTATAATTCATATTGCCCTCCCCCTTTATTTTCGGATTTTTACGCTGCCCATTTACCTGCTTTAAGAGGTAGGCAAAGACGTTTTTCGTTCCCTTATTTGCTTGTGGCAAAGTTTCAATCAATTTTTTATACAATTCTTTCTCCGAAGGACTCCTGCTTTGGGGCAAATGACCGAAGCCGGACGAAACTAAGTGGCTTTCGGATACGTCTCGAGAGGGTGTAAGTATCTCCTGAAAAACAGCAAGCTCAAATCGCTTTGAATCGCTCTATACAAAAAGCCTATGAAGGTTTTTTTGCCGGTAAAAACCAAAGAGGGGGTTATTTCACAGCCTGACGTTTTGGCGCTTGGCGAAGGTGGCGATTTTCA